>JBOGMZ010000021.1:0-60892 GCA_050746945.1 Candidatus Acidiferrales bacterium | reverse complement strand
CTGTTGTCGAGCGTGTAGATCACATCCTATAATTCGCATCTCGGCCTCCTTCGATCCGAGCTCTGGCAGGTTAGACACCGCACAGTGTACTCGGCTCGTCGTGAGGCCGACTTCGTTATGCCATCAGTTATCCGACGCCTCCCAATCAGAAAGCTCAGTTACGAAATTGTCTCTGGGCAGTCTAACATTCGTCCAGAACTGGGTTGATTCCGCTGTGGCCGCAAGTGTGGGAAGATAATGCCGCCGCAGCTCGATGGTCGGGGGCAAGCATCTCCGCAAACTCAGGCAGGAGGGACAGATGAGCAAGGTAAGGGTACTGGTGGGTACGCGGAAGGGCGCGTTCATCCTGACGTCGGATGGAAAACGTGAACGCTGGAATGTTAGCGGCCCCCATTTTGCTGGCTGGGAGCTCTACCACCTCAAAGGATCACCTGTCGATCCCAATCGCATCTACGCGTCGCAGTCGAGCGGCTGGTCCGGGCAGATAATTCAGCGCTCCAGTGACGGCGGCAAGACGTGGGAGACAGTGGGCAACAAGTTCGCCTACGACGGTGTCCCCGGCACCCACCAGTGGTACGACGGCACGCCGCACCCATGGGAATTCAAAAGAGTGTGGCATCTCGAACCGTCACTGGTTGATCCGGATATGGTCTACGCCGGGGTTGAAGATGCCGGTTTGTTCCTCTCGAAAGACGGCGGACAGAATTGGGAGGAACTCTCCGGACTGCGCGGCCACGGCTCAGGTCCACGCTGGCAGCCGGGCGCTGGCGGGCTGTGTCTGCATACAATTATTCAGGATCCGAGCAAGCCCGAGCGGATCTTCATCGCCATCTCGGCTGCGGGGGCGTTCCGCACTGATGACGCCGGGAAGACATGGCGACCGATCAACCGCGGACTACACTCCCAGTACATCCCCGACCCGACGGCCGAGGTTGGCCACTGCGTTCATCGTATTGCGATGCACCGCTCGCGCCCGAATGTGCTGTTCATGCAGAAGCACTGGGACGTACTTCGTACCGACGATGCCGGCGAGTCGTGGCATGAGATCAGTGGAAACCTGCCTACTGATTTCGGGTTCGTAATCGACGTTCACGCGCACGAGCCGGAAACCATCTACGTCATCCCGATCAAGAGCGATTCAGAGCACTTTACGCCAGATGGAAAGCTGCGCGTATATCGCAGCCGCACAGGCGGAAACGAGTGGGAGGCACTCACCAAAGGCCTGCCGCAAGCCGACTGCTACGTTAACGTGCTGCGGGATGCGATGGCAGTAGACTCGCTCGATAAATGCGGGGTGTATTTCGGTACGACGGGCGGGCAGGTGTATGCATCGGCCGATGCCGGAGACACGTGGGCGCCCATCGTCCGGGATTTTCCGGCCGTGCTTTCCGTCGAGGTTCAGACGCTGCCATGATCCGAGTTGAACTGCCGCCGCACCTTCGAGGACTCGCGCACATTAGTGGCGAGGTCGAGCTCGACATTCAAGGTCCGGCCACGCAGCGTTCGGTCCTCGACGCACTTGAAGTTCGCTACCCGATGCTGCGCGGTGCGATTCGCGATCACATCACGCAAAAGCGTCGGCCGTTCTTGCGCTTCTTCGCCTGCGGCGAGGACCTTTCCCACGAACCGCCAGACACGCCGCTGCCCGACGCGGTGGTCTCGGGAACGGAACCTCTCCTCATCGTTGGCGCCATCGCGGGCGGCTGACGTCCCGGCGAGATGATTACGGCGAACCCGGATGTAATCACCTGGCTGGCGATTCAGGCTGCGAGGGCAGATTACTGATAAATCCGGTTATCACCACCTATCTCATATCGAGATTGCCGGTGAAGATCCCTGTTCTCGACAGTTATCCTCAGGTATTCCGAGGGGCACTACCATGGAGGTATGGGTTGTTGCCCCCATAGGTCTTCAAAAGGATGTCCACCGCAGCGAGGAATGCCACTACCATGCCCATGAGTTGCACGTGGTCAACGACGGGACCAGCAGAAATAGAAACCAGTCTGACCGGAAACAGCAAGATACCGAGGAACCAGCCACCAACTAGAAATCGCTCTCTGCCTTGGGCGCTCCGGTAAAAAGCTATCCCTAGCCAGAATAGGTATGCATAGAACATCAGATTAACTGTCACTACCCCCCAGGCTGGGAAGAAGTAGAAATCCATAAGCCAATGGGATTGATGTCGAGAATGCGAGAGCACGTCCCGGAAACTCAATGCGGTGACAAAGCCAGTCAAGCACGCCACGACCAGAGCCCCCCGCCTGCTGCGGATGAGTCCGGGCTTGAATTCAGATTGCCCCATTGGGCGGATTATACTGTAAAAGGCTGAATAGATTTCAGATGGGGACATCGGCAAGCTCGCGTCATGGTGATAATTATTGATACATCCGGTTATCATTATCAGCTAACCGGCGGCGCGGAATTCGATGACTGCCGATCAGGCCGATAGCTGGAAACTGACCCCTACCGAAAATCTCGAGTCATAAGAAATAGCAGCGGGATGCCGCGGCAGCTTTGCTGGCGTTCAACGCTTGACAGACGCCGGACCTCACGAAAGCGGGTGTTGCGCAACGCGAGGGGCGCATGCAGAAAACGCGTGGGTAAAAAGGCGAACTCGCGGTAACATCCACCCGGCGGTTACGCCCGAGGCCAGGAGCCTACCCGATGAGGATTGCGAGTGTTGCAAGCGCGTTCCCGAAACATTATTACAAGCATGATGTAGTTGTGCAGGCACTGAAGCACGAATGGCGCAACGCGTTGCCGAACGTGGATATTCTCGACCGGCTGGACGGGAGCATGAAGGTGGAAGGGCGCTTCACAGTTGAACCGATTGAATTCTATGAAGGGATGCACACCTGGGGGGAGGCGAACAACGCGTGGATCAAGCACGCGCTGGACCTAGGCGAAAAAGCGTTGTGCCGCGCGCTGCAGAAGGCTGACCTCGAGCCGCGGGATCTGAGCGCAATCTTCGTCACGTCGGTGACGGGAATTGCGGCGCCATCGCTTGATGCGCGGCTGGTGAATCGCATGGGGCTATCGCCGAATATCAAGCGCATCCCCATTTTTGGTTTAGGCTGCGTGGCGGGAGCAGCGGGGGTATCGCGTGCTGCGGATTATGTGCGTGGATATCCGGATCAGGCGGCGGCGCTGCTGTCGGTGGAGTTGTGCTCGTTGACGCTGCAACGGCAAGATCTTTCGATGGCGCACCTGATCTCCGCGCTGCTATTTGGCGATGGTGCGGCGGCGACCATCGTGGTGGGGTCAGAGGTGGACTCCGACGGCCCTGAAATCCTGGCGACGAAATCGATCTTCTACCCCGATACAGAGCGCGTGATGGGATGGGATATCTCGGAGAAGGGTTTCCGCATCGTACTTTCACCGGAAGTACCGGACACGGTAATCAAGCACCTGGGCGTGGACGTGGATGCGTTTTTGGACGAACAGGGCTTGAAGCGTGAAGACATTAAGAGCTGGGTGATGCATACGGGCGGGCCCAAGGTGCTGGAGGCCACGGCGATTGCGCTGGGGCTCTCGGAAAAGGATCTGGCGGCGTCGTGGGAGTGCTTGAAGAAAGTTGGAAATATTTCTTCGACGTCGGTGCTGCTGGTCCTGGAAGATGTGTACATGCACCGGCGGCCTGCACCCGGATCGTTGAGCATCCTTGCGGCGATGGGGCCGGGGTTCTGCTCAGAGTTGGTGCTCTTAAGATGGTAAGAGTCCGGGAAACGAGGTGCGATGAGGGCGGATGTTTTGGTGATCGGAGCGGGCCCTGCGGGCCTGGCAACAGCGATTGCAGCACGTTTGCAGGGCTTGACCGTGACGGTGGCCGATTCCCGGCGGCCTCCGATTGACAAAACCTGCGGTGAAGGACTTCTCCCCGAAGCGGTTGTGTCTCTGCAACGACTCGGCATCCAGTTAGATTCCGTCCGGGCATTTCCTATTGCCGGCATTCGATTCCTCGATGAAAAATCTTCGGCGGCGGCGAGCCTGCCCGCGGGACTTGCATTTGGGTTACGGCGGACGGCGCTGCATCAATTATTGATCGAGCGTGCGGCGGAAGTGGGTGTGACGCTGTTGTGGGGCGCGAGCGTATCGAGCGTGAATTCTCAGGGAGCGCAGATTAACGGATCGTGGTGCGCCTCCGAGTGGCTGGTAGGCGCCGACGGGCAGAATTCGGTGGTGCGGAAATGGGCGGGCTTAAGTGCACGAGGCACGCGGCGGCGCCGATTTGGATTTCGCAGACATTATGCGATGTCCCCCTGGACAGACTTCGTTGAAGTGTACTGGGGGGAGCGCTGCCAGATTTTCGTCACGCCCACGGGCGAATCCGAAGTCTGCGTCAGCTTGTTGACCGGTGATCCTCAACTCCGCATCGAAGATGCGCTGCCACGATTTCCCGAAGTCGCAAGACGATTGCAGGGCGGGCGAAAGCTGACCACCGAGCAAGGGGCCCTCACGGCACTCGAGAGAACGCGGGCGGTCGTTCGCGGACCGGTAGCGCTGGTGGGCGATGCGTCCGGGACAGTGGACGGAATCGCGGGGCAGGGATTGAGCCTTGCGTTTCAGCAGGCGATTCATCTGGGCGGAGCGCTGGCGCGCCGGGACCTGAGTTTGTATGCCGCGGCGCACCGCCGAATCTGCATGATGCCTGAACGGGTAAATCGATTGCTGCTGCTGTTGGACCGGAATGCGTGGATCCGGCGCAAAGCGTTGCGGCTTTTTGCGGACGCGCCGCGGCTGTTTGCCGGGTTGATGTCGATTCACACGGGCCAGCGGGCACCGGAAGAAGTGAAGGCACGGGAATTTCTCGATCTCGGCTGGCGAGTGCTTCGGGCTTGATGATGAAGGCAAGGTCGCAGCATTCAAGATTTTACGCGCTGCGAATCGCGGCCCCCTTTTTTCTGCTGCTGGCGGTCTGCGGGAACGTGCCGTCAGCCCGGGCGCAGGAAACCGTTGTTCATTTCGATCCGGCGCAAACGAAGGTGGAATTTTCAGTGGATTCAACGCTGCACAAGGTTCACGGAACGTTCAAGCTGAAAAGCGGCGAGGTGCGCTTCGAGCCCGCCACGGGAAAAGCGAACGGTGCGATTGTGGTGGATGCGGTGAGCGGCGATACGGAGAACGAGGGCCGCGACAAGAAAATGCACCAGCATGTGCTGGAGAGCTCCAAGTTCACCGAAGTCGTTTTTACCCCCAATCAAGTGCGCGGAAAAATTGCGCCGCAGGGATCGTCGGAAGTGGAAGTCTCCGGCGTTTTTCGGCTGCACGGGCAGGATCACGATTTGATCATGACCATTGAAGTGGAGCCAAAGGCGGGAAAGCAGATTCAGGCCACAACGCATTTTGCGGTGCCTTACATCAAATGGGGGCTGAAGAGTCCGAGCAATTTTTTCCTGAAGGTGAATGACACGGTGGATGTGGAGATTCATGCCGTTGCGGAACTTACGCCGGGGGCGAGCTAGAGCGGGGGGGCACAGGGCCTGGTTCCGCAGGAATGTTGCCATCTGGCGGAAATTTGGGAACTTTGGAACTCGCAAAGCGGAATAAACAGGGTGAGAGAAATGCCGCAGACTAATTCGAAGGGGAGCCGGCTTGAGGAATTCAACGTGAAATTGAATTTCTCGTTGGACGTATTTACAACGCGCTTGCTGAAAGCCGCGGGAATGGCCGCGTTGGCGCTTGTCTTCGCTGGGGGCGCGCGCGCTCAGGCGTCGCCGGGGCCAATTAGCGGCGTGCCTGACACCAGCGGGCCTTCCGCGAGAGCTGCTTCGGCGGGTGGAAGGCGAGATATCAGCAAGGGCAGGCTCGACGGCGATTGGCAAATCAACAAAGCCATGAGCGACGACCCGCGGCAGAAAATGGAACAGGCGACGAATAGTCCCCGTGGACAAGTTGACGCGGGGACGGGGACGCCCGGCCCCTGGGGCGGAGTGGGCGGCGGAGGGCGCCGGCGCAATGGAAATGCCAGCGCACGCGAGGACCGGCTGGCAAGCGAAATAATGGGCGATCTGGGGGCCCTCACGATCGTGCAGACGGATAAGACGATCAAGGTGGTGGATGACAGTGGGCGGTTGCTGGCGATTTACCCTGGCAGCGAACAGTCGAGCGCGCAAGGAACTTCACAGGGGAATTCCAAACCGGCGGACAGCGAAAGCAAGAAAACTTCCTCGACGGAAATGCACGGCGACCAGCTCGTGGTGATGACGCAGAGGAACGGCCTGAAGATGACGCGCACATTTGCGCCGTCGTCAGATGGCAGCCAGCTCTATTTGACGACGAAGCTGGAAGGCGGACATTTCAAGAACCCGGTGACGATCCGGTTCGTTTACGATCCGGGATTACCGGCGGACGACGACGCGCAATAGTTTTTGATGAAAGCTCGCAACTGGTCCGGCCTGGTCCGAAATTTGAGAAGAAGGAGGCAGCCTCCACAATTGGTCCTTCTGGAGCGGGCCGGGCCGCTCATACCTGCAGAGATTTCCATCCCCATCCCACCCACCACGGATATGTTTGCGCACGGAGCAAATTTGGAGCAACGGCCTCCTGAATGAGCACGTCCAACACACGATTGGAATTGGAATGGGATGGCCATTGCACAACACGGCGGCGAACCGGGCGCGAGTGAATCGGCTGGCGCTGATAATTTCTCTGCTGCTCTTCGCGGGAGTTAGCAGCGCGCAGCAAGTAGCGCCGCCTGTCGGTGGAACGGTGCACACGGCGGAGGGCACGGCCGTTCCTGGCGCAACAATCCGATTGACGAACACGGAAACGGGAAAAAGTTGGGTGAGCTGGACCGACGAATCGGGGAAATTCGAAATCCCAGGGCTGCCGGCGGGCCACTACCGCGTGGAGGTGAGCGAGTTGGGATTTGCCACCTCGTCGCTCGAATTGGAACTCGCGGGGCCGCCGGCGCCGGTCATCGCGATTTCGTTGCGCGTTGCAACACTGGCGGAGTTGAATCCGCCTGAGGAGACGGCTGCGCCGGGGAAGCCGTCCGGCGCAAATTCCGGCGCGGGGAGGCGACCCGGTCGCGCGAACGCGGCTGGAAATGGTGGGAATGGGGAAGAGTCGAATTCGTCTGTCCAGTCACGGAGAAATGGCGGGCGAGGACAAGTACCCGCGGGCGTCACGAGCGCGATTCGTCAGGGCATGGGCGGATTTCAGCAGACCGATCTGACGAGCGAAACGAATGGGCAGGGCGAAGAGGCCGTGGCGCAGCCGAATGGCGGTGGAGGCGGTCCACAGCCAACCATCGCGCTTTCATCGGCTGGGGGAGCATCGTCGGATTCATTTTTGATGCAAGGCACAGTGGGACAGGGACTCTCTCCGACTGGGCCGGGCGGGCCCGGTGGGGAGGGCGGGTTTGTTCCCGGAGCGCCCGGCGAGCAAGGGCGGCAGGGAGGATTTGGCGGACGCGGTGGCGGCGGGTTTGAAGGTGGGCAGGGCCCCGGCGGACCGGGCGGAGGGGGATTTCCGGGAGGAGGATTTGGGGGCGGGCCGCGCGGTCGTCCAGGCGGTGGAGGGCCGGGCGGAGGAGGCAGGCTCGCGCGGCAAGCGGTGAATCGCATGCGCTTCACATTCTTCGATCGCTACGAGAATTCGGCGTTGGATGCGCGGCCCTATTCGATCACGGGACAAGAGAGACCAAAGATTTCGCACTACGACGAGCGCGTGGGCGGCAGCGTTGGCGGACCGTTGAGCATTCCGCATTTGTACGACGGGAAAGACAAGACATTCGTGTTCGTCAATTACCAGCACGAGATCGAACAGACAGGCGTGAACACTTTTTCGACCGTACCCACTGCGGATGAGCGGATGGGCAATTTCTGCAATGACCTGCCGGGGATTCAACTTTTCAATCCATTTTCGAATTTTTCGGGGCCGCGAGCGCCGCTCGGAAACGGCTGCCAGATTCCGGCCACGGTGCCCGGTGATCCCAACCCAAATCCGCTGGACAATGCAGCCCAGCAACTGCTGAGATTTTATCCCGCGCCAAATCTTCCCGGCGCGGTGCAGAACTTCCTGCTGCAAGGAACCACGCCACTCAACAGCGACATCGTAAATTTGCATGTGCTGCATACAATCAACGCAAAATTCAGCATCAGCGGCGCATACAACCTGAATTCGCAGCGACTCGACACGCTGGGAAATTTTCCGGGGATTACGGGGCGGCATTTCACGCTCAATCAAAGCGTGGATCTGGGGCTGGCGCAGACATGGTCGGCCAAACTGGTGCAGGACACGCACGTGAATTGGAGCCGGAGCCGGACACAGGTGCTGAGCGACAATTCGTTCGTAAATAATGTGGCCGGCAATGCGGGCGTCACCGGGGTCTCGACCAACCCGATGGACTTCGGAATTCCGTCGCTGAGTTTTTCGAGTTTTTCCGGGCCAAACGATCCGATACCTTCGCTGGTGCGCAATCAGACGCTGCGGTTCCTGGACAACGTGAGCTACACGCGGAACAAACACACTTTAAAATTCGGTGGGGAAGTGCGGCGGATTCAATTGAACTCGCAATCGAGCCCGGTGCCGCGCGGGGATTTCGTGTTTACCGGACTGTTGACCAGCCAACTGGATGCCAACGGGCAACCGGTCGCTGGAACCGTGACGGGGAACGATCTGGCGGATTATCTGCTCGGGCTGCCGTACAGCACGCGGGTGCAGTTCGGGCCGGACCTTTATTTTCGGAGCTGGGATTTCATCGCGTACGCGCAAGATGACTGGCGGGTGAACAAACGATTCACATTCGCGTATGGCTTGCGTTATGAGGCCGTAACGCCGCCGATCGAAATCAACAATCAGATTGCGAATCTGGATTTGAATACGGCGGCGACGGCGGTGAACGTGGTGACGCCCGGCGCGAGTGGGAATTTCTTCCGTGGCGCGTACCCGCGTGCGCTGGTTCACGGGGATTACGGGAACTGGGCGCCGCGGATCGGATTCGCGTGGCAGCCATTCGATTTCAAGCCGAAGACCGTTGTGCGCGGCGGGTACTCGATTTTCTACAATGTGTCCGCGTACAACACGCTGACGCAGCAATATCTGGGCTATGAGCCGCCCTTTTCCACTTCGCAGAATGTGATTACGTCCGCGGCGCAACTCCTAACGATCGAGAATGGATTTCCGGGGACGCCGCAGACGGGTGCGACGATTTCCTGCTCGCCGGCGACGCCCTGCCTGAATACCGGCGGCGTGGATCCGTTCTACAAAAATGGCCACGCGCAAATCTGGACGCTTGGGACGGAAACATCCTTCACGCAGAATTGGATTTTGGATTTGACCTACACGGGAACGAAGGGGGCGGACCTCGATCAACTGCGCGCACCCAACCGGGCGCCGCTGGGCACTCCGCCAACGGAAACGCAACAGAACCTGCGCATTCAGGGCGCGCCGGTTTTCTACTTCGACCAATCGGGCGCGAACTCAATTTACAACGCTCTGCAAGTGCGCATTGTGCACCGTTTTGCGCGGGGATTGGTGCTGAATGGAATCTATACGTTTGCCAAGTCGATCGACAACGCGAGCTCGATTGGCGGCGGATCGCCCGTGGTGGTGCAGCAAGACGGAAACTTTGCGGCGGAGCGCGGGCTTTCTTCGTTCGACATCAGACACCAATTGCGATTGTTCTCGATATATGAATTGCCGTTTGGCGAGCGGCATCGCTATGGAACGCACGGTTGGGCAATGCATGTGCTGGGGAATTGGAGGCTGTTGAATATCGTCACATGGCGGACGGGAAATCCCTTTACGGCGCTGCTCGGCGGCACTGCTTCGGATAATGGCACAGGGGCGAGTTTTTCTTTGCGGCCGGATCGCGCCAGAAATCCGAATCTGGGGATTTGCGGAGGCGCGCCGTTGACGTTTTTCAACACCAGCGCGTTTGCCGCGCCGGCGGCGAATCAGTATGGCGACGAGCAGCGAGGATCGATCGAAGGACCGTGCTCGTTCGCGTGGAATATGTCGCTCGCGAAGTCTTTCCGCTTTGGGCCGCAGGAGCGGCATCGAATTGATGTGCGCGCGGAAGTGCAGAATTTGACGAACACGCCCAGCTTCAACGGGCTTGGCGCCACACTCGGTTCGACGCTTTTCGGGCGCGTGACCAGCGCGGCCTCCATGCGCACGATGGATTTTCAATTCAGGTTTAATTTCTGATGAGAGACGCAGCTTACAAATTCATCGCTTCGCTTTTGACGGGCAGCATGTGCTGCACGCCAGCCGTTGCGCAAACACAGGAGCAACCGGCTCCAGCGACTGCGCAGGCGGGCGGGCAATCGAATCAGAGCGCGGCCATCCGGACTTCGTCGGATGTAGTGCGCATTGATGTGGAGGTGACGGACAAATCCGGGAAGGCCATTAAAGGGTTGCGTGCGGATCAGTTCACTGTTAGCGACGATGGGAAAGGGCAGAAAATCTCGAGCTTCTCGTATTCGGATATCGAAAAAATGGAGACGGCGGGGGAGATAGATGCGAAGCCGATCGTGATCCCGGTGGACGCGCCCGTTGCAAGCGCTGCTTCGGATGCCGCGAACGAGCAGACACGAGATCGCCGCATGATGGTGTTGTTTTTCGATCTGAGTTCGATGCAGACGGACGATATTGTGCGGGCGCACGATGCAGCGGAAAAGTTCGTGAAGGAGCAAATCAGCCGCGCGGACCTGGTGGCGGTGGTGACGTACAGCGTGCGGCTTTCGGTGCTGGTGAATTTTACGAACGACCGCGCCGCGCTCGAGAAAGCCATCGCGCGGCTGGTGCCCGGTGTGGCGTCAACGCTGGGTCAGCCGCTATCGGCGGCGGCGCAGAACGGGGAATACGACGTGCAGGAATATACCGGCACGGCGTACACGGCGGACGAAACGGAATTCAACGTGTTCAACACGGATCAGAAGCTGGCGGCGGTGGAAGGGCTGGCGAACGTACTCGCAGCGATCCCCGGCCGGAAAGCGCTGGTCGAATTCACTGGAGGAATCACGCAGACCGGGGAAGAGAATCGGACGGCGTTGCGGGCGGCGACGGATGCGGCAAATCGCGCGGACGTTTCGATCTATTCGATTGACGCGCGGGGATTGCTGGCGACCGCGCCGGGCGGAGACGTGACGGCGAATGCGGCGACGGTGACTTCGATGTTCTCGGGCGCTTCGGTATTCCATCAGACGGACCAGCGCGAGGGCACGCGCGACACTCTTGCGACGCTTTCATCCGACACCGGCGGAAAAGCGTTTTTCGATCTCGGCGATTTGAGCGATGCGTTCCCGAAAATCCAAGCGGACAACAGTGGATATTATCTGGTGGGCTACTATTTGCCGGCGGGCATCAAGCGCGACGGGCGCTGGCATTCGATTCGGGTGAAGGTGAACGTGCCGGGCGCGCATGTGCGCTACCGCAACGGATATTACGCGCCGAGAGATTTCCAGCACCTGGAGAAGGAAGGGCGCGAGCAGCAACTGGCGGACGCGATGGGCTCGGATCACCCGGTGGTGGATCTGCCAATTGCTGTTGAGACTTCGCTGTTCAGGCTGAGCGATCAGCAGACGTATGTTCCGATTGCGGCGAAATTGTCGTCGAGCGCGCTGGATTGGGCGGAGAAGCACGGACGGCGAGAAGCCGCTTTCGATTTTGCAGCAGAGGTGCGCGCATATCCTGCGGGGCAAACCGTTGCGGAATTGCGCGACACGATTAATGTTCGACTGGATCCGGAACGCTTCCAGCAAGTGAAGCAGGCGAGCCTGCTGTATCAAGGCGGCGTGGTGCTCGCACCGGGAAAATACTGGCTGAAATTTCTGGCGCGGGAAAATGAGTCCGGCAAGATGGGAACATTCGAGCAGGATTTGAATGTGCCCGCTGCAGATCCGAACCGCCTCGCCTTGAGCACAGTGCTGCTTTCAAGCCAGCTCGTGCCCGTCGCAAAATCGGCGGAGGTGGAAACGAAGGGGCAAGGAGCCCGCGCAAACATGGCGCGTTCACCTCTGGAGATCGAAGGCGAGAAAATTGTTCCGAGCGTGACGCGGTTTTTCACGCCGGGGCAGACGCTGTACGTTTTCTTCCAGGGGTATTACCCGGAGAAATTCGATGCGAGCGGACTGCGCGCAGGGCTGATATTTTTCAGGAATGGCATTCAGGTGAATGCGACGCCGGCACTGGGGCCCGCAGAAGTGGCTACGAAAACGCGCACAGCCTCGTTTCGGATCAGCCTGCCACTGGCGAAGCTGGCGCCGGGACGATACACGGTGCAGGCCGTGGTGATTGCGGCGGGGACGCAACATTCGGCGTTTGGGCGGGCTTACCTGGCGCTCCAACAGCCTCCGGCGGCAGCGAACCCGGCTGCGCCTTCAGGGAGCAGCCTAGAGCACGCGGCAGAGCCAAAACCTCCCTCGCAGTAAATTCGCTCCATCAAGCGAAAGCGCCGTGATAAAAAAACCAGGGCTCCGAGAAAATCGGAGCCCTGGGTATGAATGATGAGTGCACCTGGGTAAAAATCAATGTGGGCGGCCGCCGGAGTGGGACGAACCACCGCCGCTGCTATGCGAGCTGCCACCGCCGCTGCTATGCGAGCTGCCGCCGCCACTGCCGTGTGAACCGCCACCAGAATTGCCGCGAGAACTGCCACCGGAATTACCGCCTGAATAGCCACGCGGTGCGCTGCTGCTCCGAGAAGGCGCGCTGGGAGTGCTCGGCATGCGAGGCGCAGGGCCGGCCGATCCACCGCGATAGACCCCGCCCGGGGCGCTGGGATACGGTCCACGCGCTCCGCCTGGATAATTTCCGCGAGACGTGTTGGGATATCCACCGCGCGAAGCATTCGGATAACCGCCGCGAGGCTGCACGATCGGCTTGTTCATGTTGAGCGGGGGCCGACTGTAAACGCCGGCATAGCCACCGCGAGAGGAAGAAGGCGGCGGCTGATAGGCGCGTGTCGGCTGGCCCGGTCGTGCGGGCTGCGTGCCACGCGAAGGCGGCGGAGTGAAATGTTGCCAGCCGCCGGGCCTTGCGCTTTGGCTGCTCTGATTATTTTGCGTGTGCTGCTGCGGAGGCGCGAACATGCGCCCGGATGGTGTATCGGTCTGCGGCCTGTTGACCGAAGATCCGCCACGAACTGAGCCGGCCATTCTGGCTGGACCGGGCAACGGGGCGTTGCGAGAAGGAGTAGTTGCGTTCCCCGGGGCCCGATTGGAGCCAATGTTCGAACGCGCGCTTACCGACGTGTTGGTACGGATGGATGAATTTGCGCCGGACGCGCGTGCTTCCCTGTTGGCTGCAACCGCCGTCGAGTTTCTCGACGCGGGCGAGAAGAAACGCTGCGAACTGGCCGGCGCATTTCTGACTGACGAGGCGCCGGGAGCCTTGCTCGTCGAATTGAAGCTTTCGCGTGACGGATTAACCGGCATTTTCCCTGTCATCAAGCTGGCCTGCCGAAAGGAGGCTTCGTTGACGCCGCGCTGGTGTCCCGGAACGGCTTCACGGCCGAACTTGTTTCCGTCCATGGAGCTGATGCCGGAGCGAACGCGCTGGTTTCTGAACGCATCATTCAGATTCGAGTATTGATGTCCGCGATTGCCTGCGAGCGGTCTCCAGCCGTCGCGGATGTTTGTCGTGTTGCGAATGTTCGTGACGTTGACCACGTTGACGCGGCCGCCGCCACGACCCCACCAGGGATGGAACCGATCACACGGGCCGATCGGCAGCCAGCCAACGCGGCCGAATCCGCCACCGAATCCAAAACCGACGCCGACGCCCCAGCCACCGCCTCCCCAGCCGAAGAACGAGACATACGCGGGCGACCAAATCGGGTAATACGCCGGGTACACAGCGACAGGCCCCGGCCACCAGGCCCAGCCGCCGCCATAAACGAACCAGCGGCCATAGTGGTAAGGCGCCCAGCCCCAGGGCTCATAAGAAACCCAGGTCCAACCGTAGTAGGGCTGATAGACCCAGCGGCCGGCGCGGTATGGCGCCCAGCCCGGGTCTTGCGCAGGCACCCAGACGCGGCCATAGTCGGGGACTTCGGTCCAAACGCCGTGGTTATCGAGATCTTCCGTGCCGGTGTAGTAGCGGTTGGTGTTGTTCCAACTTCCGGCGTCGCGAATGGTCCTGTTGCGATCGCTATTCCATCGGTCCCAATCGTCTCGGTCGAGGGCGGTGGAAACCTGATACTGCGGATTGTCGGTGCCGGCGATGGTGATCATCTGTCCGGCATCAACGCGAGTGCTGCCCTGCGACGTGGAGATATCCGCGGAACCTCTGCGGACGATGACTTTGGTCTCCGCGTCGGAATTTACGAGAACGCGGAATTCGCCCTCGCCACCGAGGGGGCGGATGGAAGAGTTAGGAGTGTCAATTTCGGATTGTGCTTCGCTGCCCTTCAGGACGTTGTAAGTAACCAGGCCCTGCCCAACTTGTACTTGAATCTGTTTGCGGTTCAGGGCGGCGACGCGAGCGGTCGAACGATCGGACAGGCGCAGAATGTCCGCAAAGTCGAGCTGGAGTTCCGCGCGGGATTTCTCGCCGGTGGAGACGCGATCATCCTGGGAGATGGGCGTGTTGACAGTGACCGCGACCCACTGGCCGTTGTCGCCGCGCTGAGAGGAAACGTCACCCTGAACCTGGCTGACGCGGGCGACGCCTTGTGCCGTGTCAGTGGCCTGTTCAGATTCACCCTCGCCTTGCTGATCGTCGGCGGGGGGAACCTGGGCGTCCTGCGAGTCTTGAGAACTCTGGACGGTTTGATCGTACTGCTGCGGCGGAGCGTCCTGCGCTCTGGCCGAGCCGACCATCGCCAGTAGAAAAGCTGCTGCAAAAACTGAGATTTGCTTTTTCATGGTCCGCCTCCCAGCAGTCTCGCCGCCAGGAAATATGGATTCCGGGGTGAGTAATGCAGGGCCAATGCCAAAGGGAAAAATCCCGCTGGGTATCTCGTAAGTCTATAGATTGCAGTATGTTGTGAGATGGGCAGTGGTGATCGACGGACGGCGAGAGATTAAGAGATTGGTGGTTTTCACGCGAAGGTGGTGGTTATCCACCAGTGGGCAGAAACGTGGCGGGCCAACCCGGCAGTCGCAGATAGTCCTTCTCCTTGACAATCTAGGAAGCGGCGACTATATTCCTAGGCGCTCTAGGAGAGGAGGCAGTTGGTGGACAAACAACTGGACCTACTGCAAGGCACACTGGACTTGTTGATCCTGAAGGCGGTGTCGCTCGGGCCCCTGCACGGCTACGGGGTGCTGCTGCGCATCCAGCAGATTTCGAAAGACCAGCTGGAAATTCTGCAGGGCTCGCTCTACCCCGCGTTGTACCGCCTGGAACACCAGGGCTGGATCGCAAGTGAATGGGGTGAGTCGGACAATAATCGCAAAGCGAAGTTCTATCGTCTAACTGCCACGGGGAAGCGCAGATTGCAGATGGAAGCCGAGAAGTGGAACCGCATGTCCGACGTGATTGCCGGAATTCTGCGGACCACACCGGAGGAAGTATGACGGCGGGGAAGCGTAGATGAACCCATCTGACAAATACTGTGAACGTCGCGATTCATTGGCCTCAGGGGTTAAAACCCCTGATTTCTCGACTCGTTTCGGCACGGCTGAAGCCGTACCCTGACGTGGAGGAAGTATGACGCTTTGGAGCCGAATTCGATCGTGGGTGAGGGCGACGATGGGGCGAGCTCGCATGGAGAGCGAGATGGAGGCCGAGCTGAAGTTTCACATGGAGGCATACGCCGAGGATTTGGTCTGCAGCGGAGTAACGCGCGAAGAGGCCATGCGGCGGGCGCGGCTGGAGTTCGGAGGAGTCGAGCGGGCCAAAGAGGAGTGCCGCGAAGCGCGAGGGGTAACTTTGCTCGCGTCCGTCGCGCAGGATGTGCGATACGGCGTACGCATGCTGCGCAAGGCTCGGAGCTTCACCGCTATCGCAGTGCTGACGATTGCGCTGGGCGTTGGGGCGACGACCGCGATATTCAGTGTTGTAGATGCCACTCTGCTGCACCCGCTGCCGTATCCACATCCGGAGCAACTTGTAAGCATCGAGGATGACCTTCCCGGAGTGGGGGCGCAGGATGTTGGAATCTCGGTGCCGGAGTGGCATGACCTCCAGCGATCGGGAATTTTTGAATATGTTTCGCCAATGGGGGGAGCCGGCTCCGTCAATCTGACGGGCGCGTCCCAGCCCACGCGCGCCCTCTTTCTTGGCGAAGCGCCCAATTACTTTGTTCTTTTGGACGTGAAGCCACAGTTAGGCCGAGCGTTCAATCCGGAGGATCACACGCCCGGATTTACTCTGGAAGCGCTGATCAGCGACGGCCTGTGGAAGCGTGCCTTCGCGAGCGACCCCCATATCCTGGGGAAAACTTTGCGGCTCGACAATGACGCTTACACCGTGGTGGGCGTGATGCCACCGGGTTTTCACGACCCGGGGCGGACGGCTGAGGAAAGAAGCGTCGAAGTTTGGTTGGGGAATAATTTTGACGCGCCGCCAGGCCCGCCCCCGGTGCGCAATTCGCGGTTCATTCCGGAGGCCATCGCTCGCATCAAAGCTGGACTGACGGTTGCGCAGGCACAAAGCCGCGCAGACGCGTTGGTGGCTTCCTTGCAGAAAGAATACCCGGACGATTATCCACTGCAAAGCGGATGGAAGGTGCGACTTGTGCCGCTCAAGGAAAGCGTGGTCGGAAACGTCAGCCAATCACTGATGCTGCTTCTTGGCGCTGTGGGCTTGGTCCTGCTGATTGGCTGTGTGAACGTGGCGAATCTTCTCCTCGCCCGCGCCAGCGCCAGAGGACGCGAATTAGCTGTTCGGCAGGCGCTCGGAGCCGGCCGGAGGCGGCTGACGCAACAACTACTCACCGAAAGCTTGCTACTTTCGCTGGTGGGAGGAGTAGTCGGTTTAGTGATTCTCTACTGCACGAAGGGGTTTTTGCTGCACCTTGTTCCGGACAGCCTGCCACGGCTAAATGAAATATCGATTAGTTGGACCGTCCTGATTTTCGCGCTGGCCGCCTCATTTTTGGCCGGCGCGATTTTCGGGCTCGCGCCCGCGTTGCAGGCGGGCCGGCTGGATTTGACTTCAATGCTCAAACAGGAGGGGCGCGGCGCGACAGGTTCCGGGGAACAGGCGCGAACGCGACGGGTGCTGGTGGTAACGGAATTTGCGCTCTCGCTGGTGCTGCTGGTTGCAGCGGGCCTTCTGCTCCGAAGTTTCTGGGATCTGCTAAACGTGCGGCCGGGGTTTAACCCGCAAAACGTAATGACTGTCCGAATGTGGCTGCCCGAGCCGAACGATCCCAAAACCGACATTTATGGAACCGTCACACAAGAGGCACCGTTCTTGCGCGAAATACTTCGGCGTGGCAGGACGCTGCCCGGGGTCGAGGAAATAGCCATTGGCGATGTGCCTGCGATTCCACTAGGTCACGGCCACCTTGACCTACGTCCATACCTCATGATTTTCGAAGGACACGAAGTTTCAAGTAACGAAGCTCCTTTGGGCAACGGTTCCATCGTGACACCGGAGTATTTTCACTTGCTGGGCATGACGTTGCTGCGCGGC
The DNA here is from genome assembly GCA_050746945.1 of Candidatus Acidiferrales bacterium. Classification (GTDB taxonomy): domain Bacteria; phylum Acidobacteriota; class Terriglobia; order Acidiferrales; family UBA7541; genus Palsa-295. The sequence goes on along the minus strand of JBOGMZ010000021.1, from coordinate 43,357 downwards.
CGTTGTTTCAGCGAATTGGACAACGAAACAGCGCCGAAAGTCGCGGTAATCAACGAGGGGTTCGCGCGGACTTACTGGCCAAACGAGAATCCCCTGGGCAAGCACCTCAAGTTAAATCCCGTTCGCGGAAGTCAACTGGCGAACACGCCATGGACAACTGTGGTCGGCGTCGTGGCGGATGCTCGAACAGAAACGCTGGCCGAAAAGCCCGTTCCGGAAATCTATTTGAGCGCGTATCAGCGGCGGCCTAAGGATCTAGCGATATTTCTGCGTGGACGGCTGGACGCTGCTGCGATTCCGGTCGAGCTGCGCGAGCAAGTGCAATCGGTCGATCCCGAACTTCCTGTTTTCGGCGCCCAAATGCTCGATGAGATCGCGTCCGCGTCCCTCTCCGAGAGGCGATTCTCAATGGAGATGGTCGGTCTGTTCGCGCTGACCGCGCTGCTGCTGGCGGGGCTGGGAATTTACGGCGTGATTTCGTACATGGTAAGCGAGCGCACGCACGAGTTCGGCATTCGCCTCGCACTGGGCGCACAGCGGAGCAGCATTCTGCGGATGGTTTTGCGTCAAGGGATGCGGCTCGCGATTTCAGGTGCTGCGATTGGTCTTGTTTGTGCGCTGATCGTTTCGCGCTTGATGGCAGGGCTGCTTTACGGCGTGAGGCCGACAGATCCTCTGACGTTCGTGGGCGTCGCGCTGCTGCTGATCGCCGTCGCGCTGCTGGCTTGTTATATTCCGGCGCGGCGCGCGGTACGAGTGGATCCGCTGGTCGCGCTGAGATACGAATAAATGCTATTCGAGGCGGATGCAGGCTGGTTCACTACTCCTACACTTGGATGTTCGCGATCGAGCACAGCGCCGAGCATTACGGCCAGCTCGTGGTTTACTGTCGCGCGAACAACATGGTGCCTCCGGATTCGCGACGGTGATCAGGTCTCCGAAAGTTCTCGGACCAGCGCGGAGCTACGGCTCATTATCCGGGGGATCGGCGACGCCTATTTTGGATAGGCGGTAGCGCAGGGCGTTACGCGAGAGGCCAAGTGCGCGAGCGGCCTGGCTCTTATTTCCATTGGCGCGGCGAAGCGCTTCGCGGATGGCTTCGTCCTCCCATTGATCGAGCGTCATGCCGTCGGGCAGAGCAGCGGAGGGGCCGCTCGAAGAGCGCTTGGGCGTGGAATCGAGATGGATGTCGGCGGCGTCGAGAGTTGAGCCGGAGGAAAGCGTGACGCCGCGCTCGATGATGTTTTCCAGCTCGCGCACGTTTCCGGGCCAATGAAAATCCACCAGTAGATTCATCGCGGCGGGCGTGATGCCCTTGATGGATTTCTTGGATTCACGAGCGAATTTTTCGAGGAAGAAATTCGCAAGAGCGGGAATGTCTTCCTTGTGATCGCGGAGCGGCGGAATATCAATGGCGACGACGTTGAGGCGATAGTAGAGATCTTCGCGGAAGGTGCCGTCTTCAAGCGCGGCGCGGAGATCGCGGTTGGTGGCGGCAATCATGCGGACGTCAACCTTTAGCGTTTTCGTCCCACCGAGGCGCTCGAACTCGCGCTCCTGCAAGACGCGCAACAATTTCACCTGAATTGCGGGCGGGACATCGCCGATTTCATCGAGAAAGAGCGTGCCTCTGTCGGCCAGCTCAAATTTTCCCGGCTTACTCGTGGTGGCGCCGGAGAATGCGCCCTTCTCGTAGCCGAAGAGTTCGCTCTCGAGGAGATTTTCGGGGATGGCGGTGCTATTGATTTTGATGAAGGGGCCGGAGGCGCGGTTGGAATGCTGGTGAATGGCGTGGGCGATCAAATCTTTGCCGACGCCGCTTTCGCCGCCGAGGAGCACAGTGGAATTTGTTGGCGCGACACGCTCAACCATGGCCAGGACGGCCTGCATTTTTTCGCCGCCGGCAATGATATTTTCATATTGGTAGCGCTGGCCCAGGGCTTCGCGCAGCGTGCGATTTTCTTCGCGGAGTTTGCGGGCGTCGAGCTCCTTGCGAATCACGATGACAAGCTCTGCAAGTGAGAAGGGTTTCAGGACATAGTTGCTCGCGCCGAATTTCATGGCTTCGACAGCGGATTCGACAGTGCCGTAGGCGGTCATGATCACGACGGGGACGGCGGCGTTGGCGCGCTTCACCGCTTGCAGGAATTCGACGCCGGTCATGCCGGGCAGCTTGAAGTCGGTAACGACGAGGTCGAATGGTTCTTTGAGGAAAAGTTGCAGGCCGGTTTCGGCGTCGGGCGCGGTCTTGGCGCGGAAGCCTTCGTCGGCGAGTTGCAATTCGAGAAGGCGGCGCATTTTGGCTTCGTCTTCGACGATCAGGATAGAAGGTTTTTGTGCGGTCATATTCTAGGCATCGGGGACGACGGGTAAGAATACGCGAAATTTTGCGCCGCGGGAGGAGTCAGTTTCCAAGCGAATCCAGCCGCGATGGTCGTCAACAATTTTTGCGACGATGGCGAGTCCCAAGCCGACGCCCTCCTTCTTGGACGTGAAAAACGGATTGAAGATTTGCTCGCGCAAATCCGGAGGGACACCTGGGCCAGTGTCTTCCAATTGGACCGCCACGCCGGGCTTGCCGCCCGATTTGTCGTGTGTGATCGAAATGCAGAGCCTGCCCTGCTGGCCGTCCATGGCTTGAAAAGCGTTGAGAATCAAGTTGACGAAAACTTGCTCGCAAAGCTGGCTGTCCGCGCGAACGTCCGGCAGGCCGCCGGCGTATTGCCGCTCAACCCTGACTTGCGCGTTGGGCATTTGTGTTTGGACCATTTCAAGGGCGCGCTCGACGAGAGTGGAAACTTGCAGCGGTTGAAACTCGAGATGCGACGGGCGGGCAAAATCGAGAAAGCGGGCGACCAGGGAATTCAGGCGGTTTACTTCCGTGGAAATGTAGCCGGCGAGTTCGCTGGCGAGCGGGTTCGTGTCCGCTACTTTTTGCGTGAGCATTTCGGCGGAGCCTTTGATGACGCCCAGCGGATTGCGAATTTCGTGAGCGAGGCCGGCGGAAAGCTGGCCGAGAGCGGCGAGACGCTCGGCGCGGCGTGCGTCGGCTTCGGCGCGGCGCAACTGGCGATTCGTTTCTTCAAGCGTCTCGGAGAGCGTTTTGAACCGAGCGACCTGGCGGCGATTTTCGACCACGAAGCGATTGACGAGAATGGCGGCGATAAAGAAGAAGAGGATACGGATGGCAAGCTCGGTGGTGCCTTCGGTGGTGAGTTCATATTCTTCGAGCGCGGGGAACAGCAGCGAGCAATAGGCGAGCGACGCGAAAGCCGTCCACAGAAGCGTGGCGATGGGGCCGAAGTAAATTGCGGCGGTGACGACCGGCAAATAAAAGACGGGGTAGTAGCTGCTGTTGATTCCAATGCCGCCGGTGTGAGCGAGCAGCAGCGTGGCGAGAAGAGTTTTGATGATGACACTGTAAATGGGGCCACGCTTGGGCCGCCAGGCGATGAGGCTGCCTTCGAGAAGCTGGAATACGCCGATGGCCAGAAGCGTGAGCTGCTTGTGGATTTCGTCGATGGGAGGGAGCACGGCCAGGCCCGCGAGAAAAGCGAGCCAGAGAAAATCAATCCAACTGATGGCCGAGCGTGCGCGGTCGAGCATTCGTGCGGGACTCCGAGGGTCAATCTAGCATGGATTCGGCGGAGCAAAGGCGAATGCAACCACAGATGAACACAGGAAATAAGCACGGATACGGCAATTCGGCGGATAAACAATCGAAGAGAGGTCCCTCCACTGCGCCCCGCGTCCGCCAAAGGCGGGCGGGAACGGCAAGAGCGCGCGGGGCTCGGCTACGGGATGACTATCCAGTGCAAGTCCATGACAACTATTTCATCGCAAGAATTTGTCGGCGCCGAAGACGAGGCCAAGGGTCAGGAACGCGATCACGACTTCGCCGAGCGCGCCCACGACGAACGGGCGGAGGCCCTGCTTGCGCATTTCGCCGATGTTGGTGCGAAGGCCGACGCCGGCGAAAGTGAGCAGGAAAGCCCAGCGCGAAAGATTTGCCAGGTTCGTGAGCTGATCCTTGCTGAAGACGTGGGCGGTGGCGACGGCCGAGATCAACAGAAAACCGAGAACAAATTTCGGAAACTTTTTCCAAAGGAACGCGGCCTTGTTCCCGACGCCCGCGGTTCCTTCCTTGCGCGCCCAATGGAGCGCGTAACCGAGGACAACGAAACCGATCATGGCGTTGCGCGCCGTTTTCGCAAGGACCGCTACTTTCGCCGCCGTGTCGGAATAGAGTGCGCCCGCGGCGGTGACTTCGGCGGTGTTGTCGATGCCGAGGCCGGCCCAGAGACCGTAGGACAGATCGCTCATGCGGAGCCAGTGGCCGACAACTGGAAAGATAAACAGGGAAATGGCGCCGAGGGCGAGAATTGCGGCGATGGCGAAAGAGGAGTCTTCATCGTCGGCGTCAATCGCACCCTTTGCGGCGATGATGGCGGAGACGCCGCAGATGGATGAGCCGACGGCGAGCAGCGTGGTGAGTTTGGGCTTCAAGCCAAAGGCGCGGCCCAGCGCGGTCATGAACATTAACGAGACCGCGATTTCGATGGCGACGAGCACGAGGCTGACGCCGCCGAGTTTTAAAACGTCGCCGAGCAGGAAGCGTGAGCCGAGAAGAACGATTCCGGCCTTGAGCCAGAATTCGTAAGTGGCGAGGCCGGGCTTGAATGCGGCGGGAACGCCAGTGGTGTTGGAAATGACCAGGCCGATGACGATGGCCCAGAGAACATACTCAATGTTCGGGAACGTGAGATGGTGCGCCTTGCCGTAGGCGGAGAACGAGTGCTCGAGAAATTTTCCCGCGTAGCCAACGGCGGCCAGCAGGAGCAAGCCGGGAAGAATTTGAGCGACGCGCTTGAAGATGCCGAGCGGCTGCGACTGCGAGAGTGCGATGGAACTGGCCATGCGAAATTCCTCCTGTGCGAGATTGTGGCGCGACAGCGCTACCACGGAATGTGTTTGATCAAGCCCAACCAGACGAGCAGAGAAAGGGCCAGGGCGAGCGTGACTGCCCAGGAGTCGAGAGACAATTTGAATGTGGATGGTTTTTTTTCTTGCGCATCAGATTCGTTTTGTTGCGTCATTGAGCGATTCTCCTTTCGGAATTTTCGTTGTGTGAAGGAGCAGACGGTTCGGCGCCAATCATCTCTAGCGGGGATTCCAAGTCCTCGTTGAGCGCGCGAGCAGGAACACGGGCGGCGGTGCGTTGCGCGGCCCGTTCAAGCGAACGCCCGATCAGCAAGATCGAGGGCGTGCCCAGGCGAGGCGCCGTGCTGAGTTCAGCGAGCGTGGCGCTCCACTCGCGCTGGTCGGCTGCGGTGGCACGTGAAACGATTACCGCCGGCGTGGAGGGAGAGAGTCCCGCGTCGAGGAGTTCGCTCGCGAGGGCGGTGAAATCGTGGCCAGGCATGTAAATGACAATTGTGGTGTCTTCACGGGCAAGCGATTTCCAATCTGTCTTCGCGGCGCGCGCGTTCTCCTCGGCTTGATGGCCGCTGACGATGACGATGCGCGAGCTCTTGCGCCGGTCCGTGAGCGAGACGCCGATTGAGGCTGCCGCGGCGACCCCCGCGGTGATCCCAGGAACGACTTCGAAGGGAACGCCGGCGGCTTCGAGCGCGTCGAGCTCTTCGGCGAGGCGGCCGAAAATTCCTGGGTCGCCGCTCTTGAGGCGGACAACATGCATGCCGCGGCGGGCGGAGGCGATCATCAGGCGATTGATTTCGAGTTGCGTGATTTTCTTCACGCCACATCGCTTGCCGACGTTGACGACCATGGCTTGCGCGGAAGCCAGCGCGAGAATCGGCGCGGGAACGAGATCGTCGTGGAGGATGAGTTCGGCGGTGCGAAGAAGGGCGTGCGCCTTGACGGTGAGAAGCTCGGGATCGCCCGGGCCCGCGCCGATTAAATGAACTTTGAATTCGGTACCTGTGGTCATCGGTTCACTCCTGGCCTCCTGATTCGGGTTTCGGCAGGTGCAGATGGGCCGCGCCCGAGGCCGGGGAGAAATCCGGCTTCGTGCAAGCCTCTGATTCGCAGAATTCGCTGTAGGCAAGGAGATGCAGGAGGCGCTTGCGCTCTTCTGACGGCGGATGGGTGGCGATGATTCGGCGGCGAGCGTCGCCGACCAGCCGCAGCCAATCACCGATGCATTCGTCGAGAATTTCGTTGATTTCCTCGCGGAAGCGCTGGGCGACAGCGGGGCTTTCGCCGGCAGTCGAAACCGCGATTTGGAGGTCGCCGCGGCGGACGACGGCGGAAAAATAGAAATCGCAATGCGGCGGATCGTCCACGGAGTTGCAGAGGACGCCGCGGCGCTGGGCTTCGAGAAACACGGCGCGGTTGGTTTCAGGATCGGAGGTGGCGGCGATGGCGAGAAATGCGCCCGTGAGATCGTCGGGTTGAAACGCGCGCTCGGCCCATTGAAGTTTTCCGGTGGCGGCGAGAGTTTGGATTTCCGAGTTCGCGTGCGGCGCGACGACCGTGATGCGCGCGCCGGATTCGAAAAGCACAGCGATTTTCGAAGCCGCGACCGTGCCGGCTCCCACGACGAGGCAGGGGCGATCGGCGAGCTTGACGAAGATGGGGAGCAAGCTTGGCTGTACTTCGCGCGCGGTTGACCCAGCCGAAAGATTTACCTCAGGGGCTAAAGCCCCCCGAATGGGGGCCCCTTTCGGCACGGCTCCCTCGGCCTCGCTCGGGACAAGTTCAGCCGTGCCCTGACGAACGGCACCGTTCGGAGCGGCTTCTGAATTTTCCGACGCGTGCGCCCTGGCGCCCTGACGAATCTCGCTGGCTCGATGAGTTTTTGACGGCATGGTTAGTCTCCCACTCCGTGTGGGACGGGGCCGGGCGACGGGTCGCGAACGACGGCATCGACGGCGCCGCCAGCGAGTTGGGCGCGAAGGTCGTCGTCGGAGAAGCGGGAAAAATAGGCGCGTAGATTTTCATTTGCGCCGCGATTCGCGAGATAGGCGCGGAGCAGGCGCTCGATCGCCGCGGGAACTTCTCCGGCGGTGCAACGGTAGCCGACGGGGCGCGCGATGCGCTGAAATTCACCGACGGCGCCGCCGAGGCAGAAGTAGTAGGCGTCGGTGAGCTCGTCATGTCGCTTGATTTTTTTTCCTTCCAGACCGATGTCCGCGATCCAGTGCTGGCCGCAGGCGTTGGGGCAGCCGGCCACGTGCAGCTTCAGCGGCTGGTCGAAACCCGGGATGCGGTCCTCGAGATCTTCCACAACCCAGCGGGCGAAAGCCTTGGTTTCAGTGATCGCGAGCTTGCAGAATTCCGCGCCGGTGCAGGCAATGGCGCCACGCCAGAAGGGAGACGCTTCCACACGGAGGCAAACGGCGTCGAGCTCGCGGGCGAGGGGTTCGACGTTCGCGCCGGGGACGTTGATGATGAGAAGATTCTGCATGTTCGTAGTGCGGAGCTCCCCGGCGGCGTAGTGGTCCGCAAGCTTTGCAGCGGTGCGCATTTGTTCGGGAGTGATGCGTCCACGGAGGACGGCAGCGCCCACGTAGAAGCGATCTGATTGTTTTTGGGCATGGATGCCAACGTGATCGCGATATCCATCGCGCGGCGGAATTTCTTCGGCGGCGGGATCGAGCGTAAAACCGAGGTGCTCGGTGAGTTCCCAGAGGAAGCGATCGGCGGTCCAGTGATGCTGCGTGAAAAGATGCTTCAAGCGGGCGCGTTCGCGATTTTCACGCAGGACGTCCTGCTCGCGAAACATTTCGGCGATTCCGCGGACGACCGCGAGCGCCTGGTCCCGACGGATGAAGGCGTTAAGGCGGAGGGCAAGATGCGGGTCAGCTGAAAGTCCTCCACCAACGCGAACAGAGAAGCCAACTTCTTTTTGGCCGTAGCGCATGCGCTCGACGGCGGTGAGGCCGATGTCGTTAATCTCCGGATACGAGCACCAGACGGGGCAGCCGGTGACGGAGACTTTGAATTTTCGCGGGAGATTGTAAAAGGCGTTGTTGCCGGAGAGCATCCGCGAGGCCTCGACGGCAAGCGGAGACGCATCGCAAATTTCGTCGGCGGCGACGCCGGCGAGTGGGCAGCCAGTGATGTTGCGCGCCACGTCGCCGCAGGCGCCTTTGGGGCCGAGGCCTACAGTGGCGAGAGCCTCCATGACTTCAGGAATGGATTCGATGGTGAGCCAGTGAAGCTGGATATTTTGGCGGACGGTGATGTCGGCGAGCGAGCGGCCGTAATGCTCGGACAAGTCCGCGATTTTTCGGAGCTGGCGCGAGCGCAACAGGCCATTGGGCAGGCCGATGCGCATCATGAAATATTCGGTCGCTTTTCCTTCGCCGCCCTGACCGCCGATTGCGCCCGCGCCGTCACCCTGCGTATAGATGCCCCACCATTTGAAGTAGAGGTTGGCCCATTCGGGAAGGACGGAAGCGCGACCCGCGCGCGCGAACGCCTTGATTTCTTCGAAGGCCTCCCATGGATTTTTCGAGCGCTTGAGGCGCTCGACTTTTTGAGCCTTCGTTTCCTTGAGGGTGCGAACGTCGGTAAGGCTTCCCATGAATAGTCCCCTGAAAATAAAAAACCCGCCTGCCAGCTTTTGGTGCTGGAGAGCGGGTCGCTTAAATCCGATTTGTGCTTTTGCTAAATGATTCGGATCGCACACCCACGCCAGCCGCGGCCACAACAACAGCAGCAGCAACACGACTTACAAATATTGGCGCAAGTGCAAAGATTCATAAACGCGTCCAACCTGGTAATTTCGCCCCTACAGCCTTTTGAGATGCGGGTGGCGCTTCAAAGGATTCAAGCGATTGCCGAGGTAGGTGCATCCACTGGGCGAGGGCGTTTTTTGGCGTGGTTCGTGCAAGGACGCCCGCAAGCCGTTCAAATACAGCAGCGGATGTGCATGGTACTAGATTCGGTGTATCCTCAGGCAGAAACCGCACGTCTATACTCCGAGGCACTGCAAACACGAATTCGAGGGAATCAATGGCCGCAACGGAAGAGATAAAGCCGGGTGAATCAGGGATCTCGGCAAAGCAGAAATCCGATCAGCAGGCGGGTCCGCCGAAACGGCACTCATGGGTATGGATCACCCTGTGCGTGGTGCTGATTGCAGGATTAATTGCATTTAACAGGGCACGGGCACGATCGGAAGCGGCCAGCGGTTCTCCAGGCGGTGCTACGCCCCCTTCCATTTCCGTAGGCGTGACCACGGTGCAGAAGAAGGATGTGCCGTACTTTCTCACCGGGCTTGGATCGGTGACGGCCTTCAACACGGTGACGGTGCGCAGCCGCGTGGACGGCCAGTTGATGAAGGTCAATTTCACGGAGGGGCAGTTTGTACATCAGGGCGATCTGCTTGCAGAAATCGATCCGCGGCCGTTCCAGGTGGCGTTGGATCAGGCGCAGGGGCAATTGGCCAAAGATGTGGCGGCGCAGAACGACGCAAAAGTGAATTTGGCGCGCTTCCAGCTTCTCTGGCAGGAAGGCGTGATTCCACGGCAGCAATTGGACACGCAGCAGGCGGCTGTGGGGCAGTCGGAGGGCGCGATTCAGTCGGACAAAGCGACGATCGACAATGCGAAATTGCAACTCGTGTACAGCCGGATCATCGCGCCGATCAGCGGACGTGTTGGATTGCGATTGGTGGATGCGGGCAACATGGTGCACGCCACCGACACGAACGGAATGCTAGTGATCACGCAGGTGCAGCCAATTTCCGTGATTTTTGCTCTTCCCGAAGATAATCTCCCCGAAGTGTCTGCCCAGATGGGCAAAAAAGTGCAGCTCACGGTGGAAGCGTTCAGCCGCGACGACAAGACCAAGCTCGCGGACGGCAAGCTGCAGACAATTGACAACCAGATCGACCAGACGACCGGAACGGTGAAGCTGAAGTCCATCTTCGATAATCATGATCTTTCGCTGTGGCCAAACCAGTTCGTGAACATCCGGCTCTTCCTCAGCATGCGGAGGGACGCCAATGTGATTCCGTCCGCGGCCATCCAACGCGGGGCACAAGGAACTTTCGTGTACGTGGTGAAGACGGACAACAAGGCGGAAGTTCGCCCTGTCCAAGTGGACTTCATCGAGGGAAACATCGCGGTGATTCGCGAGGGACTCACGCCGGGCGAGCGAGTGGTGGTGGACGGGCAGGATAAACTGCAATCAGGAACCACCGTCAGCTTCAAGCCGCTGGGCGCGACGCAAAATCCTGCACCGGTTGCCCCGCAGGGACAGAAGCAGTGAGTCCATCCAGGCCATTCATACTCCGGCCAGTCGCAACGTCACTTTTGATGGTAGGCATCATGCTCGCCGGGTCCGTGGCCTACATGCAACTGCCCGTCTCGGCACTCCCGCAAGTTGATTACCCGACGATCCAGGTGCTGACGTTTTATCCCGGCGCGAGCCCGACCGTGATGGCGTCCGCGGTGACCACGCCGCTGGAGCGCCAGTTCGGACAGGTGCCCGGGCTCAACCAGATGACATCGACCAGCTCGTTTGGCGGATCGGTGATCACGCTGCAATTCGATTTGAATCTCAACATTGATATCGCCGAACAAGAAGTGCAGGCGGCTATCAATGCCGCCTCCACGTATTTGCCGCGCGACCTGCCAAATCCCCCCATCTACAGCAAAGTGAATCCCGCGGACGCGCCGGTTCTGACGTTTGCACTTACATCCGACACGCTTCCGTTGCAGAAGCTGGAGGATCTGGCGGACACAAACCTGGCGCAGAAAATTTCGCAGTTGCCGGGCGTGGGACTGGTGACGATCAGTGGCGGGCAGAAACCCGCCGTGCGAGTGCGCGCGAACCCTACCGCGCTGGCGTCCTATGGGTTGAGTCTCGAGGATCTACGAACCGCGCTGGGCCAGGCGAATGTGGATCAGGCGAAAGGGAATCTAGATGGGCCGCGGCAGTCGTTCACGATCGGCGCAAATGACCAGCTAGTTTCGAGCGACTCCTACAAGTCCGTAATCATTGCGTACCGCAACGGGGGGCCGATTCGGCTTTCGGACGTGGCCGAAGTAGTGGACGGCGCCGAAAACGCACTGCAAGCCGCGTGGATGAACACCACGCCCGCTGTGATTTTGAACATCCAACGCCAGCCGGGGACGAACATCATCGGCGTGGTGGACCGCGTCAACAAGCTCCTGCCGCGACTGCAAGCATCGCTGCCCTCGTCCGTGCTGGTAACAAAGCTGACGGACCGGACCACGACGATTCGCGCGTCGGTGAAGGACATTCAGTTCGAGTTGATGCTGACGATTGCGCTGGTGGTGATGGTGATGTTTTTGTTCCTGCGCAGCATTGCCGCGACGATTATTCCCAGCGTGGCGGTGCCGCTTTCCATCGTGGGAACTTTTGGCGTGATGTATCTGCTCGGCTACAGTCTGGACAATCTATCACTGATGGCGCTGACGATTTCGACAGGCTTCGTTGTGGACGACGCCATCGTGATGATTGAAAACATTGCGCGGTTCATTGAGGAAGGGCATCCGCCGATGGAGGCCGCGCTGCTGGGCGCGGAGCAAATCGGGTTCACCATCGTTTCGCTGACGGTTTCGCTGATCGCGGTGCTGATCCCATTGCTGTTCATGGGCGATATCGTCGGGCGGCTATTCCGCGAGTTTGCGGTCACGCTGGGCGTCACGATCCTTGTGTCGGCATTCGTTTCGCTGACGCTGACGCCGATGATGTGCGCGCGTCTGCTGAAGCACGAAGAGGCTTCCAAGCAGAGCCGGTTTTATCGCGCGTCCGAGCGATTCTTCGAGCGGCTGATCGAGTCGTACGGAAGGGGATTGCAGATTGTGCTGCGTCACCAGACAGCCACGCTGCTGGTGACCCTGGGCACGCTGGTGCTGACGATTCTTCTTTACTACTACGTGCCAAAGGGATTTTTCCCGGTGCAGGATACGGGCGTGATTATCGGCGTCTCGGATGCCCCGCAATCGATTTCATTCTCGGCCATGGCCGAGCGGCAGCAGGAGCTGGCAAAAATTATCCTGAAGGACCCGGCGGTGCAGAGCCTGTCTTCTTTCATCGGAGTGGACGGCACGAACATGACGCCCAACAGCGGGCGCATCCAGATTAATTTGAAGCCGCTGGATGAAAGAAATGCGAGCGCGACGGACATCATCCGCCGCATTCAGCCGCAACTCACGCAAGTGGAGGGCATCGCGCTATACATGCAGCCGGTGCAGGACCTGACGGTGGAAGACCGCGTGAGCCGCACGCAATATCAGTACTCGATCGAAGACGCGGACGGGAACGAACTCCCGCAGTGGGCGCCGAAGCTGGTGGACAAATTGAAGTCACTTCCGCAATTGCGCGATGTGGCAACGGACCAGCAGGATCAGGGTCTGGAAGCGTACCTGGTGATTGATCGTGATACCGCGGCGAGACTGGGCATCCTGCCTCAAGCGATCGACGACACTCTGTACGACGCGTTCGGGCAGCGGCAGGTGTCCACCATCTTTACGCAGCTAAATCAGTATCACGTGGTGCTGCAAGTGGATCCGCGTTTCGCGCAGAATCCGGATTCGCTGAAGAACATTTATGTGAAGTCGTCGAATGGGACGCAAGTGCCGCTGAGCGCGTTCACCCATTTCGAGCAGCGGACCACAGCGCTCGCCGTGAACCATCAGGGGCAATTCCCGGTGGTGACGCTCTCCTTCAACCTGGCGCCGTCGGTTTCGCTCGGCGATGCCGTGAACGCAATCAAACAGGCGGAAACAGATATCAATCTGCCGATCAGCATCCATGCGAGCTTTCAAGGAACGGCGCAAGCGTTCCAGGCGGCGCTGGCCAACGAGCCGATCCTGATTCTCGCGGCGCTGGTGACTGTGTATATCGTGCTGGGAATTCTGTACGAGAGTTACATCCATCCGGTGACGATCCTTTCGACGCTGCCCTCGGCGGGCGTCGGCGCAATTCTGGCGCTGCTGATTTGCGGCACGGATTTGAGCGTCATTGCGCTGATCGGCATTATTTTGTTGATCGGCATCGTGAAAAAGAACGCCATCATGATGATTGACTTCGCGCTCGAGGCCGAGCGAACGGAAGGCCGCTCGCCGGAAGACGCGATTTATCAGGCGTGCCTGCTGCGGTTTCGCCCCATCATGATGACGACGATGGCGGCGCTGCTTGGCGGATTGCCACTCGCCCTCGGGACCGGCACAGGCGCGGAGCTCAGGCGGCCGCTGGGGATCAGCATCGTCGGTGGACTGCTGGTGAGCCAGCTTCTGACGCTATTCACGACGCCGGTGGTCTATCTTTGGTTCGACCGGCTGGCGCAGCGCTTCTCGCGGTACCGCATCGGCAATCAGATTGAGCCGCAAACGACCGGGGACTGACGCCGGGAGAATTTCGGCGAACGACCATGAATATTTCACGGCCATTCATCAATCGCCCCATTGGAACGTCGCTCCTCACCGCGGCCGTGATTATCGCGGGCGTGATCGCGTACCGGCATCTTCCCGTTGCGCCGCTGCCGCAGGTGGAGTTCCCGACGATTCAAGTGCAGGCCGGTCTGCCCGGCGCGAGCCCCGAAACAATGGCGTCGGCGGTTGCGACGCCGCTGGAGCGTCAATTCGGACGCATCGCCGGTGTGACGCAGATGACCTCGACGAGCCTGCTTGGTTCCACGAGCATCGTGTTGCAATTTGACCTGACGCGCAACATTGATGCGGCGGCGCGCGATGTGCAGGCTGCGATCAACGCTGCGGCCGGCCAGTTGCCGTCAAATCTTCCGAGTGCGCCCCTCTATCATAAGAGCAATCCGGCGGACGCTCCCATCATGATTCTGTCAGTGAGCTCCGACATTTTGCCTTTGAGCCGGCTCTACGACGTCTCGGATTCGATCATCGCGCAAAAACTTTCTCAGGTCGCCGGCGTGGGTCAGGTGATCGTGGGCGGAAGCTCGCGTCCCGGTGTCCGCGTCGATCTGAATCCCACCACACTCGCCAACTACGGGCTGGGCCTTGAGGATGTTCGAACCGCGCTGGGGCAGGTCAATGCGAATGTTCCGAAAGGATATATCGCGAACGATATTGTTCGCTGGACGCTTGCGGATAACGACCAACTATTTAAAGCGGATCAGTACCGGCCGTTAATCATCGCTTATCGCAACGGCTCGCCGGTGCGATTGGCGGATGTTGCAAACGTGTATGACTCCGTGGAGGACATACACACGGCGGGGCTCGCGAATGGCAAGACTGCGGTGGTGATCATTGTGTGGAGGCAGGCGGGCGCAAACATCGTGGGGACGGTAGATCGAGTGCGCGAAGCGCTGCCGCAATTGCAAGCGTCCATCCCAGCGGCTGCCGCGCTGACCGTGACTTCCGACCGCACCACTACAATTCGAGCGTCCGTATCGGACATCCAAATCACGCTGATGATTACGGTGACGCTGGTCATCCTGGTGATATTTGCGTTTTTGCGAAACGTGTGGGCGACCGTGATTCCCGCGGTGGCTGTTCCCGTTTCATTGATTGGTACGTTCGGGGTGATGTATTTGCTGGGCTACTCGGTGGACAACCTGTCGCTCATGGCGGTGACGATTTCGACGGGATTCGTGGTGGACGACGCCATCGTGGTGATCGAAAACATCGCCCGGTATCTCGAGGCGGGGCTCTCGCCAGTGCTGGCGACACTGAAGGGCTCGGCGGAAATCGGGTTCACCGTTCTTTCGATGAGCCTGTCGCTGATCGCAGTGTTCATTCCCATTTTAATGATGAGCGGAATCGTGGGCCGGCTGTTTCGCGAATTCGCTGTCACCCTGAGCGTTACGATCGTGATTTCGCTGTTGGTTTCACTCACCACCACGCCAATGATGTGCGCAAAATTCCTGAAGCCGCACCGGAAAGAAAACCAGGGCCGGTTGTATCTGGCGAGCGAGCGCGCCTTCGATAATTTGCTGAAAACGTATGACCACGGCTTGCGTTGGGTGTTGAAACATCAGCCACTCACACTCGGGATCATGATTGCCACAGTCTGCCTGAATGTCTATCTATTCGTGGTCGTACCCAAGGGATTTTTCCCGCAGCAGGATACCGGCGTACTTGGCGGCTCGATTCAGGCCGCGCAGGATATTTCGTTTGGGGCCATGAAGGAAAAACAAAAGCAATTCACCGATATTGTGATGACGGACCCGGCTGTGTATACCGTCGTGTCTTTCGTCGGAGGCAGCGGCGGGACGGTAAATACGGGCCGCATGTTCATCACGCTCAAGCCGCTCTCCCAACGCAAAGGGACAACGGCGGACATGGTGATTGGGAGGCTGCGGCGGAAGCTGGCGGTTGTGGCCGGAGCAAATTTGTATTTGCAAGCGCAGCAGGACATTCGCATGGGCGGACGCTCCAGCAATTCACAATACCAGTTCACGCTCGACAGCGAGAATTTAGCCGATCTGGATGACTGGGCGCCGCGCTTCCTGCAGAAGCTAAAAACACTTCCAGAATTGCGCGATGTGGCTACCGATCAGCAAGACAAAGGCCTGCAAGCGAATCTGGCGATCGATCGCGACACGGCCTCGAGGTTGGGTATTTCCGCGCAGGCAATCGACAACGTGCTCTACGATGCATTCGGGCAGCGGCAGGTGTCCACGATTTACACGCAACTGAACCAGTATCACGCAGTGATGCAAGTGGACCAGCGATTCCAGAGCAATCCTGACGCGCTGAAAGATATTTATGTGAAGTCGTCGAGTGGCGCTCAGGTGCCGCTGAGCGCCTTCACGCACTATGAGCCCAAGACGACGGCGCTGGCCGTGAACCACCAGGGCCAATTTCCCGCTGTCACGCTTTCCTTCAACCTGGCGCAGAATGTGGCGCTGGGCGATGCTGTGACGGCGATCTATAAGGCAGAGCGCGACATTAATCTTCCCTCAACGATTCACGCCAGCTTTCAAGGAACCGCGCAGGCGTTTCAGGATTCACTGAAAAATGAATGGGTACTCATTCTCGCGGCGCTGGCGGCCGTGTACATCGTTCTCGGGATGCTCTATGAGAGTTACATTCATCCCATCACGATACTATCCACGCTGCCTTCCGCCGGCGTGGGAGCCATCCTGGCGCTTTTGATTTTTCATCTTGACCTGAGTGTGATCGCGCTGATTGGCATTATTTTGTTGATCGGGATCGTGAAGAAAAACGCCATCATGATGATAGATTTTGCGGTTGATACCGAGCGCAAGGACGGGAGGAGCCCCGAAGATTCGATCTATCAGGCTTGCCTGCTGCGCTTCCGGCCGATCATGATGACCACGATGGCTGCGCTTCTCGGCGCCCTGCCGCTCGCTTTGGGAGCCGGGACTGGTTCCGAGCTGCGGCGCCCGTTGGGCATCAGTATCGCTGGCGGTTTGATTGTCAGTCAGATGCTCACGCTGTTTACGACGCCCGTGGTTTATCTATACATGGATCGGCTACGCCTCCGCTTTCAGGGCCGCAAAGAGCATCCCGCATCGCCGGCGCCGGCAGGTGGTATGCGGCCATCTTCCATCCCCGGCGCGCCGCTCGCGTGAATCGCAAGCAATCGATGCCAGTTGCAGTGGAACGCGCTGTGTCGTAATCTAGTTATGCGGCAGTTTCATTCACGGCGCGCCTGTAGCTCAGCTGGATAGAGCGTCTGGCTACGAACCAGAAGGTCGGAGGTTCGACTCCTCTCAGGCGCGCCACTCTATTTCTTGACGTATCATTGAGTTGTAAAATCTCCGCTCCTCGATTCACCACTCGATTTGGGAACGTTCGGGAACAATACCGCACGCTCAAGTCGATTCATGGCGTCCCGTTGCCATCCCGGGAGCACATGTGTGTACCCTAGCGTGGTTTGCATGTCCGAATGCCCCAAGATCGCCTGCGTTACACGAAGCGGCTCATGTTCGTGCAAGAGAGTCGCGCTCGTATGGCGCAGATCGTGCCATCCCACCTTCGAAAGCCCGATGCGTGCACAAGCGGGATGAATAACCCGCTTAAGCGTATTTTCCGGGCGAAGTGCAGTTCCTCTCTTACTGGCAAACACCAAATCACTCGTCGCCTCGTTCTTTCCCTTGAGGAGAAGAAAAATTTGTTCAAGCGCTTCTCCCATCGGAATCTTGCGAAAGCTACTGCGAGTCTTTGGTGAGTTGAATTGACCCTCGTACACAGATTCGCGCACGTGAATCAGTTTCCGTTCGAAATCAACCGCGCTCCAACGCAAAGCGAAAAGCTCGCCCCGACGCAATCCGGTCAGAACTGCAATGAGAACCATGCTCTTGCATGGCTCTGGCAGCTCGGCGATGAGCTGTCGAATCTGCTCCGGGAATAAAGCTATCGGTTCACGGTGAGATATGCGAGGTGGAAGTCGAACGCCAGTCGCGGGATTCTGCTCCACGTAACCCCATTCGATTGCTGTGGTGAATACTTTGCTCAACAGATTCTTCGCCAAGCAGACCGATTTTGGGGCCAAGTGTCGTCCTAACTGCGCCACTAGTGCCTGAACCGATTGACGAGTAATTTCAGTCATTTTGCAACCGCCAAGAGAAGGCAACAGGTACTTGCGAAGCATGTAGGTATATCCGCGACATGTCGAAAACTTGAAGGTTGGGAAAAGGTTAGGTTGCCACTGTGTTTCAATGAACTCACGAAAAGTTAAGGTCGTTTTCGGGCGATAGTTTCCTTGATTTATCGCTTTCAAACGCGACTCCACTAGCCGCTGAGCTATCCGCCGAGTAGGAAAATCCGCAATGGGACCGAGTATTTCGGATCGGTTAACCCTTGAGATTTGGCCATCCGGCAGCATTACATCCTCGCGGAAACGGAGCACCCAAACCTTTCGCTTCTTGCCACGCAAAAACAGACACCCTTGCTGGTATCTCCGACGAGCCACTGAAGACGCTCCTTTCTCTGTGGCTCGTCTTGCCCTTTGTTCGGGCGAAAGTGTACGGCTTGTGCCGTCTAGCAGCAAGCGTTTGCCTCAATTCAAGATCAGAAAGAACTATTGCGTCTGGTCGTGTCGTGGACCTTGGTTGTTATTATCAAAGAGCACTTGTAGGGCGATCGCGATAACAATGGCCGCTGCGATAACCATGATTGCGCCCAGAACTGTGATTCTCATTGTTTCTTCTCCCACTCAACGACTGCCCCACATTGTTTCTGAGGGCATCGAAACCCCTTGAGACTGCCGTCCCACGTACTCGTTTCTGCCAAGTCCGCTTCGATCCAGAAGCGATTCCCGCACTCTGGGCACTTGAGGTAGTATCGGCGCTGCATCTCCTTAAGCCTTGTCCAGAGGTCTTCAGAGTTGGCGCGACCCACCAATCGATTGAAGGCGGCGATCCCGGCAGGCCCTCTGACGAAGACTTGAATTCCGCACGGATCGCACGTTATGTATGGCTTCTTCTTCTTGGTCATCCGCACTTCGCGAGGGTCTGTACAAACTGGACAAGGGAACATTTGCTCTCCGTGTAATTCACTCATTTTCAGAAACTCCTCCACTTGAAAGCCTAATTCAATTTGATATTAACCCCTGTAATGAGAGCGGATTAAAGATGAACCGGGAGAACCGAGTGGCAGGCGAAAATGCCTTCCGTTTAATTTTGCGTTTATGACGCGTATTTTCCGTATAATTAAGAAGTCTTAACTGGGACTTTCCGCGAAAATGGCTAGACACGACAGGCAAGTCGGGCAGGTCGAGAAAGCGCTTGACGGATTCTGCGAAAGACCCAGAAGGGGTCGACCGCAGAAAATCCGTCGCAAAGAAGTCTATGGACGTGCAGAGAATTACAGGGGAATCCTTGGACAGGTGTGGCCAAGGCTGTGTGGCCCTTTGATGACATCGCACACAAGTCAAGAGGTCATCCTGGCGTTTGAGGGGTACGCTCAGCCCTACCCGCGTGAATTTGTACCCAGGCTGGCCGAAGATATTTTGGCAGTGATCCGCGAACCGAAATTCCCCAAGAGACCAGAACCGCAGATTAACTTTCTTGCGGATTCATTAGCGGGCAGGCCAAACGTCGAACCACGTACATCTCGCGACATTTGCGCAAAGGAACGTGCCAAGGAGCGAGCCAAGTCCCCATACCGGATCATTCGGAAAGAGTTCTACATCGAATGTTCATGTGGCTATAAAGGTCCTGCACTGAATAATGCCTGCCGCAAATGTGGAGCGCAAATCTCCAGCTTGCCAGAGATTTTGATGGGTAGCATGTTTTCCTAGGCACTTCTCCGACGGAACTCTAGGGACACGTAACGTACGTACGTAACGTTAGTGCAGCTTGCCAGCGTCGATAACGGTCCAAAATAGACGAACAGCGCTCCTAGATAAGGCATGAACGCGGGGGCAAAATTTACGAAGCGGGCAGGCACAATCCAATCTGGTTTCTTTGACACTTGCAATTAGTTCGAATTCAGAGCAGCGACCCGAGTTTAACTCCATCATCAGGTAAAATTCACGAATTGTCCGGGCGAAAATCCGGCAGGCGAAAGCGAAAGCGGAGAAGAAGAGCTGCTAGGACAGTATTTGTTGACTTGTTATGTATCGCCCGTATGATGAAGCCCTGCTATTTTAGGGAAGCTCCATTGATTGAAAAACGGCTCTTGCTTTCATTTGTTTTCGCGAGTGTTGCACTATTTTCGAATTGCGGAGGCGGCTCGTCCGGTGGTCCACCTCCGCCTCCCGGTTCATATACACTAGCTGCGATACCGTCTCCTGTGGGCCTCGCTCCCGGCAGCAATTCGACTGTCCGGGTTTCAATGCAAACGCAAAATGGCTTCACCGGCACAGTAGCTGTGTCCACCAGCGGTCTTGCTACTGGCCTCACAGCTCAACCAGCAAATTTTTCACTTAGTCCGGGCAGTCCCTCCCAGCAGGTCACAGTGACGGCACTAGCCAACGTCGCACCAGGCAACTATTCAGCAGAATTTCAAGGATCGGGTGGGGGGCAATCGAAGTCGGCCCCTCTCTCCATTCAAGTGGGCCAGTTGGCGACATTCTCTTTCGTTCCCCCAATCAATACGGCTGTCGTGGCTCGCATCGGTGGATCGATGCAGATGCAAATCGCTACGCAAACATGTTGCCCGCCCGCTATCACTGGGTACCTCCTGAGCCTCACTGCCAGTGGACTGCCCGCAAATGTGACAGCCAGTTTTTCGCCCAATCCGGTTTTGGTTGGGAACGCAACAACCCTTACCATTTCGGCAGCAGCGAACGCCGCGACTGCTCAGAATATCCCGTTGACGATCACTGCAACGCCGTTCGCTCAAGTCCCAATGCAGCAGCTTGGCCTTTCCCTAAGTGTTACGCCCCCACCGGGAAATCTCCTGAACAACCGCACTGATTTTATTCGCCTTGATGGCACACCTGTTTCGATTGTCTATGATGCCGCGCGCCAGCTCGTTTATGCGAGCAACCTTGAATGGAACCGCGTTGACATTATCTCTCCTGCGACAAGGCAAATCGTGCGCAGCGTCCCCATTCCCGCTCCGACGGGTATCGATATTACGCCGGACGGCAGCCGCGTATATGTTGGTTCGATGACGCAGAGGATGTTCGCCATCGATACGGCCAAACAGCAACTCACCCAAAGCTGGTCACTACCCAGCTCAAATATTGTGCCGGGTGTCGTCAATAGAATGTGGTATGGGGTGATCCAGCCAGTGGCCCTCTCGAACGGCAATTTACTTCTACTTGCAAATGAGATTTACACAACGGCCGTAGGATTCGCTAAGTGGAACCCTGTGACCAACACGTTAAGCAAACTCTCCTTCGCGCCGAACTTCCATGTTGGTGCGATGTCGCGCAGCGGTGATGGTACTAAGGTGATCATTCTCGGTGACACCGAGCCTGGGGCTGTTGTGCTCTACGACACGGCGAGCGACTCAATCACAGCGACGATCAACTATCCCTTATTTGTTAACTCCGTCCAGGCAAATCCGAACGGCACTCGGTTCATTATTTCCGACATTGTGGGCGGGCTGCAGCTTTATGACGCGCAACTCAATGTTCTTGGTCCCATACCGCCGGGTGGCTTCGATACCGGAGTGATATTCTCCCCGGATGGTAGTTTGATTTACGTGGTCGCGGACACGCACGGAGTGCCCGCAACATTCACAATTAATGCGCACACTCTTACATTAATTGGTATTGCCCCCGCCTACGCCACAATCCCGCCTCACGCAACGCTTGATCCACCCTACATTATAGAGACACCCTTCGCTGCGGATTCGACGGGACTCATCTTCGGGGCCGCGGATCATGGACTCGCGCTGGACGACTCAACGTATTTTCAAGCGTTAGGTGGGACCGCTGGTGCGCCCATATTCGATAAGCTTGTCCAGCCTGACGCCGGGCCGCTGAATGCAACAACGCCCGTGCTGGTCGAAACGTCGCCATTTAGTGTCCTACCCGATGCCTGGTTTGGCGTGCAACACGCCGTCGATGAAACTATGCAAGGAAGCCTGCTCCAGCTTTCAGCGCCACCCGCCTCACAGCCCGGTCCCGTAAGTTTGAAGATAATTCAGCCGAACGGCGTACAGACATTCGATCCGCTCGCTTACAGCTACGGGCCTGCTCCGTTATTTCTCTCCGGGGACATTGGCTCGCCAGAAGGTGGGGGAACAGCCGACATCACCGCTGTAGGAGTGCCTGACGATCCGAGCGCGATTCAAGTCTCAGTCGGTGGGGCAAATGCAAACGTAACGAGCGCCAAAATTGTGCAATCCACTTACCCGACTGTTGATGTTCACTTAACGCTTCCTGCGGGAACTCCCGGTATTGCGGATGTGACGGTCACGACCGCCGATGGTGCAGCGACCCTGCCCAAGGCGTTTCAGTTTGCAGAAAGCGTGAAAGACTACGCTTCTCCTGATACCTTCCTTGCGGTCGCCTACGATCGCTTCCGCAACAACGTCTATCTTTCTGCTGGCGACCATGTGGACGTCTTCTCACTCGCAAGCAATCAATTCACCGCGCCGTTCAATCTCCCTAGCGCTGGCGGCCAGAAACAGTTTGCAGGAATGGCGCTCACGCCGGATGGCTCTAAGCTCATCGTTGCAAACCTCCTCGATGGCTCCGTGGACATTGTGAATCCTGACCAGCCTTCGAGCGCCGTGGCTGTTGCGGTCGCTCCCGCCACTCTGGGAATTGCCGGCCCGCCTTGTTTTATTGGCCCTGCGTATATCGCCACGACGAGCACAGGAAAAGCATTCATTGTTTACGGCGGAGTGCCCGCGATGAATTGTGGGCCAGGAGGTTCGATTTATCTGCTCGACATAGCCACAAAGGCTGTCAGCCTGCTTCCTCCCACGCCGTGTGATGAGTTCTCGGCGTCTTATGTTTCGTCCAGCCGGGATGGTTCGAAAGTCGCTCTCGGCGGCTCCGTCAGTGGAGGCGGAGACTGGTGCATTTTTGATTCGGCGAGCGATTCTTTCGTGTACAGCATGTTCTTCCAGCCATTTGGTTCAGCAATCGCTGGTGATGGCAACGTGTTCGCCGCTGGTTTCCGGATCACAGACAATCAGGGAATGCCGCTGAATATCATGGCGTTTCCAGAGCCATTCTATCCGGGACAATTGCCGCTCACTCCACAGGGGAACGGAGTGAATCCGATAAATCTGGAGAAAATGAACGACAGCGGTAGTCTGTTGTACGTGCCTTTTCAGAATACGGTGGATATTCTCGATGTATCGCATGGCATTCTGCGCCGTCGCGTCACTCTGAGTGAACAATTGCCGCAAACTATCGACGCATTGGCGATTGATCCAACCGGTCAGTACATCTTTGCGATCACGAATGCAGGGTTGGCTGTCGTCAAACTCAGCGCCGTCCCGCTTTCAATCGGCAGCATCACACCGGCAGCAGGTCCTTCGGGTACCATCGTCCAAATTCGCGGCAGCGGGTTCACGAGCGGAACGAACGCGAGTTTTAACGGCAAGACAGCAGTAGTAAGTTTTGCGGATGTCGATACACTTAATGTTTCAGTCCCTGGACTCCCCGCAGGCCCAGTCCAAGTCACCCTTACAAAGCTCGACGGCCAGATTTACATTCTCGATGATGCGTTCACGATTCAGTAGATCATTTCGTTAAGCGCTAAGCGTCGCCCGTCCCACCACTCTAAGACCATCACGGGATCATGGGCAGGTTACGCGTCCCTCAGCGCTCTTGCACTTCGTGTGGCTCTGGAACCGACAATTTTTGGAGTTCTTTTGTATCGACGTTCGGTCCGTTTCATAATCACCTATGTAACAGCTTGGAGGGAACACTAGCGCGCGTGATTGGAGCATCCAAGCTGACTACCACGGGCTTCGACTCGACTCGAATATTTGAAGGCCATGGTTTCGCCCAATCGGGTTCGACCCCGTAAGCCTTGAGCGCAGCTCGGGACGCATCGCGCAACTGTTTTTCGGATGGTACGTTAATCTTAACGGCGGAGTCGCAATGCTCCAATTCGGTGTTGTAATCCATGAGGAAAAGCTGCGCATTTTCAGCTCTTAACCGCTCAACTTCCGCGTATGAGATCGTCAATTCACCCGATTCATTTGTGCGACCCATCTTAAAGCCAAATCGATAGTTTCCCTCTGTAAAAAAGTGGACCTCGACTATCACATTTCCCACTGGGAGAGGTCTATTCTCCGCATCTACGATCTGAATTATTATTGATTGATTCGGTTGCATTGCTTTTTCCAAAGTCTTTTAGGGATTGAGTTTCTTTACCTCTGGTGGTTTCACCGGGATCGGTTTTTTTGTGGCCGCCTGAGTTCCTCCTCCACTCGTCGTTGCTTTGCCATCTGGAGTCGGTCCGAGACCTTCCACTCGACTCGCGGGAACTGTGGCTCGGTGACTCGGGTCCTTAGGAAGCTCGTATGTCTGTTTCGCTGCTGCGGCACTATCCATGGGGGGGTCAGTGGTCACGTGAATGGCCTTGGGGTTTCCTGCAGCGTCGACATTTGGGATCGAACCGGTTGTCTCCACTGTAGATGCTTCGCTCGTTCCCATATAGCGTGTCACGGTGCCTTCTCCCGCGGCCGGGACAGGCGAGCCTCCGAGCAGTCCAGTCGCCATCACTCCCAGCGTTGCGACATCACTGCCAACGACTTGGCCGAGATTATTGAGCGGAATTGTGGGCGCCATCGGAAGATCGGCCGGAATTCCTGCACTGGCCGTCTGGGTGTTAAGTACGGTCGCAACTGTGTTCCAAGTCGCCGGTGCTAAATTTACTAGACCCTTGGCCGCCCCAGTCAATTCTTGCCCCAGAAATGCGACGGAAGCCCCAGCTTGCGCTTTGAGGTCTTGCCAATCGCAGCAGTGCCCATCGAGATCGGCGAAGGTCTCCGGATCATTCGAGACCATAGCGTAGAGATTCAGGGTTTGGGGATTGTTCAGGTTGGCGTAGGGCGCGGCCACGGGAACGGAAGACCAATCGGGGGAGAGCCAGCGGCCGTAGGTGGAGGAGTAATACCGGGCGCCGAAGTCGTCGTTGCCGGTTTCGGTATCCCGTTCTTTGCCTTCGAACTTGTAATTCTGGGAGCATGTATTTGTATATGGGGCGCGCTCACCGCCGAAGGGATAGAAGTCCGCATCATAGCAGAGAGTTCCGGTGGAGGTCGTCATTACCCGCGTTGTGCCAAGCATATCCTCTGCGTAGTAGTAGATGGCCCCGCCGCTCACCATTCGGTGCGCCACACGCTTCCCGCCGAAGAAAACATACTCGTCGGTGATGTTTCCATTGGCGTCGGATTCATCCAGGATTTCTGTTCCCACGCCGTACCAGTAGATTTTCCCGTTTGACTTTTGTACCCGGTTGCCGTCGCCGTCGTAGGTGTAGTTCACAGTGTTGGCGGTCTTGATCTGGCTCTCGGAATTCCAGACGTAAATATTCGAGCCGTCGCCGAGTAGATTGCCTGACACATCGTACAAGAATCCCTGGGACGTGATTTTATTGTTTGTGCCCACCGAAATGCTCAGATGCTCTTGGGTGCATCCATTGTACGCAGAGGATACCGCATTGATCTGGCTCAGATTTCCCCATGGCCCACCACCGGACGTGTCGTAAACGTAAGATTCGCCCCAGCATTTTGCGCTGCTCGTTGAAAACGTTGACGTAGTTTGGGCCGTCAGGATTCGGTTTACCTGGTCGTAGCCGAAGAACTGCGTACGGTTACCATCGAGATTGTTAGTTATTCCATTCACATTTCCGTTGTTCGCACCAGCCGCCGGGCAAGTATTGTGAACTGTGTCCCATGGGGTGAAGCAGTAAGAGAGCTCGAACGCTGTTCCTGCCGTGGACCACGCCTTGACCTCATTCGGCTGAAGGCGGGCGTTATATGTGTTGCTCAGACTGATTCCGGCGAAGCCAGTGGCCGATCCGAGCGTAAGCGCAGAGAGCGCGCCCTGCGGCGCGTACGCCCCGGCTGTGGCGTAATTGATGTTGTTCGCCGTATCCAGCGCGGAAATGGGCCGGGCGGCACCATCGTAAGCGTATGTAATTGTGCGCCCGCTCGGGTACGTGAGAGAGGCAAGAGACCCATCTAGATTGTTCTGAGCCACTGTAGACTTCGGAAATCCGCTCGTGGTGCGTAGATTGGTCACTTGCACACCGGTGTTTGGCGTTGTGCGATACGTATACATCCATGTGTCAGACCCAGCTACGTCCGTCATGCCAGTCCGATGGCCGATGTTCAGGCAAGGCGACACACCCCCGCAATTCGAGCTGTCGTAGGAGAAGCTGACCGAGGGATCGCCATTCGAATAAGTCTTTCCCGTGAGCCGGTGCAGGGCTTCGTAGCCATAAGTTATGGTGAGGTTGCGCGCGTCCTTCTTGGTCAGCAGTTTCTCTTCATTGTCATAGGTGTAGGTAACGTTGCCTGCCTCTGGATTCGTGGAACTCGTGAGGCTCGAAAGTGAATCGTAAATGAAGCTGCGCTGACGCGAACTGCTCTGCGTGACTCCGGTTAGATTGTCCGCGACGTCGTAAGCATAAGACGTCACCCAGATAGGTTCACCTGTCCCAGGACAACCATTCGAGTTCACCGTTGCAGTGGTCGAATTTGGCTCGTCAACTTCGATCATTCGACCTTGGGCATCTGTCATGCTGCGTCGCCAGTGGTTCGCTTCGTCCGTCACCAGCGTGGTGCTCCCGCAGTACGCCGTCGTAGCAAAAGAACCATCCTGCTTGGTGACCTTTGTCGTGCGGCCGAGCGCATCGTATTGGTACGTAGTGGTCCCCGTGGATGTGCCCTGATATGGATTCGAAACACTTGCGACTCGCCCAAACGCATCGTAGGTCGTGTCCGTAAGGATAGGGCTAGGTGGAGCTGAATTGATCTGCGTCTGCTTTACAAGACCCCGATCCTCCAGGACTGCGGTAGTTACTTTGTTCTGTTGCGAAGTGATCTTCGTCGTTGTGACGATATTGATCGGCAGCGTGTTCCCGTAGGTAACGTCCACCTCGCCGCCATCGGGGAACTTTGTCTGTGTCCGGCGGCCCATCGAGTCGTACTGATAAGTGGTTATCTGGCTGTTGAGATCGGTAGTGGAAGCCGCCAGCGAGCTGCACGAGTTGTAGGCGGCATGAGTCAACTGATTCAGATGGTTCGTCGTTTTTGTGACAAAAGCCTGTGTACTCCCCGATGCGGGTGAGCACCGATTCTGGCCCCATACGTCCGTATAGTCGAAATATGTGTTATGACTCGCCGGGTCGCTCGTCTGAGTTAGATTTCCGAGGTCGTTGTAATAATTGGTCGTTGTCAGCAGTGCGCCGTCAGTGTTCCGCCATCGTTGAATCTGGGTGGAATTGCCGCGCAGCGTGTTCCCGGTGCTGAAATGCGTGTTGTCGTGGTTGACGACACCTGACGTGGCTGTAAGAGTGGTGTTGTCGTAGGAATAGAGCGTCTTCGCGTGAACGGTGACGCCATCGGCTTCATACACGATTTTGCTGGTGGGCTTATCGGCGATATTCAAGTTCAAGTAGGTGCTGTTCGTGAGATGCAAGTAATTGAATGATGTTGTGCGGACGAGGCCGCCAGAGCTTCCCGTTCCATAGGCATACTCCCGTTTGTTGATGGGGTTGCGCCAGGAGATGACTCTCTGACCGGTATTAAAGGAGTCCCAATCCGTCTGGACTTGCGAAACCTGGTTGTTTAAAGCCCAAGTGGTGGTCTCCGTGCGAGGCAATGGACTGTTTGTATTGTCATAGGTGGTGGTGACAGTCTTCACGAGCGTGCGGCTACCGCCGGTTCCGGAGTAAGATTGGACGATTGTCGGCCCTACCGTAGCTGTGTAATCGCTGTAAACGCGTCCGGGAGATCCTCCGAAAATGTACACAGTATCATTCTGGTTGGCGTCCGTAATTGTGGTCTTTGGAGGGACGGGAGTAGAGTACACATAGTTCCAATTGTAGTTGTTTCCGTTGGCGGTGACGGTCCGCGAACTAACTTGCGTGTGTAAGTCGGCGGTAAGTTGCCCCCAAGTCCAACTGATACTTCCCCCTGTTGGCAGAGTTGAATTCAGCAATTCCCCGTATAAACCAGACGGATTTGAAGAGGAGAAATAGTTAAACGTGTATTGGAGACCGTTTGGAAGGGTGATCTGCGAAGGCATGTATTCGGAGCCTACATATGGCGTACAAAAGGGAGGGCCGCAGCCGCTGGTGGGGTACGAGGTCGTGACGGATACGCTTGTGATTTGGATTGACTGAGCGGTTCCGTTTGAATCGGTATAGCTCATTGTGCATTGGGAGCTATAGACGCACGCTTGGGGAACCGACAGCGTACGGCCCAAGGTATCGGTGAGGGTTAGAGTGGATGTGGTCAGGGTGTCATTAGGATTGTAGCTTGTGATTTGATTGCCATTAGGATCTGTAAGCGTGGTTGTGAGCGTGTTCCCGCTGCCGACAGCCACGACCTCAGTCCCGTCATCCTTGAAGAGATCAAACCCAACGGCACCATTAATGGGAATTCCGCTGTTTGGGTCAACTCGTATCTTCCAGCCGGAGCCGTCATCTGCGTACATCACCCCATTGGGAATGGCGGTAAAGCATCCGGGGTTAATCAGCATCGGCTGGTCGGGCACGAAATGATGGCTGGTGCCGTCCGGCTCAAACATCGTGACCCCAGTTGCGGCGTATATTCCAACGTGCGTGTTGCAGGTGGAGAAATTGACTGTGCTGTAGGTGACGCCGTAACCGGTCGGCAATTCAAGCGTCCAACCGCCCCCTGGCGCTTTACGGAATCTGTCGTAGCATTCCTGTTGGGTGCAATTAGTTGAGTCGGTGTAACCAAGCCCGTCGTACTTAAGCCCCACGTACATAGAGGGGCCGCGCCCCTTGAATTGAACCAGAGGGACGCGGACATGAAGGCCTCCGCTGGCAACCGCCACAGTGTCAAAATCGGAGCCGTCGAATACCCCGTTCGGTGGGAAGCCTGTGGCGTAGCCAGTGTCGCCCGACTGCGCAAGGGCGCGACCGGCGGACAGAGCGAGGGCGAAGACCATTGGAACAAGAATCTTGATGAAACGCAGAGTTCCGAGCCAATTTCTCATTGCTGACTCGCTGGCAGTGTAAAGTCCGAGGCGGGGACGCCCACGTTGAAGCTTATTGAGTTCAGTTGGAGGTCTGATTCAATGATACCGTCGCAACGCGTCGTGTTATGGAACGGAACTAAATTCCCCCCCACATTACGGTAGTCGCTGAAGGATTGCTCGACCTGGATTGGGATGCCAGGATGGGGGGCTTCCGAGAAGCGTGTGTACTGAACCCTGTCTACCAAGCCTGACGCCTGATTAATATAGAAGAGCGTTCTCGAAATGCTTTTCTGGATATCGGCCTGTCCGGGGATGGTGGATTGACCAAGACTGACAGCTATCACGTTGTCTGGAGTGCCGTTTGCTTGCGCGCTGCTAACGAACTCGACCAACGCCGCAGGATTCTGGATTTCGGTCAGCAACGACATAGCCGGAATATGGCCTACACGCTCGGCAAAGAGATTTACTTCTGTCAATTGGCGAACAGTACCGTCCGGGTTCTGGAAGGCGGCTTGCCCACTGTTCAAAACGCGAATGCTCGTGCCGGTCGGCTGCTGAAGCGCAACACGCGTCCGCGTTAGACCCTCCGATTCCAAAGTGATGGGCATCTGGACTGGGGAGTCAAAGTACATGGTTAGCACGCCCACGGCTCGCGAATCCACGAGGGTCGTTGGAGCCGCCGCTCCCATCGCGGTGAGAGATCGGGTGGCAATCGTTATAGCTGTCGGATCGCTTTGCATTTGCTGGGCGAAGTTTGTAGAGGGAAAATTCAAAGCCACCGCTGCTATGCACAGGACCCTTAGAAGTGAGAGCATCGCCCCTCCTTCGTGGAATTCCGCGCATTAGACTTTCAAGCGTGATTATTGTCAAGAGAATTGGTACTCAGGGACATAATTGGCTCTCCTGTGAGACTACAGGGTTCTGTTCATGGTCGAGTGAGCCAGCCTGAAGGTTAAAATTTGGGAACGTTAAGGGAACAAAACTCGCCGCAATGAACCTGCACTTGACACTGCACTAATTCGTAAGGGCAAGACAAGCCATAGCTTACAAGGTTGACATCGTTACTACGAACCAGAAGGTCGGAGGTTCGACTCGTCTCAGGCGCGCCACTCTTCTCGATGTTCACCGTTAACGCCATCCGCAGCTCGGCAACCGGAAAACTTTACACCGGATTCACGGCGGATTTGGTGCAACGGCTCGGGGAGCACAATTCAGGAATCACCCAATCGACCAAGAACTACTCATCGCCTTTGGGCATCAGAGAATGAGTCGGGTGGGTCGAGTGAGCAACGCTCGAGAAAGACCTTGTCCGTCAGGTAGCCTTCGCGCCAGCGACGAATATCCGCAAGTGTGGCCGCGGCCACGCCGCCCTTGGGCCCGAGAAAAACCACCACAACTCCATCCATCTGCTGCTGTGAATGAGTGGCGGCGCGATAGCCTTCAACAAAGGTGTATTCGGCGAACTGAAGCTGATTCTTGCCAAGGGCCGCGTCCGGAATTTGCCGGGCGGGCTGGGCAAAAACATAGAAAGCGGTTTTGCCCTTGAGCTGACTCCAATCGCCGCCGAAAGCCTTGACCTCTTCGTTGGCCGCAGTGAAATTAAGATTCGCAGGATCGGGATCCGACTGATCACCCGGCTGCCGGAGTTGCGAGGCGCGGAGCCAAGCTTCGGCGCCATTTTCCAGGCTAACGCGCAACCAGTCGCCACGCGTTTCGACGATCTGGAATTCATCATCGGGATCGGCGCGGAACAGAACCTTGGATGTGTCCTGATCCTGCTCGAAGAGGGGTGTTTGGGTGGCGCGGATAACAGCCATGTTCCGGAGATAAACTTCGCTCCGTGAGGCGCTTTGTAACTCCGATATCTGCTGGTTTAATTTTCGCTCCTTTTGCTCGAGGGTTTCGCGTTCCACCCTTAGCGAGGCAATTTGACCCGCCAAGCCCTCCGCCGAATTTGGGGGGCTGGGAGCCGGTGGCGCGTTTGGGCTGGCGGGTTGTCCGCCAAGGGGCCCGCCTGCGGCAGCGCTGCCTCCAGGCGCCAGCGCAGAAATGGGAGAAGCTCCGGGAGGCGAGTGCAGGCCTCCAGCGCCTTCAACATGCTGCGGGGGTGCGCCCTTCTCGAGTTTCACGCTCAGCCGATCCAGGAAATCCTCCTCGAGTCGCCCATTGGAAGGCACGGCCGTATATTGGGACCGGGATACTCCGGCATCCTCGTACCAGGCAGTAATCTTGGCGCTCACACGCACCACGGTCTGGGCCGCACCCTGGGAAACCAGGTCTATATGGAACTGGAAGCGGGGATTCTGGAGGTGATCGAGTGAAGAAGCAGGGGCATTGACAAAACCTGAGAGGACAGGAAGTCGCTGGGTTTCATAGCCATGCAGTTCCTGAATGGCTTTCTCGACGTCCATCTGCTGGTGATTGTACAGTCGCTCCGTGGGTGGCACTTGCTGGGCTCGCGCCGGGCTCCCCGCAAGAATCGCGAGCAGGATCGAGGGGGACAGCAGGATGAGCGCTCTTGTGGTGTGATGGCCCCTCCATATTTTCGTGGAAATCATGGGAGCGGCTCCAGAAAGACAAAGTAAATCCATCCTTCTTCGCCCCCCTTGCGGCGCACGCGATACCAATACTGGGTGGTTGCCTGAACGGTGAGGACTTCGGACTTGTCGAGGACGAGAATCGTGGAGGCGTGATCGTAGGGCGAGGATTTCAGCGGAACCCCCGGGGATTTCACGCGGCCCATGGTGTTGAATTGGAGTTGTTTCACCTGCCGTTCCAGCTGGGAGATATTGCCTTGAACGGCATCCACGCGGGCCTGCTCTTCGGCGAGGGTTTGCTGCAAGCCAGATGTGTCTGCCGTAATCACGGTGGCAGAATGGTCGCCCGGAGACGAGGGTTCCGTCTGTTCCCTGAGCTGGTTGAAGATTTCGGCGTATTCGGCGGTCTCAACATTTCCGTCCGACGGATAACGCACACGGAGCGCATCTGAAATGAAAACGGCATCGATCCGGAGCCGCGTGAGCTTTGGATTGATAGCTTCGACGGCATACCGAACCGTAACCGTGCCCATATCGTTGCTGCCGGGGAAATTGGCCGGGGAGAGGGCCTTCGTACGAATTTTGTAAAATATCTGAGCGTTCGGGATCTTGTCGGTGAAGGCCTTTGAAGACGAGGCGTATTCGGCGTCCTCCAGATCCTGCTTCTTCGCATACATCTTCGTGCCGCGGATGTAACTATCGTTGGCGACCCGGCTGACGATTTCTGCGACCGTAGCGGTGGGGGCTTTAAGCTCGATTTCAAACCCAACGGTCGTCTTCCGCCGCGGGTCATGATAAATCTGTGCGCCGGCGGCCGGAGTGAAGGCGAAGGAGGCTGCCAAACAAAGATAAACAAACAGGGGCCCGGCCCGGGGAATGCAAGTCTGAACTAGCAAGGGAGCACACCAATCCCCCTGGAAAGCGCCGGGATTGAGTAGAGTCTAGAGCTCGAAGGCGTCCGCCACGTCAACGCGCAGACGCGGCTGACGGGCGTCATCGAACGGGCTTTCTTCCCTGTGGTCAGGCTGATCAAAATCGAACTCGACGGGAGCGGCCCCGTCGATCGAATTAAACTGATTCCGCTTGCAATAGGCTGCATAGAAAATGGCACCCAGGATTATTAATGGCGGAAAGAATAAGATCAGGATTCCATTCCGCAGAGCCTGGATAAACTGAGCTCCTCCGGAAGCCGCACTTTGATAGCATAAAGGGCAACCCTGCGCGTAGAGCGGCACGGCGCTCGCAAACAGCCCCAGCAACACAGACGCCCGTACCAGCCAACGACTCCCGCGCTGCCTCATCCCGAACATTATGAAGATTACTCCTTTAAATCAGTTCCGCAAGACTGTCCGCAATGGCGCCGGATGCATCTTGCCTCAACCGCCTGAACACTAATGCAGGAGGCTCATCCGAGCGAGACGGAACGCATCGGGCCAAATATGATCGAGCATGAATAGCACGAACAGGGTAATGGGAACAAGCGACCAGAACAGTTTCGGACTCTCATATTTCATGTGCATGAAGTAGGCGATTCCGATGCCCGCCTCGATAAATGCCAGCGGCAGCAGGAACGCGATGAGCGTTCGAGGAGCCAGATGCAGATAGGTGAGAAACACCTCGAACAGCACAATGGCGATCAAACCGACCCAGACGCCCACGTACACTTTCATGCTTGGCTGCTGCTGCTGTTCCATGGCGATTTCTCACTCCTCGCGCGGTCGCTGCGCGCTACCGCGCGTTCATCAGATATACGATCGGAAAAACAAACATCCAAACGATGTCCACGAAATGCCAGTACAGGCTGGTGGTCTCCACGTGCCCGGCAGTGAGGCGGCCGCGCTTGTAGCCGAGTGCGACGATCGCGAGCGCGACGACCCCGGAAACCACGTGCAGCAAGTGAAGGCCTGTGACACAGAAAAAGCCTGTGCCGACCTCAACGGAGCCGCCCAGCGGATTCGCAAAAAATCGCCAGCCTTCATGGATCAACCCGAACCATTCGCGCAAGTGAAGGGTGGCGAAGGCGATGCCGAGCAACATGGTGTAGCCCATCCATCGGAGGCACGATTTCTGATTGCCGGCCTTCGCGGCCATCACGCCGCCGAGCATGGTCAAGCTGCTGGTGAGCAGAATAACGGTCATGACCATGCCGTTGACGATGCTGGGCACGAACTTGAATGGCGGCGTCCAATCCAGGCTGCCTACACGCAGGTAGGAATAAGCGAAGAGCAGCGCCGCGAACGTGACGGTGTCCGAGGCGATGAAAAGCCACATGGCGAGCTTCTTCGACTCAATGCCATAGGGCGACGCCTCCATAACTGCCGCGTGCCCCGCGTCCATTGCTCCTTCTGAAGGATTCACAATATTTCCCTCCAAACGAGGTTATAACCGGATGGCCATGACCATGAATAGAAAAACCCAGAGCAGGCCCATAAAGTGCCAGTAAATTGCAGCGGCACCCAGCGCGTTCGCCTGAGTCAGTGTGACGCTTCGAGCCAGTCGCCGCGCCATATAGATCAGCCCCGCCATTCCGCCGAGCACGTGCAGCCCGTGCATAGCAGTCAGCACATAAAAGAATGAGCTGCTTGGGTTGGTGGACAGAAACAAGCCATGGGCGGCCAGGTTCGTCCAGGCAATCCATTGGCCGATGACAAAAGCGGTTCCCAGGGCGATGGTCACGTAAAGCGACAA
The DNA here is from genome assembly GCA_050746945.1 of Candidatus Acidiferrales bacterium. Classification (GTDB taxonomy): domain Bacteria; phylum Acidobacteriota; class Terriglobia; order Acidiferrales; family UBA7541; genus Palsa-295. The sequence goes on along the minus strand of JBOGMZ010000021.1, from coordinate 9,644 downwards.
ACGCGGACCAGAATAAGTGGCGTGGCCGGCCTGTTTCTTCTCTCGAATTTCGAGCGCGAATCGCCGCCGAGAAACTTCAAGCGTGTAACTGCTTGCCAATAAAATCAGGGTATTGAGGTACAGGATGTGAGGCAGCGTCAGGTGCCGCCAGTCCGAGGAAGCTCCCTCCCGCACCACCAGCGCGCTGATGAATGCCGCAAAGCACATGAAAATGGCGCAGACACAGACCCAAATGCCTGTCTGCGTCGCGGCCATCTGCGGGGTGGCCACAGCCCGCGCACCGCCCCACGCTCGTGTCCCCGGCAGGACGACCGACGGTTTCGCCGCAGGACCTGGAGACGGATAAGTTGTAGATGCCATCAGAATGAATCCTTTTGCACTCAATCGCCCGAAGTCTTCCCTGGCGTGGTCTGCATGATGTAGTCCTGCGGACCCTCGCCACCGTATTCGTAGGCGCCCTGATAAACCACGGGATGCTTGCCGCCGAAATTATCGAAGGGCGGCGGAGAAGTGGTGGACCATTCGAGAGACGTGGCCTCCCATGGGTTGTCGGGTGCTATCGGTCCCCAGAAGCGGGCGTGGAAAAGATTGTAGAGAAAGATGAGCTGGGCGGCGCCGGTGAGAAGGGCAGCGATGGTGATGAATTTGTGAACGGGGATGAGCGGAATCAGGTAATCATCGGTGAAGGATGCATAGCGCCGGACGTTTCCCGCGAGCCCCAGATAGTGCATGGGCATGAAGATGCAGTACACACCGATGAAAGTGAGCCAGAAATGCCATTTCCCCAGCGTTTCATTCATCATGCGTCCGATCATCTTGGGCATCCAGAAATAGGTTCCCGCAAAAATGCCGAAGATTGCGGCCACGGCCATAACGAAGTGGAAGTGGGCCACCACGAAATAGGTGGCATGCAAGTAGGTGTCGATGCTGGGCTGGGCCAGGAAGAATCCGCTGATGCCTCCGCTGATAAACACGGAGATAAAGCCGAGGCAAAACAGCGAAGCCGAAGTAAACCGCAAATTCGCGCCGTAAATGGAGCCAATCCACATCAACGTGGCGACCGTCGCGGGGATCGTGATGATCAGTGTGGGCACCGAGAACAAAATGGCCGAGAACGGGTTCATCCCGCTGACGAACATGTGGTGTCCCCAGACCATGTAGCTGAGGAAACCGATGGAGATCATGCAACCAATCATGACGCGCGTGCCCCCCAGCAGAGGCTTGCGGATGAAGGCGGGGAGGATGTGCGAAACGATTCCGAATCCCGGCACAATGGCGATGTAAACCTCCGGATGGCCGAAAAACCAGAACAAATGCTGCCAGAGCAGCGGGGAACCGCCGGAGTGAGGCTGCAGGGTGTCGCTGACGACCAGACCTGCCGGCGAGAAGAAGCTCGTGCCTGCGGTGCGGTCGAGCAGCAGCAAGATGCAAGCAGGAAGCAGGTCGGCAAATGCCAACAGGCCAATGCATGCCGTGATGAACCAAGCCCAGGTGCAGAGTGGCATGCGCGCGAGCTTCATTCCTTTGGTGCGAAGATCCAGCGTGGTGGAGATAAAATTCAGCGAACCCAGAAGCTGGCCGATGCAGAACAGCCCAATGGCGACGACCCAAAGGTCTTGTCCCAATGCTTCCCCAGGCCCTGCATCTTTGCCGACGGAACTGAGGGTCGCGTAGGCGGTCCAGCCAGAAATGGGAGGACCGTCATGAACGAAGAAGGACGCCATCAATACCAGGAAGGCAAGAAAAGTGAACCAGAACGACATCATATTGAAACGCGGAAACGCCATATCCTCGGCACCAATCTGAATGGGAAGGAAGTAATTTCCGAAACCAGCGAACGGAGCGTTGGTGAGCACAAAGAAGACCATGATGGTGCCGTGCATGGTCAACAGGGAGAGGTAGTACTCGGGAGTGATGAGACCCCCGGGCGCCCCATTTGGCGAAAGATGCTGCAGGCCAGGAATGGCAGCGTTGGCCCAGCCCAAATGGATGCGAAACAGCCACGACAGGACCATCCCGATAAAGACGGCGAGCAGCGCGAGGCCGTAGTATTGCAATCCGATCACTTTGTGGTCGAGGCTGAAGACGTTCTTTCGGAGGAACCCCTGGGGTGGAGCGTGGTGGTGAACTTCCGGTTGCGATGTCATGTCACTCATCGAAGCGCCTCGCACACTAACGTATGGCTGCCGGCAACGCGGGTCGCGAAGCGGCAGCCGAGTTCAGCGACTAATCTCCCGACTGCTGCTTAAGCCAGTCGTTGAAATCCGATTTCGACATTACCTGCAAGAACGCCCGCATGGAGTAATGGCCCAGGCCGCAAAGCTGGGTGCAGACGATCTCCCACTTACCGGTTTTGGTTACCGTAAAGTGAAGCGGAATATCAAGACCCGGGACGATATCCTGCTGCAAGCGCAGTTCGGGGACGTAGAAATTGTGGATCATATCCTTTGAATGGAGTGTGAGCAGGATGGGGGTATCGACGGGAACGGTTAAGGTCCCCACCACAATGTCGTCTCTCGAGGCAACATCGTGCTCGGGGTCGAGGCCAAAATAATTGCCTGTCGCGTCGCTGATCTTATCCGGATGGATGCCTCCAAAGACGCCGTCGGGACCCGCATAGCGAAAGAAGAAGGCAAACTGTTCGGCCTGCACGTCAACGTGCAACGCCTGACCGTTTGGCGGAGGCATGTACATTGATGCCCACACTTTGGAACCCACGAATGTGAGACTCAGAATCTCTAAACTCACGATGATGATCCCAAATGCCACCACGGGAGTGGGGCCGCCTGGCCAGCCCTTGATTTTTCCCTTTCGCCCACCGAAAGACCAAATGAATCCCGCGAGAATCAACTGCGAGGAAATAAACAGGAGGCCCGAACCAAGCATCGTTTCGTCCAATTGGTGGTCAACACTCGGGGCGGTGGTTGAGATAGGCGGTGGCGGCCACCAAGTGTGAGCAATGATCGGGTAAACGGAAACGAGGGTGATGATTACCAGCATCACTGCGAAGAACTTGCCCATGTGACTTGCCTCCGCCCGCCTAGAGCGCACTCACTACGGCTGCCTAGCGGGAGCGCCTGAGCCCGTGCGCAAATTCAGACGCTGGCATTCAAGAGTGCGTGCCGCTGACTAATACGGCAACGCGTGAAATGTAAAATTAGCCTTGGTCTCGCCAGCGCTCACGGTCACTTCCTGAGTTAGGCTGCCCATGTGTTCTTGCCACGCCGTGAGGGTGTACTTTCCGGGAGGCACGTCCTTGATCTCATAGTTGCCGTCCTCGCCGGTAACGCCGTAATGCGAAGTCTTCAGCACGACAAAGTAACCATGCATCCATGGATGGATATTGCACTTCACCGGGATAAACTCAGGCTTGTCCCACTTGGTGTCAATCGGCGGAGCACCGGGCGGTTGCGACTTGTTCCATTCGGAATTCAACTTGGGCATGGGGTGGATATTGTGGGCGACCGGGTCGTTCGTGTAGATCTGAAGAGGTTGATCCGCTTCCATGGTCAGAATGTGAGGCGTATACTCGCAGCCCTTCTGATCGAAACGAACTGGGGTTGACGCTGGTGCGGACCCCTTGTCTCCAACGGAGATATACACGACCACATCCTTCAGAGTGTCTCCGGGTCCGGACTCGACGTCTTGCGTCTTGATCGGCGGGTTGTGCTGTTTCTGGCAGTAAGGTTCCTTCGACATGTCAATCGGCCGCATTTTGGGAGGCGTACCCGTATAGTTGACTTTTCCGGTGATCGTTCCGCCAGCCGGAGGCCTGGCAGGTGCAGCAGACACCAAGAACGCTGAAGCCGCGAGTACCAAGATTGATAGAACAACTAAATATTTCGATGGCATATATCTCTCCTCTTGCCACTGTTATGAAATGAGCTTTACCGGGAGCTCCTTCAGCCGGAACGAACCGGCTAAGCTACTAGCTTCCGCCTTCCGCCCCCATCGGCTTGATGTCCTTGTGCGTCTTCGAATATTCCAGCCAGAGTTCGCGTGACTTTGTCTTCACCATTGGCTGAAGCGTTCGGAGAAAATGCACCAGATCCCAGGCATCGCCAGGCTTCAGGATATCGGCAAAGGAAGGCATGGGTGACCCGTCAAGGCCAGTCATAAAGATTTTGTACAGGTCTTGATTGGTCTCGCCGCAGCGGAAGCGTGTGCCGTCGTGGAAATTATACGGGCGGATGGGGAGACCCTTGTCATCCGTCAGGGTGATTGCCGAAGGACCATCGCCTCGGCCTTCCGGTCCATGACATTTCCAGCATTGCAATTTGTCGAAGAGCTCCCGGCCATGCAGGACACTTTCCATGGTTTCTGCGGGTTCGGCGGGAATGGAAATTGGTGTGCCTGCCTTTTGCGTCTTCCACTTCGATGAAAAAGTCTTGATGTAGGCGACCAAGTCCACGCGTACCTGCGGGGGCAGCGGTCTCCAGGTCGGCATGTAGGTGTCCACAACGCCGCGCGTAATTGTGTCGTACAAATCCTGGTCGGTCGGAAGAGCGCCAGTGGGGGTGGAGCGCCAGCGGAACAGCGCCTCCGTGAAATCTCTTGGCTTGGGATCGATCCACTGCGCGTTCTCACCCTCGCCGTTTCCCTCTGCCCCGTGACAACCGACACACCAACGCCGGTAGTGTTCCTTGCCTGTTGCAGCATTACCGGTCAGACCAGCGACATGTGCTCCCTCGTCCTGCGCAAAGGCCAGCCCGGGGAGTGCGATGACGAGACAGAATGTCCACAGAATCGAGTACGTGATCACATTCTTCTTCATATGTGCCTCCCCCTTAGAAGTCGAAATCGACGCCAAGCAAGACGCTGCTGCTGCTGATTTTGCAGGCCGGAGAAACCAAGCAGGTGCTCCCGAAGGCTCCGCCTTGATTGGTGATTCCATTGGATCGCACCCAGGAGTACTCCTGTTGAAGCGCGAGGCCTGCGCGGCTGAACATGAACGGATACCAGCGATTCGCGATCGTGAAGGCATCCAAGTTTCCAAGATCGCCGGGAGTGGCGCTATTAGCTTGTTGCGACATGCGGATCCCCTCGTACCGGCCGATGATGATCCACTGTGGTGAGATCACGTACTGCCCTTCGACAAACCCCCCATTCCACGTGGCGGCATGCAGGCCGGCCGGGAGGGGACTGGGAGGTGCCGAGGAGCCGAGTCCAAAATTAGCAAGGGTGCCGTTGTCGTACCCGTGCATGTAAACAGATTTGATAAGGAATTTGTTGAAATACCACTTCCACTCGACTCCCGCCCGGTAGAAGGGTTCGTTTCCCCGGCCATAAATCGGAGTCCCGCCCGAGGTCTGGAAAAAAGTGGGGGAATAGCCGAAGTAAGCATACGCGCCGACCTTCATCATCCCACTGTGGAAGGTGTTAAAAGCCTGCTCAAAATGGCCGTAGTAATCAAAAGTTCTACCAGCCGGGGAGCCAGCGGAGTTGAGGAATCCAACATTGCCATCCACGCTGCTCATAACCGAAAACGCATAACGGGTGTAGCTGTTTTCGCTGTGTCCGCTTATTTCTACGCCCAGTTGGTTGTCGCCGATCCCGCCAAAGGGGTTGGCGTCGCCGCCGGGCGTGAAATGGTAGATGTAGTAAAACCCGCCGTTCCCAGAGCCCGTCAGGAGGCGCTTCTCGGAAACGGGAAGGTCCAATTCGAACTTGCCCACCTTTACGTTGAGCCACCGCGAATTCAGCAGATTATCGAACCGCACAAATGCATTTTCGAAATGGAAAGTGGCGGTGGAATCAGAAGAAGGCAGCACGCTGAAGGAAATGTTCTTGAACAGTGTGCCGGCGAACCATATGTCGATCCCGGACAGATCGAACCCATGGGTTGTAAGGGTTCCTGCGTGGGTCCCTCCTGTAGCGCCACCGGGAACGTCGTCCACCACCTCATTGTTGGCGCTCTCGCGGTGCCACTGCGGAGTAATGCGAATCGTCATCGGAAAGTAGGAGGCATCCCGCGTGATGGGCGAGTCCAACTCATTCATCATTTGGTATCCGTTGTCCCGAAACACTTGACCGAAATTGTTCAGCTCTGGCCATCCAATATGGCAAGCGGAACACGGCAGACCGTACTTGCGCGCGAAGGCCGGAATCGCCTGTGCGGGCTGCGAACTGGAGAGAAAGATGGCAAAGAGAAGAAGGAAAAGGATGGGGCCGGGAAGGAATCTCTTCGCTCGTTTCTCCTCAAGGGGAACTGTCATTTTTTGCCTCCCGTTATAGACGATCTTTTGAAACCAGGCCTCGCCTCGAGGCCCTGCATCAAGCGGGCAAACAATAGCCGTAGGTGTTGTGGTAAAGAGTCGTAAGAGGAGCCCGGACAACGATTTCACCCCGACGGGGAAGATACAATGCCAGCAATCCAGTGCAATTGTTCTTTAGATAGAATCTGGCTGTACCCGATAGTTATCAATTGCTGTAATTCTAAGAGGGAGGTCTGGGGTATTCCTTTAGATGTACGACGTTTCACCTTGTTCGATTATTCTGGCCAGGGGTGTTGGGAGGCACCCTGGCAGCACGCTCTTCCCGACAGCATGAGATCTCTACTTTGCGCTCTTGGTGGGTTTGCCCTCCGGCTGGTTTACACAGCAAACGACTGCAAAACGCGGAGATAATGGAGAATGTCCTCCCGCGAGAGGATCCCGACAATCGCATTCCCTTGAATCACAGGCATCTGGTTCACACCGTCGCGTCCCATCTTCTCAAGCGCGGACCAAAGGACCGTCTCGGGGCGAGTGGTATCGAGTTTCTGCAGCGGAATCATGACTTGGGAAACAGTGGTAGTCGGCCATGCGGTGCGCGGTACTTCACGTATGGCTGCAAGAGTGATCATCCCGGACGAACCGTTTCCGCTGTTGACCACAAAGTAGCGGACACCTCCTGACAGAATGTACTTGTCAACCAATTCTTGTACAGTGATGTTGTCCGGGATCTGGGGATAATCCTTCTTCATGGCATCGAGCACTTTGTGCTCCCCAAGCAGGCTCTTCAAAACCTCCTGCTGAACCTGACTTCCTGCTGCGCTCTCTAGAAACCACCCAATGAAGACAATCCATAGTCCACCGATGAGATTTCCAGCCAACGCTTGCCAAACTCCCAGAAAGATCAGAAGGAAACCGAAGAAGCGGCCGGTGACGGCAGCAATAATGGTCGCTCGCCGGTACTTGCCAGTGATTTGCCAAACGATGGCCCGGAAGACGCGCCCTCCGTCCAGCGGGAACCCAGGGATCAGGTTGAAAGCGCCAAGGATAAGATTCAGCAATGCGAGGTACTTAGCCAGGGCAAGTAACGGCTGGGACCACGCCAGCAGCGGTTCCAGTTCCCAAAAGATGGCAGCCAGGGCAAAACTCACGATGGGCCCGACCACGGCAATCCAGAATTCCACGTCGGCGCTCGACGGTTCGGCCGCAATCTGCGAGACCCCTCCAAATAGGAACAGCGTGATACGCGGAACGGAAATCCCGAACCGCTTGGCGGCGATCGAATGACCGAGCTCGTGAATCAGCACGCTCACAAATAACATGACCGCAGTCACCGCGCCCAGGACCCAATATTCGGCGGTGCCCCAGTTCCGGAACTCAGCGGGATAGTAAGAGACGGCGAGCAGCCATGTGAGCAGGCCGACTACGAGGAACCAAGAATAGTCGAGGTCAATGGAAATGCCAAAGACGCGTCCGACCGGGATGGCATGCCGAAACATTTTCCGCGGCCGGGTATCGTCCTTTATCGAACGAGCGCAAGCCGACTATCCTAGGATGGAAGAGCGGAACACCGGCCAAGCAGACTTTAAAAATCTCAGCGCTTGAAATTCAATTGACTGGTCGTGTGATGACGCCGTATATCCTTGGTCATACGGTCTCTCGCAGCGAGAGAACCGCGAGACGACTAGGGTTGTCGATGGGGTCTTCAGGCACTCTTCGATAGCCGGACAAGTCCACGTTGCAAGGCTTTCGTGATTGCCGCCGTTCGACCGTCGACTGAAAGTTTACCGAAAATCCGGCTTAGATGAACCTTGACCGTGCCCTCCGTGATGTTCAAGACAACGCCGACTTCCTTATTCGTCTTGCCCTCCGTGACCAACTCGAGGATTTGCAACTGGCGGCCGGTTAATTCCCGGGTTTGCACGCGCTCCGCTAACTTGGCCGCAGGCCCGGAGGCAAGATATGTGCCACCGTCGCGTACAGCCCGAATGCATAAGCGCAACTCATCTTTGGTGCAATCCTTCAAGAGGAACCCACGCGCTCCCTCACGAATCACGCTGTAGATTTCTTCATCGCGGTCAAACACGGAGATCAGTACGATCCCTACTTTGGGGTATTTCCGATGAATTGAGGCGACTCCTTCGGCCGCGTTCATTCCGGGCATGCGCACGTCCAACAAAGCGATCTCCGGACGATGCGAGCCTACCTTTCGGATTGCCTCGGGCCAGTCGCGAGCCTCGGCGACGATTGACGTACCCGGAGTTTTGTCCAGGATCGAGCGGAGTCCTTCACGTACGACCGTATGGTCATCCGCGATGACGACTCGAATGGTTCCGGTATTGCCCATGGTTTACTCCTTGGGCCGCTGGGCCAGGAATTGGGATAAAGGCGATGACACGTGTACCGCGTCCGGGGTGAGTGATCAGCCGCAATTGACCTCCCAGATTTTTTGCGCGCTCCCGCATGCTCGTCAAACCGAACGTCGCATCCGGCACGGGGTCTGGTGAAACGAACCCACACCCGTCATCTTCAACACAAAACCGTATTTTGTCGCCATTTGCAGACAAGGTGACCCGCACCTCTGATGCCTCGGCATGCTTCACGACATTATTGACTGCTTCTTTGACAATCCGGAGGATTTCTGTTTCCGTGTCGGCCGAAATCAGACTGGAGACTTCGGCGACGGAACACGTAGCGCGAAGGCGCGTGCCGTCGGTCAACAATTCGACCAGGCGCTTCACAGCCTCGCTCAGGTTCTCCACCTGTCGTTCCTGGGCTCCTACTCGGAGAACTTGCAGCAGGGAGCGCGCGTCTGCGAGGCTCTCCCGGCCAATCCTGAGCGCGCGGTCGCAGAGCTGTTGGGTCTCCGAATGCTCACCTACGCACACGCGGGCGGCTTCCAAGTTAAGAATCATTCCAGCAAATCCCTGGGCGAATGTGTCGTGGACCTCGCACGCGATTCGCATGCGTTCACGGAGAATGCCTTCGTGCAAGAGTTTTTCATCCAGGGGTTGGCGTCTGATTCGTTCCGCCAAGAGTGAAGCCCAGCCGTAGGCGCACAAACCAGCGACCAATCCTACGATCAGGTCGTTGAGAAACGTTGATTCGGCAGGTATTCCCAAACGCGCGAATTCGGCATCGAGGCGATTACAAGCGAGGGCGACCACTAGCCCCAGCGCAACAGCAATCAGCACGCGTTTGAAACGTTCGCCCATGCTAGTTCCCCGATAAAGGATGGGGGTGGAGCATTCAGCCCAAAGCTGAACGCCGTCACCTTATTACCTCTGGTGGGGGGAGTCAAGTGTTTGAACTCGTCCAGTAGATTGGTAACACATTCAGTCCTTTCGATGGGCGTGCCATTGCTGCAGATATTGTTCTGGGGTGAGATAGCCGAGCGACTGGTGCGGCCGCACGGTGTTGTAGGTTTTCTCC
>JBOGMZ010000020.1:0-195772 GCA_050746945.1 Candidatus Acidiferrales bacterium | reverse complement strand
GGAGAAAACCTACAACACCGTGCGGCCGCACCAGTCGCTCGGCTATCTCACCCCAGAACAATATCTGCAGCAATGGCACGCCCATCGAAAGGACTGAATGTGTTACCAATCTACTGGACGAGTTCACAGAATGTAAACCGCCGTGGACAGGACGGGGGCATGCTCCACAAACCACACCTTGAACAGAATCCCCGCCATCGCGAGTCCCCAGATGACCGCGAGCAGTGACCAACCCCAGCCTCCCCGCAGGTTGACGAGCAAGAAGGGCGTGTAGGTCCCGGCGATTAACAGGTATATGGCGGAATGGTCGCAGACCCTGAGGATGCGCTTCAGGCGAGGAGAGCGAATGCTGTGGTAGATCGTGGAGGCGGCGTAGAGGCACAGCAGGGTGCTGCCATAGATGGCGCAGCTCACAATTCGCCATGTGCTGCCACGCATCACCGCGAGAGTCAGCAAAGTTGCGAAGCCTGCGATGCTCAGGATCAACCCGACGCCGTGCGTAAGGCTATTGGCAAGTTCTTCGGCGGCAAGGCGGCGTGTCGAGAATTGAGTCATTGAGTGTCCTTAATGATTTTCGGACATGCGAGCGCGTAGCGCAAGCCTTCCGTTCGGTTTCACCGGCCGAGGTTCTTGAGGATGTGGGAGAGCGCGCGGTGAAGTGCAAGGATCTCGCGCCGGGGGGTGCCCTTCGTACCTGAGGGTAAAAATCAGCGCACGAACTTCCGGGATACGTCGAGTAGAACAACTTCCGGTCATCTGGCCACCCGCGCTTTTCGCGTGAATTCACTGGAACAAGAGTGAAATTGTTTGAAACGGTTTGCGTCCGTCGAGCACTAATTACTGTGAATGAATGGGCCAGGAGTGGCTCGGATGCGGGCCATCGCCAGGGTGTCGAGCAGATTCCCGGAGACAAGCGCTGGTGAACCCGGCAACGAGAGTGAAGTGATGTCCACAACTGCAAGAATCGAAGCAATCGCGCAAGACCCGGTGAAAGTTGACCCCGAACATTACCGGGTGGAACTGGAGAATGAGAAGGTGCGGGTGCTGCGCGTGAAGTATGGGCCGCACGAGAAATCAGTGGTCCACAAACATCCGTTTTTGGTTGAGATAAATCTCACTGTCGCGCATCTTGCAATCACCTATCCCGACGGGAGAACGGAAAAGATCCAGGCGAAAGCCGGACAGGTCCTCACATTTCCAACCTCCGAGCGGATACCGGAGAACTTGAGTGATTTTCCCTATGAGGCGATCGCCATCGAATTGAAATAGCAGGGCGAAGCTCCGTTTCACGAAACGACTGTAAAGACAGGGAAGGCTTCAAGCAACGACCCAGATTTCTTCACACTCCGGAAACCTGCCGACACCGAGATTTTCAAACCGAAGCGAGCCAGGATCGAATCCGCGGAACTGAACTAGCCTGCTTCACCGACACCTGGACGAACGAATCCGTATGCGTCGAGGTCCCGCAACATCATCCGGGACGCGAACCGCGCGTTGCGGCGGGATCGCAGCGATTCGATTTTCTTCAGCGGCTAAGGTTCTTGAGGATGTGGAACAACGAGCCAGAGATGGAGGCGACCGTTAGAATGACGATGACGCCGAAGAGGATGTCTGAGTCCATAGCGGTGCTCCAATGAATAGGATGCGCCGGACGACAAAAGGGTTACGCGAGGGGCGGCTACGCGAGCGCCTGGCGCAGGTCTTCGATGAGGTCGGCGGGATCTTCGAGGCCGATGGAGACTCGCACCGTGCCAGGTTCGACGGAGGCGGCGCGCAATTCGGCGAGCGACATGTGGTAATGCGAAGTGTACGCCGGGAGGACAACGAGCGATTCGGCGCCCCCGAGTGAGGCGGCGAGGAGAAAAATTCGCACGCGATCACAGAAGCGGCGCGCGGCGGCTAGGCCACCCTTCATGTCGAAGGCGAGCATGGCGCCGAAACCCTTCATCTGGTGCCTGGCGAGCGCGTGATCCGGATGCGACTGGAGGCCGGGATAGTGCACCCGCGCGACCCTGGGGTGCTTTTCCAAATATTTTGCAATCGTCATGGCCGATTGGCACTGGCGCTGGACGCGCACTTCGAGCGTTTTCATGCCGCGAATGAGCAGGTAGGCGGCTTCGGGGTCCATCGAGCCGCCCATGTAGATGATGTTGTCGCGCACTTTGCGGATGAAGTTGTGGCTGCCGGCGGCGGCTCCGGCAATCAGGTCGGAGTGGCCAGCAAGATATTTTGTGGCGCTGTGGAGGACCACGTCGAAGCCCATCTGAATCGGTTTCTGAAGGACGGGGCTGGCAAACGTGTTGTCAATCATTGAGACCAGGTCCCACTCCTTGGCGAAGGCGATGGCTTTGCGGAGGTCCACGAGGCGGAGCGTGGGATTGGTGGGTGTCTCGATGTAGAGCGCTTTCGTGCGCGGGTTGACGAGCTGCTCGATGCCCGCGAGATCAAAATCCACGTGGCGGACGACGATGCCGAAGCGGGGAAACACATCTCGCATGAGCCGGTAGGTGCCGCCATAAACCTGGCGCGTGGCGATCACTTCGTCGCCGGCTTTCAGCACGACGAAGAGCGCGTTCGAAATCGCGGCCATGCCCGAAGCGGTGACGATGGCGGCCTCGGCGCCTTCGAGCGCGGCGAGCTTTGTTTCCGCAATCGTGAGCGTGGGATTACCGTAACGCGTGTAGATGTAGGCCGAGCTTTTTCCCTCGGCCCACAGCTTCATTTCTTCCGTGCTCGAAAAAGTGAAATTCGCGGTACGCGAGATTTCGACGCCCACCGGACCAGCGACGCGGAATGTATCCTGGCCTGCGTGGATGGCAAGCGTGGCATCACCCATGCGCTGTTTTCTTTTTGGATTTTTCATGCGCAGCAGCTTGACGCAATCCACAGGCGAATCGCAAGCGCCAAATTGGAGAACGGAGGGAAGAGATTTCATGGCGGCGATGAGGTGGCTTCATCGGCCGGCGGAAAATGGGACGGTGAAAAATGGAAAATGGAAAAGTGAAGCTGGATTAGAATGCGCCGAGGGCGTGTGAACAATGACGATTCACCCAATGCAACTCGTGGGCGCGGCGTGGTTCGTATTCGCGGCGTATTGGTTTGTCGAAGGTCTCAAAGTGCAGCGGGCGGCGAGAACCGAGCCGGCGGGCGACAGGCTGGCCCACGTCGTGCTGATGGGAGCGGCCTTCTATCTGATCGCGATTTACAACCCGAACCTCGGCGCGTTGAACAGGCGGTTCATGCCGGAGGAGGGTTGGGCCACGGCGCTGGGAATTGCACTCACCTTTGCGGGCGTGGCTTTCGCGATCTGGGCTCGTCACCACATTGGGAAATATTGGAGCGCGCGTGTTTCGATTGTGTCCGAGCACAAACTGATCCGTACGGGCCCGTATGCCCGTATCCGGCACCCAATTTACACCGGCCTGTTGCTGGGCTTGGCAGGGACGACCATTGTTGTTGGGGAATACCGGGCGCTCGTGGGGTTGGGAATCGCGCTATTCGGGTTGGTCCGCAAAGCGAAAAAGGAGGAAGGCTTCCTGGCGGCGCAATTTGGAAAGTCTTTCGAGGAGCATCGGCGTCTTACGGGATTTTTTCTGCCAAGAACGCATTGAGGCCAAAGGGCTTATGGCGATTGGTATTCGCCTTCTATTCCCTATTGGCTTTGGCGATGTTGCCGATGTAATTCCGGTGGACGGTCGTTTGTTCCGTGTAACGATAGTAAGACGGGCCGAACCTGCTCATTGCATCGCAAAAGTGCTAGAGGGGAGCCTCCGATGAAGAAGAACGTTGGTTTCTTGCTGATGATCGGAATGACGACTCTGAGTCTTTCAGGGTGCTGGCCGCACCGCGTGTGGGGCCCTTGCTATGGAGTCGGGTGTCCAGCGTTCACGGCGAGCAACGCGCCGAAGGTGGCGCAAACGTCACAGGCACCGGCCGCGAATGTGCAGGCGCAAAAGCCGGCCGCGGCAGAACCAGAATCAGCCGGAGCTTCGCAAGCAAGCCCTGCGCCCGCGGCAACGACTCAGAGTAACTCCGAGCAGGCGAAGCCTGGAAGATTCACGCGCATGTTGAGCGCGCTGCACCTGCACTCGAAATCCTGATCGCAATTAAGCCGAGGCGGCATCTTCCTCTTCACCGTGATGCGGCTTGTGCGCGGCGATCACTTTTTCCGCAATTTCAGCCGGCACGAAATCATAGTGTGAAAATTCCATGGAGTAGCTGCCGCGGCCTTGCGTCATCGAAATCAACTCGTTCGCGTAGCTGAGCATTTCCGCCAGCGGCACCTGCGCTTTGACGATGACGCTGCCGCCGCGTGTTTCACTGCCGCTGATTTTTCCCCGCCGTCCGCTGAGATGGCCCATCAGATCGCCGGAATATTGTTCCGGCGCGTAAACCTCGACAAGCATGATGGGTTCGAGGAGGGCGGGGCGCGCCTGCTTCATCGCCTCTTTGAACGCGAGCGAACCGGCAATTTTGAAAGCCATATCGCTCGAGTCCACGTCGTGATATTTTCCGTCGTAAAGGCTGGCGCGGAAATCGGTGACGGGAAATCCGGCGAGGAAGCCGCGCTCGGCGGAATCGCGCAGACCCTTTTCAACGGAGGGAATCCAGTTCTTGGGAATCGAGCCGCCAAAAATATCGTCCACGAATTCGATGCCCTTGCCACGCGGGAGCGGCTCCATTTTGATGCGGCAGACGCCGAACTGGCCGTGGCCGCCGGTCTGCTTTTTATGTTTGCCTTCGGCGTCGGCCTTGCCGCGAATGGTCTCGCGGTAGGGAACTTTCGGCGGATGCAATTTCATTTCGACGTGATAGCGCTTGCGGAGCTTGGCGACGACGACCTCGATGTGCTGCTGCCCGGCACCGGAAAGCAGAAATTCCTTCGTTTGCGGATCGCGTGAGAATCGCAGCGCGAGATCCTCTTCGAGAATTCTGTGGATGGCCTGGCCGATCTTGTCTTCATCGGCGCGCGTCTTGGGTTCGACGGCAAACGTGATGGAGGGTTCCGGGATGCGCGCGGGCGGGTAGAAAATCGTGCAGGTCTTGTCGCCGAGCGTTTCACCGGTGGTGGTGTCTTTCAATTTGGCGACGGTGCCGATATCGCCAGCGTGCATGTCGGCGACGGCGGTGGCCGTCTTTCCCTGCATGATGGAGATATGCTGGAAGCGCTCCTGCGTGCTGCGATTGTAATTGTTCAGGGTGGCGTCGTTTTTCAGCACGCCGGACATCACTTTGAAATAAGTGATGCGGCCGGCGAAAGGATCCGCGAGAGTCTTGAAAACAAAAATGGAGAGGGGCTCGGAGTCCGCGATTTTCCGGTCGGCGGTGTCGCCCTTGTGGCTCGGCGTTTTGTGGCCGGTGGCTTTTCCGCGCGCGGCCGGCGACGGCAGAATTTCGACAATGAAATTCAGGATGGCGTCGGAGCCGATATTGTGCAGGGCGGAACTCAGCAGCACGGGGAAAATGCGCTTGGCGAGAACGGCCTCACGCAGACCTTTTTTCAAGTCGTCGACAGGAAGCGTGCCCTCATCAAAAAACTCCTGCATTAATTTGTCGTCGCCTTCCGCGACCATTTCAACCAGCGCTTCGTGCGCGGCCTTGGCTTCTTCGGCGAGGTCTGCGGGAATTTCCTCGATTTTTGCCTTGCCGTCGCCATCGGGAGTGTAAATCAGCGCTCTCATTCCGATGAGGTCGATGACGCCTTTGAAACTTTTTTCCTGGCCGATGGGCAGCTCGACGGCGACAACGCCGCGGCCAAAAATCTTCTGGAGAGAATCAAGGGTACGCTCGAAACTGGCGAGCTCGCGGTCCATCCAATTGATGACAAAGGCGCGCGGCTGGTCATATTCGGTGGCGTAGTCCCAGACTTTTTCGGTGACCACCTGGACGCCGGCAGCCCCATCCACGACGATCAGCGAAGCGTCGGCGGCAATGAGGGAGGATTTCGTTTCGTTGATGAAAGTGGAGTAGCCGGGCGTGTCGAGGAGATTGATCTTGGCTTTTTCGGCGAGGCCAGGAGCCTGCCACTCGAGAAAGGCAAGCCCGGTGTTGATGGAAATTTTTCGCGCGATTTCTTCTTCGTCCCAGTCGGTGATGGTGGAACCGTCAGCGACCTTACCCAGGCGCGGCGTGATGCCCGCGGTGAACAGCAACGACGACACGAGCTGGGTTTTCCCCGTGTCGCCGTGGCCTACAATGCCCACGTTGCGTATCCATTCGGTGTTATAGGATTTCATGAGTCACCTCGGAAGGATTTGGAAATTGGAAAAGTGAAAAGGGGAAGCCGAAAACCAAACGGCTGAAAATCGCGGTGGTGCGGATAGGCATTTCGTGTGGAGAAAATTCGGCGTGTAAATTCGAGCTGTGCGAAAAGGCCCACATCACGACGCTTTACCCTGAGAACCCGATTGCATCGGGTTCGAAGGGCGAAACCTCATCCCCCGGCGGTTGCGCGTGACCCTGCGGAAAGCCGGGATGCTAGCACAGTCGCGGCCCTCAATCCAAGCGCGAGGCAAAATGCCCCCTGGGGAGCATCCACTTTTCGCATATGAGTGGCATCTTTTCTGGTACTCGCTCATCCAACCAGGGACGGCGTACAATCACCACGACCAAATCCAATTTTCGGAGGCAATGATGTCAATCCGCGAGGCATTCCTTCCCGAATTCAGTCACGAAATGGCGACGGCCAGAAAAACGCTCGAGCGTGTCCCGGAAGGCAAAGCGGACTGGGCTCCGCACGCGCGTTCGATGAAGATGGGAAGGCTGGCCGGTCATATCGCTGAGTTGCCGGGATTGGTGACGGCGACGATAGGCCGGGAGTCCCTGGATTTCCGTCCGCCGGGTGCACCGCCGCGCGTGCCATACGTGATGACCACGCGAGAAGAACTCCTGCAGTCTTTCGACAAGAATGTGTCGGCCGCTAGCGCGGCTATCGCAGGCGCAAGCGACGAGGACTTGATGAAAACTTTCACTTTGTCGGCGGGCGGTAAAGTCATTTTCAGCTTGCCACGCATAGCCGCGCTGCGCGGCTTTGTGCTCAACCACATCATCCATCATCGCGGACAGTTGTCGGTTTATCTGCGGCTCAACGATGTGCCGGTGCCCTCGATTTATGGTCCTTCCGCGGACGAGGGGCAACTTTAAAGAGACGCGACGCGTTCTACCCGCGGAGGCAAAGTCCGTGCGCGAATCGCTAGGGAGCGATGCGGAAGCTGCCGTTGGCTTCGACGAGGCCGTAGGCCATGCGAGGCGTATTGAATGCGGCGGCAGGGTTGCCGTCGCGGTCGAGGAGAATTAGGCCTCCGGTGGTGCGGGCGCGATGGGCGAGTTTGCGGACGCAAGCGTCGGCAACGAATTGCGCCTGACTGTGAAGAGAGGCGGTTTCCTTCTCCTCGTCGCGAATTGGCTGGCGCAAGTTGGGGGGTTCGCCTAAAAGGTCGGTTGCCATTTTGGCCATTACAATTTTCATGATTCCCTCGCCGTGGCCAGTGCAGGAGACGCCGCCGACTTCTGTGTCCGCGTAGCAGCCGCAGCCGATCAGCGGGGAATCGCCGACGCGCCCCGGAAACTTGCAGCAGGTGCCGCCGGTAGAAGTTCCGGCGAAGAGATGACCATGAACGTCGAAGGCGACTGCGCCGACGGTGCCGGATTCGTGGCCGAGGTGATGTTCGGCGGCGTGAGAATCCTCGAGGCAGCGGCGCCAGGCGGTGCGCTCGCTATCGAGGGTCAACTCCTCAGGGTCACAGAGCGGGATGCCATTTTCTGCGGCGAATTTTTCGGCACCTGCGGCCACGAGCATCATGTGCTCACTTTTTTCGAGCACGCGGCGAGCCAGGCGGATGGGGTTACGCACGCGTTCGACGGCGGCGACCGAACCGGCTTTCAGCGTGGCGCCGTCCATGATGATGGCGTCGAGCTGCACGCGGCCATCGCGATTCAAGTGCGAGCCGATGCCTGCGTCAAATACGGGGTCATCCTCGAGGATGACGATGGCGGCTTCGACAGCATCAATCGCCGCACCGCCACTATTCAAAATCTTCCAGCCGGCTCCGAGGGCCCTGCGGATTCCGGCGCGGCAGTCTTCGACCGCTTCGTCTGGGATGTTCCAGGCGCCGCCATGAATTATCAGCGAAGGCTTCAAAGTTTTCAGCGTGTTTCTCCCACCGCACTAACTATGTCTGGTGCACGTTTCTCGTTCAAGTGAAGTGTGTCTGCGGTTTGCCCGGAAAGGCATCGGCGAGGAGCGAAGAGTCTGCCTCTCGTGGCGCACGGCACTAGGAATGCGGGAAAAACATGAGTGTGACGCCGAGAGCGATCAGGATGGGGCCGAGGAAGAAGGCGAAGCCCATGCCGAGGAAGACGCGCAAAGCGCCCTGACGCTTTTCTGACGGCACATCCTCTGCGAGGGATTTCAACGGGCTCTCCTGATGGCGGAGCATGGCGCGAAAAACATTCACGTAAGCCACGATCCAGAATTTGATTTCATGGCGTGATTGCCAGAGCAAGTCGCAACCGGCGCAGATGACGAGGATACCGACAATGGCCAGGAGTTTCGGCACTCTTAACCTCCGCGTCTGGCCGTGCGGGTGAGAACGGGCCGTGTTTCGGGCGCCTCGCGAGAAACGCTGGGCGGGACGGAAGTGGAACGCAATCCGGGCGGGCGCGAACCGGCTCCTTGCGATGCCGCCTGGGGAAGCGCAGCGCCCTTCGTAAGCTTCCAGGCGCTAACGATGCGATGAATTACAGTGATGTTGGAGCCGATGGCGAGGATCCAGAGGACGATGGGCATTCGATTCACGAGCGCGCCGAGGATCATCAATGCGAGACGCTCAGGGCGGTCCCAGAATCCGACATCTGTCTTGGGAACGAGCGTTTCCGCGCGAGCTTTTGCGTAACTGACCATCACGGCGCCAGCCATGGCAGCGCCCACAAGCACTGCGTACAGGAAGCGATTGACCCGCGTGTAGTAGACAAGGAGTCCGAGGAAGAGGATCAGGTCAGCGTAACGGTCCAGAATGGAATCGAGAAATCCGCCGAAAATAGAAACGCGATTCTGGTGGCGTGCGACCGGGCCGTCGAGCAAATCGCACAAGCCAGCAAGGATCATCATCCCGCCCGCCGCAGCGAAGCGGCCGGAGGCGAATAGTATTCCTGCCCAGAGATTCAGAAAGAGCGCGGACCACGTGATGACATTGGGGGGAACGCCGGTAGGAGCGATGAGTGCCGCGAGCCGGTCGAGGGGCCAGGAGAGGTACCGGCCGATGGAGCGCGTCAGCATGGAGTGAGCTTCACCCCGCTATTCCTGGTCATAAATCGTTTCCAGCACGACAACCTCGTATTCCTTGAGGCCCGCCGGAGTGGTGACCTTCACCTCGTCGCCAACTTTCTTTCCGAGGAGCGCCCGGCCAATGGGAGAAGTGGTCGAAATCAACCCTTTGGATGCGTCCGCTTCCTCGACTGTTACAAGTTTGTACTCGATTTTGGTGTCCTTAGCAATGTCCAGAACGACCAGGCGTGAGCCGTAGGCCGCACGGTCCTTTGGAAGATTACTTAGATTGAGCATGGAGAGATCTGCCATGCGCTGGTGGAGCTGGCCGAGGCGGGCGGAGACGTAGGATTGGCGCTCCTTAGCGTATTTGTACTCGGCGTTTTCGGAGAGATCGCCGTGAGCGCGCGCGACTTTAATTTCCTTGGGCAGCTCGTCGTGCAGCTCGTGCTCGAGGGCGGCGATTTCGTCTTTCAGTTTTTTCTTAATCTTCTCGGTGAGGTCAAGCATTTTAGAACGCGCGGGAGCGGCCATTCGATACCAGACATCTCCCTATCCCTTTTAGTGTTTACTTGCAGATTATAGAGGATTTGCGAGGGATACAGCAAATGCGATGCATCTACCGTGCAGAATAGGCCGCTGGAAAGGCCTTCGCTTCTCTCGTAATTGGTTTGGCACCCCGGGGCTAGCCGGACAGCTCAGGCAAATCAGAATCGGTCATACTTCACGTGCAGATTGAGAGGGGTATGACATCCACCACGGTGCTTGGGCTGCTGGCGGTCGATCTGATTCTGTTTATCGCCGCAGTGTTTTACTTCGACAAATCGCCACAACGCAAAGACGCCATCGTTGTGAGCGCGCTCTTCTTCTGTTCGGGAATGCCCGCCCTGATTTATCAGATTGTGTGGCAGCGCGCGCTGTTTGCAATTTACGGCGTGAACGCGGAGTCGGTGGCGGTGGTTGTGAGTGCGTTCATGCTGGGACTGGGAGTCGGGAGCTTGGCCGGCGGATGGCTATCGTCGCAATTTCCGCGGCACGCAATCGTGATGTTTGGCATGGCTGAGCTGGGAGTCGCACTATTTGGGCTGGGTTCGCTGAAAATTTTCCACTGGGCCGCGGAACACACGGCGGGCACAGGGCTGGGCGCAACCATTGTGTTCAGTTTACTGCTGCTAATAATTCCCACAATGTTGATGGGAGCGACGTTGCCTCTGTTGGTGGAGCACCTGGTGCGCAATTCCGGCCGCGTGGGATATTCAGTGGCAACTCTCTACTTTGTGAACACGTTTGGTTCGGCGGTAGCCTGCTATCTGTGCGCCAGCTTCCTGCTGCGGGAATTCGGTCAATCGGGTTCGGTGAACATGGCCGCGCTGCTGAACACGGTGGTGGGCGCAACGGCATTCCTGTACGGGCGCCGCGAGCAGAAGGGGGAAATACAAGCGGAGCCGGCCGCAAATAGCATCGGCGCGGTTACAGGTGGAGTTGGACTCACGCTCGGGCCGGCAATGTTGCTCGCAGGGATTGCAGGGTTCATCGCGCTTGGGTTCGAGATTGCATGGTTCCGGGTATTTTCATTGGCTGCTTCCGACCGCGCCGCGGCGTTCGCGCTTCTGCTTTCCACATATCTTGCAGGAATTGCGGGTGGTTCCTATCTTGCCGAGAAATTGACGGAGAAGAAGAGTCCAAAGGTAATTGTGCAGACTGTGGGGGTGCTGATGCTTGTGGCTGGAGGCATCTCGGCATATTTGCCGCCATTGGTCGGGGAATTGATGTGGCGAAATGTGTCGTTTCTGGCGAGCGCGCCTGCGTTCTTCTTGACGGCAGGTCTGCTGGGTGCGGTATTGCCATTGCTCTGCCAGCTCGCAGTTGCCGCCGACGACGGAGCGGGCCGCGGAGTGAGTCTGGTGTACGTGTCGAACATCATCGGGTCAGCACTGGGCAGCTTGCTGATCGGATTCGTGTTGATGCAACACTTCGGGCTGCGGCAGATCTCGTTGCAATTAGGATTGGCTGCCGTGACCACCGGGGCGGTGGTGTTATTTTTCAATCAGCGCAAATTCGGAATTCCATCCGCCTGGGCCGTGGGGGCGTTTGTTGCTGCGCTCATCGCCGTGCCCGCCGCCTCGCTATTGTATTCCCATTTATTCGAGAGGCTGATATTTGGGAACCGCCCAGAAGCGGCAGTGGATCTTGCACATGTGGTGGAAAACCGGAACGGCGTGATCGCAGTGACGAGAAATGCTGCGGTCTTCGGAGGCGGTGTTTACGACGGGTACTTCAACATAGATCCCCTGAACGACTTAAACCTGGTTGCACGCATCTACGCGCTGAGCGCTTTCCACCCGGCGCCGAAACAAGTGCTCATGATTGGCCTGGCCTCGGGCTCGTGGGCGCAGATCGTGGCGAATCATCCTCAAGTCGAATCAGTGGATGCTGTCGAAATCAATCCGGGCTACCTGCAACTGATCGCGCATTATCCCATGGTGCAATCGCTGCTGAAGAATCCGAAAGTGCACATCTACACGGACGACGGCCGGCGCTGGCTACTCGCTCATCCGGAGGCGCGCTACGATGCTGTCATCGTAAACACGAGTTACTACTGGCGCGATCACAGCACGACTCTTCTTTCGGTCGAGTTTCTGCAAATCGTGCGGCAGCATTTGAAGCAGGGTGGCATCTTCTACTACAACACAACGACATCGGACGACGTGCTGGCTACTGGACTGGCTGTGTTCCCCTATGGCTTACGCGTGATAAATTTCCTCGCCGTGAGTGATTCTCCAATCAAGATTGATGTGGAACATTGGATGTCAATCCTCCGGCAGTACAGAATTGACGGGGAACTGGTTTTCGATCCTGCGCGTCCGAGGTCCGAGGTTGTGCTCGAAGCGTACCGGTTGCTGGCAGCAACCCTGAATCAACCCCCGAAGCAGATGGGCATGGAAAGCTCCGAATCTCTAAGAGGACGGCTGGGCAGGCGGTACATCATCACCGACGACAACATGGGATGGGAGTGGCGCAGCGGATACGAAATTCCATGGCGGCGGTAGGCGTCGGTGAGGTGGCGCGACCATCCGATAGACTTTCGAAGAATTCAAGATAGAATCGTGCGTTCCGAACGCTGCTGAATGGGAGAAGGAAACGGTTCTCCTGGGCTTGCTTCGCTTCTTCCACTGGAGCCGGAGCGCGTTGCTCAACCCCCTTCACGTAATGGGTCAACGCGTGAAAGGGACTTGGATTTTCCCTTCAGCATGAGGGGAAGATGCGCGCGGGTTTGTCCCCGCATGAAGATCACCTGTAGGGGAGTTAGTGTTCACCGGGAAGTCGTCAGATTAGTCAGCAAGGAGGGACAGCCATGATTGTCGGCGTACCGTGCGAGACGTTTCCCGGGGAGAGGCGTGTGGCGCTGGTGCCCGCAGTGATTCCCACGCTCAAGAAGGTGGGAATCGACGTGGTGGTGGAAGCTGGAGCGGGCGCGGAGGCCGGGTATCCGGACGCGATTTATGTGGAGAAGGGCGCGAAGATAATTGCGTCGCGCTCAGAAGTATTCAGTTTGGCCGAGATTGTTGTGCAGGTGCTGTGCTACGGATCGAATGACAAGACGGGAAAAGCCGATCTTCCGCTGCTGCGGCGCGACCAGGTTCTGATCGGATTTCTGCGCCCAATGGGCTCGCGGGAAGTGGTCGAGGAGATTGCCGGCTCCCAAGTAGCTGCTTTCGCGATTGAGTTGATGCCGCGCACAACGCGGGCGCAGAGCATGGACGCGCTGTCCTCGATGGCGACCATCTGCGGCTACAAGTCCATCCTGATTGCGGCCGACACTCTGCCGCGGATTTTTCCGATGTTGACGACAGCCGCAGGGACCATTACGCCGGCGCGCGTGCTGGTAATCGGCGCGGGCGTCGCGGGATTGCAGGCGATTGCAACGGCGAAAAGGCTGGGCGCGGTCGCATCCGCCTACGATATGCGGCCGGCGGCGAAAGAGCAGGTGTTGAGCCTGGGCGGGCGCTTTGTGGAGCTGCCAATCGAGGCCAAGGATGCGCAGGACGCGAGCGGGTACGCGCGTGCTCAGGACGAATCGTTTTACCAGCGGCAGCGCGAACTGCTGGCGCGAGTGGTGGCCGAAAGCGATGTGGTGCTGACGGCGGCCGTGATTCCTGGCAAGAAATCTCCGATCTTAGTGACGCGCGAGATGGTGCAGGCGATGGCACCGGGTTCAGTGATTGTGGATCTGGCAGCGGAGCGCGGCGGGAACTGCGAACTCACGCAGCCGGAAGAGAAGGTGGTGAAGTACGGGGTCACCATCATCGGGCTGATCAATGTGGCCAGCAGCGTGCCGTACCATGCGAGCCAGCTTTACGCGCGCAACTTGACTGCGTTTCTTTCGTTGCTCGTGAAAGATGGGAAGCTGCAAATCAATTTGAAGGATGAAATTATTCGCGACACTCTTGTGACACGGGGCGGAGAAATCGTAAACGACCGCGTGCGTGAGTTCTATGCAATGCCGGCGCCGGCGACTGCGACGAAGGGGGATACGTAAATATGAGTAGCGATCTGCTGACGAGCTTGTACGTGTTCATGCTGGCGGCATTCATAGGATTTGAAGTAATTCGCCGGGTGTCGCCGCTGCTGCACACGCCGCTGATGTCGCTGACGAACGCGCTGGATGCGATCGCCGTCGTCGGCGCGATCATTCTGGCGGGCGAACACAAGAGCACGCTCGCCACGATTCTCGGCACGGTGGCCATCGTCGCGGCCACCAGCAACGTGGTGGGTGGATTTCTGATCACCGATCGCATGTTGAAAATGTTCAAGTCCAGCCGCCCGCAGAAACGATGACCGGAATGCCCCCAACCAACACGATCATCGAAATCATCTACCTGGTTGCCGCGGCGCTTTTCATTTTGTCGTTGAAGTGGATGAGTTCGCCGACGACTGCCAGGCGCGGCGTGTGGGCCGGCGAGCTGGGGATGCTGCTGGCAGTCGGCGGGACGCTGCTGCACCACGGCATCGTGGATTACCGCTGGATTGCGATTGGATTGGTGTTGGGGTCGATTATCGGCGTGCCGCTCGGATTGGTGCAGATGACGGCCGTGCCGCAGCGGACGGCGCTGAGCCACGCGTTTGGTGCGCTGTGTGTCACGCTGGTGGGCACATCGGAATTTTATTTGCGCGCGCCCAATGTTCCGCGATTCATGATGGCGGTGCTTTCGATGGAAGTGATTCTCGGATCGCTGACGTTTACGGGCAGCTTGATGGCGGCGGGGAAACTCGAGGAATGGTTGCCGCAGCGGCCGATCACGTATAAGGGACAGAATATCGTCAATCTCTCCGTGCTGGCGGCAGCCGTCGGAGTGGCGGCGTATCTGGTGGGTCATCCCGAGCGAACCGGACTTTTTCCTGTGATCTTGGGGGTGCCGCTGTTGTTCGGCGTGCTGATGATCGTGCCGATCGGCGGCGCGGACATGCCGACGGTGATCTCGCTGCTGAATTCTTACGCGGGACTGTCCGCCGCGGCAATGGGCTTTGTTCTCGATAGCAAGCTGCTCATCATTGCCGGGGCGCTTGACGGGGCATCGGGCTTCATCCTTTCGGTGAATATGTCGAAGGCCATGAACCGGTCGTTTTCAAACGTGCTGTTTGGAGCGTTTGGGCAGGAACACGCGGCGGCAAAGGGAGCGCAGGAAGCACGGTCTGTGCGGAGCGCAACGCCTGAGGAAGCCGCAGCGATTCTCGCCGCGGCGAACAAAGTGGTGATCGTTCCGGGATACGGCATGGCCGTGGCACAGGCGCAACACAAAGTGCGCGAACTATTCGACGCGCTGACGAAGCGCGGCGTGGATGTGAAATTCGGCATTCATCCGGTGGCGGGTCGCATGCCCGGGCACATGAATGTGCTGCTGGCGGAGGCGGACATTCCCTACGACAAGTTGCTGGACATGGACGAAATCAACGGGGATTTTCCGCAGACGGATGTGGCGCTGGTGATCGGTGCGAACGACGTGACGAATCCTGCGGCGCGGACGGACCCCGGCAGCCCGATTTTCGGGATGCCGATCCTCGACGTGGACAAAGCGCGCACCGTGATGGTGATCAAGCGCGGGATGAGCGCAGGCTTCGCGGGAATCGACAATCCTCTCTTCTACCTCGACAAGACGCTAATGCTTTTCGGCGACGCCAAGGGGTTTGTGGGCGACATTGTCCGCGAGCTCGCGGGCGGGCACGGCTAGGAGCGCAGCTAGCGAACTTGGACGGTGAGGATGGACGTTCTGGAGTTGCCTTGGCCGTCTTCGGCAGTGAGCGTGTAGGTGGTGTCCTTTTTCGGGGCTACCTCCACGCAGCGGCTTAGCGAGGGCCACACGACACTCGTCTGCGGCTCGAGCTTTACCGTTT
The DNA here is from genome assembly GCA_050746945.1 of Candidatus Acidiferrales bacterium. Classification (GTDB taxonomy): domain Bacteria; phylum Acidobacteriota; class Terriglobia; order Acidiferrales; family UBA7541; genus Palsa-295. The sequence goes on along the minus strand of JBOGMZ010000020.1, from coordinate 180,114 downwards.
TGGCGTTGGAGACTCCGTAGCACAATTGCGCCGAGTCGCCGCGGTGAATCACGCCGGGGACGGCGTAGAAATTCAGAATCTCGAAGCGGTTGCCGCCGAGCATTTCGTAAGTGCGCGCGGCTTCGGCTTTCTGCTGTTCTTTTGCGCGCTGCTCCATCTCGCGAGCTTCCTGCCGGCGCGCCGTGAATACCCAGCCTACGTAAAACAATGCCCCGACGAGAAGGATGGAGGTGTAGAGGTAGGGATTGCGAAAGCCGGTGAAGCGTTTTTCGTTTGACGGAGCGGGCATATTTATTTGGGAATTATAGCTTAAGGAGCAGGTCTAAATTCGACTCACCGCCGGGATGCAGAGGATACGGGGGAAAATTTGACGCAAAGGCTATGGAGGAGAGCGGAAGGGCAGAGAGAGATGCAGCAGGAGGATCTGTGGGGAGCATCGTAGCCAGTCTTGGAAATTTTGCGGGTCGCGTGAATTGGTGGTAGAACGGCATTATAATCATCCGAGCCGGTACCAAAGGATTATGGCCCGGTGTTGTATCCTCTCCACAGCTTCGAGGTGACATCATGAAAGCTACGCAACTGCTCCACGATCTAGGCCAGAGCATCTGGCTCGACAATATTACGCGCGATTTGCTGACCACCGGCACGCTTCGGCGATACATTGATGAGTTCTCCGTCACGGGGCTCACCTCCAACCCGACAATCTTCGATCAGGCGATCAAGAAAAGCTCGGCCTATGACGCGGCCATCCGGAAAGGACTCGCGGGCGGCAAATCCGGCGAGGCGCTTTTCTTCAATTTGGCGATCGAGGATCTGACCCAGGCTGCCGATCTATTTCGGCCAACATTCGACAGGACCAACGGCGTGGATGGATGGGTGTCGTTGGAAGTTTCCCCAACACTCGCCTACGACACGGCCAGTACCCTGGCCGCGGCCCAAGAACTGTCCGCTCGGGCGGGGCGACCCAATCTCTTCATCAAGATTCCTGGAACCAAAGAAGGCCTGCCGGCCATTGAAGAGTCGATCTTCAAAGGTATTCCGATCAACGTAACTCTTCTGTTCTCCCGTGAGCATTACGTGGCGGCCGCCGAAGCGTACATGCGGGGAATCGAGCGGCGCATCGAAGCAGGCCTCGCTCCCGTTGTCAATTCCGTCGCGTCATTATTTGTGAGTCGCTGGGATGCTGCGGTTGCAGGGAAAGTCCCGGCAGATTTGACCAACCATCTCGGTGTTGCCATCGCCGGACGCGCATACAGGGCGTACCGGGAATTACTTGGATCGCCGCGATGGCAACGCGCTTACAATGCTGGCGCGCGTCCACAGCGGATCTTGTGGGCCAGCACGGGGACGAAAGACCCCAAAGCTTCCGACATTCTATATATCAAGGCGCTCGCGGCGCCGTTCACTGTGAACACGATGCCCGAGGCTACTTTGAAGGCTCTTGCCGAGCACACGGAGCTGGGCGAGCCTCTGGCGGCGAACGGTGGCGACTCTGAAATCGTGCTGGGAAAATTCACCAAGGCCGGGATCAATCTGGATACGCTGGCCGCCCAGCTTCAAAGTGATGGAGCCAAATCGTTCGTGAACTCCTGGAACGAATTGCTGTCGGTTATCGCGTCAAAGAGCGCTGAACTAAAACAGGCGACGGCGGGTTAGCACAACCGCCCTGATCATGCGCTTCTCGGTGGCGGCCTCTCCAAAAATTTGAAATTGCTTCCGGAGATTTGCCAGAGGGGTGATAATGCCGAGGCAACGGCGGGGTATTCGTACCCGGGATGATGGCAGTGACCGAAGCTCCAACCGCAAACTTTCTCGCTTCTGATAGCCTCGGAATGTTGAACGGAGGGCGAATATGAGCGCAGATCTAAGGATCAGCCAAAAAAGCTCAAGAAATGAAGCCACTCACTGAACTAAACGCGTGGAAAGCCCTTGGGCAGCACTTCCAGAAAATAAGTAAGCAACAGCTCCGTGATCTTTTCTCGAGTGATCCCAAGCGTGGCGAACGATTGACGGCCGAGGCTGTTGGAATCTACCTAGATTACTCGAAGAATCGGGTCACAGACGAAACTCTCCAACTGCTGGTTCAACTTGCAGAAGAATCGGGGCTGCGGGCACGAATTGATGCCATGTTCCGCGGCGAGAAGATAAACATAACAGAGAATAGAGCGGTGCTGCATGTCGCGCTGCGTGCTCCCAAAGGGGCGTCCATCGTCGTCGATGGAGTGAACGTCGTGCCCCAGGTTCACGCGGTGCTCGACAAGATGGCTGCCTTTGCTGACCGCATCCGGAGCGGCGCGTGGAAGGGACACACCGGCAAGCGCATTCGAAATATCGTCAACATCGGAATCGGCGGCTCCGACCTCGGGCCGGTGATGGCTTACGAAGCGCTGAAACATTACAGCGAACGCGGCCTCACGTTCCGGTTTGTATCCAACGTGGATGGCTCGGACTTCGCCGAGGCCGTGCAGGATCTGGATCCGACGGAGACACTCTTCATCGTTTCGTCCAAGACGTTTACCACGCTTGAAACGATGACAAACGCCCACACCGCTCGCGCCTGGTCGCTTGCAGGATTGGAAGGCAACGAAAAATCAGTCGCCAAGCATTTTGTTGCCGTGTCGACGAATGCAGTCGAAGTCGCCAAGTTCGGAATCGACACTGCCAACATGTTCGAATTTTGGGATTGGGTTGGCGGGCGATACTCGATGGATTCCGCAATCGGGCTTTCAACCATGCTGGCAATCGGCCCGGAAAATTTCCGCGCGATGTTGAGCGGCTTTCACCAGATGGACGAACACTTCCGCACCACTCCGTTCGAAAAGAATCTGCCGGCTCTTATGGGACTCCTCGGCATCTGGTACAACAATTTCTTTGGCGCGCAGACCATCGCTGTCTTTCCCTACGAGCAATATCTGAAGCGTTTTCCTGCCTATCTGCAACAGTTGACGATGGAGAGCAACGGCAAGCATGTCACACTCGATGGGAATACCGTCAACTACCAGACCGGGCCGATTTATTGGGGCGAACCCGGAACCAACGGTCAGCACTCGTTCTACCAACTGATCCATCAGGGGACAAAGCTCATCCCTGCGGACTTCATCGCGTTCAACAAGACGCTCAATCCGTTGGGCCGTCACCACGATATGCTGATGGCAAACGTCTTCGCGCAGACCGAGGCGCTCGCCTTCGGCAAGACTCCGGAGCAGGTGAAGACGGAAGGGACACCGGATTGGCTTGTGCCGCACCGGGTTTTCGAGGGCAACCGTCCTTCAAACACGATCCTTCTCGAGACGCTTACTCCGGAAGCGCTCGGCAAACTCGTAGCACTCTATGAGCACTGCGTTTTCACGCAAGGCGCCATCTGGCAAGTTGACTCGTTTGATCAGTGGGGTGTTGAGCTTGGAAAAGTCCTGGCTCAACGCATCATCCCCGAAATCGAGAGCAAGACCGAGCCGAAACTCGGCCACGACAGTTCGACGAACAATTTGATCCGCCGCTACCGCAAAGCAAATGGGACTTCGAATTAGAAAGACGAGTCGACGGATAGGATTTTTCGTTCTTCGTGCACCGGCGCTCATGATATTTAGGAACCGGAACTGAAAAGGAGCCCTTTATGCAACTCGGAATGATTGGCCTGGGACGGATGGGAGCGAACATGGTGCGGCGCCTTTTGAAGGGAGGGCACCAATGCGTCGTCTTCGACAGATCGGCTAAGGCCGTGGGCGATCTCGTCCAGGAAAAGGCCGCGGGGGCCGAAACGCTCAAGGAATTTGCGAGCAAGCTCCAGAAGCCGCGCGCGATTTGGCTGATGGTCCCGGCGGCGGTGGTGGATCAGACGCTTGCTGACCTTGGACCCCATCTCGAAGCAGGTGACATCGTCATCGATGGCGGAAATTCATATTACGTGGACGATATTCGCCGCGCGAAGGAGCTTGGTTCGAAACGGATCCATTACGTGGACGTAGGAACGAGCGGAGGAGTCTGGGGCCTCGAGCGCGGATATTGCATGATGATCGGTGGCGAAAAGGAGGTAGTGAAGCACCTCGATCCGATTTTTGTCACCCTGGCTCCCGGAATTGGAGACATTCCGCGCACGCCGGGGCGCGAGAAAATTGGCGGGCCTGCCGAACAGGGCTACCTCCATTGCGGGCCGAACGGTGCGGGCCACTTCGTGAAAATGGTCCACAACGGCATCGAATACGGAATTATGGCCGCGTACGCAGAAGGCTTGGGCATACTGCGGTCCGCAAATGTGGGCAAGCAAGACCATGCGGCCGACGCAGAGACGACACCGTTGCGCGACCCTGAGCATTATCAATTCGAGCTCAATCTTCGAGACATCACGGAAGTCTGGCGGCGGGGCAGCGTGATCGCTTCCTGGTTGCTCGACCTCACGGCTTTAGCTCTGCTGGAAGATCCCGCGCTCTCGAAATTTGGCGGCCGCGTGTCTGATTCTGGTGAAGGGCGGTGGACGATCAAGGCGGCGATTGATGAGGCAGTGCCGGCGCATGTGCTGACCGCAGCACTTTACGAGCGATTTAGCTCACGTGGGGAAGCTGATTTTGCAAATAAAGTTTTGTCGGCGATGCGTTTCCAGTTTGGCGGGCATATCGAGAAATCAGTCAACAAGACAAGCGCCGCTTGAAGCGGGATTGATGAGTACCTCCTGTCCGGACGCATTTGTCACCCGCAGGGAAGTGTTTTGAATCAGGTGGAGAAGCTGCCGTGAAAGTTGAAGTACTGGCCGATGCCGAGGCCGTCGCGCGGAGAGGTGCGGCGATCATTGCGGCAGAGGCACGAGCGGCTGTCGCCGCGCGTGGGCGATTCATACTGGCGGTCAGCGGCGGCCGCACGCCCTGGGTCATGCTCCGTGATCTGGCCCAAGAAGAGGTTCCCTGGGCGAACGTGCATGTCGCGCAAGTGGATGAGCGCGTGGCACCCACAGGAGATCCGGACCGGAACCTTACTCACCTGCGTGAGAGTCTGCTTGCGCACACGCCGTTGCCACCCGACCAGATCTATGCAATGCCTGTGGAATCGCAGGACCTCGAAAGCGCGGCTGCGAGTTACTTCCAGACTCTTCGAAAACTTGGCGGATCGCCGCCCGTCATTGACCTGGTTCATCTTGGTTTGGGACCTGACGGCCACACGGCATCTCTTGTGCCGGGGGACGCGGTACTCAATGTGACCAACTCGGACGTCGCGTTGACTGGTATCTATCAGGGAAGGCGACGAATGACATTGACCTATCCGATCATCAATCGCTCGCGGCGCATCCTTTGGCTTGTTACTGGCGGCGAGAAGGCGCGCATGCTTGCAAGGCTGCGAAACGCTGACAACTCGATTCCTGCTGGCAGGGTGCGCCAGGATCAAGCGCTGATTCTTGCGGACCGCGCCGCAGCAGGAGAAGCCGAGCCGAGTAGCGATCCGGGTAAAGCTGCCGTAAACGCACAATAGCCAACAGACGAAACCATGCAAGGGCAGCAAGACATAGCGAGGAGAAATCCATGAGTGCCACCCAGGCTCCTAAAGCGTCAGATGCAAGAATGGATCAACTCTGCGTGAACACAATTCGCACACTTTCCATGGACGCGGTTCAGCAGGCTAACTCCGGGCACCCTGGCACGCCCATGGCGCTCGCACCCTTGGTGTACACCATCTGGAACCGCGTGATGCGCTTCGACCCCAAGGATCCCATCTGGCCGAATCGCGATCGGTTCGTGCTGTCGAATGGGCACGCTTCCATGCTGCTTTGGTCGATCCTCCACCTCACGCGGACGCAGACAGTGGATGCGAATTACGAGAGGTTGGGGCAACCGTCCGTCACGCTCGACGACATTCGCCACTTCCGGCAACTCGATAGCAAAGCACCGGGGCATCCCGAGTATCGCTGGGTCTCAGGCGTCGAAACCACAACAGGTCCGCTGGGACAGGGCGTGGCCACAAGTGTTGGAATGGCCATCGGTCAAAAGTGGTTGGCGAGCCATTACAACCGGCCCGGCTTCGAGATATTCGACTACAACATTTACGCCGTCTGTGGTGACGGTTGTCTGATGGAGGGAGTTTCTTCTGAAGCAGCATCGCTTGCCGGGCACCTCGGTCTCGACAACCTGTGCTGGATCTACGACAACAACCACATCACCATTGAGGGCAACACGAACATCGCGTTCACTGAGGATGTCACCACGCGATTTATTGCCTACGGATGGAACGTGCTGCGCGTCGGTGACGCCAACGACATTGACAGCATTGAGCGTGCCCTCGCCGGGTTCCGCAAGTCAAAGGGAAGACCCACCTTCATCGTTCTCGACAGCCACATTGGATACGGCTCGCCGAACAAGCAAGACACGGCGGAAGCGCATGGAGAACCTCTCGGGGAAGATGAGATTCGCCTTACGAAACGCAGTTATGGCTGGCCGGAGGACGCCAAGTTTCTTGTGCCGGATGGTGTGTACGACCATTTTCAGGCAGGAGTCGGCGCGCGGGGCGCGGAGGCAAAGCGCGAGTGGACGGATCTTTTTGCCGCGTATCGTGCGAAATTTCCTGAGCTTGCGAAAGAAATCGAATTGATGCAGAAGCGCGAGCTTCCAGCCGGGTGGGACCGTAACCTCCCTATTTTTCCAGCCGACCCCAAGGGCGTTGCGGGAAGGGAAGCATCGGGGAAAGTGCTGAACGTTCTCGCGCAAAACATTCCCTGGTTCATTGGAGGCTCCGCGGATCTTGCACCGTCGAACAAGACCGCGCTGAAGTATGAGGGCGCGGGAAGTATTCAGGCGGAGAGTCCCGGCGGAAAGAATTTGCATTTCGGCATCCGCGAGCATGCTATGTGCGCAATCCTCAACGGGCTGTCGCTGACAAAAATCCGCCCATTCGGAGCCACATTTTTTATTTTCAGCGATTACGCACGGCCTGCAATCCGGCTCTCGGCCTTAATGGAATTGCCAACCATATTTGTCTTCACGCATGACGCCATGGGAGATGGTGAAGACGGCCCGACCCACCAACCTGTCGAACATCTCGCGTCCTTGCGCTCCATCCCCGGACTGATCACACTTCGGCCGGGTGACGCGAATGAGGTGGTGGAGGCGTACCGCTACATCATGCGGCTCCGCCACGACCCCGCTGTGCTGGCACTCTCACGCCAGCCACTGCCAACTCTGGATCGGAGCAAGTATGCGCCTGCGTCGGGAGTGGCACATGGCGCGTACGTCCTTGCCGATGCACCCGGTGGCTATCCCGAGGTGATTCTGATTGCCACGGGCAGCGAAGTCAGTCTCGCCGTGCAGGCTCACGAGAAACTGGTCGCGGAAGGCATCCGCTCGCGAGTGGTTTCGATGCCGTCATGGGAGATATTCGATCACCAAACGCAGGAATACAGAGACAGTGTATTGCCTCCGCAGGTGAAGGCGCGCATCGCAGTCGAACAAGCCTCGAGCTTCGGGTGGGAGAGATACGTCGGCACACCTGGGCTTCTCGTCTGCATGAAAACGTTTGGGGCTTCGGCGCCTCTCAAGGAATTACAAACGAGATTTGGGTTCGAGCCAGACAAATTGGTGGCAGCCGCCAAGACGTTACTTGGCAAGAAGTGATCCGCACACATCCCGTTTGACCTTTGGCTGAAAAGGCAGCGGGAAATTACCAGGCTTGAAGAGTCAGTGTTTTTTTATGGCGGAGAGGGGGGGATTCGAACCCCCGACACCCTTTTGGGGTGTAACTGCTTAGCAGGCAGCCCTGTTCGGCCACTCCAGCACCTCTCCGCAGTGAACTACGAGTGGAAGGCGAAACGGCCTGCCCGGTTAGTATAGCATCAAGAAATCAGCGGGTGTGGTCTCTGCTGGATTGACTAACGTATCTTCCGAACGCGGTCGGCGCACCCCCCAACATTTATTTCTGAGAAGGAATCGCGCGCAAACGCAAGAAAAGAAGCACGCCCATTGGTTGCGAGCCATAAATCGCATCAAGCGATGACGGCTTGGCGTAAACCGTATATTGGCCGCCGAGGGCGCTCGCCACGTGAGGGATGAAATTGAATTCGCGGTCGTACCCAAACGAATAGGCCTGCACGCGCGCGAGGAATCGCTCGTCGAATCCCGGCGGGAGAGGATTTCCACCGAGAAGCAATTCGTTGGTGCGGTCCACATTTTCAATTCGTGTCCACGCGAAATTGTACTTTGCGAAACGCAGGGTGCTTTCGGCGAGATAGCTGTTGAATACCTGCCCGCTCGGAATATCGCGGTTGCGTCCCCAGAGAAGAGTCGATGCCCAATTTCCATGCGCGAGCGGACGGTTGTATGTGACGGACGCAGTCATGCGCAGCGTGGATTCATTCGGAAACAATTCTTCAGGGCTCTTGAGGCGCGAAATCGAATATTGGCCGCTCCAGTTTGCGGCAGGATTTATTGTCAGGCGCGCAGACCAGGAATCAATCGCGCCGGCGTCAATATCCCAGCGGTATTCGTCGGGCTCGCGGCCGTGGAAGGCGGAAGCTTCGATGCGCACGAGCTTGTAGGTGAGACCGACCGTGACCACATCATTCGCGATGTGGGTTGAATCCTGCAAATGGTGGCCGAGTGGTGCGAGCACGTCTTCACTCGCTGACGTGCGATGCGCAAACGCTTCCGGACCCATCGCAGGGTCGCCAACGGGCGCCGCATAAAAAGAAAGCAACGCGTGCTCCCCAAGCTTCAAGTCGTAGAGCAGTGCGAGCTCCATGAAAAAATCGTGGGGGTGCTGACCGTCAACGATGGGCCTGCCGAAAGCGGTTTCGCCGAGCTGGAAGAGTTCCGGATAGCGGCGGTTGGTGATTGTGGCCGGGTCGAGGCTGAGCATCACGCGTGCGGTGAATGTGCCGGGGCCGAGCGTGCGCTGCGCCATTGGCATCAGCCAGCTCGCGCCGAAAAGTTTGTCGGCACCTCGCGAACCGGTCTCCTGTTGTTCGGCGAGGAAGCCGTTGCCATGAAACATCAGCGTCCATGCGTCCTTTTGAGTCATGAGCATGTCGTGAGGCGTCGAACCAGGCTCCGCACTCGTGCCGGCCGTCTCGTGGTCCAGAACCTCTTCGATGAACGTCGTCGGATTGTGCATTGCCGCGCCGTGGCCAGTTTGCGCAGGGCCGTGGCGCATTCCCTGCATGTCTTGCTGACCGGCGGCGTCGGGACTTGCCGACTGCTGCATTTCGAGGCAGCAGTGGTTCATCCCACAAGTGTTCATGGGAATTTCGCGCGCAAGCGCGGGCGTCGCCAACAACATGGCGGAAAGCAAAACGGAAATCGGGCGCTTGATGATGGCCGTCCTCACTTGTCGACACGGATTCGAGCCGGCGAGCGGTCCAAAGTTACCAAGAGAATTGTCGCACAACCCGGGTTGGATGGTGCTTGCGCGTGTTGACCCATTTGCCCGCGCGTTAGCAGGGGGCGCTGCTCACTGTTTATCGCCGGTGTGATGCTCCTGAATCTGAAATCGGAGGAAGTCGTGAATGGCCGCAAGAGCCTCCGTGTTTTTGGTGGCAATCTCGACGCGGCCGCCGCGATCCATGGCCACATATTCGTAGTTGATTTCTGCCTTCAGGCGTTTCATCACTGGAACTCCGGGAGGCACCTGGTCATGGACGAACATCGGAATGTCGAAATCGCCCTCCTTGAATCGTTTCGCAATATGCTGCAAGTGTTGCTGTATGGCGTCGCGGCTCGCGGAGTCGGCGGAGTCATTCGCGGTGACTTCGATCGCACCTCCCGTGGGGGTTTGCAGGAAATGGTGGGTCGTCTTTGCCGCGTCGAACGCCATCTCATCGTTACCGCGTGAAATCATGTCGCAGTGGTGTTCGCGCTTGGCATCGTCCTGGGCGCTTGAAGCGGCGGGGAATACCGCGTACTGGAGCAATAGCCCACATGCCACCAACGATACTTTCGTTGTAATTTTCATGATTCCCTCCGTTTTTGCTTTCTCAGACCTGGATGTATGAGTGGTGATTGCAGTTCCGCGAGCCACGCGGAGCCTCGGGCAAGTGAATCAAGCAGGCCTGCACGCTTCCCTCGGGGCGTTTTTGCCACAGCCGCTTCCCACTGCCGGAGAGTGGATTTCAGCAGACGGCAAAGTCGATCGATCTCTTTCTTGCGGCGCGTCAGCTCGACCAGTTTTTCCCGCGCAAGCGAATGGACATCGTGGCAAGGTGCCCCGCCGGAATCGCGCCGGCGGAGTATTCGCGAGAGTTCGTTGATTGTAAATCCCACGGCGAGGGCGCACTGGATCAATTTCATGCGCGCAACTGTGTCCGCGGGAAAGCCTCGATAGCCGCTGGAGGTGCGGACAGCAGCTGGAAGCAGACCTTTCCGTTCGTACTGGCGAACGGTTGCGGGGCTCACACCCGCCTGACGTGCGATTTCACCGATGCGAAGCAGAGCCACCTGCGTTTACTCCTCGACTGAAAGTATAGAGTGTGGAAGCTGTTGCAAGGTCAAGTGGATTCTTTGGGAGCTACCCCCGGCTGACACTCGCACTCAGGGAGTGGCTTCGAGGGGAGCGTCCTGAACCGTGGCCGCGCGAGCTTCGCGTGTGACGCGCATAACGCCTGATTCGTCGGTGTAAAGATTGAGGTACCCGAATTTCCCTGATCGGGCCGTCAGCGCATAGCTCTTGATGCGGCCCTGCTCGGCGGGTTGGCCAGGAATGTACTGCAGCGTGTAGTCCGCAGACTGCGCAATTTGCACGGCGACCCGAACGCGGTCGCCCAGCGCATCGAGCGAAGGAGGAAAGCTGCCTTCCGACGACTGGTAGGTGGCGAGGACTTCCTGAATTGAGGTGAGCGCACTGCGCGCGATGGCTTGGGACTCGGCCTTCGAACCCGTGATGCGCCAGGGCACGGCGAACCAGGCGATCGCCCAGAGGAATGCGACCACGAAGCCAAGGATGATGATGGTACGCACCGGGCTGGATTTTTTTGCCGGCGCGCCAGGTTCGGTCGCTGGTGAAGCAGTTAGATCAGCGCCACAATAGGGACAAACTTCCGTGGCCTGATTGACGGTTTGCTCGCATTCCCTGCATGTGTACATCGCGGCGCAATTTTAGCAGGATTCGAACGACGCTGACCCGCCTAAAGGCCACCGCTACAAATGCGGCGGTGGCAGACGCCGTGAGTTATTTCAATTCGTTCTTGTAAACGACGCCTTCCTTCATCACGAACCGGACGTGTTCGAGCTCGCCGATATCTGCAAGCGGGTCGCCGGCTACCGCAACTAGATCAGCGAGCTTTCCCGGCTCGACCGTGCCGAGCTTGTCGCTCCAGCCGAGCATTTCTGCTCCCAAGAAGGTGCCGGAGCGAATCGCTTGCATGGGCGTCATGCCGTAATCCACGTAGTAGTGAAATTCCTTGGCTTCGTTCAGGTTGGGATCAGTCCACGGGAACCCACCGGCATCGGTGCCCATGACAATCTTCACGCCTTTCTTCACACCCTGGCCGAATGCCTTTCGCTCGAGGTCCACCATCTTCACCCAATTTCCGCCGCGGCCAGGAGCGACATACGCGCCGACCATGACGGTGGGGCACCAGTACACTCCCTGCTTCACGGTCTGGTCGAGGAGTTCGTCCGTGTAGCCGTCGCCGTGCTCGATCGAGTCCACACCGGCGCGAAGAGAAGCGGCGATGCCGTCAGAACCGATCGAGTGCGCCGCCACTTTGTGGCCGAGACGATGCGCTTCCTCAACGATTGCGCGAGCCTCATCATCGCGGAAATTCACTTTGCTGTGGAGAACTCCGTCGGCCGTGAAAAAGTAGCCGCGGTCGGAATAATATTTGATCCAGTCGGCGCCGTGCGAGATTTGCTCGCGCACCGCAAGGCGCGCTCCATCCACGCCGTCAACGAACTGCACGCCATGGGGTACCTCGATCTCCCACGAATAACCGAGAAGCGGATACATGCCGGTGGGCGTCATTGCACGTGTTGACGTGAAAATGCGCGGGCCAGGAACTTCGCCGCGCTGGATGGCCATTTTTACGTCCACGTCCGCATACATTGCGCCTTCCGTTTCGACATCCCGGATTGTGGTGAAGCCGTGATCGAGGGCGATGCGTGCGTTGCGGGCCGCCAGAATCGCACGGTAGGGGATTGACTGTTTCAAAAGCTGCTCATCGTAATCTGCAGCGGTGACGTCGCCCTGAAGCAGGACGTGCGTGTGCAAGTCCATCAATCCCGGGAGCACGGTCGCGTGCGAGAGATCAATCACCTCAACACCTGCGGGCGCGCTTCCCCCCGGCGTCACCGAGGTGATTTTGCCGTCCTCGATCAGGATCAGGGCGTTCGCGATCGGTTGATCGCTCTTGCCATTAATTAATTTTCCCGCGCGGACAGCAACGCGCCTGGTTGTTTGCGCGCTTAGAGAAACAGAACACATGAGAACAAATACCAGGATTGCGAAACGACGCATCATGCCAACCTCCTCCGCGTAATGTTTTCACACCGTGCGATTCGCCGGGACTATAGGCGAAGTCGAGGCAGCATTTCAAGGCACATGGCGAATCTAAACATATGGCACAGGCCAGAGTGCCCCTGCCGCTCGGAGTTCGGGTATCATCTGAAGAAGTTGGCACGCGCCCATGCCGCCCAGCCCGTCACAATTCGTTTCGATCACCATGGCCGAGCGACTACTATTGGACACGGCAGCGCCTTCCGATTGGAACCTCACCGCTGAACAATTCCAGATAACACTCGAGAGAAGCGTGGCCCGGCGATTTTCGTCCGTGAGTGCGAAATCCTCCCCGGATTCAATCAGCATCGAAAAATACCTGGAGTCGCTGCATTCCTCAGATCTGGCGCTCGCGTGTGCTTGCAGTGCGGGAAATGATGCGGCCTGGGAGTATTTCGTCGCCACCTATCGCTCGCAATTGCATCGCGCCGCGCGCTCGATTGCCGGTGAATTCTGCGCGCGCGAACTGGCGGATTCGCTCTTCGGCGAATTGTTCGGCCTGCGCGAGTCGGAGGGGATGAGGCGCTCGCTCTTCGATTATTTCCACGGGCGTAGCAAGTTGGGGACGTGGCTGCATGCCATCCTGGCACAGCGCCACGTGGATGAAATTCGCCGGACGCGGAATATAAACTCGCTCGACGATTGCGATGAGGATGAAGGCGGCGGAAGTTCACGAAGACTGCGCGCTGCGGGCGGCCCGCCGGACCCCGAGCGCGAACGATACCTGTCCATGATGCAGGCAGCGGTGGAAAATGCGCTCGATGCGCTCCAATCACGCGATCGCATGAGGCTTGCCTACTATTATGTGGAGGAACTGACGCTCCTCGAGATCGGGAAATTGCTGGGCGAGCACGAGGCAACTGCTTCGCGAAAAATCGAGCGCACGCGCCAGGACGTGCGCTGGCACGTGGATGCCGCGCTGCGCGGCGAAAAGAAATTGAGCGAGGCGCAAGTGCGGCGGTGCTACGAATACGCGCGCGACGAATGGCCGTTTGATCTCACTCGCGCGCTTTCGGCGGAGGACTGAAAAAGAATTTCCGCAAGATTTCGGGTTTTGATCGTACGAACAGAGGAGAATTAAATCATGGCCCCGCGGGATGACGAAAAGGCGATGGACGGCCTGCTCCGCCGAAGCCTTGCGCGTGGACGGGGTGCCGGCGACGCATGCCCTGAGCCGGATATCCTCGCGGCGTATTTCGAACGGTCCCTCAACCACGACGAAATGGCCAGCTATGAGATTCATTTCTCGCAATGTTCACGCTGCCGCGAGCAGCTCGCGGCAATGCTTCGCGCCGAGGGCCTGGCGGAAAATCCCTCGGTGCGAGAGGTCACGATCGCCGCAGCCGCGCCCCCGCGCACCAGGAGTGCGATTCGCGAAGCTGCGAGGGCGCCGCAGCCTGAAAAGCGCGCACATATTCGAGTGTTGGACTGGCGCTGGCTTGCTCCCGTGGCTGCCGCAGTCGTTGTAGTTGTGTTTCTTTACTTGCGCGACACTTTCCGCGTCGCGAGTCTTCGAGCCCCCACTGCTGAGGTGGCAATGTCGAGGCGCGACGAAGCGGCACAACCGGGAGTTGCGGATTCAGAATCACATGTGAATCAGCTTGTTGTTCCGCCGGTAGCTCCGCCTGCGGCGCAACCCAAATTGCCGACGGTGGCGCCAAATGGTCCCGCGAAACCATCGCCGAAACTGAGCGAGAAGAAATCAGAACTAGCGAACGCCGCGCGGGCTGAGTATCAGATGCGCGACGACCTGCGCAAACGCGTCCAGGCAAGTACTGCGACTTCCTTGGAGAAATATCCATCTGTAGAGACGGAAGCTTCATCCTCGCCGAGCACAGCGTCGCGAGATTCTTCCACGGCGAGGAAAGAGCCAGTTGCTGCTACCGCGGCACCTCCTCCCAGTCCGGCAAAAGCCGGTGGGAAGGAGGCGGAAGCAGGCGCTGGCGGCGCGCCGGAGCAACTGGGCACCACGAGCGCGATGATGAGCAACAAGGCGCAAAATCCGAAAGTCGCGGGCGCCCTCGCAGCCGATAGTCTGAACCCAACCTCGCAATTGATGGAGGCAAAGTCAGCCGTGGCAGTGATTCAAACGCCGGATGCAAGCGTGCAATACCGCATCGCTGGCGTGGGAACTGTCGAACGCTCGCAAGATGGCGGTGTGACATGGCAGGGCCAAATATTGAATTCGAATGCGGAAATTCTTGCTGGTGCGGCGCCCTCGGAGAATGTTTGCTGGCTCGTAGGCCGACGCGGAACCATCCTGCTGACCGTAGATGGAACGAAGTGGGACAAAATCTCGCCCCCCGCGAAAGTTGATTTTGTTGGAGTCGCGGCGGCGGATGCGTCCTCCGCCACTGTGACTTCGGCTGCGGGGCGCAGGTATGCAACGGCTGATGGTGGCAGTACCTGGAAACTCTTGAAGTAGCGTGAGATATGCCGCAAGAAACCGTGCAAGAATTCCCTCCCCGGACGTTCTAATTTGTGGAACCATTCTCGCTCGAAGGAGACAGCCGATGAGCACAGATACCGTGAAGCTTTTCAGGAGAGGAATGATCGCGGCCATTTTTCTGCTGGTCACTTTTGCAGCAAATCTGCGAATGACCCGTGCGAAACAGACGGGAAGGGATGAGCCCAGGGAGGAAGCGGCTCAGGCTTCGCAGACTTCACGTGCCGCCGCTTCCAGCGAACATTTCTCAACGACGGACAAGGATCAGGTGGATCTCGCGGTCACGGTTTACAACTCGAATATCGCGCTGGTTCGCGATGTGCGGCAGATTCACCTGCCTTCCGGCCAGTTCTTGCTGCGCTTCGAAGATGTGGCCGCCTCCATCAATCCCGCTACTGTGCATTTCCGCTCCCTCAACGATCCCTCGAAATTGAATGTTATCGAACAGAACTACGAGTACGACCTGCTCGATCCGCAAAAGCTGCTCCAGAAATATGTTGGGCGCGAGGTCACGCTTGTCCGCGAAGAGAAAGATGCCGGTTCGACGCGCTGGGTGGAGACAAGGGCCCTCCTGCTTGCTGACAACAACGGGCCGGTGTGGAAGATCGGGAACGAAATCGTGACGGGGATGACGGCGAATTCCTACCGTTTTCCAGACCTGCCTGAAAATCTCTACAGCCGGCCGACGCTCGTATGGTCACTCGAAAACCGCGGCGCGGCGGCCCAGAAGGTGGAGGCGTCCTACCTCGCGAACAACATCAATTGGACCGCGGATTACGTTTTGACCGTCGGGCGAGATGAGAAGGCCGCGGATCTGGACGGTTGGGTGACGCTGACAAATTCGAGCGGCGTGGCATACAACAACGCGAAGCTGCAACTCGTCGCAGGGGAGATTCATCGCACGGCGCAGCCTGTGACGCGCATGGCCATGGAGGCGATGGTCAATAAAGCAGCCGCTGCCCCCCAGTTTCAGCAGGAAGGATTCTCCGAGTATCACCTCTACACGC
Source organism: Candidatus Acidiferrales bacterium (assembly GCA_050746945.1). Taxonomy (GTDB): domain Bacteria; phylum Acidobacteriota; class Terriglobia; order Acidiferrales; family UBA7541; genus Palsa-295. Next base: position 164,202 of record JBOGMZ010000020.1, on the reverse strand, counting down.
TCGGGCGCCGCACCTCGATCCAGAACAATGAGTCGAAACAGATCAGTTTGCTTACTGCCAGCGGCGTGTCCGTGGAGAAACTTCTGTCAGTTGAAGGTCAACAATATTACTACCGCAATCCGCAGGGAATCGGGAATCCAATTCCCCAGCCCGTGAAAGTTATTTACCGGTTCAAGAACGATGAGAAGGGCGGCCTCGGGATGCCGCTGCCCGCTGGAACCGTTCGCGTCTACCAGTCGGATTCAAAGGGCGGTGTCCAGTTCGTGGGTGAAGACACGATCAACCACACGCCCAAAGATGAATCGGTGAAAATCTACGTTGGCAACGCATTTGATGTGGTGTGCGAACGCAAACAGCTCGATTACAAAAGGATCGCCAGCAACCAGGCCGAGATGGAATACCAGATTGCGCTGCGCAACCACAAAGACACAGCGGTGACCGTCGAAGTGCGCGAGCCGGTTGGCGGCGATTGGGAAGTGGTGAGTTCGAATTTCAAATGGATCAAGCTCGATTCCACGACAATCGGATTTTCGATTCCAGTGGATAAAAATGGCTCGGCGACACTCGATTATCGCGTGCGCGTGAAGTGGTAACGCAGTAGGCCGGAATTACTGCTTGCAGCAGGTTTGTTTCTTATCCAGCAGCGCCAGCTCGTGCGCGAAGATTGGGTTCGTGGGAAATTGCGCGGTAAGCGACGCGAGCAGGGGGTGCGCCCGCTCCGTCTCGTGTTCGCGCTCGTAGGCCAGCGCCAGCAAGATTTTCGCGAACGGCTGGAAATAGTGCCCGCCCTCGGCGGCGGATTTCATTTGCTGCATTCCGCGGGTGCGATCGCCGTGGACGCCCCCGAACCAGAGAAACGCGCGCTTGAAACCGGGCAGGCAACCGATCACGTAATTGCTCATTCCCAGGGCGACATAGGCGTCCTTCGCGCTCGGATCGATAGCCAACAGGGCGTTCGACTCGCTTTCGGCCTGCCGCATCAAGCTGAGAGCCGGGAGCTGCTTCTTCTCAATCATCGCCGCATAGTTGGATTCCAATCCGTCCGTCATAGTGAGAACGAGAAGTGCGCGCGTGTCGTGAGAATTCAGCTTCACGGCTTTCTTGGCCATGTCATGCGCCCGGTGATTTGCAATGAGAAAGGCGGTATTGCGGTTCTGTGAGGGACTCCCATCCACGCCGCCGAGGAACTTGTCGTCATCCAGGAAGAATTCGGATGTAAGCACGCCCTTCGCGTTGAATTCCTCGAACAGATAGGTTGCGCCTTCGGCAGCCTTGCCGAGCGCATCTTCTGGATGGGCTTTCTGATACGTCAGGAATTGCTCACGGGCTCCGTTGAAATTCAGTTCGTAGAGCTCGCGGAATCCAGTTTCGAGCAACGCCGCGGAAGGATCGGCCTCCATCACTGGAACAGCAGGGGGGCTGGGCGGTTTGGATGCCTCCTGCTGCTCTGTGGCAGGGGGGCTCGGCGGCTCGGACACGTCCTGCGGGGCGGCTGCAGGGGCAAAGCAGAGCGCCGCTGCGAAGCATATCGCGAACGAGACCGCGTGGAATCTGAATTTTTTTTGCAAAGCTTCCTCGGACATGAATGCATCCAGATGGGGGACCGCAGCTGCACTCGTGCTGCCCCTCAGTATATTCGAGTAGGACGGGGCGCGCATAGTTGTATGTGAATGGGTTACCCAAGGGCACATCCAGGGATGCCGCCCGTGCCGCGCCCGGAGCGGGCGCGGTCAGAGAGGCTGGTAGTAGCGCTGGCCGGCACAGGACCGGCAGAGGGTGCGGCCGTTCGCGGCGATTTCCCGCTTGAAATTAATTCCTTCACCGCATTCCTCGCAAACGACGCGCGGCCCTTTGAATCCGGGCATATCCTCGGGATGGATTTCCACACGAACCCATTGCTTCTCGAAAAGCTCCTCGTCCGTGAGCACCCGGTAGGCTTGCTGCTGTCCCTGCTCCTTTTCGAGTGCGGGGAACATCTCACTGGCGCGCTTCTTCGAATCTTCGCGCGCCACTATGCGCACCGCGCGGCCGGACTGCAAATCGACAAACGTGGCGGCAACCTTGCCCCAGTCGAAGAACTTCAGCGCGCGTTTGCCCAGACGACAGCCCGCCACCAGCGCCACCGCATCCGTGACGCAGCGGTCGATCTCGACGCAGGTAACCAGGCGCTTGCGATCGCGCACCGGGTCTTCGATTCCCAACTCGCGCAGCCCGAGCATCGCTAGCCGCACCCCGAGCACCTGCCCGGCACAAATGTGGCCGTGAGCCACCGCGGCTTCTTCGAGATATTGATCGAGAGTTTTCATTTTCCAGCAGGGTTAATCGGCGCGTTGGGCAGCGGCAACCGCCCCGACCGCCGCACCCGCATCGCGGGGCTTGCGGCGAACCAGAAATGCGCCAATGCAAATGGCGAGAGAAAGCGCGAGAAGCGATCCATCGCGCACCAACGTTTTCGTGCCCAGTTGCTCACCCGGCCCAAAGCAACCGCAGTTCACTTCCAGGCCCAGCGCGTATGTCCGTACCATCACCGCAAAAAAGCCGCCGATGAGTAGCGTGGTGATCAATGAAGAGAATCTCAGCGCGATGCCACTCAAGAGCCACAGCCCGACCAGGAGCTCAAAGGGTGGCAGAGCATGCGCCACAAAATTCACGCCATTCGTGGAAAGCAATTGATAGGAGTCCACCTGCATCGCAAACATGGCCAGGGAAATCTTCACCGATGCCGGAGACCATGTCATTGCGCCCTGTGGCTTCAGCTTCGCGTAAGCTGCCACCAGAAAAATTGCAGCCAGGGCGATCCTTCCCACCAACAGAAGGATTCGGCCGAGTTTTCCTGATGCGTTGCCGGACATCCCCGCGCACTCCTTTTTACTGGCTCAACAGCGAATCAAGAAATTGTTTCATGATCGGCCACGAAACCGATCCCGAGCCCGCCGGTAGGCGCTGGCCCTTCTTACTGATCACGTATGTCGGCGTCGCCTGCACTGGCACTTGTTTGCCGAGCGCGATGTCTTGGTTGATGAATGCGTCGAGCGAACAGCTTTCGCCTGCCGGCACAGCAGGTCTGAGGCTGGGCGGTGTTTGATTCAGGCAGGGCGCAACCATTCTTTGAACACGCTTAAGCTCCGACGGGCTGAGCACCGCCGCCACATACTTCTGAATATCCCCATCGGCTCCCCACGCGGGCTCATTATCGTAAAGTGCCGCATCTACTTCTTCAAATTTTCCGATCCGCGCTGCTGCAGTTCCCCAGCGAGCCGCATCCCAGTTAAACCGGTGTTCCGCAATCGGGAGGGGAAAATCGCGATGAATGAGGTAGACCTTCCCCTGCGGGACGTAATCCACCATCATCGCCCGCAACGTGGTTTCGTAAAAATTGCGGCACTGCGGACACATGTAATCACTGAACACTTCCATTGTGATAGCAGCAGACTTCGAACCTACGGTCTTATTCGGCGGCCCAACGAGCTCCTCTTGAGCCGTCTTCGAAACCTTTTTCCTGGATGTTTTGGCGGGTTGTTTCGTCGAAGCAGCGGCCTGCGTCTGTGCTCGTGCCGCCGCTCCTTCCCCGCCAGCTACAACGGCGGAGGCCAGAAGTAACAATGCGCAGCTACTTGCCAGAAATCTCCAGCGTGCTGAAGTCATCTTATGATTCAACGCTGCCTCCCCAAATGGTGTTTCAAATGAGAATCCATTGTAACTCGAAAAGTAGCCCGTTGAAATTGAGTTGCTGCCAACGGCTGCCGAAGTTCACCGCGCTCATTCTGATGCCGCGAGGGGCGAAATTGGCTGGTTGGGAACCTAGGAGCCCGACTAAGAGTTACCTTCGATTGTTAGGGGCCCTGCCGGCAGAAATGTTCGAACATCTAGACTAACACTAATGTTTACAGTATTATAGACACACACAAGAAACTTGACAATGATACGCTCAACGTGTACTATATCCGTGTTTCAGCCGGTCTATTACCGCTGAGCGCAGCGGGACCTTATCAGGAGCGGATCTATGAGCAAGATTATCGGAATTGATTTGGGCACCACCAATTCGGTGGTTGCCGTGATGCAGGGCGGTGAACCAGTTGTAATCCCGAACCAGGAAGGGGCGCGAACCACCCCCTCCGTGGTCGCCATCACCAAGAGCGGTGAGCGCTTGGTGGGCCAAGTGGCCAAGCGCCAAGCGATTACCAACCCCGAGAACACCGTGTATTCGATCAAACGATTCATGGGGCGGCGGTATGACGAAGTGTCCGAAGAAATGAAGATGGTGCCCTACAAAGTAGTGGTTCAGGGCGACCATGTCGCGATCCTTGCGCAGGGGAAGCAGTATAGCCCGCCAGAGATCTCCGCAATGATCCTTCAGAAGTTGAAGTTGGCTGCGGAAGATTTTCTCGGCGAGAAAGTCACTGAGGCTGTTATTACCGTCCCTGCATATTTCAATGATGCGCAGCGCACGGCCACGAAAGACGCTGGGAAAATTGCCGGCCTGGAAGTGAAGCGCATTATCAACGAGCCGACGGCGGCGGCCCTCGCCTACGGGCTCGATAAGAAAAAAGACGAAACCATTGCCGTGTACGATTTCGGTGGCGGTACGTTCGATATTTCCATCCTCGAAGTCGGTGAGGGCGTAATTGAGGTCAAGGCCACAAACGGTGACACCCACTTGGGTGGAGACAATTTAGATCAGCGCATCGTGGACTGGCTGATCGAAGAATTCAAAAAGGACGAAGGCCTGGATCTAAGTGCCAAGGGGAACGAAATGGCGATGCAACGCTTGCGCGACGCGGCAGAGCGCGCCAAGATCGAGCTCTCCACTACCATGGAGACGGAGATCAACCTCCCCTTTGTCACTGCCGATGTCGCTGGGCCGAAGCACTTGGTCAAGAAATTGACCCGCGCAAAACTCGAATCTATGGTCGGGGACATCGTCAAACGTTCAATAGAACCCTGTAAGTTGTGCATGAAGGATGCCGGTGTGGATGCCAGCAAAATCAACGAGGTGGTCTTGGTTGGCGGACAGACGCGTATGCCGCTTATCCAGCAACTCGTAAAGGAACTCTTCGGGCGCGAAGGCCACAAGGGCGTCAACCCCGACGAAGTGGTCGCCGTCGGCGCGGGAATTCAAGGTGGAGTGCTGGGCGGCGAAGTGAAGGACATTCTCCTGCTCGACGTGACACCCCTTTCGCTGGGCGTCGAGACGTTGGGCGGCGTGATGACCACGCTGATCCCACGCAACACCACGATTCCCACGCGCAAGTCGGAGACTTTCTCAACCGCCGCGGACAACCAGACTTCGGTCGAAATCCACGTGCTGCAAGGGGAACGCCCCGTGGCCAGCGGCAATCGCTCGCTCGGGAAATTCCATCTGATGGGAATTCCTCCCGCGCCTCGCGGCGTGCCGCAAGTGGAAGTAACGTTTGACATCGATGCCAACGGCATCCTCAACGTTTCCGCCAAGGACAACGCGACGAACAAGGAACAGAAAATCACCATCACTGCTTCGAGCGGCCTGAGCAAGGAAGAAGCCGAGCGCATGAAGAAGGAAGCGGATGCACACTCGGCGGAAGACAAAGCCCGGCTCTCCGAAGTCGAAGCGCGAAACCGGCTCGACGGGCTCGTCTATCAGACCGAGAAAATCATCAAGGAGAACCGAGACAAGATCGCCGAAGCAGACGTCAAGGCTGCCGAGGAAGCGCTCGAGGAAGCACGGCGTTCACTCACCGAAGGCGGTCTCGACCGGTTGAACGCGGCGGCAGAAAGCTTGACCAAAGCCTCGCACCGCATCGCGGAAACAATGTACAAGGCGCAGCAGTCCGCGGCAGGCGCAGCGAGTGCAGGGGCTTCGGGTGCGGCCGGCGGAAATACCGATGGCAGTCAACCGTCTGGCGGGCAGGGCGACGTTGTGGACGCCGAGTTCGTGGACGTGGACGATTCGAAGAAGCCGAATTAAAATCACGTGAAGCTGTGAATGGGGCGGGAGCTGGCGCGAGCAAGCCCCGCCCTTTTCAATGTTCGCATTACCAGGAATGGCGGCAAAATTTCCAGCAGGAGAATGCGTTGACGACGACCGGCGTACGGCGGGCCAGCCCGCCACAAGCGGTTACGAAGGTTCGCGACAATTATTTTCTGGTGCAAGTCTCGATCACGGAAGCGCCCAGCGCCGATTGGCGGCGGCTCTTCTACGACGCGCAGGGGCAAGACGTGCCCCCTGATTTTGCGCCGCGATCCGTCGAAATCACGGGTGCCTTCCTGAGATTCAAATCCGATCCTGCAAGCGTTGAGGGCAAGATCACCATCCTCGACCGCTGGATGGAGCGTGCCAGCCTGAAGGAAGCGGCCATGGGCGGCCGGTCGGAAGTGCAGCGGCAGAAGAAGGAAGAAGCCACCCGCGAAGCACTGGAGCTGGCCGAATGGAATACGCGTTGGGGAAAATTGTAATTTGACATCGAGATCTTCGGCATGGCGACAACTACCAAAACCGACTATTACGAACTGCTCGGAGTTCCGCGCAAGGCGCCGGTAAAGGAAATTCGCGCGGCCTACCGCAAGCTCGCGCGGAAATATCATCCGGATCTCAATCCAGGCGACAAATCCGCCGAAGAAAAGTTCAAGCAGATTCAGGAAGCCTACGAAGTTCTATCCGACACCAAGAAGCGCCAGATGTACGACCAGTTCGGGTTCAATGTTCCCGGTCCAGGCGGCGGCCCTCCTCCGGGAGCAGGCCGCGGCGGTCCCTCGCCCCAAGATATGCACTTCGACTTTGGCGGTTTTGACTTCGGTGGAGGCGGTGCGGGTGGCGGTGTGGGAGGTGGAGCGAGCTTCCGCGACATCTTCAGCCAATTCTTCCGTGGTGCGGGCGCCGCGCAGGCCGGTGAGCAGGAAGAGTCCGGCTCGGATCTTGAATTTCAGATCGATATCACGTTCGCGGAAGCAATGCGTGGCGCAGTGAAGAAGATCACTTTTACCCGGCTGGACGTTTGCAATGTTTGTCATGGTGCTGGGTTCATGCCCGGCGATGAAAAAGTGTGCCCCACATGCGGTGGCTCCGGCCAGGTCACACAGGTGAGCGGCAAGATGCGCTTTCAGGTTACCTGCTCACGCTGCGGCGGCTCAGGACGTCTGCATACCATCTGCCAGAATTGCCACGGCGAGGGACGGGTGCCGCGTGTCGAGACACTCGATGTGCGCATCCCGCCCGGCGCGCAGACCGGTTCACGCGTGCGCGTCGCCGGACGCGGAAACGCCGGGATGCATGGCGGACCTCCCGGCGATCTCTACATCATTATGAAAGTCGAGCCGCATCCGTTTTTCGAGCGCCGTGGCGACGATTTGTACACCACCGTGCCCGTCACCGTCGCCGAAGCTTCGCTCGGCGCGAAAGTAGAAGTTCCCACGATCGATGGCCGCGCTCAGGTGCGCATTCCGCCGGGCACGAACAGCGGAAAAAAACTTCGCTTGCGCGAAAAAGGCGCTCCCTCAGCACGTCACGCGGGCAAGCGCGGCGACCAAATTGTAGAAGTGCAGGTCGTCGTGCCTAAGCCGGAAGACGAACGCGTCCGCAATTTACTGAAAGAGTTGGCAAAGGTGGACCACGAAGATCCGCGCCGCGAGATTTTTGCGCGAGCAACGGTGTAAAGAGGAGCAGCGAGGAGAAGACGCATGGCAGCGCGCCCCAGAAAAAGAGCCAAAGCGGGCTACATGATTAGCGCCGTTGCCGAGTTGTACCATCTTCACCCGCAGACGTTGCGTCTCTACGAGCGCGTCGGTCTCCTGAAGCCCTCGCGTTCACAGGGGAATACGCGTCTTTACACCGACAGTGACCTCGAGCGACTCGAAATAATCCTGAATCTCACGCGCGAATTGGGCGTCAATCTCGCGGGCATCGAAATCATTCTCAATATGCGCGACAAGATGTCCGAGATGCATGCGCAGATGGAAGAATTCATGCGCTTCGTGCGCAATGAAGTAGCGCGCGGTTTCGTCGCAGTGGATGACCGCAAGGTCCGCAACGCGATCGTACGCAGCGCCCCGCGCCACGCCTTCCGCGTTGAAAAATGACGATGCGATAAGCATCGTCATCCCGAGGGAACAACGTGACCGACGGATCTTTTCTTCTTACCCTGCCTAGAACCTGAAAGTGCGTGAGCCTCCGGAATTCCACAGGTCATCGCAATTTGCACAGTCCTCCATCCAATTGCTATTCGCAGCGGCACTCGCTAAGCTTTCCCTATGGCGCGACCAGATTGTCCCAGTTGTCAAGGCAGCGGCTGGAAAGTTGTCGAGCGCACCACGGAAGGCGCGCAGGCGCTCGCCTCCGGCGATACCGCGCGGCCCGGTTCTTCGGCTGGCGAACCGAAAATGGTTTGGGCGGTGCCTTGCGATTGCACCACGGGCGACCGCACTGAGCGGGCACTCGCGCGCGCGCGTCTGCCGGAACGATATCGCCACTGCGATTTCGAAAATTTTGAGACGGACAATGACATTGAGAATGTGCCGCGCGAGCAGCTTCAAGCCTGGAATCGCAGCCTGGCGCAGGCAAAGCTCGTCGTCGCCCGATTCGCTGAGGAATTTCCCGTCGGGAGCCAGCACGGCCTGCTGCTAATTGGGCCTTGCGGCGTGGGGAAGACTCATCTTGCCGTCGCGGCGCTCAAGGAAATTGCACTGCGTGGCCACACCGGCCTTTTCTATGACTACCGCGATTTGCTGAAACAGATTCAGGACAGCTACAACGCTGAGAGCCAATACACAGAAATGGGCGTCCTCGAACCGGTGCTTAAAGCGGAAGTGCTGGTCCTTGATGACGTCGGTTCGAGCAAGCCTTCTCCTTGGGCGCTTGAAACTGTCGGCCATGTTTTGAGCACCCGCTACAACGAGAAGCGCGTCACGCTGCTCACCACAAATTTCCTCGATACGGATGCGACCATGAATGCCGCCTCGCCGGGCGCATCGCGCGTGGCGGGAATGCGCACCCCTACGATCGAGGACTCCCTCACCGAGCGTGTCGGCAAACGCATTCGCTCGCGCCTCTATGAAATGTGCCGGACTGTCGAAATTTCCGCCCCCGATTACCGCAAGGAAATCCGCAAAGCCAGCGGCTTCTCCGCATAAACTACACGCACAATCTGGAGACGGGGTAGGGGCGCTGCTTGCTGCGCCCCTACGAATTTGTTTGGACCTCCAGATATGTTTCGTTCAAAGGAATCCGCTTACTTTCGCTGACTCCACACCATGGTTTGGTTGACAAGCCGCGAAGCGGGCGGGTATCATCCTCACGATAAGAGTGTCGAGCGCGGGCGCTCTTTCCCCTTCTTTGCTCGAACCCCGCAGGGTTGAGTAACCGAGGTCATACTCTCGGCAAGCTGGGCACGATCTCGTATGGAGGCCGCTCCCAATGTCACGCGAACACGACGACAATCTTCAACCCTCTACCACTGAAGCCGCATCGGCAGATCCCGTGGCAGAGACTCCAGTCGCTGCGCCGGCTCCATTGAAAGCCGACGCGCACGCCGCTGCAGGTGCGGCAACCGCTGTGGCCCGAGCGCAGGAACCTGTCGCGCATCCGGCCCCGGTTGCAGAAACCCCCTCAAGTGACGCCCCTGCTGAAATTCCAACACCCGAAGTGTCTGAGGCGACGGCCGCCTCAATTGAGCCAGGCAGTTCCCCCGCCGCTGGAGACACGACCGAATCCGCTGACCCCAGCGAAAACGCCGAGACAACTGAGACGATGGATCAGCTCCTCGATCAATTCTCAGCCCCGGCTCCGGCGGTCGCCGAGGGAGAGATTTTCGACGGGCGCGTGCTCGCTGTCACCGATGCCGGCGTTGTAGTGGATGTCGGCGGAAAATTTGAAGGACTTGTCCCTGCGCAGGAATTTCTTGATTCGGGCAGTCCCATCGAGTTCGGTGCGGGCCAAACGATTGAAGTCGAGCGCCTCCACGAGCAAAAAGATGGTTATGTCCTGCTCTCGCATGTCCGCGCGCACAAGCGCCGCGTCTGGGAGCGCATCGAGAAATCCTACCGCGAGCACACGAATGTCACCGGCAAAGTTACTGAGCGCATCAAGGGCGGCCTGGTGGTCGACATCGGCGTGCGCGCATTCCTTCCTGCGTCGCAGATTGAACTGCGCCCCGTTCACGATCTCGACGGATGGAAGGACCAGGAAATTGAGCTGCGCGTTCTGAAGTTGAATCGGAAGCGCGGGAATGTGGTGGTCAGCCGGCGCGTGATTCTGGAAGACGATCAGAAATCGAAGCGCGAATCACTGATGTCCACGCTTTCCGAGGGGGCGATCGTCACCGGCAAAGTGAAGAACATTACCGACTACGGCGTCTTCGTCGACCTCGGCGGAGTGGACGGCCTGCTCCACGTCAGCGATCTGGTCTGGGGCCGTGTGCCGCATCCGTCCTCAGTCGTTCGGGCCGGCGATGAAATTCAAGTTCAAATCCTGAAATTCGACAAGGACAAGCAACGCATCTCCCTCGGCCGCAAGCAACTTCTTCCCGACCCGTGGGCGACCGTGCCAGAACGTTTTCCGGCCGGGACTCGTGTGCAGGGCAAAATCGTGGGAGTCACGGACTACGGCGCGTTTGTGCAGATCGAGCCGGGCGTCGAAGGCCTCGTCCACGTCAGCGAAATGAGCTGGTCGAAGCGCACAAAGCATCCCTCGAAAATCGTCAAGGTCGGTGAAGAAGTGGACGTGGTTGTCCTCGACGTCAAGACCGACCAGCGCCGCATTTCTCTCGGCTTGAAGCAAACGCTCCCCGATCCGTGGGGAGCAGCCGCGGAAAAATATCCGGTGGGCACTGTCGTCACCGGGCGCATCCGCAATCTCGCGGACTTCGGCGCGTTCGTAGAAATCGAAGAAGGCATGGAAGGCCTGATCCACATCAGCGATGTGAGCTGGACCGAACGGATCAAGCACCCGAGCGACCGCTTCAAGAAGGGCGATTCGGTGCAGGCCAAAGTGTTGAAGGTGGATTCACAGAATCGCCGCCTCTCGCTCGGCATCAAGCAGGTGAACGATATTTGGGCCAACTGGTTCGCCGAGCACAAAATCGGCGACGTGATCCGCGGCAAGGTGGCACGCACCACCGATTTCGGCGCTTTCGTCGAGCTCACCGAGGGCATCGAAGGCCTCTGCCACGTTTCTGAGATCGAAGAGCGCAAGCCCAAGGGCGAGCGCGATAAGGACAAAGGCCCAAGAGGCGCGCGCGTCACTTCCGTGCTCGCCGTCGGACAGGAACACGATTTCAAAATCCTGCGGCTCGAGCCCGAACAGCACAAGATCAGCCTGAGTTATCGCGCCGCCCTAAAGCAAGCCGAGCGGCAGGAGATGGAAGCGTATCGCGCGCCAAAGGCGTCGCCGGCTCCATCGCCAAAGGCGTCTCCGAAATCATCGCCTACCGCCACGATTGGTGACGCAATCCTGGCGAAAAGGCAGTCGTCCTAGATTGGGTACCCCTGGGCCGTGCGGGCGGCGATTCCTGGAAGCCCTCCCCGCAGGAAAATCGTTTACCTTGAAGTAGTTTGGTGATATGCAAAGAGCCGCGAGGCGCCCCAGCCCCGGAGCGCAAGCAGGCCTGTGCACTTGTAAGCTCGTGAGAGGAGGCTCTCGTTCCATGGCTGAAGCTGCGGGAGAGCACCACAAGGAACATACGATGACGAAAGCGGAGCTGGTCGAGGAAGTCACTCGCGTGACCGAATTGCCCCGCAAGGAGTCGGAAGCCGTCGTCGAAACCATTTTCGAAAGCATCATCGCCGCGCTCCAATCAGACGACAAAATTGAGATCCGCGGATTTGGCAGCTTCCGCACACGCCAGCGGCGCGGGCGCACGGGTCGCAATCCCAAGACCGGGGCGAAGGTCGAAGTCCCTCCGAAAAAAATTCCTTTCTTCAAGCCCAGCAAGGAATTGAAAGACTACGTGAACAGTCCTCGTGGCGCGTCAGCAGGCTCACCGGACCACGGCAAACAGGGCTGAGCCGGATGGATTACCTTTGGACGCCGTGGCGCTACCGCTACATCGCCGATGCGTCGAAGGATGAAGGCTGCATCTTCTGCGACGCCCTTGCCGCCAAGGACGACGCCAAGTCCCAGATCGTCTTCCGCGGCGCCAAGAATTTCGTTCTCCTGAATCGTTTTCCCTACACCAGCGGACACGTCATGGTCGTTCCCTACGCGCACATCGCTGATTTGTCCGCCGCGGAACCGGAAACGCTCGCGGAAATGATGCGCATCGCGCAGCGCGTGCAATCGGCGCTTGAGAAAACGTACCATCCGCAGGGATATAATCTCGGCATCAATCTCGGCCGCGCGGCCGGCGCCGGTGTCGTTGGCCACTTGCATCTGCATGTGTTGCCGCGCTGGTCGGGCGACGCAAATTTTATGACCGTCGTTGGCGAGACGCGCGTCGAACCCGAAGATCTTGCGACCACCTACGAAAAACTCCGCAAAGCGATGGCAGGCTGAATCCCATGCACCCGAACGATCGCGAACAAATCCTGAAGCTGCTGGTGGAATCGCGCGACGCTCTCATCCGCGCCGCAGCGGGTGTCTCTGACGAGCAGTCGAGGATTCGCCCCGCCCCTGATCGGTGGTCGGTGCTCGATTGCGTCGAGCACGTTGCGGCTGCCGAGAACGGCATGTTCACCATGCTCACCACGATGTTGACTCCTGCCCTGCCGTCCAGTGACCACGGGCGCGAGGAGACCTTTCTCCGCGGCAGCGCTGACCGCACCAGAAAATTCAATGCTCCCGAGCGAGCGCACCCCAAAGGGCGTTTCCCATCGCTCGCCGCGGCCCTCGAACAATTCCAGCAAAACCGCGCGCGCACCGTCGAATATGTCGAGCACTGCGACAAGGATATGCGCGCCCATTCCATTCCCCATCCCGTCGTTGGCCCCGTCACCGGCCAGGAATTCTTGATTCTGCTCGCTGCGCATCCGGCCCGCCACGCCGGCCAAATCCGCGAGGTCCGGCAAACTCTCGGTTTTGTAGTTCGCTGAATCTCCATCACCAGTCGAGACGCGACACTTGACAAGTGAACTAATGCGGTAGAGAATCCGCGAAAATTCCGATGCCTGGTCCTCCTTCCATGTTTGATTCGCCGTCGGCGGCCCCTGATGCGGCTGTGGAGACCAGTTACATTCAACCGAATTTCGGCCATGGCCTCCGCATCTGGTGGGCCTTCTTTTGGCCGACCACGTTCATCTCCGTCATACTCACGATCGCGCTCAACTTTGGCTTGCGACGCATTTATCAGGAGTCGGACCTACCTGGTAGTGTGCTCGGCCCCATCATGAAGTTTGATCCGTATGTCCTGTCTTACGCTGTCGCATTGTTTGTGATGGATTACGTCCTGCAGAAAAATTTCCGGCATTTCCGCCTGGGACTTCTTTCCCGTCGCGGCGGCGAAGGCGCACAATCGATCCCAGTCACCCTCGGCCGGACGCTCCGAGTCTGGTGGACTTACTCATGGCGCTCACTGGTCTATCGGCTCATCCTCTCGTTCGTGGCGGCAATCCCTATGGGAGTCATTATCGGCTTGTTCACGAGGATGCCAGTTGTCCAGGCGCTCGTAAGGAGTCTGGTGAGCGTAACCATTGACGGCGCCGCGGGGCTCTTTGTCATTTACTCGAACATCCTCGATGAAGACTTCGGTGACTTCCGTGTCTGCCTCCTTCCTCGTCACAAGCAAACCGTCGCTCCGCCGGCTCCCTCCGCAACGCCCGCCATCACTTAGCAATTCTCCACCTGATTCCAACCGGATTTTTGCTTCCTTATTCCATCCGTGCAGCCTAGAATTTATGTTCTCTGTCATCATTTTGGAGTCGTCGCAAAAGGACTACCGCGTGAATCTGGAACTCACTGAAGAGCAGCAACTGCTGCAAAAAAGCGTCCGCGAATTTGCCGAGGCCGAGGTGAAGCCGCTCGCAAAAGAAATTGACGAGACCGGCCACTTCCCGCGCGACACATTCAAGAAAGCCGCCGAGCTGGGCCTGACCGGCGTTGCCCTCCCGGAAAATTATGGCGGCGCGGGCATGGACCACATCAGCTATGAAATTGTGATCGAAGAAATCTCGCGCGTCTGCGCTTCCACGGGCGTCATCCTCTCGGTGCAGAACTCGCTCTATTGCGATCCCGTCTACCGCTTCGGCACCGAGGAGCAGAAACAAAAATTCCTCGTTCCCTACGCGCGCGGCGAAAAAATCGGCTGTTACGCGCTCACCGAGCCGCAAGCAGGTTCAAACGCCGCCGCCCTCACCACAAAAGCAATCCTCAAGGGCGACCGCTACATCGTCAACGGCACGAAAGCCTGGATCACAAACGGCGGCGTCGCCGACGCGGCCATCGTGTACGTCAACACGCATCCTGAAAAAGGCGAGAAGGGAATCACCGCCCTCATAATCGAGAAAGGCACGCGCGGTTTCAGCGTTGGGAAAGAAGAAAAGAAACTGGGCATCCATGGCTCGGCGTGCACCGAGTTGGTGTTCACCGATGGCGAGGTCCCGGCCGCAAACCGCATCGGCAACGAAGGCGAAGGCTACAAAGTGGCGCTCTCGACTCTCGACGGCGGCCGCATCGGCATCGCCGCGCAGGCCACCGGCATCGCGCAAGGCGCTTTCGAAGCCGCGCTTTCCTACGCGCACCAGCGCCAGGCCTTTGGCCATCCCATCTCAGATTTTCAGGCCATCCAGTTCATGCTTGCCGACATGGCCACGGAAATTGACGCCGCCCGCTTGCTCGCCCGCCGCGCCGCCTGGAAGCAGGACTCCGGCGCGCGGTTTTCGATGGAGGCCTCCATCGCGAAATTATTTGCCAGCGAAATGGCCACGCGCGTTACGCATAAAGCCATCCAGATTCACGGCGGCAACGGCTACAGCAGCGAGTATCCCGTCGAGCGCGCCTACCGCGACGCGCGCATCACAGAAATTTACGAGGGCACCAGCGAAATTCAGCGCCTCGTCATCGCCGCTTGGGTGTTAAAGTATTATTGACTTTATAGATAACATCGTGGTACACTGGCATGAAATGAGCATGCTGATTCCAATCCGCCCGGTCCTGTCCTCTTCGTGGCAAGGGGCGGCGCGGTAGCCACACCCCGCCAACCTTTTCCGCATCTTTCCCTTTTTTCTAATAGCGAATCCAGACGAATAGAATCTTCCGTAACTTACAGAAAACAAACAACCGGGCTCCGTTCTAATAGCGAATTTTTTGACCCCTCCCGCTTCGCCATTCCGCCTCGACTTCACTCCCTCGAATTTGGCCCCCAGTGTATTCTTGTCGGTATGCTGGACCTCGATTGCGGCCTGGATTTCGACCCGTTGCTCGACGAGGATTTCTTCGCCGCGCTGCCGCCGCGCCCGGGCGTCCTGCTCATCGAAATGACCGAGCCAGGCGCGCAGCCCTATCTCGCGCGGACGGCGGACATTCGCCGCGCCGCCGAGCGGCTGCTGCGCGAGCCCGAAGCTCTTTCAAAGCGCCTGAACCTGCGCCAGGTTGCTTCGCGAATCCGCTATCGCGTGACCGGCTCGAAATTCGAGCAGACCCTCGCACTTTACGAGCACGCCAAACTTCATTTTCCGCGCCGTTACCGCGACTTCATGCGCTTCCGGCCCCCGGCGCTCCTGAAAGTGAATTTACAAAATGAATATCCGCGGTGCTACGTCACGCGCAAGATCCGTGCCGACGAAGGATTTTATTTCGGCCCGTTCGCATCGCGCCGCGCGGCAGACGCATTTGCAGAAGGCTTTCTCGATCTGTTCAAGATTCGTCGGTGCCAGATCAAGATCCGCCGCGATCCCTCGTATCCCGGCTGCATTTATTCCGAGATGAAGATGTGCCTCGCGCCCTGCTTTGCCGGCTGCACGAAGGAGGAATACGACGCGGAAGCAGGCCGCGTGCTCGAAACGCTCGAAACCACCGGCGCCTCGCTCACGGAGAGCCTCGAAAGGGAGCGGGAAGCCGCCAGCGAAGCACTCGATTACGAACGCGCTGCAGCGCTTCACAAGCGCCTTGAAAAAGTTTCCGCCGCGCTCCGGGGATTGCCGGAGGTGGCGCGGCGCATCGAGGAACTCGACGCGGTAATTCTTCAGCGAACGGCCGAGGACATGACCGTCGCCGTTTTCCCCGTGCGCTCCGGATTGCTTGCCGAGCCAATTTTCTTGCGCTTTGCCGAACTTTCCAGCCAGCCCCGATCGGTGGAGGCCATCCTCCGCAAAGAGTTGGAACCGCAGATCGGCGCAGCTGAGCAAAGCTCCCCGGAAGCTCCGAAGATGGAGACGGCAGCCTCGAACCAGTCGCCGCAACCATCGAGGGAGTGGCGCTCGCGCTACGGACTGCGCTCAGCGCCGCCCGAATTGGTCGAACACCTCTCGCTTCTTGCACGCTGGTTTTATTCCAAGCCTCGCGAGGGAGAAATTTTCTTCCGCGAAGACGTCTGGCCTTACCGCCGCATCCTGCGCGCTTGCGGCCGACTCCTCGGGTCCGCCGAACCCACCCAATTTGGCTCGCAACCTCAGCGATAATCGAAACCGGCGCGGCTAGCCGAGCATCGTACAATTGGATTAAATGTCGACTTCACTTACAGACAAAAATTCTGCTCACGGGAAATTGGAAGACCGGCCACGCATCCCCGGCATGTTGCGCTCGCTGCGCCATCGCAATTTTCAGCTTTTCTTCAGCGGCCAGATGATTTCGCTAATCGGCACCTGGATGCAGACCGTTGCGCAGTCCTGGCTGGTATATCGCCTCACGGGATCGTCGCTCTTGCTCGGCGTGGTCGGTTTCGCCGGACAGTTTCCGGTGTTTTTGTGCGCGCCGGTCGGGGGCTTGGCAGCCGACAGGTGGAATCGGCATCGCGTGGTGATCGGCACGCAAGTCTCCTCGATGATTCTGGCGTTCATTCTCGCGGGGCTCACGCTCTTGCACATCGTGCGTGTCTGGGAAATTGTGGTGCTGGCCGCTCTTCTGGGAATTGTGAATGCCTTCGACATTCCTGCCCGCCAATCCTTCCTGATCGAAATGGTCGGCCGCGATGATTTGATGAATGCGATTGCGCTGAATTCCTCGATGTTCAATGGCGCGCGTGTGATTGGACCGGCAATTGCCGGCCTGCTGGTGGCATGGATCGGCGAAGGCTGGTGCTTCTTCGCCAACGCGGTTAGCTACATCGCCGTGATCGTCGGACTACTGCTGATGCAAATCGATTACGTTCGTCAGACAGCGAAGCAGTCTTCTCCTTACGAGCACATCGTCGAGGGATTCCGCTACATCGGCCGAACCAAACCGATCCTCGCGCTGATGCTGCTGATTGGTCTTGTGAGTCTTGTCGCCGTTCCGTATTCCGTGCTGATGCCGATTTTTGCTGATCGCATCCTACACGGCGGCGCGCGCGGACTCGGAATTCTGATGGGCTCGACAGGCATCGGCGCACTGCTCGGCGCATTGACACTGGCGACGCGCCGCGGCGTCCACGGGCTCGGCCGCTGGGTTGGATATTCCGCCATGGGTTTCGGCGCTAGCCTGATTCTGTTTTCATTCTCGAAATGGTTCTTGGTTTCGACGATTCTGCTGATTCCCGTCGGCTACTCCGTGATGTTGCAAATGTCCAGCTCCAACACGTTGATTCAAGCCATGGTGCCCGATGACTTGCGCGGCCGCGCCATGGCCGGGTACACCATGATGTTCATGGGCATGGCGCCGATGGGCTCGCTCTTCGCCGGCGGATTGGCGGATCGTATCGGAGCGCCGTGGACGGTTGCGATCGGCGGAATTGGCGCCATCGTCGGTGCGGTTATTTTTCTTCGAAAGCTACCCGCGTTGCGATTTGAAGCGCGCCAACTCCTCGTCGCACAGGGCATCGGCGGCGTCGAGCCGGTGAGAGAAATCACCGCCGGGGGAATTTCCTGACGCCACGCGAGCACAAAACCACGGGCCCGATTTGGGCCTCTGTTATACTGCCCCTGCATTCCGATTTTACCGCTGGGCAGCGAGGCCCTGATGTCCACATCTCCCGCACCGTCGAATGACGGGCGCATTCCCGGCCGTGCCACGGCGCAAGGAACGCTTGGCTACGCCGCGCGGTTTCAAGGCCGCTCGGCTTCCGGGCATTTCCGCGAGATCACTGGCGGACAGGTGCTGTCTTCGATCGGCATTGGCACCTACCTCGGAGATCCGGACGACGCCACGGACAAGCTTTACACTGCCGCCGTTGTCGCCGCCGTGGAAGGCGGCACCAATGTGCTTGATACGGCCATCAACTACCGCTTGCAGCGCAGCGAGCGGGCCATCGGCGCCGCTCTCCGGAAGCTGATTGCTGCCGGATTCTCCCGCGACGAATTGGTCATTTGCACCAAGGCTGGTTTTCTTACGCCCGACGGCGAAATGCCGCCGGATCCGAATATTTATTTCAAACACGAATTCCTCGACCGCGGAACTTTTAAAGTCGAGGACATCGCGGCAGGCTGCCACTGCATGGCGCCGCGCTATCTGGAAAATCAGCTTGAGCGCAGCCGCCGAAATCTCGGCGTCGACTGGGTGGACGTTTTCTACCTCCACAATCCGGAAACGCAGTTGACAGAAGTTCCCCCGGAAGAATTTCACAAGCGCATCGAATTGGCGTTCAGGTTTCTCGAATCGGCGGTTGCTGCCGGCAAAATCGGAGCCTACGGAATGGCGACATGGAATGCGTTCCGCGAAGACCCCAAGGCCGAGGGTTACCTGCCGCTCGAGGGCATGGCCGGAATCGCGCGTGAAATTGCAGGAGATGAACACCACTTCCGCTTTGTGCAACTGCCATTCAATCTAGCGATGCCGGAAGCGCTCACGCGGCCGAATCAAGTGGTGGATGGCCGCGCGATGCCGATGGTGCAGGCGGCGCGGGCGCTTGGCATTACGCTGATCACCAGCGCCGCGCTGTTGCAGGGCCAATTGACGAAGAATCTCCCGTCGTTCGTCGGTTCGGCATTGAATCTGAAAACAGACTCAGCGCTGGCGCTTCAATTTGCCCGCTCCGTGCCCGGTCTTACCACGGCGCTCGTGGGCATGAGCAAACTCGAACACGTCCAGGCAAACCTTGCACTTGTCGGCGTGGAACCTACTCCCCGCGAACAATTCCTGAAATTATTCGAAGCCAAGGGCTAGGAATTCTTGAGGTCGTCCGAAATCGCGGCCCGCGGATGCCTTTCCGCAAGCCACGCATCAATGGCAATCCCCACCCGATCGAGCTGGCCAACAAAAAAATGGTCGGCGCCTTCAACGATGGCAAGCCGCTTCGGCTCGCTCATCGCGGCGAAAACGGTTTCCAGTCTCTCTCGTGAGCCGAATTTGTCGTTCCCACCTTGAATGATCAGTTTCGGCTTCGCGCACGCATGCAGATATTCGAACTCAGAATGATTCACGGGGAGTCCGAGGCCAATCAATTCCGCAGCTCTTGAATCTTCACATCCAACACGCAGTCCCACCCAGGAGCCGAAGCTGAACCCCGCAACAAGAATCGGATGCGCGCGAAATTCCGTCGCCAGATAATCGAGCGCCGTGCGCACGTCGTCCTGCTCGCTGCGGCCTTTGTCGTGGACCCCCTCGCTCAATCCCACGCCGCGAAAATTGAATCGCAAGACAGGAATGCCAAATCGATGCAGCGCCTTCGCCGTCTGGAAGACAACTTTATTATGCATCGTGCCCCCGAAGAGCGGATGCGGGTGACACACGACTGCCACGAGAACAGGGTTCACGACAGGGGACGTCCACAGGAGCGCTTCGAGCCGTCCCGCGGGGCCGGCGAGAAAAATCTTGCGATGAAATACCTCAGCCATGGAAATTAGAGCAAAGAAGTGTAATGGACAGCCAGGCGCCGGGCAAAGTGAGATCGCGGCTCAAGATCTTGCAGATTTTTCCCAGTGGACGGCGACGCTCGTAAGGATCGCGCTCAACCCATTCGTGGGATCCGCGAGCGGCGCCGGGCCGGCCGGATTCTCCTGCGGCATCACGCGAACGACGCGCGCGGGAATCTCACCCGCCTGCGCCCATTCGCCCCAGGAAAGTGTCGCCAGCAACGCGTCGCCTCGTGCGAATATGCGTGCGGTCAAAAATCGCGCACCGCTGCGCGAAATGTCCTGCGTCATGGATTCTTCGGGCCAGGGCGCTCCAGCGACGCGCACGAAAATCGGGAGCGAGAAAGGAACACGGGGAGAGGAGCGTCGTTCGTTTGTTGGGGGGCGCGGCGCGTCTCGCGGCGGCAATTCCAGATGCAGCGCGACTCGATAGCCTCCCCTCGCTGCTTTCTCCGCACGCACGACGCGCGCCGGGGTTTCCGGCTGTCCGGTCATCGATACACTCGAATCGAAAGGGAACGCAACCCAAACTTGCGCGCGCAATTCGCAAGCCTCTGCGCGGTTCACAAGCAGGCCTTCGCGGGAAACGTCGATCGTTTGCGTGACTTCCAGGCGCATCCCGATCGGGCCGCGCCAGCGGATTCGCACCGGGAGTTGTAACTGGGCGCGAGGATGCCTCCGGATTTCGATGTACGGTGCCAGGCGTGACATCGTGGGTTCATCCTAACGATAGCGGAGGCGAACGTCAAACATCAAACATTCGCCCGCCTTACGCCCTTGTTTCTCCGCAAAATCCATTGCACGCGCAGGTTTCCGGTGTTACTTTGTGCGCAATGGATGGTCCCGCGGGAGGGAACATGGAATCCGGCATTGAGCGCCGCGCGGCCCGGCGCTTTTCGATGATGCTCCCGCTGAGAGTTCGCTTCGCAGCGGAAAGTGGCGTCACCGAGCAGGCCGGTGAGACGCGCGACGTCAGCTTCCGTGGCCTGTATTTTATGATCGAAGCCAGCGTGGAAGCGGGCAGCTCGATTGAATTCGTTCTCACCCTGCCTCAGCAAATCACACTCGCGGGCGATGTCCACATCCGCTGTTACGCGCGCGTGCTTCGCGTCGAACCGCATAATGGCCGTCGCGGAGTGGCCGCACGCATCGAACGCTACGAATTTCTCCCTGCCTCTGCCTGACGGTTTCCTCGAAACGGAGTAGAATGTTTTTTTGCCCGGCGAATCAGGAGGGCACATGTACCACTATGACCCCAAGACCGCGCTCGACGAACTGCGCGACGATGCCACCCTGCCCCATCCCGTTCATCTGCGCGACATGATTCTGCGGACCAAGCTCGAGCCGACATCCGCGCTCGACCTGAATCGCGAATTTCAGGACTATCTGACGCGGTTCGGCGAAACACAAAAAATCGCGCGGGAGATTCTGGAGCGGCTCGCGGAGGGCGTGCGCAAAGCGTCCGCGTCTTGAGCGCCAGGACGATATCTCTGTCGCGGAGAGCGATGGCAGGACCAGCGCGGGCAGACTGAGGCTCGAAGAACGAAACGGAGATTTTTTGGATGGCACGCAACACGCTGCTAATTGATGCGGACGACACGCTCTGGGAAAACAACATCTTCTTCGAGAAGACCGTCGATCAGTTCATTTCCCAGCTCGAACACCTGGGCTACACGCGGGAATACATTCGCCACATTCTCAACGAGACAGAGCGGCGGAACATCCGCCAGCACGGATATGGTGTGCGCAGTTTCCGCCGTTCACTCGAAGAAACCTATTTGAAGCTGGCAGGGAATTCCGCGCGCCGCGAAATGGTCCAGGAGATCGAGCGAATGGCTGCAGAGCTGGAGGCCACTCCGCCGGTGATTCTCGATGGCGTGCCGGAGACGCTCGCTTACCTCTCGAAGCATCACCGCTTGATCCTGCTCACGAAAGGCGAGCCCGCAGAGCAGGCCGCGAAAGTGGAACGCTCCGGCCTGCAACCCTACTTCGACGCAATCGAAATAGTGCTCGAGAAAGAGCCAAGCACATATGACCGCATGGTCGAGCAATTCAAGATTGTGAAAACGCACGGCTGGATGGTCGGCAACAGCCCGCGCAGCGACATCAATCCCGCGCTTCACGCGGGCCTGAATGCCGTTTTCATTCCTCACTCGGCCACATGGGAGCTCGAAAAATCTGAGCTCGAAAGTGGGACGGGAAAGCTCTTAATTCTCGCCAGTTTTCGCGAGCTTCGCGGCCATTTTTGAGACGCCGCTCTGCGATGAATCGCAGCATCTCTTTCGCGCCGCACGCATCCAACTAGCTGCGCTTCAGAAATTCCTGCTGGAGGAAATTCCGTGACCACGCCCTCTCCAAAAAATTCAGCGCTCACCAGCGCCCGCGTCGCCGTTCTGGGCGCCGGCGCCGTCGGTTCCTATTTCGGAGGGATGCTGGCGCGAGCCGGCGCGCAAGTGACGCTGATCGCTCGCGCCGCTCAGGTGGAAGCTATTCGCCGCAGCGGACTGTTTCTCGACACCGTCACATTTCAGGAGCGCATAAAAGTGGCGGCTTCCACGGACGTTTCTGCCGCGCGTGAGGCTGAGTTTGTGCTCTTCTGCGTGAAAACGATCGACACGGAGGACGCCGCCCGTCTGCTGTCGCCGTATCTTTCGCCCAACGCGATCGTGATCAGCTTGCAAAACGGCGTGGACAATGTCGCGAGGATTCGCGGGGCTACGGGAATCGATGCGCTTCCCGCAGTCGTTTACATCGCCGCAGCGCTCCCCGAGCCCGGCCACATGAAGCATTCCGGCCGCGGCGAGATTATCGCCGGTGAACTCCCCGAACCTTCACACACAGCATCTCTGCAACCGCCACGGGCCGAGCGAGTTGTGGAGCTGTTCACCGCTGCCGGCGTTCCCTGCCGTCTCTCCGCAAACATCGAAATCGACCTCTGGACGAAGATGGTGATGAACTGCGCGGGAAATGCGGTGACCGCGATCGCGCAGACCAGCTTTGCCCACGCGGCGCGCAACCCGCAAAGCCGCGAACTGATGCGCCAGGTGATTGAAGAAACCGTGCGAGTGGGACGCGCCACTGGCGTGCAATTGCCGGAAGCGGGCTGGGTTGAAAAGGGAATCAAGAACGCGGAAGGACTGGGCGACGCAACTTCCTCCATGGCGCAGGATGTCGCGCGCGGAAAGCGTACCGAGATTGATTCGCTCAATGGCTACATCGTCCGGCGCGGGAAAGAACTGGGCGTGACAGTGCCTGTGAGCGAGACACTCTACGCCCTCGTAAAATTGATCGAAGAGGTAAACGCAAGAAAGAGCCGCCCGGCAGCGTCTTCTCAGTAGTCCGGTGAAACGCGGAAGTGAAATGGAATGTGCGCGACCGTTTCCATATCAACCGGCGCGCCGTCGCGAGTGCCGGGCCGGAATTTCCAGAGCGCCAATGCTTCCATCGCATTTCTGTCCAGCAGCGGGTCCAGTCCCCGCACCACCTGGATGCTGTCCACCGATCCATCTTTGCGGATGATGGCATAGAGAACCACTTCGCCATCCACGTGTTCCTTGATCAGTTCGGGAGGATATTTGGGATCCACCTTCTGCAGTATCTCAGGTCCGGATAGCGTGCCCTTCGGCGGGAAGCGCGGGTCGTCTCCCTCGTCCAATTGGGCGCAATGCAATATCCAACTTCCAGTCGCGCTCGAAAGATTCGGCATGTTCACGTGCAGAGTGAAAATTTCCTTGCCCGAAAGAAGTTTTTCCGGCGGAAGATTGGGATCAAAGTTTGCAACGGAAGCCGGCCCGCGCCGTGAAGACGGCGCTCGGGAGCTCGATCCCGGCGACGTCATGGGCTTCAGATTCAATTTTGCACCGGTGTGTGGTCCGGCCGGCGCAATTCCTCCCCCGGTCGTCCCCGGGTTTGTGCCACCGCTGATGCTCACTGCGGCGGGGTATGAGCTTCCATTCCCGCCTCCACCACTGCTGTGGGTCGCTCCGCTGGCGCCGTCGATGCCTCCCATTGATGAAGCGTTGCCGCCTGAACCGCCGTTGCCGCGAGGGCCGTTATTTGTTCCCCCCGGGACGCCCGGCTGCTTACCCTCCGGAGAGATCGCGATTCGCGCGGCCAGATTGCCCTGCGGTACGCTCACTTCAGGCGCCGGCGGTGCTGCATTCGCGGAGAGCGCGATGATCCGGCGCAAGCCCAAGTCGCCGCTCGACGCTGCGTCTCCCACTTCAGGCGCTGCAGTGGCATCAGCCTCTGCGTCGCGACGCTTAGCCACAGGCGCCGACATCGGCGTGACGGGCATCTGCGGGTGCTGGTTCACTACAGGCGCGGATGCAAGGTTCAATTGGCCGGGAGTTTTCTCCGTGTTGGCGATATCCGGCGCGGCAACGTCGTTGAAAGTCCGAGTCTTCATTCGCGGTGCGGCCGCCGTGGGAGTGATGCGAAGTCTCGGTTGGCGTGCCTTCGTTGCCCATTCAGCAATATTCGGCAACTGCGGCTCGATTTTCGGAGGCGCCTGCGGCGCGTCCGGCTGAATCAAAGTTTGCCGCGGGTGCGTGATGTGCACCGGCGTCGAGAGAATTGTCTGTCGCGGGTGATAGGCGTCGGCCCCGCGCTGCGGAAGCGGTTTCGCCGGGTCGCTGGCCGGACTCGGGATTGACACTGGTCCCGGCAAATGTATCTGCGGCAAATCCTGCGCAGGAGGATAGAACGTCAATTCAATGTGCACCGGCGCTAGCGTCGGTTGCGTATGAGGAATAAATCCCCAGATTGGCAGGAGCAGCAACAGAACGGCGACAACGTGCCACAAAGTGGAGGCGGCGAATGCGCGCCCCGGTAGCTTGCCCTGCACCCATTGAACGCGCAACACCGAGCTTGGGGCGGCATCGCCATCCTTCGGGGCGCGCGGACCTGTGAAGTACGAGCGCACGCTGCTGCGAAATTCTTCCAAGGGCGACTGCCAAGGCACGTCAAAATCGGGCAGGGGGGGATTCGCTTGCGTTCTGAGCCCGGACAGAGTCCGGGCGAACGGCGATGGGTCTGGTTGCTCCAGGCGTTGCATTGGGGAAGCCATTATATATGCTCGCGAACTGAGATGCGTTCAGGCTACGCAGCGGCTGCCAGGCGGTAAAAACTTAAACCCGCGTCGCCCTGTTCAAGTAGGCGGCTGCACTCGAGCCGGTCGAAGCGCTGAGGCAATTCCATGCCGCGAAGGTGCTCCACGATCACCAGCCCATAAGGCGCGACCAAGTGTGAGTCGTCGAGAAATTCCAGCGCGCGCAGGTGCTCCTCTCCTTCGTACGGTGGATCGAGGAAAATGAAGTCTGCAACCAGATGGCGTGCCGCGAGATTCTTCAATCCCTTTACCACGTCCGCTTCGATCACATCAACCCCCGTACGGATTCCAAGCGATTCTAGATTCTCGCGGACCAGTCGCGCGCCCGGCGCATGCGATTCGATAAATATTGCCTCCCGCGCGCCCCGACTGATTGCTTCAATTCCAATCGCGCCCGTGCCGGCATAAAGGTCCACGAAGAGGGAATCCTCCACCGAGGGGCCGAGAATATCGAACAGCGTTTCGCGCAAGCGATCGCTGGTCGGCCGGAGGAGCATATTCCCCGGCCCTTTCAATTTACGGCTGCGATATTTTCCTGCAATCACGCGCATCTCTATCCCACCGACGCCAGATGATAGCGCTTCTGCCAGGCCGGGCTGAGCGATTCCAGTCGCGTCACCAGTTCGGTCGCGCGAGCCGGATCTTCAGCCAGCGCAAATGCCTCGCGTCGCGCGAGTTCCAGCAGTTCGTGGTCGCGTAGAGGCTGTGCCACGGAGAATGCGGCATCGCCGTGCTGGCGGGTGCCGAAGAATTCTCCGGGGCCGCGCAGCTTCAGGTCGCGCTCGGCAATTTCAAAACCATTGGATGTTGCCACCATCGTTTCCAGCCGCTCGCGCGCATCCCCCTTAATGGACTGCGGCGCCACCAAGATGCATTGCGATTTCTCCGTGCCGCGGCCGATGCGTCCTCGCAGTTGATGGAGTTGGGCGAGGCCGAAGCGATCGGCATGCTCCACCACCATTACGGTTGCATTGGGGACATCCACGCCAACCTCGATCACAGTTGTCGCAACCAGGACTTGCAACTCGCCCCGGCGGAAACTTTCCATCACCGCGTCCTTTTCTTCGTTCTTCAATCGTCCGTGCAGCAATCCCACGCGCAATTGTGGGAACACTTGTCTTGCAAGCCGTTCGTACTCTGCGGCCGCGGCTTTCAGCTCCTGCTTTGATTCCTCAATCACCGGATAGACCACGTAGGCCTGCCGGCCTCGCGCAATTTCCCGCTTCACGAATTCCCACACGCCGGAAAGTTGCGACTGGTCTCTCCAGCTAGTCTCGATCGGCGATCGGCCGGGCGGCATTTCGTCAATGACGGAAAGGTCAAGATCGCCGTACAGGGTAAGCGCGAGTGTGCGGGGGATCGGCGTCGCCGTCATCACCAGCACGTGAGGCGATGTGCCTTTTTCGATCAGCCGCTTCCGCTGCAGGACGCCGAACCGGTGTTGCTCGTCAACGATTACAAATCCTAGCCGCTTAAATTTCACGGGAGCTTCGAGAAGCGCGTGCGTGCCCACCACGAACTGAGCTTCACCGCTTTCCACGCGCGCGAGCGCCTCGTCTTTTTTTGCGCGTTTCCGCCCGCTCACCAGCAGTTCGATACCATAATTCGCGGGGTGGAAAATGCGCCGGGCGGAAAGGTAATGCTGCGCCGCGAGAATTTCTGTCGGCGCCATCAGCGCCACCTGGTAGCCGTTTTCAATTGCGATCGCAGCGGCTTCGAAAGCCACAATTGTTTTTCCGCTCCCCACGTCGCCTTCGAGCAGCCGGTGCATGGGATACGAGCGCTCAAGGTCCGCGGCGATTTCTGCGAGCACTTTTTTCTGCGCCGCCGTGGGCTTGAACGGTAAAATGCGCTTCACCGCCTCGCGGATTTTCTCTTCGCGCACGCGCATGGCGATTCCGCGCTCGCGATGTTCGCGCAACCGGCGCATGGCCAGCGCCAACTGGTAGTAAAAGAACTCCTCGAATATCAGCCGAATCTGCGCCGGACTGCGAAAACTGTTCAGCAATTCAATGTTTTCGTCTTTCGGCGGGAAATGCGCGTAGAGCAAGGCTTCGCGCCTGGTCGGGAAGCGATATCGTTCGCGGATCGCGGCCGGAAGCACGTCCGCCACATCACCTTCAAAATTCAAGAGGATGCCGTAAATAATCTTGCGCAGCATGCGCGAGCTAATCCCGCCGATGGCCTCATAAATCGGCACGATGCGGCCCACCTCCGTCGAATCCGATGGCGTGCTGTCGCTGTTGCCAATCAGCTCGATCTGCGGGTTCACCATCTCGAGCCGCGCCGGCCGGTACGGATCCACTTCCACTTTGCCGTGCATCACCATCCGCTGGCCTTCCTTCAATCGTCCCTCAAGATACGCGCCGTGAAAAAATCGCGCGTGCAGTATTCCGGAATCGTCACGGACTCCGAGGTGAAACACTGAACCTCGACCACGCGTGAACCGCACGGTCCCGCCGGCGTTTGCGACCGTCACCAGAATCGTGTGCACCTGTCCTGGAATTATTTCCGCGATGGGGGTGAAGCGGATCCTGTCTTCGTAGCGGAAGGGAAGATAGTTCAGCAGATCGCCGACACTCGTGATCCCGCGTTCTTCGAGAATCGACGCACGATGCGGGCCCACGCCGCGAAGATATTTCACCGAGTTGGCTAGATTGATGGCCATGCAATGGTCGTGAAGCAAACCTGCGCGGCTCGCCGCGCAATCCCCACTTTTATACCATCGCTGGTGGTCCTGAAAGGGCGTTTACCTTGGCCGCAAAGCACGCGCGCCTATCCCAAGTCAGAGTCGCTGCTGCGAAAAATTAATTGGCTGCTCCCTTGCTTTCACATCCCCACTAGAAATGCCTATATTTTTCATGGTGAAACTTGGGTCTCTAAAGCCCTGATAAGAATGCCATTTAAAACCTAGGCCCAGGTCAGCGAATCGAAACGAGAGGACAAGCCTTGGGGCAACTGTCCGATAGTGGGAAAGTAGCGTTCGCGAGTGCTCACCAACGGCCACAGCACCCGTCTATCTATCCGCAACCTGCTGAGAGGCCAGACGCCGGAAAAGAAGAGCGTCACCGGGCTGACGACGATGGCCCAATCGGTGGCGTACCCAAGCCGGCCGCTCATATGACAGGGATCAGCGTTGCACTCGAGGGGGATGCACGCCAGGCAGCCGCGGCGAAGCTCGCGGAGGAGCACGCCTTGGTGCGCCGGGCGCAAGCTGGCGATCGATTGGCCTTCGAAGAGTTGGTACGACGATACGATCGCGAAGTCTTGCGGCTGGCTCTGAATCTGGTGCATCGTTCCGAGGATGCCCGCGATATTTATCAGGAAGGTTTTCTGCGGGTTTATAGAAACTTGCACCGGTTCCGTTTCGAGTGCAGTTTTTATACGTGGCTCTACCGGATTGTGACCAACGTCGCGCTCGACCACCTGAGGCGTCGCACCAGCCGCCGCGAAGATCAGGCGCCGGTTCCGGAAGAAGCGGAGGGCGGCACGCGAGACTTTTTCGATCGCCAGCCTGAGCACCGGGCAGCGGCAAATCCGGAAAAGAAGTTGCTGGGGCAGGAGTTGGGCCAACACATCGCCGCCGCGCTGAAGCGGCTTTCACCACGCGAGCGCATGGTGTTCGAGATGAAGCACTATCAAGGTTTGAAGCTGCGCGCGATTGGAGATTTGCTGGGTACATCGGAAGAGACGGTGAAGAATTCGCTCTTCCGCGCGACGCGCAAATTGCGTTCATGCCTGGGTAGCATGCGGTAATTTAAGGACGGGGGAAAATGCAGCAGGATATGGGCCGAGAAAATCCGTGCCAGCCGTGCCCTGATTTTGAGCCGTTGCTGGCGTTGCTCGCCGCCGATGAATTGGGCCAGGCTGAGCAAGCGGCAGTGGCCGGACATCTCGCGCATTGCCCTCGCTGTTCAGCAACTCTCAAGCGTGACAAGGAAGTCCTCGCATTTCTTGCCGATTCCCGAACCGAACCTGATGCGGCGCTCCTTGCAGATTGCCGCGCCGGTCTTGAAGATATTCTCGACCGGAAAGAAGAGCGCGGTTCGCTCCGGCGATTGATCGCGGCTCTTGTTCCCACTGGCTGGCTCGCCCCACGTGCCGCGTGGACCGCCGCGCTGCTCCTAATGCTGGGTTTCTCCGTTGGCATACTTGCGCCGCGTATGCTTCGCCATCCCGTGGTGACGGAGAGTTCAAATGCCGCGCCGCGGGAGACCGCGTCTGATACCGTGCCCGCCGATTCTTCGGCTTCTCCCTTCGACCTTCACTCCGCGCAAGTCGCCGGCATCAACGTTTTCCCGGCTGACGATAATCAGCCGCCCCGAGTCGAGCTGCAGTTGAAGTCGCAGCAACCCTTCAAGGTACAGGGCACCGTGGACAATGAGGACGTGAAGAGTCTCCTCATCAACGTGCTGCGCAATAACGATCGCTTTGATGCGGATGTTCGCCTGGACGCAGTGGATTTACTACGCGCTCGCAACAACGATTCCGACGTGCGCTCGGCACTTTGCCACGCTGTGCATACGGACGACAATGCCGCTGTCCGCTTGAAGGCTCTCGAAGCTCTGAACGGCGCCGAGCCACAGGATCTGATTCGCCAGACGCTGCTCGACGCGCTGGTGGACGACAAGAATCCCGGCGTGCGCGTGGAAGCCATCAACGCGCTGCGCGGCATGGCCGCGAAAGGCCAGGTCGCCCCCGACGCCCACATGCTCGCCGTGCTGCGTGAGCGCATGCACAAAGATCCCAACACTTACATCCGAATTCAGAGCGCGGCAGCGATTCGCGATCTGGGTCCGCGCGAGAAGTTCTAAGTTATGCGGACGAAATCGTTTTCTCCCGCCGTTCCATCCCGCCTCCCGTTCTTTCTCAGTTTTCTGCTACTTGCCAGCCTGTTGCTTCCAGCAAGTGTCGTCGCTGCGGGCGAAAAGAAATCCGCGGGCTCGGGCCCGCGAGTCACCCTGGAGGTTTATGGGAGCGTTATCACACACGATGGGCAGCGGCTACGCCTGGTCACGGATCTCGGCAACGTCGTCATCCGCACGCAAGCTTCCGGGAAAGTGGACTATCACGTTCATTTGGAGGCAGACGCCTCGCAGAAAAACGCCGCGCAACTTCTGAAAAGTTTTGTTGTGAATGCGCGCGAGACTGCCGAGGGAGTTTCTTTTCGCGGGCAAACCTATGGCCGCCAGCTCCGCGGCCGCCTGTGGGTAACCCTGGAAATAAATGTTCCGAAGAATTATGGCCTCGACGTCTACACCGGCGGCGGCAATATTGAAACCGAAGACATCAATGGCCGGATAGCGCTCACGACTGCCGGTGGAAATATTCTCGCGCGAAATGTCGGCGGCGCGGCGCGCCTGGTTACGGACGGCGGTCACATCACCGTGAAAAATGTCGGCGGCGAACTTTTCGCCAACACGGGCGGCGGGCACATCACCACCGGCTCGGTCGCCGGCAGCGCTTCGCTCCACACCAACGGCGGACACATCCGCGTCGCATCCGTCAAAGGCGTCGCGCGACTCGACACAGGCGGCGGCAACATTACGCTCGAACACTCCGGCGGAGAACTGGTCGCGGAAACAGCCGGGGGCCAAATCGAAGTCGGCGAAGCCGCGGGCCTGGTGCGGGCAAAAACGGGCGGCGGCGGAATTCGCCTCGTTCGCGTCTCCGGCCCCACGAATCTCGAGACCGGCGGCGGCAGCATTTATCTGACGCAAGTGGATGGCGCCGTCAGGGCCTCCACGGGCACCGGCGGAATCACCGCCTGGTTCGTATCCCCCTCCAAGCAAACGGACACCTGCGACCTGCAATCCGGCGATGGCGATATTGTTGTTTACCTGCCCAGGCAACTCGCCGTCACAATTGACGCTCAAATCCAGCAAGGAAACGAGCATCACGTGATTGCCGATCCCGCATTTCCATTGAAAATGAGCTACGACGACGCGTCGAATGGCTCGCGCCGCGTCCGCGCCGAGGGCGATTTGAATGGGGGCGGCGAAGTTCTTCGTCTGCGGGCCGTCGCCGGAAATATCCGCCTGGTCCTGAGCGACTCGAGCAAGCAAGTTCAAATTTATAGGCAGCAGATGGAGCAAATCCAGCAAAAGCTGGCGACGCAATTGCGCGTGGTTGAGCAATCGCTTCCCGAAGCTCACGACCGGCCCTGACACGGGCCGCATCCCTCGCCTCCGCGAGGACCAACGGGCAAGCGAGACGAAATCCGGCCCAGCATGGACGGATTCAGCATGGGCCGCACGGTGGAGCAGCGCGGGAATCCGACTCGAGGGGGCGTAACATGCGTATGATCATTGGGGACATCCGGCTCCGGGCCCATTTGCCGCGACTGGCGATTGCAGCCGTGCGCGTGGTACTGCTGCTCGCGGCCATTTTCGCTCTCGCGGTCTCCGGCTCCGCCAGCACGCAATCTTTCCAGCAAGTCTATCCGCTGCCTGCCGGCGGCAGCTTCATGCTGGAGAATGTGAACGGCTCCGTGCAGGTGGACGGGTGGGCGCGCGACGAAGTGGAAGTCTGCGCCGTGAAGACCACTCGCGATGATCCGCAGGATCTCGAACGTGTGCAGATCGAAGTCGATAGCCAGCCCGGCCAGGTTTCCGTGCACACCCTCTACCCCAAAGGCGAGGGCGGCGAAGTAGCCGTCGAGTATCACGTTCATGTGCCTTTCCATGTTCTTCTCGGCAGCATTGGTACGGTCAACGGCAGCGTGCACGTCCGCGGCGTCGAAGGCGGTGGTGCGTTGAAATCGGTCAACGGAGACGTGGAGGTCCTCGACAGCTCCGGCCGTTTCAGCGCCAAGACCACCAATGGCGACCTGCATCTGGAGCTGCGCCACTTGGTTGAGGGCGGCCCGATGAACATCGAAACGGTCAACGGCTCCGTCGTGCTCGGGCTTCCTTCTGACGCGGACGCGAATCTGAAAGTGCTCAGCATGAACGGCGAGTTCACTTCCGATTTGCCGCTGACGTCGAGAGCCAGTATTCCGGCAGCCCACGCGTTTCGCGCCAAGCTCGGCGCGGGCGGCGGCGGGGAAATTTCCGTCCGCACGGTCAACGGGGGTATT
Source organism: Candidatus Acidiferrales bacterium (assembly GCA_050746945.1). Lineage (GTDB taxonomy): Bacteria > Acidobacteriota > Terriglobia > Acidiferrales > UBA7541 > Palsa-295. The sequence continues at coordinate 132,190 of JBOGMZ010000020.1, read as the reverse complement.
CGCCTGATCGTGCAGCGGCCGGGAGGAGTTTAGGGGGCGTAATTCTCAAAAAGTGAGGATGAACCCATGAATCGTTCCTGCAGGTTGAATTTTCCTTGTCTCGCAGTTTTGTTGTCCCTCGTCGGTGCACTGCCTGGTTCCCTCCACGGCCAGACTCCCTCGCAACCAGCGGCTCCTTCACTCGATCGCGACACCCTGAATTTTTCCATGGAACAAATCGAGAATGACGCTCGTATCTTCGAGCAGGATTTGCAGGCGCAGCTTGCCGATCTTACCGCGCAAGCGGCCCAGATTGCGAAGGAGGTCGAGATGAGTTCGCCCGAGCTCAGCAAGTTGCGGGATCTCTCGGCCAAGTTTGATGACAGGCGCCAAGAACTCATCGAGCGCGCGCAGGAAATGGGCGAGCGCGCCGAAGAGATGAGCACGCGTGTGGAGGAATTGGCGGCCGAGGCCACCCAGAAAGTGCAGGAGAAAGGCGAAGAAATCTTCTCGAGCACGCCTGGAATTTTTGTCAGTTCTACTGATGACGGCGGCGGCTGGCTCGGCATCGAAATCGGCGAGGTGACGCCGGAAAAGGCGCGCGACCTGAAGCTTTCGTCCGCACGCGGCGTGATCGTGATGGACGTCGAGCCCGACGGTCCCGCGGCAAAAGCAGGCTTAAAAGAGAATGACGTCATCACGCATTATGACGGGCAGACGGTGATGGGCACCGTCCAGTTTCGACGTCTCGTGCGGGAAACCCCTCCGGGCCGCAGCGTGGCGCTCGCGATTTCGCGCGACGGCAACACTCAAAATATTTCCGTCGAGTTGGGCGACCGCGGCGCGTACTTCGAAAGGAAAATGAAGGGCAAGATGCGCGATTTCGAGGGGATGCAGATGCCGCCGCTGCCCGATGTCTCCGACGGCGACATGCCGGAACCGCCTAACCGTCACGTGATGGGAATGATGGACTGGCGCACGCCGGTCCTCGGGATCAGCGCTGAGGATTTGACGCGGCAGCTCGGTGCCTTTTTCGGCGCACCCGATGATGGCGGGATTCTCGTGCGCGAAGTTCGGTCCGGCACGCCCGCCGAAGAGGCCGGCCTCAAAGCCGGCGACGTGATCGTGAAAGTGGGCGACCAGCCCGTGCGCTCGCTCGCGGAATTGCGCGACCAGTTGCGCGAAAAGAGCGCCCAGAAGACCGTCAATCTCGGCATCCTCCGCAAAGGCGCGCCGATGACCGTGTCCGTCGCCATCGAGCTCCCGCGCCCGATGGAGCCAATGCACAGGGTCCATCGATCAGAATCATGACGATGCGATGAGCGTCGGAATACCGAGCTTGCCGAGGGACCATTCGCGGTTATCGAGTCCCACCCCACACGCAATAACCCACCAAGGCCCGGGTAACACGCCCCGGGCCTTTTTCCATTGGATAAGTGGTGAGCGAGCTCGACCTGAACTTTATGGAAGCAATTCGAGTTACTGAAGCGCGAGCACTGGTACGCTCCGAACATCTTCGGTCGTCGCGGCGACGGCCGGCACTGCGTTTTTCAATAGTTCCAGTTCGGCCTGAACTTTCGCCCATTCCTTCGGTTTTTGCTTAATTGTGTAAGGCGCGTCCGGATCCCGGAAAAATTCCAGGAGCTCACTCCGAACTTCAGATGAAGCGCCGACGAAATTCTGTTTTGCCAGTGCATCGAGCAACTTTGCATGCGCTTCATCGTTGAGCCGGTATTTTCCAGGTCCCGCTAATTCACCGGTGTCAAAATTCTTGTTGGGGAGCGCCAGCTGGTTAGCGCCCGCTTCGTCCAGCAATTGCCGGTAGCGATCGAGTGTCACGTTGAAGCTGGCTTCAAACATTCGTTCGGTGTCAGGGGTTGGTGTTTTCAATTCCAGCACTTTCAGTGGACCGATCTTTGGGAGAATTCGAACGAGTATGGCGAGAAATCTTTCGCCGAGAGTTGGACGCTGATAGTTCTTTCCCCACCGCTTTCGATAACTCGCGCGCGAGAGATTGAAGAGGAACTCCCGTTTCGTCATGCTCGGTTGATCCTTCATGATTTCGTCTCTTTTCAGGCTCCAGGCGATGCGCGTCGCTTTAGGAATAAGCTTGCTTACGTCCCGTCGGTACGAACCGAGCACCTTGTCCTCATCATCGAGAACGCTTTTCAGGTCCAGGCCGTAGGTCTCTTGAAACGCTTGCTCCAGCAGAGGAACCGAAACTCCAAAACCGATAAAATCGTGATAACTGTCCGGGGCGTAACGTCCGCGCGCTACTTCCAGAACATCGAATCCAAATTCCGTCTTTACGTGAGCCAGCTTGTCCTGTTCGTAGGTAACCGAGTCGCCGTATTTCTTTTTCAGCTTCGGGTACAGAAGCGGGACTGCACGATTTGTGCCGATGGGGTGGCCGTCATTGTCCGCGGCATAATGCGCGAGCGCGCCAAGCGCAAATGCGTAGCCGTCAAGGTCCTTGGAATCGCGGAGAAGAGCCAGGATGAAATCGCCGCTCCGCACATAGTGCGTCAAATCGCTGAAGAAAAAATTCCCGTGCGGGTAATAACCCATGTCCTGGATGATGGCGCCTCCGTAAGCGTATCCGTGCGCTTCCTTGAGTTCCTCTTTCGTCGCGTTGGGAAAGCGCTTCAACAGTAACGGGCGAATGTTGGTTTTCCATGCGCTGTCGATGATCGCTTCATGCGCGAGCACAGCGTAGGCCGCAGTTTCGCTGGGCCAGCCGAATGCCAGGCCGAGTGCTATGATGATGGCGATCGTCCTCGCACAAAATGTTCTGCGCCGTCCAGTCATGTTCCATCCAATCTAGATGCGATCTTAGCTCGCCACTTTTCGGTTGGGAAGCGCTCCGTGTGTGCCAGGGCGAGGGCGAGCACGGAAGCCACCAACGCAATGAACTATCATAAGTCTATTGAGGCAGAATAGAGCCTGCTGACCTGGAAGGAGGTGGCATGGACCTACCCAATGCACCGGTTGCACAGGAAGGCTTTTACGTCACGCACTTTCTGACGGTGAAGGACCAGGCGATATCGAGGAAGTTCTACGTGGAGGTCCTGGGAGGGAAGGTGGTGAAGCTAGAAAATCCCTGTTACATCAAGCTCGCAAACTCGTGGGTCATTCTCAACTCCGGAGGCGGACCGACGCCGGACAAACCCGAAGTGATTCTCGAAACGCCGCCGAATTTGAATCGTATCAACAGCTTTCTGAATCTGCGAGTGGCGGACGTCTGGGATTGCTACAAAAAATGGGGCGCGAAGGGCGCTCAGTTTCTGACCGAGCCGCTCGCCAACCACGGCTGGGAGTGGAGATGCTACATGCGCGATCCCGACGGCTACTTGATCGAGGTGGGGCAATACACCCCGCAGTCGATCGAGCGCTTCAAGCAATTTGCTGCCGAGTCAGGAAAGTGAGAGCTGGTGGATGAACGCGTAGATGCCGCGGCTTCAAGAGATGAACTGTGTCCAGTGTGCGGCGTTGCTCTGGTTCTCAAACCTGTTCCCGGCGCGCGGAGATTTCCATGCCGCCTGGAATGTCCGGTGCATGGTTGGCCAAAGGAATCGGTGAGGCCGATTCGGATGAGATTCCACAAAGACGCGCCGAATTGGTGAGCAAGGGATGAGGGTTCTGCAGGAAACTCGCGGCGGCGCTACTCGCGAACAATTTCGGCGTTGGCCGCAGGAGAGACCAGCCGGAAAAGGCGCTGGCCGTCGAGGAAGACAAGGATTTCGAAGTCTTCGGTCTTCACCCGCAATTCTTCGAATTTCGCGCCGCCCAAGTCTTGCTTGCCGAGAGACTCGACAGTGATTGTGCCGGGTGTCATTTCCTGAGGGACCAGGACCGAAAATGTTTGTGCGCCTTTTTTGTCCCAGTCATAGAGGCGGGCGAGGACGGCGTACTGATTGTACATATTGTTGTCGAGTACGGCCACGCGAGGCGAACCGAATGTGAACTGCTGCGTGAACGGGCGGGCGCCTTCCATGCGAAGTTCGACGGTGGCGGTTGCGCCGTTGAAGACAATTGTCGCGGAAGCTTTTTTCGGGCCCGAGGCGGACCATTCATAATGCGCGGGGGTACCGTCGGGGTGAAGTTCCAGCGTGCCGGTGACCCGCGTTTTTCCCTGTGGCGATTGAATTTCCGTGACTCCATGGGCCACCCAGTCGTCCCCACTCGGGCCAATCTCGAATTCCTCTTTGCCGGCTTCTTGGCCATTCACCATGATCCGCAGTTTCCCCTTATCCGGCGCGAAGATGGAAGTCGCTGCGAAGACAGTCAGCGCGGCGAAAGTGACGGCGAGTGCGGCTCGACAGGATTTTACGGGCATCTTCATGCAGTCACCTTGGGGAAGATTCCCAGCGCAAGAATTTGTTCTACCACGCGCAGGGGTTCGATGTTGCTCTCAACTCGATGATCGGCGAGTTCATAGGACGGAAGCCGTTCCTGATACAGCTTGCGAAAACTTGCCTCATCTTTGAAGAGCGGGCGATTGGTGATGCGCGCGCAGCGGGGTAGCAGTTCCTCGACCGGACAGTGTAGCCAGATGAGGACCGCATTGCGTTCCCGCAGCAGCGCAATATTTTCGGCTTGAGCGGTGGTGCCGCCACCCAGGGAGAGGATACGCGGCTTGTTGAGTTCGATTGATTCGGCCACGATGTGCGCAAGTTGGCCGTGCTCGATCTTGCGGAAACCGGGCTCGCCCAGGCGTTCGAAGATTTCAGGAATTGTGAGGCCACTGGACTCGATGATCAGCTTGTCGAGATCCACATGATGCCAGCCGACCTGGCGAGCGAGGAGGCGCGCAACAGTAGACTTGCCGCTGCCCATGAATCCGGTGAGGCAGACGAGGCGGCGCAGGCGCAGTTCATTTTTCATGTGGCTTCACAGGGATCTTGCCCGCTGCACGAAGCTTCATCGAGTTGGAAGCTGCTTCCGTTGTGAAATGGCGCAATCAATTCCGCTTCAAAACGTTGATTGTACCATCGAAGGAGGTGAGTTCGACCTTGGCGCGGCCAGCATTGAAAGTGCCGAGCGCATAACCGAACTTTGAATTGTTGAGGTGTTGCGGGTGAGCGGGCGGCGTGAGTTTTGCGTCGTTCCTCACGGTGCCTTTCAGCGATTTCGCGCTCAGGTCGAAGGAGTCGCCGGGCGAGAAGCGGACTTCGATCACGCCGCTATAATTTCTGAGCCGGTAGATTCCATTGGGAAGAAATTCGCCGTCGAAAAGAATGTTGCCGTTGGAGGTTTGTGCACGGACGTAGTAACTGCGCAGATCGACGAGGCGGAAACTTCCGCTGATGGAGGAAACCTCCAGGCGACCGGCGCAACGCGTACACTGGAAGGCTCCGCCGACGGTTTTGACCGTCAAGTAGCCGGCTGCGTCTGCGAGGGCAACTCCAGCCGCGACCGTTTCCACGTTCATGTCACCAAGCACATTGGCGACGCTGACTTCTCCGGAGTCATCGTGGATCTGGAGCTCGGCGTCTTCCGGAACGCTGACGTCGTAGTCGGCGCGCAAATCATTGGGGGCGACGCTGTCGGCAAGCTCTTCGGTGCGCAGGTCCACACGATTGCCGGTTTGCACCGCGGAGACTTCCACCTTGTCGCTATTGTGATTGGCGATGACCATTACCTCGTGTTTGGTCCAGGCCTTCACGATGATTTTGCCGTTGGGATTGTGAATGGTGATCACGGCGCGCGGCTCAACTGGGAAATGTTTCTCCAGTTGGTGGGCTGATGCGGGTGTAACGCCAAGCAGGAGGAGGCCCGGGGCAAGAAGTCCGACGGCCTTCCAATGCCAAATTCCTGAAATAGAGCGCTGGGTGGTCATCGGCCGTAGCCTCCACGCTCGCTCATCTGCGCGAGCAAATCCGCCTTCTGCTGATAGGCATCATACAGATAATCCCGCGCCAATTCGTTTTCGGGTTCTTCTTTGACGCTCTTTTCACACAAAGTGATGTAATTGTCAACAATCGCCAAATTCTTGTTGAGGGAAGCGGTCACGATGGGGTTTGAATCCGAAGCTTGAGAGACCATTGCGTTTCTTTGTGCTGAAGCAAACTGTGCGCGAAGAGGCATCGTGGAGTTCTCCGTGCCTTCGAGCCAGCGCGCCCGATTGATGCGCTGGTTCACGGGCCCGCTCAGTCCGAAAGCCACGGCGATCAAGATGGCGAGGTAAGCACCGGCAAGTGCCGGTCGCGGCAGCGCCGGCAACCAGCCGGAGAGCCATCCCGGCCGCTTGCTCTGCTGGCGGATCAGGCCTTCCTGCAACAATTGGACACGCAATGAATTCCAAAGGTGTGGCGGTGGGTCGCAGTCTGCGCTGCCCCATTCTTGAGCGCTCGACTGAATCATTTTCAAATCCTCGACCAGGCTCCGGCAGCGCGGGCAATCCCGGACGTGCGCCAGCGCATCAGGATGGCGGTCACCCTCCGTCCAGGGCTCGAGATAATTCGTGAAATCCTTACACAGAATTGTTGCCATGCTCTTAGTCCTCGGCGCCGAGGTTACCCCCGGCAGCCTTGCGTTCTTCGCGGGCTTTGTCGCGCAGCGCTTCATGAAGCAACTCGCGCAGGCGCATGCGCGCCTTGTGGAGTTGCGACTTTGAATTGCCGATCGAACAGCCCATAATTTCAGCGATCTCGTTGTGCTCATACCCCTGCACGTCGTGCAGGACGAATACCGATTTATATCCTGGCGGCAATTGCTCCACGGCGCGCTGCAGGTTGAGACGGTCGATGGAGCCGCTCAGCCTTAAATCCGGCGCGCCAAAATCACGCCGCGGTCCGCCGGATTCTTCGTCCGGTTCGGTGACTTCTTCCAGCGATGTTTCCGCCGCCGACTTCTTGCGCAGCCGCATCAGTACCACGTTCACTGACAGGCGGTGCAACCAGGTCGAAAAAGCGGACTCGCCGCGGAAAGTGGAGATCTTGCGGAAGAGCTGGAGGAATGCCTCCTGCGTCAGATCCTCTGCCTCGGCCGTGTTTCCCACCATCCGTAAACATAGGGAATAGACCCTGCGACTGTGCAATCGATACAGCCGTTCAAAAGCCGCCGCATCGCCTCGCTGGGCAAGCCGGATGGCATCCGCCTCCGGCATTTCCCCAAGTTCAGTTCGTCTCGTTCGGGCCACGCTACCCGTCGGGACGCATCCTTCATTGCGATGCGTCGGCCGCTTCAGAAGTTGTACTTGCTGTTCTTTCCGTACACCCCAACCATCACCCTGCAGGACTGGGAAGTCATGTGGAAGTGAAGGCATCCGGTTTGGATGCGAGGGTCCCGGTCAAGCACCTGCTATTTTCATCGGAATTCCCCCGCGCGTCCAGTGCGGAACGGAGCCAACTCACTGGTCCGGACGGCGGTATCTCACCGCCAAGTCATCGAATTGCAACGTGCGTCAGGAACTCGGTGCATTGAGTGCGCAGACTGGAGCATCTGAACCGCTACAGTTATTGGGATTTCCGCTTCACTCAGGCAGAAGCGCGGGTAAGCCGCCGCTGATCGAATTTCTTTGGAGCTGGTGCCTTGCTCATTTCGTTGACAAATGAGGAAAGCCGGTCCTCTGGCAACACACGTAGAAATGCCTTGAGCACCACCTCAGCTTCACGGAGGCAGGTACTCAGATCGTAGTGGACAAAATCGAGGGTGGTCCACTCCGTGCGAGGCTGATGAGAGACTCCTTCTGCGAGGTCGGCGGCAGCTTCATCAAACTCCCGGCCGAGTTGTTCGATCGTGCCGGAGAGGATGCGCAGCTTATGGAAAAAGCGGGCGCGGCCGCCGAACATCACATGGTGCAGAATCCCATTCCACGAGGCGGCGCTTTGAGCGGTGTCGCCCCGGAAGAACCCCGTCTTCAGCGGCTCGACGGCGGGAAGTTCCTTCACGTATTTGCCCGCTGCTTCGATGCACTTGCAAGCGGCAATGAGCGAGCCGACAAAGCGGCCCATTAAGTCTCTTGTAACCTGAACCTGCTGGCGGGCACAAACCAGTCTCCCGCAGGCTCGTAAGGAGAGAGATTCATCAAGCGAGACGCTCATCATCGCGTAGGAACATTCCCACTGGCGAACGACAATGTCGAAAGTCTGGCTTTGCTCCTTAGGGAGCGCAGCCAACCAAATCTTCAGGAACATGTCGCCGCGCGGAGCTGGATCCACGCTTGCGCATCTGGTACAAGCCGCCTCCGAGAGGAAGCGGGATTATACCACCGGTTTCAGCAAACGGCGTTTTCTTGACGCTCGCGGAAGGCGCCCGCTATACTGCCGCGCGGCTCACCGCGAAGGCCCGATTCATTCAAGTGGCCTGAAGCACTAAAAGGATTGTCCCGTTGGAATTTGAACCGCTCGACCAGTTCCTTCAGCGCCGCAAGAAGCTCAGTGAAATAGAGGCGCTCGGGCACGCCGCCTACCCGCACAAATTTTCCTGGACGCACACGGCCAAACAGGTGGGAACGGAATTCGGAGACCGCACGGCCGAGCAGCTCACCGGGCGCGTGGAAGTGCGCGTGGCAGGACGGATTGTCGCGCTGCGGCCGCACGGCAAAGCTGGATTTGCGCATCTGGCCGGCGGGGGCGGGCGTTTGCAGATTTACGTGCGGCTGGATGTGGTGGGCGAAGAGGCATTCGAAGTTTTTCAGCGCCTGGACCTCGGCGACATCATCGGCGTCTCCGGGCATTTGTTCCGCACAAAGACGAACGAGTTGACAGTATGGGTTGAGGAGCTGGAGTTGCTGAGCAAGGCGCTGCTGCCCCTGCCGGAAAAGTGGCACGGGCTCGCGGACGTGGACCAGCGGTATCGCCGCCGCTACCTCGACCTGATCGTGAACGAGCGCACGCGCGAGATTTTTCTACGGCGGTCGCAGATTATTCGCGAACTCCGCCATTTTTTTGACGCGCGCGGTTACATCGAAGTGGAAACGCCCATGATGCACCCGATCCTCGGCGGGGCCACGGCGCGGCCCTTTGTGACGCATCACAATACCTTCGATATGGATCTGTATCTGCGGATCGCGCCCGAGCTGTACCTGAAACGACTGGTGGTGGGCGGCCTGGACCGCGTATATGAAATCAATCGTAACTTTCGCAACGAGGGAATCGATGCAATTCATATGCCCGAATTCACGATGATCGAGTTTTATCAGGCGTACAGCGACTTTCTCGAATTAATGGATATGACGGAGGAATTATTCCGCGGTCTGGTGCAGAAAGTTTGCGGGGCAATGAAAATCAAGTACGGCGAAAACGAGATCGATTTTGCGCGATTCGAGCGGTTCTCCATGCGCGATGCGATTTGTAAGTTTTGTCCTTCCGCGGCCAAAGCGAAAGCGAGCGACCTTGATTCAAAGGATGCTTTGAGCGATCTCCTGGAGAGAGTCATGCAAGAGATACAGAAGGAGATCGACCTTTATCGTGGTGGTCCAATTCAGCCGTGGCAGCATGAGAATATAAGCCCCGCGCATGAGCTCACGATACAAAAGGCAACACTTCACGAAATCCTTTTGAATATAAAGCATGAGCCACTCGGCGTGACGATCGGAAGCGTGTTCGAAGCGGTTGCCGAGGAGCATTTGATTCAGCCAACTTTTATCTATGATTTTCCCACGGCGATTTCGCCGCTATCCAAACCGCGCGCGGATGATCCGTCAATCGCGGAACGGTTCGAGCTTTTCATCGCCAGCATGGAGCTTGCCAATGGATTCTCCGAGTTGAATGATCCTTTTGATCAAGAGAGCCGGTTTCGCGCGCAGGTGGAAAAGGGTGGTCCGGAAGCGCCCAAAGAAGTGGACGCGGATTACATCCGCGCACTCAGCCACGGTTTGCCTCCTACAGCCGGCGAAGGAATCGGCATCGACCGGCTTGTGATGCTTCTTACCGATTCGCACTCCATCCGTGAGGTGGTTTTGTTTCCGCTGCTGCGCGCCGAAGCGGCGGAAGCCCCTGCCGCGCCTGATGAGGCAACAGGCCCGGATGCGGGCCCGCCACCTGATAAGAAACCAAAATGAACTTCGAATGGCTGGTTGCGTTGCGGTATCTGCGATCACCAAACCGGCCCGCGGTGCTCCGGCTGGTCACGTTGCTAGCCGTGATTGGGGTGGCCGCGGGCGTCACGACACTTGTGGTGGCGCTTTCAATGAATACCGGATTTCGTCAGGCGATTCGCGACCGGCTGTTGACCGTCACTGCCCACGTAAATTTGAAGCCCATCGGCCCGCAGGGAATACGGGACTACCGGAATTTGATGGCGCGATTGAGCGAGACCCCGGGCGTGCGATCGATCGAGCCTGCGATTTACGATACGGTGCTGCTATCCGTGGGAGGCCGCGCGCGCGGAATTGTTTTGAAGGGCGTCGATCCTGAACTGGAACGGCGCGCGAGCGAGGCGTTGCGTCACATGGTTTCGGGAACTGGAGATTTCGCTGTGAATCCGGATGGCGTTCCTGCGCTGCTCGTGGGACAGATTCTCGCGGAGGATCTGAAGGTTGCCGCAGGGGATTACGTGACGCTGACCAGCCCGCAGGGAAATCTGACGCCGTTTGGAATGCTCCCGCGCTCGCGGCGGTTTCGCGTGTCAGGAATTTTCGATTCCGGGTTTTACGATTACGACGCGAATTGGGGATTCGTCACCCTCAGTTCCGCACAAGGACTGGCGGGCATCGGTGATGTGGTGAGTTTGCTCGAAGTGCGCGTGAACAACCTGGATGATGCGCGTGGGGTGGCGCATCAACTCCTGGAGCGCGCCGGCAGCGGTTTTACGACTTCGACCTGGATGGATGAAAACCGTGCGCTTTTCCGGGCACTGAGCCTGGAAAAACTTGTCACGGCGCTGTTCATCGGACTCATCACATTTGTGGCGGGCCTGAATATTCTGGTGGTGCTGACCATGACGGTGACAGATCGCGCGCGCGACATTGCCGTGCTGATGGCCATGGGCGCGCGGCGGCACCAGATTCGCAAGATTTTCATCTTGCAAGGACTAGCGGTAAGCATAGCGGGAACTGCGGCCGGACTTTTGGTCGGTTACGCGTCGGCGTGGATTGCGGACAGGTGGCGATTGATCCCGCTCAATCCGGAAGTCTACGCCATTCCCTACGTGCCGTTTCATGCGAATGCGTTCGATGCCATTTGGATCGCGGCCGCAGCGCTGGCCATCAGTATCGCTGCGACTGTGCTGCCTGCTCGCTCCGCCGCGCGAATCCTTCCCGTTGAGATTTTTCGATTTGAGTAACGCCCTATGTGTGTTGTGACACCATAGCACCGTAATGCTATAATGGCGAAAGGAGCTCTTGATGGCAGACAGCCAGCGTACGACTGTGTATTTCTCTCCTAAACTGTATCGGGCTTTGAAGGTAAAGGCTGCAACGACAGACCGCGGTCTATCGGAGCTTGTGAACGAGGCTGTGCAGCTCGCGTTGCGCGAGGATGCGATCGACGAAGAAGCATTCCGGCGGCGCTCTAAGGAGCCTGCCCGTGGGTTTGCGGAAGTACTGCGTGATCTGAAACGTGCCCGGCTCCTGTAGCGTTTTCATCAAACGGAGTGCAGAGAGGGAGCTCCGACGCCTGCCTAAAGTAGATCTTCGCCGGGTCATGCGAAAGGTCGAGAACCTCGCCTTGGAACCACGACCTATCGGTTCCGAAAAGCTGTTCGAGGACAACGCCTATCGAGTGCGCCAAGGGGACAATCGAATCATTTACACCATCGATGATCGACGACGAGTCGTGGAGGTGTACAAAGTCGGTCATCGGTGCGAAGTCTATCGCTGAGCTTCCCGTCTGCTTCCTCCAGAAGCGATCTCTTCGGATGGCCCGCTCGCCAGTCCACCCCAAACCAGGTTGATGAACAGCCGACTTGCGCTTTGAGGATGAGACCGGCTCGCGGCATGCGTGTTAGAATGAGAGGAGAAGGCGAAGTTGAAGCGTAGGTGCTGCTTGGAGGCAATGTGGTCCAAGGGCAGCTACGGGTAACAGTACGGCAAAAAAGTGAAAGTATTTAGAATGATGCCGGTTCGGGAAACGCTAGATGCTTGAAAAATAGGGACATACGGAATGGCCCGTTCGGCATCTAACGTGACATAGAGGTGGTAGGCGATGCACAGTCAGGCGAACTTGGGCGCTTTGGCGATTGACGACTCGCAGACCGGAGCCGTCACAAATTCCGGCCCGATCGTGCGCGCCGAGGACCTCCGCAAAACATTTCACTCCGGGCAACAAGAAATTTCGCCACTCAGCGGGATTAATTTTTCGATCGGGCGGGGCGAACTGATTTCCATCGTCGGCCCGTCCGGCGCGGGTAAAAGCACGCTGCTGCATATCCTGGCTGCGCTGGACACTCCGACAAGCGGTGCAGTATACTTCGGCGGGAATTCGCTCCAGTCGCTTTCAGAAGCGGAGCTGGCTGAGTATCGCAACCGCGGCGTCGGTTTTGTCTGGCAGCGTCATCACCTGCTGCCGGATTTTACGGCGGCGGAGAATGTGGCGATGCCTTTGCTGGTTCGGGGCGAAGGGTTGGGTCAGGCGCTCCGGGCTGCCGAGGAATGGCTGGGTGAAGTAGGACTGGCCGATCGTGCGGCACAGTGCGCGGGGGAGCTTTCCGGGGGCGAACAGCAGCGCGTGGCGATCGCGCGGGCGTTAGTAAATCGGCCGGCGATGTTGCTTGCGGACGAGCCGACGGGTGATCTGGACGAACGGAGCGCAGAGATCGTTTTTGATCTCTTGCAGCGCCTTCACAGGTCTCACCACCTGACTTCCATTCTCGCGACACACAACCTATCATTGGCCCGGCGCACGGATCGTGTTCTGGCTCTCGAACACGGCAAACTGGCGGCGGGCGGCGAAGAGCTTGCAGGGTCTGCGCATTCAGGAGCGGGCCGGGCGAGCGCTGCAACAAAGACTCGGGGAGAGCGCGGGTGAAACGTGTTTGAACGCTATACAGAAAAAGCCCGGCGCGTGATCTTTTTCGCACGGTACGAGGCCAGCCAGTACGGCAGCCCGTACATCGAGACGGAGCATTTGCTGCTTGGTCTGTTGCGCGAGGACAAGGCGCTCGCAAACCGCTTCCTGCGCGCGCACGGCTCGATTGAATCCATCCGCAAAGAGATCGAATCGCGCATCACGGTGCGCGAGCGCATTTCGACCTCCGTGGAAGTGCCGCTGAGCCAGGAGTGCAAGCGCATCCTGAATTTTGCCGCGGAAGAAGCGGAGCGGCTGGGCCATAAACATGTGGGGACGGAGCATCTACTCTTAGGAGTGCTGCGCGAGGAGAAATCCTTCGGCGCGGAGATTTTGCTCGAGCGTGGATTGCGGCTTTCGACCGTGCGCGAGGAACTCCAGCGTAGCGCGGGAGAGAAGGTGCCTGTGAACCGGCCAAAAGAAGCTTCGTTGCTGGCAGAATTCAGCCGCGATCTCACGCAAGCGGCGATTGAAGGGCAACTCGACCCGCTGGTGGGCCGTGACCGCGAACTCGAGCGGGCGATCCAGATTCTGTGCCGCCGCACGAAGAATAATCCCGTGCTGATTGGCGAGCCGGGCGTGGGCAAAACGGCCATCGTTGAAGGTTTGGCTCAACGGATTGCGGATGGCGATGTCCCGCCGTTCCTCGCGGACAAGCGGATTCTTTCGCTGGATCTTTCCCTGATTGTTGCGGGCACAAAATATCGCGGGCAGTTTGAAGAGCGGCTGAAGACCATCATGAAGGAATTGATGGAGAGCCAGAACGCGATTGTGTTCATTGATGAGCTGCACACGCTGGTGGGCGCGGGATCGGCGGAAGGCTCGCTCGACGCCGCCAATATCCTGAAGCCGGCGCTGAGTCGCGGCGAAATTCAGTGCATCGGCGCGACCACCCCCGGAGAATATCGCAAATCAGTTGAGAAGGACCGCTCGCTCGAGCGGCGCTTCCAATCCGTGAAAGTTTCTGCGCCAAACGAGGACGAAGCCATTCGAGTGCTGCAAGGCGTGCGCGACCGGTACGAGAAGTTTCACGCTGTGAGCTACACCGACGAAGCCATCCAATACGCGGTATATCTCTCGAACCGGTACATTCCGGACCGTTTTCTGCCGGACAAGGCCATCGATTTGCTCGACGAAGCCGGCTCACGCGTGAAGCTGCGCCAGGCCATGCTGCCCGATGAAGTCTCGGAAGTGCAGAAGCGCGTGAAATTCATCACGCACCGGATGGAAACGGCGATTGCGAATCATGAATTCGAAAAGGCTCGTTTCTATTCCGAAGAAGAGCGTAAGGAAAAAGAGCATCTGCGATTACTGCGCGAGAAATTGAAGATCGACGATTCCTCAACCGGGGTAGTGACGCGCGAAGACATCGAAGAGGTGGTGGCGCGCTGGACCGGTATTCAGGTTTCCGCGATCAAGGAAGACGAGCAGCAGAAGCTGCTGCGCATCGAGGAAGAATTGCACCGCCGCGTCATCAGCCAGGACAAGGCGATCACCGCGCTGGCACGCGCGATTCGCCGCAGCCGCGCCGGCTTGAAAGCACCGGGTCGTCCGGTCGGCTGTTTCCTGTTCCTCGGGCCGACGGGTGTAGGCAAGACGGAAGTCGCGCGGCGGCTGGCGGAATTTCTGTTCGGCAGTGAGAAGTCTCTCATTCGTTTCGACATGTCCGAGTACATGGAGAAGCATTCCGTATCGAAACTGATCGGCGCGCCTCCAGGATATGTGGGGTACGAAGAGGGCGGCCAATTGACGGAGCGCGTTCGCCGCACTCCCTACTCCGTGATCCTGCTCGATGAAATCGAGAAGGCGCACCCGGATGTTTACAATATTCTGCTGCAGGTGTTTGAAGACGGGCAATTGACAGACGGTCTCGGCAATACGGTGGATTTCCGCAACACGATCATCATCCTGACCTCGAACCTCGGCGCGCGGCAACTGCAGAAGCAGTCGGGGCTCGGCTTCCAGTCCGCCGATGAAGTGGCGGCCGCGAAGAGCCAGGATGATATGGTGATGGGCGAGGTCAAGCGAGTCTTCAATCCAGAATTCCTGAACAGGCTCGACGAAGTGATTCTGTTCAATTCGCTCACCGACGACGACCTGCTGCGGATCATCGACTTGCTCGTGGGCCAGATTAACGAAACGCTGGTGCATCGCCAGGTGCAAATTGCCATCACGCCTGAAGCGCGCCAGTGGATTCTTGAGAAGACCTGCAGCGATCGAAACTATGGCGCGCGGCCGCTCCGGCGCGCGTTGCAGAAGTACGTCGAAGACCCACTGTCGGAAGCTCTAATCCAGGGCGGACTGCAGCGACCAGCAACGCTGGAAGTTTTTCTCGCCAGCGAAGGTCTCTCGTTCCGGCCCGTGGTTGAAGCAACCCCGGTGGCCCACTAGGAATCCTACACGCGCAAGCCGGACGGGAGCGGTCCGGCGGGGGAGCAAAAAATCTTGGGCGGGGGACTGCGGCCTTGACCAGAACCTTGGCCGCCAGCAGGAAAATTTTTCTGCGCCGATTGGGAATCCTCGCCGTTGTGTATCTGGTTGCCCTCGCCTGGGAACATCCCCTTTGGGGTCAACAACCGCAGCAGCCGAGCGGCCCCACCTACATCATCACTCGGATTGATTTCGTCGGGAATCGGAGAATTCAGCGCGACACGTTGCTGGCCCGAATTTTTTCACGTGTGGGCGATCCCTTCACGGTCGAAGCCGCACGCCGGGATTTTCAAGCATTGTGGAACACACAATTCTTCGAAGATGTCCGGCTGGAATTGGAAGACGACCCCAAAAACCCTTACGGAAAGATCATGGTGTTTTATGTTCAAGAGCGCCCGATCATCCGCCGGATTGAATACAAAGGAAACAAGTCGGTCAGTGAATCCGACATCCTGGACCGTTTCAAGGAGCGCAAGGTAGGACTTTCGGTTGAAAGCCAGTTCGATCCCACGAAAATTAAACGCGCAGAGGTGGTGCTGAAAGAGCTCCTGGCAGAGCATGGGCGGCAGTTCGCGACCGTGAAGCCCACGTACGAGCGCATCGCCGCGACGAACGCGGTGAAACTGGTCTTTAACATCAATGAAGGCCCCAAGGTAAAAGTGGGCACAATCACGATCACGGGGAACAAAGCATTCTCGCAGCGAAAAATCATCCGCGCGATGCGCCACAGCCGCCCCTACGCCATCCCGCTGGGAATCGCCGAAATTCCCGTGCTGAGCAAGACCTACGATCGGCAAAAACTTGATGAAGATCTTGAGGTGGGTATCCGCGGGCTGTATCAGGACCACGGGTACTTCAAAGTCCTCGTGAAAGATCCGATCCTGAAAACAGTGGATGTGAATCGTGGTGGCATCCCCGGGCCCTGGCCGTTGGTGGGGGCGAAACACGGGAAAGAAACGAACATCACGATTCCGATTGAAGAGGGCGAGCTGTATCACATGGGCAAGTTGTCGTTTCGCAGCTCCGACCCGGATCAAGGTCTGGTTTTTAAGCAGGACGCCCTTGCGAAAGTGTTTCCGTTGAAGCAGGGAGACATCCTATCCGCGGACAAAATCCGCAAAGGCCTCGAAACTTACAAAAAGTTGTATGGCGACTACGGCTACATCGATTTCACAGCAACACCGTTTACCGATGTGGATGACGTGAAGAAAGTCGTGGATATCCGCATGGAGTTCGATCAGAACAAGCAATTCTATGTTCGCCGGATCGAGTTTGTGGGGAATACGACGACGCGCGATAAAGTGATTCGCCGGGAGCTTTTGATTGATGAAGGCCAGCTGTTCAACAACCGGTATTGGGAAGCCAGCCTGCTGCGGCTAAACCAACTCAATTATTTTGATCCCATCAAGCCCGAGAATGCCGAGATCAAGCGCAACACGAAAGCCGGCACGGTGGACATCAAATTGAAGGTGAAAGAGAAGGGCAAACAATCCATCAGCTTTTCGGGCGGCGTGAGCGGCGTCGCCGGCAGTTTCGTGGGACTTTCCTACCAGACGAACAATTTCCTGGGCCTCGGCGAAACGCTCACTTTCTCGGCGGAAGTGGGCGACCGGCAACAAAACATTCTATTCGGATTCACTGAGCCGTATCTTTTCGACCGGCCGATTTCATCCGGATTCACGGTGTACAAGAATCGTTTCAACTATAACCAGGCGCGAGAAACAGGCATCTTGGTTGGCCAACAAGTGGCTCTGAACCCGGCGCTCCAGCAAAACTACGCAACGGATTCCGAGGGATTTACCGTCTTTGCCAGCTATCCCTGGCGCCGATTTTCATGGACGCGGGTGGGAATCACGTATGGATATTCCACGACAAACATCAGCACGTTCAGCCAATCGGCCCAACTGCTGTTTCAATTGGTTCAATTCCGGAGCTTGTCGGGGCCTTCGGCGCTGAGGGGCATCCGCTCGAGCAAAATCACGCCGACAATTTCCTACAACACCGTGGACAACCCGCAAAATCCGCGTACCGGCAAGAGTTTCTATTATGGGTTCTCTCTCGAGGGCGGACCGCTGCAAGGGAACGTGAACACATTCAGCAATACATTTACTGCGGAATATTTTCGTCCGACTTACAAGAAACGCAACACGATTGGAATGCGCGTTCTGACCAGCATGATTTCTGGATACGGAGGAAAAGACGTCCCTCCGTTTAACCGCTTTTACATGGGCGGCGAGAACGACATCCGCGGTTTCGATTTCTACACAATTTCTCCGTACGTGGCGATCCCCAGCGCCACCAGCCGGACCGTTACCTACACGGATCCGCGAGTCATCGGCCCGAATGGCCTCCCGCTGCAACAACAGACCAGCGTACCGGTGGTCTCATTCTTTCCCACTCGTCCAGGCGGCGACTGGCAAATCGTGACGAACATTGACTATCGAATTCCCATCGCCGGACCTGTAAGCGTCGCGTTGTTCAACGACCTTGGGTTCAACGGGCTTCTGCGAAAATCACAATTACAGTTGGACCCCACGGCGCTCGCTCCCTTGCAGCAGCAGTACCCGAACCCCGATTTCCCGACTTTGAAGATTGCGAGCAGCCTGCCGGTGATCGGTGGAAATTTCACGCCCCATTCATCGACGGGAATTGAATTTGTCGTTCAACTGCCAATCGTAAACGCGCCGTTCCGCTTTTATTATGCATACAACCTCCTCCGTCAAAAGAGCACAATCACCGGACCTGTGAATGCGTGCGCGACGGCGGGCGGCACCATTGCGCAGACCAACAATTGCGGCGGCGGCTTTTTCCTGACGGACGCGCAAAAAGCGGCTCTTCCGCCCGGCGTATTCCAGACGCAGATCGCGCCTCAATTGAATACGTTCTTGCAACAGAATGTTCAGAGGTTGCCGGCTGGACTGATCGAGCCTTCGCACACTTTCCGTTTCACGGTTGGCCGGACGTTTTAATGGCGGCCCGACACAGAGCATCGAAATCGCATGGCCGTTCGCTCCGCGGGAGCGGTGGAATGAGCACCGCGATGAGGCTTGGAGGGATGAGAATGAGATTGTGGAAATTGTGCGCGCTGGCGCTGGTCGCCGCATGCGTAGTGGGTTGTGGAGGGAATTCCACGCCCGTCGGAATCACCATCACCGCCCCGGGCGTCGCTCCCGGATCGACCGTCACAGTCAATTTGAATGGCCATGTGCAGTTCGCCGTTTCAGTTACTGGCACGTCCACGGGCCTAGTGTTCTGGCAGATTTGCCTCGTTCCAACGACATCCGGTCAACAGCCGACCATGTGCACGCAGGGCATTGGGCCGGCAGGATGCACACCTCCAACGGTCTCAAAGCCGGTCACGGGTCTTGGCACCATAACTTCCACGGGCCTTTACACCGCGCCGGGAGTGCTGCCGTCGCCAGATACCTTTGCGGTCATGGCTAGTAGTTGTGCTTCACCCACGACGTTTAATCTTTCCCAACTTCTGATTGTGCAGGTAGTTGCCGGGGTCAGTTTAAGCCTCAAACCTGCTTCCGCAACTATCGAAACAGGGGAGAAATTCCTGCTGGCCTTGACCGTGACGGGAACGCAAGACAAGTCCGTCACTTGGACTGTTACCAATGGAAACAACCCGCCGGTGGTGGGTGGTAACTCCACCATTGGATTCATCTGCCCCAATCCCGTCGCACCTCAGCCGTGCCCCGACGGGACGTATGTTGCACCGAACGCGCCACCACCCCAAGGGGTTGTACAAGTGAGAGCAACCTCATCGACCGATGGCTCGCCATTTGCTCAGTCAACAATTTCGATTGTGCAGGCGGTGGCTCCAACAATATCCAGCATCAATCCCGCCACTGCGACGACGGGATCAGTGCAGCAAGACGTCTATGTGAGCGGGACGAATTTCTTTATCACCAGCACAGTGGTTGTAGGTGCAAACCAGGATCCAGTTCCAACCACGTTTATCGATGGCGATTTGCTGCGCGCGACGATCCCTGCAAGCGAATTGTCCGGGAATCTTTCGTCGAGCCTTGTGATAAGCGTGCAGCAACAAAACGGAAGCCTGAACACGACTGGATCCCCCGATTTGATCCTGGCGCCCACTCGGCCGACGATCATTGCCTCCGATCCGGATAGCATCACGCAATCGGCTGCCAATGTCGGCGTGACAGTGACAGGCGGATATTATTCACCGGGGACTACAACAGCAACATTCAACGGGCAGGGCACAACTACGTCATTTGTTGACAGCCGCGATCTGTCTGTGGGCATTTCGTTCGGCGCCCCGCCTGATCCTGGCCTTTACCCGATCGTCGTGCAGAATTCAGGAGTTGCGGCGCCCTCTGCCGTGAATCTCGCCGTCGTGCCGTCAACCATTCCGTCGGCGCCGGGCGCTCCGATTGCTGTCGGCTCGAGTCCCTCGGCGGTGGCGATTGATAGCGCGCTCCATCTTGCCGTGGTGATCAATCAGGGCGATGGCACTGCCTCGCTTCTCGATCTGGGTTCAAACACCGTGGTAAAGACGATTGCGATTCCTACAATCAACGGTGGGACAAATAAGCCCACTGCAGTAGCCGTCGACGACATCGCGGATGCCCAACTTCCGCACGACCTCGCGCTGGTCGTGAATAACGGTGATAACTCCCTGACTGTGATTGACCTGGTGACGCAGACGGTGACAAAGACAATCGACCTCACTCCGTTCACGCCCATGGGAAGTGCGCCGTTCTCAATCGGCGTTAATCCTCTTTCGCACCGGGGGTTCGTAACCGATCAATCGACGAACCTGGGAACAGTGATCGATCTGGTAACTCCCAATCCCAATCTTTCCACGCCATGCACGACGCCCCCTTGTGTGCTAACGACGATCGGAGGAAGCCTGCCGCCGTTTTACAGCGTTGGCTCCAGCCCCGCGATTTCAGTAGATCCGCGATTGAACTGGGCGGTGGTTACCCCCGGTGGCGCTGGCGTTGTGAATTTCATTGATCTAGGCCGCAATGCGAGCGCCGGTGATGGCGGACGACAGCCTCGAGTGCTGGGAACTTTCACTCCGGTTGGATCCACCGGACAGGCGGCGGTCTCGACCCGTGGCGTCGGCATCAACACGGAAACCCACCAACTCCTGCTGACGGACCCACAGGGTACGCTGTTGACGACGTTCAGCCTGCTGGATCAGTCCGTAAACACAACATCATTTACGAACAGTGGAATCATATTTAGCGAGTCGAACCTGATCGCGGCTGCCGTGAATCCGCTGGATAATGTCGGAATCGTAGTGAACGGCAATGGTAGCGTGGCAACGGTGGTGGATCTGACTTCAGGAAACGTGCTGCGGCAGGATATCCCCGTGGGAAACTCACCGCAAGCCATCGCCGTAGACCAGGCAACCAACCGAGCTGTCATCGTGAACCAGGGTGGCAACTCCGTCTCGATATTAGCGTTGGGCTCCTCTTTCCGCTCGCCGCAAATCGTGGAAGCCAGCCCCGCGGCCACGTTTGCGCAGACCGCAAGTCCGTTGCGGTTGACAATCAATGGCATTGGTTTTGTAGCGGGCTCGAAGGTGCTACTCGATGGAGCGCAAATAGCTACTGTGTCCAGCACCCCGAGCCAGATTGTCGCGAGTATTCCCGCCGCCATGTTGGGATCGGCGCATCGCTACATTATCGCGGTCCAGAATCCGGGCCAGATGTCGAACGTCACCGACTTGACGGTGATCAAAGCGGTCAGCACGGGACCTTCGGGGAGTGCACCGTTTGGCGTAGCTGTGGACAACGAGCGCGACCTTGCTGTCATCACAAATACCGGGAACGGCACGGTTGGCTTGGTGGATTTGGTGACAGGAACTTTGGAAACTCCGGCTTTGTCGAGCGCTGTAACCGTGGGGACTTCACCTGAGGGAGTGGGCGTGCTTCCGCTGTCTGGGAAGGCCGTCGTGGCGAATTTCGGCAGCGACGACTTCACGGTCGTAAATATTACCGGTACTTCTCCGTCACAGACGGTCTCATGCGGAACGTGCGTAGGCCCAACAGGCGTCGCAACCAATCAAGATACTGGGACGGCGGCTTTGACCGCCAACATTTCAAATTCCGTGCTAGGCCTGAACGCGATCTCATCCCCCCCGGCGATTATCGCCAACACCGCGGTGGACCAGGGGCCTGGAGCTGTGGCGATCGACCCGAATCCTGATTTTAACTTTACGGCGGTGGCCACGACTTCCCAGTCGAGCACGCTCGACCTGGTCAATTCGATTGGAGGGATCATCGCCAACCGCGTAAACAACCTGCAAGTCCCGACCGGCGTGATTTTTGATCCTTTGAATCAGTTCTTTATCGTTGCGAATAGTTTGCAGAACAATCTGGTTCTTGTGGATCCCTCCACGTTTATTGCTGCAACCGTCCGGGTGGGAATCAATCCAACCGCGCTCGACTACAATTTTCAGACGAGCACGCTTGTGACTGTGAATTCGGCCAGCAACACCATCTCTGTGATTGAGTATCTTTGCCCCCCACTGGTAGGCCAGGTGGCGCAATGCCCGGCTCCGCGGACGCGAGCGATCGTGGCACTGCCGGATTCGGGGCAGGTTTCACTGCTCAAGCAGTTCTCGGTGGGCATTGACTTGAAAATGAATCTCGCGGTGGTGGTGGATCAAAACAATGATCGCGTTCTGCTGATTCCCTTGCCGCACTGAACCTGTAGCGAGTGGGCGAAATGGTGAATGACGTTGAATCCGATTGACCGAGTTGAAGAGCGGCAGCTATAATCTTTGGTTTGCGACGAAGGCAATTTCAGATTAAGGAGTCAGCATGAAGATGCGAATCGCAGTGCCGGCATTGGCAGCCTTGTTGCTCATTCCCGCCACGCGGGCGCAGTCCACCGGCGCAGCCGCTGCCACGGCACCGACGAAAGTCGGAGTGATCAATGTGCAGATAGCGATCACCAGCACGGCCGAGGGCAAGCAGGCCGCCGCCGAGATGCAATCACAGTTTGCGCCGCGCCAGACCGAGCTCGACAATTTGCGCAAAGAAATCGAAGACTTGCAGACCCGGTTGCGCACCGGTTCCAATACTCTGAGTGACGAGGAAAGGGCCCGACTCTCGGCGCAAGGCGACCAGAGGACGCGTGTTTATCAGCGCAAACAGCAAGAATCCCAGGACGATTTCAACGAAGCGCAGCGCGAGATCGTGGACAAGATTGGCCGAAAGATGGTGGCGATTCTTGACAAATATTCGCAGGAAAATGGCTACGCCATCATCTTCGATACCTCTGCGCAAAGCACGCCTGTCATCTATGCGGCGAACCAGATTGATGTCACGCAGGATATTGTCCGCATCTACGACCAGAACTACCCGGTGAAGAGCAGCGCGGGGGGATCCAAACCAGCGGCTCCTAGGTCCGCGGCACCCAGGCCAGCGACACAACCAGGACAGACACCCCCCAAACCCTAGCAATCTGGGGTTCGAGCTTCTAAAGGACCCTTCCAATTTGGCCTGGAGGGGCCTTTCGTTTTGATCGTAGCGACCTCCGGAAAAGCGGAGCCGAGTTCAAGTTCCAGAGGCGTCTTGCGTTTTTGGTGTATCGAAATTATACTAGGGTGCTTCCAGATAGGTCGCAAGGTCGAGTGGGCGCGAGCCCACTTTTTTGTTGGGCGCGAGAATCGGCCCGGGGGGTATGGGTCCCGATGGGCGATAAACCCCGCGCGTAGAAAAGTATGGACTTAGGCAAGGTCAGGGAGGCTGCTGAGCGGGTGGCTCGCTCGCTGGGCCTCGAAATATTCGACGTGGAGTGGAAGGTAGGCAAGCAGCGGTTGCTGCGAGTCTATCTGGACCGGTTGCCCGGCCCGGAGAATCCGGACGGGCTGGGCGTCACTCACGAGGATTGCGAGCGCGTCAGCAGCGAGTTGAGCGTGATCCTGGACGTCGAGGACTTGGTTCCCGGGCCCGGCTACATTCTGGAAGTCAGCTCGCCGGGACTGGATCGAAAGCTGATCAAGCCGGCTGACTATGAGCGGTTCATTGGGCGGCTGGCGCAGGTTTGGTTGAACGAGCCAGTCGAGAATCAAAAGTATTTTGAGGGACGCCTGGCGGGCTACGCGGACGGCACAGTGAAACTCGCTCTGAAGAAGGGCGAGGTGACCGTGCCCTTCGCCGGCATTCGCAAGGCGAACCTCGCTGTGGAACTCTAGGGAGAAACAGGAATGGCGAGTCAGCTGTACCAGACAATCGAGCTGATCAGCCGGGAGAAGCATATTGAACCGGAGATCATCGTCGCGGCTATTGAAGACGCGATGGTGGTGGCGGCGCGGAAATATTACCGCACCGAAGAAGATCTCCGCTCGAAGTTCAATCCGGAAACCGGCCAGGTAGATGTGTTTTCAGTGCACACGGTGGTCGAGGAAGTCGCCGACCCGCTACGGGAAATCTCGCTCACGGATGCGCGCAAGCGGAATCCGGAAATTGAAGTGGGCGGAGAAGTGACTGAGACGAAGCCGACGGATGTGCTCGGAAGAATTGCGGCGCAGACGGCCAAGCAAGTGATTCTGCAAAAAGTGCGCGAGGCCGAGCGGGACACGATTTACAACGAGTTCCATACGCGCGTCGGCGAGCTGGTGAATTGCATCGTGAAGCGCATGGAAGGGCCGGACATCGTCGTGGACCTCGGACGCACGGAAGCGCGCTTGCCCAAGCGCGAGCAGTCGCGTCTGGAAGCTTATAATGTGGGCGACCGGCTGCGGACGACGATCCGCGCCGTCGAGCGCGCAGCCAAGGGACCACAGGTGATCGTCTCACGCGCCGATCCCGCTCTGGTGCAGCGCTTATTCGAGATGGAAGTGCCGGAAATTTATGACGGCACCGTGCAAATCCGGGCCGTGGCGCGCGAAGCGGGGGAGCGGACAAAGATCGCTGTCGAAAGCCGCGACAAAGACGTGGACCCGGTGGGCGCCTGCGTGGGCATGAAGGGCATGCGCGTGCAGTCCATCATTCGCGAGCTGCGCGGTGAAAAAATCGACATCATTCCTTACAATGAAGAGACGGTTGCTTTCGCGCAAAAAGCTTTGAGCCCGGCGAAAGTGACGCGGGTCCAGATCGTGGATCCGGAAGAGAAGCGGCTGGAAGTGATTGTCGAAGACACGCAGCTTTCGCTTGCAATCGGCAAGAAAGGCCAAAACGTCCGGCTGGCCAGCAAACTGATCGGCTGGAACATCGACATCAAGAGCGAGGAAGAGAAGCGCCGCGAAATCGAAGCACAGATGGCCGCGCTGACGGCCCCCGGCACTCCATTGACGGAGTTGAAGGGCGTGGGGCCGAAGACAGTCGAAAAATTGGAAGCGCACGGCGTCACGTCGATTGAGAAACTTGCGGACATGACTCCAGAGCAGCTCGTTGAAATTCCCGGCATCGGCGAAAAAATGGTGGAGAAGATTCACCAGTCCGTTGCCGCCTATTTCGGAGAACTCGAAGCGCAAGCTACTGCCGCGCCTGCTGAGGCGGCAGTCGTCGAAGGTGAAACGGAATCGGTCGTGGAACCCGCGCCTCAGACGCTGGAATCTTCCGAAGAAATGGAAACCGGTGAAGCAACGCCCGTGGAACAGAAAGCGGTAGCGACAGACGCGAACGAGGCGAGTGCCGTGAACGCATCTGAGCCGCTGCATAATGATGAAGTTGCTCCGGCGGAGTCAGCGGGTGCGACAGCGGAGAAGCCGGAGAGTTCCGAATAATATCGTCCCGGTTCGCCGGGACCTAGTAAACAAGGATTGAAAGACAGAGGCGAATGTCAGATCCAAATCAAATCCGCATCAACGAGCTGGCAAGGGAACTCGAGATCAAGGCAAAAGTCCTGATCGATTATTTGCCGGAAATCGGCGTCACCGAAAAGAAGACGCACTCGAGCTCGCTCGACCTGAACCACGCCGAACTCGTGCGGAAGCATTTCCAGGGACTCGCGGCAGCCGAAGCGGCTGTGGAGGCGGAGAAAGAAGCCAGGGCGAAGGCTGCAAAGTCTAGACCATCGGTGCGCTCGGCTAGCCCTGCGGCGGCTCCCGCAGCAGCGAAGCCCGTCGCTCCGGTTGCTCCCGGAGTTGCTGGAAAGCCTGCCGCTCCCGGGACGGCTCCTGCCGGTGCCGCGGTGCGGCCTGGAGGTGTTCCGGCTCGCCCGGCCGGGTCGCCGGCTACGGGGGTAGCGCCAGCAGTTGCACATCCACCGGCAGCAGCGAAGCCTGGAGTGGCACCTGCGGCTGCGGCACCTGGTGCGCCGGTCGCAGCGAAGCCCGGGGTCGCGCCCGCGGCTGCAAGACCTGCTGCGCCATCTCGCCCTACGGC
Source organism: Candidatus Acidiferrales bacterium (assembly GCA_050746945.1). GTDB lineage: Bacteria > Acidobacteriota > Terriglobia > Acidiferrales > UBA7541 > Palsa-295. The sequence continues at coordinate 106,515 of JBOGMZ010000020.1, read as the reverse complement.
TCCGGGCGGCGCTCCCGGACATCCAACGAGTCCTGCAACCCAACGCCCTGCCGCGGCCGCTCCAGGCACGCAGCGACCAGGCGTTCAGCCGACTGGCCAGCGATATCCTTCGCGTCCGGGTGGGCCGTCAGGACCCGGTCAGGGCCGACCGAGCGCACTGCAAGGAATGCGCCCGGCGGCTGCACCAAGTCAAAGTCGTCCCGGTGGCGCCCCGCAGCGCCCCGGCGGGCCACCTTCTCGATTCCCGCAGCGTCCTAGCGGCGGTGGGCGACCCGGGCAGCAAGGCCCCGTTGGTGCGCAAAGGCCCGGCGCCGGCGTTCCAAAGGCGGAGCCAGGCAAACCGCTCTATGCACGCAAACCCCCCGCCTCCCGCGGCCGTCCACTCATTGAGAAGCGCTACGCCGAGGGCGAGCGAAAATTGCACCCGGTGCGAACCCGGGCTGGCGCAGGTCCGGGCCGTGCGGCGCAGGCTGAACCTGTGGCGCCGGTACAACGCGAACCGCGCGATGTGATCGTTACCGAAGGAATCACCGTTCGCGAGTTGGCGGAAAAGCTCGACATCCGTGCGAAGGATTTGCTGAAGACGCTGATGGACCGCGGCGTGTTCGCGAGCATCAACCAGGCGCTCGATGCGCCCACAGCGACTAGTTTGGCGGAAGCATTCAACGGAGTTGTAAAGGTCGTTACGTTCGAAGAGCAGGTGGTCCAGGAAGAAAAGGTCAAGGAAGAGCGTTCGGGGAATCAACTGCCGCGCGCGCCCGTCGTCACCGTGATGGGTCACGTGGACCACGGCAAGACCAGCTTGCTCGATTCCATCCGTCAAACGGAAGTAGCCGCGGGCGAAGCCGGCGGTATCACGCAGCATATCGGTGCGTATGAAGCGCGCGTGGACGGCAAGCGGATCGTGTTCATTGATACGCCGGGCCACGAGGCTTTCACACGCATGCGTGCGCGCGGCGCAAAAGTCACGGACATCGTTGTGTTGGTGGTCGGCGCGGACGACGGCGTGATGCCGCAGACGGAGGAGGCTATCGCCCACGCGAAAGCGGCAAACGTTCCCATCGTCGTCGCGATCAACAAGATTGACAAGCCCGACGCGCAGCCGGAACGCGTGAAGCGCCAGCTCTCCGACCGTGGACTGATGCCCGAAGAATGGGGCGGCACCACCGTGATGGTGGAAGTCTCCGCGAAGACGAAAAAGAATCTCGATAAACTGCTCGAACTGATTTTGCTGACGGGCGACATGGCCGAATTGAAAGCAGATCCCGATGCGCCCGCGAGCGGGACGGTGCTGGAATCGCGAGTGGATAAGGGCCGCGGCCCGGTCGCAAGCGTGCTGGTGCAGAACGGGACTCTACATGTTGGGGACGTCTTCATCGTGGGCGCAGTGTATGGAAAGGTTCGCGCGATGTTTGACGATCGCGCCCAGCCAATCAAGCAGGCCGGGCCGGCAACGCCTGTCGAGGTTCTCGGACTTCAAGGCGTGCCCGAAGCAGGCGATCAATTCCAGGTGGCCGACGAGGCCAAAGCGCGCCACATTGTGGAATACCGCCAATCGAAACAGCGCGAGGCTACGCTTGCGAAAACGGCGTCTTCTGGTCGCTTGACGCTGGATCAACTGCATGAACAGCTGAGAGCGGGTGAGTTGAAGGAGTTGCCCGTTGTGGTGAAAGCGGACGTGCAGGGTTCCGTCGAAGTGCTCAGCGAAATGCTGCCGAAGTTATCGAACGACCAGGTCAAATTGAAAGTGATTCACGCGAGCGTCGGCGCTGTGACAGAAACGGATGTGCTGCTTGCTTCTGCTTCTAATGCCGTGATCGTGGCATTCAACGTCCGACCCGAACGAAAGGCTACCGACCTTGCCCAGCGCGAAGGTGTGGATATCCGCCTGCACACGATCATCTACGAATTGCTGGATGAGCTGAAGAAGGCTGTCTCAGGCTTGCTGTCTCCGGTGATTAAGGAAACCTATCTCGGGCGCGCGGAAGTTCGCGACACTTTCCGCGTAAAGGGTGTGGGCATGATCGCGGGCTGCATGGTCCAGGATGGCATCCTGAAGCGCGATGCGGATGTGCGCGTGCTGCGCGACAACGTGGTCATCTACACCGGAAGAATCAACTCGCTGCGCCGGTTCAAAGAAGACGCCAACGAGGTTCGCCAGGGATTTGAATGCGGCGTGGGCGTCTCGAATTTCAGCGATGTGAAAGTGGGCGACATTCTGGAATGTTTCAAAATGGAGAAGACCGCCGCTCCCGAATTGATCAACATGGCGGATCGCGCGCGAGCCCGTGCAAGCGACGAAGCGCGCAGCAACTAGTTCATTTTACTTTTTCCCGTTTCCCTGAAATTCTCGGGGGCGGATATGACGATCGGCCTCCTCACCCTGGAAATTCACATCCCCGATGCGCGGTCCCTCAAGGACAAGCGGCAGGTATTGCGCAGTTTGAAAGACCGGCTGCGCGCCCACTTCAATGTGGCTGTGGCAGAGCTTGAACATCAGGATCTGTGGCAGCGGTCACGCGTGGGCGTGGTGAGTATTTCGGGCGATGAAAAACATTTGGAAGAATCGCTCGAAGCCATTGCCCAGGAGTCTGAACGGCTGCTGGGGCGCGATCTGGTGTCGCGAGAAATCGAATATTTCGAGGACTGCCCATGACCATCGCCGGATACCGTACAGCTCGCATCGCCGAAGAAATCAGAAATGAAGTGAGCTTGATGCTCGCGGGTGAACTGAAAGATCCGCGGCTGGCCGGAACTGTGATCGTGACGGAAGTCCGGCTGTCGCCCGGCATGCGCACGGTGCGCGTCTTTGTGCAACTCGCGGAGGATGATACCGAGCGCGCCACCACCCTCGCCGGACTGAAAGCAGCGGCCGGGTACGTGCGCCACGAGCTGGTCGAGCGATTGCATATGCGGCGCGCGCCCGAGGTCATTTTTACGCTGGATGAATCGGACGAGCGTGGCAACCGAATTGAACAGCTACTGCGTAAAGCTCACACTCCGGCCGAGGAGTAGAGCCGGCAGGCGAGGCTCTCATGGTGTAGCACCCAGCAAAACAGTTTCGGCCTAAGAGCGGATATTCAGGCGCGGCTCACCCGAAAAATCACAACTGACCCTGTGCCCCGCACACCACAACCACCTTCGATCGACGGCATCCTCGTCGTGGACAAGCCGATGGGAAGAACCTCGCACGATGTCGTCGAGTACGTGCGCCGGCTCGTGGGCTTTCGTGGAATCGGGCATCTTGGCACGCTGGATCCGCTGGCGACCGGAGTGCTCGTCCTCGCGCTGGGCCGGGCGACGCGGCTCGCGCGTTTCTACGCTGGACGGCGCAAGCGCTACACCTGTGCGGTTCGGTTCGGCTTTGCGACGGATACGTACGACGCCGATGGCGAGGCGCTCGGCCCGGATTCAGCGCCCACACTGAATGCGGATGAAATCGCCGCGCTGGCCGCGCAGTTCGTCGGCAAAACCCAGCAAACGCCTCCGCAATTTTCCGCCAAGAAAATTCATGGCCGCCCAGCTCACGAGCTGGCGAGGAAGCACAAGCCCGTAAAGCTCGAGCCAGTGGAGGTGGAGGTGTATGAATTCCGCCTTACCGGGATCGAAGGGTCTGTCGCCCGCTTTGTGGTTGAATGCGGCTCGGGCACCTACATCCGGTCGCTCGCGCAGGACCTGGGAAAGCTGCAAGGCTCTGGCGCACACTTGGCGGAAATTGTTCGAACCGGGGTGGGCGAGTTCACGTTGGATCAAGCGGTGCCTCTGGCGGAGCTCGCCGAGGATGCCAAGGCGGGCCGCCTGCTGGAGCGTGTAATCAGTCTGGAAAGCATGTTGCCTGAACTCCCGCGTGCGACGGTGCTTCCCATCATCGAGAAGCGAGTACGCCACGGCGCAAAATTCAATTTGCCGCTTGCACAGATTCAACCCGGACAGGTAACCGTGGCGCAAGGCTCCACGGCGCAGCTCGATTCAGGCGATTGGAAACCATCGCGCCTGCGCGTCTTTAACCAGCAGGGACAATTGATTGCGATCGCTGAGCCCGTCGTTCCCCGCACGTACCAACCTGTAGTTGTTCTCGAGGTGACCCCATAAACTTGTGAGGAGTTCAATTTCTCCCAATTTTCATTCCCATCATGGACGCGGAGGAGGTTGCGGTTCCGTCTGAGGAAAATTTTCCAGCTGAGGGGCCGGCTGAGGCGGCTGTGGCTGAGGGAAGGGCACCGTCTGGCGCTCCTGCCGGGTGGGGCCGAACAGGCCGGGCCCTTCCAATGAGCGATGCCCAGCGTAAATGACGTGATCTTTGTGAGTCGAAAGCGAAACCGTCCGAGGCGTAATCAGAATTAACAGTTCGGTGTCTTGATTTTGGGTGTTCACGGTTCCGAGCAGGTACCCGAGCCCGGGAATCCCGGCCACCCCCGGTGTCCCACCCAGACTGCGGCTCTCCTGCGGTTGCAGAACCCCTGCAATAGCCGTGGTTTCGTTTTCTTTTAGACGGACAGTTTGCGTGATTGCCTGGTTTGCAATCACGGGGATGCCGTTGAATGCCAGACTGGTGATGCTGCTGATGTCGAAATTCATTTGCAGCGTCACTTCATCATTGGGATGAATGCGCGGCGTCGCCTTCACCTTCACGCCGATGTCCAGATATTGAACGCCGGGGAACGGCGTCGCGGCGAGGGCATTTCCGACGCCGAAAGTGGAATTGTTCAGGATCACGGTCGCCGTGTTCGAACCGCGATTCGCAACCACCACGTCGGGCCTGCCGTTCGCGTCGAAATCGGTGGTCGCCACTGAAACCGGGTTTGTTTGCACCGGGAGTTCGAAATTTGGGCCAAACAGACCGTTGCCCAGCCCCAGGAGGATCGAGATGGCATTATCCGTCTGATCGGCGACCGCCAGATCGAGCCGGCCGTCCACGTTGAAATCGGCGACGGCGATCGAAGCAGGAGCGGTGCCTGCCGGAAAATCAACCTTGGTGCCGAATGTGCCGGTTGCATTCCCAGTCGCATTCACCTGGCCAAGAAGGATGGAAACCGTGTTGCCGGTATTCGAGCTGGTTGGCGCACCGTTGTTCGCTACGGCGAGGTCCAGCACGGTGTCGCCATTAAAATCGCCCGTTGCAACCCACACTGGTGAATTACCAGTCGGATAATCCACGCGATTCTGAAAGGTGCCATCCCCGTTTCCCAAAAAGATGGAGACCGTATTGTCCGTCTCATTTGTGACCGCCAGATCGATTTTACCGTCGCCATTAAGATCGGCGGCAGCGATGGAGGAAGGGCCGAGCCCTGTTGCAATCGTCGCGGGCGTCTTGAAGGTGCCGTCCCCGTTTCCCAGGAAAACGGAGAGAGTGTTGTTCGCGTGGTTGGCCGCCACAAGATCCGTGAAGCCGCTGGTTGTCAGCGAGGTGGCCACCACAGATACCGGGCCGCTGCCGGTGCCGGTCGAAATTGTGGGCGGCGTAGCGGGATTCAGGCCGCCGAGGCCGTCGCCAAGAAAAATTGAAATGGAATTGTCCGCTTGATTGGCGACCGCCACATCCAGATTTTGGTCGCTGCCCGGTTTGGTGGTGTCCGTATTGAAATTTCCGGTCGCGATCCACACCGGGCCGACACCGGTCGTGACGATTGTCGGATTTTGGAATGTGCCGTCGCCATTGCCCAGAAAAACTGAGATGTTATTGTCTGCATTATTCGCCACAACCAAGTCCGGAACGCTTCCTGTGTTTCGCAGCACGCCGGTAGTCACAAACGTTGGCGAGATACCGGTAGCCAGATTCGTCTCCGGGAAACTCGTGGAGTTGACTCCCGGCACGTTTCCACCAACTCCCTCAAAACTGGGCGAAAACTGCGCGAGCGTGACAGGGAACCGCTCGCCCACAAAAAATGTCGCCGGTTTGCCGTCTTCCGCGCGAAGCAGGATGCGCCGGCCGTGCCGGACCAGGGAAAGCATCTCGGAGAAGTTCGCGGCCGCACCGGGAAGCGTCGCCAGAAAGGTGGTATAGCCCCCGCCAAAGGCGATCAGCGGGGGAAGCAGCGAGCCGAGACTCACCTGCCCGGAACCAAGCAGCGATCCGAGTTGAGAAGTCGTTAACCCGCTGAGTGAGGAGGGCGTGCCGAAAACTTGCTCCAAGACCGTGGCAAGTCCCTGTGGCGAGGCGAGCGCTTGCAGCACTTCCGCTTTGCTGAGCGAAAACATCTTCGCTGATTCTGGCGGATTGATACCAAGGATCTTGGCATAGTTGCGATCCACTTCGAGGATTTCCACCTCCAGCACAAGTTCGCCGGCAGGCCTTTCAAGGTCCTCGATCAAGCCTGTGGCCACGGCCATTGCTTGGGGCGACGCACGCATCGTCAGAGTTCCGGTGCGCGTGTCGAGTTCTGTGCGCGCGATCCCGGCGATGTCGCGCACAAGCCGAGAAACCTCCGTCATCTGGTCAGGCGTTTCCGAAGCGGGGAGAATCAAAGTGCGCACGATGGAAATATCGTAATCCTTGCGCTTCTGCGGAGTGTCTGCGGCCACAAAAAAGAGACGCTTCGTCAGGGGCCGCCAAAAAGTCCCCGTCATCTCGCCAAGCACGCGAAGGGCAGTGGCGAAATCCAGGTCGGACATTTGGAAATGAATCTGCCGCGGCGTCAGGTCCGCGTCGAAAGCGACTTCCACTCCAAATTGACGCGCAATTTCCTGATAAGCGGCGTTTGTGGTGCCGCGGATGTTAAAATTTCGCGTTCCCGGCAGGTGTTCAATGTGGACTTCGGCGGCCGGCTCCGCCTCTGTCGCCACTTCCTCGAAAGTGCCGGGCCGCAAGGCAGCTATTTCAGCGTAGCGTTCCTGGATCACACGATTCGTCGGATCGATTTTTTGGGCCGAGAGCAATTCCTTGCGTGCGGCGTCGAGGCGCCCGGATACTGCCTCTCGCTCCGCCAGGTCCATCTTTGTCTGCACCAGGCGGCTTTTGGCGATCTCCCGGTGGACGAAGTACTGCTGGTTTTCGGTCGCCCATTCCACGGCGTCGGAGTAGGCATCGTAGGCGATTTCCCAGTCGCCGGCGTGCTCAGCGCGAATCCCGCGCTTGTAGGCCTCGGCAGCCTTTTTGGGGTCGGTCTTGAAAACCGGGCTCCTGGACGCGGCGGGTGCGCGGTCAATATTATTCGCCGGGGCAGCGCGTCTCGATGTGCCCTGTGGATAGGCGGGAGCCACTAGAATGATAGACATGGCCGCGCAAATCAGAGCAAGCCAAGTTTTGGGCCGATGAAACATAGAGTGATATTGTACAGGGATTGCAGCCGGGCCGCAGCGCGAGCTAGTTGAAACAACTTGATTTCGAGGGGGCAGCAAGCTAGACTGGTTTCTGCAGTTGTAAATGAGTTTCAACTGGAGTCTTCTTGCTTTCGGCCCTCCTGGTAGCTCTCCGTGAAGGCGTTGAAGCTGCGCTCGTCGTAGGCATCGTCCTGGTCTATCTGAACCGCACCGGCCGCCGCGCGCTCACGAATTACGTCTGGGGCGGCGTAATTCTGGCATCCGGGGCCAGCTTCGGTACTGCCGTGCTGCTGCAACGCTGGCGCGTGAGCGAGGACGGCTTTGAGGGGCTGCTGATGCTGGCGGCTTCAGTGCTCGTGGTGACCATGATTGTGTGGATGAACCGCGTCGCACGCAGCCTGAAGAAGGAAATTGAGCAGCGCGTGGAGACCTACGCGCAACAATCCACGCGCGCAGCCGGCTGGGGAATTGGAGCATTCGTTTTCCTGATGGTCTTGCGCGAAGGGGCTGAACTGGTGCTGATTCTTCGCGCCGTGGAGCTCTCGAGCGAAGGCCTCGAAGTGTGGATTGGGACCGGGTTGGGCATTGCGATCGCCATCGCAGTCGGACTCTTCTTCTTTCAAGGGACGCTCCGCATTCCGCTCCACCGCTTTTTTTCTGCGACTAGCACGATCCTGATGGTTGTGGCATCCCAACTGGCCCTGACGGGCGTGCACGAATTAAGCGAAGCGATGTGGCTCCCTTCGAGCAAGATGGAGATGGCTTCGATTGGCCCCATCGTGCGCAATGAGATCTTTTTCTTTGTCGTGATTTTGGGCACGGCGGCACTGGCGGTGCTGCGCGAATGGTTTGGCGCCCGAAGGCCGGCGATGGACGACTCCATCAACCCGGCCGAGCGGCGCATGCGCGAGTGGGAATTCCGGCGGCAGCGGCGCTGGAGTTTTGCGGCCGCGATTTTGTGCGTCCTCGTCGTGTTGACGCTGGCCGGTGAATTTGTCTATGCGCGTGCGACGGCGGCGCCGGTGCCGGCTGTCCGCGTGGTAGCGCGGGATAATCAAGTGCGCGTCCCGCTTTCTGAGTTGACTGACTCGAGCCTGCATTTCTATACCGCTGAAGTGAACGGCACGGTGATTCGATTTCTAGTGATTCACAAGCTCAATGGAGACTACGCCACGGCGCTCGACGCTTGCCAGATTTGCGGCGCCGCAGGATATCGCCAGCAGGGCCAAAACGTAATCTGCCGAAATTGTGGCGCGTCCATTTACATCCCCTCGATCGGCGAATCGGGTGGTTGCAATCCAGTAGCCGTGAAATCGCATGTTGAGGGGGGAGAAATGGTGGTGGATCTTTCGGCGCTCGCCGAAGCGGCATCAAAGATCCACTCCTGACACCATGTTTGCCCGCCTAGTTGGTGAATCATTCGTTCGCAATCCGCGACGCAAAATTCTGACTGCTGCCGCGCTGGTCGTGGGCATGGCGGTGGCCACGGCGACGCTGACGGTGGCGCTCGATGTGGGCGACCGCCTGGCGCGCGAGTTCCGCAGTCTGGGGGCAAATCTCCTGGTGACGCCAGAGTCGGACACGCTGCCGCTCGAAATTGGCGGCGTGGATTATCGCCCCGTTGATGAAGGCGCGTACCTGGATGAAGCCAGCCTCGGAAAACTGAAGACGATCTTCTGGCGCCACAACATCATTGGTTTCACGCCGTTTCTCGATGTTCCTGCGGTATTGACAGCCGACGGCCTGACTCTCCACAGCACGCTTGTCGGCACATGGTATGAACACTCCGTCACGGTTCCGGACGGAACGAAATTCAAAACCGGCGTCAGTGCGACCCATCCATGGTGGAAGATTCAGGGACGATGGTTTCGCGACGATGCAAATGAATGCGTTGTGGGAGTTGCGCTGGCGGCCACAAATCCAACTGCCTTCACCATCGGCAAGATCATCAAACTTGCGAAGTCGGAGAACGTGGACCAAACCCAATCACTCGTCATTACTGGGATTGTTTCAACGGGTGATGCGGAAGACAAGGCCGTGCTGGTGCCACTTTCCGTGGCGCAAGATATCGCAAACCGTCCGGGCCGATTCCGGCAGCTTTTTGTGAGTGCACTCACGAAACCGGCCGATTCGCTTTCCGAACGTGATCCACATTCGCTCACACCCAAGGAATATGACCGCTGGTTCTGCTCGCCGTACATTTCCTCGATTAGCTACCAGATCGAGCAAGTTCTCCCCGGCACCGACGTTCGCGCCATCCGCCGCGTGGCGGATACGGAAGGGCGCATTCTCTCGCGCATCGGCGCGCTGCTTTGGATTGTGACGCTGGCGGCATTGACTGGGGCCGGACTCGCCGTGGCAGCCACGTCGGCGACGACGGTGCTCGAGCGCCGGAGCGAAATCGGCATCATGAAGGCGATTGGGGCGACAAATTTCCTGGTTACTGGAATTTTCCTTGCCGAGCAGGTGATGCTGGCTCTCGCTGGCGGCGTGGTCGGATTTGTCGTGGGTGTGGGACTCGCCTGGATACTCGGTGAAAGCGTGTTTGGCACGCCCTCTTCGCTGCGCGTTGTTCTCCTTCCCGTGGTTCTAGGCCTCGCGGCGATTGTGGCGATGCTGGGGAGTCTGATTCCTCTGCGGCGGGCAGCACATTTTCAGCCGGCGCCGATTCTGCGAGGCGAGTGATGTTTGGCCGCCTGCTATGGAAACTGCTTCACGCGAGCCGGGGCCGTCTGGTGGTCGCGCTGATTGCGCTGGTAAGCGGCGCGGCCGTGATTTCCTCGCTATTAAATCTGCAATTCGATATCGAGCGCAAGCTGACGCAGGAATTCCGAACACTCGGTGCCAACCTGATAATTTCTCGAGCGCGCGACGCGCAAGCGATTGAATTACCCGCTGATTCGCCCGCGCTGATGGATCAAGCCAATTTGCTGAGCCAAGTCGAGAGGATGCGCACGCAGCAGGTCGTAGCTGCGGCGCCCTACCTCTATATTGTCGCGCACACTGCAAATTCTCCCGTAGTCGTCGAGGGCACCTGGCTCGACGAGGCACGCAGGCTCGCGCCCACATGGAAAATTGAAGGGGGACCGTCGCTGTCGCGAGATGACACGACGCGCTGCTTTGTTGGGCGCGATGTCGCGCGGCAGTTTAAGCTCGCTCCCGGAGGTCCACTGGAGCTGAAATATCTCGGCCAGACAGCACAAATGTCGGTTGCAGGAATCGTAGACGCGGGCGGCCCAGAAGACAGCCATATCTTCGTAAATCTCCCAGTGGCGCAAAAGCTGGCAGGCTTGGATGGGCAAATCGGCCTGGTGCAATTGAGCGTGAGCGGAACACCGAAAACGATTGAAGCGTATGCGCAAGTGCTTGCAGCTGCGTTGCCAGGATTTGAAATTCGCCCCATCCGGCAGGTGGCAGATGCGGAAGGCGGACTGCTCAATCGAATTCGGCTGCTGATTTTCTCGATGGTGCTTCTTATTCTGGTTCTCACTTCGTTGTGCGTGCTCGCCACCATGGCCGCGCTGGCGATGGAGCGGCGCGAAGACGTTGGACTGATGAAAGCACTCGGTGGCTCAATTAGCAAGATTGTGGGACTATTCCTCGCCGAAGTGGGCGTGCTAGGCGCCGTGGGCGGTCTTGCCGGCTGCACTGTAGGTATCGAGCTGTCGCACTGGATGGGACAGCGTGTGTTTGGCGCGGCAATTTCGGCCCGATGGGAGATTTTTCCGCTGACGATTGCGCTCATGGTCGGCGCAGCCCTGGCCGGGGCACTGCCGCTTCGCCGGCTTGGAAGCGTGAAACCTGCGGTGATATTGCGAGGAGAATAGTGGCGCCAGTCGTCCAAGTCGAAGATCTGCGCAAGGAGTTTGGGGATGTGCGCGCATTGGGCGGTGTGTCGCTCGAAGTCGAGGAAGGCGAGTGGATTGCCATCATGGGGCCCTCGGGCTCGGGGAAAACGACGCTGATCAATATCCTTGGCGGCCTCGACACACCAACTAGCGGGAAGGCCATCGTGGACGGCACGGACGTCGCGCGGCTGAACGAAGCCGGACTAACGCGGTTTCGTGCCGAGAAGGTTGGCTTCGTGTTTCAGCAGTTCCATCTTGTGCCGTATCTCACCGCGCTCGAAAACGTGATGCTAGCGCAATATTTTCACAGCACCACGGACGAAGCTGAAGCGCAACAGGCGCTCGAGCGCGTGGGATTGGGAGACCGCGTCGCCCATCTTCCCTCGCAACTTTCCGGCGGTGAGCAACAGCGGGTGGCCGTAGCGCGCGCGCTGATCAACCATCCCAAGCTGATCCTTGCGGACGAGCCCACAGGAAACCTGGACGAAGCGAATCAGGAAACGGTGATCGAGCTTCTGCGCGAACTGCACAGGCAGGGTCACACGATTCTGATGGTCACGCATGATCCAGCGCTCGGGCGCCTGGCGGACCGGCGCATCGAACTGGCGCACGGGCGTCTGGCGCAACCCGCGAGAGTGACTCAAGCAGGTTGAACCAACCAATCGGGACCGCGGTTTTCCTGGCCGATTCCTCCGGGCTTGGCCCAAAGGGGCAGAGTTCGCTGTTTGCTAGAATGGATGTGACATGCCGATTCCGATGGATGCGCGAAAGAAGCCCATAGACGTGAAGGTGCATGTGTCGACAGGCGAAGGCGTCGCGGTCACCTGGTCAGACGGGCACACGAGCCGCTACCCGTTTCACTACCTACGGGATCTGTGTCCTTGCGCTCTGTGCAACGATGAACGCGAGAAGAATGCGCGCGTGGGATCTTCGACGGGCGGTGCGGTGCTGCCGATGTACAAGCCGCGCGTGACCGCGAAGGGCGCGAACGCGGTGGGGAATTACGCCATCCAGATTCAATTTTCAGACGGGCACGCTACGGGAATCTACAGCTACGAGCATCTCCGCGAGATTTGCCCGTGCGAAGCCTGTGGCAGGGATTTTCGCTCGGTCACTAAAGAGACGTCCGCATAGCAGTCATTCGCCACGCTGATCAGCCCGCGGTCCGCGCACCTCTCCCTCAAATTTCCTTGAGCAGGAGAGGTGCGCGGCAAGTCTTGCAGCACTTCGCCTTATCGTCCGGCCGACGCTGCCTTGGCCTGATCCGCGCGAACGACGGGGACATCAACCGCATGCTCGGCCAGGAACCAGGTTTGGAGCTCGTTCGTGCGAATCACCTCGCTCACCAGCACGTCATTCGTGCCGTCGTCGCCTGCTTCGGCGGCCTGGTGAGCCATGGTACGCGCTTCTTTCAGCAACATCTCGTGCGCCTCGAGGAGCCGGGAAATTTGAACGGGCACTTCTTCGCGGCCGCGCGGGGGACGCGGGATGATCGTTGTCTCCGCAACATCCGCAGCCATCGCCAGACTGATGGCGCCGAGGCTCTGGATGCGTTCGGCGATCGTATCCACCAACTCGTTTTGCTCGCCGTAATGTTTGTCGAAGAGGAGATGGAGTTGATAGAAAGTGGGCCCCGATACCTGCCAATGGTGCTTTTTGTAGAGATCGCGAAGTGTGATCGTGTCCGCGAGTATCTGGTTCAGGTTTTCGGCGCTCGCGGCGCAGACTTTTTCATCCAGAGCGATCGGCAATTTGGCAATCTTGCCATACGGTTGAATCTCGGGGGCGCGCTGATGGACGAACGGCCTCGCCTGCTCCGTGCCATCCTCTAGCTGCGCGTAACTGGGAGAACGCTTGTTGTTCTTGGCTGCCATAGGATTCTCTCCTTCCTGGTGATTTGGCCCAAATGCGACAAGGGAATTATACGCCAATCTGGTGCGAATGCTCTTGGTGCTCAGTTGGCCCCACGGGGAGGCAGGCGCTTCCATTTAAGGGCAGTTTCAACGTATAGTTCTTTCCCGCACCTATAGAATCCTATGTCATCAGATTCCACGGGCCCTCGATTCACGCCGGGTTTTGCACGCCCTGCCGCCAAAGTGCTGGTGGCCACTACGGCCATGCTGGCGTTCATTTCCTTTTGGCGCGCCGCTGCGATTGTCCTAAATGACCTCGCCTCCTCCGCCTATTACGCGGGCGGTGAGGCGGAACAGTTCATCGGCAAGACCGCTCCCTGGTTCATCCTCGGGATCATGCTGTTTTCCTACGCGGTGCGTGCGGTCTACGTAGAGAGCTGCAGCATGTTCGTCCGCGGCGGCGTGTATCGCGTCGTAAAGGAGGCGCTGGGCGGCACGCTGGCGAAATTTTCCGTATCGGCGCTGATGTTCGACTACGTGTTGACCGGCCCCATCAGCGGCGTGTCGGCGGGGCAGTATCTGGTGGGTGTGGTCAACGAGCTGTTCGTCTACTTTCACCTGCCGATGCATTTGAACGTGAACTCCACCGCTGCCGCGATCGCCATCTTTATCACCCTGTACTTCTGGTGGGAGAACATCAAGGGTGTCCCGGAATCGAGCGGCAAGGCTCTGCGGATCATGGAACTCACCACGATCATGGTGGTAATTCTGATCGGCTGGTGTGCGTACACGCTTTATGTTCGCACCGGCTGGCATCTGCCGCCGTGGCCCTCACCGCAGAACATGAAACTTGATAAGAGCTCCCTCGGTTGGCTCGATCACTATCAGTGGGCTCACGCGATCACGCTGATCGCCATCCTGGTCGGCCTCGGTCACTCCGTCCTGGCGATGAGTGGCGAGGAATCGCTCGCACAGGTGTATCGCGAAATCGAACATCCCAAGCTGAGAAATTTGAAGAAGGCAGGGCTGATCATCTTCATTTACAGCCTGCTTTTCACCTCGCTGGTTTCTTTTTTCGCGGTGATGATTATTCCGGATAGCGTGCGCGGTAACTTTACGGAAAATCTCATCGGCGGCCTTTCGATGCACCTGGTCGGGAGCTTTCCCGTGCGGCTGGCGTTCCACGTTTTCGTGGTGGTCGTGGGGACACTGATTTTAGCCGGAGCGGTGAACACGGCGATTGTGGGTTCGAACGGCGTCCTGAACCGCGTGTCCGAAGACGGCGTGCTCACCGATTGGTTCCGCCATCCGCATCCACGCTTCGGGACCACGCACCGCCTGATCAATCTTGTCGTTGCCTTTCAGATCGTAACGATCATCGCGAGCCGCGGCGACGTAACATTTCTCGGAAACTTGTACGCTTTCGGCGTGATCTGGAGTTTTTCAATGAAGGGAATCGCGGTGCTGGTGCTTCGCTATACGCACCCGCAGGACCGCGAATACCGCGTCCCATTGAATCCAGTCGTTTTCGGCAAGGAAATTCCGATTGGCTTGGGGCTGATCACGCTTATTTTGCTTTCCATCGCGGTAATCAACCTGTTCACCAAGCCCGAGGCCACGATTGCGGGTCTGACGTTTTCTTTCTTATTGTTCACGGTTTTTGAAATCTCAGAGCATCGTATGCGCAAGAAGCAGGCGGGAGCCACCCACGTTGAACTGGATCAGTTTAACCTGGCTCCCGAGGCGGAATTGACGCCGACCAGCGTGGGCGTGCACTCGGGAAATGTCCTGGTGCCCGTGAGCAACTACTACGCGCTATATCATTTGGAAGCCGCGATGCGGCGGGTGGGCAGCCACAACGCAGACATCGTTGTGCTGCATGTGCGAATGCTTCGACGCGCCGCCTCAGGCGAGTACGATTTGGCACCGGATCAGCTCTTCAGCACCATCGAGCAGCTTTTGTTCACGAAGGTGCTCGCAATCGCGGAAAAAGAAGGGAAGCCCGTGCGGTTGGCAGTAGCGGCGGCCAACGACCTGTGGGAAGGCATTCTGCGCACCGCGGAAAATCTGGAGTCGAGCACCATTGTCGCCGGCAGCTCTTCAAAGATGCCCGTCACGGAGCAGGCGCGGGAGATTGGGCTGGCGTGGGAGCGGATGCCGGAGCCACGACCGCGCGTGGCCCTCGAGATCTTCACGCCCTCCGGGCAGGAACAGATTTTCTATCTAGGCCCGCATGCGCCGCGGCTGACTCCCAAGGAAATTGATCTCCTGCATAAAATCTGGCTGGAGCTTAGCGCCAGGTTGCCTGGCGAAGAGGTCCATCACCACGACATCGTCCATTTCGCGCTCGCGGAAGTGGAACGCGAGATCGCCCAGGGACAGGGCGATGCGGTCCTTGAGCGGCTGCGAGATCATCTGCATGAGATTTCCACGCGAAGACTGGCCCCGCCCACCAATCCTCCAACATAACGATACAAGAGTTTAAGAAGCGCGAAGTTCGGAAGTGCAGTAGGGGCAGCGCGTGGCCTTCATCGGGACTGCCGTGCAACAGTAGGGGCAATCCTTCGCTGTCGGCGCTGCGGCAGGAGCGGGCGTTTTCCACCGGTTCACTTGGCGGACTAACAGAAAAATCACAAACGCGACAATCATAAAATCGATTATCGCGTTCAAGAACAGGCCGTAGTTGATCGTGGCGGCGCCGGCCGCCTTCGCCGCGGCCAGACTGTCGTAGGATTTTCCGGATATGTTCAGGAAGAGGTTCGAGAAATCCACCTTGCCGAGGACCCGGCCGAACGGCGGCATGAGCACGTCGCCCACAAACGATGTGATGATTTTCCCGAACGCGGCGCCGATGATGATGCCGACGGCCATATCAAGCACATTGCCGCGCATCGCAAATTCTTTGAATTCCTTCAGCATCCTACCCTCCTGAGTTATTCAAGATGCGGAAGCGAAGTTCGCGGGCTCTACGCCCTCAGAGTGCTCCCGAGCGTAAATGCGGCTGCTGCTGCGGGAGAGTAGCGGGAATGAGACACCCTGGCAAGTGCGAACCAGGGTTCTCATGGGCAGAAGGTGGTTCCAAATAATTCGGACCGCTCACGGCGGCATATCAGTACGGGCATCTCTCAGAGCGAGGATCCCGCCAAGAATTCCTCGAATCACAAGCACTCCGCCCGCGAGAGCGAGAAGAATGTCTGCGTAACGCAGCGGCAAGAGAGGAATGGCCAGGACGAACAGGCCAACCATCACCAGTGAGCCACTGCGAATATCCACCGTTGTGATTGCATCCTGCGGCTGGCGGCGAAATCGAACCCGCACGCCCCAGTAAATCAAGAGCAAACCGAGTGCAATCAGGGCTGATGGCCGCGCCGGAAGGCTCACGCCACGATTGATGGCCAGCAGAACCAGCAGCGCACCGAGGAGCAAAACGATGAATTCATTCAAGAGGCGAAATAGATTGGGAGCGTTGAGCACGGTGACGCCTCAGTCGGGCCGGATTATCGCGCGGGCAGCGCATTCGTGCAAATCACTACGAAATTGAGCGGGAGACAAGCAAAGGGCAGGGAGTGTTACAATGCTTCGCCTCGTGGCTGCATCGCGGTGCGGTTCGCATTCATCCAATCACTGAGGAGATTCTGGTGCACAAGGTGATCATTATCGGTAGCGGTTGCGCAGGGTTGACTGCAGCAATCTACACTGCTCGCGCGGATTTGCGACCGCTTGTACTCGACGGCTACGAGCCCGGTGGACAGCTCGCGCTGACCACCATGGTTGAAAATTTCCCCGGATTTCCGGACGGCATTTTGGGCCCGGAATTGATTGAATACGCGCGAAAGCAAGCCATGCGATTCGGAACTGAATTTCGTGCCGGCGCGGTCACATCGGTCGACCTAGGCCGACGGCCGTTCACAATCGTGGCCGGCAAGGAAACCTATGAGACCGAGGCATTGATTATCGCGGCGGGGGCATCGGCGCGCATGCTCGGAATCGAATCGGAAAAGCACCTCTTAGGTCACGGCGTTTCCACCTGCGCGACTTGCGACGGCTTTTTCTTCCGGGGCAAAGACATTTTGGTGGTGGGCGGCGGCGATACCGCAATGGAGGAAGCAACTTTTCTCACGAAATTTGCCAAAACTGTCACCATCGCACACCGGCGCAACGAATTCCGCGCAACGAAGATCATGCTCGACCGGGCGCAAGCGAACCCGAAGATTAATTTCCTCACTCCTTATGTCGTCGAGGAAATCCACAACGTGGAAAACAAGGCCGTCGAAGTGGTCAGGCTTCGAAATTCCGAAACGAAAGAGGCGAAAGAACTCCAGGTCGAAGGTGTCTTTGTCGCGATCGGACATGAGCCTAATACGAAAATTTTTCGCGGCCTGCTCAAGATGGACGATGCCGGCTACATTCTTACTCATGACGGCAGCAAGACCAGCGTCGAAGGCGTGTTCGCCGCCGGCGATGTGCAGGACCACCACTATCGCCAGGCCGTTACAGCGGCGGGCTCGGGATGCATGGCGGCAATGGATGCAGAGAAATTTCTTTCCGGACATAAAGGCTAGCACCGCGGCCTGTCTCGCGGCATAATTCCGACTGCATGGATACACGCCAGCCTGCTCTCCGCCATCACAGCTGCGGCGCTCACTAATGCGTTCATTCCTTTTGCATCTCTCCGAAAACAAACGCCTCGCACCGCTGATTATGCACAATTCCGTCAGTCGGCGCGTCGCGCGGCGTTTTGTCGCCGGTGAAGACCTTGACGACGCAATCGAGGCGGCGCGCGGAGTGAATCGCGAGGGCCGCTTTGCAAGCCTCGACTTGTTGGGCGAAAACGTGTCCGACGAGGAGGGTGCGCGGCGCACAGCAGATGGTTACCTGGCAATCTTCGATCGCATTGCGCGCGAGAAGCTCGACGCGAATGTCTCGCTCAAGTTGACACAACTTGGCCTCGATCTCGGCGAACCGCTCTGTCAGGAACTGATCGAGAAAATCGTTGCTAACGCGGCGAAGCTGGGAAACTTCGTTCGCATTGACATGGAGGGTTCGGCCTACACGCAGCGTACCGTTGATATTGCGAAACGTGTCCGCGCAAAGCATTCGAATGTGGGCACCGTGATGCAGGCGTATCTCTACCGCACCGAGCAGGACGTCAAAGACCTTCTCAGCGTGGGCTGCCGGATGCGCCTCTGCAAGGGGGCATACAAGGAGCCGCCCGATATGGCTTTCCCCAAAAAATCGGACGTGGACGCGAATTACGTCAAGCTCATGAAGATGCTGTTGCCCAGCGGGATCTACCACGGCATCGCGACGCATGACCCGGCAATGATCCAGGCGACGAAGGATTTTGTACGCGAAGCCAAAATCAGGCGCGAGCAATTCGAATTTCAGATGCTCTATGGGATCCGTACCGATCTTCAGGAACAAATCGTGCGCGAGGGCTACCGCCTGAGGGTTTACATTCCCTACGGCACCGACTGGTTTCCCTACTTCATGCGTCGCCTCGCGGAGCGCCCTGCCAACCTGGTGTTTTTTCTCCGCAATCTGCTTCCATAATTTGGCATTCGGCCTCTGCCATCAGAGGGTTGTGCTTCTCCCCCGAGCAGAATTAGAATGGCCAAATGCTCAGCAAGTTTCGATTTTCTTGCGCACAATTCACACTCGAACAGGGGGAGCGATGCGAAATCAGGTGACACTCCGATGGCTCGCGATTGGCGTGCTGGTCCTTCTTGGCGGTTGCAGCGGCTGGTCGCCCAACACTTCCACCTCCACTGATTCCGGCAAGGGAAACGACAATAGCTCGGCTGCGAAAATGGCAGCTCCCGCTCCGCATCCCATCGTGATTCCCGCGGGCACCGTGCTGGACGTTACGCTCGACCAATCCGTCAGCTCGAAGACCAATAATAGCGGTGACAACTTTGACGCCTCGCTGGCAGCGCCGGTCACGTTGGGCGATAGAGTTGTGCTCCCCGTGGGGACTAAGGCAATCGGCTCGGTGACTTTGGCGCAGTCCGCGGGCCGGTTCCACGGCCACGCCACGTTGGCAATGGACCTCGTCTCTCTCACTTTTGAGGGCGCACGCTACAAAGTTCAATCCACTGGCGTCGAGCGAGAGAGCAAAGGACGTGGGAAGAGGACCGGGATCGGCGCTGGCGGCGGCGCAGTCTTTGGCGCGATTGTCGGAGGGCTTGCTGGCGGCGGAGCAGGTGCAGCCATCGGCGCGGCAGCGGGTGGAGGAGCCGGCGCGGCCGGGGCCGGTTTCACGGGAAAGCGTGACATCACTCTTCCCGCCGAAACGCGTCTCAGCTTTAAGCTGACCCAGCCCCTAACCATCACGCCGAAATAGGCGAGAGCCGGCGCGGAACTACATTTTGCGGCAAACGGCAACGCCGTCGCGCAGCGGAACGATCACCGGAAAAAGCTCCGTCGAGGAGTAGATCAGCCGGTTGAATCGCTGGATCGCGCGCGTGCGCGCGTCTTTCCCGCGCCGCGCCGTACGCCCGTACCAAAGCACATTATCCGTGAGCAGCAATCCCCCGCTGCGCAGTCGCGGGACCGCTTTCCGCAGTGCGTCCGGATATTGCGGCTTGTCCACGTCAATGAAGATCAGATCGAAGTCGCCGGGAACGTCGTCGATCAATTCGACGGCATCCCCGACCAACAATTCAATGCGTTCTTCCACGCCTGCGCGGCTGAAGTTTTCGCGGGCGCGCTTCGCAATGTCCGGATCGCCATCGGTGTAATAGATCTCAGCATGCGGGCCCGCGCCGCGCGCCAGCCAGATCGTGGAATAGCCGATTGCCGATCCCATCTCGAATATCCGCTTGGCACCGGAGACTTCTGCAAGCATGTGGAGCAGTCTCCCACAAGCTGGTCCAATGATGGGTATGTTGCGCCGTCTGGCATATTTCTCCATTTCTGCCAGCACGGCGTCACGCTTCGGCAGCAAGCTGTCCAGATATTTCTCAACGCGCTTGTCGAGTATTCCAGACATTGTTTATGCCCAATTGAAACAGGAAGCGGTCAACCCAGCGACTCGCCCGGCTTGAGCGCGTGAATCTCCAGGCTCGGATAATCGCTGGTGAGCTCGCGAAGGTTTTCGGGCCGCCCGGTGAGCGGCGGAAACGTTGCGTAGTGCATGGGCACGACATGGTGAACGTTGAGCAGGCGCACCGCCAGCGCCGCCTCTCGAGGCCCCATGGTGTACAGGTCCCCAATGGGCAGCAGCGCCAAATCGGGCGCGTATAGTTCGCCGATTATTTTCATGTCACCGAAAACGGCCGTATCGCCGGCGTGATAAATCGTCAAGCCGCCCGGCAGACGCACGACGTACCCGCAAGCCTCGCCGCCATAGATAACCTGATCGCCATCTTTAATCCCACAGGAGTGGACGGCGTTGACCATCGTGACCTCGATCTCGCCCACTTTTTGCGTCCCGCCTTTGTTCATTGGATTCGTGTTGGGCACGCCTTTGGATTCCAGCCACAAGCACGTCTCGAAGATTCCTACCACTTGCGGCTTGAACTGCTTGCCGAGATCAACTGCGTCCGCGATATGGTCAAAGTGCCCGTGTGTGATGAGCAGTGCGTCAATACGGTTGAATTTCTTGTCTGCAGCAGGTGTCATCGGATTCGACTGCACCCACGGGTCAATCAGAACCACGTTTCCACTCGGCGTAGTGATGCGGAATGTGGCATGCCCGAGCCAGGTCAGCTTGTTCCCGCGGGTATGAAGCATGAGGGTGCCTCCGAAAGAAAGAACAGAGACTGTGTGGCCGTCAATTCGCGGACGCATAGAGCTGTTCGAACTACTTGCCAGTTTTTGGCGCTGCGGGGCTCGCCAGAATCATCTGGATGGCCTGCTCGAAGCTTGTCCGCGGCTGCTCGCCGATGAAGTGCCCCACAATATGCCCATCGCGCGCGTAGAAGACCGTCTCCGGCATCGATCCGGTCCACGCCGGATTCACGCCCCGGTAAAACGCGTCCAAATCAATTCCGGGTTTCTGGCGGTAATTTGGGAAGCGCGGCTGGGTGCGAGTCAGGAAGTGGCGAACCAGATTCATCTCCGCAGTGTCGTCCATGTCCACGCCGAAGACCGCCAGTCCCTGCAAAGAATACTGCTTCTCGAGTTCCACGATCATCGGGTATTCGTCACGACATGGCTCACACCAGGTGGCCCAAAACGTGACTAGTACCGGCTTGCCCTTATGTTTCGCCAGCACCTGTTTGTAGCCCGCCAAATCGATCAGCGGGAGATCAGCGGGTGTGGCGCGCTTTGCAGTGTGCGGCGTAGATTTGCTGGTGGCCGACTGCGGCCGCGCAAACGAAATAGCCACGAGAAAGATTGAAGCGCATGTTGCAAGGCTGAGCCAAATCCAGACGCGTCCCATTTTCACCGGCAAACTCCTCGAAACCTCATTCTATCGGTTGCCCACCCACGCAGCAACTCATCTGGACTTGAAAGCGCGTCGCGTGTCAGGCTTGTACGCCGAGCCGATTTGATGATATAAAAATTCTTTGAGCTGAGCTGGCGTGGTTTGTTTTCCAAACCACTACAATAGGGTCTTTATCTCAGGAGGAGGCCAAATGGCTTATGTAATTGCTGAGCCTTGTATCGGAACGAAAGACACCGCCTGCGTTGACGTGTGTCCGGTGGATTGCATACACCCGCGAAAAGATGAGGCGGCTTTCGAGGCCGAGACGCAGCTCTATATCAGTCCTGATGAGTGCATCGATTGCGGCGCTTGTGTTCCAGTGTGCCCGGTGACCGCCATATTTGCGCTGGAAGATCTTCCGGAGAAGTGGGCTAACTTCACGCCCATCAACGCGGACTGGTACAAGAAGAAGGCCTAGATTGGGAGCTTTTTGAAGGAAGCAGCGACGGGGCTGTTTCGAAATCAGTAGTCAAGACGCGACGGATCGCACGATCCTTCGCGTCTTTTTTTGTGCCTAGACTTCCAGGCCGAGCGCTTTGCGTCCTTCGGGGCTGATCATGCTTGGATTCCACGCGGGCTCCCAGACTATCTCCACGTTGATGTCGCGGACTTCATCAATCGCGGCCACTCGCTGCTTCACCTGCTCAGGAATGGCCAGCGCAGAGGGGCAACCTTGCGTCGTGAGCGTCATTTTGACGGCAACATTTCCGGCGTCGTCGTGCTGGACGTCATAAATCAGGCCGAGGTCCACGATGTTGATGGGAATTTCCGGGTCGTAGCACTGGCGCAGTGCATCGTAAACGCGCTCACGACTCAGTTGCATTTTCTTTCTCCTCCGGAGCGATCCGTGCTACATCTGATGAGGCGCCGCAGGAATCGGTGCAGTCGCACTGCAAGCCAGCGTTCCACAGGCGCCGCCGGATGTCAATCGGAGCGCGTGGTTCACGAAGACTCAGCGTGAGCCCGGAGGAGATTGATCTTTGAGATTTCATTCCAGTGTGCCTCTTCTGATCGCACTCTTCGTGAGCCTGATTCCTGCCGCTATGGCCCAGGACTCGAGATTGCCGAAACCGTTTGACCAGCCTGCGCACATCATCCAAATGAATGCCGCGGATTATCAATTCGCTCCCTCGACCATTCACATCAAGGTCGGACAGAATATCCGGTTGCGGGTGACCGCCACGGACAAGACTCACGCGATCCGCATCAATCCGTTCCCGAACGGCGCAAGCGTCAGCACACCTCCCGGCCTCGAATTTGCCGCCGGCGAAGATTGCTGGAAGCTGAAGAAGAATTTGACGCAAACCATAGAATTTGTCGCCCACGAGCCGGGCACATACACTTTCTCTTGCTGCAAGTCCTGCGGCTCCGGCCACAAACGAATGAAGGGTCAGATTATCGTTGAACCGTAATTTCTAGGCTGTTGCGCCAAGGTATGCGCGGCGCACGTGGTCGCTCGCTCGCAATTCTTCGCTCAGTCCTTCCAGCAGGATGCGGCCCCATTCCATCACGTACGTGTAGTTGGAAATTTGAAGCGCGTAGCTCGCGTTCTGCGCGGCCACAAGTATCGTCACGCCTTCGGAGGCGATCTTGCAGATCAGCTCGAACACCTGGTCCACCATAATCGGGGCGAGCCCGAGCGATGGTTCATCGAGAAGCAGCAGGTGTGGCTCCCCCATTAGGCCGCGCCCAATGGCGCACATTTGCTGCTCGCCGCCAGACAGTGTCCCGCACAGTTGTTTGTGCCGTTCCTTCAGCCGCGGAAATAACCCGTATATTCGTTCAAGGTTCTGATTCGCCTTGGGACGCAGATTGCGAGGAAATGCACCCATCAGTAGATTTTCTTCCACTGTCATTCGCGCCCAAAGCTGGCGGCCTTCAGGTACCAGACAAAGATGATGTCGTACCCTCCTGTGAGGAGGATCGAAAGTGAGGTCGTCTTTCTCGAAAGTGATCTTGCCCCTACGCGCGGGCAAAATGCCCGCCAATGCCTTCAATGTAGTCGTCTTCCCCGCGCCGTTAGGCCCTATCAAGCCGACGATTTCGCCGCGGCGAACGCCGAGCGTCACTCCCCACACCACCTGGATTGCTCCGTAAGCCACATCCAGGTTTTCAACCTCGAGCAGCCTGTCCGGATTCCGGGCACTCGCCATCTAACTCGCCGCCTTCTTCCCGATATAAGCTTCAATCACAGAGGAATCGTTCTGCACCGTTTCGGGCGGTCCTTCGATTAATTTCTGGCCGTAATTCATGACAATCACGGGATTGCAGACGGACATAATCGCACGAAGATTATGCTCGACGTAAAGGATGGTTGTGCCCGCGCCGCGAATTTCGCAAAGCAGGCGCAAGATCGAAGCGGTCTCCGTCTCCGTTAGTCCGCTGCATACCTCGTCGCACAGCAGCAGGCTGGGACGCGCTGCCAGGGCGCGGGCCAGTTCTAGCCGCTTCAAGTCTCCAACCGATAGCGCAGATGCTTGCATTGCCACCAGATGTGCGATTCCAACCAGTTCCAGATACTTCACCGCACTCTTTGCACTGCTCGCGGCCTTGCCGCTGCGGCCGAATCGCAATCCAACCTCCACATTTTCGAGCACCGTAAGAGTTAGAAATGGCTTCGGGATCTGATGCGTTCGGGCGATTCCCGCGCGGACAGCCTGGAATGATTTCGCTCCGGTCAGGTCGTGCCCTTCAAATTCAATCTTGCCGGACGTGGGCGGCAACGACCCGCCCACCAGACTTAGCAGCGTTGTCTTGCCGGCGCCATTCGGACCAATCAATCCGACGAGCCCTCCCGACTCAAGCTTGAAGCTCACGTCTTTCACGGCGGCGAGCCCCGCAAAATACCGCGTCAATTTGTCCAGCTTAAGAATGGGAACCAATACAAGTCCTCGAACGAACAAAGTAGTACAGTTTATGGAACAATCCCAGCACCCCTCCCGGCTCGAATAGAATAATCAGAATCAGCAGCGCGCCGTAGAGGAGAAGATGGAACTCTGGAAACGACGCAATCAATTCCTCCTGCACCAAACCGTACACCACTGCGCCGACCACCGGCCCCCAGACCGTTCCCACTCCCCCGATCGTTGGCATCAGCAGAATGGCCACGCTGATATCAAACCCAAAAACGCCTTGCGGGTAGATGAATGCCGCGTACCCGACAAACACGCCGCCCGCCGCCCCCGTCAGCGCCGCAGCCAGTGCGTGCGCCAGCAGTTTGGTTCGAAATGGATTCACACCCAAATCGGAAGCTGCGTCCTGGTCCTCGCGAATTGCGATGAGCGCCAGGCCAAACTTTGAATAGCGTACCAACATGGATGCGGCCACAGCCAGGCCCGCAAGCCCCAGCGCAATATAAAAATGCAAATGCTGGTTGAATGGGCCTCGTTCCATGAGGCGATAGCCGCTGGCGCCCCCCGTGATTTCCAAGTTGGTCATCACCACGCGGACCGCTTCGCTCACACCGATCGTCGCAATCGCAAAATACGGGCCTTTCAATCGGAATGTCGGCAGGCCGATCAGGAGAGAAGCCACGGTTGCCAGGCAAGCACCCAGCAGGATGGACATGAAGCGGTCCAATCCTGAGTTGTAGGCGATCGCAGCGCCGTACGCGCCAAGCCCATAAAACACCGCGAATCCGAAGGAAACCTGCCCGGCGAATCCCCCCAGGAGATTCCACGCCACGCTCGCAGTGACCCAGACTAACGTGACAAACAGCAGCCGAATACTGTTGGGACCCAGGCCGGCGAGAGGCAGAGCGGCAGAAACGACGAGAAGGAAAACGCCCAGTATGGCCGACCGAAGTAACGGCGAATGGTGTCGAGCCGTCGTCACGGACGCTGTCATGCCAAACGCTGCCGCTTATTCCACAACCCGGCAACTCCGTTCGGCAGTACAACGAGCGCGACAACCAGTAGCGAGTATGAGACTGCGGGCTGGTAGCCCGAAGGAATCACGAGAATGCTGAACGTTTCCACCAGCGCCAGAATCACCGCGCCGATGGCAACCCCAGAAAACGATTCCAGTCCGCCGAGCACAATAATCACGAACGCGCGCAGCATGAACGATCCGCCAAAATCCGGCGTGAAGGAATACATCATCGCAAGCATTCCCCCGGCGGTTCCGGCAAACGCGATGCCCACGCCGAATGCAATCCGCGCCGTCCAGTCCACATTCACGCCGACCATCCGCCCCGCGTCGCTATTCTGCATTAGCACGCGCACGGCTCGGCCGAACCATGTCCTGTGGAGAGTGAACTCCAACGCTGCCAGCGAAACAATTGCCGCCCCAAAAACAACCAGCCGCACCGTCGGGAAAATTAAGGGGCCAATATGCACTGTGGAGAAAGTCCGCGGCGTCAGAATCGACCGATCGCCGTTTCCCCAGATCATGTAGCCGAGATTCTGCAACACCAACCAAAGCCCGAATAGCAGCAGCAATGAACTGAGTGTCGGCTCATCGGATCGAGGAATTCTCCGCACCATCAACCAATGCAACGCGATGCCGAAGAGATAGAACGCGGGGAATGCCAGGAGCACGCCAAGCAAGGGGTCGATGTGCAACCGGTCGTATAATTCGAAAACGAAATAGGCGCCCAGCATCAGAAATCCCGCGTGCGCGAGATTCACGATTTTCATCACGCCATAGATGACGGTCATCCCCACCGACATCGCCGCATACACGCCAGCCAGCAGGAGCGCCGATACCAGCAGATTCAGGAAATCGACCGTGCTCATCAAGTCGCCCGGCTATTTCTGCGGTATGGGCGCAACGACCTCGCCTGTCGCGGCATCCTTCGGAAAAACGATGTCCGTCTTGTCTCCCGGTTTGTTCTGCACGATCACGAAGGGAATGTTCACTTGTCCGTTCTTGCCGAATCTAAGAACTTGCCCCGGCAATAGCGAGTCCTTGAGTTCCACGTTTCGAAGCGCGTCGCGGATCGCCGTCTTGTTCAGACTGCCCGCCTGTTCGATGGCCATCGCCAGCGCCCGCATCGCATCATAAGCCGGAGCGGGGTAGTAAGAGTCCGGCTCGTGGCCGGTGGCTGCTTGATAATCCGCGATAAATTTCTTCACCTGCGGATAAGGCAATTTCTTCGACCACCAAAGCCCGGCGAAAATATAGTTGGTCGCATCGCCGAGCGCCTTCCGGGCATCCGAATCCGGCCCGCGGGCACCGTAGCTGACCATCTGGTGATACATTCCCGACTGAATGTACTGGCGCTCCATCGTGATGTAATCCTGCAAATGCGCATCAGCCAGAAAAATATCCGCTTTCGAATTCTTCACCTTCTGCAACAGCCCCGCAAAATCCGTGCCGCCCAACTCGAACTTCTCGCTGAACACCACGCGAAAATATCCAGGGTGATCTTTTGCCCAGCGCTCAACTCCCGCGCCATATTCCAGGCCGTGATCCGTATTCTCAAGCGCCAGGGCAATGCCAAGATTCTTTTTCAATTTGCGCTGGTCCACGAGACCACCCAGGAATTCTCCCGTGGTATATCCGAGCAGATCCACCGGACTTAAGGTCCCGAAAATAAACTGATATCCCCTGTTGAAGATGTGACTCGCAGCGGCGCCCGCGGTAATCCACGGCGTTTGATACCGATCCGGCATCACGGACTCTGCTTCGCCCAACGCCGTCGAGTATCCTCCGACCACCGCCACCACATCATCCGTCGTCATCGTGCGCTCGACGAGCCCGGCCGACTTCGCCTGATCCGACCCATCGTCGTAAAAGATCTCCTTCACCGGGAGCTTCTTTCCCTTTTCCTTCACCATAATTCCGCCCTGGTCGTTGATTTGCTTGATCGCCAGTTCAATTCCTTCGCGCTGGTATTGCCCCGGTTTCGCTTCGCGCCCCGTGATCGGCAGCACAACGCCAATCCGGATTTCGTCGCCTGAGGGCGCAGCGCCTCCGCTCCCTGCCGGCACGAGCAGAGCCAGCACAACCACCAGAAGGCCCAGCAAGCTCAGGTTGTCTTTTCGCAGCCCATAATTGGATGAATTATTCACGGCCAGTCACCTCCAGAATGATTGGTGTCCAAGCGCTCTACTGAGGATATCCCCGGTCCATGCCACTCGCTGGTTGCGAATCCTCTTGCAATTATGTCCGCCTGTCAATACCTCTTCCGTCTGGAAGCTGCTCCATTTGAGTTTTTCGTTTCGATACTCCTTGGCGGTTCTCTTAACGAACTCCGCGCATCCTGGTCCATACTGGTTCTTGCGTGGTGCAGAGCTCCCGCGTGAATCACTGATCCCGAAACCCGTAAGCTCTTGGCTTCAGAATGGAATGGGTAAATCACAGGTGAGTGGCAATCATCGATGAAGGACTGGCTTCCCAAATCAATTCAATGCCTGCAGGGATACGACCGCAGGCAATTCCTCTCCGACATGGTTGCAGGAATTACGGTCGGGCTCGTCGCACTGCCACTGGCGATGGCTTTTGCCATCGCCTCAGGAGTCGCGCCTCAGTCAGGCCTTTATTGCGCAATCGTCGCCGGATTTTTGATCTCTGCGCTCGGCGGGTCCCGCACCCAAATCGGCGGACCCACGGGAGCTTTCGTCGTCGTCGTGTTTGGGATCGTGGCTCGCTATGGTCTTGACGGGCTTTATATGTGCACTGTCATGGCCGGAATCATCCTCGTGGTGCTTGGCATCACCGGCCTGGGCACGGCTGTAAAATTCATCCCGCGTCCGGTGGTGGTCGGGTTCACCAACGGCATCGCCGTCATCATCGCCAGCACGCAGATCAAAGACTTCTTCGGTCTCAAAGTTGAAAATGTGCCTGGCGTCTTCCTCGCGCGCATGGAGGTGCTGCTCCGGAACTTTCGCACCTTCTCGATTGTGGAGACGTCGCTCGGCGCGCTATCCATCCTTGTGATTCTTTTCTTCATGCGTTATGTGAAAAAAGTGCCCGGCTATATCGTTGCACTATTCCTCGGCACTGCCGTCGTTGTGATCTTCAAGCTGCCGGTGCAGACAATTGGAACCCGATTCGGTGGGATCCCCTCCGGCCTGCCGCACCTGGCCATTCCTACATTCCGATTCGACCTCATGCGCCCGCTCATTTCCCCTGCAATAACCGTCGCAATGCTGGGTGCGATCGAGTCGTTGATGTCGGCTGTGGTTTCCGATCGCATGAGCGGCGACAAGCACAACCCCAACGTCGAGCTCGTCGGCCAGGGTGTTGCAAACATCATTTCGCCACTCTTCGGAGGCCTGCCGGCCACCGGAGCCATCGCGCGCACAGCGACAAATATCCGTTCTGGTGCAAAGACTCCCGTGGCGGGAATGGCGCATGCGCTCACATTGCTAGCGATCATTTTATTTGCAGCTCCTCTCGCGCGCTTCATCCCACTTTCAGTCTTGGCAGGCATCCTTTTCGTCGTTGCATACAACATGGGTGAGTGGCACGAAATTCCGGAGCTTCTGAAGCTTTCGCGGCTAGACATTGGTACGTGGCTCGTCACTTTTCTTTTGACTGTCTTCGCCGACTTGACCGTTGCGGTCGAGGCCGGAATGATTATGGCCGCACTTATATTCATTCGAAAAGTGACCGAGACAACCACGGTTGCTCAAGTTACCGAAGAATACCTGCGCGAAGGCCACGCCCACATCCTGCAACACAAGGAAATCCCTCCCTACGTCGCCATCTTCCGTATCCACGGCCCATTTCTGTTCGGGGCCACGGACAAAATTGACGAAGTCATTTCACGGATTCCAGAGCTTCCGCCCATCATCGTTCTTCGACTCCGCAACATGACTGCCATTGATGCCACGGGTCTGCAGGCTTTGGAGAATTTCGCGGATCTCGTGCACCAATCCAGGCGCGGCCTGATTCTTTGCGGTGCGAGAGAACAGCCCGCACGCTTGATGCATCAAGCCGAATTCGAAGAACATGTGGGGGCGGGAAATATCAGCAAGAGCATTGCTGAAGCGCTCGAACGCGCTAGGAATCTCTATTCGGAGATGACCAGGGAGGGCGTGGCCAATCCGCGCGTGGGGAGAAGGAGCACGGACATTCAGCCCGTCCGGAGCAGCTCGTAGAGGGCCATCACGCCTCAGTGAGTCCGCCGGCGCTCTGGGTTTTGGATATCTACTCGCTCGATTTTTGGAAGTCTTGCCGAGCCCGGATCCTTTCCCTCGCCAAGCAGCCGCGCCCACTGTTTTGAAATCGCCCGCAGCTCTCCAATCGAAAGGCCGTGATGCTGCTCTGGAAAACGCGAGAGCTTTACGATCCCCGAGGCAAGCAGCGATTCGGCACCGCTCGGATTCCTTCGCATATAGTGATGAAACGCTGCGGCAACTTGAATCAATCCTTGCAGAAAGGTTTTCTCCGGTTCGGCTTCGACCAGCCAGACCTCCTCCCACACCTCATGCGCTTCGAAGAATCTCCGCGAGTTGAAGTGCGCAAGTCCCAGCTCGAATTTTTCAGCCCTCTCTTTCGATTTCATCGACCGCGCATCCAATTCCCGGTAGAATTTCAGAGTTTCGCCGGAGCCGTGCCGCCGCGGGTATTGAGAGCATATCAGCCCTGTTCAATTGATTCAGAATGGAAATCAAAATCAAATTGCCGGGTGTGAAGCTAGGGACTGTTGAAGCAGACGATTTGCATGTGGTGCCGGTAGACTTGGCGCTTGCGAAATTGATGGACGAAGTCTGTGACCGCAAGCGCCGCGAGTTCACGCTCGAAAGCCTCGCCGAAGCACAGGAAATCCGCCTGGTCCGCGCGATGTTTCGTGAGTGGGACATGGACCCGTCGAAGTACCGCCCGTCGTCCGAGGCGCTCCTGCGTCGCGTCGTGCAAGGAAAAGGCCTCTATCGCGTTTCGAATGTCGTGGACATCTGCAATCTCGGCTCGATCGATGTTGGATGGCCATTCGGCTGTTACGACCGTTCGCGCATTCGCGCGCCCGTTGGATTCCGGCACGGCCTCCCCGGCGAAATTTACGAGGGAATCGGAAAGAAAATGTGGCATCTCGAAGGCAGGCCCGTGCTCGCCGATCCCGATGGCCCGTTCGGCAGCCCCATTAGCGATTCCACTCGCAGCATGATCACTGAATCGGCGCGAGAGATTCTCGTCGTGGTCTACGCACCCGCGGGCGCTCCGGACTCGACTATTGAAATGTCTCTCACACGGCTTGGCGAGCGGTTTACGCAATTTACGGGAGCCCGCGCCACCCGGGCCGCAGTTTATCAGTAGCATTTCTCTCGCGCGTCTGTGCAGGTTTTTCATAATCAGGTTATCCTGTTTAGCTGCATTGGGGCATATCGGTGGCGAAATTCCAATTAGTCCTTGTGAATCACGCGCATCAGCCGGTCGGCAATTTCGACGAGGTCCTCGAATCCGCCTATCAGAAATCGTATTTGCCGTTTCTGGAAGCGCTCGCGCGCCACCCTTCGATTCGCATCGGCCTGCACTATACTGGATCGCTCCTCGAATGGCTTGAGCGCGCACATCCCGAATATTTTGGCCACCTGCGCACGCTCGTGAACCGCGCCCAGGTGGAAATTGTCGGCGGCGGATTTTACGAACCAATTCTGGTCGCCATTCCACACGATGATTGTCACAAGCAAATTACCCGCCTCGCTGATTACGTAGAGAAGAATTTCAAGGTGCGGCCGCGCGGGGCCTGGCTTGCCGAACGCGTCTGGGAGCCACAACTTCCTTCGTCGCTTGCTCCGGCGGGCGTGGATTTTACGCTCGTGGACGACAATCATTTTCTCGGCGCGGGATTCGACTTGGAAATGCTGTACGGCCACTACATCGTTGAGGACCAGGGCCACACCGTCAAACTTCTCCCGGGTCTCAAAGCGCTGCGTTACCTGATTCCCTTTCGCGATCCTGCCGAGACCACTGAATTCCTGCGCCGCGCCGCTACCAGCCATCCTGGTGCCTACGCGGCCTTGGGCGATGATCTGGAAAAATTCGGCGTGTGGCCGGGCACGTACAAACTTTGCTATGCGGACGGCTGGCTCGAGAGATTCTTTCTCGAACTAGAGAAAAATTCCGAGTGGCTCGAGACATCCACGCCCGCTGACGCTATCGCCTCGCATCCGCCGCTGGGCCGCGCCGATCTTCCCACCGCTTCCTACACGGAGATGATGGAATGGTCGCTCCCGACGGCTGCGCGCAACCGTTATCACGCGCTCACCGCGGAATTTGCCCCCCGCCCGGACGCTCTCCCGTTTTTGCGCGGAGGCATCTGGCGGAATTTCTTCACCAAGTATTCCGAATCGAATCTCCTTCACAAAAAAATGCTGCATGTTTCTGCTAAAGTCCGCCGCCTCGCAAGCAGCCGGCGTGACGAAAAGGCCTTTCGCGCGGCTCGTGAGCAGGCCAGTACTCTCCTCCTGCGCGGCCAGTGCAACGACGCATACTGGCACGGCATCTTCGGCGGTCTCTATTCGCCGCATCTCCGCACCGCTCTGTGGAATTCACTGGTACGGGCGGAAGCCATTGCCGACTGCCTCTCCCATCGCGGCAAGCAGTTCGCAGAATCAGAAACGCTCGATTTCGATTGCGACGGCCGCCGGGAAATTTGTTTCACCTCCGACCGCTATGCCGCGCTGCTCACTCCTCACGACGGCGGGACGATTTCCGCCATCGATTGCCGCCGGACCAACGCTGCCCTGATCAATTCGCTCACGCGCCGCCAGGAGTCGTATCACGCCAAATTGAAGAATCTACCTGCGAAGGGCGCTCAGGGCGTCCAATCGATTCATGAACAGACGCGCGTCAAGGAAGAAGGCCTCGATCGCTGGCTGAATTATGACCGCTGGGCGCGCAACGGATTTCGCTTGCTGCTTTTCAGCAGCGCGAAGACCTATCAAGATTGCGCTGCGCTGAAGTTGGACGAGGATACGGCGCTCGCCGGCGGCAAATACCGTGTGGTCGAATGTTCCGAAACGGGCGCGACCCTGGCCTCGGAAGAAAGTGCGGACTGGGCCGCCACAAAACAATTCACATTCGCCCCAACGTCCGGCGGATTCGACATCGCTTGCAACGTGGGCTTGCGCCGCTCCGCCCCTGGCGCTGCCTCTGTTCTTCTGGGCATCGAGGTGATCCTGAATTTCCTCGCGCCCTCCGCCCCGGACCGCTATTTCGAATCCTCCGGGCAGCGCTATCCGCTCCGTTGGGCCGCGGCAGCGCCTGGCACCGAATTGCGGGTTGTGGATGAATGGCAGGATGTTGCCGTCACCGTCGCCGCGCCCGGCGCGCGTGATTTCTGGATTGCTCCCATCGAAACCGTTTCCGAATCCGAAGAAGGTTTTGAGCGAATTTACCAGGGCTCGCAAATCATCGCTCTTTGGCCCGTCGAACTCGCTCCCGGCGCCGAATGGAAGGGAAGTCTCACCCTCCAAATATCGCGCCCCGGCTAGTGCGCGCCGCGTGATTTCACTTGCTTGCAAGGCTCTGCTAGAGTTGAAGGCGCTGGAGGAATGGAATGGCAATCTCGAAAGAACTGCTCGAACTTCTGGTGTGCCCGCAGTGCAAGACGCCCGTAAAGCCGACGGCCAATCAGCAGGGATTGAAGTGCGCCACCTGCCGGCGCGTCTACCCCGTTCGTGACGACATCCCGGTCATGCTATTGGACGAAGCACGAATCGAAGCCGAATAGTTATCCGTTTTTCAGCTCGACGGCTACAGAGTTCCGCCGTTCGTTACGGCGCGAACCCGACAGATTGATCCTTGTATTCCACGCGCAGGCGAACTTCCTTGGTCTTGTTTTGTTTTGCCGCATCGTTGTCGGCTGGGAAGGGGGCGTATGGACTTACTTCGACCGTAATGTTCACTCCCGAGGGGCGTTCCACTCCTCGCTTTTCTTCCTCCGCGCTCTCAATCCGATAGCTTTTCACCGGCCCGTAGTACCCGTTCGGCCCCCAATCGTCGAGGAAATCCTTCATCGAATACGAGGGCGCCGGATTGGACATCCGGTAAGCTTGCTCCATATTCCCCGCCACGATCGCACTCATGAATTGATTCACGGTGCGTTTTTCCGTGTGGTAGCGCAGCAGATACCGGGAGGCGAAGAAGACCAGCACCAGGAATACTACGACACTGATAATGTACCGGCGGATTCTTGCCGTCGGATGTTCTTCAGAAGAATCGAAAACTCCCACTGGCGCTCCTTGTTTTTATATCTGCCGCTTGAACAGTGCAATGCTGCACGTAATCATCACTGCAGCGAAGCCCGTCAAAATTAGCACGTCCCTGTAGATGCCTTCAATGCCGGTGTTCTTCAGCGTCAGGTTCCGCAGCGCGTGCACCGTGTAAGTGAACGGATCCACGTTTGAAAGCCATCGCAGCCATGTTGGAAACGCCTCCACCGGATAGACCGCGCCGGACGGAAAAAAAAGCAGCGTATTCAGTACGCCGAAAATTGCACGCGGCACCAACGGGTCGTCTACGCGCACCATCACCAGAAACATGAAGCTGAGCATCGCCACGGAAGCCACCAGCACCACGACGCTCAGGTACACTAACCGCACCGGATCCCACAGTCGCGGAATTCCCGCCAGCAACCCTCCTATCACGGTAAGCACCAGGCCCGCCATCAACCCCTTCAGCGCTCCCGCGCCGATCAAGCCCAGCACCATTTCCGATTTTTGAATCGGCGTGACCAGGTATCCTTCATGCAGTCCGCGGGCTTTGTCATCAATGAACGTGATTCCGCCGCCGATCATGGCCACGATGAAAATCGCCATGGCGATGGATCCGGCCAGCAAGTATTTGATGTACTCAATGTAGGGATAAATCTCCACCACATTGACCATCACCTGCCCAGCCAGCCGCGGTTCCACGCTCGGCGCGTTCAGCTCATCCACCATTTGTTGGAGCCGTTCCAGCAGGGAACTCGAAACGAATTGATCGGTGTTGTCCTCGGTAAACGCGATTCGTGGCCGGTCGTGCTGGTAGAAGCGGCGCGAGAAATCTTGCGGGATCTCCACCACGCCCCGCAGAAAACCCGCGCGAAGATCATCCAGCGCCTGCGGCACGGAGCTATATTCCACCACGCGAAAAGTTTCCGGCCCGGCTGAAATTCCGTTGAACATTTCCCGGATGCGTCGTGATTCTACCGTTTGGTCCCGGTCCACAACCGCGATCACCGCGCCATGAATTTTCCCTCCAAATGCGTAACCCAGCACGACAAGCTGCACCAGTGGAAAAATCATCGAGCTCATCATCAGCGCGGGACTGCGGAAGAATTTCCGCATGTCGCGTTCAATCAGCGCCCATATGCGATAAACCTTCATCAACTGTTACCCCTTGTGAGATGCGGCTCCATGTATTCGGGCATGCGATTACCGGTAGAGATGGCTGACGTCATAGCCTGCCCCTCCGCTTGCGGCGTCCCGCAGCTCACTGCCCGTGTAGTGCAGGAACACATCATCGAGCGTGGTGCTTTGCACCGTCACCTTGCGCACCGTGACGCGGCGCGCGCGCGCCAAATCCATCAGCGCCGCAACCGTCACGGGCCCATTGTGCGAGGCGATGTGAATCACGCCATCCCGATGGCTTACCCCGGCCGCTTCCGTCAGCTTTTCAAGCTGCTGATCCCAATCGGGCGGCGCGTTTTCGAATTCCGCCTCCACCGCGTCCGTCCCGGGAATGCTGTCTTTCAGCCGCGTCGGAGAATCCAGCGCTGCAAGTTTTCCGTGGTCCACGATCGCGATTCGGTCGCACAACCTGTCTGCTTCTTCCATGTAATGCGTGGTCAGCAAAATCGTCAGTTCCGACTTTGCGCGCAACAAACGGATCATTTCCCACACATTGGTGCGCGAAACAGGATCTAGCCCCGTGGTCGGCTCGTCGAGAAACAAAATCTTCGGCGAATGCACCAGCCCGCGCGCGATCTCCAGGCGCCGCCGCATGCCTCCTGAAAATGTCCGCACCAGCGCACCACGAAACTTGATCAGATCCACCGATTGAAGCAGCTCCTCAATCAGCGGTCCGCGTTTTTCTGCGGGAACTCCATACAGTTTCGCGTGAATCAGCATGTTCTCGTCGGCGGTCAGCTCAGGGTCCGAAGTGAATGCCTGCGGAATCACGCCAATCGAGTGCCGCACGGCATCCGCTTCCGTCTTGATGTCATGCCCGGCCACGCGTGCCGTACCCGTCGTCGGCGGCGTCAAGGTGGTCAGCATTCGGATCAGCGTCGTTTTCCCCGCGCCGTTTGGCCCCAGCAGGCCGAAAATCTCGCGGTCCGAGACGTTGAACGTGATGTCGTTCACGGCGACAAGCTCGCCGAACGACTTCGTGAGATGGTCCACTTCAATGGCGTTCATGAATTGGTTTCCTGTGGCCTCAGAGACGCGCAAACCAGTTTTTCTTCGGGGGCGGCGGAAGCAGCACGGTCGCCGTCATTCCTGTAAACAATCGCCGCTCCGGATTCGGAATGGAAACTTTGATCGCGAAGGTTTTGATGTCGCGCTTCGTGCGGCTCACGTCGCGCTGCGTGGCAAAATCGTTCTCCACGCCCTTGAAAAATACCGGGCCCTCCAGCATGTCGCCGGAAGGCAGTTGCACGCGCAGCTTCTGGCCGAATTGCACGGAATCGATGTAGGTTTCCTCCACGTCTGCACGAACCCACAGATGATCCACATCGACCACCACTACGATCGGCGAGCCCTGCTGCACCACTTCGCCCTGTTTGGCCACGCGCACCGACACGATTCCATCGAGCGGCGCATAAATGTCCGTGTACCCAAGCTGCGTGGCCACCTGTGCCGCCGTCGCGCGCGCCTGCTCAAGTTGTGCAATCGTTGTCGCCAGTTCGCTTCCGCGCACCGCCACCTGCTGCCGGTTCGACTGCGCCACAGCCAGCGCCGCGGCCTGCGCCCTTACAGAATCCTCGAGCGCCTTCACGTTCGCCTGCGACGCTTTCAGCGCTGCGTCCGCGTGGTCGCGGTCCTGCGCAGAGGCGACGCCGCTGTCGAAAAGTTTTTGCGTCCTATCGAAATCCGTCTGATCGCGCCAGAGGTTCGCACGAGCCTGGTCGAGTTGCGCGCGCGTCGACGTCAGCACGGCTTTAGCCTGATCGAGCGAGGCGCCGGTCTGATCGTTCGTCCACGAATAATTGTGCCGTGAACCGCCCACCTGCGCCTCCAGGCTCGCAACATTCGCTTTCGCCGCGGCGAGACTGGCTTCCAATTCCTTGCGGTCAAGCTCTGCGATCAAGTCACCCTTCTTTACCACCGAGCCTTCATCCACCGTGAGTTTCACCATGCGCCCGGTGATCTGCGGGCTGATGATCACCTCATTGCCGTCCACGATTCCGATCAACGGAATGTCTTTCCCTCGCGGCGTCGAAATCAAATAGATCACCAGCGCTAAAATGAAAACCACACCCAGGAAACTGAAAAAGTTTCGCCCGGTCATCGCGACCTCGCTTCTGTTCGCATCAAGCCATGCTCCAAAAAATCCAGCAGGGAACGCCTGCGCATTTCCAATGCCTGCGGAGACAGCAGATTGCGTCCCACCAGCTTGCTCAGCGATGGCGCGGCCGCAAAATAAAATACGGTCATTCCCAGCAGTGTGAAAACTGTCTGGTGCGGATCCACTTCGCGGAATTCACCCGCAGCGATGCCCTCTTTGATGAGCCGGCTCAGATGTTTGTGAAATGGCTGAAAGTATTCACGCACAATCCACTGAAATCGCGGCGTCGCATTCATTGCTTCCCGCTGCACCAGCCGCGGATAATTCGGATGCGTGGCCAGAAAATTGAAGTAGCCGTTTACCCAGTGCACCAGCCGCTCGCGCGGATTCGCCTTCCGGGAAGAAGTTGCATACACAACCTCGCGGAGTTGCCCAAAAAGATTCTCAAGCACTGCGCGATGCAGCCGTTGCTTGTTCCCGAAGTAGTAGTAGAGCATCGCCTTGTTCGCATGAGCATCCGCCGCGATTTCATCCGTGCGCGCTCCCGCCATTCCCTGCGCGGCAAAATGCTGTTCCGCCGCGGTCAGAATGCGCCGCGCCGTTTCCGGGTTTTCGAGTTTTTTGCGTCCTCGCCTCATGTCTCGCGCTTTAGAGCCCCACTCGTTTCATGCCTTCCGCGTGATAACGCGCGCCCGCCGTTGCGCCCTGCGGAGCCGCTTGGTCGATCCGTGCCAGATCGCCGGGAGTCAGCTTTACGTCCACCGCGCCGAGATTCTCATCGAGATACTTTCGTCGCTTCGTTCCGGGGATCGGCACCAGGTCCTCGCCCTGTGCGAGCACCCATGCCAGCGCGAGCTGCGCGGGCGTGCAATTCTTTTCCGCAGCGATTTGATGAATCCGCTCGACGAGTTGCAGATTCTTCTGGAAATTCTCGCCCTGAAACCGCGGAGTACGCCGCCGGTAATCGTCCGGCGCGAGGTCTTCGAATTTCTTGAACCGACCGGTCAAAAATCCGCGCCCGAGCGGGCTGTAGGGAACAAATCCGATTCCCAGTTCACGGCAGAGAGCAAGCAATCCGTCCTCCGGGTCGCGAGTCCAGAGTGAATATTCGCTTTGCAGCGCAGCAATCGGATGCGTCGCATGCGCGCGTCGAATTGTTTGCGGCCCCGCCTCGGACAGGCCGAGGTACCGCACCTTGCCCTGTTCGACCAGCCGCGCCATCGCCCCCACGGTCTCTTCAATCGGGACACCCGCATCCACTCGATGCTGGTAATACAAATCAATCGTCGCAATTCGCAGCCGCCGCAGGCTCGCCTCGCAAGCCTGCTGCACATATTCGGGCTTTCCGCTGACGCCGAGAAACGAGCCGCCCTCGCCGCGCACGTTTCCGAATTTCGTGGCCACTATCACTTCCTGGCGCCGCCCTTCGATCGCGCGCGCTACGAGTTCTTCGTTGCGCCCGCTGCCATACATGTCGGCTGTGTCCAGCAGGGTAATGCCGCAGTCGATCGCGCGCTGGATGGTGGCGATGGATTCTTCGTCGTCTGTCTGGCCATAAAATTCAGACATGCCAATGCAGCCGAGACCCAGCGCCGAAACCACGAGGGAGCTTTTTCCCAGCCGGCGGTAGTGCATCCAGTCCTCGCCTTCCAATCTGTTTAAATTCTTTAACTAACCGGTTAGTTTAATCGAGAGTGTTCCGCATGTCAAGACAGTGCGACGGGGAGGGGTTAGCCTTCGAGGGCGCCGCCGGCTCCGGCCGGCAGCTCAATCGAATATTTCGTGCGCGCTTTTTCGCGGTGGAGTTGGAGCGCCAGTTCAATCAGGCGGTCGATCAACTGTGGATACGGCAGGCCCGAGGCT
Source organism: Candidatus Acidiferrales bacterium (assembly GCA_050746945.1). Classification (GTDB taxonomy): domain Bacteria; phylum Acidobacteriota; class Terriglobia; order Acidiferrales; family UBA7541; genus Palsa-295. The sequence continues at coordinate 67,879 of JBOGMZ010000020.1, read as the reverse complement.
TCCCACATCTTCGGGTACATGCTGATGGAGGTGAAGCCTGGGATTGTGTTGAGCTCGTTGATGAAAATCTTTCCGGTGCGCCGCTCGAGAAAGAAATCACAGCGCGCCATGCCCGTCCCGTCAATCGCGCGAAAAGCGCGCACCGCATAATCTTGAAATGTAGCCACCTGCTTTTTCGAGAGCGGCGCAGGAATCACCAGTTCCGTCCCGCCTTCCAGATACTTTGCCGTGTAATCGTAAAATTCCCGGTGCGGAACAATCTCCCCCGGAATGGAAGCGCGCACATCATCGTTCCCGAGCACCGAAACCTCAATTTCACGCCCGTTCACGCCACGCTCTACCATAATTTTCATTGCGAACTCAGCGGCAACATCCATGGCCTGAGAAATTTCATGCGCCGCATTCACCTTCGTCATTCCGACGGACGATCCAAGCGTCGCCGGTTTCACAAAGAGCGGGAATCGGAATTTCTTCTTGATCTCGCGCAGCACCTTCACGCGGTCGTGCTCCCACTCCGAGCGGCGCACCACCAGAAACGGGACGATAGGAATTCCAGCCTGCTCGAAAAGCCGCTTCTGTACGTCCTTATCCATTCCTACAGACGAAGCCAGCACCCCCGCGCCCACATACGGCAGCCCGGCGAGTTCGAGCAACCCCTGAACAGTTCCGTCCTCGCCAAACGTCCCATGCAAAACCGGGAACATCACATCCACCGTAACACTCGGCTGACCGGTTCCCGCACCGACGGGCACGAGTGCTGCCGCGCTTGGATCCGCAGGCAGCATCACGCGATCGCCTGACTTCAAAACTTCAGGAAGCATCTTCACCGCGCTCGTTCCCACCAACCACCGGCCATCCTTTGTGATTCCGATCGGCACGGCTTCATATTTTTCCGGATCGAGTGCGCGAATCACGGATGCGGCCGAGGCGAGCGAGACTTCGTGTTCGCCTGAGCGTCCACCAAAAATCACGCCGATGCGCAGCCTCTTCTTCCCGCTCATCGAGACACCACTTCACCCGACTTCCATTCGCACGCATCCATCACAGGATTTTCTTTCCCAGCCCGGAAAGCACCAATTCCACGCCAAGCGTCGCCGTCGTGTTGTGCAGATCAATCACGGGATTTATTTCCACCAGCTCAAACGAAACCATACTCTTGCTGTCCGCAATCATTTCGAGCGCCAGGTGCGCTTCGCGATATGTGACGCCGCCGCGCACCGGTGTGCCGACCCCTGGCGCGTCCGTCGGGTCCACGAAATCCATGTCCAGGCTCACGACCACGCCTGCCGTATCGTCGGTCGTGAATCGCAGCGCCTCGGCCATCACTTCGCGCATGCCCCTCTCGTCAATATCGCGCATGGTGAAAATGTGCACACCCGATTCCTTCACCAGCCGCCGCTCTTTCGCGTCCAGATCGCGGATGCCCACCAGCGCCACGCTTCGTGGCTCGACCATCGGTTTGATTCCCGCCATTTCCGTCAGCTCAGGAGGGCCATATCCCATAATCGAAGCGAGGGGCATGCCATGAACGTTTCCGGAGGGCGAAGATTCCGGCGTATTCATGTCGCCGTGCGCATCGAGCCAAATCATGCCGACACGTTTCGATATTTTGTTGAAATGAGCAGCGGCTCCCGCCGTGGTCCCTACCGCAATCGAATGGTCGCCCCCGAGCACCAGTGGCACCAGGTCCTCGTCCAGCGTCTTGCGGACCATTTCCGCCAGCCCCTTGCAGGTCTCGGCGATTTCCTCGAGGTACTTGGCGTTCTTTTCGCCGTAATGCTGCTCTTCCGGCTGGCGCACCGGCACGTTCCCGATATCCTCCACCTGGCGTCCAAGCTGCTTCAGCCGCGCTTGCAACCCGGCGACGCGCAGCGCCGATGGCCCCATATCGACGCCACGGCGGCTCGCGCCCAAGTCCATCGGCACACCGATGATTCGTATTTTTTCTGGCATTTGAAAATATCTTTCGCGGCCCCGAACGGCGGAGGGACCCCTAAGGATAGACGCGATTGAGCATCCGAGGGAAGGGGATGACCTCGCGAATGTGCTCAGTGCCGCAAATCCACGCGACGGTGCGCTCAAGCCCCAGGCCAAAGCCCGAGTGCGGGACGCTCCCGTAGCGCCGCAGGTCCAAATACCACTGGAACGATTCTTCCGGCAAATCGTGCTCGCGCAAACGGCGGACCAGCGTCTCGTAACTCGCCAGGCGTTCGCCGCCGCCGATGATTTCCCCATAGCCTTCGGGAGCAATCACGTCGAAACTCAGCGAAAGTTCCGGCCGGTCCGCATCCGTGGCCATGTAAAAGGCCTTCATCGCCGCAGGGTAGCGGTGAATGATTACAGGCTTATCGAATTCTCTAGAAATAATGGTCTCTTCATCGCCGCCGAAATCATCGCCCCACTTGGTCGGGTTGTCGGCCTTCTGGAGCACGCGAATGGCTTCGTCGTAGCTGATGCGCGGAAATGGCGGCGAGATTTTTTCCAGTTTCGAGACCTCGCGTTGCAGCGCAGTCAGCTCTGCCGCACGATTTTTCACGACCGACTGGACAATGGCGCTTACAAGTCCTTCGCCGAGCTGCTCCATGTCCGTCAGGTGCGCAAAGGCGGCTTCCGGCTCGAGCATCCAGAATTCCGTCAGGTGGCGGCGCGTCTTGGATTTTTCAGCACGAAATGTGGGGCCGAACGAATAGACCTTGCCCAGCGCCGCTGCCGTCGCTTCCAGATAAAGTTGGCCGGATTGCGTGAGATAAGCCTTCTGGTCGTCAATATAGTTGACTTCAAATAGCGTGGTCGTGCCTTCGCAAGCGGCCGGCGTGAAGATTGGCGTGTCCGTGAGCGTGTAACCCTGACTGTCGAGAAAATTCCGCCCGGCGCGCTCTGCTTCCGCGCGGATGCGCAAAATTGCGGCCTGGCGCGGCGTGCGGATCCAGAGATGGCGTTTGTCGAGCAGAAAATCCACGCCGTGCTCTTTGAGCTGGATCGGATACGGCTCCGACTCTGAAACGCGCTGCACCACTTCAATCGCACTGATGTGCAATTCGTGGCCGCCGGGCGCGCGCGGCTCCGCTTGAATTATTCCCGTGACGATCGCGCTTGATTCCTGCGTCAATCCCTTCAGCGCGTCGAAGGCAGCCAGATTTTCCCTTTGCGAGACCACACCTTGAATAATTCCAGTGCCGTCGCGAAAAATCGGGAACAGCAATTTCCCCGATTCGCGCAGGTTATAAAGCCAACCGTGAATCTTCACGCTGCGGCCGGCATGCTGGCCTGCCTGATCAATCGTCACAATCGGTATTTGTGCTTGCGCTTCCTGAGTCATCGTTTCGTCCGTTGATCTTTCAATCGCGCCCGCTGCATCATTTTGCCCCGCGGCCGCGCTTGCTTTCGAGAAGTTTTTCGATCTTGTCGAAAGTCGCCCGCACCTGGTCCAACGCAGGCTTTCCGCCGGGCTGTTCCTTGAGTTCCAGCACAATCGGGAGCGGTTCGGCAGCCGCGGAGAGCGCGCCGAGTATGGCCTCCCAATCAATCGTGCCTTCGAACGGAAGCAAGTGCTCGTCCTTCTCGCCATGATTATCGTGGAGGTGCGTTGTCGCCACTCGCTCGCGCATCATATCGAACCCCGCCTCGACCCCTCCCTCCACATTCGCGTGTCCCGTGTCGAAGCAAAGCCGCAAATCATGAAGATGCGTATCGGTGATGAAATGCTGGAGCGACGAGGGCGACCCCAGCTCGTCCTGCCGATTTTCGAGTGCAATCGTGACGCCACGGGCTTTGGCAAACACGGTGAGGCCCTCAAGCGAACTGAAGGCTGCGTCCGTCTTCCTCGGATCAGCCAATTGCCGGCCATGGCCCAGATGCTGCACCAGAAACTTGAACGGAATGCTCTCGGCCACTTCTAAAGTGCGCTTGATTTCATCCACAGCGTCGAGCCGGCGTATCCGCTCCGTATCGCAAATTGAAATTGCCACCCCGCTTTCGCGGCCCGGCGCCAGGTCGCGCTCCGTGGGGGAATGCAGTGAGTGCAACTCCAGCCGGTATTCGCTGAGGGCATCCGCGATCTCACGCACACGTTCCGGTACGCGATAGCTAAAATGCTGCGGCGCGCAGAAAATTTCGACACCTGACATCCCGGCCTGCGAAATTTCGGCCAGCAACGAAGCCGTGAGCGGCTGGTTGACATAGCGGTACGTCGCAAGAATTCGTTGCATTCAGCCCCCAATGTAGATCCGTTGGCAGTCCGAATTGCAGCCCCGAGTGAAGAATCACTATGGTCGATGGAAATCGCGCCCGCGTCAATAGCTCGCGCCCTTGCTAATAGCTGGCCGCAGCGCCATTGCGGCGCGGGTCGGGAGCGCCAAGCCGGTCTCCGGTCTCGGGGTCAATCCCAATCGCTTCCACCTGGCCGATCCATATGCGCTTGCCATCGATGGAAAACCCACGTTTATCCAGATCATTCGCTACCGCATCAGGAAAACTCGGTTCGAGTACCAACTCGTCGGGGACCCACTGATGATGGAATCGTGGCGCGTTGACCGCGGCCTGCGCATTCATACCCAGCCGCATCCAGTTCAAAAGCGAAAGCAGTGTCGCGGAGATAATGCGCGGGCCGCCGGGCGACCCCGTGACGAAGCTAAGTTTGCCGTCGCGCAGCAGAATCGTGGGTGTCATCGAGCTGAGCGGGCGCTTGTCCGGGGCAATCCCGTTCGCGGCAGATTGAATCAGGCCGAACATGTTTGGTGAGCCGGCGTGCACGGTGAAATCATCCATCTCGTTGTTCAGCAGGAATCCACCAGTTGATGTGACGCCAGAACCGAAGTTGTCGTTCAATGTGTATGTGTTGGCCACAGAGTTGCCCGCCGCGTCCACCACCGAAAAGTGCGTCGTGTGCCCACCGCGTGCGGCCTCCGCCAGTGCACGCTCCGCCGCAGCCTCGTCTTGCGGTGCCGTCGGCTGGCCCGAGATTTTAGGACACGCACCCGATGCGGAGTCGGATTTCTCGTAGGGCCCGGGATTTCCAGCTTGAATTTTTTGACTGGTGGACGCGAGCGCAGGATCGATGGTCGCGCGCAACGCGTCCGCGTAACACATCGAAGTGAGCCCGTGAACCGGGATGCTGGCAAAATCCGAATCCGCAAGATAAGCGGCCCGATCCGCAAACGCGCGCCGCATCGCTTCAATCACCCAGTGCACCGATTTCGGATCGTCCAACGATTTCAGTTCCACGGGTGCCAGGATGTTGAGCATTTCAATCAAGGCGACGCCGCCGGAACTGGGCGGAGGACTGCTGATCATTTCCCAGGTGTGACCGTTGAATTTGTACGTGGCAGTGAGAGGCTCACGAATTTTCGGCTGGTAGTGCTCCAGATCCTCGAGCGTGATCAATCCGCCTTCGCGCTGAATCTCCTTCGCCAGGTCGTGCGCCGTCTGGCCCCTGTAAAATTCATTGGGTCCATTCCTGGCGATGCGCCGCAGGGTTGCCGCCAGTTCGGGCTGGCGCAGGATTTCCCCCGTATCAAACATTGCGCCCTTCTTCAAAAAAATGCGCCGGCTCGTTGCGAAGCGGCCGAGCACGGAGCCGGACTCGCTCAGCAACTCGGACAATCGGTCGGAAAGCGGAAATCCCTCCTCCGCCAATTTGATTGCAGGAGCCATCACTTCAGGCAGCCGCTTCGTGCCATACGTCTTGAGGGCGAGAGCGAGGCCGGCAACTGTGCCGGGCACGGCAACGGCGCGATAGCCGACGACGGAAGCTTCGGGGTCAACAAAACCGTCCGCGCCGAGATACATATCGCGCGATGCGGCCGCCGGTGCGACCTCGCGATAATCCACGAACTTTGCCTGCCCGTTTGCGAGCCGCACCAGCATGAACCCGCCGCCGCCGATGTTCCCCGCTTCCGGCTCGACTACCGCGAGGGCGAACGCGACGGCGACCGCCGCGTCCACCGCGTTTCCACCTTCTTGAAGGACCTCGATCCCCGCCTCGGATGCGAGTTTCTCGTCGCTTGCGACCATGCCCTTCGCCGCTCGCACCGGTACAGTTGGCCAGTGTGCCTGCGAGGATTCGGCAGGCTGCTTGAATTCACGGGGCGCTTGCGTCTGTGGCGCCTGCGCGTAGAGTGTGCCCGGAAGAAGGATCAGCAAAAAAGCGATCCGGACGGATCGAGTTCGATTTTTCATGACGAAGTTGAACTCTATGAGAAACCCCCAGATGCGTCAAGCTGAGCGGGCCAGGCGGCATGCATTTTCCATACAATATTTGAAGCGCTCGCACGTCTACATAATATAGAGATGGACGAGGCGCTCATTACGGACTGGATGAAAGTCGAACAAGACCAGCAGATTTCGGAGGCAGTCGAACGCGAGCGGGGCCGGCTTCGAAACTTCATCCGCAAGCGTGTGAGGGATGAGGCCGACGCGGAAGACATCCTTCAGGATGTCTTCTACGAACTCGTCGAGACGTACCGGCTTTTGAAGCCGGTGGAGCAGGTTGGGGCGTGGCTTTTCCGGGTGGCGCGCAATCGCATCATCGATCTTTTTCGCAAGCGAAAGACGGGGAGCCTCGAGGATGAATTTTCGGGATCCGTCGCGGAAGACGATGCACCGAGACTCGACGATCTGCTGCCTTCACCGGAAGCCGGGCCAGAAGCGGAGTACGCGCGGAGCGTGTTGCTCGACGAATTGGACGCTGCGTTGGATGAGCTGCCCGAGGAGCAGCGCGAGGTGTTTGTTGCCAATGAGCTCGAGGGCCGCAGTTTCAAGGACCTCGCGGCGGAAACCGGCGTGAGTATCAACACGCTGCTCTCCCGCAAACACTATGCGGTGCTTCACCTCCGCGAGCGCCTTCGGGAAATTCATGAAGATTTCATAGGAGAGCGGAGGCGAGACATATGAAAAAAATGTGGGCACTCAGAGCACTGAGAATCGCGTGTTTCGTGGTGCTGGGCGTGTTGGTGTTCAGTTTCGTCGTGATGAGTCTGTGGAACTGGCTGATGCCAACCCTGTTCGGATTGCATGTGATCAACTTTTGGCAGGCGCTGGGATTGCTCGTGCTGAGCAAGATTCTTCTCGGCGGATTCCGCGGCCGTCCTGGTGGTGGAATGCACTGGCGTCGCCGCATGTTTGAGCGCTGGGAGCAGATGACGCCGGAGGAACGCGAGAAGTTCCGCCAGGGCATGCGCGGACGATGCGGACCATTCCAGCCGCCGGAAGCGGCACCGAAAGCCTGACCGGTCTTGATGTGAGCATGTGGTTTCAGAAAATCAGAATGTAGTCGAAAAAGGAGTCAGCCAATGAAAACGAAAAACATCATCATCCTATCAGCAGCAATTCTTCTGGTTGTCGGTGGAGTCGTGGCAGCAAGAGCGCACTCAAGGGCCTTCGGGATGGGATTCCACCATGGCCGTGGATTCGAACGCGGCATGGCGATGCTGGCATGGAAGCTCGACCTGAACGATGCACAGCGGGCGCAGGTGAAATCGATGTTCAAATCGGAATGGCCAACTGTTCAGCCGATCGTCCAACAGCTTGCAACGGAACAAAACCAGATGTTCGAGGCCACGAAGAACGGAAACTTTGACGAGGCCAAGGTAAAACAAATCGCGGACCAGCAATCTCAAGCGATCGCGCAACTGCTGGTTGTCAAAGAGCGGTTCATCTCGCAGGTTTACAAGAACGTGCTGAATCCGGAGCAGCGGACGAAAGCGGACGCCATACGCCAGGAATGGGAACAACGCATCAATAAGCGCCTGGAAGAACACTCTTCAGCGCAACCGAACAGCGAGAAATAATCAAGTCTGTCGAGCGCGCTTTCGAGCGCAGAGAATAATCAGCGGACGAGAAGACGGACGAGGGCCAGCGCGACGACAGCGCCCATCAACGCGGCGAGCGCGAGCCAGCGAGGCGCGCTCTCACTGCGCCGGCGCAACTGCGGCATGTGGAGCGAGAGATCGCCGGGTGGTTCGAACCCGACTTGGGCGGCCTTCCGCTTCGGCAGGACAAAATCAATAATCTCGCGCGTCATGCGGACGATGCTAACGCGGAAGAGGCGGAGGCCCTGATTCGAAAATCAGCGTGCGTGCGTAATCAGTATTGTCTTTTTCGCTAGTTTCGAAACGCCTTTGCAGTTGCCACGCAGAGGCGAAGTTTTTCGATGGCCTCGTCCACGGTCCGCGTCTTCAAGCCGCAATCGGGATCGACCCAGATCTGATCCTTGTCGATGACGGTGAGCACCTGCTCGAGGCGCTGGCGGACGGCATCGGATTTTTCCATGCTGTGCGAATGCACGTCCACGACTCCGAAGCTGATGTCTTTCGTGAATGGTTCGCGGCGGAAAACTTCGAGCAGGCCCAGGTCGTTGTTGGCCATTTCCAGATCGAAATTATCCACGGCGAGATCGAGCATGCCGGGATAAATCAACTCGAATGCGCCATAGCAGGCATGCGTGATGAAATACGCTTCGAGGCCTTTCGTGGTTGCGTCCATGGCCTCCACGGCGATGGGCAATTCTTCCGGGCGCACCGAGAGCGCGGGCTCGTCGATTTGAATGATTTTGCAACCCGCGGCAATGAGCGCTTCCACTTCCTTGCGGATCACGGCGGCAAGAGCCATGGCCGTAGCGCGGCGGTCGGCGAAGTGCTCGTTGAAGCTCCAATCCATGATCGTGTAAGCGCCAGTGAGCATGCCTTTCACCGGGTGCTTCGTCAGGCCCTGGGCGTATTTCCACCAGTCCACTGTCACCGGGCCGGGCCACTCGACTTCACCCGTGATAATCGGCTTGTGGTAATAGCGGTTGCCATAGCTACGGACCAGGCCGCCTTCCGTAAATCCCGGCATGCGCTCGGCGAAATAAGCGACCATGTCGCCGCGATACATTTCGCCGTCCACTAATACGTCCACCCCAAGTTTTTCCTGCGTCTCGATCCAGAATTTTGTGGCCTTGCGTTCGAGTTCGCGGAGCTGCTCGGCGGAAATTTTCCCTTTGCTGAATTCCGCGCGGGCTTTTGCGAGGTAGTCCGGTTTTGGGAAGCTGCCCACAGAGGTTGTGGGAAACAGCGGCAGCTTCAACCCGAGGCGTTTTAATTTTTCGCGGCTCATTTCACCGGCCCCTTCAACCCCATCAGGGACTCGCGCACTTTGCCGAGCAGTTCGAGTTTTGCGAAAGCGCGGTCGCGCGGCAGGTATTCGAGGCCCGCCGATGGGCCAAGATAGGCGCGGCCGCCATCAATTTTTGAAAGCAGCCGCTCAATTTGCCAGGCGAGCACATCCGGATCTTCCAGGCGCGTATTGCGCGCGTCCACCAGGCCCAAGCCCAGCGGTTTTGGCGAGCCGGCCGCGGCGATCAGGTCTGCCAGTTTCGGATTGTAGGTGAAATCGAGGCCGATGATGTCCACGGGCAATTTGACGAGCTTCTCGTAGAGCTCAGTGCAATCGTGAAAATAGAAATAGAGCGCCAGTTCGATGTGGCTGCCGCCTGCGCGCGCTTTGTCGCGCGCCTGAGTCAAGGGCGCGAGCGATTTTTCAAATATAGCCCAGTCCTCTGGAAACTTAATTGCGGCGGGCTCGTCCACTTGAATCAACTCTGCGCCGTAGGCGGCGAGCGCGCCAATTTCCGCCGCGAGCGCTTCGGCGTAAGCCATGGCGCGCGCTTCGAGCGAAGCCAGAGAATCCGGCGCACCATTCCCGGAATGTTCGAAGAGTGAAAATTTTGCCAGCGTATAAGGGCCGGTGAGGACCGGCTTAATCGAGAGCTTGCCGGCTTTGGCTTTGGGAGTGGGGAGATGGCCAAGAGCGTTGCGCGCAAAAGCATATTCCTCGACGAGGAGCGCGCCGCGACGCACGGGCATGCCGCTGAGCACGGGCTGGCGAAAATAACAATTCGTATCGAAGAAGCGCAGCAGGCCGCGAATTTTTACGTTTTCAAGTTTACCGGCGAGATGCGAAATCGGATCGTACCAGCGGACCTGTCCGTCGGTGACCACGTCGAGCCCGGCCTTCATTTGGTCGGCAATCGCGCGGCGCGTCATTTCATTTTCGGCTTCCAGGAGATCGGCGGTGTTGCGATCGCCGCGGTCGAGAGCCGCGATCGTCTTGCGCAGGATCTGCAACTCGGGCGAATCGCCGATGCGCGGATAGCTCCCCGCGCTCGTGAGGTACAGGCCGGAGGAGGCAGCGCTCATTCGCGGCCCTTAGTAAACGAATCGTTTTTTGGGGCGAAACGGCGAATTGAGAACCTCGGTTGGAGTGTCGATTGAGCAGGGGTGCCAACCTTTATTTTCAATGAGTTAGAGGCGTTTTCAATCACCGGAGTGCCGATTGAAAATTGGGTGCGCCGAGAGTCTTCCAAATGCATCTCAACCTCGCGAAACGAATCTGGACTGTAACTAGATTTGGCAGCAGAGGCAAGCGAATGACGGCGAGTATGGACGGCTGGGACTCGAGCTGCAAGAGTCGACGGGCGTGAGTGACGGTGAGTTCGCGCGCCGCAAGTGAACAAATTGTGCACAAGTTATCGTAAGGAGTGTATGACGCAAATGCAAGCATGCGTGCCTGTGGAGATTTGGGTTGAGCTAGAATGTGCGAAGGTTCCGCGCCGTGAGCGCGGCGGGTTGAAAAAACCAGTGGTTAGGATTACGCATCTAGCATGTTTATGGTGAAACTCGACAAGATGAAATCTAGTCTCGCGCTCGTTTTGAGCCTGCTCACATTTACCCAGGCAAGGGCCCAATCCTCAGGCAACACAACTCAGCCGCCACCAGCGGGTTGGTACGTATATTCGGCGAAGGAGGTGGATTCTGAATCGCTCCACTGCCTTAATTACACAATGACGAGTTGGAGGGTGTCCGCTGAAGACAACGACGTGAGGATCACCGAGTACAGGCCCCAAGCGGTGCAGCAGTCCCCACTCCCCTCAGGTTTTCAGTTAAGACCGGAATGGTCGCGCGGACGCCGGCATTCACTGAAATTCGAGGGTGGCTGGCTGATTGGAATCGATGCAGGAGAATGGGGCGGCGGACTATGGATCACAAACGAAGACGGCAGCGCGAGCAGGATAATCGTGGAGGATGACGTGAGTGGAATCGTGCCGACGGCCCAGGGCATTTTCGTTCTCTCAGGGCTTGCGCACTCGGGGTTCGATTTCGGCAATGTTCTTATGCTTTCTCATCCGCACGATATGCAGGTGACATTGGAATGGACCGCCAGCTTAGTCTCAGCGCCGCAGGCATATGTGAAGCTGGCTGATGACTCCGTGCTGGTAATCGATAGATTTGGCGCATGGCAAATCACATCGTCAGGAGGACTTAAGAGATTGTTTTATCTGAAGCCCGTTCGAGGCTTCTACCCCTTGGCGAATTCGATCGTGAAGACGGCGAACGGTACAATTTATGTTGGGATGCGAACTTTTGTTTTGAGATTTCTACCAGGTGGTGTTGGACAAACCGGAACAAAATCTGAATACACCGAAGACTTCTTGCTGCCTGACACCTGCCGGAAATTCAAGATGGACTGGAATCGAAATCGAATGCAATGCACCTGCACTCCTTGAGCGACTCTACATTCGATTCCGTAGCAGTGTTTGCGAAATAACTTTTTCTGCGCCACACGAGGTCTTCTGCTGAGCCTCAGTTGGGTACTGTTTAGCTCAATTGCGTACGCGCCTGTGGAGTTTTGGCAGCCGGCGAGCTGCTCGTCTCGGATTGCTAATGATTTATCAATCGCTATCGACTCTCGCAATGTGAATCGCCCGTCGGATGATTATTTCCGAATGCGCCGTCACTCGCTCGTGATCAGTGGCAAGGAATTTGATCTCTCAGCACCACTCGCGTCAAACAATGTGAATTCACTTCGTTCCGCTGCCAGTTCATCTTAAAATTCCAATGGCCCCGAGAGACACGGCAATCGTTTCGTCCACCCATGGGAGGAGCAGTGATGAAGGCTTCACAAACGGCAAAATCTCCAAGAGTCCTTGTCATCGACGTCGGCGGCACGAATGTGAAGATGCTGGCGACCGGGCAAAAAGTGCCACGAAAATATCCATCCGGCCCGACTTTGACCCCACGCAAGATGGTCCGCCTGGTCAAAAAAACGGTTCGAGATTGGAAGTTCGACTGTGTATCGCTAGGCTATCCCGGTCCCATCATTAATGGGCATCCACTTCGTGAGCCCCACAACCTGGGCGGCGGCTGGGTGGGATTCAACTTTCGCGAAGCCTTTGGCTGTCCTGTAAAAACGATCAACGACGCCGCCATGCAGGCACTCGGGAGCTATAAAGGCGGCCGCATGCTGTTTCTCGGATTGGGCACCGGCCTGGGGTCAGCCATGATCGTGGATGGAATGCTCCAGCCCATGGAGTTGGCACACCTAATCTACAAGAAGGGCAAAACCTACGAAGACTACCTTGGCCTGCGAGGACTAGAACGATCCGGCAAGAAAAAGTGGCGCCGGCATGTGGCGGAAATTACGGAGAGACTCAAGATTGCATTAGAAGCCGATTATGTCGTGCTAGGCGGCGGAAATAGTAAGAAACTAAAGAAACTGCCTCACGGGGCGCGGCTCGGCAACAACGAAGACGCCTTTCCAGGCGGCTTTCGCATGTGGCAAAAATAACGAACCACACAACTCGGTCGAGCATTTGCTTACTCGGAACCTTGCTCGCGGTAACAGGGATTGGCAAAAGTTATCTGGTTACTGGTTATAACGGGATTGATCTGAGGTTCGCAATTCGTCTTTTAATTTCGTCAGATAAAACTCAGGAGACGGGGTGCGGCTGTTTTGTGGGAACTCGCCTCTGGGCGTCCAGTGCCTGAACTGCGCGTTGTGAGAATTCATCCGATGTTTCATTTGGCTTATAGGCAGTTGAACTCACCGTCAGCGTAAGAGGGACGGAGTTGCCACCGACCTCGATCTTCAATTTCGGCAAACGCTTGACCACCGTTGGCGCTTGCTCAATCTGACAGTCAGGAAGCACGACCATGATGTCACCCCTGCCCGTGAGGACGGCCAGATCGCATCCCCGAATCGCCCGGTTCAATGTTTCCGCCAATGTCCTGAGGGCCGAATCCCCGGCTGCGCGACCATAACGGTCGTTGATCTGGCCCAAATTATCCAGCCCCAACATCAGGACCGTCAAAGGGCTCCCATTTCGCCGCGCTCGAGCGATGTCTGAGGCCAGGCGGATTTGAGCGAAGCGTTGATTGTACAAACCGGTTAGCGAGTCGGGAGTGGCCAACGCAAGGATCTGTTCCGCACGTTCGTGTTGTTGCGTCGCGATTTCAACCTGTTTCGCCAGCCGAGCCCGGATCTTTCTGAGTTGGAGTTGCTGATAAAAGGTGTACGCGCTGAAGATCAGGACCAACCCTAGTAAGCCACGCATCGCCACGCTCATGTTCAACTGGAAGAAGGAATCGTCCGAACCAGATTGGGAGGTCAGGACGGTAGCGAGCGTGGCCGTCATGGACAAGATCACGATGAGAGCCAATACCCACAAAGTCCAGTCGTGCCAGCCGAGGCTCCGCAGGTCTCGATGGATTTGTTGATTTCGTTCTTCAGCGACCGGGTCGGCAAGTGGGATTTGATCGGTGCTCATTGATGTTGTGCCCCAAAACTCGACTCTAACAAACGTATTCTTCTCAATTGGGCCGGTCAAGTGAGATGCGCTTGCGCTTTACAAATTCAATACTGCCGTTCTAAACGAGCGTAGTGATTCAACAGCGATGGCAAAATCATAATCCTTTGAGCACAGCGGAGGCCCGCATTGCCCCGATCGCATCTCTACGAGTTAAGCTAGTGGGAGGTGACGATTTCTGAATTGAAATCTGATTCGACCCCCCCTCAACCGGTTTCACGCGTTGGATGTGTCATGGTGGCCTAATGAAAAGAGTAGATGAAGGATTTTCTCTCGTCGAAATACTAATTGTAATTGCAATCCTACTGACCCTTGCGGCCATTGCCATTCCGAACCTGCTACGAGCGCGCATCGCGGCGAACGAGGCGTCAGCGGTCGGGTCTATTCGCACAATCAACACGGCCGCCGCCAGTTATAATTCCATTTACGGGAATGGCTACCCTCCGACGCTGGCGGCACTCGGAACAACAGGTTCGGGTGCTCCCACATGCAAAGATGCCGAGCTGATTGACAGCGTGCTGACAACGGGAACCAAGAGTGGTTACACGCTCGCGTTCGTTCACGGCAAGACGAAGCTTACGAAGGCGGACAGTTCTTGTACGGGTGGGTTCGGTTATTCCGACGGTTATGTGGTAACGGCTACGCCGGTCACGGTTGGCGTCACCGGGCAGCGCGCTTTCTGTTCAGATGCCACGTCGGTCATCCTATATAGCGTGTCGGGCAAGGCAACGTACACCACTCCTGACTGTTCATCAAAGATGACTCCACTGCAGTAAAAAACCTCGTCGTTAATCCGGCGAGCGATTCCGCGAAACGGGAAAATGAGAGCCGAGGCAAGAAAAAAGCTTCCCTGACAGCGCCACCGCACGGAAGCCAGCGTGTCCGGTCTCGATGTCGGCACGTCCCACAATCGGACAGCAGCGCCCGACCGGAACGTGCGAATACAGCTAAGTGTTGCAACGGCAATCGCTTAGTAGACTCCTCTGGTGGGCCGGGACATGCTCTAAACTGTTCTAAGAAATCGCTGGAGGTGCGCAGATGGCGTCGCTTTGGCAGGACATACGATATAGCCTCCGAATAATCGCCAAGGCACCGGGGTTTGCAGCGATTGTCATCCTGACGCTTGCGTTGGGTATCGGGGCGAACACTACGATTTTCACCTGGATCAATTCAGCGTTGCTCAATCCAGTTCCGGGCATTTCCAACCCGAGAGAGGTCGTATCGCTGGTGGTGGGCAAGTCCGGCGACAGCCCAATGGGGTTTACTTACCCTGATGTCGAAGCCCTGCGAGAAGGGCAACAGAGCTTTTCCGGCATCACGGCGTGCTGGTTCGCTGAATTGAGCCTGACAGGCAACGGGAAACCGCAGCGCTTCTTTGGGATGGTAACATCCGCGAATTATTTTGATGTGCTGGGCGTGAGACCAATTCTAGGGCGGACGTTTCTACCTTCCGAAGATGCAAAGCCGGGGGACGCGCCTGTCGCGGTAATCAGCTACCGGTTGTGGCAAACCCGTTTCGGCGCGAGCCCGGACATAGTTGGCCAGAAGGTCGCAATCAACCAACACCCTTACACGATTGTGGGAGTCGCGCCCGCGGCATTTCAAGGGAGCCAAACGGGTGTGCGAACGGAGATTTGGGTTCCAGTGATGATGGCGGCGCAATTGTTGCCGGGAGACGACCTGATTCATGATCATCACAATTTTGTGTTCCTGGTGTTTGGAAGGTTGAAGCCGGGCGGTTCGCTAGCGCAGGCACAAGAAGAAATGACGCTGCGACTGAAGCGCGAGGCGAAAAATTATCCCGAGGAGCACAAAGGAAAAGACAGCGTGACGGTTTACCCTCTCTGGCGCAATCCATTTGGCTTGAATATGTTTCTCTCGATCCTGTTGCCGATGCTGATGACCATCGCGGGTCTGGTCCTGCTGCTGGCGTGCGCAAACGTGGCGAATCTGATGCTGGTGAGGTCCATGGGGCGGCGGAGGGAGATTGCGATTCGCATGTCGCTGGGTGCGAGCCGGTGGCGGCTGATTAGACAACTGTTGGTGGAAAGTCTGATGCTGGCGCTGGCAGGTGGCGCCGTTGCGCTGTTGATCACATTCTGGACTGCGGGAACATTGATGAAATTTCTCCCTTCGGTAGACATTCCGTTATCACTCGACACGCAAATGGACCACACGGTGCTGTTTGCCACGCTGGTGATTTCAGTGCTCACCGGCGTGATCTTCGGAATTTTGCCTGCCCTGCGATCCTCGAGCGTGGCGCCAGTGAAAGTACTGAAAGAGGACACGGGGAGCGCGTCGGGTGGACTGAGGAAGGCGCGTCTCGCGAGCGGATTGGTAGTGGCGCAAGTTTCGCTGTCGCTGCTTCTCTTGATTTGTGCGGGATTGTTCATCCGCAGCGTCATCTCGGCACAGCAAATCAAGCCGGGCTTCAATCCACACAATATCTTGATCGCCTCCTACGAACTGTTTCCCGCGGGATATTCTGATACCAGTGGCGTGGAATTCGATCGCCAGCTCGTCGCAAAGCTGGAGGCGGTGCCAGGTTTAGAGTCAGTCTCCCTGGCGGACCGCATGCCGCTCGCATTCGGGTTCGGCTCGACCGCCGTGAAGCCGGAAGGGTATGTTTCGCAGCCGAATGAATTGATGGAGATTAAGGACGCCACCATCGCGCCGAATTATTTCAAAACCATGCAGATTCCGATTGTGAAGGGGCGCGACTTCTCGCCGCAGGACACCAAGAGTTCACAACGCGTGGTAATCGTCAACGAAGCATTTGCGGCGCGATACTGGCCAAATCAGGAAGCGCTCGGGAAGCAGCTTTTCTCGGATTTGAAGAACGAGTGGTACACAGTAGTCGGAGTGGCGCGCGACAGTAAGGTGAACGCCTTGAATGAAAAGCCAACTCCGTTCGTGTATTTGACGTTGTACCAAGCTTACAAGTCCGGGATGATTGTCGTTGCGCGGACGACGGGAGATCCGCTGGCTTACGGCAAAGCCGTTGAGCAAGCGATCCATGAACTGAATGCCGACCTGGTGCTATTCGATGTGACCACGCTCGAATTTCGTGAAGGGATCGCCAGCTTCGGCCAGCGCGTTGCGGGCGCCTTCGTCGGCGCATTCGGACTGCTCGCGCTAGTGCTGGCTGCGGTCGGAATTTACGGCGTCACGGCTTACACCACGCGGCAGCGCACGCATGAAATCGGGATCCGCATGGCATTGGGCGCGAATAAAGAGGACATCCTTCGGCTAGTGCTCGGACATGGATTGCGATTGACGCTGTGGGGCGTCGGTCTGGGCCTGGTGGTCTCGTTCGGTCTGACGCGCTTTCTAAGCAGCTTGCTTCTAGGTGTGACGAGCACCGACGCGCTGACGTTCTCGATCGTCGCGGCCCTGCTTTGCGCCGTGGCTCTCTTTGCCTGCTTCATACCTGTGCGCCGCGCGATGCGCGTGGACCCGTTGGTGGCGCTGCGCTACGAATGAAAGCTGCGATTTAGCTTCTATGGAATGATGCTCTGAAACCGCGGCTACGCAGAGCTGTCGCTAGGGATTTTCAGACTTGTCGTAGTAGGCTTTCCTGCGTGACGACTCCCATCGCTAAGCGATTTTTGCTGCTGAGCTTGATTTTTCTGCTTCTCGGTTCGATGGCCGGCGCCAGAAAGAGGAGGGCACCGCTCCCTTCGCAGATAGTGATCAAGCATGTGACCGTGATCAACCCCGGGGACTCTGCTGTGCAGGGTGATGTCGACGTGTCGATTACGGGCGATCGCATTACGGCCGTTTCGGGCACCAAAAGTTTTAGGGCGCCGAAAGGTACGCGGGTAGTCGACGGGCGCGGCAAATTTCTGATCCCGGGGTTGTGGGACATGCATATCCATTCCGCATTTGGCGACTGGTTTCCGGGCGGAAGCGACATCATTCTGCCGCTGTTCATCGCCAACGGTGTGACCGGTGTGCGCGATACGGGAGGCGACATCTCGATTCTACGCGAGTGGCGGAAGGAGATCGCGGCCGGAGAGATGGTCGGCCCGCGGATTTATTTCTCCGGCCCCATGCTTGATGGATACCTGCCCGGCGGCAAAAGCCTACGGTTTCCGAGTACCGTTCCGGTTACGACGCCTGAGAGCGCCATCGCCGCGGTTGATTCGCTGAAGGCGCAGGGCGTGGACTTCATAAAAGTTCAATCACTGATTTCACACGACGCTTATCTGGCCGCGGCAGCGGAGGCGCATAAACAGGGCCTGCCGTTCGTTGGACATGTGCCGGACAAAGTGCGGATTACTGAAGCCGCTGAGGCGGGACAAAAAAGCATCGAGCATTTGATGGGAATTTTCGAGGGCTGCTCAACGCAGGAAGAGAAATTCATACAGGGTGAAGGCACTTTGGACTTGTTGCTGACGACCTACAACCAGCAGCGCTGCGACGCGATCATCAACCTGCTGGTGCGGAAGCAAGTGTGGCAAGTGCCCACGCTCACGTGGCAGCGCGGAGGCACTTTTCTCGACCAGCGCGACCTGAAGCACCAGCCCCTCGACAAGTACGTTCCAGCTTACTGGCGCGACATCACCTGGCACCGGTTTATGGAGCAGATGATGCCGGACCTGGTGAAGGATTCGCTGGCTTCGCGCACGGAATATTTTTCGCGCAATCTGAAGATGGTGGGCGCGATGCACAAGGCGGGCGAATCATTTCTCGCTGGGAGAGACACGGCAGCGGGTGTCTATATCATGCCGGGATTCAGTCTGCATGATGAGCTGGCGAATTTTGTGGAGGCGGGGTTTACACCGATGGAATCGCTGCAGACGGCAACCAGCAATCCTGCAAAATTTCTGGGAATTGAAAATGATTTCGGCTCCATCGAGACCGGCAAGACGGCGGATTTGGTTCTGCTGAATGCCGATCCGCTGGAAGATATTCAAAACACGCAAAAGATTGAAGCCGTCTTTGCCGCGGGGCACTATTACTCGCGCGGCGACCTGGACGAAATTTTGAGCGGCGTAGCCGCTGATGCGCCTTCGCGGTGAAGCGGACAGTGACACAGTCTCTATCGCGCTGCTCATTTCAGGCGACTTATGATCTGCATCACGATTATCGATAGTCATTCCGCCGGTTACTGCATCCAATATGGATATAGCAAGAATCCGATAAATTCCAGATTTGAGCATTATTCGCAGGAGAATATTGATGACCGAAAAAGTTGTAAAACGTTATCTTTTCGCGAGCGATTTCGACCAGACCCTTACGTTCAACGATTCTGGCTACGTGTTGAGCGAGTTGGTGGGCATTCCTGCGGAGGAATACAAGCGCAAAGCCACGGGGATGGCGAAGCTGAACCTGGTCCAGCAGGGCGCCGAGCTTGCCTACCTGCTTTTGCATGATCCCGAATTTCGCGCGCGCGTCCGCCGAGAACATTTGTTTGAAGTGGGGAAGCGGATTCGGCTGAAGGAAAATATCCGCCTTTTGTACGAGACACTGGACCACGGTATCGAAGGCTACAATTTTGATTTTTATGTCCTCTCGGCCGCCCCGGTAGAGGTGATCCAGTCGGCACTCGAAGGGATCGTGCCCACGGGTCATATCTACGGGACGGAGTTCAGCTACAAGAGCTCAGGGGAGATTGATACGATTCTGCGGGCTGCCGCAGGATATGGGAAGGTGGCGGCGCTCGACAATTTGCAGGCGAAATTGCAGATCGGGCCGGATCACGTGATTTACGCCGGCGACGGCGTTTCGGACGTCCACGTAATGCTGGACGTAAACGCGCGCGACGGATTCACGATTGCGGTGTCTGAAACCAAGCATGTCGCGCACATTGCAGCGCGAACGGTCCTAAGCACTGATGCGCTTGCCGTGTTGGTGCCGATACTGGAAAAGATTGTGGGCTGGCACCGGCCACAAATCCGCCAATTCTTCGAGACAAACGGGTTTCTGATTCACGAATGGGACCGCGTGCGGACGGACTGGCTTACGTTGCGGCCGGCCAGCGCCGTGTCGGCGCAAGTCGCCAGCGTTGACTAGAATCCACTCCTTGTGGGCTCGCCACAAGGGGGTCATTGCTCGGTTAGTCGGAGTGAACTGCAGGACGGGGCGGAGTCGACGCTGAAGGTGGGGGCGAGTTGTACCGCGTCGCCCGAGGGGAAGGCGAACGATGCGAAGGGATTGAACTCGATGGCCAAGCTGGTATCAGCGTCGGGGAGGACGTGGAAGAACCCGCCAGCGATGCGATTAGGCGCGATGCGAATCTCTGGTGCGGCAGTATCAATAATTAGAGGGCGCAATCTGTTGCTTGTTGTCACCACGCAGTGAAATCCCATTTCTCCGCACGCGTTTTCCTTCGGTGCAAGCACCTCTTCAGCGACTCGATCAGGAACCAGGCGCAGCCGAATCTGTTTATATGCACCGGCAGTGACGAGGGCGCGGCTGATCGGATTCGATGCGCAGGATTGAGCCGGGCGTGCCATCAAATCGATCTGCAGGGGCTGGTTCACGAGATTGGGAGCCAACTCCTCCCAGCCCGGAGAATTTTCGCCGGCTCCCGCGTCTTGATGAGCTTCAATTCCCTGCAGGCTGATGAAAATGTGCAGGAGGTTGGGCGACATCGGACTCGCAGCCGAGGGAGCGACAGTGATGAGCCGAACGGTGACATTGCCTGTTCCCGTATTCAGGCCACAAGTCTTGTTGCCCGTTGAAATCGGGCCGGGAAAATTCCAGGTGGCGATGAAGCAAGAATCACCGCCGCAAGACGCGAGTGTGGAGAGCGACAGCGCTGCCATGCAGAATAGTGCAAACACACGAAGATATTTTCTGATGAAATCGGACACACGGGGGACGAAATCAGGAAGGAACATGGCGCTGCCTCGCTCGGAAAAGTATCCTCGCGAGTTTGCTCGCCGTCAACTTTTCACCAGACGAATGAAAAGCAAACGCTCCCGCTGGTCACTCTTGCGCAGGCACAATCGAAATAATGAAAGGCAGGAGCGCTGAAACTGGCTTCGGAGCGATTATGATTCCGCGGGGAACTGCACGCCCCCCGCGAACATGGAGGCGTGCAGCGGCTCAGACGTTCGACACAACTTCACTACGGTTTTTCGGTTGGTGGGCGGTCGTCCTTCGTGTCCTTCGGCGGCTTCTTGCTGTCGCGTTGTTGCTTTTCTTTCTGCTGTTGCTGCTGCTCGGCCTTTTTTCTTTCTTGTTCTTGCTGACCGCGGGACTGTTGCTGCTCTTGCTGCCGCTTCTCGTCCGCTGCGCTTGGCGGTGCGGGTTTCTCAGGACGGTTTGGAGGAGGAGCAGGTTTGTTGGTATCCGGACGCGGGGGTACGTTCTCCGGTTTAGTCGGCCGATCAGGCGGGCGGTTCTTCGGTTGCGCATTGTTGTCTGGAGTCACCTGTCTGGCAGGAGGCTCAGTGGGCTTGTTGGGCGGCTCAGGCCGATTGGGTTGGCGGTTCGGACGCTCCACGTTGTTCGGAGCTGGCTGATTGGCGGGGGGCTCCACAGCCTTGGAGGGCGGCTCAGGGCGATTTGGTTGGCGATTCGGGCGCTCCACGTTGGTTGGCGGCGGCTGATTGGCGGGAGGCTCCGCGGCCTTGGAGGGCGGCTCAGGCCGATTTGGTTGGCGATTCGGGCGCTCCACGTTGGTTGGCGGCGGCTGATTGGCGGGAGGCCCCGCGGCCTTGTTGGGTGGCTCAGGCCGATTTGCCTCCATGTGTGCAGGCGGCCTGCCCGGCTGATTAGGTTGCATTTGTGCGGGCTTATTTGCCTCGGCAGGTGCAGGCGGATTGGCGGGCTGATTCGGTTGGGCCTGTGCCGGCTGATTTTCTGCGGGAGGATAGTTGCGGTTTCGCCCACCACGAGCCGGCGGTGCGTTCTGTGCCGGCATAGGAGCCTTGGCGACCGGAGCAATTCTCACGGGGGCCGCCTGCGCAGCAGGTGCCGGCTGAATCTGGCGGAGCTGAGCTCCTGAGAGTGGTCTTCCACCATTGTTCCTGATGGCTTCCTGACGCTTTTCGAAGGCAGGAGGCGGAGGCGGTGGCGCCTCTTTGGCCACAACACGACGGGCCTCCATCGCCGCCGGAGGCTTGGCGGTGGAAGCGCGCGCCGTTCCTAGAACAGCCTGCCTGGACGGGACTTCCGCTGGTGTAAATGCTCTGACAGGGCCGCGGGACACTTCGCGCTCATCGACCCTCACAGCATTCCGAGCCACTGGTTGCGCACTCGTAAACGCCTGGGACGAAGTTGCTGCGACAGCTCCGTGGACCCGCTGATTGACGTAGGTGACATTTGTAACGGTGACGTTCTTGTTGACGATGGTGGTGTTGTAGTAGTTGCTTACGACTGTGGTTTCCACTCCGGTGTTTGACACGTTGACTCTTTCTACATAACGTCGACTCACATGATACGAAGGAACGTAAACTTCGCGAGGGCCCAAGGCGAACCACGCAACGCCCGCGCCTCCTCCGCCAACGCCGACCCAGGCCACTAACGCAGGGGCATATACAGGCCGCACGTAAACAACTCCCACTGCACGCGGCGGCGAAGGGACCCATCCCCAACCCCCACGCACGAAAACCCACCGACCATAATGAAAGGGAGCAAACCCCCAGGGCTCGTCATCCACCCAGGTGTAGCCCCAAGGCGCGATGTAGGCCCAATGCCCGTAGTGGTAAGGAGCCCAGCCTTCAACACGGGTGCGGGGGAACCAGACGTTTCCGTATTCGGGGGTTGCGCGCCAATCGCCGTTGTCGTCAAGATCTTCGTAGCCGACCACATCCGGCGAGACGTATTCAGCTGATGTGGAGTGTGCCCAGTGCGCGTCTCGATTATCGCTCCACGCATCGAACTGGTCTTCGTTATCGCGATACTGCTCTGGATATACGTCCAGTTGGTCAGTGCCGGCGAAAGAGAAGTACTCTTTTGCGTGCACGCTGTATGCGGCTCCACCGCCAGTAACTTCGCCGTCGCCCGAGTTCACCTTGACGGCGGTGGTCTGGCCTTGCTCGTCAACGGTCACGCGATAAAGGCCTGCACGAAGAATCGAAAAAGCGAGGTTGGGTGTGTCGACTTCGTAGGATTCGTCATCATCAAGACGCCGGACACGGATCACCACGGTGCCCGCGGATAACTCAATCTGCGTGACGTTGTCGTTCAGATTCAGAAATGAAATGCCGGTGTTGTGCGCAAGGCGGATGAGCGAGCCGTCGAGTTGCAGCTCAACGCGGCCGTCATTGTCGCACCAGAGTTTATCGCCAAGGGTCACAGGCCGATTCACGACCGTAGACACCCAATCGTCGGTGCCAGCTGGCTGGAACGAAACAGAGCCTTGCGCATAGGAGAGACGCGCGACACGAGACGGCGGATCATCGTCGTCTGCCAAGGCGCGTAGCGGCAGGACCATCGAGAGTGAGATCGTGATTCCGACCAAAATCGCGGACTTGAGCGCTAGTTTGTTGAACATGTAATTTTTGTCTCCTGAGTTCGACCCGGCTGAGGCTGGGAACAAGTCCGGTGCACCGGGAGCTGGATCGGACATAACAAGAATACCATTCCCGCCTAGCTAAACCTATCAGCCGTTTAGCCTAGCGCTGAATGCCAACCGCGGACCGCAGCGGTTTCCGACAACCAAACAGTTACTGCTGATCGGGCTGGTCGCCGACCGTAAAGTAAGCGCAATCGGGATGGTGGAAGACGAGGGCGCTGACGCTGGCTTCGGGATCCATCATCATTCCTTCGGTGAGGTGCACGCCGATTTCTTCGGGACGGAGAAGCATCCAGATTCCTGCCTGGTCTTCGAGATTGGGGCATGCGGGATAGCCGAAGCTGTAGCGCTTGCCGCGATAACGCGATGTGAAGCGGTCGGCCATGGTCAGCTGTGGCGTGTCGGGGAAGCCCCAGTCTTCACGGATACGGCGGTGCAGCCATTCGGCGCAGGCCTCTGCGGATTCGATCGCAAGCGCTTGGAGTCCGTGAGAGTAAAAGTATCGGCCAGCAGCCTTTGCTTCTTCAGCGCGGCCACGAATTCCTGCACCGGCGTTAACGACGAAAACCGCGAGATGATCGCGGCCTTCTCCGGTTGAAGGAAGAATGTAATCGCTCAGGCAGAGGTCGCCGGGCAGGCGCTGCCGCTGGAAATGGAATGTGTGCAACGGGGAGCTGGCGCGCGGCGCGAAGAGCGCGATTGAATTGCCGTGGCGCTCGGCTTCGAAGAATTGCCACACCGCGGAAACTTTCATAAATTTGGCGGCTTCGCGCTTCACTTCCTCCATGTTGTTGGAAAGCTCGAGGGCGCGCGGGTCGCGCTCGTTGAGAGCTTTTTCGAAATTACCGCGGAATCCCAGGTGGCGTCCGAAGATCATGAACGGGTTGACGTAGCTCCAAAGCTCGTTTAAATCCGGGACGGCGCGGACTTTGCAGTCGAGATACGCGACGGGAGGAATGGCGATGTCGGTGCGCACTCGCGGCGAGCGATCTTCCCCCGCGGCGGCAGAGACGGGCGGTGCAGGCTCTTCGAGCACTGTGGTCGCTGTATGCGTGTGCTCCCGCAAGACGGTGCTCCGGTGGGCTGGATCGCTGAGTTGGTTCATCAGACGCAGGCCGGTCATCGCGTCTTTGGCGTAGCAGACAGCGTTACTGTACTCCGGCGCGATTTTCAGGCGCGTAAATTTGTCTGAAAGCGCTGCGCCGCCGACAAGAAGTGGCACGCGGATTCCCGCCTCCCGCAAGTCGGCGGCGGTGATGACCATCTGCTGCGCGCTTTTCACGAGCAGCCCGGAAAGGCCGATGGCGTCAGGCTGGTGCTGATGATGCGCGCGGATTAATTCTTCGGGCGGCACTTTGATGCCGAGATTAATCACATCGTAGCCGTTGTTTTTCAAAATGATTTCGACGAGATTCTTGCCGATGTCGTGAACGTCGCCTTTCACCGTGGCGAGGACGACTTTCGCGCGCTTTTCCGTGTCGGCCTTCTCCATGAATTGCTCGAGGTGATTCACGGCGGCCTTCATGGCCTCGGCGGATTGCAGCACTTCGGCGACTATGAGCTCGTTGTTGTTGAACAGGCGGCCGACCTCAGCCATCCCAGCCATGAGCGGGCCGTTGACGACATCGAGCGGCGCGGCGCCCTCGGCGAGCTTTTTGTTCAGGTCGTCGACGAGACCATCTTTCGATCCTTCGAGAATGTAATTTGCCAGGCGCTGATCGAGAGGGAGATCCGCTGCGACCGCTTTTTTGCGCGTGCCCGCGCCGCGAAAATGTTCGGAGACGGCGGCAATGTGAAATTGGTTGATGGCGGCTTTTTGCTCGCGCGATTGCTTGCGCCAATCCGCAGGCGCGCCCCGAAGGATCGCGGCTTGCGGATGAGCGTTCCGAATGTCCGCGGGCGGGTGGTTGAAGAGCAAGTTTTCAGCCAACTTCCGTTCGTGCTCGGGGATGGAGGGGAATCGCTCGATGCGCTCGGCATTGACGATGGCGAGATCGAGGCCTGCTTTCGTGCAGTAGTAAAGGAAGACGGAATTGACCACTTCGCGCGCGCCGGCGGGCAGTCCAAAGGAGACATTGGAAATTCCGAGGACAGTGCGGACGTGCGGGATGCGTTGCTTGATCAGGCGAATGCCTTCGATGGTCTCGACCGCGCCGCCGATATAGTTTTCGTCGCCTGTGGCGCAGGGGAAAACAAGCGGGTCGAGAATGATGTTTTCGACGCGAATTCCATATTTTCCAGTGAGCAGTTGCAGCGAGCGTTCGGCGATTTCGAGTTTGCGTTCGCGCGTGAAGGCTTGCGCCTGCACCGGATCTTCGTCAATGCAGCCGACGATCACAGCGGCCCCATAGGAGCGCGCGAGCGGGCAGACGCGCTCGAATTTTTCTTCGCCGTCTTCAAGATTGATCGAGTTGACGATGCTCTTGCCCTGGCAATAGGTGAGCGCAAGTTCGATGGCGCGCGCATCGGTGGTGTCGATCATCAGCGGAACTTTGATTTTGCGGACGAGCTGATCGTAGAACGGCGCGATGTCTTTCATTTCGTCGCGGTCGGTGCTCTGCAAGCAGATGTCGACGATATGTGCGCCGCTCTTTACCTGACGGCGAGCAATTTCCGTGGCTTCTTCCCACTGTTCGCCGGCAACGAGACTCTTGAATTGGCGCGAGCCGATCACATTGGTTCGCTCGCCGACAATCAACGGCCGCGTGCTCTCCTCAGCTTCGATGATCTCGATTCCTGAATAAACGGCGCGATGTTTTGGGTCGGGCGGACGGCGCGGGGATTTTCCCTCGATCATTTGTGCGATGGCGCGGATGTGCTCCTCGTTGGTGCCGCAGCAGCCGCCGACCATGTTGAGCCAGCCGCGATCCGCGAAGCGCTCGAGTTGCTCGGCGAGAGTTGTCGGCGTTTCCTGGTAACGGCCTTCCTCATTCGGGAGGCCGGCATTCGGATAGCAGGAAACGAAACGGCTGGTGAGCGATTGAAGTGTGCGCAGATGATCCGTCATGAATTCGGGACCTGTGGCGCAATTCAAGCCGAGAGAAATAAGTTCAGCGTGATCGAGTGAAGCCCAGAACGCTTCAATTCCCTGGCCCGCGAGCATGGTTCCCATCGCTTCGATAGTGGCGGAAATCATCAGCGGAACCGGCTGGCCGAGCTCGCGGCTTAAATCCTGAATTGCGAGAATGCCTGCCTTGATGTTGCGCGTATCCTGGCACGTTTCGAGGAGCAACAGATCCGCACCACCTTCAATCAAGCCGCGCGCTTGCTCGAGATAATTTTGGTGGAGCTGGTCGAAAGTGACGCCGCCGGTGACGCTGATGGCTTTCGTGGTCGGGCCCATTGCGCCAGCCACGAAGCGCGGTTTGGCTGACGTCGAGAATTCATTCGCTGCCTGGCGGGCCAATTCCGCGGCGCGGCGGCTGAGTTCGCGGGCGCGGTCGCCCAATTGATATTCGGCGAGCACAATTGGCGTGCTGCCGAACGAATTCGTTTCGATGATGTCGGAACCTGCGTCGAGGTATTTCCGGTGGATCGAGAGAATCACGTCCGGGCGTGTGACAACTAAATTCTCGTTGCAGCCTTCGAGGTGCGGGCCGCCGAAATCTGCGGCGGTGAGGTTGGCCTGTTGCAGCATGGTGCCCATCGCGCCGTCGAGAATGAGGATGCGCTCGCGGAGAAGTTCGCGAAGAGCCAGGCCCTGTTGGATGAGGTTATTCATCGCTATTGGATTGTCCCATGCCACGTGTTAGTGACGTAACGCCGGTGCAGGGAATTGCGGATTTCGAGTACCGGGAGGCGCGATTCGCGAGCCGGGCGGGAAAGCAAACCTGAACCCGGCACGTACGCCGGCACGGCGCGTGGCCTAAGCAGCTTCGGAAAGGAATTCAACCTTGAATGACGATGGGACGAGCCCGACGGCGGCGCCCCGCAAGAGCAATTCGCGGACGGCGCGGCGGCCTTCCTCGCCATAGTCGAGTGTCCAGCGGTTCACATACATGCCTATGAATTTATCAGCGAGCTGCGGATCCATGTCGCGCGCGAACTGCAACGCGTAGTTGAGAGCCGGTTCGCGGTGCTCGAGTGCATACGCGACGCTGTCGCGAATCACACGCGCCACTTGGAGCCCCATCTGCGGACCGAGCCGGCGGCGAATTGCGTTGGCGCCAAGCGGGAGTGGGAGTCCCGTGGTTTCCTGCCACCACTGCCCGAGATCCACCACACGATGCAAGCCAGCCTGCGAGAAGAGCAACTGGCCTTCGTGGATGAGCAGACCCGCTTCGACTTCTTTGGCTTGCACAGCTTCGAGAATTTTGTCGAACGGCATGGTGACTGTCTCAACTTTCGGCTCAAAAAGCTTGAGCGCCAGATACGAGGTGGTCATCGTGCCGGGAATGGCGATCCTGCGGCCGGCTAATTCGGTTTTCTTGATCGGGTGCGATGAAACGACGATAGGACCATAACCTTCACCAAAACTCGCGCCACAATCCATCAGGACGTACTTGTCGGCTACGAATGAGTAGCCATAAAAGCTGAGCGCGGAAATATCGTAGGTCTCTTTGTGAGCCGCTTGGTTGAGCGTCTCGATATCCGACAGGATGTGCGTGAATTTGACGCCAGGCAATCGAACTTTGCCCGTCGCGAGCGCATAAAACATGAAGGCATCGTCGCTGTCGGGTGAGTGTGCCAGGCGAAGTTCAGACGTTTTCGGTGCCGCTGCCGGTGTGGACATCGCTAGTCCGTCCTGGCGCTCACGGGAGACGCTCCGTCACCGCGCCGGGCTGGGGAGACGCAGATAGCAGTGCCGTCTAACCCGCTGCAGTTGTGGCGTTCTTCGGAGTGAGCGCTGAGAAACTTGTGCGCGATCCTGAGGAGCGTAGATTACCACACCGGGGGAGAAGCGTACAGGTCCAGCGCGAGCCGGGACCAGCCCCAATCACAGAGACTTGACGCGTATCGCTTCACTCACTGCACGGTGGAACGAATGGGTGCAGGGAGTGGCGAGGCATGATGCGCTACGAGCAGCCAGCCTGCTTCGCTGTGAATAAAAATATTCGTGGCCTGCACAGTGGCTTCATCGAATCCATCCGCGAACGCGGTGGTGACGTGCTCGGTGCAAGCCACCCAAGCGATGTTGCCCTCCATGCGCACCCAGATGGAACTGAGGGCGATACGCACCCGCTTGTAATTCGCGAAAATGCGCGACCAACTTCCGCGCACCTCATCCCAGCCGAGAAGTAGCTCCCACCCCGGCTGAACGCATTCGACGGCATCGTCATGCGCCCACACTGCTTCCATCTCCGTAATATCAAGCGATTCGAAGGCGGCGTAGAAGCGCTGGTTCGCGGCGCGAACTTCCTCTTCCGGAGTTTGTTTCTGCGGTGCCGTCTGTGTGGACATAATGGAACTCGCAGCTCGAGGCTAGTAGCCGGGACTGAGAAACCAAAAACCCGAATCAACCGCACCCGAAATCGAACGAATCCTGTTGCTTAGGCACGCCGCCGTGCCAGTTCGACGCCGCGAACGGCCACGACGATTAACGCTATCTTGATGATCTCGCCTGGCATGAAAGGCAGCACGCCTGCCATCAACGCAGGGGCCGCGCCGAGCCCGATCCCGTATGCGAGCCACAACCATCCGCCGGCGAAAATGATCGCCTCGCCTGACACGATTGCGCCAGCCAGGCGGAGCCCCGCCAACGGCAGGAACCAGATGCCCGCGCTGCGCTCAACGAGCCAGCCGGCAACGAACACGGCCGGGGGATAGGCGAACAGGAATCCAGCCGAGGGCCCGAAAAATCGCGCAGGCCCCGGGACTCCGATGGGTGCGAAGACCGGCAGGCCGGCCATTCCTTCGAGGAGATATAAAACCACCGTCAGGGTGCCGCGCGTGGAACCAAGCAGCACACCAACGAGCAAGATGCCAAACGTCTGGCCGGTGATTGGCACAGGCGTCCACGGAAGCGGAGTCGCGATGTGTGCGCAGAGCGCCAGCAGAATGTTCGCAGCGATGATCCGCACTGCGTCTGCGGCAATGCCCTCGCCGGAATAGATCCGGTCGGCCAAGACTCTTGATTCAGACATCCGCGCCCTTTCCTTAGGAGATTAGTTGTTGCGCAACAAAAATATCTGGCGGGCATTATACCTGAGGGCGCAGGAGGTTACTCCGTCTTTTCGCCGGGGATGAGCGGGTCGTCCGGAGTGGTCACGGCGCCATGTTTGTCGGCAGCGTGAAGTTTGCCTTTACCGTCGAGGAAGAAGGAGCGGCGGCCCGTCTTTCCATATTCCTCGGGCGTGGCAGCCAGCTCGAATGTCGAGTCGGTGTCATTCGGTCCGGGGAGGATGCGGTAGCGGAATGAGTATCCGGCTTGACTCCCAGCAGCAAGATGCTCGTTCACCAGCGATGCCTGCTCGGGAGAAATCTGGTCAGGAGGAGCAGGGCCGAGCTCCGCCAACGATTCCGGCAATTTACCCCAGGCGTGGAGGTAAGTTTGAATGGCATCCGCGAGACCGCGCAGCGTTTGGATGGCGGCATCCTCGCGCGCAGCGAAATCTTGTTCCGCCCACTGTTTCGAAAGGTCCGGGATGTTGAGCAGCAGCAGGCCCAGTGAAAGAAGCCGCCAGCCGCCGGACTCTTTCACCAACCCAAATTGCGTTGAGTGGCTACCAGTGACCGTGACAGGGATGAATGCCAGATTTTCGCGCACACGCGTATCGCCGAAGCGGTACTCAGCCGAGCCTCCACTGGTTTCGCAACGGAGGACGGTGTGTTGCTGGGGATCTGAGGAGATCAGGGGCTTGCCCGCTTCATCCACCAGCGAGAGGCGTTTCAGGAAAGCGACACGCTGCTCGGCGGGCAGGGCGCGAAAAGCAGCTGCATTGTCGGCAGTGAGATATTTGGCGAATTGATCCTGATTCGCGCGGCAGGCGGCGGCGAGCGCGGCCGAAAGCGCGGCGGGCGGCTCGGAGTCGGGCGCATCCTGCGCGAAGGCGGGAACTACCACGAATAGAGGGAGGGTCGCGGCGATAAACATTTTCGAGATGGCGAGTGGTTTCATGAGGGTTCGGATTTCGCGCGCTCGAGGATGGTTGCCAGGTCGCGCGTAAATTGCGACCGCGGCATCACTTCGCGGCAACCGGCGGCGCGCGCCGCGTTTGCAAGATCTACTTGCACGTGGGAAAGAAACGCAACGACCGGGACGCCCGGAGATGTCGCTTTCATGCGCACGATCGCTTCAAGCGGTTTCGCGCGCGCATTCAAATCAATGATGGCGAGATTCGTGCCGTTCTTCGCGGCTTCGGCCACCAGCGCTTCAGGGGACGAGCAGACGCGCAGCTCGACGCCGAGGTGCTTCGCGGTCTCGAGCAACTTGGCTTGAAAGAAAAGATCATCCACCAGTGCGACCACCTGTGCCATCGAGCGATTCTCCCTGCTCTCCGGTGTATCACGCGCGAGCGCCGCAGACAAGCGGGTGTTGGAGCAGCAGCTTTCAAATTCCAAGCGTGATAATGTATAAAAGGGCGCTGCGATAACTTCCTGGGAGGTTTTTATGGCTGCAACTCCGAGCCCGCACACGCTGCCTGGACTGGCTGTTCTCGAACAAACACCGATCATCATCGAAAAGATTATCTGGGCGGCATCCGACGAACAAATGAATTGGAAGCCTGCGATGGACCGC
The DNA here is from genome assembly GCA_050746945.1 of Candidatus Acidiferrales bacterium. Lineage (GTDB taxonomy): Bacteria > Acidobacteriota > Terriglobia > Acidiferrales > UBA7541 > Palsa-295. Next base: position 37,108 of record JBOGMZ010000020.1, on the reverse strand, counting down.
TGGTCCATCAGCGAAGTGCTGGCGCACCTAGCGCATGTCGAGTCGGCCGGTTTCCGCGAGCGTATTCAGAAGATGCTCGACAAAGATAATCCGCAGCTCGAAGCGTACGATCAAAATGCCGCATACGCCGCAGGAAAATACACCGGGGGCAAACCGCGGGAGAATTTGAAGAAATTCTGCCACGAGCGCGATCGCACGCTGTCGTGGCTGCGGTACGTTCCGGCGGGGATGGTTGCGCGCACGGGTCAACATGCGGAGATTGGGGCTGTCACCATCGGCCATCTAATGAACGAGTGGGCGTTTCACGATCTTGGGCATATTCGCCAGATCGCGGAACTGTACCGCTCGCGCGCGTTTCATCCATCTATCGGGCCGTTCCAGCGCTACTACACCATCAAGCCCTGACGCCCACTGGCGAGACTAGACACATGGAAGCAATGGAACGGCGCATTCTGCAATTATTCGATCAACTCGAGCGCGAGTCGCTCGACCTTCATACATTCTTTGAGTTCGTGGGCGGAAATCCTCCGGCCGCGCGCGAGGCGGTCCTCGATAGCGTTTCGGCGATGGTGAAAAATGGATTGCTCCAAGAGAGCCAGCGAAGCGATTTCTACGAGCGCACCGAGGATGGCCGGCTGGCCGTGGTGAGTCCAAATGAAATCACACTTTACACGCGAAAAGGCTGCCATCTGTGCGAAGAGGCCAAAGCTCAAATCTTGCCACTCCTTACTGAATTTAGAGCCACACTTCGGGAAGTGGACATCGACGATGACACCATTCTTCATGACATGTACACGAACGACGTTCCCGTGATTTTCCTGGGCTCCAAAATGATCGCGCGGCACCGCCTGGACCCCGCGCAACTGCGCCGCCAGCTACTGCAGCTAAAAAACTAGCTTGCCGATTCCTTTTTCAAATATCCCCCTCGTCCCAAATTTGGAATTCTCCTAAGAACTGCTCTGAAATTTATATGTTCTTAGACGACTTTCTGCCTTGGGGTGAATCCAAGCTTGGTGCGGACATTCGTTTTCCAAGCCTGGAGGTGATGCAATGAAATCTGACGAACGGTTGACAAGGTATCGCAGGGTAGTACTAGACGCTTTGCGTTCAACAGATAAGCATCCCACGGCCGCAGAAGTATTCCGGCTGGTGCGGCGGCGACGCCCCGGCGTGGCCTACGCGACAATCTATAATTCGTTGAACTGGCTCGAGCAGCGCGGATTCATAGGCCGAGTGGATTTTTCGGAGGAAGCAGCGCGCTACGACCCCATTGTCGAGCGGCATGACCACTTGGTCTGCAATCGCTGCGGCACATTGAAGGATGTTTGGCTGAGGCTGCCCCCTCAAATGTTGGGCCGGGCCGCCCGAGGAGAGCGATTCAGGATCGAGCGGTACCGCACGGAGCTGTTCGGCGTGTGCGGGGACTGCGTGCGGTCGAATGAAGGAACCCGGTAGGGACTCATCTAAGGAGTAAGGTCCAGCCGCCGGGGCTTAGTGTTCGGTTTCTTCCTCTACGCCCACACTTTCATCCGGCACATCGCCGGGGCGCCCTTTCACGCGGTCATACACGCTGACATGGCAAGTAGAGCCGAGGGCTTCATTGTAGTAGGTGGGCACGCCGAGCGCCGAGCGCAATTCCTCGTTGAAGCGGCGCAGATTCGCGAGCTGAGTTACGTGCACCGGCAATTTCTTCGCGTCATGCGTGAGCAAGAATTTCTGATAGCCGGCGTCCCAGAGACGCGTGAATTGCCCTTCCCACATAATGCAGGGGATCTCGGTCATCTGAAATTCGCCCTCAGGCAACTTGCGGAGTTCTGCGCCACAATCGTACTTCTCGATCCGCACGACGCCGCCTGAACTGCGCACCAGGAAGCCCTTGGGGGAGAGCGATTCCACCTGAGCTTGTTTGAAGAGGTTGTCGACATACCACATGACTCTGAGCATAAGAACTCCGCTGTGCCGGTGTAAAGCTAAAAATTGAGTGCCGGGCGCCCCGCTCGAGCATCCAATGAGGTAGGGAAGTAGCGTCGCGGGCGGGGACAAGGCTGGCTATGACGCGCTGGAGGATTTTGCTAGACTGCTTTGAATCAGTCGAATACGAAAGGATTTCCCCGCTCGTAAATATAAAAGACAGACGCCTGCAAATTGTCGTGCCGGTCGGCGGGGCCATTTCCTCGGGCACAACCCAGGCGCTGTAAACAGGTCGATGGCAGCCACACCACTTTCCGATACGGGCGCGAAAATAGGCGATCGATTGCTTGATCGCATCGGCAATACACCCCTGCTGCGCCTGGAGCGGATTGGCGGGGAGTTTCCGCATGCGGAGTTCTACGCGAAGGCGGAATGGTTCAATCCCGGCGGGTCAGTGAAAGATCGCGCGGGGTACTCGATGATCCGCGCGGGCGAACGCAGCGGTGATTTGCGGCCCGGCAAAATAATTCTGGACGCGACGAGCGGCAACACCGGGATCGCGTATGCCATGGTTGGCGCCGCACTCGGCTATCGCGTGAAGTTGTGTCTGCCCGCGAGCGCCTCGCAAGAGAGAAAGCAAATTCTCGCGGCTTATGGCGCTGACCTGGTGATCACGCCGGGCGATGAGGGCACCGATGGAGCAATTCGCCGCGTGAAGGAAATCTACGCAACCGAGCCGGAAAAATACTTTTACCCGGACCAGTACAGCAATCCGGCAAATCCGGCGGCGCATTATTCGACCACCGCGCCGGAAATCTGGGAGCAGACGCGCGGACAGATTACGCATTTTGTCGCGGGCCTGGGAACCAGTGGAAGTTTCGTGGGCGCCACGCGGCGGCTGAGGGAGCTGAATCCGAAAATTCGCTTCATTAGTTTTCAGCCGGACTCGTCGTTCCACGGACTGGAAGGCCTGAAGCACATGGCCACGGCAATTGTTCCGCGTATCTACGACCCGAAATTAGCGGATGAAGACCTTGCGATTCGCACTGAAGACGCGTATCGAATGGTGAAGCGGCTGGCGCACGAAGAAGGAATCCTGGCGGGGGTGAGCTCCGGTGCAGCTGTGTGCGCTTGCTTCGATGTTGCGCGGCGGTTGCCACGGAGCGAACACGTCGTAATCGTGACCGTGTTTCCAGATTCGGGTGAAAAATATTTGAGCGAGAGATTCTGGACCGAGGCTTGAAAGAATAATGAGCAGAGCCGTGCTGAAAATTCGTGATGAGTTGCTTCGCCGCATTCAGGCGCATGGCGCGGAGACCTATCCGCACGAATGCTGCGGCGCACTGCTGGGCGCCGATGGCGACGACTCGCGCGAGGTAGTTGATTTGCTGCCGCTTGAGAATCGGCGCAACGACTCGCCTCGGAACCGCTTTGAAGTGACTCCCGACGACGTGCGGCTGGCGGAACATACGGCGCGAGAGAAAAAGATTGAATTGATCGGCTGGTATCATTCGCACCCGGATGCGCCCGCGCGGCCCAGCGAATTTGACCGCGAGCACGCCTGGCCGTGGTACAGCTACGTCATTGTGAGCGTGCAGCAGCGCGTGCCTCGCGACACCACATCGTGGCGGCTGCGCGACGACCGCTCCAGCTACGATTCCGAGGCGATTGAATCCATAACGCAGTCAGCGACATCGTAGGCAAGGAGAAAAGTGCATGGCAGTGAAGGTAATCATTCCGACGCCGCTGCGTCCCTATGCGGGCAAGCAGGAGAGCATTGAGCTCCAGGCAAAGACGGTTGGCGAGGCCCTCGCCGCGCTCACCACGCGATTCAGCGAGTTGAAGAAGCATCTTTACGCGGACGATGGCCGCTTGCGCAGCTTCGTCAACGTGTACGTCAATGACGAAGACATTCGCTATCTCCAGAAAGAACAGACGGGGCTGCGTGAAGGCGACACGGTGAGTATCGTGCCTTCGATCGCGGGCGGCGCGTAATTTGGACAGCTGGGAGAAGTTTTCGATGGCCACTAAAACTGGAATGCCTTCGACGCCGGCGGGCACGACGCCCGTAACGCTGTCGAAGGATGAAGTGCTGCGCTACAGCCGGCACCTGATCATGCCGGAAGTGGGCATGGACGGGCAGCTCAGGTTGAAGGCGGCGAGGGTGCTATGCATTGGCACCGGTGGGCTTGGTGCACCGCTCGGAGTCTATCTCGCGGCCGCGGGCGTTGGACGGATTGGTCTCGTCGATTTCGACACTGTTGATTTGACGAATCTTCAGCGCCAGATTCTATTCAGCACGACAGATGTGGGACGCCCGAAGATTGAAGCCGCCGCCGACCGCCTGCACAACATGAATCCGGAAATACAAATTGATACTTTTGAGACGCGCCTGACCAGTGAGAACGCGCTCGAACTGTTCAAGGATTACGACATCATCGTGGATGGCACTGATAATTTCCCGACGCGCTATCTGGTGAATGATGCGTGCGTACTGCTCGGCAAGCCGAATGTCTACGGCTCCATATTCCGGTTCGAAGGCCAGGTGAGCATTTTTGGTGCACCCGGCGGGCCGTGCTACCGCTGCTTGTATCCGGAGCCGCCTCCGCCGGGACTTGTGCCTTCATGCGCTGAGGGCGGAGTGCTGGGCGTGCTGCCGGGAATTGTTGGCTCGATTCAGGCGGCAGAAACGCTCAAGCTGATCATTGGCAAGGGCAAGCCCTTGATCGGGCGGTTGTTGCTGTTTGATGCATTAGCGATTCGGTTCCGCGAATTGAAGCTTCGCAAGAATCCGGAGTGCCCGGTGTGCGGCGAGCATCCGACCATCACGAAGCTGATCGACTACGCGGAATTCTGCGGCATTCGCGGGGAGGATGCGCCAGCGCCGGAAATTACTGTTCCCGAAATTGCCCCGCGCGAATTGAAGGCCCGGCTCGATCGCGGCGACGATCTCTTTATCCTCGACGTGCGCGAGCCGCACGAATACCAAATCTGCAATCTCGGCGGCCATCTGATTCCGCTGGGCGATCTCTCCCGCCGCGTGAATGAACTCGATAGCTCTCGCGAAATCGTGGCACATTGCCGCAGCGGCAAGCGTTCAGCCGAAGCCGTCGAATTTTTGCGCAAAGCGGGCTTCCGCAAAGCTCTCAGCCTTAAAGGTGGTATCCTTGCGTGGTCCGACGAAGTGGATCCTTCGGTACCGAAATACTGATTGCAGCGGACTGCCATCGAGCGCGCGAAATTTCACACCGAAGAATTCAAATGTTGTGAGGGAGGAATTGAATGGCGGCCACAAAAATTGCCGTTGCGAACAACGGCCCGCTCGTCGTCGAAGGCGACTTCGAAGTGTTGGATCAGGAAGGAAAACCATTCGGGCTGGCCGGTCGCACGCGTCTTTCGCTTTGCCGCTGTGGACATTCCGAGCGCAAGCCGTTCTGCGATGGCAGCCACAAGAAGACTTCCTTCCAGAGTGTTGTACAAGCCATTGAATTACCACCTCCAGCGCCCAAGCCATAATTATGGCGGGTAGCTTGTAACCGTCGATGTAACGTTTCTACCCAATGCTTGTGCGTGGGGCACCCAGTCGCCGTCCTGTCTGCCATCCCCAAAGCATCGCATAGAACACAATGTAATGGCTTTACCTAGTACTAAAACCATGCATCAGAACGGAACATAAGTTGCAGGTATGTCTGGGGGCACTCGTACGTGTACTGGGGGAATTGTGGGCCGTCCGCGCACATTTTGGGGGCTATTGCATCGATTTCGCCTCGTCCTACTTTGGACGATTGCAGCTGCGGCGTACTTTCTGCTGATCTGGATTCTGAGAAACTCCTCCTACCAGGCTGATCCGCTCCTCGACACATATCTCGAGATGTCCGGCAGTTTGATCGCATTCACGTTTGCGGCGAACGCGCTGGTGCGTTTCCGCGGCACGCACGATCGAATTTCATTGATACTGGCATTCGGCTTCGTCCTGGCGGGGCTCATCGAAGCCGGAACCAGCATGACGTTTTACCGTTGGATGCTCGTCACGCGGACTGAGGGCAACCACATTTCAATCGGTTGGCTGGCTGGAAGAACGCTCCTCGGATTCCTATTGCTCGTGGCGCTGGCTGTGGAACGGCGTATTCCTGTCTCACGGGATCCTGCGAAGGAGATGGCGGGCGCGACCTTGCTTGTCGGCGCGGTTGCCTATCTCACCAGCGTTTTTTATTTCATGCTGCCAACCGCTCCGAAAATGCATCCGGGCTGGATCGTTCCTCGCCCCTGGGATCTCTTGCCTGCGGCAATTTATCTGGTAGCAACGGTCGGATATGCGTGGCGGCTGCGGCGGGAAGAAACCTCGCTGGATCGTGCTCTTTTTATCGCCGCATTTCTGAACGTGGTCTGCCATTTGACTATCAGCCAGTCGCAGCGAGTCCTCGATGCGCCGTTCACCCTTGCGCACGTGCTGATGGTAATGAGTTACGTAGCAGTGCTTGGCGGGACGCTGCTGGACAACGCGCAGCTCTTCGATCAAGTGAGCAAGCTCGCGGCTTCTGATTCACTTACGGGATTGGCCAATCACCGCCGCATGCTGGAAGTGCTCGACTCTGAGATTCAACGCTCGAGCCGGACGGGCCGCAGCTTTGCCGTGTTGCTGTTCGATCTCGACGGGTTGAAGAAGATTAACGACAGTTACGGCCATTTAACCGGAAGCCGCGCCATCAAGCGGCTCGGCGTGGCGCTGCGCACCAGCAGCCGCACAATCGATACTCCCGCACGCTATGGCGGCGATGAATTTGCATTAATCCTGCCTGAATCGAATGAGGAAGAAGCCACGCAGGCCGCCGTGCGAATTTGCGAGCGCCTTGCCAACGATGGCCAGCAACCGCCCATCACCGTCAGTGTTGGTGTGGCCGTCTATCCCTCGCATGGAACAACGATTGAAAAGCTTTTGGGCGCTGCCGACCGCGCGCTGTATCGTATGAAAGGCCGGGGCGAAAAGAAATTTCGATTGGGGCACGTGGCGGCCTGTCTCTAAACCGCTGGAGGTCATCAGAAATGAGATTTGGGATGGGGGTCCCAAAAATTGCAGTCGGGCCTCGCCGCGAGCCGCGCATTCCCATGGAAGTGGGCGTGCATATTACCGGCCATCCCGCAATTCCTGGAACTGAAACGACCTTCACCGAAAACGTGAGCCCGCGAGGCGCGCGCGTTTTGAGCGTGCGTCGCTGGAAGACGGACGACCGGCTCACCATCACCACGCTTACGGGTTCGTTCCGTTCGATTGCACGAGTCGCGTACTGCCAATTCATCCGGGACAGTGGATTTGCCGTCGGCTTGGAATTTATCGAGCCAAACGGCAATTGGGTAGTCGCCGACTCGCCTTCCAACTAGCATTCAAGAATTCCGAAAGCGAAGTCCCGTTAACACCCGCGAAGGAGGATTTTCTTCCGACAGGGGAATACCCCTACTGAATGAATCCAACGTTAGGTTCGGGCCCCGGCCCGGGGCCTTCCGGCAACGTGCCAAACTGCGCTTCGTAGCGTGCCACATTTTCCTGCAGGGCGCGGAGCAACCGTTTGGCGTGGGTCGGGCTCAGGATCAGGCTCGCAACCAGTTTGCCCTGCGGCAGAGTAGGGAAGACATAGACGAAGTTCAATGTGAACTCCTCGGCATTGTGGTGGACAACGACGAGATTGGAATATTGGCCCAGCAGTTCCTTTTCATCCGCTTTGATCTGCACTTGCTGTTTTGGGGCGTCTGCCATTGCTCTTCTCCTGAGGTTCTCTGTCCGGCCACTATAGCAGAGGGTTCCATGCGTGCTCGACGATTTTTGGTGGCACTCGCGACACATCCCGGTTGACCTAGAGATGAGTTAAATGTAGTTTATATCCGGAGTTCAGCATAGTTAACCCATGGACGACGGAAAAAAAGGCGCAAGCGCGCTGCCCGATCACACGGCCCACCCCACGACAGAGATAGCGGCTGCGTCGGCCGATGCGCCCGAACTGGCCAATCTCGTAACGCATGAAGATGTGGACCGGGCACGCGATCGCCGGGAAGTTGCCAGAGCTCGCATGGAAGGACGGCGTTCAAATCCGTTCCGTGGAATGCGGGTTCTCTGGCTCCTCATCGGACCGGGGATTCTCGTTTTTCTGGGCGAGAATGACGCGCCCAGTATGCTTTCGTACGCGGCCACGGGTGCGCGATTCGGAATTGGATTCTTTCTGCCGTTCGTCGTGTTCACCTTCCTGATGGGTTTCGTTGTGCAAGAGATGACGGTGCGGTTAGGGGCTGTGACCCATCGCGGCCACGCGGAGCTCATATTCGACCGGTTTGGCAGATTCTGGGGCCTTTTTTCGATGGGGGATTTGGTCTTAGGGAATTTCTTGACGCTCGTGACCGAATTCATCGGCGTGCGAGCGGGACTCGGTTTCTTCGGCATCCGACCGGCGGTCGCGGTCGGAGGCGCGTTGGTGGTGGTGGTGGGCGCAATTACCACCGGCCGCTACTGGACATGGGAACGGATTACACTGGGCCTGGCCATCTTCAATACTCTGTTTATCCCAGCCGCGCTCTTGGCGCGTCCTGATTGGCATGCTGTGGGTCATGCCATGTGGACCTGGATGCCACTTCCAACCGGAAGGCGTTACGAGATTCTGGTGCAGATCCTTGCGGATATCGGCGCGACGGTGACGCCCTGGATGCTCTTCTTTCAACAGAGCGCGGTGGTGGACAAAGGAATGCAGCCGCGCGACATAAATGCCGGCCGGTTCGACACATTTCTCGGGGCTCTGCTTGCGACAGTGTGCGCCCTTGCCACGATTCTCGCGACCGCGCCCTTATTCCACCACGGGATTAACGCCTCGGATTTTGAAGGCGCTCAATTTGCAGAGGCGCTCCGTCCGTGGATTGGGCACGCCGGCGCAGCCCTATTTGCGCTCGGAATTTTTGAGGCGGGGATCGTTGCGGCCATCGCGATTTCCACGTCTTCCGCGTATGCGTTTGGCGAAGTCTTCCAAACGGGGCATAGCTTGAACCGACCGCTGCGGGAAGCTTGGCCGTTCTATTTGACCTTGCTCGGCTCGGCCTTTGCGGCTGCGATGCTGGTGCTGATCCCGCGCTTTCCGCTCGAATTTGTTGTGCTCACGGTCAACGTCATTGCGGTTCTGGCCATGCCGCCGGCGCTGGCATTCCTTCTGCTTCTGGTGAACGACCGGGAAGTAATGGGGGAATATGTGAATGGCACATGGGCAAACGTGGCCGGGGTAACGGTGACAATCCTTTTAATCATCGCAGGCATTGGATTCGGCCTCGCGACTGTTTTTCCCAAGTTGTTAGGCGGTTAGTTTCGTAAACAAGCGCGACGGGCATTTCCAAGCGGAGGATATCTTCAAAATGCAGGAACCTAAATCAAACTTTGCAGAAGCTGCCGGGATCAACCGCAATCTCGACCGGATCACCACGAATGCGAGCGAGCTCAACCTGGAAGATCCGCGTATGGTGCTGTCGTTTCTCGAGGCCGACCAGGTGGTCGCCGCCAAGAGACAAACACATTTCGGGCCGCGGAAACTTTCAACCGGGGTGCGTGCTTGGCTTTGGGCTTTGCGCGTATATGTGATTCTAATGATGGTGATCGTACTCGTTTCCGTATTCCGTGCTTTGCAAGCTGCGCACTGAGTGGACGATTCATCTCGCCACCGCGAATCGCCAATCCTGCCCCTCCCTTCTTCACGTTTCCGTGAAGTGAAAAGCTTGGCGTTTCCGAGCCGATATGGGAGAATTTTTTTGGCTGATTTTTCATTCCAGCCGGGCCCGGGACCCTTCGAAATCGAACATGCCAACTGAACGCGAAGGTTCGAAAAACCAAAGTGGAGTCTTCTGGATCTTCCTTCTCTTCCTGGTCGTCGCGGCGAGCGGCGCGGCTTTTTTATATTACAAGAGTGATTGGCGCGTACCGGCGGAAGCGAAGAAAATGCAGAATCCAGTGCCGGCGAACAGGCAAGCGATTGGCGCGGGAATGATGACGTACATGGACCGTTGTCAGGGCTGCCACGGCGAAAATGGCGACGGCAAGGGTGAAAAGGCCGCGAAGCTTTCTGTTGCACCCGCGAATTTCACCGATCCGCAGGTCATGAGTCGCGTCACAGATGGCGAACTCTTCTGGAAGATCACGCACGGACGCCGGCCCATGCCGAGCTTTAAAGACAAGCTTACTGACGAAGAGCGCTGGCAGGTGGTGGACTACATCCGCACGTTCGCGCCGAACCCGAGCGCGGGCGGTCTGGCGAAACCGTAAATTTTAGCGAGAGCCGATTTGCAGCCGCCTTACCTTACGGCGGCTAGCGCATCAGCAACTTCCTTCACGTCCGGCACAACCGGAATATCGTAGTTCTTGAGCCAGGCGATTTTGCCGGAGCGGTCCACAATCGCGATGGCGCGCCCGGTGATGCCCTTATCCGCAAGATACACGCCGAATTTGTCGCCCACAGCGCCACGCGGCTGAAAATCCGCAAGCAACGGATAGTGAATGCCCATTTTTTCGGCGTAGGCTTTGTGCGACCACACACTGTCCACGCTGATGCCCAGCACCTGCGCGTCAAGCTGCTCGAAACGCTTCATATCGTTCACCAGGCAGACGTGCTCCTTCGTGCAGGTGGGGCTCCAATCAAGCGGGTAGAAAACGACCACAACATTCTTCTTCCCTTTGAAATCCGAAAGCTTCACTTCTTTCTGGTCCTGATCCTTGAGTGTGAAATCCGGCGCTGCAGTTCCTACTGATATCGCCATTCTCGATCCTCCCATTTCGCTTGCGCGATGAATTTCAAAAATTGCTGAGTCACAGCTTGATGCGATGAATTTGCTGCACTCATGATATCTGAACCAGACAATGCAGACAAACTCCGGTCGAGCGCAAAATCGAATCGCAATCTGCTACCATACGGCTTTCGAAGGCGTGGATTGGATGGAAGAACTTGGCTCGCATTTCCTACGACGCGGCGTATCCGGGGCTCGAATTGGCGCCGAGAAGCCGGAACTGGTGGGCGTGGCTGAAGGGCACTCCCGCCGAGTGTGTTCACCTGGACGGTGAGCAATTCTGGATGGCGACGCTGCTCCCCGACACACTCTACCTGCGCGGGAAGAGTGCGAAGCGGCGCGAGCCGGCGCGGCCGGAAGTTTCGCTCTGCCGCGATTGCCTTCTCGGGATTGCGGTTGGCGAGATGCAATCGTTTCAAGGTCGCGTGGTGGCGTTCGAGCCGAACGCTGAAACTTTCACGCAGTATTTCTTTGTTGCCACGCCGGATTTCGAGGCCGCCGGACTTGCGTCCGAAGTTGCTGCGGCGATTGAAAAGCGCCTGGCGCAGAATGGCCAGTCTTGCGCGGAATGCGCGCGGCCCGCGACCTGGCTCTGGTTTTCGCGCGAGCAGGTGGCGACGCTCGACGACGTGGAACGCATCGGCGGGGCGCCGGGCGAATGGTTCTGCCAACAGCATGGCGCGGGGATGCTGTGCGTTGCGTTCAAGAAGATCGCCGAGGCAAATTTGTTTTACATGAACCTACCGTACGGCGAAGCGGGTGCGTACGTCTGGATCTGAATATGTCCATGTCACTGCGTGAACTCGTCGAAAAATATGTGGCCGCCGCCGGCGGCTACGGCAAATCCGTTGCGATCGGTTCACTCGGCCTGTCGCGCGAGGAGACCGAGCAAGTGTTCGACGTTCTAGATGAGGACTATCACATCAGCCGCTACTTCCATTTCAGCAACGCCGTTGGCGCGAGCTATCAAATCAATGGCTTTCCCCAGACGCACATCTCCATCGACGCAGAAATCCAGGCAATCCTTTAATTTTCAGGTGGTGATAGCCGGAGCTATCGAACCGGCGGGTTGAAATCAAACTCCGGATCGATGTCCACGGGGATGTCGGAGGTTTTTGCGAGCAACGCTGAAAGATCGGTGGGCATGGAACCATATTTCTTGAACCACGCGTCCGAACGGGCGCGGTCGCCGGTGGCTTCCTGTTCCAGCAACTCTTTCGCGAGCGAAGTGATGGCCGCGGGCATGCGGTCGAAGACAACTTCATAGAGTCCCGTTGAAGCATCCCGGCGAATCGCACCCTGTTCCACAAAATAATTGAACTGCATCATTTCGCCCGCGCTATGGGCTTCGGCCACGCCAAACCGGACGGTGCGGAAAATACCGGCGACGTAGGAGGTTTGAACGCCCTCGAGTTTTTCTTTTGGGTATGCTCCGTGATCCACCAGCCATTGCAAGCAGAATTGGCCGACCACATCGGCCTTTGCTTCTTCGAGGCCCGAAAAGCGCGGGCCGAGCGCCTCGCGGATATCCACTTTTCCGTTTGGCGTGCGCGCATAGACTGGTCCGAGTTCATGCGCGATTTCGTGCATGATCGTGTCGGCCAGATAACCCTCGCCGCTCGCCATTTGCGCTTGATCGGCGCGCATCATGCGCTTGGCGAGTGGAAGGATTACGTAGTTCACGCGCGCATCCATGAAATTTTTCCAGAAGAGTTTCTTCGAGCCCTTTTCCTCGTGAATGCGCGGATCGTTCGGCAGATTGTCCGCAACGGCCTGGTATCCATGCAAGAGATCGCCCGCGCGATACGGCGCGTCCATCACTTCCATGGGGGTTTGGTGGCCGTGCTTGGAAGGCTTGTCTTCAGGCGCGAGCGGCAGCGCATCCTGCAATTCCGGCACATACTTCTGATACACCGCGAGCTTGCGGCTTTCTTCTTCGTTGCGGATCATCACGGACGCGCCGTAAGAAGTCTTCACGCCGAGCAAACCATCGAGATAGACCTCCATCGGCGCGAAAGAGATGTCGAACTTCGGATTCTGGAGCTCGAGCCAAGCGACATCGCTTGCGTAATAGTCGTCGGTGAGCAGGGCATCGGCGCGCAGGCGGAGAAACTTTGCGAACGCGGGATCGTCACTCAAGTCCGCGGCTTCGTGGAGATCCTTGGCCATCGGTTTGAGAAATTCCTGGTATTCGATGTGGTAAGGAACTGATTGAGTCAGCGTCGCACCGAAATCCGATTTCGTTACTGTGACAACTGTGTAAGGGTCGGTGAGTGCTTTGTTCCTCGTCGCGAGTCGCAACAACACGCCTGTAGCCTCATCGAACTTTTCTGGAGGGCCCAAAATGACCCACGGCTCGGAACCGATGGTCAAATGATAAAACCCGCGGCCGGGAGGCATGGACTTGGTTCCGACGAATGGTTTTTGGTTGTTGATCAACTCGAAGCGGCCGCCGTTGATTTTCAAATAGCGCCGCAGGAGCATGTCCTGCGCGTCCTTACTTTTCGCCAGCGAAAGATAAAGTTTCAGCCCTTCGGGATCGCTCTGCCGCCAGAAAATGCAATCGAGCAGGCCTGCCGCGTCGACGAGCTTGCCGACCATTTTCTTTTCCCGGGCCGTGAGACTCTGCGAATTGAATGGCATGTGCACGCGTTGAAATTTCGCGACGCGCTGCGCCAAATCCGGGGCGACAACCAATTTTGAGGAAATCGAAGCGGCGGAGGCAGCCGCTGCGTTATTTGAAGGAGCCGATTGCGAGGCCGCGCGATGGCCTGCGAGACCGAGAAATACAAATGAAATTACCGCGGCATTCCATTTCTTATTCATGACTCGCGATTCCACCAGTCGTGCTGTGCAGTCAGACGGCACAGGCGCGCGGTGGTGAGCACGGTGCATAGGCCGGAGCCCGGGTTATTTAATGGCTACTGTTGAACGCTGCAAGCGGCCCGCGAACGCCGAGTGTTCCATGCGGATTTCTTCCGGCAAGCGGCTGCCGAATTTATCGAAGAATTTTCCGGTGGCCTCTTGTTCGGCCACCCAGTCCGCTGGTTCTACGTGCAACAGCTCGTCAAGCGCCTCGCGAGAGACGGAAAGGCCGTCAAGCGTCAACGATTTTGGCGTGGGTACGTAGCCGATGGCGGTCTCCGCGGCTTCGGCGCGGCCCTCGATCCGGTCGAGCATCCATTTCAGCACGCGCACGTTTTCGCCGTACCCCGGCCAGAGGAATTTTCCGTCGGCCCGTTTGCGGAACCAATTCACGTTGAAAATCTTCGGTTGCACCTTCAGTTTCGGACCCATGGTGAGCCAGTGGCGGAAATAGTCCGCCATGTTGTAGCCACAGAAGGGAATCATGGCCATCGGGTCGCGGCGCGTGACTCCCAGGCTGTCCGTGATTGCGACGGTCGTCTCCGAGGCCATCGTCGCGCCCACGTACACGCCATGCTGCCAATTGAATGATTCATAGACGAGCGGTGCAACGCGCGCGCGGCGCCCGCCAAAAATAAGAGCGGATATTGGTACGCCCTCGGGATCTTCCCAATGCGAAGAAATCGAGGGCGACTGTCTTGCGGGAACGGTGTAGCGCGAGTTCGGTTGCGCCGCCGCGCCTTTCCCAGGTTTCCACGGATGGCCTTTCCAATCAATCAGTCCTTCGGGCGGCGCGCTATCTATACCCTCCCACCACGGCTCACGTGACGGCGTAAGACCAACATTTGTAAAAATCGAATCGTGTTGCAGAGCCTTCATGACGTTGGGATTTGTCTTCGCATTCGTCCCAGGTGCAACGCCGAAAAATCCCGTCTCGGGATTGATCGCGCGCAGCGTGCCATCGGAAGCGACGTGCATCCAGGCGATATCATCGCCGACGGTCCAGACGCGGTAGCCCTGCTTTTCGAGCGTGGAAACCATCATGGCCAGATTCGTTTTTCCGCAGGCGCTGGGGAATGCAGCCGCCATGTACGTCACCTTGCCCGATGGGTCCTCGAGCCCGATGATCAGCATGTGCTCGGCCATCCAACCCTGGTCGCGCGCCATCCAGCTCGCAATTCGCAGCGCGAAGCATTTCTTGCCGAGCAGGGCATTGCCTCCGTAGCCCGAGCCAATACTCCAGATTAATTTTTCTTCGGGGAATTGCAGGATGAAGCGACGGTCGGGATTCAGATCGCCTAGCGAGTGGAGTCCCGGTACGAATTCCTCGGAACTACCGAGGCGGTCGAGAGCCACCTTGCCCATGCGCGACATGATGTGCATGCTGGCCACCACGTAGGCGCTGTCCGTAATCTCGACGCCCACTTTGCTGTACGGAGAATTCACCGGGCCCAGAATGTAGGGCACCACGTACATCGTGCGTCCCTTCATTGCGCCGTCGAACAGTGGCCCCACTCTCTCTTTCGTGGCATCAGGCGCCATCCAGTTGTTGGTCGGTCCAGCGTCCACTTTATTGCGTGAGCAGATGAACGTGACCCCTTCGGTGCGGGCCACATCGTTGGGATTGCTGCAGTGAAGGTTGCAGCGAGGATAGGTCTTTTGATTCAGCTCGATGTACGTGCCGTCGCGCAGCATTTCCTGCGTCAGGCGCTCATTTTCGGCTTGCGAACCATCGCACCAGACAATTTTTGACGGTTTCGTAAGCCGGGCGGATTCTTCCACCCAGGTTTCCAGTGGTGTTGGCACCAATCCTCCTAAGATTTTCGCGCGGGGGGCACTGCTCGGTCAGCCAAGCCCGAGCGCGCCACAATAGGTGAATCCGAGGCGCTCAGAACAATAAAATTGTAGGGCAGCATACAAAGAATTGCAAGGCAGCGAATCCGGCCTAGCGCTCGAATTTGGATTTCTTTCCCGAAACCCCCGCAGCGATTGTCGCATACAGCGCTGCATTAAGCAGCCCGACTACCATTAAGTTCGTTTCCAACCCAGCCGGGGTGCCATACTCGCAGTCAATACACGAAGCGAAGACCATGACTGGAGGACAGAGGACCAAATTCAGAACGGTCATTAGACCGTCCAAGATGGTCAAGGGTTTTGTGTAATCGTGATACGTCCACCAAGCGTAAAATCCGCCGGTAATTGCGAGCCCGAGCATGGCGAAACAGGCTACGATGATCCAACGATTCCGCATTTGATGTGTACGATGTCACTGCGTAGGAGTCTTGGCAACCGAAAATGTCGCCCGTTGTCGCACGCGTGCAAACCCCACTCGAGTCAAGTGCTATACTTTTCTGATTGTGTATGCTCGCAAACTGAAGGCCGATATTTTGATTGCTGGCGACCGCCGTCCCGCGCCCCTCGACTGGCTGGACAGCTTTTGCATGCGAAATTTCACCGGATCCGCTGAATTTGACGACACCCTTCCGACCGCCGAGGGTCACCTTGAGGCAGGTCTCCACGTGGACTCGGCGCGCCTGGCCAACGCGATGAGCGAGTGGTTTACAAAACGCGGCAAAGGCAACGGCCAACCGGTCGTGGTCGAGATTAAAGAAGCCCAATAAAGTGGACGTGACCCAGAATCTACAAAAATTCGGATGCCTGAGTTACAAATGGGAGTGAGAAGTTTTTAGCGAGGAGGAAGAGCCGAACTAGCTCTACGTATGACTGGGGCGTTGCAGCGGTCATCGCAGTGAGAGTTCGGCTCCTCACACTGTTTTCGACGCTGCACCACAGGGTTGGTTAGCAAGGTCATGGCCCCACCGTCGCTTGGTTTATGAGCGCGCGTGATCGTGTTCCGGAGTTTCCTGGGGCGTGCCGCCACCCTGGGCCAGAAGCTGTTTTATTCTTGGCAGGGCCGCATGCGCGGCATCCTCTCCCGCGGCAATCAGCTGCGGCGTTTTCACAAACTCATCCCAAAGCACATGATGGACCTCGGGCTCGATCAGGACATCCGTAGCGCCCCGCCAGGGTTGATTGGCTACGGTCTGAATGATTGAAAACGAGCGGCTGATCACTTCAATTGTGTTTCGCGGCTTTGAATCCAGCAGCCCCGGCTCAAGATGGACCGAAATCACCACGTCGGCCCCCAACTCCCGAGCCGCCGGGGCGGGCACTTGCTCGGTCAAAAATCCGTCCACAAGAAAATGCCCTTGATGCTCCACCGGCAAAAACAATCCCGGGTAGGCGCACGAAGCTCGCAGCGCAGGCCCGATTTCGCCTCTCGTGAAATGCACGGACTCGCCCTTCAGCAAGTCTGTGGCGACGATGCACAAAGGGATCTTCAACTGATTGAAATACTTCGCGGTCGTGAAGCGTTGGAGGAAATCTTCAAGCCGCTCGTTCGATGCCATGCCCATCCGCGAAAGCGTCCAGCGCCCGAAATCCTTGAAGCGAGTGCCGCTTCCCTGCCTCTCCATCTCTTCAAGCGGAGTCCCACTGGCGTACCCAGCGGCAATCAGGGCACCGACGCTGGTCCCGGCAATGAAATCGACCGGAATTTCGTGCTCTTCCAATACGCGCAGCACACCAATATGGGCAATCCCGCGCGCAAATCCACCTCCGAGCGCAACTCCCACTTTGGGGCGATCGCCGATCTGACCGTAGGCAAAAGTACGCAGCCCTCGGAGGGCTTTCCCGAGCCATTTTACAGTTGTTCCCATGTGGGGCAGCTACTCCAAAACACAGTTTAGCCTAGTTCGGCTGGCTCCGTCTTTCAGGTTGACCCATCGTTTCCCGTTTTGTAACCTCGACGTTCGCCAATGCACACGCCAATCAGACGGCGCATCGAAAAAGTTGCTGTTTTGGGAGCCGGCACGATGGGCGCACGCATCGCTGCCCACCTGGCTAACGCCGGCATTCCGTGCTACTTGCTCGATATTATTCCTCGAGAACTCAGTCCGGATGAGACTCGAAAAGGGCTGACGCTCGAAAAGCCGGCAGTCCGCAATCGCATTGTCCTTGCCGGCCTGGAGGCCGCGAAGAAGGCCCGCCCCGCGGCATTCTTCACGCCCGAGACCGCGCGATTAGTTACGCCCGGCAATCTTGAGGACAATCTTGCCTGGTGCGGGCAGGTGGACTGGATCATCGAAGCCGTCGCTGAAAACCTCGAAATCAAGCGTGGCTTGTTTGCGCGTGTCGAAGCCGTGCGCAAGCCCGGGACCGTCGTCACTTCCAACACGTCGGGCCTGCCCATTCATTTGATCGCCGAAGGCCGTTCCGAAGATTTCCAGCAGCATTGGGCCGGCACGCACTTCTTCAACCCGCCGCGGTACATGAAATTGGTCGAGCTGATTCCCGGGCCGAAGACGCGCCCGGATGTTATCGAATCACTGAACGAAATCTGTGATTACCGACTCGGCAAAGGAGTGGTGATCGCCAAAGACACGCCTAACTTCCTCGCCAATCGCATTGGCACGTACTCGATGCTCAACGTGCTGCACCAGATGCAGGCGCTGGACATGACCATCGAAGAAGTGGACGCATGCACCGGTCCGGCGATCGGTCAGCCGAAGTCAGCAACGTTTCGCACCGGCGACATTGTCGGCCTCGACGTCCTCGTGCATGTGGTCCGCAATATTTATGAAAACATTCCCAACGATGAATCGCGTGAGATGTGGCGTGTGCCCGCGTTTGTCGAGGAAATGATGAAGCGCGGCTGGCTCGGCGATAAGACTGGCGGCGGCTTTTACAAGCGCGTAAAGAAGGAAGGCGACAAGGAAATCCTAACGCTCGACTGGAAGACACTTGAGTATCGCGCACGCCAGAAAGCGAAATTTGGTTCAATCGAAGCAGGGAAGGGCATCGAGGATACGCGAGAACGATTGCGCGGACTTGTTGCTCCCGCGCTTGACGGAAAAGGCGGCGACAAAGCCAGTCGGTTCCTCTGGTCCTGCCTCAGCGAGAATTGCCTCTACGCCGCGCGGCGAGTGCCAGAAATCGCAAATTCCATCGTGGATGTGGACCGCGCGATGCGTTGGGGATTCGCCTGGGAGCTCGGGCCTTTCGAAGACTGGGATGCGATCGGCGTCGAAAAGATGGCCGCGGCGCTCGAGCGCGAAGGCAGGCACATGCCACCGATTATCGGCAAAGTGCTCGCGTCGCCGAAGAAGTCATTTTATGAATACGAGAAGGGCAGCACGCGCCACTTCGACCTCGCTGCAAATTCATTGCAACCGGTTCCTGAGCCGCCGGGAATCATCATCCTGAAATCACTGAAGGATCGCACGGGAGTTGTGCAGACGAATTCCGGGGCGAGTCTGATTGATCTGGGCGACGGTGTGGTCTGCTGCGAGTTTCACTCCAAGATGAACTCCATTGGCGGCGATCTGGTGGCCATGATTCACGCGGGCATCAACCGGCTCGGCACGGAATTCGAAGCCATGGTGATTGCCAATCAAGCCTCGAATTTTTCCGTCGGCGCCAATCTGATGCTCGTGCTCGTGACCGCGCAGGAAGGCGAATGGGACGACATTCACATGGCGGTACGCCAATTTCAGCGCTGCAACATGGCCATCAAGTACGCGCCGCGCCCCGTGGTCGCCGCACCGCAGGGCATGGCGCTCGGCGGCGGTTGCGAGATCAGTCTGCATTCGGCGCGCATTCACGCCGCCGCAGAAGCATACATCGGACTCGTCGAGACAGGAGTTGGCCTGATACCCGGCGGCGGCGGAACGAAAGAGATGCTCATCCGCGCGAACGAGCACTCCGCTGGGGGCGAGGATCTGGATCTCTTTCACGCGCTGAAGCCGATATTCGAAAATATCGCGATGGCGAAGGTTTCCACCAGCGGAGAAGAAGCGCGCTCGCTCGGTTTTCTACGCCCTTCGGATCTGATCGCCATGAATCGCGATCGCCAGGTTGCCGACGCGAAGGAGACGGCACTCGCGATGGTACGAGCGGGATATCATCCGCCGGCGCCTGCCGAAATCCGCGTCCTGGGTGAAGAATTTCTTTCCGCCGCCAAGCTCGCCATCCACATACTGGTGCGCGGCGAATTCGCGACGGAGCACGACGGCGTCGTCCAGCGTAAGCTCGCAAATATTCTCGCCGGTGGCTCTCTCAGCGCGCCGCAAACAGTCTCAGAACAATACATCCTCGATCTCGAGCGCGAAGCGTTCGTATCGCTGTGCGGCGAACGCAAGACGCAAGAGCGCATCGCTCACACGTTGAAAACCGGCAAGCCTCTACGGAATTAGCGATTCCCGGATTGTTTCTTTGGCGTGCTACTCAAGGCAGGCGGGTGCCGCAGCTTCCTTGTGCTTCAAAAACCGACAACAGATGTGACAGGCCCAGCAGATCCCGGACAGGTGTGCTCAGATTTACGAGCCGAAGTTCGCAGTTGGCATTCTTTGCGGAGATGTAAAGCCCCACAAGCGTGCCAAGCCCCGCACTATCCATTCGCGTGATTTCAATCAGCTCGAGTGCGATGCGTTTTTCGCGCGGAATCATTTCTTTCACGTGGTTCTTCAGATGCATCGCATTTTCACTCAGGAGCTTGCCGGCGCAAGCCACGACTACCACGTCCCCTTGGGTGAAGGTGCGCAGTTGCAAGCCTGACGCGGAAACTATGGCTGGCTCACGTGACATGGCCGCCTCGTTTATTTCTTGCGCACGGATACCCCGCAGGCGCTTTCGAGCTGCGGCGAATCCGGGATATCAAATTGCATGGAAATCTCTCCACTTTTAAATTCCTTGACCGTAATTTCGACGGTATGCGCCCGCAGCATTTTCTCCAGCACCGATTTCGAAAAAGTAGCAGATGCTTTGTCCGTCCCGGCTGACCATTGTTCCTTCTCCGCTTTCCCATCATCTAACCGGTATCGAGCGTCCACTTTTGGATAATACGAATTCCCTGCCTTTATCTCGCTCGGCTCAACGTACTCAATGTCCAGCGGGACCCCGGGGTTGACCGACGCTGAGGAAAACCTTCCTTTAGAGCCGCGTGCGCGGCAGGCCACCACCAGAGTAGGGGGAGTTCCAGGGTCGCTTTTTGGTTTTGTCAGGTATTTACCCGCCAGTGTGAATTGCCTGGACGAAGTATCCCGGCCCGCGTCGGACTTTTGCGCTTGCTGCCACCCGGGTGCGGATGCACTCTGTTGCTGCCCTGGGGTTGGGAGCGCTGCCACAAACATGACGAACAGCGAGAAAAAGATCGCTCGCGACAATTTAATACCTCTCCTCCCTGCATTCCTCGCGAGAATAATACGCTGCGCGACACCGCACAGCAAGAAGAGCTCGACGCGCCCTCGAATCATCCAACTCTGCCGCTCCAACGCAACTTTTTCGTTCTCCCCGTGTACCTCTCTTCGTGGATTTGTGCATCTAAGAATCCGGGTGGTGTCCTGTGTATCCGCGCGATTGGAGAGCACGCCCGGTGTTCTTGGAACTATTCTCTCCAATCCTTAGAATTAGTGTTGTATCCAGAAGGAGACAAGATGATCCGTAATCTTGGCAGCAGATTATTCTTCATAATGGGGCTCGCAATATGCCTTCCTGCCATTCCGGAGGCACACGGGCAATCCCAGGCTACGGCAGCAGCCGCCCAGACTGCCCCGGCCGAAGCCTTCCCGGCGTACGAATTGGCGAAAGAGATCAATATTCACGGGATGGTTCAGAAAATCGAGACAGTATCGGCGGAGGGGATTCTCGGCACCCATATTCAGTTGCGAACAGCACAGGGAGTTGTGGATGTTCATCTGGGCAGGCCGCCAGTCGCTAGCGCCAAGACACTGGGCCTGGTGATCGGCCAAAATGTGAGCATCACTGGCATGATGGCCGATTCCGGTGGAAGCTCTGTATTCCTCGCGCGCGTTCTGACCACGTCGAATCACATTTTCATTTTGAGGAACGAACACGGACTACCCGCCCGCGCGATAATGCCGCGCGGCAGCTATGCCGCTGCGAATGTACAGAAAGGTGGCCGCTGATGCCTTCGACCGCCCGCATGCGGACACGTCTCCGCACTATCCCCCTTTCGCTCTTCGCAGTCGCGCTGCTCGGTTTGATGGTTGGTTGCGGTGGCGGCGGAGGTGGTGGCAACATCAATCCGAGCACTACCACGTCTGTGGTCATATTTCCTGGCACTGCAACGGTCCCCATAAACGGGACCGTGATTTTCAGCGCCACGGTGTACAACGTTACGAACACCGCGGTCAATTGGACGGCCACCGGCGGCGGCATGTTTAACGGCAACGTTCTGACCGCTCCCGGCACCGCGGGACCAATTACTGTCACCGCAACTTCACAAGCGGACTCGTCAAAGAAGGCAACGGTCACAGTTACCGTCACTGCCGCGCAACCTGTCTCCATTAGCCCCTCGGCTGTCGCAGTTCTCGCTCGGGGCGTGCAGCAATTCACTGCTTCGTCGGGTGGTCAAGCAGTTGTCTGGGGTTTGCCTGCACCGCCGCCCGGAGTTGATTTCGGCAGCATCGACCAAAACGGACTATACACCGCGCCGGCAGTCCCTCCCCCGGGCGGAACGGTCACGATTTCTGCCGTCACCGCAGCCAATGGCGCCGGCGTCGCAAACGTGACGATAGTCTTCGCGGATGCTTCACTCTCCGGCCAGTACGCGTTTGCTTATTCGGGCCAGGACGCGGCTGGATTCCTCGCCGTGGCCGGCAGCATTACATTCGACGGATTAGGAAATGTCGTCAACGGCGGCGTGGAAGACGTGAACAGCGGCAATGGTGTCGTTACCAACCCCATCACTGGCGGAACCTACGGTGTCGGGCCGGACGGCCGTGCACTTGTTACCTTCACTACGAGTCAAGCCACAGTCACTTTCCAACTCACCGTGATCTCACCCCAACACGGGTTGCTGGTCCGATTCGACACAGTCGCTACGGGGAGCGGCACGATCGACCTTCAGAACAAGGCGGAGCTTTCCATATCCTCTATCGCCAATTTTTATTCTTTCGCTCTCTCAGGAGTTAATTCTGGTGGATTCTCGGAGGCGATTGCTGGGAATTTCTTCGCTGACGGCAATGGCAACTTCCCGATAAACAACGCAATCCAAGATGTGAATAACGGCGGAACCCTTACGCAAGCCGACACTTCGCTCCAGGGCCAGGTCGTGACCTTCGACAATAATTCCGGGCGCGGATTGCTACAGTTCACAAGCACCGCCAAGGGTACGCTTTCATTTGCGTTCTATATGGTGGACCGGACCCATTTGAAACTCGTTGAGACTGACACGGTGCCCATTCTCGCGGGCGACGCCTTCAGCGCACCGAGCTCAATCACAGCCGCAACGCTCAAGGGCAACTATGCCTTCACTCTCGGCGGTTCGGTATCCAGAGGCGCATACGCTGCCGGGGGGATTTTCGTTGCCAATGGGTCGGGCAGCGTAACGAATGGCGTTCAGGATCTAAATTCGAACGGTACGATACACACACAAACGATTGCGTCTCCGGGGTCAACCTATACGGTCACGCCGATCAATTCGAATCGAATCCTGCTCAACATTTCGAACGGCAAAACTACTTTCACGTACGGTGTTTATTTCAATTCTAACGGCTCGGCGGAAATGATCGAGCTAGACACCAACGTCACAGTCGCGAGTGGTCTCGCGTTTTTGCAATCTTCCACCGCCGCCCCGCAGGGCAGCTACGCCCTGAATCTGACGGGCGCGGTGGGAAGTGGCGAGGAAGACGTTAACGGCTCGATTGCTGCGTCGGGCGCCGCCGCATTCACCGGATTTCTGGACGCGAACAATTCGGGATCTATCTTCCCCAACCTCCAGCTCTCCGGCGGCAGCTCGACGACACCTACCACGCTCGGCCGCGGAACGCTCACGCTGCAAACGGCCTCGCCCTCTTCCACGACCTTTCCTCTTGCCTATTACGTCGTGGACAATCAAACATTCCTGTTCGTCGAAATTGATAGTCAGCGCGTGGTGCTGGGAACGATGGCCCGGCAGTTCTAGCATCCTTCTTCCATTCGGTCTGCTTCGGGGGCCTCGCAAGAGGCCTCTGAAAATTTCTTCTTGGTCTAAATTCAAAAATCAAGCCGCTAACCCGCGCAATCGAGCCACGTCCAAGTGGTGGGCGTGTGATACCTCGTATCCGTGTGCGTTCTAGTTCCCGCCCCCATACGTTTAGGCCGTCGCGGGACTGGCGCGTCTCACTTGTATATATAAATCCTTGCCTTGATTTTGTCGCTGGCTGCGATAGCATCGGACGCTCTCATGTGGTGCATCGCGTGGGGTCACTTGATCTGACGGTCGGCACAGGGGATAGAAATGGAGCCTTCGTTTAATCGCAAGCACGCTTGGCTGTTTTTAGTCGCCGTCGGCCTCTGCAGCATGCTCGCGTTCGCTTACGCAGCTCGCGGCGAGGGGGGTGAGCCACGCTATTTTGCCATCATCAACGCACGCATCATCCCCGTCTCCGGCCCGCCCATTGACGGCGGAACCGTTGTAATTGCGAAGGGCTTGATCCAGGCCGTCGGCGTCAACGTCCCCATTCCTCCCGAAGCGTGGGTGATCGATGGCAAAGGCCTCACTGTTTATCCCGGACTAATCGACGCCGGGACGGACCTCGGACTGCCCAAACCTGAGGAACCTCCCACTGCCGTCCATGGCCATCGAGGCGCGACGCCGCCCCTCCAAATTGCGTCCGGCCCTGAAGACCGTCCCGGTGCCACGCCCTGGCGCGTAGCCGCTGACGAATTGAAAATTGACGACAAGCGCATCGCTGCTTGGCGCAACGCTGGGTTTACAACCGCTCTTACAGCGTCCGAAGGCGGCATCTTCCCGGGGCAGGGAAGCGTGATCGACCTCGCGGGTGAGCGGCCCGGCGATTTCGTGGTCCAGCCCGCCGCCACTCTTCAGCTTTCTCTGAAACCCGTCGGCGGCTTTTTCAGTTTTCCCGGCTCGCAGATGGGAACGGTTGCCTACGCTCGGCAAGTGTTTGAAGACGCGCGGTGGTACGCCCGGGCAGAGCCCATATACGATGCAAACGACACGAAACTCGAACGGTTGCCCTACGACCGCACTGAACGGGTCGTCGACCGGTCCTTGCGAAGTAATCAGGTAGTTCTTTTTCCTGCAAATAATTCGATTCAAATTCTGCGCGCACTAAAGCTCATTGATGAATGGAAAATCGCGGCAGTGCTTTTTGGTGGCCAGCAGGCGTACGCCAATGCAGACGTGATTGCCGCGAAGAAGATTTCTGTGCTTGTCAGTCTAAAGTGGCCCGAGCGACCGAAAGATGCCGATCCAGAAGCTGAAGTGACCCTGCGCGAGCTTCGCTTTCGTGATCTCGCGCCTTCCACGCCCGCAGCGCTCGCAAAAGCAGGCGTGAAATTTGCCTTTTACTCCGACGGGCTTTCCACGCCAAAGGACATTTTCAAGAATCTCCGCAAAGCTCTTGAAGCAGGTCTAGCACCGGACGCGGCTCTGCGCGCTCTGACTCTCGACGCGGCCGATATTCTCGGCGTGCGCGACCGCTTGGGCTCGCTCGAGCCAGGGAAGATCGCGAATGTGATCGTTGCTGATGGCGACCTGTTCAACGAGAAGACAAAATTGAAGCACGTCTTCGTGGATGGCCGTTGGTTTGAGGTCCATGAGGAACCGCCATCCGATAAACCGGGCGATAAAAAGCCGGAGCGTAGAGTGGATTCCCCGGACGCGGCGGCGGGGGTGGCTCGATGAAGCGCTCAGTAGTGTTTGCCGCGACCCTGCTCGTGATTCTGACGCCACTCCGCGCCCAAACGCAGACCCCAAGCGTTGTGTTCATCCAGAACGCGACTGTCCTCACGGTGACGCATGGAACGATCGAGCATGGTTCGATTCTCATTCGCGACGGCAGGATTGCGGCCGTTGGCACGGACATGAAAGCCCCTAACGGCGCTACCGTGATCGATGCCGCCGGAGAATTCGTTACCCCCGGCATCATCGATTGCCATTCGCATATCGCCGTGGACGGCAGCGTGAACGAGGGCGGCCCGGCCGTCTCTTCGATGGTAAACATTGCTGACGTACTGAATCCTGCTGACGTGAACATTTACCGTGACCTTGCCGGCGGCGTCACGACCTCCAACATTTTGCACGGCAGTGCGAACCCAATCGGCGGCCAGACCGTCGTCATTAAGTTGCGTTGGGGGAAGCAGGCCAGCCAGCTTCCATTTGAAGGCGCGCTGCCGGGCATCAAGTTCGCGCTCGGGGAAAATCCAAAGCACTCCAATTTTGGACCTCCGGCCGGCACTCCAGCGCGCTATCCCGCCACGCGACTTGGAGTCGAAGAGGTTATCCGTCAGGCCTTCACTGAGGCGCGCGAGTACAAGAAAAACTGGGACAGCTACAAACAGCGCAAGGCAGCCGGCGAGCAGAACCTGATACCCCCGCGGCGCGATGAAAAACTCGAGCCGCTCGTCGAAGTGCTCGAGGGGAAGCGCTACGTGCACTCACACTGCTACCGCGCGGACGAAATCCTGATGCTACTGCGCGTCGCCAAGGAATTCGGTTTCAAGGTGCGCACCTTTCAGCATGTTCTAGAAGGTTACAAAGTGGCGGATGAGATCGCCGCTGCAGGCGCAGGCGGGTCCACATTTTCCGATTGGTGGGCTTATAAGATCGAGGCCTACGACGCAATTCCTTACAACGCAGCATTGATGCAGGAGCGCGGCGTGGTGGTCTCCATTAATTCGGACAGCGCAGAAGAAGCGCGTCATCTGAATCAGGAAGCAGCCAAGACCATGAAGTACGGCGGTCTTTCGGCCAACGACGCCCTAAAACTCATCACGCTCAATCCCGCCATTCAACTCGGGATCGACAATCGTGTCGGATCGATTGATGTGGGCAAGGACGCCGACCTCGTCATCTACAATCACGATCCGTTGAGTGTGTATGCCGTGGCGCAGAAGACGCTGATCGACGGGCAGGTGTATTTCGATCGTGATCGCGATATAGCTGCTCGCCCAGCACTTGAAAAGGAAAAGCAGGCGTTGCTAGAGAAAGAGAAGAAAGCGGCGGAAGAGGAAAAGAAACACGAGGAGAAATCCGAGAAGAAGCCAGAAGGGAAGAAGAAACCTCCTAAGCCCTTCATAAGCAATGAACGGGTTTCAGGAGGCGGCCGATGAACCGAAATAATCGAAGGACTCCCAGATTTCTCTCGATCTTGTTGAAGCAACGTGTCGCACTAGTTCTTGCTTCCATCCTTGCAGTGCCGGCGATGGCCCAGCCTTCGCCCACGGTTTACGCAATTAAAGGCGGAAAGGTTTATTCACTCGCTGGTCCGGTGAACGAGGGCGGCGTGGTGATCATTCGCGATGGGAAGATTGCGGCTGTCGGCTCCCAGTTGGAGATTCCCGCAGATGCGCTGGTGATTGATGCGACGGGCCTGGAAGTTTATCCCGGCCTGTTTGATCCCGTTACGCAACTCGGCCTCGACGAAATCGGTGCTGTTTCTGCGACCGTGGATGTCAGCGAGTTGGGCGATTTCAATCCGGAGCTTGTCGCCGCAACTGCCGTTAACCCGGCAAGCGCTCATATTCCTGTGACCCGCGCGAGCGGAATCACTCATGCCGTTGCGGCTCCCGGGGCTCCCGGCTTTGAAGTAAACGCCGGCGGCATCATCTCCGGTCAAGCGAGCGCATTCAATCTTGCCGGATGGACGATGGAGGAAATGCAGATTCAACGATCCGTCGCAATGGTCATCAACTGGCCCTCCATCGAGACGCGCTCCTTCGATTTTGCATCGTTCAATTTCAAAGAAAAATCCTACGCCGACGCGAAAAAGGAGTATGAGAAGTCCGTCAACGAGTTGAACGATTGGGTGGATCGCGCCCGCCATTACGCGCAGGCTAAGGAAAAAGGTTCACCAGCGCTCTACGAGCGCGACCTGAAACTGGAAGCGCTCGTCCCTGTTGTCGAAGGAAAATTACCCGCCCTGGTGATCGCCGGCACCGCGCGTGATATCCGTAATGCAGTTGAATTCTGCTCCAGGCAAAATCTGAAAATGATTCTCGCCGACGGGTCCGAGGCCTGGAAAGTGAAGGACTTACTAAAGGAAAAAAATATCCCTGTCATTCTCGGCCCCACCGAACGTCTGCCCGAGCAAGAAGACGATCCCTACGACAAGCCAATGAGCCAGCCTGCGGAATTGCATGCAGCCGGAATCCCCATCGCCTTCGCCAGTTTTGGCTTCTCGTTCTCGCGCCGCCTCTCGCAGTTCGCGGGAACCGCGGTTGCTTACGGTTTGCCTCACGATGAGGCTTTGAAGGCCGTCACCATCAATGCTGCACGGATGCTCGGCCTCGGTGATCAACTCGGTACGATCGAGCCGGGGAAAATCGCCAACATCATCGTCACTACAGGCGATCCGCTTGAAATCCGCACTCAGGTGCGATACCTCTTCATCAAAGGCCAGCTCACCAGCACCGACAATCGTCATCACGATCTCTACCAGCAATACCGCAAGCGCCCCGAGCGCGCCAAGTAAGGCTTCGTTCGCGCGTTCGGTTCCAAAACCGAAGTCCTGCTCAACATCGATTCCCAGGCGGTACCCGAGTGCGGCGATGGCCGCTTCCACTCCGCATCCACGGCCTCGTGAGGGTCTCCATACAATTGTGCTCATGCAGTACGAAGGTACTATTGCCGTAAATTGTCACACCCTATGAAAATCGAAGAGTAAAGCTGATATCTCCACGAAAGCGGGGCGGCGGACTGCCGGACACGAAGATGGCGCCACTAACGAAAGACACTCTCGAAGTTGCAAATTCTGTCGGCGAGACCGCGACTTCGCACGCGACTAACCAGCCTAAATCCACATCCGGTCACATGCGCTCCGACGCCGTTTCACTCGAAGTTCCCGTTCGAGTTCACGGATCGAAAGTTACCGAAGTCGTGCTCGGAACAACGCCACACACCGAACCTTTTGAAGAGCAAACCAGCACGATGATTATTTTCCCTCAGGGCGGAGTTCTGCGAATGAACACGCCCGTGACGGTAGGGCAGATGCTTGTGCTGACAAATTTGAAAACCCGGCAGGATGCTATTTGCCGGGTGCTCAAAGTCCGTCCCAACGCAAAACTCGCGGCCTACATTGAAGTGGAATTCACACAACGCCAGCAGGGCTATTGGGGCGTGTACTTTCCGTCGGATAGTGATCCGGCCGCGGACAAGATTGTGACTTCTGCTCCGGCGATTTCCGCGGGGCCGGAATCGAAAGAGAAACCAGCGGCCGACATCTCCTGGGCGCCTGCACCTTCAATCCTAACATCGCCAAAGCCGCTCAGCGTGGAACCAATTTCGAAGGACGTCAGACCCGTTGATGCGCCGCCCCCCCCGGTGCAACGATTTGTCCCCGCAGCAAAGCCGGAGCCTTCCTTCATTTCCATCGGATCGCAGGAAGAGGTGCAGCCGGCTGCTTCCGCGACATCGCAGGTTAAGAGCAAGCCCGAAACATCCAGTCCGCCGGCTCCAAAAGGTTCTGCACCGATTGATTTTCCGGCCGCGCCCCCGATCGCGCCTGCTGCTTTGCCGTCGATCTCCGAATTGCAAGGAGACCATGATTCCGCAGTCGCGATCACAGCTCACGACTCGGAAGCCATCGGGCAAGAGGTGGAGACAAGCGTACTCGCAGCCGCATCCAGTTCCGAGAATCCGCGCGGCACCTTCGGCAGTTTTGCCGGGGGAAATGCGCTTGCCGCGACGCACGATTCCACGTCCGATGATTTCGGCGCACGCCTCGATTCCGGCTTTGGAGCATCTGCGGATCAGGCCGCACAGCCGCGCCTGAATTGGATGCTGATCGCTGCGATCGCCGCCATGGTTATTGTTGTCTTGGGAGGTGGACTCTTCTTCCGAAGCCGCACCTCGAACAGTCGGGCGGCAAGTTCGAATACCTCAGCAGTGGCGCAGCAGACTCCGCAGCCAGCGCCTGTAAATTCGTTCAATCCGCCCACCTCAAATTCCGTGACTCAGCAGGCGACTGCAGTTCCTACTTCGGTGCCTCAACCGAGCACGACGAACGGAGCGCCTCCTGCAAGCTCCAATGCAAATTCAGTTGGCGCTGCCAAACCGGTTGCCAGCCCACCATCACACCCAGTTGCTGTGGCCAAGCCCGTCGCTCCGAAGGTGACGTCTGGCATGATGTCAGAATCCCTGAGTGCTCACCCGATGCCCGCTCAGCGATCGGACCCGGGTGGTGCCGACGTGGCGCCCGCTCTTGATGCGCCTGTCGAACCCGGTGCCGGTAGCGCTGCTCTTGCAGGGATCACCTCTGCTTCCCACATTCCGACACTGGCACCTCCCACGATCCAGCCAGAACAGCCGGTAAGAATTGGCGGCAACGTGAAGGAACCTCGGCTGATCTCATCCGTTCTGCCAGTCTACCCAATCGGCGCGCGCCAATTGGGTCTAGAAGGTGACGTTGTTGTGAACACGACCATCGACAAGATTGGCAACGTCGTCAAAATGCATGTCGCGTCCGGACCTCCCCTGCTGCGCCAGGCGGCACTTGACGCCGTCCGCCGGTGGAAATACGAACCATCCATGCTGGATGGCCAGCCAGTCGCAGTTGAGATGCAGGTGACGATTAAGTTTCGCCGCTGAACGACTTTAGCGCTCACAAATCCATCGGGCATCTCACCCAGCTCGAGCCGAATCCGCTCTGTTCCTTTTTCACCCCCACCAGCATCCAATGGTAAGATTATGATTCACGCAGTTTTGGGAATCCATCGAGGTGAGCCATGCGAGAGGCTGTAATCGTAAGCTCTGTGCGGACGGCAGTAGGGAAGGCTTCTAAGGGCACGCTCCGAGCGACGCGGCCCGACGACTTGGCTGCGACCGCGATCAAAGAAGCGGTCGCCCGCGCGAAGGGGCTCGACCCGAAAGAAATTGAGGATGTCGTCATCGGCTGTGCCATCCCCGAGGCAGAGCAGGGAATGAATGTTGCGCGCATCGCTTCGCTTCGCGCCGGCCTTCCCGTGGACGCCTCCGCAATGACTATCAATCGCTTCTGTTCTTCCGGGCTGCAAGCAATCGCCATCGCCGCGCAACGCATCATGGCTGGGCAGGGTGACGTCGCTGTTGCCGGGGGGACTGAATCTATGAGCATGGTCCCGATGGGGGGAAACAAAGTTTCTCCGAATCCCTGGTTGATGGACAACTATCCGGACGCGTACCTCGGCATGGGGCTGACGGCAGAAAATCTGGCGAAGAAATATGGCATCACACGCCAACAGGCCGATGAATTTTCTCTTGCTAGCCACCAGAAAGCAGTGGCCGCGATTGCTGCGGGAAAGTTCAAGGATGAAATCGTGCCGGTAGAGGTGAGCTACACCGTTTTCGAAAATGGATCGAATGGCTCTTCGAATGGTACCAAACCGAAAACAACGAAAGTGACCTTCACAACTGATGAGGGTCCGCGTGCGGATACTTCGCTCGACGTCCTAGCCAAGCTCAAGCCTGCATTCCACATGCGTGGCGTCGTCACCGCAGGGAACAGCTCGCAAATGAGCGATGGCGCCGCTGCGGCCGTGGTGATGAGCGCGGAACGCGCCCGCGCATTGGGCTTGAAACCACTTGCCCGGTTTCTTTCTTTCGCGACCGCGGGCTGCCCGCCCGAGGAAATGGGCGTTGGGCCGGTGTATGCAATTCCGAAGGCTCTCAAACTCGCGGGCCTCACGCTGGATCAAGTTGACGTCATCGAACTGAACGAGGCGTTTGCCGCGCAAGCATTGAGCGTGATCAAACTTGCCGGCATCGATCCCGCCCGCGTCAATGTGAATGGCGGCGCGATCGCGCTCGGCCACCCACTCGGTTGCACCGGCGCAAAACTCACTGCCACGATCCTGCGCGAACTCGAGCGCCGCAACGCGCGCTACGGGCTGGTGACAATGTGCGTTGGCGGAGGTATGGGCGCCGCCGGAATTTTTGAGCACGTCGCCTAAGGCCTGAGCAAGGTGCACGGCTTTTGGAAAATCGCTATCGCGTCCTTCGTGAATCTATTTCTACATTCATGAAGCTATCCACCTAAGATCTGCGCTAAGGCTTTCGACCATCGCGCTTCCAACGCGTCCACATCTTTCTTCGCGATTCCGTATGTCGAAAACCAGAGCTGCACATCATGGTTGGGCCTCGCAGGTTCGATCGTTAACCACGCTAGAGCGTCGTTGAGCGAATCAACGGTCACGCAGAATCCGCGGGTCGGAACGAGAAACTCGATGCGTCCCGACCATTGTTCGCCGGTCGCCGTTTGCAGCGAATAACCAGCGCCAGCGCGAAAAACTCCTGCAGCATCATTAACAAAGATCCCGCGCGGTCCAACGAGCCTCTTGTAGATTCCTTCGCGCAGCATTTCAACTCTACGACGCGGCCACGCTACCAATCTCGGTTGGCCCGCGTGCTTCGCGACGTAATGGCGGAGATTGACAAGCATGAAATCCCACCCATAATTCGTCGAATCGTAAAACTCCTGATCCCACTCGGCATCCGCAGCAAAGCTTGATTGCACGAGGCGCAACAGCGACTTCCCGCCGCGCGTTTCGATGGTCCATTCGACCGCACTAGGCTGGCCGAATGATGAATCGATCCAGCGCAGTCTCCGGTTCAGCTCCCAGATTTCTATGGGCGCGCTGCCTTCGAATCCTGGGCCCCAGGAAAGTGAGATCTTGCCGCCCTCGCCCACCTCCACGCGTGCTTCCAGTGGAAACCAACGGGCGAGTTCTTTCGCCTCGGGTCAGCAATTGCCAAACTTTTTCGGCAGGCGCATCGAGTTCGATCTGCTTTTCGATTTGGCGTAATTCTGCGTTGCGTCTTGGTTCAGTCATGGTTTGACCTCAACCGGAGCTTTTCGCCCCGCCTCAACAGCTGGAGGCTTGGGGAGAATCGGATAGCAACCGAGAATCAGGCGGTATGGGCGGCCGCGCCCCGGTGTGCCGTCAGTCTGTGTGTAGGGGGAAGCTTGACGACCAATCACGTCGAGAATCACGCGCTGCAATTCGGCCGTAAATCGCGCGCGCTGCTCTGAACTTTCGAAGCGCAACTCTGAGCTTACGGAGAGTGTCGCAAGCCGCTTGCCTTGCTGCGTTGCTTCGCGGCTTGCGCGGCCCAGTTCAGATTGTCCGAGAGAAAGCTGCCCGAGAAGGTATGCAGCGCTGAAAGCGTCTTGGACTTGCGCCTGCGGCAGGCCCAGCCTTCCTAGGAGATCCGGCGAGAGAATATAGCCCTGGGCGGTGGTGCGGAAGCGCCGTTCGATCATGTTGCGGCGCCGGCGCTGGCCAGCGCGTTCAAGGAAGTGAGCCCGCGCGAGTTCACGCACGTGATAGTTCACTTTCTGGCGGGGAAGCCGGAGGCGGCGCGCAAGACCCGCAGCGGAATCAGGCTCGCGGAGCGCGTCGAGGATGCGGAGGCGGAGAGGATGGAGCAAGGTTGCGGCACGAGGCATTTCGGAGACGAGATCCCAGTGCGGTTGAGGGAGAGCGGCCCGGGCGGTTTCGATCACAGCCGCATTTCACCATGGACATATAATACTGTCAAGACAAATGTATTTGTCTAATAAAATCTAAAAAAACCAAATCAAGACGTGCTGTTTTCGCGTCGCGTCGAGAAGCAACCTGCGCAGCCCGAGGACCGTTGCTCTGGCCAGCGCCTTGCCGTTACAATGAGAATTCTTCAAACGGCTCAAAATCAGGGACATCCGAAAATAAATGGCCGCAACCGCGTGGCACTTTGCCTATGGAACTAATATGAACCGCGCGCAGATGAGCTCGCGTGCCGGCGAAATCCTTGAAGAGCACCTGGGGCGCCTGGAAAATTACGAACTGGCGTTCAACAAGAAAGTGCGTGGTGGCTCAGCGAGTGGCAACATCCGTCCTGCACTGGGCAAATTCGTGCTGGGCGTTCTGTACAAAATCAACGAGTCCGCGTTCCGCAATCTCGACCGGTTTGAGGGCGTACCGCAACACTATCGGCGGATCGAACTCCAGGTGCAGGATGGCAAGGGCGACACGATCGCCGCGCAGGCCTATATCGCCACCAAGGTGGAAAAGGGGCTGCATCCCGCCGCGTACTATCTGAAAGCAATTCTCGATGGCGCTGCGGAGCATGGCCTCCCCGCCGACTACCTCGCAAGCATCCAGGCATCGGCGACGGCCGAATAGTCCAACCGGACCATTGCATCCGGAACAAATGAGAGAGACAATCAGATTTTACCGACCCCCACAATCCAGGAGCGAGGAAAGAATATGGCGACGGCACCCGTTTCACAGACACTGAATCGCGGCGGCTCGTTTTTGATCTCGAACATCGCGCCCGAAGATGTTTTCACTCCTGCAGATCTTTCCGATGACCAGCGCCTGATCGGTCAGACGGCCGAGGAGTTTGTGAAGAAGGAAGTGGTGCCGATGATTCCGGATCTCGAGGCGCACAAAGAAGGCCTCATGGCGCAGACGCTTCGAAAAGCCGGAGAGATTGGATTGCTGGGCGGCGCGATTCCTGAATCGTATGGCGGCGCGGGGCTCGACAAAGTGTCCGCGACCGTGCTGGCGGAGAAGCTTGCGGGTTACGCATCGTTTGCCGTGTCGCATGGAGGCCATGCGGGGATCGGAACGATTCCAATCGTTTATTTCGGCACGGAAGCACAGAAGAAAAAGTATTTGCCGAAGATTGCCACAGGTGAATTGCTCTCCTGCTATTGCCTGTCAGAGCCGCAAGCGGGCTCGGATTCACTGGCGGCCAGAACGCGAGCCGTACTCTCGCCCGACGGAAAGAACTGGATCCTGAACGGCCAGAAAATGTGGATCACGAACGGCGGATTTGCGGATGTCTACGTGGTATTTGCAAAAGTAGATGGCGAGAAGTTTTCGTGCTTCATCGTCGAGCGCGGCACGCCCGGCTTCTCCGTGGGCGCCGAGGAAAAGAAGATGGGGATCAAGGGCAGCTCGACCGTGCCCATCTTTTTCGAAAACGCTCCGGTGCCGAAAGAAAACCTGCTGCACGAAATCGGGCGCGGCCACATCGTCGCATTCAACACGCTCAATGTCGGACGTTTCTCCCTGGGTGCGTACTGCCTGGGCGGCGCAAAGGAAGTGCTGGCAGCTTCCTCCAAGTATTCGAAGGAACGCACGGCATTCGGCAAATCACTCTGCGATTTTGGCCTGATCAAGACGAAGATCGGCGAAATGGCCATCCGTATGTATGCCGTGGAATCCATGATTTACCGCTCGGCCGGAATGATCGAAGCCGGCGTTGGATCACCAGACGGCGGCGCGGACAAAACGCAGCAAGCCATGCAGGTGCTCGAGGAATACGCGATTGAAAGCTCGATCAGCAAAGTGATGGGCAGCGAGACAGTGGACTACTGCGTGGACGAGGCCGTACAGATTTTTGGCGGTTATGGCTTCCACGAGGATTATCCGGTGGCCCGCGCCTATCGCGATAGTCGCGTCAACCGCATCTTCGAAGGCACCAATGAAATCAATCGCATGCTCATCATCCAGATGCTGATGAAGCGCGCGATGGCAGGCATCGTCCCACTCCTTCCAGCGGCGACAAAGCTGGCCGAGGAAGTGCTGGCCGGACCGTCCTTTGAAGAAGCCCCGAGCGGTGCTTTTGCCGAAGAAGAGCGATCACTCGCGCAGGCGAAGAAAATTTTCCTCCTGGCGTCCGGAACCGCAGTGCAGAAATTCCGCGACCAGCTTGCTGACAAGCAGGAAATTGTTGCCGCACTCGCAAACATCGTGATGGATGTGTACGCGATGGAATCCTCGCTCCGGCGCGCCCAGAAAGCTGCAGCCGGCCGGGGCAACGCCGCCAGCGTAATGGGGGACGCAACCCGCGCGTTCATCTACGATGCGATGGACCGCGTCGAGAAGGAAGCGCGTACGGCGCTCGCGGCGACAGCGGAGGGCGACACGTTGATCACGCAACTCGCTGTGCTGCGCCGGTTCGCGAAACATGCACCGTTGGACACAATTGCGCTGCGCCGAAAGGTGGCAGATGCCGTACTTGTGCAGGACCGCTACCCATTTGAAGGGCGCTAGGCCGCGAGCGAAAGGCGAAACAAAGCGAAAGGCGATTTGGGGATAGTCAAAAAACGTCATTGGAGTTCGTGAGTGTAGCTCTACTGAGACGAACAATCTGCTTCCCAACGTTGAGGAAACAGTTTTCCCGTATTTGGAATCTCCCACTTCCTGAATTTTGCAAACTCCTAATTTATCAATAGCTTGCGCCTCTGCCCTTTGGCCTCCCTCGTGCATCTACTATGGAGAGGAAAGGCGGGGACATGACAAACGGATTGGGACGGGGAAAAGCAGTGGTGGCGGCGATTGCGGAAAAGGCGAAAGTTCGCAAGGGGATGATTTCGCTCCTCGGAGTCATATTTTTTTTGCAGCTTTACTTTGTCCGCGAATTGCTCGCCGCGGAGTTGTTGTTCGGTCTCGGATTCGCCGCCCTGTTTGTACTGGGTGTGATTATTTATATGGTGGGCGCACTCGGCGAGCGCGGCCTGGATTTTGCGGAGGTCGGAATCCGCGTGATTTCAGAGACGGCGCGCCGCGGTTACATTGGGCTGGAAGAGTTCAGTAGAAAGCCATTCCGCCATCCACGTTCGGAGTCTGCCCAGTAATCGAGCTGGACTGATCGGAAACGAGGAACAGAGCCGCATGCGCGATCTCCACCACCGTCTGCGGCCTTCCTTGCAAGATTCCATTGAGTGACCGCCGAAAGAATTTGCCCTTTTCGACCCGATAGCATTTCCCAAGGGCCGCTTGTATCTCCTGCGACTTTCTTGTTTTCGGCACCTGCCCCGGACTGAGCGCGCGGCCTCCCCCCTTCCTCAGCGAATTTTCGCACACTGGCCCGGCCGATTCGCGGCCTCCACCCGTCACAAGTGCGATCTGACCGGTCAAAAGCATGCGTGTTACCCTCATATTTCCCCTAGATTTTGCATCATAAACAATTGGGCTCGCGATGAAGGCCCAGGCGGAGGGGGAAACGCAAAGGTGGAACTAAGTGGCGGGAAAGGGGGGGGTTCAGGTAAAATAGAATGGTTTGTGGAGAGCGAATTGACCCTGACGAACATTCAAGGAACTAACAACAGTGCAAAGACGCTGGTACGCGTCCGTCCGCGGGGATTTTGCGCGGGGGTAGTGCGCGCGGTTGACATCGTGGAACTGGCGCTGGAAGCCTACGGGCGTCCAGTTTATGTCCATCACGAGATTGTGCACAACCGCTACGTGGTAGACCAATTGCGCATGCGTGGGGCCATTTTTGTCGAGACCATCGAAGAGGTCCCGAAGGGCGCTGTTCTGGTTTTCAGTGCGCATGGGGTGCCTCCCCGGGTGCGCGTGGAAGCGCAGGATCGCAATCTGCGGGTGATTGACGCCACGTGCCCGTTGGTTACCAAGGTTCATCTGGAAGCGCTGAAGTTTGCGCGCGAGGGCCGCACTCTGATTTTGATCGGGCATCGCGATCATCAGGAAATTGTGGGCACATCGGGCGAGGCGCCGGAGCAGACAGTCGTCG
>JBOGMZ010000019.1:0-121664 GCA_050746945.1 Candidatus Acidiferrales bacterium | reverse complement strand
GTGTAGAGGTGCTGCATGGCTGTCGTCAGCTCGTGCCGTGAGGTGTTGGGTTAAGTCCCGCAACGAGCGCAACCCTTACTCGTAGTTGCCACCCGCAAGGGGGAACTCTACGAGGACTGCTCCGG
Organism: Candidatus Acidiferrales bacterium; assembly: GCA_050746945.1. GTDB lineage: Bacteria > Acidobacteriota > Terriglobia > Acidiferrales > UBA7541 > Palsa-295. The sequence continues at coordinate 121,539 of JBOGMZ010000019.1, read as the reverse complement.
ATAACGGAGAGGAAGGTGGGGATGAGGTCAAGTCAGCATGGCCTTTATGTCCAGGGCTACACACGTGTTACAATGCGCGCCACAAAGCGTTGCAAACCCGCGAGGGGGAGCTAATCGCAAAAAAGCGCGCTCAGTTCGGATTGCAGTCTGCAACTCGACTGCATGAAGCCGGAATCGCTAGTAATGGCGCATCAGAACGGCGCCGTGAATACGTTCCCGGGCCTTGTACACACCGCCCGTCACATCACGAAAGTGGGCTGTACTAGAAATCACCGAGCCAACCGCAAGGGGGCAGGTGCTCAAGGTATGACTCATGATTGGGGTGAAGTCGTAACAAGGTAGCCGTAGGAGAACCTGCGGCTGGATCACCTCCTTTCTAAAAGGTAAAAGAGTTCGACCCGCCTTCGGCGGTGAAAAACTCTTCACTGACCTCTCACGGGGTCGGGTTCGGTTTACTCAATACGCTGCTCGCTTCGGCGAGCCGCGAGTAATCCGACGGGTTCTGGCAAGTCTCATCCAAGTTTCCCTGCGGCCGTGGAAGCGGCGGCAGGGCGTCAATGAGCAATCAGACAAACGCAGGCCCGGTCCGATGTGAATCGGACCGGGCCTTTTTTATTCCCAACGCGAAGAAGTATCTACGGGGCTACCACACAATGCGCGCTTGCCTGACGGGAACGTGGTCGCGCTCGCGTCTTTTCGCTCTCTGAGTCAAAATAGGCGGCATGAAAACTTCAGAGAATCCTTCTTCTTCCATGATTGATCCTGAATGGCAGCGGCGCGTGCGCGAAAGTTTCCAGCGGCAGGGGCTGATGCAGCACCTCGGTGCGGAGTTGACGGACGTGCGCCAGGGCGAATGCGAGATTCGCGTGCCCTTCCGCGGAGAGCTCACGCAGCAGCACGGCTACTTTCACGCGGGCCTCACGGCTTCGATTGCCGACAGCGCTTCGGGGTATGCGGCGTACAGCGTGATGCCGACGGATTATTCCGTCCTCACCGTCGAGTACAAAAACAATTTGGTGGCGCCTGCCGTGGGAGAAATGCTCGTGGCCCGGGCGCGCGTGGTGCGCTCGGGAAAAACACTGAAGATTTGTGCCGCAGATGTTTTCGCCGTGAAAGACGGCGCGGAAAATCTCTGCGCCACTTCCCTTTCCACCATTATGGCCATGGCTGGAAAGCCGGACGCGCCCCCCAAGCAACCGGCAAAATCAAAGTTCACAAAGTGACAGGCTCAAACAAAAAAATGCGGCGAACCGACGGATCGGCTCGCCGCACGGACCAGCTCAAGGCTTTCTGGCCTTCTTACTCGTCACCGCGGCCGGAGGCGAAGGGCAGGACCGGCGTCCCTTCCTTGCGGACGGCGTCAAGCTCGCCCGGATCGATTCCCAATGCCCTGAGAATCGTGGCGGCAACCTGGGATGTGATTACCGGTGTCTTTGCCACCTGCCGATCGAATCCGGGGTTGGAGACGATCAGGCCGACATTGGTGTCGCCGAAGCTGAACCCGCCGTGCTCGGCATTCTTCTTGCCGGAGGTGGTGTAAATCGTGCCGTAAATGGGCTGCACGAGAATATCCGGTGTGCGGCTATCCGTGAGCGGGTCATTGAACTTCAGTTTGAGCTCGTTCCCCGACATCACTTCATCGATGAACAGCTCATTGGCATGTGCATTGAAATAGTCCGCTACGGCCTTGGTCTGGTCTTGCTGGCCTGCGGGCAGCCAAACCAGCGCGATGTCGTCATCCTGTACAAAACCGCAGGGTCCGGAATTGCAGTTGTTCCCCGCGTTGTTGATCAAGATGCCGACTGGATTGTTATTGTCGAGGCCGAATACCAGGTCGGCAAAATGGCCGGGCTTAGTCGTTTTCACCGGGTTGATGGGCGACTGGCCGTGCTTGGCCGTGACGATGAATAGCGTCGAATCGTAAATTCCCGCCTGCTTCAGCGCTTTGATCATCATGCCCAAAGCATTGTCGGTGTTCTTCAATCCGAAATTGAGGACCGCCGTGGGACTACCCAGACCGTCCGTGTATCCGCCGGGCTGCCCATTGATGGTGGGATCGGTATCCGTGGGGCACTGGCCCACTGGAGGACTGCTGACTTTATTGTCGACTGCCAGTTTTTGGCCCACACTCACAGCCTGGAAGTTCATGCCGAAGATGGTGGGGACGCCGGCGCCGGGTTTTCCGTCGTGGGTCAATCCTTTGATCTCGTTCAGGATGGCCTGAACTTTCAGGTTGTCATTCTGAGCGGTGCAAACCACGCTGACGGTATTGTCGAACCCGCCGACATTGGTTATCTCTGGCGTGAACAGGTCATCAACGCCCTTGCCCGAAGGACCGTTCGCGATGTCATAGGCAGGATGTTTGTCCGCCCACGCCGTGCGGCCGCGGTTCTCGGACTTGACCACTTCGAAGATGGTGTTGGCGCGCATGGCCTGGTGGGGGAACATGCGCACGCACTTTCCATTGACGATGTGGTTTGGCAGTTGCGTCTGATCGATCACGTTTTGCGATACACCGTTCACATACAGATCGATCGACTCGTCAAATACCATCATGTTTCCAGGGCCCATTGGATTCGAGCAGGTCGGGTCCGTAGGAGCAAAAATGGTGCGGTCGTAGCTGACGTCGTAGAAAAGTCCGTGGCTGATCGGTGAGCCACCCGTGATCAGAGCCAGGAGGCCGGGGAAAGAGTCTGAGTTCGCTGGCGTGCGCGCGTTTGAATAGGTGATGGCGTGTTCGCTGAGCTCAGCCAACGCCGAGTTCGGGTGATCCGAAACATAGTTTGCTACATCGAGCGCGTGCAGACCATCCACACTGATGAGCAATACGTGCTTGATCCTTCTATCGTGGTCCCACCCGTCGTTGGCGCGAGCAGGAGCTGGCGACATGGCTCCCAGAAGGCCGAGTGACAGGGCGGCGGCAACCAAATGCTTCTTCATGTAGTTCTCCTTGGTGTGCAGTTCTATGCGTGAGTGGGGTTGGGCGGAAAAACCGTTTACCCCGCCAGGGAGACTAGGAGGTGATTGTTACGGAGAGGATACGACTGCATGTCTTGAGCGTAAAACGCGGCAAGCCATTCAGAACGCAGGGCGCACACACGTCCCCCGCCAACCAACACAGCCAAAACTGGTTCCATTTCCTGCTGCGAGTGGCATTCGGCAGGATGTCGCCTAATTGAAACAATTCATGGCCCAGGAACGAAGACTTTGCTCGCGTGTGAAAATTCCACGTCGCGCTGTTCGGACTGGATCCGGAAGTTGCGCAGCTCCCCATTCCTTTTCTTGGTCCGCTCCGTCGAATACGTCAGCCAAAACTGATTCTTCAATACTGTCTCGAGCTGCTGAAGGTAGGGAACAAAGGAAATGGGAGTTTGCGTGCCCTGAAAGAAAGATTCGCCGCCCGTCCCATCGGCAAGCTGCGCGAGATTGCTTTGCCCCAGGCTGACGCGATAGAAATTTCCGCTGAACCGGCCGACACCGCTGGTGAACAACGTGTGAAGAATGACTCCAGCTTTCTGCGCCCTTTCGACTGTGGCAGGGACGTCCGGGCTGAACGGATCGCCGCGAAAACGGTCAATGCCATCGGCCAGCAGCAAAATCTCGCGCCGTGCGCCCGTCACCGGCCAGCGCGAAATCAGATCCATGAGCGACAGAAAGATGCTCGAATACGCGGCGCCCCGTCCGTAAGGCAATCGCAGCGTCTTCACCACCGCGTCGTGGTCCGTATTGAATTGGGAAGCGGCTTGCACCGTGCCATTCCTCGCATAAAAAATCGCCACGCCCGTGCTCTTCGGCTGCGACTTGATGAAATTTGTGATGTCACCGAACTGGATGCCCAATTCGGACGCATCGGAATCGTCAATGACGATCGCGAGCTCGAGTGCAGCTTTGTTGCCCTGCGCCGGAACCCACGAAGTTATTTCCTTTTTCTCTTTGCCTTCATAGACGGCGATGTCGTCTTTGCTGATGGCGGGCGGCGGTGTGTATTTCGGGCCGAGCACTGTCACAACAGTGGTGATCGGAACCGCCTGTGACCACGCCGGGTTTGCGGCGAGTGCGCAAGCAGCAATTGCGAGAATGAATCCAGTGAAAAGGAATTTCTTATTCATGGGATCCTCCTTGCGAAAGCAATGCACGTGGGTTGAAGAAAAGCGAAAAAAGCTGCTTATTTTTCGCCGGGCACGAAAATTTTCTGCGCTGCAGTGATCTCCACATTGTGTTGCTCGATCGAGACTTTGAATCCGCGGAGCTCTCCCTTCGCATTCTTGCTGCGATTCGTGGTCCACGTGAGGAAATACTGATTCCGCAATACCAGGTCCAACTGCGTAAGAAATGGCACAAACGAGATGGGCGTCTGAAATCCCTGGAAGAATGCTTTGCCGCCGGTCCCGTCGGTAATCGTATTGAGATTTCCCTGCGCCACATTCACAGCACCTCGCGCACGCCCGTAGAAGCCTGTTCCGTTCACGAAAATTGCGTGCACGATCACGCCGGCTTGCTGTGCCCTGCCCACCGTGGTTTGGACGTCGGGGCTATACACCTCGTGGCGGAGGCGATCAAATCCATCGGCGAGGAGCAGCACTTCTCTTCGCGCGCCGCTAACGGGCCACCCAGAGATCAGAGCCATCAGGGATTGGTAGATGCTCGACCCCACGCCGCTCCCAATGGGGAGCCTCAATCCCTTCGCCGCGGCGTCATGATCGGGAGTGATTTGCGAAGCGATCGTAATCGTGTTGTTGCTGGCGTAATAGACTCCGACGCTGGTGGATTTGGGCAGCGATCGAATGAAGCTACTCAGGTCGTCGAATTGTTTCCCCACATCCTTTCGGTCCGCATCATCGACAAGGATGGCGAGTTCCAGCCCTGCCTTGTCTCCTTGCGCCGGGAACCAATCAAGCACATCCTTGCGCGCCTGCCCCTCATGAACCAGGATGTCGTCTTTGCTGATCGCTGGAGGAGGAGTAAATTTTGGGCCGAGCACAGTGACGACGGTAGTGACGGGCGCCGCATTCGAAGAATCCGGCTGTTGCTGGCCGCCACAAGGATTCGCGGTGACTAACAAGGCGGCAATTACGAGAGAAGAATTCAACCAGCGGAGTTCCCGGCGCATGCTGGCCTCCTTGAATGAGAAACTTGAGGACATCGATCTTGCCAAGAAGTGAACGAGACCGCGAAACGTATGAGTGGCAACTTTAGTGAGGCGGCGCTTTGCTGTCAAGCGCAGTGGATGCGGTGACTTGAACGCGATTCAGTCCGGCATTGCCGGGATTCGTTCCTTAGTAAACAAGAGTAAGTCGCTTGCGACGCTCCACCCATTCTTCTGTGGCGAAAATCCGCGGCGTCAGTTCGATTAAGCGCGGCAGCATGTTGAAAACGGCTACCGGACCCCATTCCGTCCCCTTGCGTGTGCGATAGCCCCTGCGATTCAGCTCTTCTGCGATCTTGACGATGGAGACATCCTGAATGATGAACTCCATCATGGTTAGCAGGAATTGCATTTCTTGCGGATTTTCCTCCAGGTGCTCGCAGTCTCCCGCGACGCGCACACCAAAGGGAGCGTCTTCCAGACGAGGTTCGAGCTCGGGAGCTGTCCCATCGCTTTCGCGCTGCCATTCGACGGCCACCAATTTCCAGCCGGCTCGTTCACGCTGCTTCACATATTCAGCATCCAGGGAGCCTTCAACCGACTCTCGAACACGTTCGAGCTTTGCCATGGAGCCTCCCGAATCAACGAATGTGATGATTGACTCGTTCCGAATGACTGGTGAGGTGAAATCTCACCAGTGCCACTGCCTCATTCGAGCCGCCATTGAGACACCCCCGCCCCTGTTATGCTGGGTTTCCGGCAAGTTCGATGCCGCTCTGTCGTTCTCGTAACGTTTTGGCAGGGCTTAACTTAGCGTCCTGAATGAATCACTCTGATTGCGACGGCTGCCCGCTTGTGGGATGCATTGTCGCTGAAACGGACATGCAAGCAGCCCTGCCTGAGAATCTCTGCCGCCACCAGCGAGCTAGTGCTATCTTTTGCCGCTTGGACGGCGCTCGAAACGTCGGTCACGGCTGAGGTAGTTTGATTCAACCAGAAGGAGGGTTCTCGATGGGACGCAGGCTCTGCATGGTTGCGAGCGTGCTTGCCGCCGGATTGAGCGCAGGCGTTGCACGCGCGCAGACGCCCACAGAACGCACAGCGCGTTATCTTGAATCGGTTCGCGCCAACCCCGTGATGCTGATGGATTTTCTTGCGCGCATGCCGAAGGGTGGCGACCTGCATCACCATCTGACCGGCGCCGTTTACGCCGAAAGCTATATTGACTACGCTGCCGAGGACGGTCTGTGCATCGACCACGCGACCATCAAAATCATTCCCCCGCCGTGTGACGAGGCACAGGGGCATTGGCCCGCCTCCCGGGCTTTGACCGACTTCCTCTTCCGCAACCTCGTCATCGATGGATGGTCGATCCGCAATTTCCATCCCAGCGCTGAAGACCGTGACGTGCGCCTCCATTTTTTCGCTGCCTTCGGCAAATTCGATCTGGTCACCAACAAGCACTGGGGCGAAATGCTTGCCGAGGTCACCCATCGGGCCGCCGCGCAGCATGAGATTTATCTGGAAACAATGTTGACGCCCGATCAAGGCGCTTCCATGCAGCTCGGCCGCCAGGTTGGCTGGAACGACGATTTCGCAACGATGCGCTCGCGCATGCTTGCCGCAGGAATGGCAAAAGTCGTGGCCGACGGCCGCAGGAATCTCGACGACGGCGAGAAAAAAATGCGCGAAGTCCTCGGCTGCGACGGTACTCATCCGGACCCCGGCTGCGGCGTCACACTCCGCTATCTCAACCAGGTCCTCCGCGCATTCCCAAAGGAGGAGGTGTTCGCGCAAATGCTTGCGGGCTTCGAGATTGCAAGTGCCGACCCGCGCGTCGTGGGCATCAATCTGGTGCAATCACAGGATGAGTATCGCGCGCTCCACGATTTCGAGCTGCAATTGCGTATGCTCGATTTTCTGCACGGCCTTTATCCCAAAGTGCACATCAGTCTTCATGCCGGCGAACTGACTCCGGGCGAGGTGAAGCCGGACGAATTGCTGGCTTCCCACATCCGCCAGTCCATCGAATTGGGACATGCCGAGCGCATCGGACACGGTCTCGACGTGATCTACGAAAAAGATGCGCCCGCGCTGCTCGCTGAAATGGCGCAGAAACATATTCTGGTGGAAGATTGCGTGTACAGCCACGAAGTGGTTCGCGGCATGAAAGGCTCCGAAAATGTTTTGCGCACGTACCTGCAAGCCGGGGTGCCGGTTGCAATCGCGACCGATGACGAAGGCATCGTACGCTCCGAGCTGACCTGGTATTTCAGGCGCGCCGTTCTAGGCTACGACATCGATTACACGACGCTCAAGCGCATGGTGCGTTCCAGTCTTGACCACGCGTTTTTGCCCGGCGCAAGCCTGTGGGTCGCGCCGGAGAATTTTTCGATAGCCTCGCAATGCGCGAGCGAACCGTTGAATCCTGAGTCGGCATCGGCCGCGTGCCGAAACTACCTCGCCGCAAGCGAACGCGCCCGCATCGAATGGCGCGAAGAGATTGAATTCGCCCGCTTCGAAGCGCAGTTCTAGTCGTCGTCACATAAATCGTTTCGTCAGGGCACGGCTTCAGCCGTGCCGAACGGACTCTAACCCTCATGGGTTTTAACCCCTGAGGGCAGCGAGTGCACGCTTACCTTGTTCATGAAATGGGTCTCAGTATTTGGGTTGCGACGACCACAGCGATGAGCTGGAAGAGGGAATGGTGGGCCTGGGTGGACTTGAACCACCGACCTCGCCCTTATCAGGGGCGCGCTCTAGCCACCTGAGCTACAGGCCCTTACAAAACCGCGTGGCAACTACTCACAACTTATTCATTCTACGATGCCTTAACATGGTCCGCAACTGTGTACAAATCCCCGCTTTGTGTACAAGACAGCAATTTCTCGACCATTTCTCGCTTCTGTCTGTGCTCAAAGTGGGTGTAGTTGCTGGTGATTCGCAAGTCAGAATGACCGATCTGATCTCTGACGAAGTCACCGGGAACCATGTTCGCTTGCATGTGGCTGACTCTACCATGTCTGAAAGCGTGCATTCCACCGGGTTCGATTCCGATTTTTTTGCAGAGCGGTGTGAGAACCCGTCTGCAAATGTCGCGGTTTTCCAGTGGCGTGCCGACTCTTGACTGAAAGAGCCAGCCAGACGACCGGCAATCGAGGAAGTCACGAAGCAGTCGAATGGTGGCGGAGTCAATGAAGACGTTCCGCTTCCCACTCTTCGTTTTCGTTTGTCCTTCGACGCCGTTCCATACAGCGCGGCGGACTTCAATTACACCGTAGTCTAGTTTCAGGTCTTCAACGCGCAAACCAACAAGTTCACCAGACCGGAGACCCGTGTGACCAGCAAGGTGAAAGAGCACCTTGTATTGGCCGGTCGCGGCGTCCACGACTTGTTTGATCTCTGCTTGCGTGAACCAACGCTGCTCATCATCTGGAAGCACCGGAAGGTCGGGATACCAAATGACCTTTGGTTCGTCCATCTGCTTGCGGTGCCAGTTCACGATTGCCCGGAAGTCTTTCCACAGATTGTGAATCGTTTTGGGTTCCAACCCTTTCCCAGTCAGTGAACGAATCCAGTCGTTGACGGTGCCCGTGCGAATCTCTTCTACCACCATGTTTCCGAAGAAGGGACGGACGTGCTTCCGCAAACGGCTTGGCGTTATGAACTGCGAACTGGTGTGGAGCAAAGGCAATCGCTTCGCTTCCCAAGCATCCGCAATGCTGTTGAAAATCACAGCGGGCTTCAAGGCTCTCTCAAGGTGCTGAGGTTTATTGACGCCTTCAGCCTCGATGATTTCCATGAGCTTGCGCCGTGCTTCCGGCTTTTTCATTGAAGACTTCTCGCCGAGGATTACGTGCGCGTGTTCTCTCTTTTCTTTGCCGGGAACGTCGCGCCAGTATCTCCCGTACCACTTGCGGCCAACTAAGCGAACTGAGCCTGATTGACCGGAACGTTTCGACATTGAGCGGCCTGCTTTCCGCTGTTGTCGAATCCGCGTCGCGATAGACAAGATACCATCAGCGGTGCGGTCTGTCACAGGTTCAGGTTGTCCGGTAGCGACTGGCCGTTCGTCAGCTACGAGCAAAGATTCTTGGTGTTGTTTCAAAATCGTCCCCGTAAGTTCCTGGAGGTCGGCGCAGAGAATGGCTATCTACCGAATTGGGCTTCGTTGAGGGTGAGATACAGGTCCGCGAGGGACAGCAGTTTCGATTGGTCTCTTCTGAAGATGGGCTTGTGCTTTCGCGACAGTGTGGCGCGCGTAGTATTCAGGATCGTGCTCTTCGTCGGCGCGATAGTCGGCGATGCGCCGGATGACTTCTTCGGAATCATGGCCTCGTGCGAGGGCACGCTCCGCGTAGGCGCAATCGCGCTCGGATTACAAATTCTGCCAGATTTTCTCTTGGTGGTTTGCAGCTACTTTCCGCGGTTCGGCGAATGATCCAGCTTAAAGGAGGGCCATACGTGGCCGACCGATCATTCCCTGGAGGGAGCGGGCCTATCTCGCAGGTGTCGGTCCCAACGTCGCATAGACCCGGAATCCTGGATTTAAGTAGCCGTCAGGGAGGTCGGGAATGCCCCCATCGAAGGTGAAGAGAATTGTCCGCCGCGAACTGGCCGCGCCCGGCGCGAGTACGCCGCCTGGGACCGGAAACAACCACGCTGCGCCTTGTCCTTGGCCTCTGCTGTCGGCGTTCGCTACCTTAAGGTCCTTCAGCCCTAAGCCCATGTCGCGCGAATGCAGGAAGCTATTCATCACGGCTCGCAGTGGACCATGAAGGGGGCGGCGGCCCTGGTTCCTAAGTCGAACCGTGACGGTGTAGGTGTGCTTTGTGAAATCAAGATGGGTCCCTACTACTTTGAACCGGACAGCGCGAGTCACTTCCTCCATCTCTTGCGAAACACCAGGGGCTTGTGTCTTGTCGTTGCCGACTACAATTTCGTTACGCGATTGCTCTGTGGGTTTGGCGACCACGCTGAAGCTGGTGTGCCAAAGCTGCATTACGCCGGTCTGCCCGCTTATCCAAGCTGCGTGGAATTTCCCTGACTCATCAGCAGCGAGACCCTGCGTCTCGCCGCCGTTGGGGAAACGCAAAGGTATCATCGCACCCGTTTCGAAATGGTCGAGGGCCCCTTCTCCCTGACCGGAATCGAAGGCAGTCCCGTAGGTCATCCAGTTGTACGCATCATTCGGGCAAGTAGGGTGGTTGCTGAGGGGTTGCGAGGGCAGAAAATGCTCACCACCGTCCATGGAAACTGAGGCGTATAGTTCCCAGCATCGACCGGTGGGGTCTTCGCGACGGTCGTTCCAGGTTACCGCTATGACGCCTTGGCGATTGACTGCGATTGCGGGGTTCCCGACATCGCCCTGGGGCGCGTCGCTTGCGACGGCGGTGTCCCATGTCTTGCCTAGGTCGGAGGTACGCCACACGCGTGCCACGTAGCGGTCAATCGTGGAATCGTAGTCTGGTGCAACAAAAAACACGCTGTTGTGATACGTGTCCAAAGCTGTGCGCGGGTTCCCAAAAGCCGAGAGGGCCCGATAGCGGCGCCTTGAATCTCCGCTCAGGGTGGTTAGGATGTGCGGTGCATACCTGACCGGACCGAAGGATTGACCTCCGTCATCGGATATCATAAGGCCAAGCCGATGGCCTTCGAGCGACTGATGCTCCAATTCGTCGGCAGTTTTCTGGTCGGGCGATCCCTGGAGTGCAAAGATCAAAAGGCCGCGAGGACTTACTAACGGCTCCAGCGGTACAGCAATAAGTAAGGCGTTCGGGTCAGCTTCAGAACTGTTGTGGGCCAAAATGTGTCGAGTGAAAGTTCGTCCGCCGTCATCGGACGACGCGAAGAACGGTGCAATCGATTCTTCACCGCTCCTTGTCGTATACGTTCCGGTCCCAGTGAAGTAGATTCTACCGGAAAATGCTCCATGACTCGGATCGAATGCCATCCACTCTCGGTCCGCGTATGGGAGGACTGAATAACTGGTCCAAGTGCGGCCGCCGTCGGACGACCGCCAGATAACGCTTCGGGCGGCCCCGTTCACCTTGTGTGGAAGTGTCACAAAGAAGGACAAACCTGTTTCTGTTATAGATAGTGCCGGGTCCGCCCCGAGCAATCCGCTAGGATCACGACTAAACTTACCTCGCGTCCAGGTCTTGCCTGCGTCAAACGACACGTACGGATAAGAACGCGTCTCGCCGCCGACCACGGCAATGCCGGCGGCCACCATGTGCCGCGTGTCTCGCGGGTCGATTGCGAGGAAGCTCTCCACGTATGGCGTGGCCTTGTCATTAACGCTGATCTGCTCTGAAACACCCAACTTGATTCCGCTCCCTTCTGACGATTGCCTCGCTGAAAGAGCAATACTGAAAATAGAAATCATGATCACAACTAGGCTGGAGTTTCTAGCGCGGGGGCCGAGCATGAATCGGGGAGGGATTTGCCTCGGAACTTCCGGCTGGACAGGCTGCGTCGGCACTTTTTATCCCCCGCGCGACAAAGCGGAATTCTAGATCAGAATCGTGTCGACACAACAGAAATAAGCCCCAAGCGTCCGGTGACCTCAATGCCTGTGTTCATGGGCGGTATCGGTTTCAGAGTGCTCGGATTCTCGTGGTTGTGCCTGGAGTTCAGCCTGCGCCTTGGCGACGGTGTGCCTGGCGTAGTATTCGGGGTCGTGTTTCTCATCAGCGCGATAGTCAGCGATGCGGCGAATGATTTCTTCGGGATCGTCTCCTCGTGCCAGGGCACGCTTCGCATACGCCCAATCGCGTTCAGATTGCGTGAGCGCTTCGCGCGCACCGCCTAAGCGCGGCGGTGTTTGCTCCGGGGTACGTTCGCCCTTCACTGGGCCGGACGCGATTTTGAAATCTCGAAGGTTGTACGTCTTGTCCGAGTGCTTCGTCACTCGGACGAGGCATTCCGCGTTGTACTTTCTGTTGGCGAATCCGGGGAGTCGGAGGACGCGGGAGGCATCGGTGGCTGCGATATCCGCTCCGAACTCATGCGCCATCCGTTCTTGTAGGTCTTCAGCTTCCTGAGGCGTGGCACCTTCGATTTTCCACACAACCTGGTGTTTGCCTGGCGAAGTATCGAGAACGAAATTCGGCTTTGGAACTTCATCCGAATTGTGAATCGCCCTGAGAGCCTCGGACCCTCGATAATCCAAATCGAGATAGAGGTGTCTGACTTCGTGAATGTCCCGTTTCGTTCGGCTGCACGCACCCTCTTTCAGCGTGTTCATTCCGATGTAGATGTCGAATCCCGCTTGGTTCCTTTCCTTGAGCCATTCCTGAAAATCGCACGCCGCAATATCTCTAACGGACGCGATCCGCTGGATGACCTCGTCTGTTGCCCGGTTCCGAAGCAAGACAGCTACTCGATCAGAGATCTTGAAATTATCGAGGACGTAGTCGGACGCGGAAAGAGAGTCTGGCATGGAATGTCCTTGGGTAAAGAACGGCTATAGCTGTGCAGTGAAAACTGAGGAGAGGTCGTAACGGTCGTTTTTGGAGTTATAGCCGCGAATCTCGATCACTTCGGAGACGAATCGCTTCCCTGGCCGGCGTTCCAGTTGAATGAGGACGTTCAAAGAATCGGCGATATTGCTCTTGATGGCGCGATATGGAAGCTCAATTCCACTCTGGAGAACGCAGCTCGTAAACCGGGCAAGAGCTTGTGCGGCGGAACTCGCGTGAACGGTGGAAAGGGTTCCCGAATGGCCAGTGTTGAGCAACTGGAGAAGATCGAACGCTTCGCCGCCTCGGATTTCGCCAAGAATGATGCGGTCGGGCCGATGCCGCAAAGATGCTTTGAGCAAGTCGCGGATCGTGATGGCTGGGAGGTCAGCCTGTGCTTGGCGAGCTTCAAAGCGGAGTAGATTAGGCTTTTCCAACTGGATTTCCGACGTGTCTTCGATGAGGAGAATCCGATCCTCGTCGGGAATGAATTTCCCGAGTGCAGCCAAGAGCGTTGTTTTTCCAGAGCCGGTACCGCCGCTGGTGAGGATGTTGTAGCGGTTCTGGACGTACCCTTGCAGACGGGCCGCAAGCTGCGCATCCACAGTGCCGATGCGAATGAGGTCTTCAACCGTGAAGTGCCCGCTGTTGAATTTGCGGATCGTCAGCGTGACGCCGTGAATGCTGCATGGCGGGATGACCGCGGCGACGCGGCTGCCGTCGGGGAGCCTGGAATCGAGGATCGGCTTGGCTTCGGAAATGTCGCCTCCGAGACGGCGGGCGATATTCTTGACCGCAACCATCAAGGACTTCTCGCTTAAGGCGAGGTCGGGAATTTGCTGAAGAATACCTGCGCGTTCAATGAAAACCCGGCTTGATCCGTTGACCATGATTTCGCTGACAGACTCGTCGCGAATCAGGTGCTCAATAGGCCGCAAGAACGGCAGAATGGTTTCAAATCCGAGCGTCACACTTCACCGTCCGCGATCTGGCGAAAATACGACTTGTTCACGTCGTTGTAATAGGGCTTGAGATAGCAGAACATCGGCGGCATGGGATTCAGGCCGTCGTAAGCGATGATGATGGACTGCGCGTTTTTGAGTTCGGTGAAGGTTTTCATGTCGAAGCGGAAGTCGGTCTGCGTGTTGTAGCTCTTCGAGGCTGTGACGTTTGCGCGGTGGGCGATGGCTTTTCCGGTCAGCAAGCTGACCCTGGCATCGTGGCCGCTTTCGGAAATGTTGTAGCTGACTTTGAGTTTGTCTTCTCGCCCACAGAGCTCGCTCGCGGTGCGGGCTGAGAAATCGTCTGACAGCGCGAGGAAAATTTTTGTGCGGAATGTCTGGAAGAGGGTACGCCAAGTGTCACCGGGCAAGACGGACTTCAGTGAACTGATGCTCTGAGTGGCCACAATCGGGATGCATTTGGGTTGCCGCGAGAGACTGAAAAACTTCTCGTCGCCGGTCGGTTCGTTTTCGCCGACAGTTGCGAAGTTCTGATATTCGTCGCAGACGAAGAAAACCTCGCGAAAATACTGCTTTGGATTCTTCGCCATTTCTGGCACGCGATTGAGTACGGCGCGTTGAAAGTCGAGCTTCATCATCACGCCAAGGGCACGGGCTAAGCCGGGATTCAATCCGATGGGGAAATTCAAAGCGCAGACCTTGCCATTTTCGATGAGCCATCGGAAGGACGGAAGCGGTTTCCTGTCTGCGTTGGCGATGGCGTCGTAGCATTTCGCCGGCGGGCAGAACGTGCGCTTTACGTGCGGGTTGTCATCAAACAGGGATAGGAAAACCGAGATGCCTTCGACAATCGAAGTTCTCAACTTCGGCTCGATGCTTCGCCAGTCATCGTAGAACCATCGCTTGACGGCTTCGAGTTGCTCGCGCTTGAACGAATCGGGATCGTCCGGCGAAGACTCGGTAAGAGCCTCGAATTCTATGCCTTTGTTACGGAGGAAAACGCGGAGATGTTCGGAGTCGTCCGCGCGATACATTCCCGAGTCGGCTACGCCCAAGGTGAACTCGAAGGGCCCGAGCTCGCCTACATGAGTAAGGTAGGCCTCGGATGAAATGAGGACGTAACGCCGTCCGCCGATCTTCTGCTCTGCTTCGTGGATTGTCTTCTCCAATGTGCTGGGTGAGATGGCGCACAGATAGACGTCGAACAGGGTCACGTAATCGTAGGTGATCTTGTGAAGTAGAATGATGAACTTGACCAGGTTCGTGTATGCCTGCTGCCAGAAGGGTTCCTTGCCCTTACCGAAGAGATTGTTTAGGAGCGATGCGATGCTGTACGCGAGGGCGTAGGCGTCGAGGTCGTTGTGCAAGGGATTGTAGCAATACTGCGAATCGAGGCTGATTTCGATGTAGTCCTCGGCCCTGCCATGCCGCGTCAGAATCTCCTTCACCTGATGACAGAAATCGCCCTTCACTTCGAGAACGAGTCCGCCGATCTTCTTGTCGGGGTCGTGAGCTTTGTAGGCGACAAGCTGCTCGACGAACGGATACATGCAGCAACTCGTCTTGCCGGTTCCGATTGCGCCGACAATGGCGATTCCCGTGAAAAGTCCGCGCTGCGGGATGACGAGCCAACGCGGTGTTTCTGAGGGCACCGGCTTGCGCGGATTGTGGACCTCCCCGACAACGAGAAAAACGTCGTGCCGCTGGCGCGGATCGGGATAGCGAGGCAAGCGCCCTGCCGTGATCTTCCGATGAGCTTTTAACGCGAAGATGTACAGGCCCGAAAGGAGAATGGAAAAGACGATGTACGGCGTTGTGAAGAGGAAAAGGATATAGGACCACTTCACGCCTTCGAAAACGAGCGGGGCGCGGAGGGCCATAAGCTGTAGGAAGACATTCTCGTCTGGGAATGGCAGATAAAAATACAGCGCCATGCCCGTGACTGCGCTCAACAGAAATGCCACAAAATTCTTCGAATTGAGGGCACGCTGAATCACGGCTTTTTCACCTCGGCGGGCGGCATTGACTTGCGCGGCCTCCTTTGTTCTTTCTGGAGCCGGTCAAACTCCTTGTCTCTGTAAAAGACAAATCGCAGTGCCGAAGCCACGACATGATCCGGCGTGGAGTCGATGAATTGCGCGTAGCTGTCGAGCTTCTGAGCAAGAGGCTCTTCCAGCTGGAATTCTCGGATGACGGTCTCGGGTGGTTTCTTGATGAAGGACACGGCAGTTCTCCTCTCATGTTTGGCTTCGGCGACTTGAAATTTTGTTGACGCGGACAAAACACCGGGCACTGAACCAGTGCCGCTGGGCGGTAGCGACCCCGAGGAATGTTTTGGGCGGCAAAACCGACCAAAACCCGGGGTCGCTACCGCCCAAGCTGCGTGTTTTGGCCGCGGTCTTTTTTCAGGGGTGGCAGCTTGTAATGGCTTCGTTCTTTGGCGCTTCCACGAGTGGGCTGCAGAACCCGAGCGGTATGAATTGGGCAGAACACTGCGTGTGTTTCAGTGTTCTGTCTAGGCGGCAACTGCGCCGGGAAGAAAACGCTGCCGCTTCATGAGACAAGAATCGAAGCTAACCTGTCGTTGTCCATTCGAACCGCAGAACAGAGCGGGCAGCCGGGTATCGGAAGGCTCGCCTTTCGCCCAAGTTTTATAAAGCTGTTGCACGCGCTCGGAAGTAAAACGACGCGTGGCTTCACTCAGAAATTCGATGTCCTCGTTTTTGAGCGCCGCGAACTGGCGCGATTCCCATAGCTTCCGCACCCGGAAATATCGGGCGATTTCCGAGGCCGGAGGCGTTTCCAGCGGTCCTTTGACGAGCGAGAGAAAAATCGCTCGCGCCTTGGGGAACAAAGGTTCACAGGGGGAGATAAAGAGAAAGTTGAAGTCCTTCAGGCTCCGAAACAGGGGCAAATACGCTTGCAGGTGTGTCACGAACGCGATGAGATTTTCGGCCTCGGGCGCGATGTAAGTGAAAGTGACGATGGGCGAGCCCGTGATCATGGGCAAGAACATCGGGAATTTGTCCACAAAATAGCGCGGCGTAATCGAGGAATTTCGCGTACCCAAATAGAGTTTCGTGGGCAGAGCGTGTTTCTCTACGCCAAGCGCCTCGCAGAAGTAGCGAACCTTGTCGTCCTCGGTTTCGAAATAATCGTGCCGCTGGTTGGCGAGAATGAAATCGAGGGCTACGAGCCGGGTTTTGATGAATTGGAATTCGTGATCGCGACGGTTGCGAATGTTCTCTTTGCCGATAGCGGAATAGACGTTCCTCGAAAAGAGGTGGTAAATGCGCGCATTCTTGCGGTGGATTTCAAGTGAAGCGTGTTTGTTGCGGAGGAGCTTCCGCGTGAGAGCATCGGAGCGGTATCCTCGCTTCACTCCGGCGAAGTCCAAATACTGTTGCGAAGTGAAGTAGCCCGAGTGCGTACCGACAATATAGAGGAAGCGGGCTTCGGTCTCGGCGTACCCGAGTTCTTTCAGTGCATCGAGATAAATGTCTTTGATGTTCATAGGCTGAGGATCTCCGCAGTGATTTCCCGGTCGTTCAAAGCTCGCCGCAAACGGTCGGAATCCTGGGCGGGTGCGTATAGCGTGAAGCCAGCCTGCGCCTTCGCTTGAAGATGGCCAGGCCGGTAGTTCTTCGTGGCGAGTTCCAGATTGACGCGCGTCAGTTGGCCTTCGCCGTTCTCGTATTCGACCTGGAGATCGGGTACGGCAACTTTGCCGTTTACAACGCGCACACCGTGCGCCTGGGCAATCTCGATCTTCTTGCCCCGGTTATCTCGGTCCGGGCCTAGCCGCGCGAGCTCCTTGTTGATCCGCTTTTTGAGTTCGTAGTCGAGGGCGACCTTTCGGACCTTCCCGCCGGCGCGTTCGATCTGGCGAACCGCCTTGTGGTACAGGCGATAAAGAGTGGCGTCATGTCGTGCCTCTTTGGGCTTCACCAAGCCGTGGTAAATGGGCCGGTTTTTCGGTATGAAGTTCTGTTTGCGAAGGAAGCGTTGTCCGGCTTTGGTCAGGGTGAGCACGTGCATGCGTTGTCTTTCGGGGCCTTCGACGGGCAATCGCGCGATCAGCGATTGGCGAATGAGATTTCGCAAATCCTGCTCCATGCGATCCCGGTCGCCGCGATAACCAATTTCTGCGAGAGCTTCTGAATCAATCGCGCGAAAGGTTCCAAGCTCGCGGAGCGTTTGGATTTCTGAGGTGCGCAACGAATACGTCCAATGCCGGTCACGATAAGGAGTCCTGGGTTCAGCGGGCCGGCATTGGGCCGCGTCCAAATGCCGAACATGATCCCGGTGAGGTTCTGCCGCTACTGAGCCCGCGCCACGACCGCTGCGTTCCTGCGAATCAGATTCAGGTCGTCGCGCCGCTTCCGGCGACGGCTGCCGCAGGGAGTCGGTAGGTTGTTCAAATTCATTCGGCTGGTATCGGCGTGACATGGAGTTTCATTCCTCGTCAGAAACTTCCGCTGGAACTTCGGATTGCCCCGCGTTGAATTGCTTGTCGAGATGGGCCAGCTTTCGGCCCGTGTCCTTGAGGAAGAATTTCCGGTTCAGAGCGAAGGCTGCTGCGAAGATGTTGGCGAAGACGAGACCACAGTAGGAGAGGATGTATGCAGAATACGCTCTCCAGATGACGAGCTTGAAGGGGATGAAAGATTTGAGTTCACCCATAAGAGTGAAGCCGATGCCGAGCATCATGGCAATGGTGATAAGAAGAGCGTTCGCGATCATTTCAATCCTTGCAGAGTGGTAAGAATCTGGACGAGGTTTTTCCCTGAAATCCAGCGCGTTCGAGGGAGCGGGCGGGAAGCCGCCGAGCAATGAAGGCCCTCCCGGAGCGCGTCTGGGGCATCGAGAGGCAAGGGCGAGCGGATAGGAACTGGCGTGCGTTGGTAGGACACTTTAGCAGCGAGGGTCAGCGTGGCGCGCGGAGGTTGGGCCGAGGTTGCCAGGCGACCGCCCGCGACCGTTGCCGTTCGCGTGTCGGTACTGGTTCTCACTTGAATGCCTCATCTTCGCGGAAGTAGGTGATGGTCATTCCCAGCGGATTGATGGGAATCAATTCGTTCGGCACGTGAGTTCTGAAGAAGAAAACGAAGTTGGCCGTGTAAAGAGTCCGCTTGAGCTCGCTATGGTCGGCGGGGGAGTAGTAGACCATGTAAAAGTCCACGCGGGCGCGGTACGGAGGCTTGTCAAGTTGTTCGATGGCAACGTTCTCCACTTGGATGTCAATTTGTGGCTGTGAAGAATCGGCGAGGAAGTTCTTGATGATGTCGCTTTTCTTGTAGGCGTCAATGATGTCGTCGGCGAGCTTGCCATCGAGAAAGTAGAGCGACTTCGAGAAGTCGTCGTTGATGGTGTAGCGATTGCGCCCGTAATAGAGCTGGCAGAACTGCGAGAGGAAGTAGCGAACCTCCGCATCTTGGGGCTTGTATTCGAAGTTGCTGTAGGCGAGCGCCTGTGCCCTGCCGAGTTTGTCAATGCGAATCACAAGCGGGCGGAAGTCTTGGAAGGTGCGAATCGTTCGCAAATCAATCAGGCCAAGAGCTATGGCCACAAGCGCCAACAAAACCAGCGCAATTTTCAGATAAGTGTTGGTCACCATCGGGTCACCGTATTGCTCCAAATAAAGTCTCTTGGCGTCATGAAAACTGGAGTCATCGCTCATGGTCAGTTTCTCCCGAAGTTGTTGCGGGTTCGGAGGTGGCGATTACTTCCCTAGCTGAGCGGCGAGAAATCCCAGAATCGCACCGGAAGAGCCGCCGGACGCGCCGCTGAAGATGTGATTCGTGAGGACCGGAACTTTCAGAAGGGCGTAAATCGCGGCGAGAAACGTGATGAGCAGCACGGGGAACCAGGCCATGAGTTGCACGGTTGAGAGTGTGCCGGAAGGCGGAAGACGCAGGGTTCCGACAAGCAGGTTGGCAATGATATAGACGACCGCCGCCGCAATGACTTGGTAGAAGGCGTACTGGATGAACGCCTTGAACCATCCCCAGAAAAGCCATTCCATCTCTGGGACAATGAAGAATGGGATGAAAATCGGCCCCACCAAAACGCAAACCGCCGTTGCGATGAAACCGAAAGCTACGACAACGATGGTGACGGCCTGCGCTGCAGCAAGCAAGATAATGATGATGACGTAGATTGCGGCACCGAGGAAATCTCCGAAAGTGGGCGAATCGAGGCGAGCCTCGAAGTCGCTTACGCCATCTATCACCGTCTGCAATTGATTCTGGGTAATCTTGCTGGCGAGGAATTGGGATTCGTCGGTGACGAGATTGTGGAAACTCGATCCGACACCGGGGATGGGGCGATTGTAATAGTTGACCATGCCGAAGCCGAAGCTGATGGTCAGGATGAGGCTGGCGAGTTTTTCGAAATGAAGCACGGGATGGCCGCTAGCAGCCGAGAGAGCCATCTTGATTCCGAACCACGCAACAAGGATGGTCGCGAACATGCGAAAGAGGTTTTGGCCCATCGCGTCGAAGAAGCCGAGATTCTGCGTCAGCAAGTTGTTGATGGCCTGATAGATGAACTGCAAGAAATCTGTCTGCATTGGCGACTCCTTCAACGATAGTGGCTCTGTTTGCTGATTGGGTTACAATTTGGCCGTGAAGTTAGCGATACACGCGAGTGCATCGCGGGCCGGCGGGCTAGGATTGCTAGCGGCTGCCCTTCTATCGTCAGCTTTGCCGGTTTCGGGGCAGCGAAGGCAAGCGCCATCAAATCAGGAGCTCGCCGCACAAATCGAAGGGCTCTTCGGAGCCGAAATCAATAATGCAACTCCAAGCCCTGCGTTGGACGCGCGCGTCCGTCAGATTCTTGCCGAGCACGGGGTGCCAACCGACGAAATGGTTGGCGAAGAAGCAGCTGAGGAATATGTTGTTTTGCTTTCCGGCCAGCCCCTGACCTTCGTCGAGAGGGTGCTCCCGCGGCTCAAGCAGGCCGTCGACGCTGGAAGAATCTCCGAGAACAGTTACATCTATCTTAGCGTCCAAGCACGTCAAAAAAAGACTCGCGAAAAGCTCAGCGGCCCGCCTGCAAACCCGGCGCTGCAAAGACAAATCGAGCGTCTTGTTGAGACTGACCAAGCGGTTCGCGCCTCTGGCGGCAAGCACTGGGATCTTAAGAAGCTCGCGGCGACAGATCGCGCGGACGGAGTTACGGCGCGCGCCATCTTCGCTAGGTACGGCCTGCCCACATTCGCCCTAGTCGGGCCTCAGGCGGCGCAGGACTTCGACACTGTTATTCAGCACCAGCCGCTCGCCTTTCAGAAACAAGTCCTGCCCCAGATGGAAGCCGATGCTAAGAAGGGACAGGTCAGTTCCGAAAGCTATGCGATGTTGCTAGACCGCGTGGAATCTAGTTCCGGTCAACCTCAGACCTATGGCGAGAATTTTACCTGCACGCGCGATGGAAAAATGAAGCCATACCCAATCGCCGATCCCAAGGACGTGAACCGCCGGCGCGCCAACTTGGGCTTGATGCCCTTGGCTTTGTATTCGAAAACACTGGGAGAGCTGTACATGAATGGCTTTTGCGCACAGATCGCCTCACAAAATGGAAAGCTAGCACCCAAGAAACCTGCCGCGCCGCACTAAGTCTTGGCTTTCCTGCCCGGGTCACGTCAGCTTAGTAGCAAACGCCCTAGGTACTTCGAACGGAGAGAATTTACGGCATTCGGTAGTTCTGAAGCGAGTTGCCAAGCGTGCTGGTGACCTGGGCGAGATTGCCGGCGAGAGTCGCGCGGCGTTCGATCTCAGCGTTGATGGAATCGGCGGTTTCCTCGCGCTGCTGTTTCGCTGCGATGACGTTTTGCTCAAGCAAGGAGAGCAAGAGCTTGTTCGAGTCCTGAAGCGTGCGAAGCGTGAGCACGTCCGTGGCGTTGATCTTGTTCAACACGGAGATTTCGGTATTGAGGTTCGGATTGTTCGAGAGTGAATCTTGTTCGAGGTTGTTGATCTGGTTCTCGATATTCTGGGCATCATCGCGGATCGCGCCGATGGTCGCCATTGAGGTGACGTTCGCTCCATCGGCAAGTTCAACGGAGGCGTACTGCGATTTCACGCGGTCAAGCTCGTCAGGCGTCATGCCGTTCAATTCCTGGCTGCTGTATTGGAGCAACGGGACGGTGGCTTGCTGATACCCGGAGTTCACGGCACCCGCCGCGCCGGTGTTCATGCCCGTGACCCATGTTCCCGTATTCCCGTAGGTGTTCGGCGCAACCACGTCGCGCCAGTTCGAGAACTGAGCGCGATACCGGGCGGGCATGTTCTGAACATTCTGGGCCATTCGGAGCGCGAGGTTATAGCGCGCGACGATCTGGGCGTAGGTTTGTCGAAGTTGTGCAAGTTGCTGGACAAGTTGACTGTAACGCAGGACCGCATTCGCGTAATTGGTCGGGTCGTACACAATTCCAAAGCCGAACTGCGCAGATGCGGTGCCGACGCACAGCCCGATAACGAGCAAGACTGCAAGGATTCGCTTTGTCATGGTATGTTTCTCCCTTCCTGAAAACCGAAAAGTGGCGGACTCAGTGTGACTACAGGTCTGAGGGCATTCGGTGGTTCGCGTAGTCGGAAAGCGCGAGGTCACCCGAGAGATAAATCTTCACGCGATGCCCTTCGCGAATCGTGATGGTCGGCAGAATATTCAGGAATTTGTCCAGAATGCGCTGCGAAGTTTGGCCGAGGCTTTGTCCAACACCTGCCTCGATGGTTTGAGTGCCGGATTGAGTCAGAAGCCCGCTTGATCCTGCTTCGGAGATACCGCCGATCGCGCCAACTGCGAGCGACGCTCCGAAGATTTTGAAATAGTGGTTGTTCACTTTGTCGCGCAAGCCTGTGTCGCCAATCTGATTCATGCCTTTGAACTGGTCGAGACTGACGGAATAACCGTCCGGCATGATGAGCCGGTGGAATGCGACAGCAAGGCGCGTTTGCCCAAACGCTTCTACGCGCTTTGCTTCCCCGAGAAGCTTCGTGCCCGAAGGGATGAGAAGGTGCTGTCGGTCGTGCGAATAAATGTCGTTAGTCAGAAGGCATTCGACCGGACCGTTGAAGTCTCCGTTGAGACGGTTGAGGAGCACGGTTTCGAGGATCGTGCCTTCAAATAGAACGTAAGTTTTTCCGGTTGCCGCGTCGAGGGAGTTCGGATTTACGGAAGCGTTCGCTGTCTGCGTCTCCTGTTTCTCAGCCGTTGTCGTTTCGGGTTTCCGATTCGCTGGCCGAGCGGTGGCTGGGGGAATCCCAGCTTGCGGCGGAGGAGGAGGAACTTGGGCGAGGATCTGAGCGAGCTGGTTCACGTCCGGCTGTTGGTTCGGAAGATAGGGCAGTCCGGTTGTGTCATTCGGAGCTTGGGCATTGGGCGAAGATCGCTCCGGCTGAGCGAATTCCTTCCGATAGCTCAACGCCACATTCGAAGCGAAGAGCGAGACATAAGCTCGCCGCTTCTTTTCCTCCTGAACAGGATCGGGCGGTGGGGGTTCGGGGGCCGAACCCGACACTTGCGCGGGAGCGGCTGTTTGCGTCCCAGACCGAATCGAGCCAAAGAATTTGTTTTGCTGTGTGATCGCGGCTTGCTGCTCACGCTGGAGTTCCTGAATTCGGCTCTGCAGGGCGTTAATCTGTGCCTCGTTCACTTCCGGCTGCGCCGATGGCTGGAGTGTCGAAACGTTCGGTTTCGCAGCGGGCTGAGCCTTCTTGCCGCTGGTGAGCCACATGATGGCAACCATCAGCACGGCGAGCCCAAGCATGACCCATGCTTGGACGTTCTTGGGCATCAGGCCGGGCGGTTTTGGTGCCTTGTCCTGAATCGGTGTAGCGGCGGGCGCGGTGCTTTGCTCGGTCATATCAGTTCTCTCTTTCATCGTGATGAGATTCGCCGCTCGGCCTACTGCTGATGCCGCGTGAAGACGACTTTCTTCTTGCCAATCGCCAGATACCCGGCGTCCATGATTTTCGGGATGATGTAGACGCCCTTGTCCAATTCGAAATTGATGAGGTTCGGCTTGCCATCTTTGACTTCGTAGATGGCCGGCTTCTCTGAAGCGCCGCATTTGATGTATGTAAAGCGGTCGTCGTGGAAAATCGCGGAAACGAGGAATGGTTCGCGCGTGGCGTTGCCGTCCAGTTCGTAGTCGAACTGGAGCTTGACCGGGTACTCGGAGCGGAATTTTTCGATCTGCTGTTTGGCGTTGGCATCGGCTGCTTTTATTTGGGTGGCGGCTTGATCGCGAACGCTCTGGATTTCCCGTTGATAGGCATCCAGTTCGCTGGCGGGCACGAAATTGCGGGCAAACTCATCGGTGCCGATACCAGATTGGCCCTTCGGTTCGATGAAGATTTTCAGGTCGGGTTCGACGTTCGGCTCGTTGCTGATTTCCTCAAGCAGGAAGGAATAAACGTGGCCGCTGGCGGTGATGAGATTCAGGTTGCTGCGAATGCTCACCTTGGCGGGATGGATATAACAAAGATTGTGCGCGCCGTTGATGACCCAGAAATCCTTGTCGCCGGTCGTGAAGTCGAGAATCTCCTCATTTGCTGGCAGTACAATCAGTGTTGAGTAGCGCACCTTGGCGTGGACCGTCACAATGTCGTTCTGCCCGTATTTCACGACGCGAGCAGTCTCGGTCGCGGCCCGAGCTGGCACATGCCCAAAAGTCAGCAACGTCAGAACGGCTGCGGTAATCAACCTGAAAAGGATGAGCTTGGTGCGGATACGTGTATCCTTCATGCTTAGGCTCCTTTGCGAGAATTGAGGCCGGAAATAAACAAAATGTGTGTAGCTACGGATGAGCTACCAGAATGATTTGAAGCAACACCTAACCGAGTACAAGAAGCTTTGGTTAGGTATCAGCGAGCCGGGAGTATTTCGGCATCGAGGCCGCGATCTGCTGTATGGCCATATCCTGCCGGTCCAGAACGCGGAGCTAAACCTGTTTGAGGAGGCCAGACATTTCCGACAAATCTACACGAATGTGAAACTTCATCGATATTTCCACCATCTGAATTCGTCGCAAGCCTTCGCTATCAATCTGTTCTTCCCGTTCTTCTCTGGGAAGCCGGAAGCGGCTTCTGCTCTCCTGAGGGCCTTAGGGTCACCCGGAGTCTTTGCCAGTTGGGAACCGGAATGGGTGCCAGACCCCATTGAACGGACCAACATTGACGTGTCCTGGCGAACGGAGAGTGGCGCGACAACTGTGTGCGAGGTAAAGCTCTCAGAGACGGACTTCGGAAAAACACTGGATGACAGCCGCCATAGGGAAAAGTTTCCCGCCTATCGTGACAGACTCATCCCGCATCTCGAAGCAACAAGGCTTGAAAGAGTCGCCTTCTTCGACGCCTACCAGTTTAACCGCAATGTGTACCACATGGTTCTCAATGACGGCACCCGCTTGCTCTTCCTCTTGCCCCGCGCGAATACGGTTTTATGGGAACGCCTAAAGGAACTGCTGAATGGCGTGATGCCTAGCACTCGGGCTCGGATTTCGGCGGTGGCGATTGAAACTGCCATCGCAGCGTTGTGCACGGATGAGAAATGTCCGAAAGAGATGCGGGAATACGCCGCGAGACTTAAACAGAAGTACGTGATTCCAAACGGGGCAGAACGCTCCTGATTACTCTCGCGGCGCCGGTTTCCGAAACCAGGCACATTCTCAGGGCCGACGCTCCGTCAGAACTTCTAATCCCTTTTCAAATCCGTAAGTCTCGAATGCTTCGCGCCGCTTCCGGTTGTCGAACGGATCGTTCGTGTAGAGCCAGTAGCTCTTCGCGTCCACTTCGAGATTGGCGACCTTGGCGAGTTCCGGCGTTTTGATGAGAAGCTGCTGCTTAGGACGAAGCGTCGAAATAAGCTCGATTTCGTTGTCGTTGAGATTGAACTGGCGGCGGTACAGATCCCGGTCCATGTCCGGGTTGGCTAGAAAGATTTTCGTCGGGCAGCTTTCGACGATGATGTCGAGGATTTCGGACTTGCGCAGCTCGTCGAGCGATTGCGTCGAGAGAATCATCGCGGCGTTCTGCTTCCGCCAAGTCTTGAGCGCCTCGATGATGTAGCTCTTGATGATCGGGTTCTTCAGGAACAGCCATGCCTCGTCAATGAAGAACGCCTTGAAGATGTGGCTGATCTTCGGATCGCAGATGACGGCGTTGGCGCGATGCAGGATGTAGAAGAGCAACGGCTCCAGCACTTCCGGGTATTGGTTCATCCCCTGAAAATCGAAGCACTGGAAGCGCGAGAAGGTGATGGTGTCTTCGGCGTTGTCGAAGACGAAATCGAACTGCCCGCCTGTGGTCCACTTAGCGAGGCGGTCGGCGAGACGGCGGTCAAGTATATTCGACAGGACAGTAAGCGTGCGAAGGCTTGGCTCGATTTCGTACAGGTTCTCGATCTGCTGATAGAGGTCGCGCTCCTCGGCTGGCGTTAATTCCAGCGGCGAAGAGCCTTGAATGAGAACCTTCACGAAAAGCGCGAGGAAATCGAGATTCTCTTTGGTCGGCGGCAGTGAAAACGGATTGATCTTGAATCCGGGGGAATTCAAACCGACGCGGACATACGTGCCGCCAAAGAGCCGGGTGAGGCTCTCGAAGCTGCCGCCCAAGTCGAAAATGAAAGTGTAGGGATCGTACTTCTGCATATTGGTGATGAGGAAGTTTAAGAGGAACGATTTGCCTGATCCCGTGCGCCCCAGAATCATGGTGTGCGCCACGTCGTGGTGATGGAGGTTCAGAAAGTAAGGTGTGTTGTGGTTCGTTTCGAGGACCGCGAGATACTCCTGCCGGAGATGCCGATTCTCAGGCTCGCCACAGTGGAGGGTGAACAGGAACGAATAGTCCGCGTAATTCGTGTTGAGCAAATACATGGAACGGAGATTGAAAGCGCAGCCGCCCGGCACTGTCGCAAGGAATGCGTTCAACAAGTTGTATTTTTCCTCGTAAAGCTGCGCGTCGTGGACACTGAAGACTTTGTAGAATTCAGCGCAAGCGGTTTCTACGTTTGCCGGATCGAGATCGTAGATGACAACGCTGAGCGAGAAATGGCCGAAATAATTCCCCTCAATTTCAAGCTGCTTGATGCTCTCCCCTAGCTCGCGGACCTGGGCTACCTTGGAATCGTCCACGAGAACGTCCGTTGCCGGAGCATCGGAAAGATTCAGGTGGCTCATGAGCGACCGCTTGGTATTGTGGAAGTGGCGGCGCTTCGATTGGATCGTCTTGCGGGTTTTACCCGAATCTTCCTTTTTCCACTCCGTGAGGATGTGGAAGTTAGCCTGGACTTCGAGAAGGCTCTTGAAAATGAGCGGAAAGCTCTGCGCCGATGGCTCCTTGAGCGTGAGGACTTTGACGTAGTAGTCGTCGAGGCGAAGATGCCCGCGATGGCATTCGAGCTGCGATTCGCAGAGGTAGTAGTCGAGAAACGTATCGTGCTTGAGCCGGGCGAGTTGGAATTTCAGGGGCGCGAAATTCAGAGTGCGTTTTAGGATTCTGAAAGCGTCCTGCTTGTCTAGCAGGTCGATGCGAACAAAATCGTTCACCTGCAAGATGAAACTCTTCACTTTCTGATGGAGCGTGGCGAGCGCTTTCGAGAGTCCTGTGTCGAGGAGCGCGATCTGTTTGCGTGAAGAAAGAAGAGCCCGGATTTCTTCGAGCGCTCGCCTTGGTTTCTTGTGAAATTCCGCCAGCGATCTCAGAAGAGCTTGCTTGTGCCGGAAGCCATCGAAGAGAACAACGTAAAACACTTGGAGCGAATACAAGCTGCCAGCCTTCTGTTCGAAATAGCGGATGCGGTTCTCAATCGCGGCGTTAACGACCGGGTTGGAGTAGTTCCGGTGAGGGATCGTTTCGTGATTGCGCTTGAAGAGGTACTGATAGACGCGGAAGTTGCTGTCGAACAAGCGAAACGCGGATTCGAGACGCTTGGTGACCGTGTCGAGCGAATTTCCGTCCAAGCACTCGTAATCCACGCCGCGAACTTGAAGGATGACGCCCACATCGCCGGATTTCGTGAGGAAGGCGTGCGGATCAACGAAACCGTACAGATTGATCTGCTCGTTGAGAGCACCAGTTTCCTTGTAGGGCTTCAGGGCTTTTCGGAGATTAAGCATTCGAGTCTCTGCGAATCTTGATCGGGCTGAACTTCATTGGGTCATATTGTGTTTTGAATTTGGCTGCTGACAAAAGAAACCGAAGAATCTGCGGGTCAGTGTTGGTGGCCCACCTTGCGACGAAATAAAGGAGCGCGAACATCAAAATGCCGCCGAGCAAGCTCGAAAGCATGTTGAACGTAGCCGCGCCCATGCACATCGCAAAGAAGAAGAGCTTGCGCTCCACGCCGAGTACTGTGAGGGGGCGGTGGAGCGCCCGGTAAACGGGGTTGATTCTGCGTTCGGCTGTCATGGCTCAACCGGGAATCACGGAAAGAGCCAAGCCATGAAGTTGACTGCGGCGATAGCCATGCCGACGCCGAAGAGCACACCGGCAAGGATTCGCTTCGATCCGCCTTCACCGAAAGCGAAGGTCAAGCCTGCGACCACAATAGAAACGAGCGACAGACCGCGAGCAATGGTGGTCGTGAATGCCTGCATCAAGACATTGACTGCGTTCTCCCACGGCGAGCCGCCTGCCGCCTGAGCAAACGCCGTTGATGCAAGAATGAGTGAGCAAGAGAATGTGAGGAGTGCGGGCCGGAGCCAGCGGCAGACAAATTTGTTTTGGAGGATTTTCTTCATTGCCGGCGCGTTCCTTTCGGATGATGCGAGCCGGGCCCGCATCGGTATTAGAAGGCAAGCTCTCGCCAGACGTGATGCGGCGAGACAGCGAGAACTGGGAGTCGGAAGGGTTGAATTGCGGCGAGTCGCCGCAGAGCCACTCCCCATATGCTGTTGCCAGTTGCCAGCGGCTGGATTGCGAGTTGTGACAGCTAGTTCTGTTGGCAGGTGGAGAACTGCTGCACTTTCGTGATCTGTCCTGGCGAGATGTCCGGCGAGAGTTGCCTTCTATCTTTACCTAAAGCCAAAAAGTTCCCTGAAGGCCCCAAAGAAAAATGCCCCTCTTTTCGTGAAAAATTATTTAACTCGCTTGAATCTTCGATTTGAACGATTTTGAACCTTTGGCCGGCAGCGGTTTCGTTTGCTGCTTTGCGCAGGCGGTCCATGATTCTTTCAATTCGTCTTTGTACCGCCTTTCCAGAGAGTACGGTATGCGTGTCGGATGCCTCTTTTGCGAGGAAGCCCTCTACTTTGAGTTTGATGAGCAGATCACGCTCGAATTGGGACACGATTCCGATGCGGCAGCAATAGTCGAGAAAATCGTGAAGAAGTGAAATGGGTTCAAAATTGGCGTCTGCGGCGGACTCTCTGACGCTTTTCCGTTCTTGTTGTCTTCGCTCTCTTTGCAACAGGATGAGAGTCTCTCTCCTTGCCCATCGAATAGCGTTTCGGCGCAGGCTTCGCGCCAGTGCGAACGAGAGATGGGTTTTGAGCAACGCAACTGGAGCTGAGTCGGTGAGTTCCAAGAAATAAGTGAAAAGCTGCTGTGCGATATCGTCCGTTGAGAGGTCTCGATACCACGCACGAATTTCACGATAGGTGCGGTGAATCGTGGGCATGAAGGCAAGAAGCAGTATGGATTGGCTGAGTTGGCGGTCTTCGACATTCGAGCCGCACTGAATCAGCGCGTATAGAACTTCGCTGGCAGACGGTGCTTGAATAAGGCCGTCTCTTTGAGCATGCAGATGTTCAATCAAAACGGAGGCATCTGCGAAGTTCGCGAGCAATGGTGAGTTGAATGCCAGTTTCGCGAATCGCTCGCTGGGCGAGTCGCTGAGCCACGCCAGCAGATGCGTCTCGACGTCACAAATATGGCAATGGCACTGCAGATTTTGTTTCATAGTGCGCCCTCCGTATCGGTGTTGTACGGCCCGCTCATACGCATCCGCTGCGGTTCCAGCGACTGCTAGACAGGGGTCGTCGAGGATTGTCGGCTTCGGCTTGTCCACAGGAAGAATCCTGCGAGAATCCCCCTCACTTACTAGGGAACATTCAGAGGGAAAAACGTAACAACAAGAATGAAAAATAAGTGAGATCTTTGGCCTCTCCGGTCTATTGACACTCCGTATAATGGAATGGCACGCTTTAGATGCTGTTCGGCCCAGTGGGCCATATAACGAGCGACCCCGTGCAGAAACCGGACCCGTATGGCGAGTGGGTGATTCTGGGAGATGAAGAATTGTTGGCGGCGGCTCGTCAAGCATGGCCTCATGTCCTGGCTCATGCCCGGCGCGAATTAAGCGACACAGCCCTTGGCTCAGACAAAACTTCTTTAGCAGCCGATGTTTGGGAAGGTGTACTTCGTTCAGTTTCGAAAACGCGCCAGCGCAGAGGCGTTGAACAACCTCCCATCGCTGATCTCCAGTCCTACCTCATAGGTGCTTTTCATCACCGCTTTAACCGGGTCCTGAAACGCGAACACAAGCGGGTCGAAACAATTGAGCTGGTTTCGTCAACGCTGGAGCTTGAGCGACTCGAAGGCGCACGCGATGCTGGCTGGGTCTCGGAACTCGAACGAGCTATTACGATTAAGCAGATCATCCTCCACATGGATGAGTGGACAAAAAGGGTTTGGAGCGCGCGGCAATATGGTTATTCATGGAAGGAAATTTCAGGGCGTTTGGCCTTGAGCGAGCAGCAAACAAAGATGAGGTTTCACCGCGGATTGGAGAAAACGCGCGATACCATGACGAAGGTGTTGCGCGAGCAAAAGATGGAGTCTAAGGACCAGAAATGAAATTGGATATGATTTTGCGGCGATTCGGATTTAATCTCATGCGAGGCAAACTCCTCTGAGCGAGAAGGCATATTCGGCGAAGGAAGAAAAGCGCGTCCTCGATGCGTTGGGGCGCGGATTGTTGCGCGACTTCCCGAATCCTGAACGGTCCGGGTGCCCGCCGCCAGTGGTCTTGAAAGGCATTGCATCTCACAGGGTGCCGCTCGCCGAGGCGGAGAAGTGGCTCGATCACCTGGGCTCCTGCAGTCCATGCTATCGGGATTTCTTGCAGTTTCAAAAAATGCAGGGATTTCGTAAGAAACGTATCCTGCTGGCAATCGCGGCTAGCATCTTGGTTTGCGCATCTGTTGGAGGATGGGCGTTCGTCAGGTGGCACAACAATTCGCAAAGCGTTCAAACGGCTACCTTGGATTTGAGGAATTGGTCTGTCACTCGCGGCGTCGAGCCTAATCCAAGTGAGCCGCCGCTCGAAATGAACCGCACGGCCTCTCGGGTGACTATTTTGCTTCCACTGGGAAGCGCTGCAGGTGCGTACGAAATCCGCATTGTCACGACTGCGGGAGAACCAGTTCTGACGGCAAGCGCGACCGCCAAGCTCGAAAACGGGATAAGTTCGTTGCAAGTGGTCGTTCGGCTGTCGAGGGTGAGCCCTGGTTCGTATATTCTGCAGGTTCAGAAAGCTGGTTTAGAGTCGAATTCCTATCCGCTAGTTCTCCATTAGACATAACGATTTACTCGTACCGCAGGGCGACCATGGGATCGACCTTCATCGAGCGGCGCGCGGGGACGTAGCTGGCGAACAGCGCGATTCCCGCCAACAAAAGCGAGGCGCTAAGGTAGGTGAGCGGGTCTAGCGGCGACACACCGGAAAGGAAACTGCCAACTAGCCGCGCTATGCCGGCGGCCGCCAGAATGCCGACGACCACTCCAACGGCTACGATTACAAATCCCTGACGCAGAACCATCTGCAGAATATCCATGCGCTGCGCGCCCAAAGCGATGCGGATGCCAATCTCGTGCGTGCGCTGGCTCGCCGCGTAAGAAATCACGCCATAGACGCCGACAACTGCCAATATCAGCCCAAGGATTCCGAGGCAAGCCGCCAGAACCGCGGCAAATTGGAACATCAGGAAGCCATTCAAAGTGTCGAGTGCGATGGTCATCGGTTGCACATCGAAAACTGGCATGGAAGGCTCGAGCGAGCGGACCAAGCCGGTCATTTCATCTAGCATCAGTTGTGGTGCCGCTGTGCTACGGGCTTGAAGAGTGACAGTAGGGCTGTACTGCTGAAACAGAGGCACGTAGAAAAACGGCGCGTCCGGCTCGAAGATGCCCAATTCGACGGCGTTTCTTGCAATGCCAACCACCTCGATCGGATGGCCTGGATCATCCGAGGTCCTGAAGCGACGCCCGATGGGATCTTCGCCGTGCCAAAAACGATTCGCCATGGTCTGGTCGATTATGGCTACGCGCTGGGAATTTTGAGCATCGGAATCTTGGATTTCGCGCCCGCGGAGCAGAGGGATACGCATAGCCTCAAAATACCCGGACGACACAGCGTTGTAACCAGCGATTAGATTTTCGCCCTTGGGTGGCTGGTAGCCATCGATTTTCAGCTTGGCGACAGAACCGCCGCCAGTCTCCATGGGAACGTCAGAGGCGACGCTGGCCGATTGGACTCCAGGCAGCGAGCGAGCGCGGTCGAGCAGGGTGCGGAAGAATTCGCGCGCCTGGGCTTCGTCATAGCCAGCCTCATGTGGATCAATCGTCAGGTTAAAAACATGGTTGGGGTCGAAGCCGAGATTGGTGTGCTGCACCTTTTCGAGGCTGCGCACAAACAAGCCGGCGATAATCAGTAGCATGAGTGAGCCGCCGACCTGCGTCGCAACGAGCGCACTGCGAAAACGACCGCCGCGGGCAGTTGACGTCCGCCCGCCCTCATGGAGAATTTCGTTCACGTCGACGCGTGCGGCGCGAAGCGCAGGCATGATACCGACAAGCACGCCGGTGAGAGTCGCCGCGCCAAGAGCGTAAGCGAAGACTCGCCAGTCGAAGTGAAAATCGAAGACGATCGGAAGCGAAGTATGCAGAGGAATGGAGCCAAAGGTGCGGCTTCCGCCGAGACCCAAAATGATTCCGGCGGCGCAACCGAACAAGGCTAGCACGACGCTCTCGGTGAACAAGTGCCTAACCAGCCGCGCGCGTGTCGCTCCCAACGCTGCGCGCACCGCCATTTCGCGCTCTCGTGCGACCGCGCGAGCGAGAAAAAGATTAGCGATGTTCATGCAGGCGAGCACCAGCACCGAGCCCGCGAGAATCAGGAAAAGCGCGCTCACCAGGGACAATATCTCCGGGTTCGTTGGTTCGAGAACGAGGCCGGTAGGGCCGAGATGCAGGGCGTGAAGGCTCATTTTGGCGTCCGTTGCCGCATACTGTTGAGACAGCCGCTGCGCGACAACGTTCAGAGCCGCCTGCGCCTCCGCTAGGTTCACGCCGGGCCGCAAGCGCGCAACGACGCCAAACAACTGCGCGTTTTCACGCGCAGCCAGAAAATTCGCGGGAGCATCTTTCAGCGTGGCCGCCATTCCCAGAGGCATATAGCCCTGGAAATCCATTAACGAACTAAGCCCGTGAAAGCCCTCTGGCGCGACTCCGACGATGGTGACGGGGTGGCCGTTGACGGTGGCTTTCTTTCCGATAATGGCAGGATCGTCATTGAAACGCGCCTTCCAATACGCATAGCTGAGGACCAAAACGGGGTCGGCCCCGGCGACCTTTCCCTCCGACGGCAGAATGAACCGCCCGAGAGCAGGTTTGATCCCTACAAGGCGGAAGAAATTGCCGGTGACGTAAGCTGGCCACATGGACTGGCTGTTGCCATCCACGCTGAGGCCATCCATCGCGAACATTCCCATTGCGGACACGTCCGAAAAGATATCGGCGGTCTGCTTCTGAATGTCGGCAAAATCGGGATACGAGAAGGCTTTGCCGGGACCGCTGCCCCTTCGTGCCGACGTTAGAAAGACAACTTCTCCCGGACGCTCCACGGGAAGCGGCCGAAACACAAGACCATCCACCATGCTGAAAATGGCGGTGTTCGCGCCGATGCCGAGAGCGAGTGTCAGGACGGCGACAGCGGTGAAGCCGGGGGATTTGCGCAGCATGCGCAACGCATAGCGAACATCCTGAAGGATACCCTCGAAAAAATTCGCACCCGCCTTTCCTGGCACAATCGGCTCGCGGTAGAAAGCTTTTTCCACGGGCTTGAGGCTGCGGGCGAGCAGATCTTCACCTTTGAGTTCGTCGAGTGAAGTGCGGAAGGCGGCGTCTTCGGATTGGCCGCTCGCGAAAAGTTCTTGATAACGATCTTCAAGATGCTGCGCAAGTTCGTCGGCGATTTCCGCTTCGCGCGTTGGAGCAAGTTTCAGCGGAGCAAGTCTGCGCAGAATTTCGGGTTTCCATTCAGGCATTTTCGGCCTCCGTGATGCGATTGATGCCCGCGACGAATTCGTGCCAACCGCGAAGCTGCGAAGCGAGCACTCTGCGGCCCTGGCGAGTCAGTCGATAATAACGGCGGCGACGCTGACCGCTTTTTTCGACCCAGCGTCCATGTAGCCAGCCACGGCGTTCGAGGCGATAGAGCAGCGGGTAGAGCGAGGCCACGTAGAAGCGCACAGCGCCTTCCGACTTTTGCTCAATGAGTTTTGAAATTTCATAGCCGTGGCGCGGGCGGGCCTCGACGAGCGAAAGGATCAAGAGTTCGGCGCTCCCTCTTTTCCATTCCACTTGTGAAGATGTAGTCTCCATATATGGCATGGCAATATATTAGAAGGCGCTACAGTTCAGGAGTCAAGCAGAGATTTTCAAACGAGAAAGGAAGCCCTGCCGACCCGAAAGGCGGCGACCGGGAGACACAGTTCCAGTGGCTGGGGTCTGGATGTTAGTCGACACATCCATGCGCCGACCATCGCCAGCCAATTTAGTTAGCGCGTGCCGAAATCCTGTGAACACGGACCGCTGCGGTCCACATCGCCGGAACGCCGCTGGGGTTGGCAATCCACGTCAGGTGAAAGACACCTGCGGCATCAGCCGCGAGTCCCGCCGTATCCCCGCCGTTGTAGTGCGTGTCGCTCCCTGAAACGTAAGGCGAGTTCGAGACGCGAACGCTTGGCAACCACGTGTGGCCACCATCGACTGACGCTGCAAATCGCACGTTATAGCTGAGATTGTCCTTGCTGTCGCTGCGGTCGTACCAGGAGACTCCGACCAGGCCGTCTCGGTTCACCGCGACCATGGGCATGAAGTCGTTTGGTTCTTGATTGAGGGCACCCCGCTCAGCCCTGCCGGCAACAACCTGAGGCTTGCTCCAGGTCTTGCCGCTATCGTCTGAGTAGGCCAGCAAGATGGAGGTATGCCGCCGAAAGCGGGCGTCGGGCCATGCCACATAAAGGCGTCCCCTATGCGGCCCACCGCTCGCGTCGACGGCGAGGGACGGCATGGAGAGTTGACCAACCCTCCAATCGTAATAGACGCCTTGGATGACGCCAGCAAGAGCAATGTGCTTCATGAGGTCGTCCGAGCAGTAGAGTTCCAACTGGGCGTCAGGTGAGCTGGGTGCCGAAGCCGCGTCGGTGCGGTAGGACATGTTTTTCTTGGTATTGTCCAATTCGACGAAAAGCCCGTAGTAGGCCCCTCGGGGGCTAATGGCACCGTTGCCGACGAAATACCACGGTTTGGGGTACTCCAATGCTTTCTCTACGATGGGAGGAGAAAAAAAGCGACCATCGTCATGCGATACAAAGAACAAGGCCGCTGGCGAAGGGGTGCGGGCAAAACGGTAGGCATGGACGATTACCGTGGCAGCGCTTGGGCCCTCGCCTTCCACGGTGAGGTAGGGCCGGTCAATTTCATATTGGAGAGGAGGAACTCGGGCGGCCAACCATTTCTGCCCTCCGTCCACCGAGCGCATTACGCCCAGCGTTGATCGGGCTCCGTTCGAGGCGCCGGCCGCGAACAGCGCGCCGTTGGCTCCGATGGCGCATGAGGGGTCGGTAAAATGGGGCATCGTCAAGACAAGCTTCCACTTCGCGCCGGAGTCGCGAGAAAGGTAGAAAAGATCATCGCTGTCGCCCTTGCCGCGCAGAACGTAGTCACAGGCAATCAACTCTCGACTTTTCAGAGGGCTGGCGCCGACATATGCCTCGTAATGCCGTTTTTCTTGCTGAGCTAGTGTAATGTCGACGTTAGGTCCGGCGGTATACTCAGCTTGCGAGCTCTGAACCCGATTCCTCCCTCGGACCCTGCTTGGGCACGGCGCCACCAAGGCAGCTACAGTGGCCGCGGTCATCAACATCGTCCAGCGGGCGCTTGCATTCGGCATGGCCTTCGGAATCTCCATTTTGCCGAGCTTAGTACGAGGCAGGATACACCCGAAAGCCACTCCGTGCATGGCGTCAGAGGTCGTTCACCAATGCCAGCGCTCGCTGCATCTGGGTGTCTTCGCCCGCAATCAGTTTTTCAGACGACAATTCGACTGGAATCTGCGGCGTTACGCCCTTGCCCTCAACGATCGCTCCTTGCCAGGTGAGATACGCGGCTACAGGCAGACCCAAAATATAGCCCGAGCCCGCTCGAAAGGTTCGCCCGCTGAGCAGCCGCCCCGGTGTCTTTGCGCCAACGATAGTCGCGAGTTGATTCTCTTGCGCAAAGGCAGCAACCATTTCGCCTGCACTTGATGTGTGCTCATTGACGAGAATGACGACGCGAGCGTGAAATTGCTGTGCGCCGAGACCTTCGGTGACGACAAGGATCGATTTATCTATGAAGCCGTAGCGGAGAGCCAGCCAAAGAAGAGCCGGCTTGTGCGACGGTATCCGAGCAAACCTTGGAAGGTTTTCTCTTTTGTATCCCTTCTCCTTTCGGGCGCGCGTGAGGCTATACCCGACTTCTGTTTTTCCTGGAGTCAAATAGCTCATCAGCCGCAGACCGCCAATGCCGCCCCCAGTGTTACCGCGAAGGTCCACGATCAGACGGTCGCAATCGCGCACGTGCTCGAATGCGGTATCCAGAGCGTGCGCGACATCTATGCCGACGGCTCCGGGAAACATGGTCACCTTGATCCAACCGATTTCATCAGGGAGGCGGGAACACAAAACCGACTTAGGAACTATGATGGGGCGGTCCTTCGAGCGCGGCGATGGCACGTGAAGAGTCAGATTCACGTTATCGCCTTGACGGTTCCGAAATGTGATTTGCGAATCAGCGCCCACCGGAAAGATCGGCGGCGCTGGCGGCTTTAGTTCCTGATTGCCGATTTGGAGAAGGATGTCGCCAGGGCGTAGGCCGGCAACGTAAGCGGGGCCTCCTTCATGAACGTCTTGAAACATCCAGCGCTCTTCTCCATCGAGCGTACACCGCATGAAAGTGGCGCTTATCGCGAGGCGCGCCGGAACGTTTGCGCTACGCGAGTGTCGGAAACCGGTGTGACTGGTTTTCAGTGCATTTAGCAAATCCTGCATCTGCTTGTCGAATTCCTCGTCGGTAGCCGCTCGGAGAATTTCGCTTTTGCGCGTTGCTGCTTCTTCAGTCCAGTTCACACCATCCCAGTGAGGATCGAAGTGTTTTTTCGCGACGAGGTCGCAAACTCGCGCGTAGATTTTCTCCCTTGTCTTGGCGTCGAGGCCCATCGTCAGTTGAGAGGAATCGGCGATCCCCCGTCTCCTATCAGCACGAACGGTCCCCAATAATAAGGCGAGACTTGCGTACCATATTGGGCCAGCAAATCAAGCTTTGCTTCTTCCAGGGCCGTCACTTTGTCGTCGCCTCGCGCCAAATGGGTGTAGAAGCGCTGCATCAGCGCCGCAGTAAACGTGTCGTCGGCGCTCCATAGACTGGCGACGACTGCCTTTGCCCCACTAACGAGAAACGCTTCCGCCAGATCGGTGATTCCCTCTTCTCCTTCAACTTTGCCAATGCCCGTGTCGCAGGCGGAGAGCGTCACCAGGTCGGCGTTGAAGCGAAGCCGCATGATTTCGGGAATCTGCAAAAGGCCATTATCGCGAGACGCAGGGTCTATCCCTAACACCAAACCTGACCGTTCGGGGAAACGGCTGTCGGCGAATCCGTGCACGGCAAGGTGAACGATGCGAAAGTCTGCGAGAGGCTCAGATTCAAATGCGGCCTGGGTCGCGCGGGAGCCAAGGAGAACGACGCCGTCATTTCCGAGAATCTTGTTGGCTGCCAAGATCTCTTCGCGGGTTTGCGGGAGGTCGCGCGTCGGGGCAGAAAATGTATCGGACAGACCACGCAGGACGGTCTTCTCAACTCCTTGCGGCTTCGGCAGTTCTGACGAAACGTCTCCCTGGTCTTGATATCGAACGTCGCCGACGCCGAGGAAGGAGCGCGGTGGTTCCTGTTGTTCCGTTCTTGGCCGCAAAACTTTCAGTATCGTGGCGGCGGGGACATAACTGACGGCTCGTGACTCCACCAAAAACGCACCGTTCGGGTCACGAAGCGTGTCGAAGGGCAAGAAGTAAAGAATACCGTCAGGAACGACAATCAGGCTTGTGTGTGTGTTCACCTGATGGATCGGCTGGACGAGAATCGAGTAGAGTTGTTCAGCGGCTGCTCTATTGGACTGCTTGGCGCGAATGCTCCTGAGATACGCTTCTGTCAGATCGCGAATCGTCTTTCTTCCCGCTGGCAGAACGGTTAGGCCGGCGCGGTCCCTGGAAATCCAGAGACAAGTCGCGTGCGGATCATCCAAAACATATTCGAGCACAACCTCATTACGATGCAGAACCGCTTGAATCGATTTCAGGGACGCTGGTTTCTCAAACCATTCGTGTCGTGATGCCTCCTGATCGCTCGTTGTCCAATCTAATCGACGCTCGTATTCAATCAACTGGTCGTCTAGGCTCTGACGTTCTGGTTCGCTGTCAGAACGCATCAGCCGAAGTTGAAGCTCGGACACGGTCGTCGCAAGCGCCTGAACCGCTGGCGATGGATCGTTGCGAAACGACACCCTGCCTTCCAGCAGAGCCGCCGCCGTCCTGCCTCTTACCTGCTCCAGCACATCCAAAGCTGGTACCACGCGGCCGAGTCTCGCGAGCAATTCAAAGTGATGGAGATAGGTTTGGCTCATTGCGCCAGCCAGAGAACTGCTCCAATACGCCTCGTCGGCGTTAACCAGCATTCCGTCGATCACCTCTTCTGCCTGTTTATACAATGTGTTTGCTTGCGAAATCTGCCCTTCGGCAGCTTTCAAGTCGGCAAGCACAGTGAGGTCCCGTGGTAGAAAATAGCGATCCCCAATCTGCCTGCTCGCGTCCAGCCCTAAAGCTGCATACCGTTCAGCGGATTTCAGGTCCCCAGTCTCCCGATAGATGTTCGCTAAGTCAAAGTAGGCTTGAGCTGCCATGCGAAAGAATGCATGGTCGCGGGCGAGTTCGCCGGCTTCTATGAGATATTTAGTCGCGCTCTCTCTGTTTCCGATCTGAAGGCCCATTTCTCCGAGTTGAATGAATACCTGCGACTGATGGCCAAATTTCTGATTCCTTTTAGCGGTTGCCAACGCGATGTCGAGGGTTTCCCTCGCTTCCTTGAATTTGCTCTGGCCAGCTAGCGCTTGAGCCTTCCCTTCGAATGCCATGTAAGGAAACCCGGCATCCGGGGTCTCGGCACCGATCTTCATCGCGCGGTCGAAGAAGGCGATGGCTTCTGCATACCGTTGCACGGTATTGAAACCGTTTCCCAGCATTTCCAGCGAGCGCACTTGGCCCCCGGTGTCACCGCTTGCCATGGCTGAGAGAAGGGCCTCGCCGACCATCTTTGCGGCGCGACCACTGTCGCCCTGAAGAAACGCTATGATTCCAAGTTCGGCGTCGGCACGTGCTTCCCACTGCCTTTCGCTTAAGGCTGCCGCTACCTTTCGGGCCTCAGTCCAATCCCATTTCGTAGCCACTGGACTGATTTCAATGTCCGTGTAGCCTTTCTGCGCGAGGCACCACAATCTCAGTTCGGGATCGTTTTTAACGACCGGATCATCGAGTTGTTCGCCAATTATTCGTGACACGTCCACATAGGACATGGTTTCGGATTGCGCGCGGACTCGGCCAACGAGGGCATAAATCTCATCCCTCTTGTCGCCCTTTTTCCTGAACAGTTTCTCAGCTTGTGCGTACAAAGGTTCCGCCTCGGGCCAGTTAAACAGCCATGCAAGGTGGTTCGCTCGGTCCAGCAGAACGTCGGGGTTCCCGGAGTTGTCCGTAATTTGTGAGCTATCTGCTCCTGGAGCTTTGCGAGTCGACTTTGGCGAAAGGGCGAGCCACACGTATTTGTGGGAAAACAGGACGGCAATGACGAGCCCAGAAATGACGAGCGAGAGCACTACGCGATTCTTCGGAGCCGGTATCCGCAAGGGCGTGTCCTGGAGTACCCGCTGGACAACCTCTTCTACACTGAGGATGCGAGGAACGCGGGTTAATTCCCAAACTACGGTACTTGCTTTACATAGAAAGTTCAAGGCTGGATTATGATACTCGCAGTGAATAACAAGCGAAACGTCTCGCAAGGCTCACCGTTGAAAGTTAAACTCGTGAAATCGGCTTCCAGAGATAAAGAAGTCTTCGCGAGCGATGGCATAGAGACTATTGTGACCGACATCATGGCCCTGACGAAGCTGAACTATAACGCCTGCAAATTTGCGAGCGGTTTGCCAGTGACGCTGTGATTTGCCGATGCGGTCGGGGAGATTCTGACCGCTGGCCCCTTGAAGGAAAAGGCTCCGCTGCAATTCAAGTTTTACAGTTAGCGACCGGTCTAAAACGAGGGCAACAACTGGGAAGATTGCCGACCGTCAGTTTATTCTTCGTCGTCTTTGCCTGCGTCTGCCCCACTGAAGGTCTTTTGGGCCAATTTCCGAATTTCACCCTCATCTGGGTCGCCCGAGGCTAGCTCATAGACAGCGCGCCGCAGCCTTCGACGGAGGATGTCTTGGACCTCCTCATCACCTATCTTTTTCGCTAAATCAAGAGCGTAGTCGGTCCGGTCTTTGGTTAGCTCGAATCTTTCTCTTGCCAAGGCAACCTCGTCTTGCCTTGCTCTAGTGTCTTTGATGCTCGCTTCGGCTTCGAGCTTTTTGAGGAACGCATCACGGGTACGTGGAAACACGATAGTACCGACAGCAATAAGAGCGTTGAACGCCGCTCGCGCTTTGGTTCGAACCGTTGCTACCCACGATCCGTAAGAGACGCTTTCAATCTGCAGTTGGTCTTCGGGGGCTAGCAGCGCCCGGTCGATGTCGCCGAACGGGTGGTGACGGAGGTAGTCAGACAATTCCTCTTGTCGGGAGGTCTCAAGCAAATAAAAGATTGCAAATGCGGTTCGGAGGCCGCGCAGTTTGGCTTCAAGCTGCCAGACGGAGACCGTGCCCGGCATGTCCCCAAGTAAGAGCGCTGAAGCTAGTGGCTCGTTTCGGTTCTGAGTGGAGATGCAGTTGATTTCGAGATTCGCCCCGGAACTGAATATCCGCAACATGAGGTTTCCACTCAGACCGAATTCAAAGCGGTTGTCCTGTTCCCATTCACCGAGACTGATGATGGACCGGCCCTTCAGCGCATCGACGACCTGCGGAAAATCTGCCGTGCGTGCATTGCCAAGCTCATGTGCCCCGAAGGTGAACGTGATCATTGTTTTTCTCCACGCAGCTCAATAGAAAGCCAGTAGTCAGATCAAGTTTCATTAGAATCGTGGAACGAAAAATGTTGTGCTTGAAAGCGATCAATGGGCGGTTCTTCGACAGGCTCAACGCCGAACCGAATCAAATTATCATTTTCTGGGCATTTGAACGTGAGTAGGCTTTTCTCCGAAGTCAGAGCGCTCCGACAGAGACGCTCGGTGACTCCTGCGGCGCTGGCGTACGCGATGAATACGGCGTCCGCGAGGGCGGCAACGAATTCGTTGCGTTTCCGGGCGAGAGCAATGGTGGCACGGCGGTGCTTCCTCTCAAAAGGCGAGAGTATCAGAAGGCGGCCCTGCTGAATCGGTGCACGCCAGGATGCTGGGACGCGCATATCTTCCGGGCCGCGAGCGGGGCAGGCGATGAGCGGCTGCGTACCCTTGAGGAGAACGTTGAGGCACTCTTGTTCAACGGGGGAATGGAACCTGCTGATGACGGTGATTTCAGCATCGCGCAAAGCGTGGGCAAGGTCATGTGTTCGCATGATCAGAGTGCTGGGGCACTTCTTGGAACAGAAGAGGGCGAGTTTCTTTCCTTCGCCGATGTCAGCGTTGCCTTGTGTTCTCAGGCTGTTTGCTGAATACCAAGCAAGGTGCTCGTCAAGGTCTGCACGAAGGCGAGGTCGAATAGGACGAATTTGGGTAGGCGACCCCTTCAATCGTCGGCCTCTTCCAACTCGTCGCCCATGCGGTACTTGATGTCGTAATTGATGACGAAATCGAGTTCCTCTGCATCGAATCCAAAGTGAGTCGCGAGCACGCCATCAATTTGGTCTATCAGGCGCTTCGAGAACTTGGGATATGTGCACTGAATCTTTAGGTCGCCGATTTTAAGCGTCTTAGCGCTTCCTTGGAGTTCGCGCATTAGGTCCTGCGACAGATGACCTAGTTGTTTCATGACTGTTTGCTTTGCGGATTCGGCGTCGAAAGGTGCGGAGAGAACTTCTCTTTTGTTCAAATTACGACAGTCAGACTGAACTGTAAGGAGCCAGTAAAAGAGGTTTGAGTTGAGCAGTGCTAAGAAGACATCGCGCACGGCCTCGGAGTCGAAGCCAATCGTTTTCAGTTCGGAAGGTTCTCTTTTCCTACCTCGCTCGTCATAGATTTCGGGGACGAAGTCTAGGATTTGCACAAATCCACTGAGCTTGCGGGTGTAATAGATTTTTTGATCGCTAGAGTTCCTCGCATAGTAGTTCAACGTTCTGCGTTGGGAAGTCAGCTTCCGAAGAATGTTCTTTTCCAGGTCCGAGGACAGCTTGGGAATTATCCCTTCCCGGAGAAATTCACTCGACTCCGTGTATGCGAGTCTGGTGAACAACGTTAGTCGCTCAATCGTCTGCCAGCGGTTGTACTTCGTGGTGTTTACGCATCGAGTTCCACTTGAGTTCTTGTCGCAGAATATGATTGCTAAGCGTATATGCTCCAAACCGTCAAAGAGCTTGCCGGGACGGTCGTTGTAGCTGCTGATGGTGAGCGCACCCTCGTCAACTAACACCCTTTGTAGCGGCGCATATCCGTCTGTGCATACGGATGCGACTGGAATGATGATTCCTAACTTACCGGTGCCAGCAAGAAGGCGAAGCGAGCGCTCGGTGAAGAACGCAAATAGGTTTCCGCAACCCTCAGTTGAGTAATGTCGGATGGTGTATTCGCCTCGCACCTTTCCGTACTCCACATAGGGCGGATTCTCGATCGCCACGTCAAAGCCCCCCTTGGCGACAATTCCATAGAACTCGATAAACCAGTGAAAGGGCTTGTGCGACGCCAACCATCGCTCGTAGGAAGCCCGATCATTAGACTTGACCCCATATTCCCCCGCGAGATAGCGGCTTAGCTCGTCCTCAAGGGCTTTGAGCCGACGAAGCAGTTCGTCCTTAGCCTCTCCAAAATCCTTCGACTCCATTCTCTGGTCGGACTGCATCTCGCGAAATAGCCGAAAGAGCCGGTCGATCTCTTGTGCCTTCTCCGCGATGCGGTCCATCGTTTTCTCAAAGTCGAACTTGCTGGTCACTGCCCGCTTAACGTCCTCATACGAGACGTAGCCCACGAGAGTGTTTCCTGCGCGGATGTTGAAGTCGATGTCCGGGAGCGGTTCGATTTGGTCAAGCCGGTCGATCTGTGCCACAAGCTTCAGGAAGAGCCGGAGCTTACAGATTTCGGTAGCTTCTTCCATGATGTCCACGCCGAAGAGATTGTTGACGATGATCGCCTTGTAGACGAAGTACTTCCGGTTCGGATGGGCAGCGACCCTTTCGAGTTCCTTCTTGAAGTCTGCGAACTTCTCGGGGCGATGCTTGTGCTTGGACTGCTCCAATTCATCCAGAAAGACTTGCATACGGTCGAGACACGCCTCGTAAAGCGATTCCAAGATGTTAAGAGCAGCGAAGAGGAAAGCGCCGGAACCACAGGCGGGGTCAAGCACGGACACAGTCGTAATGGCTTTGTAGAACGCCCGGAGAAGGTCCGGTCCCTCGCAGCTCTCAATCACGTCCTGTGCGAACTGTCGGATGTCGAGGTTGTAGGTAATCAGATCGCT
Source organism: Candidatus Acidiferrales bacterium (assembly GCA_050746945.1). Lineage (GTDB taxonomy): Bacteria > Acidobacteriota > Terriglobia > Acidiferrales > UBA7541 > Palsa-295. The sequence goes on along the minus strand of JBOGMZ010000019.1, from coordinate 77,956 downwards.
GATCGCGCGGACTTCACCGCCCGCGAGCTTTCCCCACACCTTTTCAAAGCGCTTCCTACGGAAGACGACTTCTCGCCAGAGTTCCGTCGGCAGGGAGTACTCTCCTGTGGCAGCCTTGTTCCATTCCGTTCTCTTTGAAACATCATTGAGACCCGCCGCAATCTCGGGCGGGAGCTTCAGAGAGACTCCTGTCTTGACAGTGTCATAGATGTAGCGGTCGGGGTCAGTTTGCAAGAGCCGCCAGACGCAATGCTCACCTTCGAAAGCGATCTTGCATCCTTTCCGGGCTTGGTCGAAGAGGAAGGGGATCAGGCTGCCCTGACTGATGTAGCCGGTGATGTCTTCCTTGCTGTAGTACGCTCCCATCTGCTTCTGGTTGATGTACTTCTCAAAGATATAACCGAGTACGTCGGGATTGATCTCGTCGTCCCTCTTGAGGGGCCTCTCGTCCAAGTGCCAGTGATACTGGTCGAAAAAGGCGAAGAGTTTTTCAAAGGCGGTGTCGCCAATTTGAATGTGGGTGCCGTAACGTTCCTCGATTTGGTGCTTTAGAAAGAGACCGCCGTTGAGGTAAGGAACCTTGCCAAGGAGTTGATTCGTGGCGGCAGACCGTTCCGCTTCTTTCTTCGCGAAGCCCTCGAAAAACAGCGGGCAGAGGAAGTCGCTGTAGAAACGATCCTTCCCGCGCTTCTTGCTCTGCGCCAGCTTGTCCCGAAGGTAGTTTGCGTTGTTGTCGAGGAATCCCTTTTTCTGGATGAAGTAGATGAACATCAGCCGGTTGAGCATCACAGAGACATACCATCGCTGCATATCGTCGTCCGGGATGCCCTTCAGGAATCTTAGAAACGCTTCATGCTCGGATTTGAATCGATCATAGAAGTGCTTTGTGACTCGCTCCACGTCGAACGCGGCGCGGACCCGTCCGGTAACCTCGGGCAACGTCAGACTTGTTTCCTCGTCGATGCTGACTCCCAAGGCCTGCACCTTCTGAATAAGTGCATCACCTGGCTGGCTCGTGTGAAATGTGTGCTCGCGACAGGCTACCGGCTTGCCCGGCTCCTTTTTCACCCACTGCCAGATTTGAGTCGTCTTGTCTGAATCCACAAAGACGATGACGTGCTCATGAGCGAGCTTTGCGAGTTGGCGGTCTATCTTGCGGCGAGTTGCGTAGTCGGGGACAAGACCATTGGCTCCGGGCTGGCAAATAAAGACTGCAAGTCCTCGCTTGTGAGCAACCGCGCCTAGCCGGTAGGAGTTGCCGTCGACGGTTATGTCGTGCGTCGCTGTATGGCGCTCCCAGCCGAGTTCTTCGACAAATAGGGCCTTGAGGTTGAAGTCTTTAAGGTTTTGCCGTGCTCGGGATGCATCTATCGCCATGGGGCTATTTCTTTTCCCCCTGGGAAAACAGACCCATAGAACAAATGATTTGCGGCTCGTGCATCTGCTCCGTGTCTTCGATCACGCAAAGGCGGCCTTCATCCCGGAGCGCAACGACAAGCTCAGCCAGGCTCTGGTCAGAGATCCCACTACGAAGCTGACGATTTAGCGTGTCCACAGCGGACTGGCGGAGCGGATAGCGATAGATTTCCTCTATGGCCTTGTTCACGTTCTGACCGAATTCAGAGTTTGCGAAGAGGGTGTCTTTAATGCCCTCGGCGTAGCGCTTCAGGCGCTCGTATGTTCGGAAGCGTGCGCCAGAGGGTCGCCCCAACTGCCCGCCAATGGACTTTTCTTCTTTGACGATCCATTCCACGCCTTTGTGAACCAATTCGTGATGGTTCTCATACCTGGGCATGGCGCCTGTGGCCGGAGAACATTCAGCAGCCTTAAGAATCGCGAACTGAGACTCGGTTACGCTTTTTGCGTCTTTGTCGATCCATGCGAGGGCATCATTCCCTTCTCCCGTACGCAGATAGACCAGGACGCCTTCAGGTTCCTGGTCCTTTGGTGTGTAATCCTTGGTGGCGTATGTCACAGGCGGAAGGGCGGGGATGGTTTTTTCCAACTCAGGGTCTCGGTTGATCGCGTTCTTCCATATCTGGTACGCGTACGAGGCAAGATCAACTTCGCCGTCAACATCGCCGTCCAAGATGCCCGACTTTTCGTGATAGAGAGCGAGCACGGCCTGATCGTTTCGGTCATCCTCGAAGAACGCTTCATCAGCGCCAACTACTTCGGCGTTCTCCTGCAGGCGCTGGCGCACTCTTGCTCTGAGCCGAATAATTCGTTCCACTCCGTCGGCAGGAAGAAACGAATAGCAGAATATGTTCTCGGATTGTTGGCCGATGCGGTCCACGCGGCCTGCGCGCTGGATTAGCCGAACAATCGCCCACGGCAAGTCATAATTGACCACGACAAAACAGTCTTGTAGGTTCTGACCTTCGCTGAGCACATCCGTGGCGACTAGTACTCTGAGTTCGTCCTCGGACTTTACCTGCTGCCTTTTGTTGTTGCTATGCGGACTAAAACGCCACGCTAAGCGGGTTGGATCGGGAGAGTCTCCGGTTGCGCCTGCGAGTCGATGAACGCCTCGCGACTGGAGCTGATTTTCCAGATATCGAACTGTGTCTGCGAATTGCGTGAAGATCAGGACTTTGTCCTTGGAGTGGTTTTTGGCAAGTAACTGAAAGAGAGAATTGAGTTTTGCGTCTTTCGCGGGATCCCATTCGCCGCATTTATGTAAAACTCTGAGCAGTGCGTTGGCGTCGTTGCGCAGATCGTCGGCAAGTGCCTTCACAAACAGAGCGGGCGGAAGCCATTTGAAGCGGCGCTTAAACTGAGACACGTATTTGGAATATATCTCCGCTGCGCGAGCCTTGAATGCGTCTTCGGTTCTGAGCGAAGAAGCGTTTTCTTCCAGATTCGCATCCTCGTTCTCGTCGTCAAAGAGTTCAGAAGTGATCGTGTCCTCGTCGTAGATGCGGGAGTCCAGCAAACCGACATCTTGGGTTCCGATGGGCAGGGGTTGACCCTGTTCGATAGCGTGCAAGTAGACGAAATTTCGCAAGATGTGCCGCTCAACAGACTGAATGAATGCGTTGCCGCTACTCTCAAGTCTCTTGAAGAGATTCGTTCGGCAGTAACCCAAAAGGCGCTTGCCCGCTCGCGAGAGGTCTTGCAACACCTTTGCCTCTACCACTGTCGGTGGCCCGTGAGGAGCTGGCGCAACATAGTTCCCTAAGCCGTAACGTGGCAGCAAAAGATTGCTAATTGTGTTCACGACATCGTCGTCGTACAGACGAGCATACTGGTCAGACCGGTTCTGCTCGTCGATTGTGAACTTGACGGTCTTAGGTACACGTGTCGGAAAATAGGAACGGGTTCCATCCTCGAAAACCAAGTACTTGCGCCCGTTATCTTTGTCGGTCAGAGCGTAGTTGTCCTGAATGAAGCTCCGTGTTCTTCGGACAAGATAGAGCCGCATTAGCTCGCGCCAGTCGTCCGCGTATGTGCTCTTTTCAAACGCGGCGAGAGATCGGACTGAGCACTGGTGTTTGCGAATGAATTCGGTCTCGCCCAACTCGGTAAGCAAACGCTCGGGTCGTATGCCGATGTCCTTCTGTTCGGGAATAAAGAGGCGCAGTTGGTTGGAAAGATCTATATAGGTCTTGTTGTAAGGGGTTGCGGAAAGCATGATGCATTTGCTTTCGTTTTGGTTTATGTACTCCTGAATGGCCCTGTATCGCTTGCCTTCGCGGTTTCTGAGGTTCTGACTCTCGTCAATCAAAACAAGTCGATAGCGCCGAAGGCTTGGCAAGTCTTTCAAAGCAAGGCTTATCGAAAGAACCTTGCCCCGCAATCGGTACTGCTGTTGATAGTCCTCCCACATGGGGACAAGATTTTTGGGGCACAAAATGAGAGTTTCGATTCCATGATCGTCCTCAAAGATTCTCGCCAGGGCAGTGGCCATGAGCGTCTTGCCCAACCCCACGACATCTCCGATAAGCACGCCTCCGCGTTTGTTGAGGTGATGGGCGGCGATCTTTACCGCGGCGGTCTGAAACTCGAAGAGCTTGTGACCGAAGTCGCGTGGTATCGAGAAGCTTAGCAAGCCTTCGCGAGCATCTTGAGATAGGTGGTAAGCCATCTTGACGTAGATGTGAAACGGCGGGATGAGTTCCTCGCGAGCCCAGCTTTCTTCGATAACCTGCACCAACTCATCGGAAATATCGAGACACCAACGGTCAGTCCAGCGATCCTCGAACCACTTTGCCAATTTCTGGCACGCGTCGTGGTCGAGAACGTCCACGTTGAGTTCGCCTTGTTTCGAGAGACCGGCCATCGTCAGGTTGCTGCTTCCGAGAAACCCTATGGAAGGGTTTACAGGGTCCTGCCTGAAGAGCATGTACAACTTGGCGTGAAGCGGATGCCGAAGAAACAACTTCACCATGACCTTCTTTGCCTTTATTTGCGCAGCTAGGCGACGCAAGCCCTGCTCGTCTTCGTTGGTGGGGATGCCGACTGCCAATTGATCGCGGAATTCGCGGGCTAGTTTCTCTTTCAGCCGAACAGCGGTTTGATTGTCTATTGCTTCATCCGATTTGATGAGGCTAAGAGCCGTTCGCAACTGGTCCTCAGGAAGCCGTTGCATGCCGACGAGCAATCGACAGCATTGCCCGTCGCCTCCTGACCATTTTTCGATGTGACAGTCGAGCTGCTTCCATCCTCGCAGATTGAAGTAGCCGACACAAAAATCGCCCCGAATTGAGACTCGAAGGGTGTCCTGCAAAGCAGGAAGGAGCGATTGCTCGATATTGTCGAAGATGCGCGGCATTAGATTGGGCTGGGAGCTCCTCTTCGGTACGAATCGTTCGCCGAAGCCGGCTCCGGTGCGGATTTTACTTGTTTAGAAATGGCATTACCACCTCTCGTATCACCTGTGTTGCCTTTCGAAAAAATCAGGAAAAAAGGGCCTCGGCGGAAAGCCGAGGCCCTTTAGGAAAGAACAGGTTAGAACGGCATGTCCTGCGATTGCGCGGATTGGGCTTTGACGGTGCCATCGGAGCCGGAAGCGACTGCCTCCGGCTCCTTCTCGCCGCGATTGAGCTTGCGAATCGAGTCGGCGCGAATCTGCCAGACCGTGTGCTTCACGGTCGTGGCCCTCTTGCCTTTGCCGTATTCGCGCTCGTAGCTGCTGCTGACGAGCGTGCCTTCGACCAAAACGTGATCGCCCTGGCGAAGCGACGCCGCAACCCGCTCGCCCAAGCTGTTCCAGGCGACGACGCGATGCCATTCCGTTTTCGAGGCCCACTCGTCGTCCGTGTTCTTCCATGACCGCTGCGTGGCGACCGAAAGAACGGTGAACGGAGCGCCGTTCGCGCGCGCTTCGCGTCGCTCTGGGTCTTTGCCGATGAAACCGATGATCTGAACTGAATTGAGGTACATTTTCGAATTTCTCCTTTTTTGCCCCTGTGACTCGGGGCACTGAAAAGCAAGAGGGTGCTGCTCCCAAAGCGAGGCGACGCTTTTTCGGAGGGGCACGAAAAATCTCGGGAGGGTCTCAGAGATTTTTGGGGAGGAGCCGAACAAAGCAGAGTCGGCGAAGCTGACGGGCGCAGGAATTGCCCCGAAGCCGTGCCCGAGGAACAGCCCGGCAGAAAAGGGAAAATGTGCGGGGTCAGTTCAATCGGTTGGGGCAGGTGTGAAGCGATGCGACACCAGGCCGACAGAGCGAAAACCTTTCCTTCCGTAGCTCGTCATGGTTGAATGTGGGCCTCGAAGGGCATTGGTCGGAGGGAGAAAGAGGAATGGTGGTTGGCGACCGTTTGCGAACGTTGCGGGAAGAAAAGAAGCTGTCACAGGGCGATATAGAGAAGCGCACGGGTCTGCTGCGCTGCTACATCTCGCGCGTCGAGAACGGCCATACGGTTCCCACAGTGGAAACGCTGGAGAAGATGGCACGCGCTCTCGAAGTGCCAATGTACCGCCTCTTCTACGACGGCGAAGTACCGCCGAAACTTGAGAATCTCTCGAAGCGCAAAACTGCCGATGAGATTGCTTGGGGAGGCTCCGGCAAAGACGCACGGTTCCTCAGGAACTTCCGAAGGCTCCTGGGCCGGGTCGAAGAGAAGGACAGAAAACTCCTGATGGCTTTTGCTCAGAGATTGGCGTCGAAGCGCAACGGACGGAAGTCAACCGCCGCGTGAACGCGACGGCGTGGTTAGAGTGTGCGTTGTTGAAGAACTCGCTGCTGCAACCAAGCGACGGCTCGCGCTGCATAGGCCCGTTCATCGTCACGATCGGCAGTTTTTGATGCTTCGCTGAGCACTCTCTCCAAGTCCTTCCACGTAAGCTGACCGATAGCCTCTACGTTGTGCAAACCGTCAGGCCCGTGCGGTTGGAGCTTCGCTCTTGGAATCGAGAGATCGTTGTATTCGCGGAGTCGCTTCGCCCCCTCTGGCGACTGAGCTTCGGAGGAGATTAGGAGGCTGAAGAAGAACTGCCGGACCCCGGCATAATAACTGCCGACGTCGATGTTCCGAAGGACTTGGTCGCGGTCCGGTCTCGTAGTTGTTCCAGTCGATATGTCGCTGCGGTATTTAGCTTCAATAAACCACACCCACGTCGGCGTTTCGATGACAACGTCGATTTCTGACGCGCCCTCATCGCCGTCGGCAAGTAATCCAAGCGGTGGCGGGATACTTTCCCATAACCTGACTACCACCTTGAGGTCAGTCGGAGAATGGCGCGATGGAAATGCACATTGCCAAAGGACCGGCAACCAAGCCTGAGGCGCTATCTGGCGCAGCGACCTGAAAATGTTCCAAGTGACGGCGTCCTCGCTATTGGCACTCCGCAGGTGTTTCAATTTGCTCGCCCGCATGTCTGCGAAAACTGGGTCGTAGCGATCGATGATGAGATTGGCTCTGAAATCAGCGGCAATGAATACGCCACTAGGTGATAGATGACCTTCGTCAGGATTCATTTCGCTCCCCCACTAAGATCGAGTTCGCTTGCAATTCCAGCAGACGCACGGTCGTACAATACTACCTCACCCGGTTTAGCGACGACCCTAAAGCGGTGCCGGTCATCAAGAGATCGAGAAATCTTCGAGAAGTGTCACAGCCTTGTGAGGTGGGAACAAACAGATGGCAAATTCGAATGACGATAGCTTGGTTCAACTGCCCGCTTCGAGCTACAGATACTTGGTTGCGATGCGCTATTTGAATGCCAGCGAGGCTATTTATGACGGTCTGAAACAGCAGGAGGGTAAAAACGATTTTCATTCCTTGGTGAGCCTCCGCAGCTTCATCGAATACACACGGAGGGGCATCTGGTTCTTGGTTTGGGCAATGGACCACGAGTTAGAGGTCGCCGAGAAACTGACGTTCGAACGCAGCGGCAGTCCTAGCGTGCCAACGATGGACAAGATGATAAACGACGCTCTCGGAAATGGGTACATCAGCATTTACTCGACCCCATTCCGCCGATAAACAACGAGCCATTCATCAACGCACTACACGCACTCACGCACGGTAATCCGATTTCGGTGAGAATGCTTGGTTTTGGCCTGCAGAAGATTTTTCAGACAAATATGCTTCTGCTGCGTGCTGAATTGGAGTTGAACTGGTTTAGAGTTCTACTCTACCGGAGGATGCTAGGTGAAGAATTTTGCGACATCTGGAAACTCCTGACACCGATTCACAATCAGCCTGAGGCGATGCGAGCAAACGCCGTGATAGCAGCACGCCTTCTCATCAAGGCCGGATTGGATCTGGGGCAAATACCTGTGGTCAAAGGAGACGAGAAGATGGACGCACTGCCGGTGAGCGTTGGCGACGCGGAGTTACAGAAAAGCTTTATTTCTACTCATGAAGGCTTTCTTCGTGAATTCCCAGAGATAAGAGCGCTGGCAGACAAGGCGTTCACACTGACCCTTGAAAAGTACAACGCGGAATTGCCATCCAGTACAAAGGAGGATGAGGCGACCGCCATTAGGCTAGCGCAGATAATTGTTTTCTATCTATTCAGAACTGCTTTCGATGTTTTTGGTGACCTTCTGATTCTTGCGGGCAACGGAAGAGGGTTTGCCGCGAGGATGATGCTGCGTATCATGTATGAACATCTGGTGACTGCGGCGTTTATTTCCCAGAATCCCTGCGAGGCGAGACGCTTCGACGAAAACGCCGGCCTCCAAAAAGGGAAGATCTGGAATCGCACAGTAGGACTTGTGCCCCAAGTTAAGGGAGCCCTGACGCCCGAGCAAATCCAGAAGGTGGAAGAATCCTTCGAAAATGCGAAGGCTCAACTAAAGGCTGAAACATGCAAGAAGTGCAACCAGCCGATAACACAGGAAGCTTGGACCCGCGTCAGCGTTGAAGAAATGGCACAGAAGGCGGACGCCGCAACGGGGTCGCGCCTGGCAAACCTTTACACGACATGCTTCCTAGTGCCGACATTTTTTATCCATCCCACGGCGTTTGGGTTGGAATCGCGTTCGGGCCGAGTCGAGGACGGCGTGGTGTTTAGAGAGATTTCAGAGCATGAGGCACACGACGCTACGATGCGCGGCCACGGGCTAGTGTTGAGGCTCCTGAAGCATCTGAACAGTTATTTCAATCTCGGTCTGGACACGCAGTTGGACGCTCGCTGGAATGCCTTTCCGCAGATATGGAACGGCGCACTGCCTGACCCTCCGACGGTACCCGATCAGGGGGCCACGAACGGAGACAAAACGGTGTAAGTTTTGACTCCGAAATCCTTTTACTGGATACGATACCCGCTTTAGGCGGGCGGCGTGGATGATTCATCCGCACCGATGGCATTCAGAATTTTGATTGCAGTTCGCTGGACGTATTCTAGGCTTTCGCCGAGGAGCTTGGCGTCGCCGCCGTACAAGCCGATATAGTCCTGCGCGGCTGATCCCGTTTCGAGGCCGACTGCGCTGCAAACGACAAATGCGACGGCTTCGGCTTCGGTTTCGCGGACGCGCTTGGTAGTGCTGCTTCGGCGGTCATCGCGGTGCATCATTTCGTGCGCAACCTCATGCGCTAGAGTCGAAAACTCCTCAGCCGGAGACTGGCCGGGCAGCAACTTGATTTTGCCGCCTTCCGACATGCCGCGCGCCGGCGCGATTTCGTCAGAGTATTCGAGCGCAATGCCCTGCTCGGCGACGAATTTCGCAAACCGCTCGCGATACTCGCGAGGGTCGCCGTTGATGCTGCCGATTTCCGGCAACGGCTGGCCGTCGGTTTGGCTGATGTCGAACACGTAGGCCGCGCGGAATCCGACTGCGACGGCGGATTCGTCCGGTTCGGTTTCGCCGTTGTTCTCGGCCTTCTTGCGAATGATCGGGGCGAGAATCAAAATGCCTTTCTCGCCCTTGTTCACGAAGCGGCCCAGCTTGTGCCAAGCGTGAAAGGCCGCGACATGCGTCGCGTTCGGCTTCTGTGAAGCGATGAGCATTATGTTGCCCCACGAGTAGCGATGGAACCGCGCCATCGCTGCGAGATAATCCTTGAGCCGCTCACTGTGACCCGCTTCGAGGGCCTGCCGGAGTTGCTCGATTGCGTTGCTTGCGATCTGCTTTGCTTGTTCGACTTTCATTTTTCCTGTCCTCCTGTTTCGGGGAGTCCTTGCTCCCGTCACCCACAGCCGGGGGAGCAAGGACGCGAAACAGGGGACAGAAGCGGAGAGATTGGCGCGTCCAGGTCGGAACGGGCCGCACGCTTGAGTGACGCGGTGGTTGGGTGGCGCGAAAGCTGCTAGTGAAGACCAGAGGCGGGCGAATCAAACGCCGGGACGCGACAATTTCGGAGCGGGGAGAACAGCGGTAGCAATACAGCGACCGGTCAAGAGAGAACGAGAAGAGCGCTAGATAGGCGCTGCTAGCTGGAGGAGTTGCGGACAAGCAAGAAGGGGAGCCCGAGGCGGAGACGCAAGACGAAGAGGAGGGGAGGAGAAGGAAGAAGAGCAGAAAGACGATGATGATGACCATGGTCGCCATGGCGATGGTGGTCAGGATGCCGATGATGACGAGGGCGATCATGATGGGCGGCGGTGGTGCTGGTGGAGGATCGGGGGGCGGAGGGACGGGCGGCGGGAAGCGCGGGCGGGCGGAGACGGTGTGAGCGGAAGCGCGAAGTGGAGAGGGGGGCGCAGATTTCTGTGAGCGGAGGTGCCGGAAACGGCGTTTCGCAGCGGCAGGGGCTGAATTTTACCGCCGGAGTCGGAACTTCAGTGCCCGGAAGGCTATTTTCAGCCTTATTCTGCCCCATGGGTGGTATACGTAAGTCGCTGTATTTTAGTATCTTATTATCTTAAGAGCATGATATGCTTGTGTTGGCACAGCATGATATGCTTGTAGTTGCACAGCACAATATGCTTGTATTGACACAGCATAATATGCTTGTAATGACCCGGAAGGGTGAGAGGTTCAATGACGGCTCCCAACGAAAAACTAGCGGAATCCCTCGACGTGCTCAAAGCGCTTCAGGACAAGGGGAGACGTGTGTTCAGGTCCGTGGACTTTAGCCGTGTTCATCGTGAACGTCTCGTGGAGAACGGTTTTCTGCAGGAAGTGATGAAGGGCTGGCTGATTTCCTCCAGCGCGCGCGCGCGCGCGGGCGACAGCACGCCGTGGTACGCGTCGTTCTGGGAATTCTGCGCCCGCTACAGCGAGGAGCGGTTCGGCCATGAATGGCATCTGTCCGCTGAGGAGTCGCTTTGGCTGCACGGCGAAAAGACAGTCATCCCGGAGCAGATCGTGGTGTGCAGCCCGAAGGGCACCAATCACCTGTTCGAGCTTTTGCACGGCACATCGCTTTATGACCTGAAGGTTCCGGAAATGCCGGCCTCGGAGAATCTCGTGATGCGGGACGGTCTGCGGCTTTTCTCCCCCGCTGCTTCTCTGGTGGGGGTGGCGGAATCGTTCTTCGAACGCAATCCAGTCGAATGTGAGGTGGTGCTCGCGAGCCTCGCAGAGCCATCGGACCTACTGCGGCTGCTGCTGAATGGCGGCCATTCCGCGAAGGCTGGTTATCTTGCCGGAGCTTTGCGCTCAATGGGGCGGACGACGATTGCGGACGAAATTGTGAAGACGATGAAGGGTGCCAGTTATGATGTCCGCGAACGCAATCCGTTCGCGGCGGGAAGGGTTTTGAGCAAACTGCGCCCGGCGGCGCCGCCGATTGTGGGGCGGCTCCAAATGCTATGGGAATCAACGCGCGATCCGGTCAGCGCAATATTTCCGAAGACGCCGGGGCTGCCGAAAGACAAAAGCGCGTTTCTCAATAACGTCGACGAAATCTACAAGAGCGACGCGTACCACTCGCTCTCCATTGAGGGTTACTCGGTGACGCCTGAGCTGGTCGAAAGGGTGCGCGGAGGAAACTGGAATCCGGAACATGACGAGAGGGACCGCAAAAACCGCGACGCTCTCGCGGCGCGGGGCTACTGGCAGGCGTTTCAACTGGTAAAGGACTCGGTCGGAAAAGTGATCGGCGGCGCTCCGGCCGGCGTCACGACACGCGACGAGCATAAAGACTGGTACCGCGAATTGTTCCAGCCCTGCGTGCGGGCGGGCCTGATGAGGGCAGGGGACCTTGCCGGATATCGGAGCAGTCCTGTCTATCTGCGGACGTCCCGCTATGTCCCGCCGCGGTGGGAGGCGGTGCGCGACGCCATGCCCATGTTCTTTGAACTGCTCGAAAAAGAGCCGGAGGCGTCTGTACGCGCGGTGCTCGGCCACTGGCTGTTCGGCTACATTCACCCTTATCCTGACGGCAACGGCAGGATGGCGCGCTTCCTGATGAACGTGATGCTGGCCTCGGGAGGCTATCCGTGGACGGTCATTCGCCTGAGGGATCGAAAGGCGTACCTAACCGCGCTCGACCGTGCGAGCATCGACACGGACATCGGCTCGTTTGCAACGCTCATAGCGCAGCGCGTGCGCTGGTCGCTTGACCGGCACGAACTGAAGTTCCCCGAGGCGGTGGAGAAATTTGATTTTGACCGGGAGGTCGTCCTCTTCTACGGGCACGATGGAAAAACGCGGGTGCGGTGCGCCATCAGCCGGGAAGCCCTGGACGATGATTTCGGGGCGGACAATCGTGACAAGGTCGAGGTATTCCGGGAAAACCGGCAGATTATTGAGGAGTGGGCGCGGGAGAAATACGCCGCCGGCGACACGGAGACTGATGGATCTGTGCTTATTTACACAGGCGAATTGACCAAGCGGAAGGGCACGCGGGGGTAAGGTAAATGGATTGGATGTGGAACTCGTGCGGTTAATGTTTTGGGTACGAGGACGGGGATAGTCTGTGCACTTACTTCGACCGGGAAGTCGGCAGATTCGATGACGAAGAAGTTTAAGGAACTGACGGCCGTTATATGGACGAGGTCATGAGCGACAACCGGCTAATCACCCATCGGTCCAAGAAAAGCTGGGTGAGGCGAAGCTTTGCTCCCCGAGCTGGCGGCTCTTACGCTCGGTACGCGAACTATGCTGGATACGCGATGTATGCGGGCTATGAGGATTTTCCGGGACCGGGGAATTTCCGATAGGCCTGCGGTGCCATCCGTAACGTGAGAGGAGAGAGGTCTTGGTTGATTTCAAAAAACGTCTTGCCGGCAAGCAAGCGGAAAAGCCGACCGACCCAATAAAACTCTACGAGACGCTTGATCGCGCCCATGACAAGGGGCCTCTCCGGCCGGCTCAGCTTGCCGTGCTCAAGAGCTGGTTTGCTGATCACCGGAATGCGAGAGACATCATCGTCAAACTCCACACAGGTCAGGGTAAGACACTCATTGGTCTGCTCATGCTGCAAGCACAGCTGAATGCGGGAAAAGGGCCGGCGCTATATCTGTGCCCGGATAACTATTTGATTGCGCAGACGTGCGATCAAGCTAAACAGTTTGGCATCGCAACCTGCACCGCGGATCCGGGGCTGCCTGATGAATTCATAAATGGCGACAAAATCCTTGTTGCCTCCGTTCAAAAACTGTTTAACGGGATAACGAAATTTGGCCTGCACCGGCAATCTGTCGGAATCGAGAGCTTCCTCATGGACGATGCTCACGCGTGTGCTGACAGGATTCGTGAACAGTGTCGAATTCGCATTCCAAGTGAAGAACCCGCCTACCACGCGCTAAAGACCCTGTTTGCTGACGACCTGGAGAGACAGGGGCTCGGTACCTATGCGGACATATGCAACGGAAAGCGCGACGCGCTGCTGCCGATACCCTATTGGGCGTGGGCTTTCCATGAAGCCGAGGTCGCCAATATTTTGTCGAGTCATACGGACAGGGATTCGGTCCGGTTCGCATGGCCCTTGCTGAAAGACATGCTGGGTCATTGCCTGGGCGTTATTTCAGGCGCAGCGATTGAGATTGAACCGTACATCCCGCCACTATCTGCGTTCGGAAGTTATTGGGAAGCCAAACAGCGTGTCTTCATGTCTGCGACGGTCACAGATGACGCATTTTTGGTGAAAGGCTTGCAGCTCACGCCCGAAACGATTACGAAACCCCTGAGCTACCCGAAGGAGACGTGGTCGGGCGAAAAAATGGTGTTGCTGCCGTCCTTAATCAACGAGGAACTTGACAGGGAACGGATGGTGAAGGGTTTCGGAGTTCTGAATAACAAGAGACGTGCGGGTGTGGTGGCTCTCGTCCCAAGCTTCAATCGGGCGAAGGATTGGGAAGCCTATGGCGCGACTGTTGCCAAGAAGGACACGGTTTCGGATGTCATTGATAGTCTGAAGAAGGGGAAATGCGAAAGCACTGTCGTCCTGGTGAACAGGTATGACGGTATCGACCTCCCCGACGACTCATGCCGGGTGCTCGTTTTTGACTCCAGGCCCTATTCCGAAAGTCTGTCAGACTTGTACCAAGAGTTTTGTCGCCCGGACAGCGAGGCGACGTTAATGAGGACCGTGCGTACTGTCGAGCAGGGGATGGGCCGGAGCGTGCGTGGTGAGAAGGATTATTGCGTCATCGTTGTGATTGGTGCGGATATCGTCAGGCTAATTCGCGACAAGGAATCGCGTAAATACCTGTCATCGCAGATGGCAACCCAAATAGAACTCGGGATAGAGATTGCCGACATGGCTAGGCAGGATATAGAAGAGGGCGAAAAACCGATGAACGCATTCAATTCTCTGACGCGTCAATGTCTTGGTCGCGATGCCGACTGGAAAGCGTTCTACGTGGAACGAATGAATAAAGTAAGGCCAAAAGGAGCCAACGAGCAGGTCTTGCGCGTATACGCGGCGGAACTGGAGGCCGAAGAGAGTCTTACGGCCGGTGACTACGCAACTGCCAGTGAAAAGCTTCAGGAGCTTTTGGATAGCGGGGCTGTAAGCAGCGAAGACAAGGGCTGGTACCTTCAAGAAATGGCGCGCTACCACTACCGCACGAACCGTACGGAGTCTGAGCGGCTCCAGATCGCCGCCCACAAAAGCAATCGCTTCCTGTTGAAACCATCGTCGGGTGTCACCGTAGCGAAATTGACCATTCAGAGCCAAGGACGGGTCGAACGTATAGCGAAATGGGTCAGCAGTTTTGGAAGCTACTCGGACCTTGACGTGAGCGTCTCGGATATCCTGGGGCATCTTGTGTTCGGCATGAAGGCCGATAAATTTGAGAATGCATTGGATGAGCTTAGCCGGGCCCTGGGCTTCGCGGGCGAGCGTCCGGACAAGGAATGGAAGGAAGGGCCGGACAATTTGTGGGCTCTCGATGCTACACAGTATCTGCTGTGGGAATGCAAGAACGAGGTCGAGACGACGCGGGCAGAAATAAACAAGCGCGAGGCGGAGCAGATGAATCGGTCGAGTGCGTGGTTCGACAAGCATTATCCGGGGATGAATGTGAAACGTATCATCGTACATCCTTCAAACACCGTGCAGAGTGCCGCGGCCTTTACGCATGATTTGGAAGCAATGCGCGAGGTAGAACTGAAAAAGTTTGTGAAATCCGCAAGGGAGTTTTTCAAATCGTTTGAGTCTTTGAATTTCAAAGATCTGTCCACAGCGCATATCCAGAAGATGGTCAATGCGCATAAATTGGCGGTCGCCGACTTGCTCGGTCTTTATTCGAAAAAGCTTTATAACCTGAAGTGACGATTGGAAATGATCAGAGATTCCTGATTCTGTATTGCAGGGCGGCCTTGCTCACAAGAAATTCCGTGGCCCACTCCTCGATAATACTTTCATCTTCAATATCGATGGGCGATTCTTCGAGTAGTTCATCGAGGATGTCTCCCGGCATCAGTAGAGCCGCCGCAAACTGATTTGCCTCCACTTCAAGGCGCTCCGTACCTGTTGCTGAAACTGCGTCCCGTTTGAGAACGGATTCGGCAAATTGCTTGTCCACGTGCACGGCACTGGTGATGAAGTCAGGATGGAGTTGAAGATGCGCGATTTCATGGGCGATCGTGAATCTCTGCCGATTTGGGTGATGCAGGGAATTGACGCCAATGATGGGTACGCCATCCTTTATGTAGATGAAGCCGGAGAGCTCGTCGTCGAGCGGGGAGAATCTCACGCGCGCCCCAAGCGACTTCGCTATTTTGTCAACGGGAACGGGGATTCCCTGCATGCCGAGACTTGCGCGGAGCTTGTTAGCGCGGGCGTCGACGGATTGTTTTCGCAGATTTGCCATTGTTTCCTTCCTCGGATTTGCTCATTGTCTGGTGTAAAGGGCCGATGAGACGGGCGATCTGTTCCTTCTGCTGGGGCTTCAGATCGCTTGGTATGGGCAATTGGGCCCACGAGTCGGGTGACTCTGCCAAACTCGCCGGGGGGAGAAAATCACTAGGCTTCATCTTCAGAACTTCTGCGAGGGTGTAGAGGTGGTGAACGAGAACTCTTTGTCGTCCTGTTTCAATGTTCGCGAGGGTCGCTCTTGAAATTCCAAGGCGGGAAGCGAGCAGCGCCTGGGGCCAATCAAGGCGCCGCCGCCGCCGCCTAATAATCGTACCGATGGTCTTGTAAATGGGCTCTGGCTTCATCCAGGGTAATCATATCCACGCGCAGGAGCGCTGTCAATGCCACGCACAAATGGTGTGCAAAAAGCACATGTCAGTGTGTGCATTGACATGCTCGCGTTTTCCGGCCATAATTCATCTCGAGGTGAAAGTTGAAAAGACTCTCAATATCTCGGGAGCCAGGCAGGCTCCGAGTTCTCGATGATGAAGAGTCCATGAATGAAGGCCATCTATGGGAGTCTATATGACCGACGACATCAATACGAAAAACCATTTGATTCATTACAAAGTCGATGATGAACCGGAGTCCACCAACGAAAAGGTTCTTACTCCGGTGCAAATCATGACCGGCGCGGAGATTGACGCGCAATCCAACTATCTCGAACAGATCGTCGGGCACGACCTCATCTCGTACAAGGCCACTCCCAACGTCGAAATCGAGATGAAGAACGGGATGCGCTTCATTACCAAACCCATCGGCCCGATGCCGGTTTCCTGAGCCGACTGTGATGTTTGGAAAAGAGGCATTCAGCGAAGGACTGAAGCAGCTCGGTTACAATCCCGTGGACCGCGGCGATAGTCGTCTTGCGTTTGAGTACCCGATTGGCGCGGGACGATTCAAGGACAAGATAATTACCGTGGGCATTGAAGTTCCACCGGACTTCAATGTCACCTGCCCCACTGGCCCACATATATCACCTCGCCTTATTCCAATAAATCCCAACGCGCCCGGGAATGATCGCGCTGCGGACAGTCCCAATTTTGGATCCGAATGGCAGTACTTGAGCAGGCCATTCGTGGATCAACAGGCGGGGTGGAACCGAACGAGCAGAAACGTGAAGGCGTACATGCAGCACATTAAGCGCATCCTCGACACGCTATGAAGTACAGCGCAGCACTCACGTCAGGCACGAACGAAGTACTCAGGGCCCATCTTCTCAGGGCAGACGGACAGGAAGACCTTTGTTATGCACTCTGGCACCCTGGTCAAGGCGCGAACCGGATGACCGCGCTCGTTTCGGAGCCGATTCTGCCAATGGGGGGCGAACGCAACGTACACGGTAATGCCAGCACAACCGGGGAATATCTTGGACGTGCAATGAAGTTAGCGATGGAGAATGGTGCGGGAGTTGTGTTCTTACATAGTCATCCTTACCCCGGCTGGCAGGGCATGAGTAGTGACGATGTGAAGACAGAGCTTCGCCAGGCTTCGGCGATTAGGGCGACCACTGGCATGCCCCTGGTCGGAATGACTTTCGGTACCGACGGCGCGTGGAGCGGACGTGTTTGGATAAAAACTGCCCCCAAGAAATACGAACGTTATTGGTGTGAAAGTGTTCGCGTGATTGGTGATGGTGGTATCGAGACAACTTTCAACGATGCGTTGATGCCGGCACCCGCATTCCGAGAGGAGCTGACGCGGACAATCTCTGCGTGGGGCGAACAGGCTCAACAGAAGATCGCTCGGCTACGCTTTGGGGTCATAGGAGTGGGGAGCGTCGGATCAATTGTTGCCGAGTGCTTGGCGCGCATGGGTGTGCAGCACATAAAGCTCATCGACTATGATCATGTGGAGCGTCACAATCTCGATCGCTTGCTTCACGCGAGCGTCAGCGATGCAGCCGCGAAACGATTGAAGGTGGACTTGATTGGCGCAGCACTTCGGAGGAGTGCAACGGCTGCCTCCCCTGTTATTGAGAGACTGCCCCTCGCGGTCACCGAAATGGAAGGCTTCAAGGAAGCTTTGGATTGCGACATTCTTTTCAGTTGCGTCGACCGGCCTTGGCCTCGGCATGTGCTCAATTACATCGCGTATGCCTATCTTGTACCGGTGATCGACGGAGGTATTCTCATCCGCATGCGCCGAGGTCGTCTAAGGAATGCCAGCTGGAGAAGTCACGCCGTGTATCCTGGCAAGCGTTGTCTTCAATGCATCGGGCAATATGACCCCGATTTCGTCAACGTAGAAAGACGCGGCGACCTCGACGATCCGAGTTACATTGAGAATCTGCCTATCGATCACGCATTGAGAAGAAATGAGAACGTCTTTCCTTTCAGCACCCATCTCGCCTCCTCACTTCTCATGCATTCACTACACGTTGCCCTAAACCCGGTGGGCATCGCCGATGTCGGTGAACAGATCTACCACTTTGTTGACGGCAGCCTGGACTCTGATCTGGGAACAACTTGTTACGACAACTGCTACTTCCCGTCCGCAGTTGCCAAAGGGGACTCGGAGGGTCTCCCCATTACGGGAATTGATCGAGGTGCGTCGAAGGCGCGCATTCGCTCGAAGGAAGCAAGAAGCTTGTTCGTTAGATGGTTTATGCCCTTCAGCAAGAAGATGTCCCAATACTGGAAAGGCGCAGAATCCCCGTGAGGAATGAAGCGCGCCGATCTCTGTCGGTGTTAGTCTTGGTGTCAGTGGGGATCTGAATTTTGTAGATATAATACAAATGGCTTGGTGTCGCGTTGTGTACAGCTTGTGTACAAGAGAGCGGTTTTGAAGGGCCTGAAATTGGGCCTAAGCAACGCAGAATCAACAACAGACTCTTGAGCTACAGGCCCACACGAGCGTGGAAAAACAGCGGAAGCAACTGCCGATATTTTAGCACGGCCTCTTGGAAACCATGCAGCGTCATGCCGAGGAAATTTACAGTTTGTTGAGGCCGTCGAGCGCGGCCACCTTGTAGGCTTCCGCGAGGGTTGGATAGTTGAAGACCGTATCGCGGAAATACTCGATCGAGCCACCGTAAGCGAGAACGGCCTGGCCAATGTGGATAATTTCCGTGGCGCGCTGGCCGATGGCGTGCACTCCAAGCAGCTTCCGCGTATTGCGATCAAACAGCAGCTTCAGCATCCCGGTTTCGTCGCCCAGCATCATGCTTTTTGCCAGCTCGTTGTATTTCGCGATCCCCACTTCATACGGCACTTTTGCCGCCGTCAGTTTTTCTTCCGTCTGGCCCACTATGGAAATTTCCGGAATCGTATAAATCCCGTAAGGAAATAATTCCGGTATCGATTCGCTTGGCAGACCGAACATGTGGCAACTGGACAGGCGCCCTTGCTCCATCGAAGTGCTCGCCAGCGCAGGGAAGCCGATTACGTCGCCCGCTGCGTAAATGTGGGGCACTTCAGTCTGGTAGTAACGGTTCACAGTGATTTTCCCGCGCCCATCTATGTTCAGGCCAGCCGCTTCCGCTCGAATCTGGTCGCCATTGGCCTGGCGCCCCACCGCATAGAGCAATCCGTCGGCAATGATCTTCTTTCCGCTCTCAAGTTCGGCAAACACGCGGTCCCGCTGAGAATCAACTCCCATCCGAGTCACTTTTTCGCCGAGCCGGAAAGTCGTTCCCATCTCCCGCAAATGGTAAATCAGAGCCTCTACGATCTCGCGATCCACAAAATCCAAAATTGCGGGGCGCTGATCAATCAGCGTCACCTCCACGCCCAACGCCGCAAGGAAAGAAGCGTATTCTAGGCCCACCACGCCGGCGCCCACCACGATCATCTCGCGCGGCAGATTTCCAAGACCAGCGAATTCATCCGTATCGAGAATCCGTTTGCCGTCAAACGGTATTTCCGGCGAGCGCGCTGGACGCGTCCCGCAGGCAATCAGGATATGTTCACCGCGCAGGATGGTTTTCTCCGTGTCACCCTGCACCTCAATCGTGTTGGGATCAGCGAATTGCGCGGCACCTTGAACAATGTTGATTCCGTTGCGCTTCAACTGCGCGCGAATCACTTCCGTTTCTCGTGCGATGATGGTCTGCACTCGAAACGACAGGTCCTGAAGCGAGATGTCGCGATTCCCGCGATAGTTATTGCCGTAGAAAGTCTTTACCGCGAGGCCAGTCAGTTGAAAAATTGCTTCGCGCACGCTCTTGCTCGGAATGGTTCCGGTGTGGACGCAGACGCCGCCCATCATGAGTGTGCGGTCAATCACGGCCACGCGCTTGCGCAGCTTGGCAGCGCAAATGGCGCCCTTTTGGCCCGCCGGGCCACTGCCGATTACGATCAGGTCGAATTGTTGGTCGCCCATGGGAGCCGCTACTTTATCTCCTATTAAAATTACGCACAACGCTGCGCATGCGTTTTTCCTGCGCGCAGTCAGTGACGCTTGTGATTTCCGCCTTTTCGGAAGGGGACGGGGAGGCGAACCCCGGAAACTATTCTTGCAGAAGTATCTTACAGCAATGTGAATGCGGAACGGGATATCGAAACTATCCCGCGTGCCATTCTCCGCGCCCTGCCTCTCAACTAAATAACCAAATAAGAAAAGGAGAATGGCACGCAACCGCAATACGCCGGGTGATCTTACATTGCGTTTTGGTCCGGCTGCAGCATCCCAAACACGTTGCCCTCGGTATCGATGCAATAGGCGAGATAACCAACACCCGGGACGGCCATTTTCGGCAACGCGATCTATTAAGCGAGGGCAATTAAATCGATCTCAACTCGCAAATCGCGCGGCAGTCGCGCCACCTCCACAGTTGTACGCGCGGGCTGCTTCTCCGGGAAGTAGCGAAGGTACACTTCGTTCATGGCGGCAAAATCGTTCATGTGCTTCAGAAACACACTCACTTTCACGGCGTGATCGAGTGACGATCCGGCAGCTTCCACGATGACTTTCAAATTTTCAAGCGTACGCGCTGTCTGTTCTGCTGTCCCACCCGCCACCAATTCGCCCGTAGCAGGATCAACTGCTCCTTGCCCCGAAATAAAAATGAAGCCGTTTGCCCGGATCGCCTGTGAATATGGGCCCATCGGTTTCGGCCCCTTTTCAGTCAAAATAATTTCTTTCACGTTTCCTCCTCAAATCAATCTGACCGGCGGTTATTTGATGGGCTGAGGCTGCTTTTCGTTAGCATGTTCATAGCGCGCCCGGAAATCTTCCGGAATTCCCTTGCTGTAAAGCCAGGTGCGAAACGGCTCCGCGAGATTTTTCCCAGTTGATGCCTCAAGCGCCGCGCGCAAATCGTCGTAGCCCACCTCTTGCCCTCGAAGCAATGCGACGAGCCGATTCAGCCCGGCCCGGATCGGCGCTTCTCCATACGCGTCCTCGAGGGCGACAAAAAAAAGCGGCGCTTTCGCGAGCGCGATGCGGCGTTGCTCCGGTGGATCTGCCAGGGTCGTCGAGCCGAGCGACTTTTCAGCCGCTTGCTTCAACGCCAGGCCATACTCGTGCAGGTATTCGTACGTGCGGCGTCGCCGGGCCGCCTCGCCGTTGCGCGCCTCATCGATCACGATAGCTGCGTAGTCCGGCAGCCCCTCGCCCATTCCGATGGCCGCGTCTGAAGTCGGGTACAGTTCGCCGCCAAACCAATTGTGCGCGAGCGCGTGCGTCACTTTCTCCATAAATGCCCGACTGTTTATGCCCAACGCGAGCGCGTCAGAATTCACGAGCGCGCCGCCGGGAAATGAAGCCGCCGCGGGACCCGCCTCACCCTGCATGTGCGCGCGTAATTCCGGACATTCGACCACATGAGGTGCGCGAATGGTTTTGTCGAGCGGGCCGAAATCGGCTTGCAAGGTTTTCCACGCCGCCGCGATTTGGTCCGCTGCGGCCGCTGGGTCGTCTTTCAGTGGCGCCAGTGTCCAGAAAATCGCGGAGTCCGGCTTTCCCTTGGAAGATGACTCCACATAGCGGCCCGCGACGATGTAGGGCGCCAAATCATCCTTCCGCAAAAGAAAGCGATACACTGTCTCGCCGCTATTCTGGTTTCGTCCCGCAGCGCTGCCACGCGAGAGAATAGGAGAATTGTCTGGCACTCGAACCGCCACAAGCGATTTGTCGGGCCGCTTGGGATAGGGAGCCAACAAGTGTTTCGGCGGTTGCAGCGCGGGAAACCATCCGCGGAATCCCAGATGAAATTCGCTTTCTCCGATCGTGATGCGTGCGCCGGAATCTTCCGGGGCGCTCAGAGCGTACTCGATCACCAGTTCGCGTTTCTGTTTCTGCCTCCACGCAGGTTCGAACAGGATCCGCAGAGTGTTGGGCTCCTCTTGTTGGTATTCTGCCGGCAACTTCGAAAGTGGCGCATCGTGGCCATCCAGTTGGACGCGGAGATTCTTGCGGCCGAACAACTTCTCATCCGGAAACGAAGCATCCACAAAATTCAGTTCGCCGTTGCCGATATTTTCAAGGGTGAAATTCACGCGAATCTGCAATGCGGGCGGGGATCCGGGGACAAATCGCACCTCGCGCGACTCCTTGAGGATCCGATAGCCCGGCGTCAGCAGCACAGTGCAACCGGAGCTGCACAGGACCAGGCCGGCCGCGAGAAAGATAACGAAACGTGAACGCAGTACAGGTCGATTCAAGGTGCTGAGATTCTACCGGGCCGGCACAAGAGGTAAAAGCCAGAAAATTTGAAACGTCCGGAATTCAGTGCAGACTACGAGCCCGAGAAGTGGCGAAGAATCTCGGCGTCGCTCGCACCGTGGTGGCGGTAAGCGATGATAGCAGCAGCTTGAGAATCTGGAATTCCCCGGCGGGCCAGTTCCAGCAGCGTGGATTCGCGCAATCCGGCGTTTTTGAGCCGGGCAAGAGAAACGCCGGAGAGTTCCGGTTTGCCGGCGGCGTGGTGACGGGCGACCTCAAGAACGATCGAATCCGATAGTCCCGTCAGGCGGATGGCTTGCAGCTGACCCACCTCAATCCCCATTTGATTCAATCTTGCGAGCTCGAGAATGCTTGGTTCACGCATGCCGACGCGGATCAGGCCCGCGATGGCATCGCCCGAAGTAAAAGCCTCCCCGCGGCCATGCGAGATTTGAAAAATGTCGATGCAGCTCTGATCGGAGAATCCCGCATTCTTTGCTTTCACCATCTGGGCAATCTCCGGAGCGGTGATCTGAAGCGATTCCAGTTTCTTGATCGTGTCGTAGCTCATCCCGGCGGCGTCGAGCGGTTTGGTGTCGAGCGGCTGGACATGTTTGCAGCCCGCGGAAAAGAGCGTGATTGCCACACTAAGAATGACCGGCCCAAACGTTGCCAGCCGTGAGCCCGGTCGACAGGAATCACGCGCACGATTCTTTGCCAGGATGCCGCCCATGAAATTATTGTACGCGGGGGGCAACTCGCGTGGAGCAAGACGTAACGGGATGACGCGGAAGCATAACCGGCGGGACGAGAGACGGCCTCAGACGTTGTAAACGCGTTCGATATCGAAGACGCCGGGGATGCGCTTGATGCCGGCCAAAATGCGCTCGAGTTGCTTTCGATCTTTCACATCAAGCGCCACTTCAATGCGTGCATGCAAATCCTCGCCGCCGCTCTCAAACGTGCGGATATTCGCGTCCGCGTCGCTGATCACCGTGGTGATGTCCGCCAGCATCCCGGGCCGATCTTCCGTGAAAATGCGCAGCCGGACAGGGAATGTGGCTTGCGTGGAGCCGGCCCAATCCACTTCAATCCGGCGCTCGGCCTCATACAGAAGATTTTCAACGTTGGGGCAGCCCTTGCTGTGAACCGCGATACCGCGGCCGCGCGTGACGTAGCCGATGATGTCGTCGCCAGGAATCGGATTGCAGCATTTCGAACGGTAGACCATCAGGTCGTCGTGACCGCGCACAACCACTGCGGCATCGCTCATGCCCAGCATGCGCTTGACGGTCGAGACCAGTTTCGGGCGCTGCTCTTCAGCAGGCTCCTGGAGTGTCTGCCCGCTCGCTTTCGAGAGCACCTGACGCGCAGACCATTTTCCGTAGCCGAGATCGGCGTAGAGATCATCCACGCGCCCGCAGCCATACTCGGAGGCCACCCGCTGCCAGTCTTCATCGGTAATTTTCTTCAGGCTGATGTTCGCCTGCCTCGCTTCCTTGTCGATCAGGCGGCGGCCCACTTCCGTAGCCTGCACGCGCTCGTGAAGATTGATCCACTGGCGAATCTTGCTGCGCGCGCGCGACGTGTGCACGAAGCTGAGCCAGTCGCGGGAGGGCTCGTGGCCCTTCTGCGTAAGAATCTCGACAACGTCACCATTTGCAAGCGCATGGCGCAACGGGACAATCGCGCCATTCACTTTCGCGCCGTTGCATTGGTTTCCTACTTCCGTGTGAATCGCGTAGGCGAAATCAATCGGTGTCGCTCCGCGCGGAAGCACCACTACGCGCCCCTTGGGCGAAAAGGTGTAAACCTCTTCCGGATACAGGTCCACGCGCAGCGTCGAGAGGAATTCGCTGGGCTCCTGCATTTCCTGGACCCACTCGATCAACTGCCGCATCCACACGATGCGTTGATCGTCCGCCTGGGAGACCTCGCGGCCGTCCTTGTATTTCCAGTGGGCGGCGACGCCCTGCTCGGCGATGCGGTGCATTTCCTGGGTGCGAATTTGAACTTCGAATGGCTGGCCGGCGTGAATCACGGTGGTGTGCAGCGATTGGTAGAGGTTGGGGCGCGGCATGGCGATGTAATCCTTGAAACGTCCCGGAACCGGCGGCCAAATCTGATGGATTACGCCGAGCGCAGCGTAACAATTTTTTACCGTGTCGGTAACCACGCGGACGGCGAGCAGGTCGAAGACCTGGTCGAGCGTGCGCTGCTGCTTCTGAATTTTCAAGTGCAGTGAATACATGCGCTTGATGCGCGCCTGCACTTCCGCGGGAATGCCGCTCTCCACCATTTTCGCGCGGATGGTGTCTTCCACTTCGCGGAGGAATTTGTCGAAGACTTTCTGCTTGATGGATAGCTTTTTCTGAATATCAAGGAAAGACTGCGGCTCGAGATACCGGAACGCGAGATCTTCCAGCTCGCCGCGAATCAAGCCCATGCCCAGGCGGTTCGCGACGGGCGCATAGATGTCGAGCGTCTCGCGCGCGATGCGTTGCTGCCTCTCGGAGTCGAGGAACTCTAGCGTGCGCATGTTGTGAAGGCGATCGGCAAGTTTGATCATCACCACGCGTACATCGTTGACCATCGCCAGCAGCATTTTGCGGACGTTTTCCGCCTGGCGCGCTTCTGGAGCGAGCAGATCGAGGCGGCTGATCTTCGTCGCGCCTTCAACAAGTCGCGCCACATCGCTGCCGAATTGATCGGCAATCTGCGTGAGCGGAATTTTCGTGTCTTCCACAACGTCGTGAAGCAGCGCGGCGCAGAGAGAAGTGGCATCGAGACGCATGTCCGCAAGCAGGTGGGCGACTTCAACCGGATGCGAGAGAAATGGCTCGCCGGAAAGCCGCGTCTGCGTTTTGTGCTGCTCGGCGGCAAAATCGTACGCGCGGCGGAGCAGCTCGAGATCATCGCCGGGGCGGTTGCGGCGCAGCTTGTCCATCAACTCGACAAAGCGCAGATCGACGGCGCGCCGCGCGGCGGGTGTAATGGCGGATTTGTGCGCCGGGTCCATGGGAGCCACTATTCTAATGCGGGCAGCAACCTCCGGAGAGAAATGTTCCTATGTGGCACGTCAGCCCGTTCGGGTTGCAGGTCTGGCGAAGTTCCGGATAGCAATTAGATTCGCGACGGTTCCACTGCGACCCTGACCCCTGCGGTGCACGACTGAATGAGTGAAAAGCAGTGTGCTTAACCCGCGCCTGGCGTGTCGATTGAGCAGAGCCGGTGGCTTTTGTTTTCAGCAAGTTAAAGCCATTTTCAATCGCCGGAGTGTCGATTGAAAACCATGAATCCGCGAGTCGGATTCGGTTGTTGCGAGGGCGCGCTGCGCCGGCGTACCCGGTCAACGCGTTCTCCCCCATCGGTCTCATTCAAGGTCTCCTCCGACATTACAAAATCAGGCTAGCACACTGCGCGGGTGACGGGGAGAGTGGGGCGCGGTGGATATTGCGCGCCTTGAAGGCGAACAACGCGAGAGGCAGCACCGTGAATTAATTGATGTTCTTCGATGAATTTGCTAAAATTATTGACCATGCGCGGGAGAATGAATCGTTGAAGCGAAAACAACAGTCGGCGGAAAGCGATGCAGTCTGTTGCCGGACGGCAACGTCTCCAAGACTTGCTCAAGGACGGGCGCGCGCGTACGCGCGTTGGTTCAAAGCGCTGGCCGACCCCACGCGCATTCGCATCTTGAATTTGCTCGCGGCCAATCGCGATCCCGTCTGTGTCTGCGACATCGTGAAACATTTTCCGATCGGGCAGCCAACGATTTCGCACCACCTGAAGATTCTGCGCGCGACCCGGTTCGTGCTGTCGGAACGGCATGGGACCTTTATGTACTACCGCGTGAACCGGATATGTCTGGGTGAATTTCCGCACGCGGCGCGGCTGATCATGGACGTCTAGCTCCCAAAACCCGAATGGGGCGAATCTGGATTTAATTCATCGGGTATCGTCAATATTAAAGGAGGACAAAATCATGGCAAGCGACGACATTAAAGAAGTGGTGAAGAGCAAATACGGCGAAGCGGCGCGACGTGTGGCGGCGGGCGAAAGCACAGGATGTGGCTGCGCCGAGAGCGCGATTCCCTGCTGTGATCCGATTTCTTCGAATCTCTATCTAGCAGGCGAACTCGCGGGGGTGCCGCAGCAAGCGGTGGCGGCGTCACTCGGCTGCGGCAATCCGACAGCGCTCGCGCAACTGCACGCCGGCGAGATCGTACTCGATCTCGGTTCGGGCGGAGGTATAGACGTTCTGCTGTCGGCGAATCGTGTAGGGCCCACGGGCAAAGCCTACGGACTCGACATGACGGACGGCATGCTGGCGCTGGCGCGCGAGAACAAACGCAAGGCGGGCGTCGAGAATGTGGAGTTCCTCAAGGGTGAAATCGAGAACATTCCGCTGCCCGAAAACTCCGTGGACGTGGTGATTTCGAATTGCGTGATTAATCTTTCGGCGGATAAGGACCGCGTGTTGCGCGAAGCATTTCGTGTGCTGCGTCCGGGCGGGCGGTTTGCTGTTTCGGATGTGGTTGTTCGAGGACCAATGCCTGCGGGCATTCGCAGAAGCGTGGAACTCTGGGTGGGGTGCGTTGCCGGGGCGCTGGAGGAAGAGGAGTACCGCTCGAAATTGGCAGCCGCGGGGTTCGAGGAAATCGAGGTCGAGCCGACCCGAGTTTACACGGTGGAAGATGCCAGCCAATTTCTGACCGCGCAGGGCATCGATGCCGATGCCATCGCGCCGTATGTGAATGGAAAATTTGCGAGCGCCTTCATTCGCGCGAAGAAGCCGAATTGAAGAAAAATAGCCGCTGATGATCGCTGCTGAGGTAGATGCACCATGCAAGGAACTTATAACGTGCTTTTTCTCTGCACGGGAAATCGAGCGCGCTCCATTCTGGCCGAAGCAATTTTGAACCACAAGGGAGGGCCGCAATTTACAGCGTACAGCGCAGGGAGCCATCCGAATGGAGTGGTTCACCCGCTGGCTCTGAGGGAGCTTGAGCGCGCGCACATCTCCACGCAAAGATTGCGGAGCAAGAGTTGGGATGAATTCGCAAGTCCCGGCGCACCCAGGATGGATTTTGTATTCACGTTGTGCGACAGCGCCGCACGCGAAGCGTGCCCCGTCTGGCCTGGCCAGCCGATGACCGCGCACTGGGGAATTCCTGACCCGGGCAATGCAGGAGGAAAGCCCGGAGCGCTTGATCGAGCCTTCCGGGACGCCTTTGTCACGCTCGATCGGAGGATAGGACTATTCCTGTGCCTGCCCATCTCTAGCCTCGACAAGCTGGGAATCAAGGAAGAAATTGACCGGATTGGAACCGCTTAGCCTGATCGCTGCGCATCTCTGCTCACCGTAATAAAACAGCACAGACGATTGGTTGACACTGGGTTCAGCGGTGAAGTACCGTGCGCGTGAAGTGAGTCGGTCACGCGAGTACACTACGAAAAATATCTGTTACTCGCCCTTCTCGATGGGATAGCCCTTCTCCACCCAATCGGTGGCGAAGGAATTGGGTACGGGGAGTACTCGCAAGTGCTTGAAGCCCATGCCGCGCAGCGCCAGGAAACCTGGGCGGAGGTTGGGGCAGCCCGAGAGAGGGCAGCAACCGCAATATACGACGAGGTTCGCCGAGCGCGGAATATCTTGCGCCCATTTTTTCAAGTCCTCGATCCCCTGCGACGTCATGCCCGGCCCGTGCAGGACAGCGCCCGGGACGTGCGCATTCTTGAAATACGTGCGGAAGCCAACGCAAACGACGATGGGCTTGTTCGCATTTTTCGTGTCCGCAATTTCCTTGACCAGATCGGCCGGCTCCACGATTTGTGCGCTGGTCCACGGATCGGCCGAATTCGTGCGAGGCGCCTTCGCGCCGCGCAACGGCAGGAGGGCGAAACCGACGGCGAAAAGCGCGAGCGAAACCACGGTCCTTCGGATTCTAATTCCGGTGAATCTAGTTGAATCGCGCACTGCTTGTTTTCTCCTCACGCGCGTTGAAGGGCGCTCTCGAATTTGATTTCTTGCTGCGCGACCATTGTAATCCGAACTCATGCCGAAGGGGGTGTGCAAATGACGACGCCGGCTCGCCGAGGCTCATGGTTTGTGAATTTGCTGCGCGAGCGGAGCGTGCAAGTCGCCATCCTGATTTGGGTGGCATGCAGCGCGGCGATTTTCCCGTTGAGCCAGGGGAAACTGCCATTCAACAGGCCGGCGCTGGCGGGTGTGGCCGATCGCTTGCAGATATACATCGCCATCTTCGGGTGGTTCTACGCGCTGATTTTCATGGGCGTCACCTACAGGTTGACGCGCAAGCGCGCGATACCAGACATGTCCAGTCGGGCGCCAAACGTGTTGATGTCGCTGCGCGAGACGCTCGGGCTCTGGATTTATGGCGCTGTCGTCATGGCGGTTGGGCAAATCGCCGGGCGCAGAATGTTTGGCGAGGGCATTGGACTGCACCTGAACGGATCGCTTTTTGGAATGACGCGGATGGTGATGCCGTCGGAGGTTTGGATCTGGGCGGCCTTCAATTTTGTGCTCCTTGCGCTGGTGCCCTATCTCGTTTTCCGCGCTCGGGGCTATTCGCGCGAGGCGTTGAATTTGAAATCTTCCAACTTGCGCAACGATACGCTGGTGATCGTGGTGGTGCTCGCGATGGAAACGGCGTTTGAAATGGTGGGTAACAAGATTCTCACGTTGACGGGGCACCAGATTCTGGTCGGCGGGGCGCTCTCGTTTGTGGTGCATCTGCTGGGGACAGGCTTACCGGTGATGATTTTTATTTACGCCATTTTGATGCCGCGGTACATGAGGATGACCAGATCAGTCGCGGCCACAACGCTGCTGGGCGCGGTGAGTTATGCGGCGGTACACCTGTTCGAATACTGGACGGTGTACGATTCGTTGCCGCATTCAGCGCTGTCCGTAATTTTCATTCTGCTGACGTTTGTAAATCCGGGCCTCGTGAAATCCTACCTGACGGTGCGGACCGGAAACGCCTGGGTGCATCTGTGGGGATTCCACGCGATCGCGCCGCACGTGACCTCCGATACTCCCATGATCGTCGATATCTTCGGGATCAAGTGAACCGCACCAGCACATCACCAGAGGTCTCTGATTGATCTAGATCAAAAAAAACCGGCGGGCATGGTAAGCCCGCCGGTGAAAAACACTCGCGAATTGAAAATTCGTGTGGCTAGGAAGTGGGCTGCGGATTCTCCATTTTCTTCTGCTTGATGGCTTTCACCTTGTCCACCAGATCATCGGCCAGTTTGGTGTCGGCATCGTGCGCCGCAGGTGTCGCCTCGGTATCGGCCTTCTGGCGGTAGAGCAGGTTCAGATAGGCCATGGCGTCGTCATAGTCCTGGCGCAGCTCCATGGCCTTCTGCAGGCCCTTGACGCCTTCGTCGATGATCTCGCCGTATTTCTGTTGAAATTGCGCGGCGAGCGCAGGCGGCATCGGATCCGTATCCTTGACGGTCTTCTTCGCGGTCTTGTTGTATTCCTCGCGCATATCCTTGTTGCCGCGGAACGCTTCTGACCAGTCAATCACGCCGATCCAGTAGTAAGGCTCGGGATCTTCCGGCTTAGTTTGAATGTGCTTGCGATGGTAATTCTTGGATTCTTCCATCTTCTTCTGATCGAAGGGCGGGCCGCCGGCCATGTTGTAGAGGATCGAGCCAATGCCATCGATGGCCGAAAGATTGTTGGGATCTTTGTCGAGGACCTGCTGAAATTCATCAATGGCTTGTTTGCCCATGCGGACGTTGTCGTCCGAGGGCGCGCCGGGAATGTACTGATTGGCGTAAGCCGTGGCGAGGTAGAGCCGTGCATTCAGGAGGGACGGATCGAGATCCTTTGATTCCTTGAAATCCTCGACCGCTGCGTCATACTGGCCGGCTTTAAATGCTTGCACGCCCTTGTTCAGTTTGTCGCGGGCGCGGAGTTTATTGCAGCCGGCTCCCGTTGCGAGCGCCGCGAAAACGATAGCCAGAAGAATACGAGTGTGGGGCTTCCGCTGCATCCCTGCTCTCCTTGATGATGGCTGCGCCACCCGAACAGAAAATCGCCTGGGCCGGCGCGAAACGAGACCGATCTAGACCTCTCAGGATTACTGGCCTGCTTCGACCTTTGCTGTGATGAGGCCGACTTTGTCGATCCCGGAGCCGCGCATGATGTCGATGGCACGCGCCACCGACGCGAACTCGACGGCGTCATCGCCCTTCACGAATGCCACCTTCTCGGCGCGCGTCTTGAATATATCCTCGAGCCGCTGGCCGAGATCATCCCAGGTTGCTGGATCCTGATTGATCAGCACCTTTCCGCTGGCCGTCACCTGAACCACAATGGTCTTTGCCAGCAGCTCCGGATTTTCCTTCGCGTTCGGCGGAGCCGGCTGGGGAACCAGCGCATCGAGCCCCTTGGGCGTGGTCGGCGTGATGACCATGAAGATGATGATCAGCACCAGCAGCACGTCAATCAGCGGAACGATGTTCGGCTCCGATATCGCGCCCTTTGAACCACCAACTGCCATTCCCATCGGAGAACTCCTTTATTACGCCAGCCTGCTAATCCGAGCCGCCCGGTGGCGGGGGAGGAGCAGGCGCTTCGCCCTTCTTCTGAACCTTTTCAGTCAACAGGCCGAGATTATCCACGCCGGCTGCGCGCACTTCGTCCACCACCTTCACCACCTCGCCGTACTTGGCTCGGGCGTCGGAGCGGACGAACACGGTCTTGTCGATGCGGTTGGCAAGCAGATCCTTGACCTGAACAGTGATCTGGTCAAGCGTCACCTGCTTGCTGCCGAGGTACAACTTGCCGTCGTGGGCGACCGCCAGAATGATCGCGTCGTCCTTGTCGGCATTCTGCATGTCCTCGGCGTTGTTCACTTTGGCCATGTCCACCGAGACGCCCTTCTGCAACATGGGCGTCACCACCATGAAGATGATCAGCAACACCAGCATGATATCCGCCATGGGAATCACGTTGGGTGAAGCCATCACCGCCGGTGCTTTGGGTTTGTACGCCATGGGTTACTTCTTTCCGCCTCGACGTGTAATGAAGTAGTTGATCAGCTCCATCGAGGAGTTGTCCATCTCCACGTCGAAGGCTTCCACCTTGTTCGTGAAATAGTTGAAGGTCCACACGGCAGGCACGGCCACAAGCAAGCCGAGCGCGGTGGTGATCAGCGCTTCCGAAATACCGCCGGCGACGGCAGACAAGCCGGTCGCTTTGCTGGAAGCGATTCCTTTAAACGCGTTGATGATGCCCATCACGGTCCCGAAGAGGCCGACGAACGGGGCCGTGGAGCCGATGGTGGCGAGGCCGGAAAGGCCGCGCTTCATTTCGGCGTGCACGATGGCAACCGAGCGCTCAAGGCCGCGCTTGGCCGCTTCGATCACTTCTTCGTCGCTCACCTGTGCCGAAGCCGCTTGAAACTCGGAAAGGCCCGTCGCCACTACCTTGGCGATGTGGCTCTTCTTGTTCCGCTCGGCAATCGAGATGGCTTCGTCGAGCTTGTTATCTTTCAACGCGCCGGCCACCTGCTGTACGAACACGCGGGACTGCTTGCGCGCCGCGCTGTACATCAGCGCCCGGTCGATCATGATGCCCACGGACCACGCAGACATGATGAAGAGGATCACTACGACCGTTTTGGCCGGGTAGCCCATGTTGTGCCACATGGTCACCAGATCCCAGCCAACCTCGCCGCTTTGCTGCTGAAACATCACCACACTGGCCAACAGTAAATTCGAAAGCATAGAGTTTGCTCCTCCTCCATTCCTACCGAACGATTACGGCAGCGAGATTCTGCCGGTCGGAACTTCTCCCCAACAAATCAGCACCGCGCCCGCAAGCGGGCCCGGGCCGCGCCATGCTTAACCGCCGAGACTAAAGACGACGGAGATCGTAGTATCTACTTCCACGGGCTCGCCATTGAGCATGGTGGGCTTGTAGCGCCACTGCCTGATGGCGTCCATGGCATTCCTCATCAACAAGGGCGGGCCACTGACGTACTCCAGATTCTGCACCGAGCCGTCCTTTCCGATGATGGCGTGGAGCACAACTGTGCCGGAGATGTGCGCCGTCTTTGCGATCGGCGGATAGATCGGATCAACTCTGCGAACCAGCGCCGCCGCTATCACATTGCCGCCAACGCGAATGCGCGAAGGGTTTGCTTTCGGCGGGGGCGGCAAGCCCGATCCGGCGCCACCGATAATTCCGCCCAGAACTCCTCCCGCTGAGCCGCCTGCGATTCCACCCGGGACGCCGCCGACGACTCCAACGTTGCCGATGTCCGGCGGAAGCTCTTCTTCCTTGATCATTGCAACTTTCTTCGGGATGACGGTCGGCGCCATCATCTGGCCGTTGTGAATCAAGCGTGCCACGGGCTTTACGATTCTTTGCACAGCAGCCGGTGGGGGCGGGGGAGGGGGCGGTGGAGCCGGCGCAACCAGGAATGTGGTTAGCATCTGCTTGGGCAGAGCTTCCGTGTAGATCAGAGGAATCAAGATCATCACGATCACAATTCCAACCTGGATGATGGTCGACAGAGCGACCGTCCAGACACTGTTGGTGCGCTTCGGGTTTACCGATGATATGACAAGATCATCGAACATATGGCTACCTCCTAACGGCCGCCACGCGCTTTTCGGCTGCGGATCCGGCGCTAACGGCGGCTCCCTGACCCCGATATTTGTGCCAAACCACCACGATAGGGGCGGCGATACCGAAACTGGAGTATGTTCCTACCACAACTCCCACCACCATGGCAAAAGAGAACGCGCGGAGGACCTCCCCGCCCATGGCATACAGTACCAGGACGGTCAGGAAGGTCAGCCCGCTTGTAAGGATAGTACGTGACAACGTCTGATTGATGGACTTATTCACAATTTCCGCAAAAGGCTCGCGACGCATCAGTCGCGAGTTTTCCCGCACGCGGTCGAAGATTACGATTGTGTCGTTCATCGAGTAGCCGACCAGAGTAAGCAGTGCCGCGATGACCGTTAGCGAAATTTCGTAATGGAAGAGCGAGAAGAAGCCCAGCGTGATCAGTACGTCGTGGAACACGGCGATAACCGCTGCGGCCCCGAACACCCACTCAAACCTGAAGGCAATATATACCAACATGCCCAGCAAGGCATAGAGCGTAGCGAGGAGAGCCTGCTTGCGGAGCTGCGCGCCCACTTTGGGCCCCACAACCTCCACGTTGCGAATGGTGAAGTTGCCCAGCGCATATCCGCTCGAGAGAGCGTTCATCACCCCGGGCGTCGCGCCTTCCACGTTTTTCAATTGATCAAAACTGGTGACGATGCCGCCAAAATCCCGGTCGCGAGCCGCGTCCAATCTAATTGCCAGTTGATTGTACTTATCGCCGGCGGCGGTCCCCAGATTCAGAGGATCCTTTTGTGTCAAGAATGCAGCCAGCGCCGAGGGCGTGGCGGCGTTGAAATCCGGCTTGCCTGTTGCGTCGGCGGCGCCAAAGGTCTTGTGCAGGACGTCCAGGATGGCTTGTTTCCCGGCGTCGAGCGCTTCCTCTCCCTGGCCCTTTTGCTCCAGGCCGATCACCACGTCGCTTTGGGAGCCGCGGTCGGAGCTATCGCTAATGCCCTGGATCGTGCTGTTGGCCAGCCCGGCAGCTCTCAGGCCGTCACGGATTTTGTCGATGGGCGCCGGACCGGAGAAGCGGACATATACCAGCGTGCCGCCGCGGAAATCGATTCCGTAGCGCAGCCCGCCGGCGCGGAATATCGAAAACCAGCCGACGGCGAGAAGGATCAGCGAAAGGGCGACGAAGTATTTCGCCTTCCCCATCCAGTCGACATTTACGTTCTTAAAGAGTTCCATCGAGTCCTATCCGCTACTATTTGACACCGGCGGTCCCGGGATTGTTCCCGGTCGCCTAAATACTCAGTTCCGCCTGGCGCTCCATATGCGACAGGTGATAATCGAAAATCGCGCGCGAAACGTAAATCGAAGTAAACACGTTGGCTAACAAACCGATCACCAAGGTGACCGCAAAGCCGCGCACCGGCCCCGTGCCGAACAAAAAGAGAAAGATCGCCGACACGATGGTCGTCACGTGTGTGTCAATAATCGTGAGAAAAGCGCGGTCGAAGCCAAGCGACACGGCGGATGCCGGCGCCTTGCCATTGCGCACTTCCTCGCGGATGCGCTCAAACACTAGAACGTTGGAATCCACGCCCATGCCAATCGTCAAAATCACGCCCGCAATTCCCGGCAGCGTGAGCACCGCCCCGGCATAGGCCATGAAGGCCACCAGGATGACCAGGTTGAGCATCAGTGCCACAACTGCATTGACACCGCTCAGCCGGTAATAGATCACCAGAAAAATCATCACCACGATGAGGCTGGCGATCGAAGCACGCACGCCCTCGCGGATCGAGTCCGCGCCGAGCGACGGGCCCACCGTTCGTTCTTCCAGGTACTTGATCGAAGCAGGCAGCGCTCCAGCGCGCAACACCAGCGCCAGGTCCTGCGCCGATTCCTGCGTGAAGCTCCCTTCAATCATTCCGGAGTCTTCGATTTTCCCGTTGATCACCGGCGCGGTGTAAACGCGATGGTCCAGCACGATCGCCATGCGCTTGCCGATATTCGATTCGGTGAATGGCCCGAAGCGCGCGGCGGCGGAGGTGGAAAGCTTGAAATCCACTTGATACTGGCCGGGATAATTCGTGCTCGGCGTTGTCGTGGCGCTGCGAAGGTCTTGCCCCGTGACGATGGGCGCGCGATCCAGAATGTAGAACACCTGCCCCGGCGCGGGATTTCCGGGAGTGCTGTCGCCTTTGCCGGGAACAATTTCCGTTCCAGGCGGCAGCACGCCACCGTGGGCGCCGAGCGCCGCAATTTCTGACGGGTATGACTGATCGTCGGCCACGCGCCTTAGTTCAAGCTGTCCGCCGGCCTGAATCACGGATTTCGCGCGCGTCGGATCGCCTTCGCCGGGAAGCTGCACGAGAATTTCATTGTCGCCGCGGCCGGTGAAAGCAATCGTCGGCTCGGTCAGGCCGAGCGCGTTGATACGGCGCGTGATGGTTTCAAGCGCCTGATCCATCGTGTTCTTGCGAAGGTCGGCCACCACGCTGGGCTTCATCGTCAGCAGGTAGCCATTCGTTTCGCCCGCGGCGGGAGTCATCGTCCAATCGGGAAACTGGCCGGTCACCAGATCGCGGAAACTCGCGGACGTTGCCGGATCCACGTTGCGCACCAGAATGTGCGTGTCATCCACCCGGCGCATCTCGCCAAAGATAATATTCTTCGTGTGCAACTGCTTGGTGATTTCATCCACGGCCTGGTCGCAGCGCTGCCCGATGGCCTCGTCCACCTGCACCTGCAAAACTAGGTGACTGCCGCCCTTCAAATCCAGTCCGAGCTTGATTCGATCCGCGAGATTCTGCTTCACCGCGGCAAGGGAAGTGGGAAATTCCGGCAATCCCACAACACCAAATATGCATAGGAGAATGACGATGAGGATAAAAATGAATTTCCATTTGAGCTGAGGATTCATGCCGACTGGCTAGCTCTCCTTCGGTGGTTCGGCCTGCAGTCCCGCGATGGCGCTGCGCGAGATCTTGATCTTCACTTGTTCGGCGATCCGCAGTTGCACGGATTCATCCTCCAGACCAACGATCGTGCCAAAAATTCCGCCGTTCGTAATCACCTTGTCGCCGTTCTTCAGATTTTTCAGCATTTTGGTCACTTTTTTCTGGCGGCGCTGCGCGGGCATAATCATCAAAAAATAAAAGATGCCCATGATCAAAATCAAAGGGAGGAACATGCCGATGCCGCCCGCCGGGCTCGCGGCTTGCGCCATCAGAGTCAAGCTGGCAGCATTCTTCCATCCACTTATCGCGATCATGAGCGCCTTTTCCGCCTGTGCGGCCGAGCCCGCCGCATACCGCACGCCCGCCAGGGCGGGCAAGCCTGCCGAGGCCGGCAGACTGTCTTGCTTCTTCCGAAGATGCTGCCCCCGCCTTGAACCGCGCCCAACGCCTGCTTAGCTTTGCCTATTTGAGGCGTGCCTGAAGGTCAGAGCGGAAACTTTCGAGCTTCCCAAAACGAATAGCCTCGCGAATTTTGCGCATTCTGTCAAGGTAAAAGTACAAGTTATGGTGGGTGTTCAGGATGATTGCGAGAGCCTCTCCTGCGGAAAAAAGATGCCGCAAGTATGCACGCGAATACCGCCTGCAAACCGCGCATGCGCACTCTTCGTCTATCGGCCGTGCGTCATTCGCGTACTGCGCATTCTTAATAAGCACGCGCCCTGCCGAAGTGTACAGGCACCCATGGCGCGCGCTCCGCGTGGGCAGCACGCAATCCATCATGTCCACGCCCAGCGCCACATAATCCGCGAGCTGTTCCGGCTTGCCTACACCCATCAAATAGCGCGGCCGGTCCGCGGGAAGCCGCGCGGCTGCCACCGACGTCATGTCGCAAGTCACGCTGTGGGCTTCGCCGACAGCGAGGCCGCCAATTGCGTAGCCGGGAAAATCGAGTTCGACGAGTGCGTCCGCATTTTCTCGGCGCAGCGCCGCTTGCGTCCCTCCCTGCACGATTCCGAAAAGCATCTGCCGCGCGGCATCTCCGTGCTGGGAAAAATAATCACGTGATCTCCGCGCCCATGCGAGCGTGCGCGCCGCCGCGTCGCGCGCGCGCAGTTCTGTGGACGGCGCTTCGACGCATTCATCGAGCACCATAATAATGTCGGCTCCGAGCGCAATCTCGATTTCGAGCGCTTTCTCGGGCGAGAGGAAATGCTCCGAGCCGTCGAGGTGCGAGCGGAATGTAACGCCTTCATCGTTCACCTTCCGCAAATCGCTGAGGCTGAAAACTTGGTAGCCGCCTGAATCCGTCAGGATCGCGCGCGGCCACGACATGAACCGGTGCAGTCCGCCCATTTCGCGTATCAACTCGTGGCCCGGGCGCAGATAAAGATGGTAGGTGTTGGCGAGAAGTATTTGAACGCCGAGGTCTTCGAGATTTGCCTGCGTCTGCCCCTTCACGGTCGCCGCCGTCCCGACAGGCATGAATGCCGGCGTTTCGATCACGCCGTGCGGAGTTGTCAGACGCCCGAGGCGCGCACCCGTCGGGTCAGTCGCCAAAATTTCAAATCGAAAACTCATCCGAGGGAGTGTATCAGGAGATTGCCGCCATCAAGCGCGGCGGCGACCACGCCACTCGTCACGCGGGAATTTGCGGCACAGCGGCGAGCAGCGCCTGCGTGTAGGGATGCTGCGGCTGGCTGAGCACTTGTTCGGCGGAGCCGAGTTCGACGATGCGGCCAGCCTGCATCACGGCCACGCGCGATGCCAGTTGCGCGACCACCGGCAGGCTGTGCGAAATCAGGATCAGCGTGAGCGAGAATTCGCGCTGCAACCGCGCGAGCAATTCGAGTATCTGCGCGCCCACGGATACGTCAAGCGCCGAAACCGGTTCGTCCGCAATCACGAGCGCAGGCCGCAAAATCAGCGCGCGCGCGATTCCAATGCGCTGGCGCTGCCCGCCCGAAAATTCGTGCGGGTAGCGGTCAAGCGCCTCAGCGCCCAATCCAACCGCGGCGAGAGTTTCCGTAGCGCGAGTGCGGCGCGCACTAGCTGAAAGTTGCGGCTCGTGAATCGCGAGCGGCTCGCCGACGATCGTGCCCACCCGCATCCGCGGGTTCAGCGACGCAATCGGATCCTGAAACACCATCTGCATGCGCCGCCGCAGCGCGCGCAATTCAGCGCCGCGCGCACCCAGCCAGTCTTTGCCCTGAAACCGAATCTCTCCGCCATCGGGTTCGATCAAGCGCAGGAGCATCCGCGCAAGCGTCGTCTTTCCGCAGCCAGATTCGCCGACGATCCCGAGTGTTTCCCCGCGTGAGAGCGCGAAGCTCACGCCGTCCACCGCCGCAGCGCGCCGCGAGGATTGCGTGAAAGCGCCGGTAGAAACCGCGTAGGATTTTCGCAACTCGCGCGCCTCAAGAAGGAGATCGTCCGCCATGCTCAGATTTTTTCGGCGGCAATGAAGAGCGCCGTGTTGACCATGTGGATGTCGGGAGGTTCACGGGGCGATTGAGCATCCGCTTCCGCGTAGCGCGGGTGGAAATTAGCGAAATCGTCCGCCATCGTCGCCTCCATCAAGCGGCGCGTCTCCTCATACACCGGATCGCCACGGCGCGAGCCCGCTACGTGCATCCAGTGGTCGAACATCCGCGGCATCTCATGCACTTCACTCTTGTGAATCCGCAGGCCTGCCGCCGCGATGATGGCGTCAAAATCGCTTCTCTTCAGCGAACGTGTGTGCGAAGGATCGCGCGCGATCTCGATACGGTTGGCTGCCTCCGCTCGCGCCGAGTCCTCCGGCGCCTGAATATCAATGATGCCCACGCGCCCGCCGGGCTTCACCACGCGCGCCATTTCTCGTACCACCTGCTCCGGGCGCGGAATGTGATGCAGGCTGTAGCTCGTCACGGAAATATCGAGCGAGCCATCTTCAAACGGAAGCGCCTGGGCATCTCCTATCGTGAACGTCAGATTCCCGAGCCCCTCTTTTTGCGCCGTACGCCGGGCGCGCTCGAGCATCGCGAGAGTCAAGTCCACCGCGTTCACCCAGCGCACCCGCCGCGCAAATTGCAGCGCGAGCGTTCCCGGTCCACAGGCAAGATCAATAACGCGATCGCTGGGCCGAGCCGCCACCATTTCCGCGAGCAAGTCCGCAAACTGCGCGCGATAAGTGACCGCGTAATCCCCAAACGCTTCAACCGTCTTCGTGAAGCGGGCGCGGATCAGTTCTTTTTGCTGCTGGTCGGTTTTCGCGTTCATGGAACTAGGATACATCGAGCGCGATGATCCTGCGCAACGGCGCGCAGCTCCGGCAGAGCTACATCGCACTGCTCCACATGCTGCGAGCATCGCGGCGCGAAAGCGCAGCCGCCCGGCAAAGCGTAGAGCGCCGGAACTGTCCCGGGTATCGGAACAAGTTTCCCGCGCTCGAGTCGCGGCGCCGCGCGCAGCAACCCTTCGGTGTACGGGTGTCGCGGCCGCCGCAACACCTCCATCGCCGGGCCTTCCTCGACGATGCGGCCCGCGTACATCACGATGATGCGATCGGCAATTTGTGCCACCACTCCCAAATCATGCGTGATAAAGATGAGCGAAAGTTGCAGCTCGCGCCGCAGCTTCGCCAGCAGCTCGAGAATCTGTTTTTGCACGGTCGCGTCGAGCGCTGTCGTCGGCTCGTCCGCGATCAAGACGCTGGGCCCGGCGGCAAGCGCCATCGCAATCATCACGCGCTGCCGCAATCCACCTGACAATTGATGTGGATATTGACGCGCGCGCACCTCCGGCTCGGGAACTGCGGCGCGTTCGAGCGACTGCACGGCGCGACGGTGAATCACATCTTCGCTCAGCTCCGGCGCATGGACGCGAATTGCCTCCTCCACCTGCGCGCCAACTCGCATCACGGGATTCAGCGCCGTCATCGGCTCCTGAAAAATCATCGCGATTTCGCGTCCGCGTAGCGCGCGCATTTCTTCGGGCGCCGCTGCAATGAGATTTGTCCCGCGACGGTCGCTTGCTCCGTCGCGCTGGTTCAGCCACGCCTCGCCCTTGCAACGCGCTCCGGGCGGCTCCAGCCCCATCAGCCCGAGCGCCAGCATGGTCTTGCCCGAACCGGATTCCCCCACAATCCCGAGCGTCTCTCCCTCCGCGAGCGTAAACGACACATCGTTTACCGGGCGCACCCATCCCGCATGCGTGGGCAATTCCACGGAAAGGGCGCGGACGTCGAGCCTTGTCACCATGGGAACATCATATCTTCGGCGAGC
Source organism: Candidatus Acidiferrales bacterium (assembly GCA_050746945.1). Taxonomy (GTDB): domain Bacteria; phylum Acidobacteriota; class Terriglobia; order Acidiferrales; family UBA7541; genus Palsa-295. The sequence continues at coordinate 37,866 of JBOGMZ010000019.1, read as the reverse complement.
TTGGCAGTAGCAAGATTTGCCGCGAAAATTGCTTATGGCTCTACCACAGTGCCCCAACTGTCACGCAACGGCCCGCCGCGCCGGCAACCAGCTGTATTGCGCTAGCTGCGGCTGGAACCGCGACGGCGCCATCGCCGTGCTTCGCAGCAATCTGAAAATGATGCCGTTCGGCATCGTGGTCTTCGCCGGCTTCACGGCCTTCATTATCCGCGGATGGCACTTCCGCAATCCGATCCAAATCGCAATCTTCTGCGGCTTCCCCGCCCTCGGCATGCTGGTGAACTACGTTTTCGCCAAACGCAGCCTGGCTACTTTGGAGGCGTTGCCGGCACTGGCGCCGCGCCCGGCGGCCGCATCCGATGGCTCTGCCTTTGGCATGAGCGGCCGCGCAAACAGCTCCGCTGACGACGTGCAGCCAACCCCCGAAGCCAGCGCAAAGTATGAAGCGCTGCTCAGGACTTCTCGCCCGCGCGAAATCCGCATGTCGTCGTCGGGAAAATTCGGCATCATCGCGGGCACACTGTTTGCCCTCGGCCTCGCCATGGCATTCGGCTTTCACCTGTACACGAAATGGATTCCGCATCAGTCCTTCGCCTACTTCAAGGGAGAAGATTGGGTTGTGGGCGGCATCGGAATCCTGCTGCTCCTGTTTCCGTTTGGAATTTGGCGCGGCCAGAAGAAAGAATGCGATCTGCTTGAGAATGGCGACGTGGCCCTCGGCAAAATCACGCGCCAATGGGCGGGCAAGGACAACTCGTCCATCGCGGGTGAATTCAAGGATTCCTCAGGCCAGGTCCGCAACTTCTCCGGTTTTGACAATTCCAGATCGCTCTTCGAGGGGATGACCGTCCCTGTCTTTTACGATCGCGAAAACCCCACCCGTCAAGTCGCCTACTGCTCGACCGCCCATGAAGTTGTGACCTGAGGCGCCGTCTGCCAGAAACCCGCAACTGATTTTTTCACCTCATCGGCCCGCCAGAGGGGCGTAGAAGCACAGCGAGGCATCTTGCGTATTCGATTTCTTGTCAAGCAGGGCGGATTCCCAGCGCACGTTTACGAGGGGCTGTACTTGGAACATAATGCCCGGGAAGGCGACGCGGCTGAGAATTTTCCCCGATCCGCGCAAGGAGATTTCCAATCATGCTTCCCGGCTTCAATGCGGCGCTGAATCATCATCCAATTTTCGTGCATTTCCCAATCGTGCTCTGGCTCGCGGCGTTGCTTTTTGAATTGTCGGCCGTATGGCGCGCGAGCGATGACATGCAGAAAACCTCCGCGCGCATGCTCTATCTCGGCACGCTCGCCGCGATCGTGACAATCCTGAGCGGCTGGGCCGCGGAAAATTCCGTTCCGCCCGGCGATGCGCAGCGCGCTGTGGGAATTCACGAGACGCTGATGCTTATTTCCACAAGCCTCGCGCTCGCTCTTTGCCTGTTCGCATTCTTTGCCCGAAACAGCTTCACGGCGCAATTGCGCAAAATCATGCTCCTGGGGCTATTCATCCTCGGCGTGCTCGTAACTATCGGCGCGGACCGCGGCGCGCAGCTTGTCTATGGCTACGGCACGGCCGTGAATTGGTCCACGGCGCAACAGCAGAAATAGTCGAACGCAAATGTGAGTTGATGGGAATTGATGAAGCGCCCGCGGGGAACTGCTTAGGATTGGCTTCTGAATCGCGGGGGCGGGTCTCCGCCCCTGCAATCAATCAAAATACGAAAACTCAGTAATCGTTGGCGGAGCCTTCGAGGAATGCGCGCAATTTGCGCGAGCGCGACGGGTGGCGCAGCTTGCGCAGTGCTTTGGCTTCGATCTGCCGGATGCGTTCGCGGGTGACGGCAAACGATTGCCCGACTTCCTCGAGCGTGTGCTCGCTGCCGTCGTCCAAGCCGAAACGCATCTTGATCACTTTTTCTTCGCGCGGCGTCAGCGTCTTCAGCACCGAAGACGTCTGCTCCTTCAAGCTCAAGTTGATCACCGCGTCGGACGGCGAAACCACCGCCTTGTCCTCGATGAAATCCCCAAGATGCGAATCTTCCTCTTCGCCGATGGGCGTCTCGAGCGAAATCGGCTCCTGCGCGATCTTCAGAATCTTCCGGACTTTCGCGACCGGAATATCCATGCGCTTCGCGATTTCTTCCGAGGTCGGCTCGCGGCCAAGCTCTTGCACCAACTGGCGCTGCGTGCGCACCAGCTTGTTGATCGTCTCGATCATGTGCACCGGGATGCGGATGGTGCGCGCCTGGTCGGCAATCGCGCGCGTGATGGCCTGGCGAATCCACCAGGTCGCGTAGGTCGAGAATTTGTAGCCGCGCCGCCATTCGAATTTGTCCACCGCCTTCATCAGGCCGATGTTGCCTTCCTGAATCAGGTCGAGGAATTGCAATCCGCGGTTGGTATATTTTTTCGCAATCGAAACCACGAGGCGCAGGTTCGCTTCGATTAGTTCTTTCTTCGCCTGCTCGGCTTCCGCTTCGCCCCGAAGAATCACCTGGAGCGCGCGCTTCAGTTCCGTGGGGCTGACTTCGCTGGCCAGCTCGATTTCGTTCAATTCCTGGCGCCGCGCCCGCAAATCCTTGCGCGCTTCGGCCTGCACGTCCGCCTTCGACGCTTCCACGCGCCGTTCTAGCTTCGCTGTCTCGCGCTCTAGAAAATGGACGCGCTCCACGGTCTGCCGGATCTTGTCGATCAGGCGCTTCTTCTCGAGCGGGTTGAAATCCAGCTCGCGGAACTTGTTCGACATCTCCACGCGCGTCCGCGCAAGCGCGTAGCGCGCACGCAAATAGGGACGCTTCTTCGAACGCGGAACTTTTTCGAGCTTGGCCGCCTGCTTCATCGCCAGCAGGTAGAGCTTGGCGACCTTGTCGATTTGCTTGAGGGTTTCCTTGGTCTTCTGCTCGATTTTTTCTTCGGTCAGTTCTTCGTCGTCGAACTGAACGATTTCCTTGATCGACCGCGAGCCGGTCCGCAGGTCTTCGCCCACCTGCAAAAGTTCTTTCAGGATCAGCGGCGCGCGGGTGATCGTTTTCAGCACCAGCAACTGCCCGCGCTCGATGCGCTTCGCGATGGCCACTTCGCCTTCGCGCGTCAGCAGCGGCACGGTGCCCATTTCGCGCAAGTACATGCGAACGGGATCGTTTGTCTTTTCAAGTGTTCCAGGCGTCAGGTCCAGTTCGCCGTCTTCTTGTGCGGGTTCTGCCTTTTCGATTTCAGCCGGCTCGGCCGAATCAGCGGCTGCCAGGGCAGCCTTCGCGGTCGAGAGGTCTTCATACACATCGATTCCGTAGCGCTCAAACGTCGAGAGCAGGTCGTCAATTTCTTCCGAGGAATGCACCTCGGCCGGCAGGATATCGTTTACCTCATCGTAGAGCAGGTAGCCCCGCTCCTTGCCCATTGCGATGAGCTGTCGTACCTGATCGTATTTTTCCTCAAGAGCCAACGTCACGCTTCCTCCCCATGGTGAAGCCGGGCAGCGCAAATGGGCGGGAACCCAAGCACAAATCGGCCAAGGCGAGACACCCCGGCGCTATGGTTCATAAACGGCATTTAGACGGATGTTTTAGGACGATGTTTCGAACCCGTTCCCGACCCTGCGCCCGCGCCAATCAGGCCCGCGCCTCAATCTTTACATCTATATGATGCTCCGCACGGGCCGCCCGTTTCCTCCAAAACCCTACGAGTTTACAATATTCGTCAACTTTACGTCAATCAAATGTCGTAACTTATTGACTGGCTAGGAGTTTTTGCAATTCCAGCCGCCGCGTCACCAGGCGCCGTAATTCTTCCGCAGAAGGCTTCGACTCGATCTGTTTCTGCAATTCCGTCAACTCTTCCTCCACGCGGCGGCTGCGCAGAAAACCGATGCAACTCTCTGCCGATTCCCACACCGGCTCAGGAAAAGACTCGAAAAGAATCTCGAACAGCAGCCGGCGATCTTTTTCCTCGAGAGATGTGGCCAGCTCCGCCGGGTCCGGCCGCCCGCCGCTCGTGGCCGTCACTACCAGCGCCTCGAATATTTTTTCTGTCTCAAGCCCGCGATGGAGACCGCTCTTCGCAATTTCGTGGGCCAGCCGTTCGCGGAAGCCGTCCGCCTCGACCAGCATGTGCAGCAGCCTGCGCTCGGCTTGCTTTACGGCGGGCGTGAGCAGCTCGGCCTTCGGTTTCACTTCGCTGCGGCGCTCCGCGGCCGCGCGCCGCAGCGATTCACGCAGCACCGGCTCGTCCACGCGCAGCTCGGACGCAATCTTCGTCGCCCATTCCGAACGCAGCAGCCGGTTCGGCAGCCGTTGCACATAGGGCATCAGAAAATTGAGCGCCGCCACTTTGCCCTGCGCCGTGGTGCGATCCATCTTCCGCGCGCGGCCAATCAAATAATCAAGATAAGGTGGCGCCTGCGCGAGTAATTTCTTGTACGCCTCGGCGCCCTGCTCCTTCAGAAATTTGTCGGGGTCGGCGCCGCCCGGCAGCGCCAGCACACGAACATCGAATTCTTTCTCGAGCAGCAACGTCAGTGACCGCTCGGTCGCCACCTCCCCTGCGGTGTCCGGGTCGTAGTTCACCACCACGCGCCGCGTGAACCGTCCCAGCAATTTAATTTGCGGCTCCGCAAGACTCGTGCCGCAACTCGCCACGACGTTTGCGATCCCCGCACGCGCCACCGCAATCGCGTCCATATAGCCTTCCACCAGCACCGCAAAATCATTCTGCCGCAGCGCTTCCTTTGCGCGGTCCACGTGGTAAAGCACGTTACTCTTCGAATAAATCGGCGTCTCGGGCGAATTCATGTATTTCGGCATGTCGTCGCCCATCGCGCGCCCGCCGAATGCGATCACTTTCCCGGATTCATTCGAAATTGGAAACATGATCCGCCGCCGGAACCGGTCGTAAAGGCACCCGCTCTGGTCGCGCGAAGCGAGTCCCGAGCCGTCCAGCAATTTTTCCGGATACTTCACTTTCAGGAATCGCAGCAGCGCGTCGCCGCTCGACGGTGCGTACCCGAGGCCGAATCTTTTCATCGCCTCGCGATCGAGGCCCCGGTCTTCGAGATAAGCGAACGCCACTTTCCCTTCCGGGCTTTCATGCAGCTGGCGCGCAAAAAAAGCCGCCGCCTCGCGGTGCATCTCCACCAGTGCCGACCGCGTCTGATTTTCCCGCCGCTCTTCCGGTGAGCGTTCACGCGGTTTCGGTATCGCAATTCCACATTTCTCGGCGACGGTGCGAATCGCCTCCGGAAACGTGGACTTCTCCATCTCCATCACGAATTTGAATACGTCGCCGCCCGCGCCGCAGCCGAAGCAGTGATAAATCTGCTTCACCGGATGCACCGCGAATGACGGCGTCTTCTCCTGGTGGAATGGGCACAGCCCCGTGAAATTTTGCCCGCTCTTCTTCAGCCGCACGTATTCGCCAATCACGCGAACAATGTCCGCCTGCTGCTTCACCCGCTCCGCAAATGATCCCGCTTCCGCCATTGTCTCGAGCTATTGCCTTTAGCACTCCCCCGCTAGCTTTTCAACTCTGCGATGGTGATTGCCTCGCCGCCGCGTTCGGGCTTTTCGTGCGCAATCTTTTCGACGAGTGGATGCGCAGATAAAAATTCTGCGAGGCCGCGACGAAGCGCGCCCTTCCCGTGACCATGAATAATGCGTACCGACGGCTTGCCTGCAAGCGCAGCCTCATCGAGAAATTTATCCACACGGTTCGTGGCCTCTTCCACCGTGTTGCCGATGACGTTGATCTCTTCCGCAGTCGGTTCGTCGCTTGGCTGCGCGTGAACTGTAACGCCGCGCGGTCGCGCGGCCGCAGCGGCCGCGTTCGCCAGTTTTGAATCCGCATCCAGCCCAACGATGTCGCTCAGCGCGACTTTCATTCGCAGCGGGCCCGCCTCGACCTCAGCAGTGCGTCCATCATGCCGGCGAAACACGACCGGCTGCTTGAATCCCTTCACAACAACGCGTTGACCAATAGACAGTAGCTCCGGCGCGACGGGCTTGGCGGGGCCTCCGGCAGCAACGCCGAGATCCACCTGCGACGCGGCCAGCGTTTCGACGACAGCGGCGTCCGCATCTGCGCGCGCATCGGACGCGATCTTCCCCATGCGCTTCGTGGATTGCTTTTCAAGCTGCCCGCGCAAATTGCGGCCCTTGATGTCCGCGGCGAGTCGCGCCACTTCGCTTTCGAGCCGCTTCTGCGTTTCCCCGAAACTCTTTTCGAGCTCCGCGATGCGCTTTTTCTGTCGCTCCACCCATTCGGTTCGCAGCGACCGGCGCTCCGCTTCGAGCTGTGCAAGCTCTTCGCGCGCCTGCCGCTTGATTTCGTCCATTTCATCGCGGCTGCGATGGAGATAGGCGATCAAGCCGTGCGCCTCGCGCGATTCAGGCGACACATTTGCACGCGCATGCTCCACCACGCGCGCCGGCAATCCCAGCCTGCGCGCAATTTCAATTCCGCTCGACGTGCCGGGGACGCCGACCAGCAACCGGTACGTCGGCCGCAGATTCACCTCATCGAATTCCATCGCTGCGTTCACGATTCCCGGCGTCGTCGAGGCATACGCCTTTAACCGGTCGTGGTGCGTGGTCGCAATCGTCAGCGCGCGCAGCCCGCGAAATTCTTCAAGCAACGCGACGGCAAGCGCAGCGCCTTCTTCCGGCGCCGTGCCGGTGCCCATTTCGTCCACCAGAATCAGCGAGCGGTCCGTCGCCGTATCGAGCATGGATTTCAGATTTAGCACGTGCGCGGAAAACGTGGAAAGGTCGGCCGTGATGGACTGCTCGTCGCCGATGTCCGCTAGAACGCAATCGAAGACCGGCATCTCGGCGCGTTCAGCCGCCACGGGAATTCCCGATTGCGCCGAAAGGGCCGCGAGCCCTACGGTTTTCAGCGCGACGGTCTTTCCTCCCGTGTTCGGACCGCTGATTACCATCACGGTTTCATCGCCGCCCAGCGCAAGCGTCAGCGGCATCGTCTTGCGCCCTTGCGGCCGCAGCGTGTTTTCCAGCACGGGATTGCGCGCCGCATCGAGCCGCAGAGAATTCCCCGCGGAAAACTCCGGCATGGCGCAATCGAACTCGCGCGCAAACCGCGCGCGCCCAAGAATCGAATCCAGGTGAGCAATCGCGCGCGCCGCCGCCTCGAGCGGCCCGCGATCTCCCCGCACGCGCTCCGTCAGCTCCGTGAGAATCCGCGCGATTTCTACCGCTTCTTCTTCCGTCAGTTGCACCAACCGGTTGTTCAAATCAATCGCTTCGAGCGGCTCGACGAACATCGTCTGCCCCGTCGCGCTCGCGCCGTGAACCACTCCCGGCACGGCTTTGCGGTCCGACGCGCGCACCGGAATCACGAAGCGATCGTTGCGCAGCGTGATGTAATCCGCTCCGGATGGCTCGCCCCGCGCGCGCAGAATATTTTCCAGCGACTTCTGAATTTTCCCGCGCGCCTGCGAAATTCCAGTGCGAATGCGCTTCAACTGCGGCGAAGCGTCGTCGCTGATTTCGCCGTTCGGGTGAATCGCGCGCCGGATGGCAGTGGAATGATGGCGCAAATCGGGAAGCGCCGCCGCGCGCTCGGCCAGCCGCGGATGTTTCGCGGCTTCGCCCTTGAACGCCTGTCGCACGCCGAGAACTGTGTCTGCGAGAGACGCAACATCGAGCAACTCGGCGCTCGAGAGCACCGACGCGGGAACCGCGAGTCGGGCGAGCCACTGCTCTGGATCGGCCAGCGAGCCAAATCCAAGTTCGGAGCCGGCGCGCAAGTACGCCACCGCCTCGCGCACAAGCGCGAATTCCGCGTCAAGCGCCGAAGCATCCTGTTGCGGCGCAAGCGCCTCCGTCGCGCGTCGCCCCGGCGCACACGTCGTGAACCGGCTGACAATTTCCCGCAGCCGGTCAAATTCCAGGAGTGCTTCTGCAGAGTGCGGCACGAATACCTCGAGGATTCATTGTAGCGCGGCTGCCTGTGGGAAATCTGTGGACAGCGAATTGGCGTGAGCGTCCACCAGCGGCGTAGTCCTTCCGCCGACTCACCTCACCAATGTGGCAATACTCGCTGCCTTATCAACTTCGCTGCAAGATGCCCGGCAGCATCCGCGGGCGAAGTAGCGATGTGAATCAGCGGCTCGTCCCGCTCGACCCACCGCGATTTATGACCAACCTCAACTTCGCGCACGCGCTCGATCACCGGCTGCCAGAAATCGCCGAGAATTACGAGCGGCCGCCGCGCCATCGCACCTTTATTAAGCATCTCCCAGACGACCGCAAGCTCCACCAGCGTTCCCGTGCCGCCCCGGCAGGTGACGTATCCACGTCCGCGCCTGACCAATTCGAACAGCCGCTCCTGCCAGGTCTTCATGCGGATTTCTTCATCCACCCATTTGTTCGGGCGCACCTTGAAAAATTTTGCGGTGATGCCAAGCGTGCTTCCGCCGGCTTCCTTCGCGCCGCGCGAGACCGCTTCCATCACGCCACCGTAGCCGCCGCTGCAAACCACGAACCCCTTCGCGGCCAGCTCCGCACCCAGCTCTTGCGCCGCGGCATATTGTGCCTCCCCGTCGCGCGGTCGAGAACTGCCGAAGACGGTGACAATTTTTTGTTTCCCCGTCATTTCTTTTTCTTCCGCGCAGGCGCTGCACCCAGCGTCTCAACCATCGCGACGGTAATTTCGTCGAGCGCTGCGGTGGCGTCGTGGCCTTTTTGCGGATTGTTGTTGGCGAAAAACGCAAACGCAAGATGTTCGCCGCGCGCCGTCGTCGCGTAGCCCGCGATCGAATGCGAATGTTCGAGCGAACCTGTTTTCGCCTGCACTTGCCCCGCAGCGGCCGTCCCCTTCATGCGATTTTCCAGCGTCCCGTCCACGCCCGCGATAGGCAGCGTCGAGCGAAAATCCTCGCCCCACGGCTGTCGCGCGGTCCAGTCAAGTAGCTGCACCATCGCGCGCGGCGTCACCAGATTATTGTGCGACAACCCCGAGCCATCGACGAGCACCGCATCGCCGTCGGCGATGCCCGCGGTCTTCAGAAAATCCTGCTCCAGCTTCAGTCCCACATCGGTCGACTGGATCCCAACTTTCTGGCCGGCCACCGCTCGCAGAAACAATTCCGCGTGGAGATTCTGGCTGATTTTGTTTGTCAGTCTCACACTTTCCAGGAGTGGTGGCGAAATGTGTTGCACGAGAATTGAATGCAGGTTGGTCGAATCCGCTCCGCCTCGCGGAACCAGCGACACGTCACCCGCCGCGTTCCTTTCCGGCGGCGGTCCGTGTTCCACTCGAATCCCGCCCGTCACGCGAACGCCGCGCGTTTCAAGGTGCTGCTTCAGCGTCCGCGCCGTCATTTCGCTCGGATCGGTCATCGCGAGGTCGAGCTTCACCGGCTCGTGCCCTACAGGGATCAATCCTCGCAGCAAAATAAAATTCAGACCCGGCCGGCGCACTACGGAAAAATCAGGCTTCTCGCTGGCCGCACTGGTAGTGATTTCGTGCCCAAAAGTGTCTGTTGCCGCGCCAGGCTCGACGGCTATCACCGCAGGATCGCCTGCCTTCTCACCTGGACGGATCTCGATCGAGATTGAGTTGTCGTTGAACGTGATTGCGGTTACCGGAGCCCCGAATGTGAAAAAAAGATCGCCGACAGCCCAGCCCGCCGGATACGGATCGTAGGGAAAAGATTGGCCATCGTCCGCGACAATGTCGCCGTCCACTTCCTTCAAACCCTTTGCAACGGCCGCATCAGCCAGCTCCGCCAGAATCTTGTCCGCGGACCCGTCGCGCTCCACCTTTCCAGCCCACGGAAATTTCCGGTTCGATAAATCCGGATCACCCTCGCCGGATATAATCAGATCTCCCGCCAGATGCCCATCGCTGTCAAGATTTCTCCTCGTGGCGAGATGCGTGTCGAACCGGAAGTCAGCCCCAAGCGTGGCGAGCGCAAACGCCGTAGTGAACACCTTCACATTCGACCCGGGCACAAAGAAATGATCCGCGTTCATCTCATACAGCGTCTCGCCCGTGTCGCGGTCGATCACCATTACGCCCCAAAAGGCGCGTTGCGCGCTCGGTTGGGCGAGCACAGCTTCCAAGCGCGCGCGAAACCTCGCTACGTCTGCACGCGGTTTCGCGTGCGTTGAGGCGCTCGCCGGTCTCTTGGCATGTGTGCCGGAAGAGGATTTCTGCGCCGCGGCTGGTCCTGCCATCAATACAACTGCGCAGAATAAGGCCAGCATCGAACTAGAGTGGCCGCGCCGCGAATCAAACAATTGTAGGGTGCGTGAGTTCATCTGGATCGGCAAGACTTCCAAAGCCAATGGATTATATTCCATCGCATTCGATGGCGCTTTCCATTTGCATTACCCGATAGCCGACCGCTACTGAAACACATATAATGAGTTCCCATCCTGAGGAGGAAATGAATGAAGAAAATACTCACGCTATTGCTTGCAGTCGCCCTGCTCGGTCTCCCGGCCATCTTCGCTCCGGGCGCCGCAGGCGCGGACGATGAAAAGGAAACAGATCGTTTGCAGAATGCCGGCGAAGTACTGAAGGAAATTATGAATATCCCCGACGACATTCCGCAGGATCTGCTGGACAAGGCGGATTGCGTCATCGTGTTTCCATCCGTGCTCAAGGCGGCGTTCATCGTCGGCGCGAGCTACGGCCGCGGTGCAATGTCTTGCCGCAGCGGCGATGATTTCCGCGGTCCATGGAGCGCGCCTTCGATGATGGCGCTCGAGGGCGGCAGTTTTGGCCTGCAGATCGGCGGGCAGGCAACGGATTTTGTTCTGCTGGTGATGAACCAGCGCGGAGCGGACGCGATTCTCAGCAGCAAAGTGAAACTGGGCGGGGACGCTTCGGCAGCAGCCGGCCCGGTGGGCCGGACGGCCGCCGCGAGCACGGACGTCACCATGCGCGCTGAAATCCTCACCTACTCTCGCTCCCGCGGCCTCTTCGCTGGGATTTCACTCGAGGGCTCCACGCTGCGCCCGGACAACGACGCAAACGAGCGCATCTACGGCAAGAAACCCACGGCGAAAGATATCGTGCTCCACGGCGCCGTCCCCGTGCCGCCGTCGGCCAGGGTGATGATTTCTACGCTCAATCACCACAGCCCCAAGAACCGGTCGAAGTAACCTCTCGCTGTTTTTCGCGCCGGAGGGGGTCGCCCCTCCGGCGCGGAGTCTTTTCCCTCTTCCTATCGGTCCTGGGGTTTCTCTGGCGTTTCTTGACTTTTACTCATAGATGACTTATAGTCACGGATCGATCGCATTGAGAGATTCCGAAATGCACCGCATACCCGCCCTTGCCCGGCCATCACTCCCCTTCGCGGCCCGCACCGATCGCCGCGAGCGCCGCAGCGCGGAGATCCGTGCGCGGCTCTTCCGCGCCGCCTTGCACCTTTTCGCCGAGCGCGGCTATCAGCAAACAACTGTGCAAGACATCACCGAAGCCGCTGACCTTGGAAAAGGTACCTTCTTCAATTATTTCCCGACCAAGGAGCACGTCCTCGCCACTTACGGTGAGGAGCGCGTCGCCACGATTGAGCACGCTTTGGAGAAGGCTAAATCAGTCAGGCGGCCAGTGCTCCCGATTCTGAGGGAACTGATCACCAATCTGGCCGGTCAGTCCTCGCAGAGCCCCGAACTCCTGCGCTCGATCTTTGCGGCGCATTTATCCAACGCTCCGATTCTTGCCAATCTCCAGAAGCGCCAGCGGCGCGCGCGGCGGCTGGTGGGCGAATTGTTTGCGCTGGCTCAAGATTCGGGCGAGGTCCGGCGCGACATTTCCGCAGCCGAGTTGGGGCGGTTGACGCACCTCATTTTCATGGGCGTCACGATTGCCTGGTCGTTTAATCCTGATTCTGTTTTGCGAAAAACGGCGGAAGAGGTCTGGCAACTACTTTCGCCGAGTTTGGCTATTTCGAAAACGCGCGCGGCTCGCAAGATCCGCCGGCGTTCGAGGTCCTGATTCACCGCAAAAAATCCAGGTAGTCAGTTGGCCCGGCGGCGGTGAGTCCTGTGATGGCTGGCTATCATCCATAGGGGATAGGGGAAGAGGAGGAGATTCCGTGATACGCCGATGGGCAATTTTTTTCGTCAATCTGGCAATTGTGCTGCCGATGGCCGCCACCAGCGCAAGGGCGCAGTCCGGCACGGCTGCAACCGGTCCGTCCAGTTACGGATCCACCACGAATTCCGTGACGCCATCTGCCGCCAGCGCGCAATCGCAAAATCCGTTTACAGGCAGCGTGCCCGCTAAATTGGTTCCGGGAGTCCTGCAGATTTCGTTGCAAGACGCGATCGACCGCGGCCTGAAACAAAATCTCGGGCTCCTTCTCTCGAATGAAGATATCCGCTCATCGCGCGGCGAGCGCTGTACGCAATTGAGCAAACTGTTGCCGAACTTGACCACGCAGTCGAGCGTCGCTTCTTCTCAGACTGATTTGGCTACTCTTGGAATCACCGCTCCGGGAATCCCGGCTGTCATCGGTCCTTTTTCGTATTTTGAATCGCGGGCTTACCTCACGCAGACGCTTTTCGATTGGAAAGCCATCAACAAGACGCGCTCTGCGACGCAAGGCGTGGAATCTGCGAAATATACCTACAAGGACGCGCGCGACCTGGTGATTTTGGCCGTCGGCTTCACCTATTTGCAGGCCGTCGCCGGTGAGTCGCGCATCGAAACTGCCGACGCGCAGGTGAAAACGGCGCAGGCGCTGCACAATCAGGCTGCCGACCAGTTCAAGGCGGGCACTTCGCCCGCCATCGACGCCTTGCGCGCCCAAGTGGAATTGCAGACGCGGCAGCAGCAATTGATCGCCGCAAAAAATGATTTTGCAATCCAGAAACTCACGCTCTCGCGCGTGATTGGTCTCGCTCCCGGCCAGCAATTCGAGTTGACCGATACATCCTTGTACCAGCCGCTCGAGGGCATTTCGGTGGACGAAGCGCTGAAGCGCGCCTACGCCTCGCGTTCGGATTATCAGGCCGCGCTTGCCGAGGAGCGCGCCGCCGAGTTTTCGCACAAGGCCGCCGTGGCGGGATATTTCCCCACGCTTTCCTTCAGTGGCGATTACGGCGTCGCGGGAAAACATCCTGAGACGAACGCGCACGGCGTGTTCGATGTCCGCGGGACGCTCACCATTCCCATTTTTCAAGGCGGCATTGTGAAGGGCGACATCCTGAAGGCCGATGCGCAACTCGACCAGAGCCGCGAGCGCGTGGAAAACCTCCGCGGCCAAATCGACTCCGACGTGCGCACCGCGCTGTTCAATCTCCAGTCGTCTGCCGAACAGGTTGCCGTGGCACAAAGCAACGTGGGCCTGGCTGAGGAAACGCTGAAACAGTCGCGCGACCGCTTCGCCGCCGGCGTTACCGACACTGTGGAAGTTGTCCAGGCGCAAGAATCCGTCGCCAGCGCGCACGAGAATTACATTTCCAGCCTCTACAGTTACAATTACGCCAAAATTTCTCTGGCCCGCGCCCTCGGCCTCGCCGAAGAGGGTGTGAAACAGTATTTCAAAGGAAAATAAGCCATGGCACAGAAAACCGACGTCGAAACGACTCCCAACCCTCCAGCGGAAAAGCCGGCTCTGGCCGAGAAGCCCGCTGCCGCGGAAACGCATTCTGCATCGCCGCCTCCGCCCTCGTACGCGGAAAATTTTCTGCGCAAGCGGCCGCGCGCACGGAGATATCTGGTCGGCGCGATTCTGCTGCTCCTCGTCGCTGGTTATTTCGGGTGGCGCTACGTCATAAGCCATGAATCCACGGACGACGCGCAGGTGGACGGCCACCTCATGCCGCTCAGCGCCCGCATTTCCGGCTACGTCATCAAAGTGAATGTGGACGACAACCAGTTCGTGCAGGCCGGCACCGTCCTCGCCGAAATCGACCCGAAAGATTACCAGGTGGCAGTGGACAACGCTCGCGCGGAGTTGGCCGTTGCGCAAGCCAACGCGCAATCCGTGAACATCACCGTGCCCATCACCTCCGTGAGCACATCCAGCCAGACCTCCGCGTCTGAAGCGGACGTCGAAACTGCCAAGGCCGGAATCGGCGTGGCACAGCAACAATACGACGCCGCGGTCGCGCAGCTCGCGCAGGCGGAAGCCACCGACGTCAAGGCCCAGAACGACGTGGGCCGCTACAAACAGCTCGTGGATAAGCAGGAAGTCTCCGCGCAACTTTTCGATCAGGCGGTTTCGGCCGCCAAAGCGAGCACCGCCGCCGTGGCAGCAGCGAGAGCGTCCGTATCGGCCTCGCAGCAGCAGGTAACGCAAGCGCGTAGCCGCTTGGCCCAAGCCGAGGCCAACTTCCGGTCTTCGCTCACCGGCCCCCAACAAGTCGCCTCCAGCCGCGCCCGCGCTCTTTCCGCCGAGGCGACGGTTAAACAGAAAGAAGCCGCCCTCGAGCAAGCGGAGCTCAACCTCCAGTACACGAAAATCAAGGCTCCCGTGAACGGAGTGGTGTCGAAGAACGCGGAAGTCGGTATGAACGTCCAGCCGGGACAGCAGCTATTTTCAATCGTCCCGCTCGACGATGTTTGGGTGACGGCGAACTTCAAGGAGACCCAGTTGAAATACATGCGCCCCGGGCAGCCCGCTGAATTCAAAGTGGACGCCAACGGCCGCACCTACAAGGGTCACGTTGACAGCATCGCCGGGAGCAGCGGCGCACGCACCAGCCTCCTGCCCCCGGAAAACGCCACGGGAAATTACGTGAAAGTGGTCCAGCGCGTTCCGGTAAAGATCGTCCTTGAGCCTGGCCAGAATCGCGACCACTACCTCCGCCTGGGCATGTCCGTCACGCCCAACGTCAAAGTGAAGTGAGCGCGGCCAACCCCATTTCGGCGCAAGGCAACTGGCGGCCGCCCGTCAACCCATGGATTATCGCGGTGACAGTTACGCTCGCGACATTCATGGAAGTGCTCGACACCAGCGTCGCCAATGTCGCCCTCCCTCATATCGCCGGCAGCCTCTCCGCCGGGCAGGACGAAAGCACCTGGATTCTCACCTCCTACCTGGTTTCAAACGCCATCATCCTTCCCATGAGCGGCTGGCTGTCGAACCGCATGGGCCGCAAACGGTTTTACATGTCTTGCGTCGCACTCTTCACCATCAGCTCGTTCCTCTGCGGCTTTGCGCCCTCTCTTAGCGCGCTGATTTTCTTCCGCGTCTTGCAGGGCGTCGGCGGCGGAGGCCTTCAGCCGAGCGAGCAGGCCATTCTTGCCGACACGTTTGAACCCGCCAAGCGCGGCATGGCATTCGCTGTCTATGGAATGGCCGTGGTGCTCGCGCCCGCGATCGGTCCCACACTCGGCGGATGGATCACTGATAATTTCACCTGGCGATGGATTTTCTTCATCAATATCCCCGTCGGTATAATTTCCATGCTGCTCACCAACCGCTTGATTTCAGATCCTCCCTACATGAAACAGCTGAAGCGTACCGGCATCAAGGTGGACTACATCGGCCTGGGCTTGCTTGCGCTAGGCTTGGGCGCCATGCAGGTGGTGCTCGACAAAGGCCAGCGCGACGATTGGTTCGGCTCGAACTTTATCGTCATCATGACTTCCATCTGTGTCGTCTCTTTAATCGCGGTAATTTTCTGGGAGTGGCATCACAAGGACCCCATCATCGATCTCCATCTTTTTCGCGAGCGTTCCTTCGCCATCGGCAATCTCCTGATGTTCATGGTCGGCTTCGCTCTTCTTTCGAGCACCGTGCTCATCCCGCAGTTCCTGCAGACTCTGCTGGGTTATACGGCTCAGGAAGCCGGGCTCGCGCTCATGCCCGGGGGCTTCGCGATTCTTCTCGCCATGCCGCTCGTGGGCTTTTTGCTTGGCCGTTTCGACGCGCGTCGTTTGCTGCTTTTCGGTCTCCCGATGCTCTCGTTCTCTCTGTTCCACATGACACGCTTCGACATCACCGTCGATTTCCGCACCGTCGCAACCGCGCGCGTTTTCCAGGCCATTGGCCTGGCGTTTCTCTTTGTCCCCATCAATACCGCCGCCTACGGCGCCATCCCTCCGGGTAAGAACAACGCCGCTTCCGGCCTCATCAATCTCGCCCGGAACATCGGCGGCAGCGTGGGGATTTCTTTCGTCACCACCATGCTCGCCCGCCGCGCCCAGGTGCACCAAACCAGCCTCGCCGAGCACGTCAACGCAGGGAGTGGGAGACTCCAGGCCATGCTCCATGCCGCCACGCACATGTTTGTCAGCCGCGGTTCGAGCGCCTTCGAAGCCTCCCGCCAGGCCTATGGCTTGGTTTCGAACTTGGTTGACCAACAGGCCACCATGCTGGCATATATTGATAACTTCTGGCTGCTGGGCACAATAGTGCTGACCATGATCCCGTTCGTTTTCTTGATGAAGAAAGTGCAGCCCGGCGGTTCGATGGCCGTGCACTGAGCCGCTCGGAGAAAAAATGCCGGTCCGAATTATCACTGTCGAGCGCGAGTACGGCAGCGGCGGCGCCCTGGTCGCCCGGCGCCTTGCCCAGAAGCTCGGCTGGAAACTCTGGGATGAGGAGCTGACCGCCGAAATCGCCCGCGTTGCGAACGTGGATCCCAAATCCGCGGCGCGCTGCGACGAGCGCCGCGATCCCTTCCTGTATCGTCTTTTCAAAGTCTATGCGCGTGGGAGCTACGAACGCGCGCTTCCCCTCGGCGAGTCGCGCGTCTTCGACACCGACTGCATGGTCGATGTGCTCCACGAAGTGATCAAGGACGTGGCCTCGCGCGGCAATTGCGTGATCGTCGGCCGCGGCTCTGCTTATATCCTTCGCGATCGCTCGGACGCATTTCATATTTTTGTGTACGCCCCCGCTGAAGAAAAAATCCGCCGCGTCATGTCGCTCGGGAAATCCCGCGAGGAAGCGCAAAAGCTGGTCGAGGAAATTGATGCCGAGCGCGCCGAATTCATACACCACTATTTCGGAGCCCAGTGGCCCGCGCGATGGCTTTACAACATCATGATTAATTCCAAATTCGGCGACGAATTCGCTACCGAAGTAGTCCTCCAGCAGATCACCGCTCTCGAAAAGCACCTCTCATCCCACGGTGTCCATGCTTGAGAAGTCCGCTCCTTGCTGCTGCCGCCATCTTCCCGTAATCTGATTGATTGCTGTGCCACAAAATAAACTGCTGAGGACCCTGGATGAGCTGTCCCATCTGCGAAAAACGGCGCCCCGAGCGCTTCTGCCCCGCCATGGGTGAAAAAATCTGCGCGGTCTGCTGCGGGCGCGAACGCGGAGTCACGATTGACTGCCCGTCGGATTGTTCTTATTTGCTTGCGGCCCACCGCTATGAGAGGGAGCACCGCACTCCGCTATCCGAAGCAGAGCGCCCCTACCGCGACGTCGAATTTTCTGTGGATTTCGTCTACGAGCGCTGGGCCGTGGTCGCAGGCCTCGCGGGAACCATCATTGGATTTCACGCGGAGAACAAAGATCTGCATGACGCTGACGTTTTTGCCGCTCTCGAAGCGATTGCGGAAACCACTCGCACTCTCGGCACCGGCATCTACTACGAGCGACCTCCCGATGCGCCGCTCCCCCGCGTTCTCTACGGCCGCGTCGCCGAGTTCCTTCAAGATTTCAAAAAGCAGGAATCAAGCCGCACAGGAATCACAACGCTGAAAGATTCCGACGTTTTTCGCTTGCTGGTTTTTCTTTTCCGCGTCGGTAAACAGGAAACCAACGGCCGCCCCCGTTCGCGCGCCTTCCTGGATTTCCTCCGCGTCCGCTTCGCGCTTCCCGCCAGTGCCCCGAAGGAAGCTCCCCGAATCATCATTCCGTAAGAGATTTTTGAGGGGCCGGGCCGCACTGATAGACCAGCCCCTCATCAAGACCGTTACGGTCTCTTGTTCTTGTATTTCTCAAGGATAATCGACTTCAGTTCGAGGTCGACAGCATCGTAGAGCTGCCGGTAGACGTTTTCATTTTTCCCGACAGCGTTTGGGTTGTTCCCAACTAGGGTGCTTGTTTCGTAAAGTATCCGAATCAGGCGCCCACCAATCCGCTCGTAAACCTCTTTCGGATCAACCAACCAACTGGCCTCCCCGTTGTCAATCTGAACCAAGGCCCGGAAGGCTGCGAGCATCGGAATTAGCCAGCCGTCTGCCATTCGGTACTCGACCTGCTGCCCAGTCAGCGGCAACACGTCCGTGGTGCGCTTCAACTTCGTCACCCCACCTTCCATCTGAATGAACTTTCCTCCTGGGACGAGTTTGAGGTAGTTCTCCTTCGCTCTGGCAATAAGTTGCTCGTAAAGCTCGAGTATGTCGCCCAAGATGGGCGCCAGTGGCGTGTACTTATCTGGGTTCGCGCACAAGAGTTCGAGGCATCGCTTCTTGCTCGTGTAGGCGACGACGGGATGAGCGTCTTTGCTGAACATGATCGGATTCATTGCCGTGATCCGGCAAATGACCTTCTCAATGTCTTCCGGCTTCTCATGGTTCTCCACATAGCCGATCTTGTCGGCGTAGGGTTTCCCAGCAAGGGCCACCTTGATCCAATCGAAAAGATCGTTGTAGTCGGCGAGTGTTTTTTCGTGAAGAGCGACGGTTGAGTTCCGGCCTTCGGCAATAGTGGAAAGGTGCGCGGCAGGTACATTCACCTGAATTTCAAAGTTGCAGTATTGTTTCAGGCTCGGGTCCCCGTCCTGCTGGAAGCCGTTGTGGACCAGTTCTTCGATTAGCTTTAGAGTGTGGCCGCCGTTGTAGAGGCCTTGGCCAAGTTCCGGGTCTAACTCAAAGGCCAAGATTCCCTTGTTGTTGTTATATTCCACGGACTCCGCGAGGATAAAGATCCCCGCGTTGACGAGATGAAATAAGCCGCGGCCTTCGAGGGCTGTCTGGCGTATATCCTTTGCGATGCTGGATTTAAGGGACTTCGGCGTCGGTTTCCGCGGATTTGGTTCTAGTGAAATACTGAAGGGAAGGTGTTCAAAAGCACAGTATCCGACGGTTCTAATAACGCTTGGGTTTGTCGGGTCTTGAAGTTTCCGAACCTGCGCAGGTGAAACGGGGAAAGCGAACGATGTTTTCGTCATTTTCTGCCTCATTTTTTTAACGTCTTCAGGCTCGTTGTGCATGAGCCAGAGACGATGTTTACTTCGTCGTGAATATTACGGCTGTTGCAACTTCCTTGTCAAGAAATTTCTGCGTTCGCCTCTTTCCCGCCAAGCTGCCCGGAAAATCCCAGCGCCATCTGCGGAGAATTCCACGGCTGCGGTGCGCGTATGTTTGCGAGCGACCCGAGCCCGTACTTGCGCCGCAAATTTCCCACGATCGCAGCAATTTCCTTGCGATAGGTTTCCGGCGCGTATCCACCACGCCCATAGAATTCCTGATACCGCCGCACCAGCTTCGGAAATTTCTGCTCGAGGAATGGCATGAACTCCCTGAGCGAGGAGGGCATCAGAAACAGTACGTTCGCTCCCCACCATTGCGCGTCCGCATCCCGCGCGCAGCGTGCCACCGCTTCCAAATTCTCTTCCGAATCCGTCAACCCAGGCAGAATCGGCATGGCGAACACGCCCACAGCAATTCCCGCCGCGCGCAATTGCCGCACCGCATCCATGCGCAGATCCGGCCGCGGCGCGCGCGGCTCGAGCAGCCTGGCCAATCGCGTCCGCATCGTCGTGATGCTGATGTTGATCGTCAGCGACGACCGCTCCGAAATCCGCCGGAACAAATCAATGTCACGCACCACCTGGTTCGATTTTGTGGTGATCTCGAGCCGCAACCCCTCGCGCTCCGCCATTTTCTCGAGTATGGCGCGGGTAGCGCCGAATTCCTTCTCAGCCGGCTGGTAAGGATCCGTCGCCGTCCCGAGAGCGATGTGCTGGCCCAAAATTTTCTTGGTTGCCAGATCGCGCTCCACCGTCGGCCCGGCATCCTGCTTCACGTAAATCTTCGTCTCGAACTCCGAGCCGTCCAGTTCCATGTATTCGTGCGTATAGCGCGCGTAGCAGTAGCGGCAACCGAACTCACAACCGCGATAGGGGTTCACCGTCCAGTGGAATGGCACCCGCTCCGAATCGCAGCGGTTCAGTATCGAGCGGACAGGTAGTAGAAAATATTCCGTCCCGCGCTTGGCTTCTGCGCAGGGGGAGGAGGCGGCGAGGCGTGCAATGCCGACCAGTTCCGTAGCGGGCTTCGTTCTCCGGTCTGGTACCGGAGTGGGCGCGGAAGCTTCGCTGACGTGCTCACAATTGCCGTGGCGAGCGGCTGTGGGGAATAGGGTGAGACTGGTTTGCTTCGGCCGGGTCCGCCGACGTGGGAACGTCGTCGGGCTGGGCCGAAGTATGGGAGAAGTGGCCATTGTTTGCCTCGCCGCACGGGGGGCAATATATTCGCTTTTTGTTCGCCATGTCAAGTAAAAAGTTTCGCTTTGTTTTCGCCTGTACGGCCAGACAGGTTCTCACCCTGGAAACCCCGTCCTCCGACCAGCAGTCAGCCTCGTCCGCGCGGTCTATACTCGAAAATTCAGCATTCGAGGGGTAGGACTTGGCCGAAGTCGGAATCCTGATCATCGACGACGATATTGCCAGCCAGCGCGCGTTGAAGAACGTGCTCGATTCAGAAGGTTGGCGTGTGCGCATTGTCACGAAGCCCGCGCATGCTCTCGCGGAGCTCGCCACCGGCGCCTGGAATCTGGTGGTTGTCAACGTGGCGCTGATCGATCTGCGGGGCCCGCTCTTCGCCATCCTGAAGGAATTGTCACAGGTGGATCCCGCCGGCCCCGAGGATGCCCCCGAAGAGGCTCCTCAGGCATCCGTGAACGGGTCGCAGCCGTCCGAAGAAGAGTCCGAAGGAACGGTCGTCGTCGCCAAGAAACGACTCCGTGTCCTCTACTTGGTGCCCCTGCTGGCGGCCAAGCAAACCCAACCAGTCCTCGAGCGCGAAGGACTTCCCTACTCGCTCAAGCCCTACCACTTGCACGACTTCCTCGAAAAAGTGAGCGAACTCCTGGTCGAAGCAGGCGCCATCGAGCAGCCCATTCGCAGTATTGGGGGCTTCGCCAAAGGCAGGAAGGCAGTGCGCGCTCGCCGCGTTGCGCGCGACAGCCGCCGCGGAACCATGTTCGCCTCCCGCGAGGACTACCAGATGAGCGAAGAGGAATTGACCGAGTGGGAGAAGCAGGAAGAGGAAGACCGCAAGAAGCGCGAAAAAGAAAAGAAGGACCGCGAACACCTCTAGTCCCTTTCGGATTTTCGCCCCGCTGGGAAACCATCCCAACCACAATTCATATCACTCTGTAGACATCGTCGGCGCTTGCCTGATGTAGCGCCGGCGTCCCGCCGGCTCTTTTCTCCTTCAGTTGAGTTTCGTGTTGCCTTAGATTCCAGATGTCATCCCGTAGCGTAGCACCGCGCGACTTTGCCTCTCGCGCCTGCTTTTGGCGGGGGCGGAGCGGTGGGATCTCTCTTCGACCTACATAACGGCACCAGAAACCCTGCAAGGAATCCCCCAGCGCCCGTTCTCAAGAATGAAGGCCATTCGCACCCGCCGTGTCGCCTTGGCGATCGAGGAGGGCAGCATGCAGCGCCGACAGGAAAAAATATTTCTGGGTTCCAGCATGGGCTTACTCATTCTGTTGATGGGGGTGTTTCTGATGACGAATATGGATCCGAATCTCCGAGCCGAGGGCAGCACTCCGCTACCCGTACCCGGCCAGCAGGGCTGGCATTTACTTGACCCGGTCACCTACGAAAACTTGACCATCTTCCCGGTGGTTTCCTCGCAGGATTTGGACACGAGTTATTTCTCGACGCTCGACGAAGCGCTCGCCTCCGGCGACGCCGTCGTCACCGAGCAGGGTGACTATCTCCGCCGGTCCCGCGAAGGCATCGCCGAAACCTACCCGCCCAGAAGCGGTGCGCAGGTAAACCAACTCGTGCTCATCAACCGCGGCAAGCGGCCTTTGATCTTGCTCGCCGGCGAAGTGGTTTCCGGCGGCAAGCAAGACCGCGTCATCGGCAAAGACCGAATCGTGCCCGTGGGCGCGCCACCGCTGCCTCTAAGCGTCTTCTGTGTCGAACACGGCCGCTGGACCGGCGGCTCCGAAAAATTCGCTGGCGCCAAAATGATGGCATACCCGAGCGTCCGCGAAAAAGTTGCCGTGGATCAGGACCAGTCGAAGGTCTGGGCCGCCGTGCGCGGAGAAGCAGCGATGTCGAGCAATATGGAAAATTCCGCGGGGACAGGCGGCGCCGCAAACGCTGCACCGCCGCCGGTGCTTTCCTCGCGCCAGATGGCCGACGTGATCGCCTCCGCCGCACCAACCCAGTCGTACAAACAAATCTACGAATCACCGCGCGTGGGTGCCTCAGTCGAAAATTACGCCGAGCAAATCCAGCGGCGCTTTGATCGCGCCACCAGCGGTTTGAAAGGCGAGCGCGTCGTCGGCGTCGTGGTTGCGTTCGGCGGCGAAGTAGCCTGGAGCGACGCGTTCGCATCCGCCGAGCTCTTCGAAAATTACTGGCCGAAACTGATGCGCAGCTACATCATCGAAGCACTCACGCGCCGCGGTACGGTCGAGCGGGCCTCGCTCGAAGACGCGCGCGATTTCCTGCGCCCGGCCACCGGCCATTTCCGCGAAGAGACCGAGCCCGGCGTCTATCGCTGGCGCGAAAGCAACGCGGGTAAAGCTGCCCAAATCGAGTTGGAAGCTCTGGCTCCCAAGCCGATGACCCTGCACTGGCTCAAGGTCCTTCGCGTAAGTTAGCCCATCAATTCATAGGGGCGTCCCGATACGTCAGGACGCTCCTATGTAACGCCGGCATCTTGCCGGCTCTTTTCCTTGGCCCGCGCTCAGTCTCGGCTCCTAAGGTTTCACCCCTCCTCGCCTTTATCACTCTTCATCCGTGTTCATCTGTGGTTGCCTTGCCTTCCCTCCACAGCCGAACCTCACTCCGGTCCGCCGTCTCGGCCAATAACTCCGCAATCGTCTTCCCGGTCACAGGATGCCGCACGCCAGGAGCGATCTCCGCCAGCGGCACCAGCACAAATCGCCGCTCCGCCATCCGCGGATGAGGAATCTCAAGTCCCGCCTCCCGCACCACGCTCGACCCAAACAGCAAAATATCCAGATCAATCAGCCGCGGCCCCTTCGGCACGCGCCGCTCGCGCCCAAGCGAGCGCTCAATTTCGAGCAGCGCCTCCATCAGCTCTTGCGCCGTCATTTCCGTTTCCGCTTCCACCACTCCGTTCAAAAACCACGCCTGCTCGCGCAACTCCACCGGTTCCGTCTCATACAGCGCCGACTGCCGCGTCACGCGCACGCCACGCGCGCCCAGCGCCTCAATCGCCCGCGCAATATTCTCCGCGCGGTCCCCCATATTTGACCCGAGCGATAGATATACGGTGTTCATTCAGACGGGAAACGAGCAGCTGGCTGTGCTCGCATATGAAATTTCAGCTGAAGAGGCCGGGCTGGCGGCGTGGTTCATCCATCCCGAAATGCTTGTAGGCAAGAGCGGTCGCGACGCGCCCTCGTTGTGTGCGATCGAGCAGGCCAAGCTGCATCAGATATGGCTCGTAAATTTCTTCGATAGCATCTTCTTCTTCGCTCAGCGAGGCGGCGATGGTGTTCAGTCCCACCGGCCCACCGGAATATTTCTGGATGATGGTGAGCAGCAGGTTTCGGTCCACTTCATCGAGGCCGTGCTCGTCCACGCTCAGCATTTTCAACGCGTCGCCCGCCACATCCACGGTGATGTGTCCCTTCGCGCGAACCTCGGCAAAATCCCGCACGCGGCGCAGCAGCCGGTTCGCCACGCGCGGCGTTCCGCGGCTCCGTCGCGCAATTTCCGCCGCGCCGGCCTCGTCCATCTTGATCCCAAGAATTTTTGCCGAGCGCTGCACAATTTGCAGCAAATCTTCCGGCGAATAAAATTCCAGCCGGTGCACGATTCCAAATCGCGAGCGCAGCGGCGCCATGATCAGCCCCGCGCGCGTCGTCGCGCCAATCAGCGTGAAGCGATTCAATTGGTAGGGATGCACTCGCGCGCCCGGCCCCTGCCCGATGATCAGGTCCACGCGAAAATCTTCCATTGCCGGATACAGGATTTCCTCAAGCGCCGCCTGCAAGCGATGAATCTCGTCGAGAAAGAAAAAATCGCGCGGGTCGAGCGACGTGAGCACCGCAGTCAGGTCGCCCTTCTTTTCAAGAAGCGGCCCGGAGCTGATCTTGATCGCCGAGCCCATTTCGTTCGCCAAAATTTGCGCGAGCGTCGTCTTGCCCAGCCCCGGCGGCCCATAAAGCAGCACGTGATCGAGCGCTTCTCCGCGGGCCCGCGCCGCATCCACGGCGATCTTCAGATTTTCTTTCACGCGCGATTGCCCGATGAAATCCTCGATCTTTTTCGGGCGCACGCTCGCTTCAATGCGCGCGTCTTCGTCGAGCGCCTTCCCTGAAATGACACGCTCCCTCAGCTTGCCCGTTGCTTGTCCCTCTTGCATGCTCTTTGCCTCCCCGCTCCGGGGAACTTAATCCTCTCGCCCCGCGCGCGCCGACTTCTGCATCGCGCCGGTGCCCAGAATCTGCAGCGACGTGCGCAACAAAGTTTCGAAATCCGCGCCGCCCGCCGCTCGCGCTTTCTCGGTCGCTCGCTCGACCGTGCGCGCGTCGTAGCCAAGATTCACGAGCGCCGAAGCAACATCCGCCTCGACCTGCGACCGCGTCGCCGGCTTTCCCGCTTCGGCCACGTCCACCGCCGCAAGTCTGTCGCGCAATTCCACCACAATTCTCTCCGCCGTTTTTCGCCCCACTCCGGGAATGCGCACCAGTTGTGCGAGATCACCTTTGCGGATTGCCGGGACAAGCTCATCCAGGCTCATGCCAGACAGAATCTTCAGCGCCAGCGAAGGCCCCACGCCGGACGCCGAAATCAGCAGCTCGAAGCACTGCTTCTCGCGCGCCGCGAAGAAACCGTACAGCATGAGCTGGTCTTCGCGCACATGCGTGTGCACCAGCAGCGTGGCTTCGCCGTGCAGCGCTCCCAGGCTCGCAAACGTGGAGAGCGGGATCTGCACCTGGTAGCCCACGCCGCCCACTTCGAGCAGCACTTGATTTGGGCGCTTCTCAATCAGCTTGCCGCGGAGCGAACCAATCATGTCCTGCGATTATTGATTAGCGTGTGCGGGGTGTCAACGCGCGTGCGCCCCCGCGCCTCGACACATGGAAACTCAGTGGCCGTACTTGCGGTTTCCACTTGCAAGAAATCGAAACGACACTTCGTGGAACAAATGCATGCGCGCATCCGTAATTAATACCAGGCGCGTGGCACACGATTGAATCCGTGTGCCTGCGCGCGGAAAACTTTTCCTGGGAAGATCTCCGAAAATTCGGAGGCGGTGAGATTTCTTCACCAACATAGCCAGCCTGCGTTGTCCGTTTCTGAGAGATCACTGTCCACCCGCGAAACGAATTTCGTTTTGATCTGCGCGCAACTAAATTTTTCGCGTTTCTCTTCTTCATTTGCTTCCGCCCTCAAACTCATCACGTCTAACCAAGCGCAAGGGGCGATTGACATCAAGGAGGAAAAGAAAATGTCCCAACGTGTGTTGAGCATCGCCTTCAGTGTCCTTGCAGCGCTCGCCCTGGCATTGCCGATCGCTGCTCGCGACGAATCCTCGACCCAACCAAAAACCATCGTCAGCATGTCGGTGGACCTCAGCAACGCGGCCACGCTCGGCGGCAGACAATTAAAGCCCGGAAATTATTCCGTCAGAGCGGACAGCGTGAAGGTCACCATTTCACGCGGCGGCAAAATGCTTGCGGAAGCCCCGGTACAGTGGAAAGACGAATCGGGCAAGGCTGAGTATTCCACCATCGTCACCGAAAGCAATCAGATCAAGGAAATTCACTTCAGCGGCAAGACGAAGTACGTCGAGATCACGCAGTAGCGTTTTCCTCGCGTACCACCAGCGGGCAGCGCCTGATGCAGCAGGCGTTGCCCGCTTTTTTCTTGGAATGGAAAATTGTGCAACCAACGCAGAAAATAGGGGGACTACTTCACACCGGCTATCAAGTCCACGGTATCAACCACGCCAATCACCGCCATATCAATCGGTGAATTCGGCCGTCCCACGGACGTCATCGCGGAATATCCCTCGGCCGCCAGCAGCACGCGCTCGCCGATCCCCGCATCCGCTGCGTCCAGCGCGAGCACAGCCTCGCCACGGTCCGAGCCATCCAGGTTCAGTGGCTGCACCACCAGAATTTTACGTCCCACGTGCGAAGGCGCCTTCTGCGTCGCCACCACGTCGCCGATCACGCGTCCGATGAGCATTCAAGTTTTCGGCATTGCCGAGGGAATG
Organism: Candidatus Acidiferrales bacterium; assembly: GCA_050746945.1. Lineage (GTDB taxonomy): Bacteria > Acidobacteriota > Terriglobia > Acidiferrales > UBA7541 > Palsa-295. Next base: position 11,553 of record JBOGMZ010000019.1, on the reverse strand, counting down.
TTCACTTCATCCACGATTCCGACAATCGTGGCTTCAGTCGGAACTTCCACGGGCAAAAATGGAAAGCTCGCTTCTTTCCCGCGGCACCAGTAAACCGTTTCTCCCGCGCCGGCACCAACTGAATCAAGCGCGACCAGCACTCTTCCTTTGTCGCGTCCGTTCCGGTCAATCGGCTGCACCAGCAGCAGCCGCTGCCCATCGAGCGACGCGTTCTTCATCGTCGCAACCACTTTCCCGATCACTCGGCCTAGCAGCATGGGACACCTTGCGAGGGCGATGCGCGCCGCATCGTTATTTCTTCCGCGCGGCGGCGAGCTCGACTTCATGCTGCCGGTCAAGCTGAATCGAATCCACAATCCCGATGATCGCCGCGTCCACCGGACGATCCTTGCACTCGGCGGCCATGCGCGCGGAGCTGCCGGAAACGACCAACACAGTCTCGCGGAATCCCGCGTCCACCGTATCTACCGCGATCAAGTAGCCGGACTCATCCCCGCCTTCGGGATTGATCGGCTTCACAATCAGAAGTTTTTTTCCTTCCAGGCGCGGATCTTTGCGGGTCGCAACAACCGTTCCGACGATGCGGGCAAGGATCATGAGAGGCAGTTCAAAATTGAAATTTCAGAGTTAAGAGTCGAAGGCAAGATCAAACCCCGCAACGAACGACACCGCGCGAAACGCAAACAACGTCGAATCCCCCGACCGCCGATGCTTCGCCGAGCATGCGCGCATACCCTCAGCGGCGCCCTCACACCTCGCGGCAGTTATCTTGCCGCGGCCATCGGCGCTTTGCCGATGGGCAGCACTTCTTCGAGCGACTGATGCGGGCGCGGGATTACGTGCACGGCAATCAGTTCGCCCACGCGCCGCGCCGCTGCCGCTCCGGCATCCGTCGCCGCTTTCACCGCTGCGACATCGCCGCGCACCATCGCTGTGACGTAGCCCGAGCCGATCTTCTCCCAGCCCACCAGCGTGACTTTGGCCGCCTTCACCATGGCGTCCGAAGCCTCAATCATCGCTATCAGGCCGCGCGTCTCGATCATTCCCAGTGCTTCGCCCATTCTTCACCCTCCGACGAAACCGCTCTATCCCGTGCCAAAATTTTACCGGCGTTATCGCTGCTGCCGGTCTTTCTCGAGCGCCTTCTGCACTTCTTCATCCACCAGCGTTTCCAGCTCGCGCCGTGTCAGCGTGATGCGTTCCGTTCCTGTGCTGTCTGATGTCACCGGGCAATCCGGTCCAACCGACGCAGCCGTCTGCAAGCCGTATCGCGCCCTTGCCGCGAGCAATTTTTCCACATCTCCGCTGGAAAGCAAGACTTGTTTGCCGAGATGTTCAGTCACCAGCGTGACGCGCGCAAAATGCTCGGTCGTCTCCATGCGGAAGAAAGCGGTCAGGAGATCCTGCCCGTAGGTCACCACGCCGTGGTTGGCCATCAGAATCGCGTCATAACTCTGCACCAGCGGCTCGATCGCTTCTGTCAATTCCGGCGTCCCCGGTGTTCCGTAGCGGGCCACAGGAATGCAGCCGAGCGGAAGCACCAGCTCCGACAAAATCGCTTTGTTCAGCGGGATTCCAGCCGCGGCAAATCCGGTGGCCGTTGGCGGATGCGCATGGCAAACCGCATTGATGTCCGGCCGCCGCTGGTAAATCAGCAGGTGCATCCCGAGTTCCGAGGAGGGATTTCGCCGCCCGCTCAGTTTCTGGCCATTCAGGTCGGTGATGACCAGGTCGTCGGGCGACATCATGCCCTTGCTGATGGCGGTTGGCGAAGTCAGTATCCGCCTCGGGTCGAGCCGCAGCGAAATATTTCCGTCCGTCGAGGCCACGTACCCGCGATCGTGAATCCAGCGCCCCGCTGTGCAGATGTCGCGGCGGTGCTCGTCTTCCGTCTTCAGCGCCCCCGGCGATATCGAGTCAGGGTACAGGACTACCTCCGCGCGGAAAGAATATTCCCGCGCTGCTTATGCGTAAATCCCGCGCAACCGCAACGCACGGGCCACGCGGTCAATCGCCACCATGTACGCCGCGATGCGGTTATTCACGCGATGCATTTCCGCGTAACTCACCACTTGATCGAAACTCTGGTCCATCACGTCTTGCAGGCGCTCGTTCACTTCGCTCTCGCGCCAGAAAAATCCCTGGCGGTCCTGCACCCACTCGAAATAGCTCACCGTGACGCCGCCCGCGTTCCCCAGAATATCCGGGATTACGAAAATTCCTTTCTTCTCGATGATCGAATCGGCATGCGAAGTGGTCGGGCCGTTCGCGCCTTCGCAGAGAATCTTGCACTCCACTCGGTGCGCGTTTTCCGTGGTGATCTGGTTTTCCGTTGCCGCCGGCACCAGGATGTCGCAGGGATGAAAGAGAACTTCCGGCGCAGTCATTTTCTGGCCGCCGTCTGGAAATTCCGGCAACGGTCTCCGTTGCGTGTACACCCAATCGTAGAGTTTAGGAATATCAAATCCCTTCTCGTTAAAAAGGCCGCCATGAATATCGGCCACGCCGATGATCTTGTAGCCCGCCGCGTGCATCAGCAAAGCCGCTTGCGAACCCACGTTCCCAAACCCTTGAATAATTACGCGGCATCCTTCACGCTTCATTTTTAGTTTCGCAAGCGCCCGGTTGCAACACATCATCAATCCGCGTCCGGTCGCTTCTTTGCGTCCTTGTGAGCCGCCCAGCTCGAGCGGTTTGCCGGTCACGACCGCCGTGGTCGCCTGCCGCACGTGCATCGCGTAAGTGTCCATCACCCACGCCATGGTCTGATCATTCGTGCCGATGTCCGGCGCCGGCACGTCGCGCTCCGGCCCAAACCATTCACTCAACTCCGCCGTGTACCGCCGCGTGATGCGTTCCAATTCAGTCTTCGAAAGTTTGCTCGGATCGCAAATTACGCCGCCCTTCGCACCGCCGAAAGGAATATTCACCACCGCGCACTTCCACGTCATCCACGCCGCGAGCGCCCGCACCTCATCCAGACTCACATCCGGCGCAAACCGGATTCCGCCTTTGCCCGGCCCGCGAATCGTCGAATGCAGCACGCGATAACCGACGAACACTTCCAGTTGCCCGCTATCCCGCGCGATCGGGATGTACACCGTGATTTCTTTGCTGGGATGCTTCAGATAACGGTAGAGGCCGTCTTCCAGCGCCAGCTTCTGCGCCGCGATCTCAAAGCGCGCCTCGGCAGACTTGTAGACGTTCAGCTCATCCTGCGCAAGCGCGCACATGACCGCCTCCTCAGATATTTGAATATATGCATTTCGATTTGCTGGCCGCGTGGCTTCGCCGCCGGATTGATTCCCCACTTCATCGCAGCGCCTTCCGAATAGCGGCGGCCAGTATACGAACACCGGCAAGGCGGCGCAAGAAAAGCGTTTTGAACCCCGGCTCCCTGCACGCCGCAATTCGCGGGACTCGATGAGGGAGAAGTCATGAGTACAGGAAACTTGGGTGACGTACGATTCCGTGCGCGGATGTAGGGGGCAGATCAAAAGAATCGCGCCACGAGCTTCCTATTCGCATCGCGGGCCATCATGCAAACCGCCGCCCGCACTGGCGGCGTAGATTCGCGCCTAGCCAAGCCCGCGCCGCCGGGCCGCGTTTTCCCGGGTGGGCGCGCGGGAGCACAGTTTGGCTTCCGCCTTACCCATCGAACGCCAGTACGAGACTCGATAACCACTGCATCTACCGGCGGACCGATGCTCGGATCGTCAAGATTCCAACTCATTGAAGCTTCTACCGCCGCAATCAACCGATACACTTCCACGTCCCTTTTAGGTAGCCTTGCGAGGCCAGAGTCAAATTTGGCCACAGCCTGCTTAGCTCGTTCCGTATTTCCATCCAAAAATTCCATTACCCCTCTGTTCGGAGCGTAATTACCGGTTCCCATAGTTTGTTGGGGCTTTCGTGGCCATTCAAATATGTCTGGAACACCTGTGTACGCCGGTGACCCATCATTTGGAACTTGAACGGGAATGTTCACAAGGACCATTCTCGGGCGATTCGATTCATCAAGACTTGCAAATCCGGCCAAGCCAATCCGCTCCGAAGGGTTGGGGAGCATGCTCACCAATTTGTCCATCTTCGGACGCGCCAGCACAGAATACATGCTCGCAATGTTTACGAGCCGTTGGTAGGACCTAGGCTGCGTTTTGACGTCATGGTATGCCTCCTCCGCAAGGACCTCTTGGGAGAAGATTTCCTTACCTGTCCTTCGGTCAACAGCCTGAGCAAGATTTCCCGTATAAAAGAAAAGCGTGTTATAGGATAGGCTGGCAATCTTGCACACCTTTTCATTGAGCTTTCCAGATACTTCACTCATAACACCGCTGTCAGCGACGATGATAATTTTAGTCGGCGACACGTCCCAGACTATGATTGTTCCGTGACGCCATTCCGGCGGAACTTCCTGGCTAACCGATTGCGTCTGGGTAAGCAACAGAAACGCGATGAGGATTGCGGAAGCGCGACACGTCACCCGGTCGCCGCTCATCGCTTGTCCTTTCGGGCGGGTGGCCCGCCTTTTCGAATCAGTGATTCTCACAATTGACGTCTTACCGAGCGAAATGATACCACTGCGGTAGTTGACGCTGGAGATGGTTTGCTTCTGGTTTTGACGTGGAAGTTGGTTTTCAGGGTGCCCCTCGATAAGAGCGAAGGCCTTCGATTCAACGACAAGATGCTGGACCACCCGCCCGCTCCCTTCTTTGATCCTTGTGTAATTTCTTTGCGGCCAGCTTTTTCTCTTTCTTCCTCTCCTTTGCGGCGGCTTTCTTTGCTTCTTTTTTCGCGAGCTTCTTTCGCTCCTTTGCAACACGTTCCCTCGCGGTCGGTCCACCGATTACGATTTCTCTGAGTTGATCAGCGAGGCTACGTCTTGACACCATATCAACTGTCATATTCCCCAAGTCCACTTGCCAGACCATTGATCCGCTCATCATGTCTATACGCCCATAGCCCGGAGCCAAGGCCGGGACACCTTTCATCTTCGGCACTTCATGTTTCGCGAGATTCATTCTCAGTGCCTCAATCCGTCGAAAGAGTGGTTCTATCCGATCGTAGGCTGCATTTACTTCACCAGAAAAACCGGGTTCATCCCGGAGACGTTTGAGTTGACTTTGACGGTAGACGAGCGCGAGTTCCTTGAGCGCAGGTTCGGCATCCTCTCCGTTTACTGGAGCTGGGAGGGCAGCCTTTGCTGCTTCCTGTCGTAAGTCCCGGACACGTTGTCGCCAAGTGCGGAGCAATTCATACAGAGCAAAAATCCACATCTGATTCAAGGCAGATACGATCAACGTGGCCGGAAACGGCGTTCTTTCAATTTCAATGTATTCGCGCAGCAGATCGCGCTCAAGGTCTTGCAAATAGAAATCCACCAGCATGATGTTCTGCCCTTGCATGTTGAGGAACAGATCTTCAAACAACGGCAGATTCCATTCTAGGTCGGCGAATGAAATTGTTTGATCGGCCATAAACGCTCTCACTTTGGTTGTTCACATCTGGCTAACGTTTCAGCGAACGATATCCGGCGGTGGGCGGGTGGCCCAACCTTTCAAATCAGTCAGTCCCACAATTGGTCGTTCACAGGGCGTGATGGTACCACTGCGGTAGTTGACACTGGGGTTGATTTGCTTCTTGTTTTGACGTGGAATTTGATTTTCAGGGTGCTCCTTGATAGGAGTGAAGACGTTCGATTCAATCGCGCGAAGCTGGGCCATCCGCCGAGAAAGATCAAGACAAGAGTTTGATCACAAAATGACCCGGAGTTCTGAGTCTCTTGAGATACTCGCGATGAACGGACCTTTTTTCTTTCGGAGAATTCTGTAGATCTTCGGCATGGCACGCAAAAAGATTGTTGCCATCTCCTCCGCGGTCAGATTGCCTCTCGTAAATACGAACGCACGAACTTTGCTTGCCTTCAGTGCAGCGAGTTCCAGGGGACGATATCGTATGCGGCGATCATTCGTCACGACCACCCAGCCACGGGCTCCTACCACGGGCAGCCAGTCCGCATCCCGAGCATCGGGCGGAAATTGATCATCGTGAATCACCACAGAATGGCCATCGCGACGGAGGATTGAAGCGAAGATGTTCTTTCCAACGGTTCGGTCCAGAAAAAAGGTCGGGCGTTCAGGCGGCTTGAGCAAGTTCGCAGCGAACCGCTTCTTCAATTTCGGAGCGTCCACGGCCATAGTCGCTCGCGAGTTGATCCATGGACTCTCCGGCCTTATACCGGTCTGCAATTACTGAGGTAGGAATGCCTGTCCCGGCCAATACAGGACGTCCGAATGAAACAAGCGGGTCCATTACGATGAATTTTGGCTCGGAAGCGTCCCGTTTTCTGGTGAACGGGTACAACCTCAGCACGGCTCCGGACATGTCTCTTTCGATTCTTTTCAGATGCGCTTCAAGCAGCTGTCGAATCGCCAACTGCCCCTCTTGAGAAATATTGATTAACTGCTCAAATTTTCGGATGAAGAGATCTTTTCCGTCGGTCTCCATCCGTTGATCCGCGAGCGGGTGATTCGATTGCAGGTGCTTCTCCATGTAGTTGAGTGCTTGTCGGACTTTTTTCAGTGGAATATCGTGCTGGCGGCGAATCGCATCCAGTACATGCGCTTCCACAAGATTGATGAATGAAAGTTGTAGCCTTGACGGATTCGGAAGGATGAGTACAGGTTTGAAAAAATGCTGGCCCGCCTTAACAGGATATTTTCTACCTTTCACCCATGAACGGAGCGTCGCTTCCGGAATTAGGAGGTAGTGCGCAGCTTCCCCAATTGAGTATGCAGGAAGCTCGCGCGGGTCGTCTCCGCCGTAGATGTCCTTGATGGCGGCTTTTTGCCTCAAGATGATCCCCTCCGTTGTCCCCATCGTATACCTAAGGCAGATGCAATGCCACTTCCAGGCGGCCTACGGGTCGCATTGATGCAACAGAACACCTCATCACCGGCGGGCGCTGCCATGCACAAATTCCTTGAGCAGGAGATTCGTCAGCCGCGCCTGGTCGTGCCGGATCACGCCCTCCTGATGCAGCAAATCGCTTGTCACGTAGCGCAGGCCCATGCGCGAAAGGTCCGCAAGCGACGGTCGCACCGGCTCCGCGCCCTGTGCTTCGTAGCGCCGCAGTAGACGCGGCGTTACGCGCGTCCGGTTGATCACCACGAAATCGAACAAGCCATACCGCGTATGCTCGTAAATCGCGCGCACATGATCCGCCACGGAATAATGCTCCGTCTCCCCGGGCTGCGTCATCAGATTGGCAATGTACACGCACGTGGCGCGCGCGTGCGCGATCGTTTCGGTCACTTGTCCGACCAGCAGGTTCGGAATGATGCTAGTGTAAAGCGATCCCGGCCCGATCAAAATCAAATCCGCGCCGCGAATCGCTTCCAGAACTTCCGGCACGGGCCTCACGCGCCGAGGTACGAGTCGCACGCGGCGAATGCGCTTGCGCGATCTCGATATCTTCGTTTCGCCCGCGACAATTCTTCCGTCCTCGAGCTCGGCTTCGAGCGTCACATTCTGCGCGGTTGACGGAAAAATTCGTCCGCGGATTGCCAGAACTTGTGCGGAGACGCGCACTGCCTCCGGAAAATCTCCGGTCACGTTTGTCAGCGCGGTCAAAAATAAATTTCCAAAACTGTGCCCGCCCAGCCCGCGCCCGGCAGGAAAGCGATACTGGAAAAGTTTTCCAAGGAGATGTTCATCCTTTGAGAGCGCCACCATGCAATTGCGGATATCGCCGGGAGGAAGTACTTGATATTCGCGTCGCAGCCGGCCGGAGCTGCCGCCGTCATCCGTCACCGTCACAACCGCCGCAAGATCCGCGATCGGCTGCGGCGTGCGCTCTTTTTTTCGCCCGGCGACATATTCCTTCAGCCCGCGCAGAACGGTAGAGAGTCCTGTGCCGCCGCCAAGGGCAACAATCCGGACAGGCCGGGCGCGCTGCTGCGATTTATTTTTCACTGGATAATTCTAAGCGGCTAGCCCGCGGAACCATCTCGCTCGGGATACAGCAATTCTGTGAAGCGCGGGTCTTCCTGCAAAAAAGCAAAATCTTCGTCGTTGCGCGCGTGGTAGCGATTTTCAGGCCGCAACTGGATGGCAACTTTCAAATTCTGCATGGCTGATTCCGCTTCGCCAGTCAGGCAATCCAGCGCCGCCATGGCATACACGATGTGGTCTGCCTTCGGCGCAGCTTTGCGCGCTCGATCCAAATGTTCGCGCGCCTCGTCCCAGCGTCCCAAATTCATCAGCGCGACGCCCTGCGTGTAGTGGTCCTCCGCCGATTTTGCCACCGGCACGGGCGCTCTCGAAATCCGTTGCTCACAAATCCGCAAGTGCACTTGCGCGCGATCACCCAGTTCTTTGCTCGGCCCTTCCAGCACGCGCTCAAGCGATTGCTTCGCCTTATGAAATTTTTGCTGCTGGAATTGCTTCAGCGCTTCTTCGTAGAACTTCATTTGCGCTTGCTTGGCGGGCCCGAGCGGGTCTGGCGGCGCAGCTTTTGCTTTTGCGGACGCCTTTAACGCTTTACTTTTCAATAGTTTGTGGCTGCCCGTTGAGGATTGTGTGGTTCGGATCGCCCGACGCTTCACTTTTTCGCTCCGCTGGCCCTATTCGAAAACATAGCAAACAAGTGCACCTGCGTCAATGCGGGTTCTGAAGGGTCCGTTGACAAGCCGTGGTGGGATTTCCTCTGCCGCGGGCGCGGCGCGCGACCATCTCAGGACAAAGACTGCCGATCGCGGCGAACATTCCTGAAGGGTGTGCCTTTCTGGCACGTGGAAAACGACGAAGGGCTCTCGAACATACGTTCTTTTGTGGAAGTGCCTTGAGTATTTTGGGGATTGGAGTAACATTCCAGCCAACATACCCTTGGGGCTTGTTCCGGTAGGACATCGTTTCGGCTGCCGCTTCGTGAACATCTCCTCATGGGCAAGGGGTTGTGTTTGCAGGTGTAACAAAACCACGTTCAACATCACTATTTAGTGCGGATTTCGAGGGCCGGTGTGGAGGGTGTCATGCGTCGCTCAATTCCCGTTACTTCTCTCGTGGTGTCGCTCGCGCTCACATTATTCTGCGGCATGGCCGCAGCCCAGCAGGTCGAGCCGTCAGCATTTCTCGCCCAGCCGGCTGCGAAGGAAGGTGACGCCTCGCTCAAAGTGTGTCTGCGGCTTCAGGACGATTCGCCCTTTATCGGCTCGGCGAGCGTCCATGTCATGCCCAGCCAGGGTTACGAGGCGATTGGCACGCCAACCGAATCTGACGGCGAAATGATTTTCTCCAATCTCGCACCCGGAACATACATGGTGGAGACAAGCGCACCTGGTTTTCTATCGGTGCGGCAAAGCATACAGATCGAAGCGGGTCAGCACTTGCACACTCTTTTCGTGATTATGAAACCCAAGCCGCTCCCGGCCGCGGCTCTGGAGACGTCGCCCGCGGAGGCGGCGCCCGACGCAGCGAGACCGAAAACTTCCTGGCTTCCACCAGGCCTCGACGACGTTGTGCCAGAAGTTCGTCCCGGTATCGAGTGTCCACTTCCCGTGGTGCTGCGAGGCGCGGGGCAGCGGATGAAGCAGCTGGCGAGCAACTTGGAAAAATTTTCGGCCACGGAGCGAGTGCAACACTACACGATTGATTCGCTCGGCGGGCGGCATTTCCCCGAGAACCGGTCGTTCGACTACGTGGTCATCGTGTCGCAGACGCACAACGGCCTGATCCTGCTTGACGAATACCGCGATGGTACTGTTGATCCGGGGATCTTTCCCGCGCGCATCGCGACGATGGGATTGCCCGCAATGGCTTTGGTTTTCCATCCTCTCTTTGCCGCTGATTTCCATTTCCGTTGCGAAGGGCTCGGCGAATGGGATGGGAAACCCGCGTGGCAAATTCATTTTGTGCAGCGCGAGGATCGGCCGAATCGCATGCGGCAGTACCGCGTGGGGGGAACCGTCGTGCCGGTTCCAATCAAGGGGCGCGCGTGGATTGACGCCGCGAGTTATCAAGTGCTGCGGCTGGAATCAGAGCTGGTCCATCCGATCAAAGAAATTGGACTCACGTACGAGCATCTTGATATTGAGTACAAACCCGTTACGTTCCATACGCATGCGCAGAAACTCTGGCTGCCGGCGGCGGCCAATATTTATGCCGAGCGCGCGGGGAAGCGCTATTTCCGCACCCACACTTTTTTGGATTTCAAAATATTTGCCGTGGACACCGACCAGCGCATCCAGCCGCCCAAGGAGTCGTACGCGTTCACGAATACAACCGACCAGGACATCACCGGAGTCTTGACGGTCACGCCGCTGCCCGGAAAATCTTTGCACGCCGTGACGATAAAATTTACGATCCCCGCGGGCGCGAGTGTTTTCAAATTTGTCGGCATGGGCAAAGATGTGGGCATGCCAGTGGACTTGATTGGCAACGCGACCTTCGTTCACAACGGGCCGGCCAACGCGGTGCGCGCGGACGCTTTCTTCGTGAAAGAAAGCTCGCTCGACGTGGTGTCGGATCCCTCGCTTCCCATCAATCGAAGCTAACAATCCGCGGACGAGTCCACCAGGGCGGCCGGGCCAAAACTCGTCAAATACTAGCGGATTGAATTCGTCCATAACTCGACAATATTTGCCTTTAAACTGGGTTAAAAGTGCGCTATTTTGTGTTCGCAAGGCCTGTTTTTCGCTCCATTTGATGAAAATTCGAGCGAAAAGCCAAACCGGAGAGCACAGACAAGAATGTCTGTGCTACACAAAGCGAAGAGGGAGGAGCCGGCAAGACGCCGGCGTTACGGGAGTGAAAACCGAGCTGCACAGCCTGCGCAGTGCAAGCAGCAAGGAGTAAGAAGCAGATCCCTCGTCGGCCCAAAAACGGCCTCCGTCGGGATGACAACGAGAAGAGCGGATGGGGGCGATGGCCGGGTACACTCCCTACGAAAAGACGCAACGGGCGCTCGAAGCCTACCGGGTGCTGGCGCAGGCGACCGAGTCGGCGGACGCGCTGGTGCGCCACCAGACGGAGTTCTTTGGGGTGAGCTTGAGCCAGTTTCGCGTGCTGGAGGTGCTGCTGCGGCTGGGCCCGACGACGCAGGCGACGATTTGCGAAGAACTGAGAGCTTCGCACGCCACCGTAAGCGCGACGACGGCGACGCTGGTGGCGCGCGGGCTGGTGACTCAGCGAAAGGATAAAAAGGACCGGCGAAAGAAGATGGTTCGATTGACGCCGCAGGGGCAGGAGCTGATCAAGAGGCTGTTTCCGCTGTGCGCGAAAATGATCCGCGCGCAGATGAGCGCGCTGACCACTCACGAGCAGCAAACGTTGCAGCGGCTGTGCGAAAAATTGCGGGAGGGCGATCTCCGGTCCTTCGCCGCCGCCATCGCGATGATCGATTAGAAGTGATGCGAATTAGTATAGGACAATATTCTTAGTGTATTGCTCCCTTCTAATTTAGACAGTCAGGGCCTCGTTTTTTAGGTCAACTGCAAAGCTCAAGAAGGCCTGGTGCGGAGTGCGATTTCCGACTCCGCGATGAGGCCGGTCGTG
>JBOGMZ010000018.1:0-72305 GCA_050746945.1 Candidatus Acidiferrales bacterium | reverse complement strand
CCCCGAATCCGAGCGGGTTAAGGTAGGTAGTAACGGAACGACGTGAAGAACATATTGTCGATGCCGTGCGGGTCACCACCCGTGTTCGCGGCCCAGGTGTTTCGGGTGACGTAGGAATACTGCATCCCGACCTGCAGGCGACCCTTCGGCCCCTGGTAAAAGCGATACCAGTAACCCAAAGTGCCTTCAATGAGTATGCGGTTATCCTGCTGGCAGGCGGTCAGGGCTCCCGGCAAATTCTGGTTCCCTGCCCCAGGGGCACCTGGAACGGTTTCCGTCAAACAGCCGCCGTTGCTCTGTAGCGGGGAACCATATCCCACGCCCAAAGTTGTGACGACAGGAGGCGGTCCTGCCGCTGTGACCCTTGTGGTGGTGTAGGCAGTACGAGCTGCATATTCCGCACCGGCATACCCATAAATGTCAAACTTCGGCGTGGGGTGCAACTCGATTGAGCCGAGTCCCTGATAGCTATGAATCGGTTCAAGCGTTCCATCCGGGTGAACGGTGACGTCTGCGAGGGTGGTTGTGCCGTAGCGGCCAACGCCATCTCCGCCGAGAAAGTGAAGCCCGAGATCGAACTTCTTGCTGAACAGAGACCAGCGGGCATTTGCACCGATTCCACCGCCGACTTTTGTGTCATTGAATGCGCCCGCCACCGACGGGGCGACTATGGTCGAATCCACGCTACAGGGATTAAGGGCATTTGCATTGGCGCAAGGGAAGACTCGAGCGCGGAACGTGCTGACCACGCCAAACACCTCATAGTGGCCGAATCCCGGCTCCCATGCGGCTTTGACGACGAAATCGGGAGTCTGGTTGTAAGAGTAATTGGACTGGTTATTGTAGAGACCACCTGTGTCGCCGGGCGCGGCAATCAGCGTGGTGTTATTTTGGATTTTTCCCGCGAGGGTCGTCTGTGGACCTTCCACCGACATGCCCAGCCAGAACCTGTCACCCAGATTCTTTGTCACGCGGAAGCCATACTGGCGGGCCCAACTGAAGCCGACCGTATACTGAGCATCGATTGTCAGGGGCGTGTTCTCAGTGAGGTTATCCAAGCCCTTTTTTGTTTCCGTCACCAGACTCCACATTTGACCGCCGGTGAACTTCCAGCCGCTTTCAAAAGCGGCTTGTCCCCAAAACTGCCGCTGGCGGAAAGTGTAGCTGTTGCTCTCGTTATTGTTGGAGGTGACGCCTGCAGAGAGGAAGTCACCCTCGAAATACCCGGTCAATTTCACATTGGCCAGCTTGCCCTCACCCTTGATCGAAAGGCGGGACTGACGGCCGGAGAAGTTGAGCTCAGAGAGCTTGGACGCCGACTGTCCCGGGAGCGGAACACCTCTGAAGTCGGTGTTGACGTCGTTCGTTATGCCGTGCTGCCGCCAAACGGATTCCGCCACGAAGAAGCCACCCGGCGTGAGGGTGACGCCCTTGAAGTGGATGGACGTCGGCATGTCGTCCTTCTTCTCCTGATTTGAAGGTGTGGCGAGAATGATGCCGCTACCGGCAGGATTTGAACCCAGACCGCCGATTGCGCCTTCATTCACCAAGGACGAGCTGCTGACATTCTTCATCTGCTCTTCCATCTCGTGCATTTTCCGCTGTTGTTCCTTGAGCTGCTCGTTCTGCGCCTGAAGCTGACGAGATTGCGCTTCCAGCAGGTCGCGGAGTTGCTGAAGTTGATTTTCCATGCTGGGGCTCGCAGGCGTCGCTGGATTCGCAGCCGCCGCAGGCGTGCTTTCCGTACTTGTCTTCGCAGCGGAGTTGTCGTTCCCCTTCGCTGCCGAATCCTTACTGTCCGCTGCCCCACCCGTCCCGGCCACCGCCGGCGACACGGCGAGACCGAGACCTAGAATCAATGCTGCTAGTGCTCGCATTCAATCCTCCTTGAATTTACCTTCGATCGAATCTGGGACCTTTAATTCGAAAATCCTGACTGGCCCACCATGCAATCTTCATTCCTGACTACTGTTTAATCAGGATCATCGACTACCCCGAAGCCATGATCCTGCCCTACCCCCGCGCAGAAGAAATAGACTGCGCGTGGAAAACCGCGATTTGCCAAGAGGATCCAAGAGAACTGAAATATGCCGGCATCTCGATCCAGACGACACAGCCGCCCACGCGGGTCTCGCTCGCGACCTCTTTTCCAACACGCGTGGCGGAGCACGAACCTTAAGTGTCGTATTTGAATAGACTGTGACAACCGTATGAATTGTCCGTTACGTACGAACTCTCATCCTGCGGTGTTGTAACACTTGAATTTCGAGGAGATTCTTCGCCCGTGGCGCAACTTTTCGCCGCGCTTCTGAGCCTGTTTGCGGGCACGGGGGACGCCGGAGAGACTGAATTACGCCCAGTGGGATGAAATTTGTCTCAAGCTGAAACGAAGGGCCAGGGATATCTGGCTAAGCTCAGATCACACGAAGCCGGGAGGCGACTACACGCTGGGCCTACGCTCATACGAGGCAATAGCCGACGGCAGAATGCGGCGGTACGGGAGGGCGCTGAAGAATCTTTGCCTGCATGGATCGCAACGATACGCGGGAAATCCCAGCCACCGTTTAAGGGTGAGAAGCGTGGCGCGTTCCACGCGGTCACGGGAAATCTGCTCTAGATCAAAATTGCCGCATTTCGGGCAGTGAGCATAGCGCGTGAACGAGAGCGCGACGCGGTGCGCGTAAAAGCGCCGGTCACACCCATGGCATCTCCAGGGCTTCAACCCGGCCAGCTGTGAAACGATATCGAGCGCTCCGTTGCGATGTGAACGGAAGCAATTGCCGCTGCGGCAATTGGGACAAATCATTTTCCGGGCTTCCCCCGTTCTCTTGCGCGCAGCATACTGAAAAGTTCGAGTGCGGGCAAGACTCAGTTGCGGGCAAACCTCAGGCTCCCCAGTGTAGAATGGTTTCGAATGTGAGGAATCAGAATGCCGAACTATACTGACGCACACGCCCGGGCCGGTGTCGATGCGCGGCTCCCAAAACTTGAAGCCTGGCCAAATCATTTTCCCGGATACGAGATCACCATACGATTTCCGGAGTACACATCCGTGTGCCCCAAGACGGGATTGCCGGATTACGGGACGATTACGATCCGCTATCAGCCCAACCGTGCCTTCCTGGAATTGAAAGCATTGAAAATGTATCTGCTGGCCTACCGCAACCTGGGAATTTTCTACGAAAATGCCGTGAACCGAATGCTGCGAGATATTGTTGCGGCGATACGACCCGACTGGTGCCGCGTGACCGGTGAATTCACGCCCCGAGGCGGCTTGACCACCACTGTGGAAGCCAACTGGCCCCGCCGCCGGAGCCACTCTTCCAGCCGCCGGGGATAGACATGCCGGCCTTCCTCAGAGATAATTTCGCCCATGCCCGTGCGGCCCTAGCCGCCCTGAAGGAGGCTTGATGAGTTCGACCCCGGATCCCGCTCAAGACTTACGCGCAATGGACGCAAGCGCGCTGCCCCGCTGGGTGATTTTGCTTTTCGCCGTCGCATTCGTGTTGGTGGGCTATCTTCTCTACGCCAGCTATGCGGAAAATCAAGCGCTGCAAAAGGGCATGGCCGATGCCAACAAGAAATCAATGACCCTGGTCGCCGAACTCGAGAAAACGAATTCGCACGTGGCGGACTTGAAGGGTCAGCTCGACGTGACTTCGCAGAAACTTGGATTGACGCAGGATGAGCTTGCGCGCGCCCGGAGCCTGGCTCAATCGATCAAGAAAGACCAACAGCAGAACGCGCAGCAGCTTCGGCAGGAGATCGGCCAGGTGGAGACGGACACTTCCAACAAGTTCGGACAGGTGGCTACGGAGCTCAATGGGACAAAAAGCGATGTGGCCTCTGCCAAAGCGGACCTCGAAGCCACAAAGGGGAAATTGCAAAGCACGATTGGCGATCTCGGTGTGCAGAGTGGCTTGATCGCGCTGAATCATGACGAGGTCGAGGAACTGAAGCGAATGGGCCAACGCGATATTTTCGAATTCACGCTAACCAAGTCCTCAGGAGCGCCCGAGCACGTCGGACCCATTCAGGTGCTGCTGCGGAAGGTGGATACGAAGAAATACAGGTTCACCATGAATGTGGTCGCGGACGACAAGAGCATCGAGAAGAAGGATAAGACCGTGGGAGAACCGATACAATTCTATGTACGCGGCGCGCGCGCGCCTTATGAAATCGTGGTATTTGAACTCACCAAGAATACGGCGAAGGGATATCTGAGCACCCCCAAGTCTGCAGGCGCCCCGCCGCCGTCAGCTAAGCCGTCTGGAAATTAGCACGAATAAGAATGGACACTGGCTCTCCTGTTTTTTTCGGATCGCCGAGACGCCGCAGCATCACGCCGGAGGTGGAATACGTGAACGCGATCTGGAAAATTACATCCAACTGGCGGCGGATTTCACTCACCGCCGCCTTGCTCGCCTTTTGTCTCCCGAGCCCGCCAATTCGCGCGCAGTCCGTACCGATTCCGGAGCGGCTTTCCGCAGACACTATTTCCTACATCCATTGGCGAGGAAAAGCATTCGCCACCGCGGAGGGAAAAAAGAATAGCCTTCTCCAATTTATCGAGGATCCTGACTTCACGGCCTTGCGCCAAAAGTTGGCGGATGATTTCCGCAAGAGCATGGAGAAGCAGGGCCAGGCGGCAAATGTGCCCGCATTGCCGGAATTTATTTCCCTGCTCGACAATCCCATGACGGAGGGACTGATGCTGAATCCTGCCCCTCACGAAAAAGATCCTCCGGGGAGCGTTCCTCCACGCGTCGGCTTCTTTCTCGTCTACGATACGACCGGCAAAACCGCGCTGATCGATCTATTGCGCTCCAGTGCCCAGTGGAAGCTAAAACAAGGGGCCACAGTGATGAAATATGAGTTCGACGGCGTCGCTGTCGAAGCGCGCACCTCCGGCACTTCCGTTTCCTACACGGCCCGTGTGGCGAACTACTTTATTTTGGCCGACCAGAAGCAGGTGATCGAAAGTTTAATTCCGCGATTCCGTGGCTCGGCCCCTATGACCGCATCCGTTACCCAACTCCCTGAATATAAGTTGATGCGGCCCTACATTGGCGCAGATTCCGCCATTGAATTTTTTGCGCGCATGCCCGATCTTGACAAACTGATTCCCGCAGACGAGAAAAGCAAACATCTCGCAAGCGTCCTCCACAGCATCCACCTGGAAAAGCTACATGTGGCCGGCGGCGGCATCAGCTTTGCGGGCGAAGCGACCCGTTTTCATGGGGCAATACTTGGCGACACTTCCCCGATTGGTATCCTCGACGTCACCGGCTCAAGCACCGCGACTTTTGTAACGCAACCGGTAGTCAGTCCCGGCCCATTCTTCAGCATCTCAAAATTCAGTTGGAGCGCGGTGTATGAATTATTTCGCGCAGGCATGGCCGGCTCCGGCAACCCCCAGCAAGCCACTGCCGTTGCGAACTACGAAAAAATGGCCCAGGGCTTTCTGGGCATGTCGGTGAGCGATGCCCTCGCGTTATTCACGGGCGAAGTCGCGTCCGAGACGAGCTATGCAGACGATGGAACGCTCCTGCGCATCTATGCAGTCAGCATTCAGAAGCCGAATGATGTGCTGCGAGTTTTGCGGGCCACCATCGGCAACATGATCGTCGCGGAGGATACGGCGGGCGATACCACCTTCCTCGACCTCTCATTTCCCTCCACCGATCCAAGCACGGGCCAGCGAAAGCGAACCTTTTTTTACGTCGCGGTGACTCCTCAAATGGTTTATGCGGCCCCACGAAAGGCGATGGTGCGCGAAGCCATGGCTCGGCTCAAGGCAAGTTCAGGCGCCGCCCCAACCCACGAATTCTCGGCGAATCCTAAATTGAATCAGATGCGTACACTCCTACCCGAAAAGCTTTCCGGACTCAGCGCCGCAGACATATCCAACTTCCCGTGGGCAAAAGTTCTCGCCGAATACGGGCAGGTGTTCGCGGCAACTGCGAAAGATCCGAAGGACCCAAACTCGCCGGCAACCGACTACTGGAAACTGGTGAAGCCGGAGGTTTTCTCGCGCCATCTGCACTCCGCCATCTATGGATGGTGGAAAGATTCAAACGGCGTTTACTTTGATTCGTACGTTCAGTGATATAGGCATACTCCGGCCGCGTCTTTTTTTCCCTGTGACGCTCGCTTTAATTGTTGTTTGCCTTTCACCGCTCGCAGGTTATCCGCAACAGCAGTCCGGACCGGCTGTTCAAGCGCCCATTCAAGCCACTACCGAACTGGTGAGAGTGGACGTGAGCGTGCTCGACAAGAGCGGTAATTTTGTCGGCGGCCTGGTGCAGCAGGATTTTCATGTTCTCGATGGAGGGGTCGCCCAACCCATCGTTTATTTCTCGCCTGTGGAAGCGCCGGCGCAAGTGCTGGTGCTGGTTGAAACGAGCCCGGCCGTCTATTTGATCCACAACGAACATCTCATCGCAGCCTATGCCCTGCTGGGGGGGCTCGCCCATGATGACCAGATCGCGCTGGTCACCTACGATCAGGCGCCTCATTCCATTCTTGGATTCACGCCGGATAAGTCCGCGTTTGCTGCCGCGCTTGGCCAAATTCAATACACTCTCGGCACCGCCCAATTGAACTTTTTCGATTCGATTTCCAGCGTAGTGGACTGGCTCGCGCCGATCCACGGCAAGAAAGCGCTGGTGATTCTCTCGACCGGGCTCGACTCCTCGCCGCCCTCGCGCTGGGACGCGCTGGCTCGGAAATTGCGCGCCGACGACGTGGTGATTTTCCCCGTGGCGCTCGGCGGATCTCTGCGCCAACCGATCAGCAAAAAGAAAAAGTCGGCAAAGAATGGACGCAAATCTGAGGCTCCGCCACAGAAATCATCGCCAGATCAGGAAAATCCGCTAAGTTTTGAGAAGGCGGATGCAGCGCTGCGTTCGCTCGCGCAAATCACTGGCGGCCGCGCCTACTTTCCATTGTCCGCGAAGGATTTCGTACCGATGTATCGGGAGATTGCGGCTGCTCTGAGGCATCAGTACGTCTTGGGATTTCTCCCGGCGCAGGATGGGCATTTTCATTCGCTGACTGTGCAGGTGGGAGATTCACGCAGCCAGCCGGCCGGCCCCGCGGCAAAAGGCACGGACTACCATGTGTTCGCACGCGAAGGATATCTGGCGCCGGGACCCTGAGCGTAGCCTTGCCTCCGTGCCGCGCGCTTTGAGCCCTAATCATTATGGGGAATTTCTAGATGCGCGGATGTGGGACAGGTTCAGCGGGTGGAGGGGAGGCCGGCCGTGGAAATCTTCCGGCCTCCTGGAGAGCCCGGCGCAGAATGTACTCAATCTGCGCGTTCAGGCTGCGCAACTCATCCGCTGCCCAACGCTCGAGAGCGACATACATCGCCGGATCGAGCCGCAGCAGGAATGGTTTGCGCTCCGCCATTGCTTTTCCTAGGTGTAAAGCGTGCCTGTATTCAGCACAGGTTGCGCCGCACGCTCGCCGCAGAGTACCACGAGCAAATTGCTCACCATCGCGGCGCGCCGTTCCGGGTCAAGGTCTACCAGCTTCTTCTCCGAGAGTTGCTCCAGCGCCATTTCCACCATGCCCACTGCACCGCTGACGATCGTCTGCCGCGCCGCAACAATCGCCGATGCCTGCTGGCGCTGCAGCATCGCGCTTGCGATTTCCGCTGCGTAAGCCAGATGGCTGATGCGCGCTTCGATCACCTCCACACCGGCTTTGGACAAGCGGTCGTGAATTTCTTTCTTGAGCTGTTCGGCAGTCTCTGCCGTGTGGCTGCGCAAACTCATCTGGCCTTCCACGTGTGAATCGTATGAGTAGGAAGTGGCCATCGTGCGCAGCGCCGATTCGCTCTGCACCTGCACGAAATTTTCGTAACTGTCCACCTGGAAGACCGCCTCGGCCGTGTCCACCACTTGCCATACGACCGCCGCTGCGATTTCGATGGGATTGCCGTCCAGATCGTTCACCTTGAGCTTGGAAGTTTCGAAATTCCGCACGCGCAGCGAGATGCGCCGCTTGCTGGTGAACGGGTTCACCCAGCGAAACCCCTGGTCGCGCAGCGTGCCGACATAGGTGCCGAAAAGTTGCAGCACCTGTGCTTCATTGGGGTTCACAATCAACAATCCACCGAGCAGGATGAGGCAGGCGATAAATGTCAGCGCGCAAACCACCACCATCGCAGCCGCCTGCGCCTGAACCGAGCTGATGAACAAATAGATCGTGGTGGCAATCGCCGCTAGGATCAGGAACAACATCAAGCCACCGGGGAAGGAAAAGGCTGGTTTCTCTTTCATCGCGTCCTCCTCGCCATCATATCTAAATGATATCATTTTGATTCCAAATGTCAACGGGAATCTTGAACGGTGCAGTGGCAAGAAAATACATTAGTTACGAGATTTTTGGGGTTCGCGGCGGAGTTGGAGGGATGACTTTTGAAGCTATGATCCGAATTTCTTGAGCTTGACGGCCATGTCGTGAAGGCGTGCATCCACCTTCGCAAAGACGCTGCCCGGCTCGAATTTTCCGGCGGCATTGCGCTTGCCTGCGCGAACACCGGTCAGGATCTCAATTCCCTGCTCAATGGTGCCGACCGGATAGATATGAAACTTTCCGGCCGCGACGGCCTGGATCACTTCGTCGCGCAACATCAGATCGTCCACATTCTCAGCGGGGATCAGTGCGCCTTGTTTGCCGGTGAGACCCTTCAATTTGCAGATATCGTAAAACCCTTCGATCTTTTGATTCACGCCGCCGATCGGCTGCACGTCTCCTTGTTGGTTGACGGAGCCAGTAACGGCCAGTTCCTGCCGGATAGGGATATCGGACAGGGCCGAGAGAAGCGCGTAGATTTCGGTGGAGCTAGCACTGTCGCCATCGACGCCTGAGTAGGACTGCTCGAAGCAAACGCTGGCGGAGAGCGAGAGCGGCTTGTCGTGTGCGAAGGTGTTGCGCAGATAACCGGAAATAATCTGCATGCCCTTGTCATGAAAGCGACCGCTCAAGTTCGACTCGCGTTCGATGTTAATGATTCCGGCTTTGCCGAGCGCGACCGAGGCAGTAATGCGCACGGGTTTGCCGAATGCGTAGCCGCCGATTTCGAGCACGCTCAAGCCGTTCACCTGTCCGACGCGCGCGCCGGTGGTGTCGATGAACAACAGATTCTGCTCAACCATTTCACGGATTTTCGTCTCCGTCAGATTGTGTCGCTCGATTTTGGATTCGAGAGCCAGGCGGACATGCTCCGCCGTGACCACATCCTTCTTTTCATGCCGAGCGACATAGGAACTTTCGCGCGCCAGGTCCGCAAGATCAAAAAATCGCGCCGTAATTTTTCCGCGCCTTCCCGCGCGCCGCACTCCGTGCTCCAGAATGGAGGCGACGGCCGTGCGATCAAATGCACATAGATGCTCGTCATCGGATAATTTCCGGAGCCTGCCGGCATACAGCTTGATCACTTCATCATTCCAATTCATTTCCTCGTCAAACTCGACGCGAACCTTGAAAATTTTCTTGAATTCATCCTCGAAGTCGTAGAGCAGCTCGTACATATCGCGGTCGCCGATCAGAATAATCTTCACGTGCACATCAATCGGCTCGGGCTTGAGCGCAGCCGTGCTGAATGGGAAGAAAACATCCACGGGCTGAATTTCGAGCTTGCCATGATTCAGCGTGCGCTTCAGGGTGCGCCACACCCCTGTCTCCGTGAGCGTGTCGAGCGCGTACATCACCAGAAAACCGCCGTCGGCTCGGAGCAGCGAGCCGCCGCGCAAATCCATGAAATCAGAGCTCCAGCCGCCGCGCGTATCGTAGCTGCGATGGATAGTGCCGAAAAGATTCGCGTATGTCGGAATCGTTTCGAAAATCACGGGAACTTTTTCCTGCTCGCCGTGAGCCAGAATCACATTGATGCCATACACACGGAAGGGATCGCGTTCCGGACGTTCCGAGCGCCCCCCGCCGCCACCCTCCGAGGGCGGCTGCTGGTCTTCCTCGCCCTCGCGTTCCTTGAATGGATCGAGATTATCGAGAATGTGATGGCGGACTTCTTCGAGATACTCTGAAATCTGTTGGTTGGGATATTTCTCTTTCAGCTCCTCGATCACGCCGTCCACCAGCACGGAGGCCGCTTCCTGCTCGAGATAACTCATTTCACTCGCCAGTTCGCGCGAAAGCGAGAGCGTCTTGCGGTAAACCACGGTGAATTCCTGGCGAAACTGATCGTATTTCCGCTCCAGTTCTTCGGCGGCCACGCTTTCTAGTTTTCCGTCCTGCACCATCTTGGGGATTTCCTCGATGGGCACCATCTGGCCCTCAAGGACTGGAAAAATCTCCGGCAGCGCCACGGCGCCCACTTGCATGCGTCCGAGAGCGAACTGTTCGCGGGCGATGCGGCGGGTGAAATCGTCCATCAACTCTTTCTCGCGTTGCGTGAATCGCTCGACGATACGCGTCTTTTGCCGCTGGAACGGCTCGCCCTCGAACACTTGCGGAATGCGCCGGCGCAGAAAATCGATGCCCGACTCCACTTCCTTCTTGAATGCATTGGCGTGGCCGCGCGGGAGCGTCAGCAGGCGTGGACGGTCCACATTTTTGAAATTATTGACATAACAGCGGTCCGGCGCGGGCTCGGTCTCCAGGCGCATCTCTTCGACCATGCGAACAATCATTCCGCCGCGGCTTGTGCCAGAAAGACCGCAAACGAACAGATTGTAGCCGGACGCGTTGAGCTCGACTCCCATGCGCAGCGCGCGCAGCGCGCGATCCTGCCCCATATCGCCGGAAGTGGCTTCTACCTCCGCAGTGGTATTGAACGGAATCGTCGCCGGATCACACTGCCAGCGAAGTTTTTCCGGCGGCAAGCTCGCGTGTTTTGGAGTGGAATTCTTGCTCATCAGAACGTCCGAAGGGGGCTACTCTAGCACGCCACTCCGATTCCTCCCACGCGCTTTGGATGCCTTGTTTCCAGCCTGCGCACTGGGCATGTAGAGATCGAGCAAGCTGGCCGTCGTAGCTACCACGATCGGCCCGAGCACAATCCCAAGCATGCCGAAGACGCTAATCCCGCCAAGCACGCTGATGAAAATCACCAGTCCGCCCATTTCAGCCCGGCCACTGATGAGCCAGGGCCGGACCACGTTGTCCACCAGCGCCACCAGTACCCCGCAGATCACGACGAGCACGATACCATGACCGATATGCCCGCCGACCATCAGGCTAACCGCCGCCGGCCCCCAGATTAACGACGAGCCCACGACCGGAACGAGTGAGAAAAATCCCATCATGACGCCCCAAAAAATGGGCGCCGGAATTCCAGTCAGCGCAAACGCTACACCGCCGACGACGGCGTGCACTACCGCAGCCACCAGCGTGGAGGTAACGCTTGCGAAAATCAGGTCGCGCGCCTCCCGAATCATTCGCTCACGATGTACCTCCTCGAACGGCAGAAGTTCACGAAGCCGTTTCACAATCGAATCGCCATCACGAAAAAGGTAAAACATCGCCAGGAGCGTGACGCTCAAGTGGAACAGGAAGACCGCCGTATGCCGCAGCACGGCACCGAGCCGGGTCGCCAGGTAGCCCGCCGCTTCATCGGCATAGCGATGCAGAAGCGTCGAAAGATCTCCGGGGTTTGCATCTGGAAACCGCTGCTGAATATGCATCCAGAGGTCATTCACCCACTGAAAATGGCCGCTGGCGATTCCCTGCTGGAGGTCTTGCGCTGCGCTGACGCCCTGGCGCACGAAGGCGCCCATCACGAGTAGGCTCGGCACAATCAGGATCAATGTGACAGCTGCGGTGCTGGTGATTGCCGCCAGTGTGCTTTGCCACCGGCGCGCGAGCCATTCGTTCACCGGGTAGAAAACGACTACCAGCACAATGCCCCAAGCCAGCGCGGCGAGAAAGGGCTCGAAGACGAGATAGGATAGATAAGCGAGTACGGCGACGATGCCGTAGAACAACGCGCTGCCCAGTCGTTTCTGCGAACTCGGTTCGGCTGCCAAGTTTTCTCGCTTTCAGATGTCCGGCAAGATGACTGATAGTGGCAATCCCGGGGTTTGTCAACTGCAGCGTGGCCTGCGACGAAGAACGCGCCCATGCTTTAGTCCGGGATGCAATTCGAGCTATAATCCGCGCAGAGTTTAGCTGAGATGGCTATTCCCGATCCTGCCTGCAAGCATCAGCGCACGCGCGTAATCGCCAAAGACGACGACGCTCAGTACGTCGAGTGCCTCGACTGCGGAGAAATTCTCGAGGCTGGTGAATTAGACGACGCCGCGGGCGTTGATGGATCCCTTTCCGACGCATAAGACATCGCCCCCCGCCCAAGAATTAGTCCGCGTCCACCCCGCGCTGGAGTAAAATGCACTGAATCTTTTCCAGAGCGTTGCATTCCAGGAGGAAGCCGTGTGGAAGCACATGATCACTCTCTTGGCTCTGATCCTCATCGGCCCTTCCGTATCGGCCCAGCAAGCTGAAAAACCCGCTGAGAAACCTCCAGCGGCCGGATCCGCCATCCCGGAGGAAGCCGCGAAGATGGCGAATCCCGTGAAGGCCACCGCGGCGTCGACCGCACAGGCAAAGAAGACCTTCGGCTACGATTGCGCGATGTGTCATGCGGCAAATGGCGACGGCAAGGGCGACTTGGCAGTGGATATGAAACTAAATTTGAGCGATTTCCGGGATCCGGCGGCGTTGAAGGAGAAAACCGACGGCGAACTGTTTTACATCATCAAGAACGGTAGAGGCGAAATGCCGTCTGAAGGAGACCGAGCGAAGACAGATGAGATTTGGAATCTGGTGATTTACGTCCGGTCATTTGCGAAGAAGGAACCCGCTGCAAAACCGAAGCCTGATAACCCGTAGTGTCAGCTCGATCACAGCTCAGCGGATGTGAAATTTCTCGATGATGCGGAGAACGTCCGCAGTGGAAACGTCGTAGAGCGAGTGTTCATCTTCCTGCTCGAGCCGCCCGCGGAGATACTCTGCCGCGATATAGCTGGCTTCGCGGTCCGAAAGATTTCGTCTCGCGCGCGCGGCAAATTCGACAAATCCCGTGTGCGCCAGCCCCAGCACCACGCCCTTGCCGTCTGCGAAAAACTTGCAATCCATCGTATCGCTGTGGCGCGTGGCGATTCCATTCCAGCAGTGCGAGAAGCGGCAGCGATAGACATAGTCCGTCACTTTTGACGGCACGTCGAACGCTCCGATGAACTCGCTCATGGCCCCTGCATTGGGAATCGTCGCGGATCCCGTGTTGGCCATTTCCAGTCCTACTTCCTTGCCCCGACTGCCGCAGGCTGCTCGGCGTGCTGGTAAATTTGAATCGCAGCCGCCACACCCGCGCCCGCGGGAACTCGCAAGCCCTGGTCGACCACGGTCTTTTCGAGCGCCGCGAGAAACAGCAGCACATTGGTCTTCTGGCAGGAATATCCCATCAATCCGATGCGCCAGATTTTTCCTTTGGTGGGGCCGATGCCGCCCGCAATCTCGATATTGAATTCGTCGAGGAGTTGACCGCGGACTTTTCGATCGTCGAGCGCCGGTGGAATTTTCACCGCGGTCACCGTAACCAGCCGTTCGGCAGGATTCGAGACGAACAATTCCAAGCCCATGGCTTCGAGACCAGCCACCAGCGCGCGCTGATTCTGTTGATGGCGCTCCCAGCGTGCTTCGAGTCCTTCCTCCACCACAATTCGCAATGCCTCGCGCAGCGCGTAGATGAGGGAAACGGGAGGAGTGTGGTGATATGTGCGCTCCGAACCCCACATCGTCAGGATCGGCGTGAGATCAAAATACCAGCTCCCGACGGGAGTTTTCCGCGCACGCATGAGCTCTTCAATGCGCGCGTTCACGGTGATAGGCGACATTCCTGGAGGCGCACTGATCGCTTTTTGCGACCCACTGAAGCAGATGTCGATCCGCTGGCGGTCCACATCGAGCGGAACTCCGGCAAGCGTTGCGACCGTATCGACAATCAGGAGCGCGCCGAGTTCATCCGCCACCTTGCGATAGTCCTCCAGGCGCTGGAGAACTCCTGTAGAAGTCTCGCCGTGTGCGAGCCCCACGAATTTTATTTTCTTGCCTTTGCCGGCACGCCGAATGTCTTCCGGATCCACCGGGCGGCCCAATCCTGCTTCCACGCGAATCACTTTGGCAGGGCTGCGCTCAGCAATGATGGCCATGCGCTCGGAGAACATTCCATTGACGCAGACGATGCACTCGTCGCCGGCTTCGACAGGATTCAGGACGGCCGCTTCGATGCCACCTGAACCCGAAGCGGAGATTGGAAACGTGATGCGATTCTCCGTCTGAAAAACTTTTCGCAGCAGCACCGGCAGATCACCCATCATCTCCGTAAACCACGGATCCATGTGACCCACGAGCGGCGCCGCCAGCGCGCGATAGACGCGCGGGTCCATAGACGACGGGCCTGGCGTCATCATCAACCGGGCCGGCGGATTCAATTCACCAATAGTCTCTGTCATGATCTTCGACCTCGCAGCTCTGGTTCCCACTCAGGCATAAACCAAGAATGATAACGCTGGCCCAACTTGCGGCAGCCTTTCGGGGACAATCGGGCGCCTAACAAGAGCCACTAGTCTCCCTAAATCCGGTTGTCCCGGTCAACCACCAAAATGGCCGTGAAGGGGGCCGGATCCAGAGCGGCTAAGCTGCACCGTCTTAGGGGGTTTGGAACATGAGAAGACTGAGGGGGTACCAGTTTCGCAACTGATTCGCCGTCGTGTTGAAAGGCCTATACCCCTATGCTAGATTTGCAAATTAGGCATAAAAACTCATGACAGATGGAAAAATCTCCGCCGCTGGACCGAAGCCAAAAATCTCGCGGGTAGAGGTGTACTGGCATACCGTCAAGTACCGCACCGTGGCGCTCTATGTTCTGGCGATCACCTCAATTGTGCTCACTTCGATCTACATCGTGTTTCCGGCGGCATCCGCGAAAATACTGCAAAAGTTGTCCGATGCGTTTCCTGCGCATGAGGCGGGGGTGGCAACGATTTCCGCGCGACAGGCGCGCTTCGTCAACCTGGACGGCAAGGTGCAGGTAAAAAAGGCAAATTCGGTCCAGTGGACGAACGCGGATTATCAGCTCACACTGGATAAAGACGACCTGATCCAGACGGGACCCGAGGGAGTCGCGCGCATCGCTTTCTCCGATGGCACAACGTACACGGTGAAGGGAGACACGCTCGTCACCGTCGAACAGAATCACGTGGAGCCGGATCGCGCCACCACGGTCGGCATGCACATCAGTTCCGGTCAAGTGGACTTGGCGACCGGCACATGGGAAGTGCCGGGCTCGAAGGCGGAAGTATCATTTGAAAATGCTGTGGCATCTTTGCAGGCCAACAGCCGCGCGGCGGTCCGCACCGACCCGGGCAGGCGTGAACAGGAAATCACTGTGGCTTCCGGTAGCGCGGAACTGGATCGCGGCTCCGAACACATGAACATCGGGCAGTGGGAGCGCGCCTCGTTTGCGACGGGCGGACCCATTACCAAGAGCCAGGTGCTTGCGCCCCCCGAGCTGGATGAACCCATCAACCTCTCGCCCATCATCGTGGCGGACACCAAACGCGATCCGATTCATTTTTCATGGAAGCAGGTGGCGACGGCGAAGTCCTATGAACTTCAGGTCAGCACGACTTCCATGTTCAATCACGTGGTGATGGAAAAGAAAGTCTCGGCGACCAGCGTGGACCTGACCGGGCTTACTCCCGGCGATTATTTCTGGAGAGTGCGCGCGATTGACGAAAAGAATGCGATGAGCGATGAAAGCAATTCGTTCAAGTTCACTCTTGCGACGCAGGGCAAAGAGCAGGAAATGCTCCTGGAAGTTGACGCCACGGAGCTCCACGGCAACAACGTGGAAGTGATCGGACGGACGGAACCCGGCGCAGCACTGATCATCAACGGCGAACAAGTCGCCGACATCAAGTCCGACGGACGCTTTCGATACTTCACGCAGCCGATGACCCGGGGAAGCCATACTATCGTCATTACCGGCCAGAATCGCCGGGGTGGCACCGCCATCAGGCGTGCAGAAGTTGTAATTCCTTAAGAGATAAAGACCGGCAAATTATATCGCCGCGGCAGCGGCGTTCCTGGCGAACCTGAGGGGGAAGCAACACGTGACGAAAAACGGCTTCAACATGCGGTCGGTCTTCAGCCTGTTCTCATCCGACCTGGCAATCGACCTGGGAACCGCAAACACGCTGGTATTTGCGCGCGGCAAAGGCATCGTAGTGAACGAACCCTCGATCGTGGCCATCAACAAGACCAGCGGAGAAGTGGTTGCCGTCGGCCGCGAAGCCAAAGAAATGCTCGGCCGGACCCCAGGAAACGTGGTGGCCATCAAGCCGATGAAAGACGGCGTAATCGCGGACTTCAAAGTGACCGAGCGGATGCTCACCTATTTCATTCAGAAGGCCCACAACCGCCGCGTGCTGGTGCATCCGCGTATCGTCATCGGCGTCCCGAGCGAAATTACGCCCGTGGAAAAGAGAGCCGTGCAGGACTCCGCCTACCGCGCTCGCGCCAGCGAAGTGTACCTAGTGGAACAAGCCATGGCGGCGGCCATCGGCGCGGGTCTGCCCATCGAGGAGCCATCGGGCAACATGGTGGTGGACATCGGCGGCGGCACCACGGACATCGCGGTCATCTCCATGAGCGGCATCGTCTATTCGCGGTCCGTGCGCGTGGCCGGAAATGAAATGGACGAAGCCGTGATGCACTACTTGAAGCGCAAATATAATTTGCTGGTGGGCGAGCGCACCGCGGAACAAATCAAAATCGAAATTGGCTCGGCCTATCCGCTGGAGAAGCCGTTGACGCTCGAGGTGAAAGGCCGCAACCTGATCGAAGGCGTGCCGCGCACGGTCACGATTGACGACAGCGAAATCCGCGAAGCGCTTTCGGAATGCATCGCCACAATTCTGAACGCGATTCGCGTGGCGCTGGAGCGTACGCCGCCCGAACTTTCCGCCGATATCAGCGACCGCGGCATCGTGCTCACCGGCGGCGGCGCGCTGATCAAAAATCTCGACAAGCGCATCCGTGAAGAAACGGGATTGCCCGTTTCGATTGCAGACGACCCCCTGGCATCGGTCGTCCTGGGAACCGGTAAGATGCTCAGCGATTTCCGGCTGTTGCGCTTGGTTTCCATTGATTAAGGCCGTCGGGCTTTTGTAGATTGCAGCTTGCTTGGGCAAGAGAATTATGCGCGGCGAATCGCGAGTGTTGGGGCAGAGTTTCCGGCTTCCAACTTCTGGCATCTGACTTTTAGACCATGTCCGAGATTCTTTCACGCCATCGTCCGCTGGCCCTCCTGGCCGGAGTGATTCTGTTCCAGGTGCTGCTGCTTGCATTTCAGATCAAGCGAGACCACGACGTGCGCCTGGTCCGCTACTGGGCTGTGCAGTTGCTCACTCCAGCCGAACGCGTTGGAACCTGGTCCTTTTCCAGGGTGGGTGGAATCTGGAGCGGTTACATCGGGCTGCGCGACTCACGCGAGGAAAACCAGCGCCTGAGAACCGAGGTCGAGCAACTGCGCATGCGCAATCGCGAGCTCGAGAGCCGCGCGGCTGAAGGGCAGCGCCTGGCCGCGCTGTTGAATTTTCGCGAAGCTCATCCCGAAGCGCCCATGGTGGTGGCACAGGTGATTGGCGCGAGCGCGGATCCCAGTTCCCACACGCTCTTCATCAATCGTGGCGAACGAGACCATCTGCGCCGCAATCTCGCCGTGATCACCCCGGATGGCGTGGTCGGAAAAATCGTCGAAGTTTTTCCATCCTCCGCGCAGGTCCTTCTGGTCAATGACAAGGAAAGCGGCGTCGGCGCCCTGTTTGCCACCACGCGAACCCATGGAGTCGTGAAAGGCAGCGGAGATCTGGAACCGCATATGGAATACGTCCAGAACAGCGAGAAGGTGCAGCCCGGTGAGGCAGTCCTTACGTCCGGGGAGGACCGCATCTTTCCGAAAGATTTGCCTATCGGAACCGTGGAAAGCGCC
This sequence comes from Candidatus Acidiferrales bacterium, assembly GCA_050746945.1. GTDB lineage: Bacteria > Acidobacteriota > Terriglobia > Acidiferrales > UBA7541 > Palsa-295. The sequence goes on along the minus strand of JBOGMZ010000018.1, from coordinate 54,283 downwards.
GTCGCCGGCAACCCGTTTCAAGTGATTCGGGTGCAGCCCGCCGCGCGCTTGGATCGGCTCGAGGAAGTACTCGTCCTGATGTCGCAGCAGGAACTTGCGCCGAAAAAGTCCGAGGAGCCCGTCAGCGTTCCCACTTCTCAGGCGAAGCGCATGGAAGCAAGTCAGGCAGCGCTTCCGGCTGCCGCAACGAAGAAAAGTTCCGCCGCGAATGTGCCGCACAAGTCTCCCGCACCTCCGCCGAATCCGGCAGTGCCTCCTCAATAAGATGGCATCCATGCTCAATGCCGGTGCGCGCTCGGAAGCAAATATCGAAGTACATAAATTTTACAGCGGCACTGTCCTGATCGCTGCTTTCCTCTCGCTTGTCTTGCAGGCGTTCCTCCACAAGTACGGCCGCTGGGCGGAACTTCTCGACCTTCCGCTTTTGGTGACAATTTATTTCGGCGTCAGCCGCCGCAATCCTGTTACGGGTATGTTTCTGGGAGCAGGAATCGGACTCTTGCAGGATGCCTTGGGGCACGATAGTCCCATCGGAATGTATGGCATCGCGAAGACCTGCGTCGGTTATGTGGCCTCATCCGTTGGAGGACGCATTGATACCGAGCATCCCGTAAGCCGGTTCGGCCTCGTTTTCGTTCTGTTCCATTTCCACCAGGCTGTGCTGGCAATCACACAGCGTGTGCTGCTGAACCGTCCCGTGCCGTTTTTTACGTTGCATTTATTTCTCGATTCGCTGGTCAGCGCAGCCATCGCCGTGGTGCTCTTTGCTCTTCTCGATCGCCTTCGACGATCCTCCTAGAATTCCCTCGGGCCACGAAACTTCTCGCCGTTGGGCATGAAAAAGGCGAAGATCGCACAGATTGCGTTGACCAAAAGGACATGCCCGCCTTGCGGGCCGTGCTTCGCAGGTGTTAGGTTAGAGACCACTTCCAATCCCTCTTGGATTGGAAAGGTTGGGCGCACTAGGGCCATGTTAGACCCGCCGCGCAGGAGTTCTGTTGGCACCGTGGAGCATTAGCGATCAAAAAATTCCCCAGGGACGTCTTGCGCTGGTTTCCTACCTCTCTGTAATTCTTGTCGTCATGCTCCTCGTGGGGTTTTGGAAGCTCCAAGTGGTTCAATCAGGACACTTTGCCGACCTGGCAGAGCGCAATCGTGTTCGTACGATTCCCATCATTGCGCCTCGCGGCCCGATGCTCGACCGGGAGGGCCGCATCCTCGTGGATAGCTATCCCTCTTTCAGCATCCTGCTGTTGCGCGACGACCCGAAATCCGTTCAAAAGAGCCTTCCCCAGATCGAAGAGGGACTGGGCATCAGCCGCGAGGATATCCAGCAGCAACTGGATGCCTCCAAGAACGAGCCAAAGTTCCAGCCGGTGGTGATCAAGCCTGCCGCGAGCGATGCCGACATCGCTTTCGTTGACTCGCACCGCGCAGACTTGCCGGTGCTCGAGTTAATGATGGTGCAGAGGCGCCGTTATCCCCACCAGGAAATGCTGGCAAATTCCATCGGCTACGTGGGCGAGGTCTCCCCGCAGGACATGGACCGCAGTGAAGGCCGCTATCGTCCCGGGGACATTGTCGGCAAAGCGGGATTGGAGAAACGGTACAACGATGTGCTGGAGGGCACAGACGGCCTGCAGCGCGTGGTGGTCAACAGTGTGGGCAAGGTTGTGCGCAAACTGGATAACGTCGACGCCATCCCGGGGAAGCCCATTCAACTTACCATTGACTACGATTTGCAGGCCATCGCCGAAGCGGACATGACGGATAAAGAAGGCTCCGTGGTGGCCATGGACGCGCGCACGGGCGAAATTCTAGCGGCCGTAAGCCGCCCCACGTTCAACCCCAATGATTTTGCGGTGCGCATCCCGCAGGATGAATGGAACAAACTCAATACCGATCCAGAAACGCCGTTGTTGAATCGCGCGATTCAAGCGCAGCTCGCTCCCGGATCCGTGTTCAAAATCGTGATGGCCACGGCGATGCTCGAAACCAAGGCCGTGCCAGAGAGCATGCGGGCCTATTGCCCCGGCTATGCGACTTTCTATGGCCGCATGTTCAAGTGCCACACCTTCGGCAAAGGCGGCCATGGCGAAGTGGATCTCCATAAGGCCATCGTGCAATCCTGCGACGTCTACTTTTACAACGTCGGCAAGGGGCTCGGAATTGACCGCATCTCGTATTATGCGAATGCGCTCGGCCTCGGCCATCGCACGGGAATTGACCTCCCCAGCGAAGAGCCTGGCCTTGTTCCTTCCGAGGAATGGGCGGAACGCGTCTTTCACCGGAAGTGGTACGCGGGCGAGACGATTTCTGTCTCCGTCGGCCAGGGCGCGGTGACCACCACTCCCATTCAGCTGGCGCGCATGATTGCCGGAGTCGCCAGCGGAGGCATCCTTGTCCAGCCTCATTTCCTGAAGTATTTTCCGAACCCGCGCGTGGACCATTTCAACATTTCAGAAGATACGGTTGAGCAGGTGACGCAGGGAATGTACGGCGTGGTCAACGAGGGTGGAACCGCGGCCGGTGCCAAGCTCCAGAACATCGAATTCTGCGGCAAGTCCGGCAGCGCGCAAGTAATTGGCTACGACGTGCGCAACCGCATGGGCAAGCAGAAGGAATTCAAAGACAATGCTTGGTTTGTGGGCTATGCTCCGCGGCGGAATCCGGAAATTGTGGTTGCAGTCCTGGTCCAAGGCGGCGAACATGGCGGCGCAGTAGCAGGCCCCATCGCCCGCGATGTCGTGAAAGCATTTTACGATAAGAAAAACGCGCGTTTGCAGCAGCAGGCCAATGTCGCGCCCCCCGATCAACCCCGCGCCACGCGCCCGTTGGTTGCAACAGTTGGAGTGCAACACCCATGAAGGATCGCCCGCGCGTTCAGGATTTCGACTGGCCTTTGCTTTCAATCGTCGCGGCCATCACCGGCATCGGCGTTCTCGAAATCTACTCCTCCACGCATGCAAGCGGCATGGCGGGCATTCAGTGGAAGCAATTGATGTGGATTGGGCTCGGCATTATCGGAATGTTCCTGATTTCGCGGATCGACTACCACACGCTCCTCGACCAGGCGCCCGTCCTGTACATGATCGGGATCGCCACACTCCTCATCGTGCTGGCCATTGGGCACTCTCGCTTCGGCGCGAAGCGCTGGGTCTCGCTGGGCGGCGGGCCCAATTTACAAGTGTCAGAGCTTATGAAGTTGATTATAATCATTGTGCTGGCCCGCTTTTTCAGCGAAGTACGCACCGACCGGATGTCGCTGATAGATTTGGTGAAAGTGGCAGTCATCACGCTGGTCCCAGTGGGTCTGATTTTGAAGCAGCCGGATCTGGGCACCGCGATGGTGCTGGTTCCCGTTGCACTTGTGGGAGCATTTCTAGCCGGCATAGAATGGAAACACATGGCGGCAGGCGTGGTTCTGATCGCCCTGCTGATTCCCATCGGTTGGAACATGCGGCATCATTTGAAGCCGTATCAGCAGCAGCGCATTGAGACGTTCCTCCACCCTGAGGAGGACCAGCGCGGCGCCGGCTACCAGATTTTGCAGTCGGAAATTGCCGTCGGTTCAGGAGGATTCTGGGGCAAAGGATTCGGCAAAGGCAGCCAGAACCAGTTGGGCTTTGTGCCCGTGCGGTACTCGGATTTTATTCTGGCGGCGCTCGCCGAGGAAATGGGTTTCATCGGAGTTTGCGTCGTTTTGCTGTTGTACATGGGTTTAATTCTGCGGCTGGTTGACAACGCGCAGAAAGCGAAGGATAAAGCCGGGATGTTTGTGGTCATGGGAGTCACGGCGATTTTGGGCTTCCACGTCCTGGTCAACGCATCCATGGTGATTGGCTACGTACCCGTCACCGGAATTCCGCTGCCCCTGATGAGTTACGGAGGGTCAGCAACCGCTTTTGTATTTTTGGCTTTGGGCCTGGTGATGAACGTCCGCATGCGGCGGTTCGTCAACTAGGCCACTGACAGATCAGCAGGATCCGGGCCGCACAACACCGTGGCGGACGGAATTTAAGATTTGAATTGACTGAGGAAAGCATCGGGTGAAGGAAGCAATCCAACTACAACACAGGTTCTTCCTGGGCGGCCCGTCGTGGCCTGCAGAGGGCGTTGCCTTCCGCCACTTGCGCCGGGCGAGTGCGATTGCGCTCTCCATCCCCGCAGACGTGCCCGCCGCGTCCCGATGCCCCTTGAGGAGTTTCCATGTCGAAGGAAATGGTCATATCGGCGAACCCCCACGAGACACGGGTCGCCATTTTGGAAGAAGGACAGCTTTGTGAATATTATGTGGAGCGTGAAAAAGAGTTTGCGTTAGTCGGCAGCATCTACAAGGGACGAGTTACCCGCGTGCTTCCCGGCATGCAATCGGCCTTTGTGGAGATTGGCCTCGATAGCGATGCCTTCCTCTACGTCAGCGACTTCCTCGAAGATCTGGAGGAGTTCGACCACATCGTCACCACCGTCGAGGAAAAGGTCCAGAAGATGGAGGCGCAGGGCGGACAGGTGTTCGCTGCTGAAGGCGCCACGGCTCCTGCCATCGAGCCCACGGACGTAGAACCCGCGCCATTTGCCACAACTGAGGTACCCGGGTCCGAACAATTGTTATCGGCAAGCGCGCCAGCCTCGCCGGAGGGCAATTTTGTCAGGCCGGTCAGCGCCCCTCCCTCGAGCGGTGCTCCCGGCCGCGATCGCGGTGGATTTGAGCATCGCCGCCATGAAGGCGGCCGCCGCGAAGGCCGATTTGGCCGCCGTGGCGGTCGAGGCGGTGGCCGCCCTGGTGAACGGCAGAGTGGTGGACGCGGAGGAGCACCCCGGTACGGCCGCGAATTACCTTCGTCGAAATACGCCCCATCACGCCCCTACGATGGGCCATCAAGCGACTCTGGTCCTGCGGAGGGCCACCTCTCCGTCATTCTTCCCGGAGAATCTCTCGCGAAATACAAAGAGCGGACCATGGTGCCCCCGGGATCAGGTGGGCCCAGTGAAGATACGGTAGCCGCGACAAACGTAACGCCCGTTGTGTCCGAGTCGCAGGAGATGCCGACGGCAGCCGCGAGCACAACGTGGGAGCCGGCTCCGCGCACCTTCTCGCCCGAACGCTCCGAATTTCATGCCCCTTCATTAACGGGTCTCGAACCACTCCCGGGTGAGTCGCTCTCGAAGTGGAAGAACCGCGAGCCAGTCGCCGAGGTGCGCACGGAACCTGCGATCCCGGCTATCCAGCATCATGAGGAAACCGAAGAGCAGGAAGCAGTTGAAGCGCACGAGCGGCACGCTGTGGAATCGGCGCACGAAGAACACGCGGCAGATTTGAGCGAGGAAGAAGCCGCAGCGCTCGCCGAGCAAGTTGCCGAAGCACAGGTGGAAGAAGCCGCCCGTAACGCGCAACAGCGTGATTTCGCCGCGCAAGAGGAAGCCCTCGAGTCGGGTCTCCCCGTTGCCGACGAGCACATGGGCGAATCGGCTGAAGAAGATGAGATCGAAAGGCACGAATCGGAATCTGACGCGGAGGAAGAAGCCGAAGAAGCTCAGGCGGAAGCGGAAGGAATGATTGCCCATCCCGACGAGATGGAGCACGCGGAGAGTGACCAGCCGGAAGCGATGCGTGCCGAAGGCGCCACGGACCCCTCGCCGGAAGATCCGTCTGCCGGGAATGAGACTGCGGAAAGCCAGCCGCCTCCCGAGCAACAACCCTGGAAGGCGCAAGTCCGCAATGATTTCCGGGCGCGCATGCAGCATCCTGCTCGCCGCGGCCGCGGCCCGCGCCGTGACGATCGCGGGCGCCGTCCGCAACATGGACACAGCGGCGGAAGCCATGGTCATCACCGTCCGCAGCCTCGCCGTACGCAATTAATCGCGGACATGCTCAAGCAAGGCCAGGAAATCATCGTGCAGATTGCCAAGGAGCCGCTGGGCAAAAAAGGTGCGCGTATTACCAGCCACGTCGCTCTGCCCGGCCGTTACCTGGTTTACATGCCCACGCTCGACCACACCGGGGTATCCCGCAAAATCGCGTCAGCGGAAGACCGCGCGCGCTTGCGCCACTTGGTGAACGAAGCGAAAGGCGCGGGTGGCGGCGGATTCATTGTCCGCACCGCCGCAGGCAGCGCGACTTCCGACGAAATTCGCACCGATGTGGAATTCCTGATGCGTACGTGGGCCGAAATCAAATCGCGTTCGGAACAGCGCAAGGCGCCGTCGCTTCTCCATCGCGATCTCAACCTCGTCGAGCGCATCCTGCGCGACTACATGAGCCCCGATTACACCGCCGTGTGGGTGGATACGGAGGAGGAGTTCACCAAGGTGGTGGACTTCATGAGCCGCTTTCAGCCGCAGCTCGTCAATCGCGTGAAGCTCTACACCAAGGACACGCCTGTCTTCGAGGAATTCGGAATCCAGCAGGAAATTGACAAAGGGCTGCGGCCGAAAGTGTGGCTGAAGTCCGGCGGCTACATCGTCATCAACCACACGGAAGCGCTCGTGGCCATCGACGTCAACACCGGCAAATTCGTGGGCAAGGGCTCGAATCGCCTGGAAGACACCATCGTCCGCACGAATGTGGAGGCGGTGAAGGAAATTGTCCGCCAGATGCGCTTGCGCGATCTGGGTGGCATCATCATCATCGATTTCATTGACATGGAGGAGCGCCGCAACCGCGAAAAAGTGATGGCCGCGCTCGAGGACGCTCTTCGCGCCGATCGCGCGCCGTCGAAAGTCCTCCGCTTCAACGAATTCGGACTCGTCGCCATCACGCGCAAGCGCACCAAGCAGGCGCTCGAGCGCACGCTCTGCCAGCCGTGCCCGTACTGCACCGGTTCAGGCATGGTGAAATCCATTCCCACGCTGTGCTATGAAATTCAGTGTGAAGCGCGCAAGATGGCCCCGGAAGTCAGCTCCGGTAGCCTCACGCTTCGCGTCCATCCGGAGATTTCGAAGGCGCTCAAGACGCGCGAGTCCTCCCTGATTGAGGAGCTCGAGCAGTGGACCAAGAAAAGCATCATCATTCAGGCTGATCCCACGCTTCATTGGGAGCAATACGATATCTATTAAAAACTGATTGCAGGAAGATCGAAACGGAAAACGCCCCGGAAGATGTTTCCGGGGCGTTTTCTTTCGTGGCAAGTCGTGGCAAATTCAGCAAAATCTGTTCTGTTTGCCCCTACCCCGCCCCTTCGGCGGGTAGTTTTCCCCAGGCCAGTACAAAAATCACCAGCGCGACCACCAGAAATGTTGTGGGGATTATGAAAAAGTACCGCAACGAAGCCGCGGTCATTGCTGCCAGCCAGATTGCGTTGATCATCGCTACTCGTTTCAGCAGCGCAGCCCGCTCGCGCGCCAGCGCCAAATCCAGTACCCCGAAAGCCAGCACCGGCAACATGAAGGAAATACTGAAACCCCGCAGCAGCTCGCCCATGCTCCGCATGGAACCCGCGAGGTTGAATTTGTAGATCGTCATCAGGTCGAGCAGCTGGCGCTCGGTCTCATTCGTAGGTGCTATTTTCTCGAATAAAGAGATCGAGTGCACCAATCCCAATATCAACAACCACACCGCGCCCGTGACGAACAATCGCCTTCCCCATTTATCTGTCATAGGTTGAATTTTTTAACATTATCCGCGAGTCTGCCGCAATATGCCGAGTTGATCGTTCGTCGAATCGCGGGCGCGGGTGTGCTCTACCGGTCGTTACTGTAGCGCTGTTCTTTGAATGGGTCGCCGTACATGTTGTAGCCATTCTGCTCCCAGAAACCGGGAGCATCTTTGGGAAGAAATTCGAGGCCGCGCACCCACTTGGCACTCTTCCAGGCATAGAGATGCGGGACAACCAAGCGAACCGGGTACCCATGCTCCAGAGGCAGCGGCTCGCCGTTCTCCTTCAGCGCGAAAAGTGAGGAGGGCTGCATTAAATCCGCCAACGGCACGTTTGTCGTATAGTCCGAGTCCGCGTGGACCATTACAAACTTTGCTTCCGGCTTCAACTGCACAAGCTTCATTAGCTCGGTAAATAGCACGCCCTCCCAACGCACATCGAAGCGGCTCCAGCGCGTGACGCAATGCATGTCGGCCACAACCTCTTTCATCGGGAGGCGCGTGAATTCGTCCCACGTGAGCCGTAGCGGTTTCTCCACTAGACCGGTCACTCGAAAATCCCAAGTCTGCGGATCAAAGCGCGGCGCCGCGCCTTCGTGCAGCACCGGCCACTTGAGCGTGAGGGACTGCCCGGGCGGCAAGCGCCCCGCATCGCGCATGGCGCGCTCGAGCGTCTTACGTTCACTGCTTACTCCGAATATCAAAGCAACATTCCTTCCGTGTAATTGCCCGCCAGCCGCCGGGGATTACACCCTCACCTTACTCGACCTCGACTTGGATGCCGCCGACAAATCTAGCTGAGACGTTGTAGACGGCTGCTCCCAAGCCTCCCATGATCGCGCCCATCGCACCAAGAAAGATGGGAAAAAACACAATGGAAAGAGTTCCAAAGAGTAGCCCCATAAACCGTGGAAGGGGTTCTCCTCCGTGGCCCTTCAAGGGAGCAATCGAGAAGACCAGACTGAAGATGGCTCCTTCCAGGAGTCCCATCGCACCGTAGCAAATGGCCGAAATCTTCATCACGGAAAGCGGCTCAAACCTTTTGATTTTCCTCATCACTACCTCCCGCGGCCCATCTTTCGTGTATCTCGCGCGCAGACTAGCAGGTTCGCTATGCATCGGCAATCTCACGGATTCGTGGGGATTGCAGACGGAAAGCGTCGCCGAATACCATATGTTATTATGGCGCGGCCGGCAAAATTCAAGCGCTGCAATGGGGGTTGCGAGTGGCTGCGCGCATCCTGAACGGTAACGCGATCCGCGACGAAATTTACGGCGAGCTGACCGGCGAAATCGCCGCGCTTGCCGCTGCCGGAATCCGTCCCGGGCTTGCGGCCGTGCTTGTCGGTGAAAATCTTGCCTCCAAAATTTATGTAACCAGCAAGATTGCCGCTTGCGAAAAGCTTGGCCTCGCAGGGTTCAACCTGACCCCGCCCGAGACCATCAGCACGGCGGAACTCTTGCGCATTGTGGAAGACTTGAATCGTCGCGACGATGTGGACGGCATTCTGGTGCAGCTTCCGCTGCCGCCGCAAGTGGACGCGAAGAAAATTCTCGAAGCCGTGGACCCGGCTAAGGACGTGGACGGATTTCATCCCCTCAACGTGGGCCGATTGGTGGCGGGCCGCCCGAATCTCATTGCGTGCACCCCGGCCGGAGTGATGGAAATTTTCCGCCGCAGCAGAATCCAAATCGAAGGCGCAAACGCCGCCGTCCTCGGCCGCAGCGACATCGTCGGCAAACCAATGGCGTTGCTGCTCATGCATGCAAACGCGACCGTCACTGTGTGCCACTCGAAGACGCGCAATTTGCCCGAGGTCGTTCGCCGCGCCGACATCGTCGTGGCCGCGATGGGTCGCGCTGCCATTGTGACCCGTGATTACATTCATCCCGGCGCCACAGTGATTGACGTCGGCATCAATCGCGTCACCGATCCCGCTCAGGCTGCTAGTTATTTCGCAAACTTTCCCGAACGGCTCGCCGCTTTTCGCACGAAAGGCACGGCTCTGGTCGGCGACGTGCACCCGGACGTTGCAAGTGTCGCCGGTGCGCTGACACCTGTCCCCGGCGGCGTCGGTCCGCTCACCATCGCCATGCTCATGAGCAACACGGTGAAAGCCGCACGCCTCCGGCGAGGTTCGCGTAATCCCGTTGCGGCCGCAGTGCAACCTCGATGAGCCTGTATGCTTAAAGTCGGACTCACGGGCGGAATCGCAGCCGGAAAATCCACTGTGGCGTACATGCTGCGCAATCTCGATTGCCAGGTGCTGGAGGCCGACACGCTCGGCCACGAATTGCTTGAGCCAGGCCAATCCGCGTACGACGAGGTGGTACGCGAATTCGGCAATGGAATCCTGGGCCCGGGTGACAAGGTGGATCGCGTAAAGCTGGGTGCAATTGTCTTCAGCGATGCCTCCAAGCGCGCGAAACTGAACCAAATTCTTCACCCGCGAATTCTGCAAGTGGTGCGTCAGTGGTTCACCTCGCTCGGGCGTGTGGGCGGGCCCGACCTCGCGATCTTCGAGGCGGCCTTGATCATTGAAGCCGGCTTTCAGAAAGAGCTCGATAAACTAATCGTTTGCTGGTGCAACCCGGAGCAGCAACTTTCGCGGCTGATGGCGCGCGGCATGTCGCAGGAACAGGCCAGCCTGCGCATCGCGTCACAAATGCCCGGGGATCAAAAGCGCGCGTTGGCTGACGAGGTGATCGATTGCTCCGGATCGATTGAAGATACCGAGAAGCAAGTGGCAATGGTTTTCGCGAAACTCCACCTGGCTGCTGCCACCTCTAAAAAGGGATGAATACTATGAGTCGAGAACGAGGGGAAGGACGCGCCGTTCGGTTGCTGGCCATCGGATTAATCATTGGACTCGGCGCGTATTGGGCCGGCTCGCGTTATGGCCAGCGAATCCCAACGACGGTGGACGCCCTGCGTCTGGCTGTCACGGGGGGCGAGCGAGGCCTAGACCCGACCGAAACGGAAAACGTCAACATTTACAAACAGGCATCGCCTGCCGTCGCAAATATTGTGACTCGCACCGTCGAATATGATTTCTTCTTTAATCCCGTACCTGTAGAAGGCGCCGGGTCAGGCTTTCTGATCGACACCGACGGCCACATCCTGACCAATTACCATGTGGTGCAGGGCGCGCAAACGATAGAGGTGACGCTGGGCGACCAGACGCGCTACAAAGCAAAATTGATTGGGCAGGATACCCGCAACGACATCGCCCTCGTGAAAATTGATCCCAAGGGCCGTAAGCTGGCGGCGCTGCCGCTCGGCGATTCGCGCAATCTGCTCGTGGGCCAGCGCGTGCTCGCCATCGGGAATCCGTTCGGATTTCAAAGCACGCTCACCACCGGCGTGGTCAGTTCACTCGGCCGCACCGTGCAAACCAGCGAAAACACATTCATCGACGAAGCGATTCAGACTGATGCGGCCATTAATCGCGGAAATTCCGGCGGGCCGCTGTTGAATTCGCATGGCGAAGTGATCGGAATCAATAGCGCAATTTACGCACCCACGGGAACGACGGCCGGAATCGGATTTGCCATTCCGATAAACACAGCGAAGCGTGTGGCCGAGGATTTGATCACCAAGGGGCGCGTCCGGCGCGCGACACTGGGCGTCGAGGGCCGCGCATTGTGGCCGGGACTTGCCGAAGCGCTGAACCTGTCCGTTGAGAAAGGCATCCTCGTCGAGCGCGTGAATCCCGGCGGGCCCGCGGCGCAGGCGGGAATCCGCGGCGGCACAAAATCCGTACTCGCGGGATTACAGGAATTGCGAATTGGCGGCGATGTGCTGGTCGCGGTGGACGGCAAACCCATCACCAGCCAGATGGATTTGAATCTTTTGCTAAATCGCGCGTGGCCAGGCGACACCGTCAAGCTGACGATCGTTCGCGACGGGAAAAAGATGGACGTGGCCGTGAAGCTTGGCGAAGGCTAGCGACTCTCGTAGGAAATTGTGCGTGGCGAATCGCCGGCGCGCTCTTTGTTCCATTCTTCACGCAAGTGCTGGCGTTCCGTTTCGCTCAGTTGAAACCAAGACTCGGCCACGTCGCGCACGCGCTCGAGCGCAGCCTGCATCTCCGCAATTTTTTTCTGCATCTCTTCGCTGTCCCCATCCGCTGCAACATAGATGGGCGGCGCCATCACCAGAACCGCGCGCGAAAATAGATGTGGCAGTCTCAGGTTGTCCCAGGATTTCTTGAACGTATGCGCCGACTTCAATCCGATGTGAAAAACGGTGATCGGTTTTCCTGTTCGTCGCGCCAGCATCACAGGGCCGGGCTTTGCAACGTAGCGCGGCCCGCGCGGCCCATCGGGCGTGAACGCGACGTCCCAACCCGCTTCCACTTCTCGGGCCATCGCATTCAGCGCAGTCATCCCTCCCCGGCTGGAGCTTCCCTGTGCCACGCGGTAGCCGAGTTTTTCGATCACGCGGCTGGTCCACAGGCCGTCGAAATTCATGGTGATCATCACCACGATGCCGTCATGACGGTAATACCAGAGCGTCGGGATGATGCAGCGGTGCCAGAATGCGCCGATGGAAGCCTGCCCGGTCTCGCGCCGGTTGACGGCATTTTTTTTGCCCACGAATTCGAAGCGCAGGGTGGGGCCTATCAGGCGAAGAATCCCGTACACGGCCCAGGCGATGAACGGAATCTGCATCCTGCGCCAGCGCGAAAGCCGCGGCAGGCGTGGGGGCGATTGCCCCGGCGCACTGGGGACCGCCCCGGGGGCATCGGGTGTCGTGCGGTTGTCCACTGCGATATAGTATAGGCGACCTCGAGCCGGTCTTGATGCACCCACGAGCCCAATTCGCACCTGGCACTCATCGTGCCTCCGATCACAGGTTGGCGTGCCGGCTGCTGTCTCTCTGCGCAATTTTGCTGTTCTGCCTCGCGACGCTCCACGCCCAGGACGCGCCGCCGGGAACGATTGGCCGCGTCGAAGGAAAAGACGTTTCGGTGGAAGGCGGGGTGGCGGCGAGCGGAGGCACCGGCACGATCGCGCCGAGCATTTTTATTTCGAGCGGCAGTGTGGTTACGGTGCATTCCGGGCAGGCGCGCCTGGTGCTCGCTGTCGGCGGCGAGCTTGATATTTGCGGCCCGGCGAAGATCACGCTGCTGCAATCCGGCGGCGCGATCACGGTCGCGCTGAATTTCGGGCGCGTGCACGTGATTCTTCCGATCACCACCTCATTGCGCATCTTCACGCCGACGATTGTGGCGACTCCTCTCGAAATCCGGGGCGCGCGCCGTGACGTCACCATCGGACTCGACATCAGTGATTCTCTTTGCGTCCTGGCCACCAGCGGTGCGCTGCGCCTGGAGCACCAGTTCACCGGCGAAATACTCGACGTGCCTCAGTCGGGCGAATTTTTTCTCGCGGCAGGGAAACTCAGTCCCGTCGCTGGCGTTCCGGGAAGCTGCCTCTGCGAGGAATTGCAGGCGCGCGCGACCCCGGCACCAGTCGTGCCGGACGTGATGCCGAAGGCAGAGTCTGTTCCCGGGCGAGCCTCTGCGCCCCCGCAACCGGAACCCCATGCGGCAGCGGCTGAGCAGGCACCCGAGCCCCTGGTCACAGTCGGCGTGCTCGCCGATGCTAACGAATCGCATCCCATCGCGGCGGCACCGAGCAATGCGGCTCCCGATCCCCCGGCGCTTTCGGTGCCTGAGTATAAGATTGTGATGCCGCCGCTCACGTTTTCCGCGAACTCACCCGAGCCGCCCCCCGACCCGACGCCCGACATGATCATGCTCGTGCGCGTCGCGCGCGCCGATCCGCAATGGCAATTCACTGGCCACGTGGAAGCGCCACATCTGGAAGAGGTGGCCCAGCGCACGGCCGCGCCGTCCGCAGAGGCTCAGCCTGCCGCACCTGCCAAAAAAAAGGAAAAGAAAAAAGGCGGCTTCTGGGCCAAGCTCAAGAGAGCTTTCACAGGCGGATAACCACAGGAATCGAGAAGGTGATGCAATTAGTCGCTGCTCTTCCCGCGCTGTAATCTTACATTCCTTCGTAGTTCGGGCCGCCACCACCCTCCGGTGGAACCCAATTAATGATCTGGTAGGGATCGGCGATGTCGCAGGTCTTGCAGTGAACGCAATTTGAAGCGTTGATCTTCAATTTTGGCGCGCCCTTCTCCATCACCATTTCATAAACGGCTGCGGGACAGAAATATTGGCATGGATTGCCATATTCGCGAACGCAGCGGTCGCCGCAAATATTCGACTCGAGGATCAACAGGTGGCACGGCTGATCCTCTTCGTGGCGTGTGCCCGAGTGATAGACGTCCGTCAACCGGTCAAACTTCAGCTTGCCGTCGCCCTTGAATCGTGTTGACTGATCGACGAGCGAGCGGTCGCGGTTCAGCTTGGAGTAATCCTGATACCCCGGCTCCGCGCGCATGGGATCCACAAGTCCGCGCCCGCCGGTGATAAATTGAAAGCCCGTCTGTATCAGTCCAGACCATAGGCCACCGTGAAAAGCCTGATGGAAATTCCGGACCGCCCACAATTCTTTCTTGATCCAGCTGGCTTCAAGTTTTTGCGGATATTTTTCCAGAGTTTTCGCGGAAGTGTCGCCCGCGCAGAGCGCTTCGTATATCGTTTCCGCCGCGAGCATGCCGCTCTTGATCGCCGTATGAATGCCCTTCAGCCTCTGGGAGTTCAGTAGGCTTGCCGAATCGCCAATGATCAGCCCGCCGTCAACGTAGCTGCGCGGCATCGAATACCAACCGCCGTACGGAACTGTTTTCGCGCCGTAGCGCACCAGCTTGCCGCCCTCGAGAATTCTTTTCACATATGGGTGCGTCTTGTATTTTTGGAACGCTTCGTGAGGATCAAAGAGCGGGTTGTGATATTCGAGCGCAACAACCATGCCGAGTGACAGGCGATTGTCGCGCATGCCATAGACCCAACCCCCGCCATACATACTGGAATCGAGCGGCCATCCCAGCGTGTGCGCCGCAAATCCGGTTTCGATTCGCCCGGGCTGGACGTCCCACAATTCCTTTATGCCGATGCCGTAGGCCTGCGGGTTCAGGCCGTCAAGCTTCAACTTGTTCACCATGTCTTTTGTCAGCGACCCGCGCGGCCCTTCGGCCAGCACCGTCACTTTTGCGCGCAGTTCGTATCCCGGCGTGAAGTTGTCCTTGGGCTTGCCGTTCTTGTCCACGCCCTTGTCTTCCGTCAGGACACCCGCGATTCCGTCCTTTTCGTACAGCAATTCCCTGCCGGCGAATTGCGTGAAGAGATTCACGCCTTTTTTCTCGACGAGGCCGCCGAGCCATTTCACGAGTTTGTTCACCGAGACAATGTAATTGCCATGCTGCCGCAGCGGCGGCGGCGTGACCGGCAGTTTCCACGAGCTGGTTTCGGTGAAGTAGTAAGCGGCGTCGCCGGTGATCTTCGCGTCGAGCGGCGCCAATTTCTCGAAATCCGGCACCAATTCGCGGAGCCCGCGGGGGTCCATGATGGCGCCGGAGAGTTGGTGCGCGCCGATTTCGCGAGCTTTCTCAAGCACATAGATATTTTCGGCTGATAGCGCCGGAGATTTTTTCGCGGCGGTGTGCGTCTCGATCAAATTGGCGAGGTGCAACGCGCAGGCCAAGCCACCCGGCCCCGCGCCGATGATCAGCACATCCGCTTCAAGCTGCTCGCGTTCGATGGTCATGCCCACATCCTATCAGAAGCCCTGCGAACGGCCTCCACGGCAGAAAGGCTTTCCGGCACGGCGGACCTTCTCGGAAAGAGCGGTTTTTGTTGCGATTAGAATTGATCGCTTTCCTTTATTTTCAATAACTTGCAGCGATTTCTATTCGACATCACTTGCGATTAGAAGCACAGTGACAAGTGGCGAGTGAATAGTGACGAGTGCATCCCAAACCTGGCGGGCGAGCCCCCGCTTGAGCCAGGCGCCCCTGAGACCATACGGGACCCGCCAGGGAGCAGCGAGGCGAGCGCAAACAGCACGCCGACGCAGTCGCGCTGGCCTGCCTGCGCCAAGGCTCCGGCGGGCAAGCACAGGTTTGATTTCGTCCGTCATTCGAAAATTCTCCACTCTTAGCATCTCACAGCGCGCGACGGAATTCGACTGGCCGTTAGTTCAGTTCTTGAGGATTTGAAGTGACCTGTCCTTTTCGATGAGGGGAGCAGAAGGGCGGCGGGATTGAAGGGCGTCGTTCGTGGCGGATCGCGGCATACGCGGCCGGCTCCATCCAATCGAACTTGAGTACATGCTGCAAGAGCACCAGCGCAATGGTAGGTGCTCCGCACCATCCATTTACTGTGACATGCGAGAGAGGGCAAGACCGGAAGGCTGAGCGAAGCAGCCGGCGAGCCGCCCTTCGGCTACGCTCCACTTGGTCCCGCGATGCCTTCCGGGACGCAAAAAGCGCGCCCCGCTGGGGCGGCGAGCAAGACAAGCCGGCGCCAGCAGAATCTTCATTCATAGCGCAGAGCCGCCATGGGGTGGAGTTTCGAGGCGCGGCGTGCCGGCACGTAGCATGCAAGCACGGCGACGATCGCAACCACTCCTGCGCCGGCTGCGTATGTCGGCAGATCGGTGGTGGAAATGCCGAACAGCATTCCGGACATGAGGCGCGTCAAGACGAGCCCGCCAATCAAACCAATCACAATGCCAGGGGCGGCGAGCGCCAGTCCCTGGCCCACCACGAGGGCGAGTATGTCTTTTGGCGCCGCGCCGAGCGCCATCCGGATGCCCATTTCATGTGTTCGCTGCGTCACGGAATAAGCGATCACACCATACAGGCCAATACTCGCCAGCGTCAGCGCGATGCCGCCGAAAATCAGCACCATGATCAGGCTGAAGCGCCGCGGCGCCATCACGTCGGACACAAATGCGCTCATCGGCTTCACATCGTGGACAGGAATCCCGCGGTCGAGTGAGTGGACGATGTCCTCAATCTGCTTCCCGAGTCCCTGGATGTTCCCAGCGGTCTTCACGGTGTAGGTCAAGCCGGGGAATCCCGATTGACCCTCGGGCGTGTAGATTTGTGGACGCACCGCACGAGAAAGGTCGTGAATGCGCGGATGCTGAACCACTCCCACAACCAGCGCGTAAACTTTGTCAATGCCAGGCGAAGTGAAATCGTGGAACGAAATAATCTGGAGGCGCTTACCGATGGGATTTTCATTCGGCCAGGCCTGCTGCGCCAGCGTGTTGTCCACGATCACTACTCGCTGATGTTCCAGGTCATCGGTCTTCGTGAAAAAACGGCCCGCCACCAGCCGCACTCCCATCGCAGGAAAGTATCCAGGGCTGGCAGGCCGCCAATCAGCGGAAATGCTCTCCCACTTTTGCTCGGTCTCAGAGTTGTAAGCATAGGGCGTCTGCGGCCCGCTCCCGGTCAAGGGCGGTCGAGCGACAGCGCCGACAGCGAGCACTCCCGGAAGCGCGGCGATGCGGTCTTCAACTTCCTGGTGGAATCGCGCGACGTCCGCGAATGTTTTATAGCGCTGAAACGGCGTTTGAATCTGGAAGGTGAGCACATTCGTGGGATCGAATCCCGGCCGCACGCGTTCGAGCAGGTAAAAGCTGCGGATCAATAGGCCCGCGCCGAGAAGCAGGATCATCGACATCGCCACTTCCGCGATCACCAGAATTTTTCTCGCCGGATGGCGGCCTGCCGAACCAGCTCCCTTGGTGCCTTCCTTCAGGAAATCCACCACGTTCCAACGAATGGCCGGAAGAGCCTGCGCCATGCCGAAAAGAATGCCGGTGAATAAGCATGCGCCCAGGCAGAACAGGAGAACAGTGCCGTCGATGTGAACATCTTGGAGGCGGGGAAGATTTGTCGGCCGCAGCGCCAGGAGCAGATCCGTGCCCCAGTAGGCGAGTAAAACACCGAACCCACCGCCGAGCAGCGATAACAGAACCGCTTCCGTCAAAACCTGGCGGACAATGCGCCGCCGCCCCGCACCGAGTGCCGCACGAATGGCGATTTCTTTTTGGCGTGAGCTTGCTCTTGCCAGCAGCAGATTCGCCACGTTGCCGCAAGCGATCAGCAGCACAAATCCCACCGCGCCCATCAGCACAACCAGCGAAAGCCGCACGCCCTTCACGACGTCATCGCGCAGGGGCACCAGCCGAATGCGCATCCCGGAGGATTTGTGCACTTCGTTTTCCGCACGCAGTTGCGCCGCGATGCGATCCATTTCGCTTTGCGCCTGTGCGAGCGTCACGCCCTGCTTGAGCCGACCCATGGCCAGCAAAATCGTCAAGTTTCTTGGAAATTGGGCGTAATTGAGTTGCGCCGGCCTCCAAATCTCGACCTCCTTGGTAAAGAATGCTTCCGCCGGGAGAAGCAGGTGAAAATTCGGCGCGAGAACGCCAACGATGGTCACAGCCTGCTGGTTGAGCTTCATTGATTTGCCGACAATGTCCGGATCGCCGCCGTACTTCCGGTGCCAAAATTCGTAACTCAGCATAGCCACGTTTGGCCCGTTCACCACATCTTCAGCCGGCGTAAAATTTCGCCCGAGGATGGGTTGCACGCCCAGCATCGCAAAAAGGTTCCCGGTGACAAATCGCGCGTCAATTTTTTCCGGAATCTCCTCGCCGCTGGAGGTTCCCACATCGAGCGTCTGGGCTCCTCCGCCTGTGGTGCCGCCAAATTCTTCGAAGAGTTGGCTGCGGTGGATATAGTCCTGATAATCCGGAGGCGACACGGCGGGAAGTGATTGCCCGGAATCTCCGTAATCATTCCAGATGATGACGAGCCGGCCTGCATCTTTGTAGGGGAGCGGGCGCAGCAGGACGCCGTTGATGACGCCGAAGATTGCGGTATTGGCGCCGATCCCAAGCGCCAGCGTGAGGACGGCAACGATCGTGAAACCCGGATTTTTCAGCAGCATCCGGACGGAAAACCGTAAGTCCTGCCAGAGCGTCTCCATCTGAGCGACTCCTTCCGCACAAGGTTTCCGCGGGACCCGCGCCGCCCCTGACGAGCGCCTGCTTAGGTACTAAGACGGGCTGCGGGCACGCCAGTTAGCCGGGCAGAGCACGTCCCAAGTCAGATCAGGACATTCGCAGTTTGGGTACCAGTTGCGGTGAGTCGTAAGTCCAAACGACACATATAATTGCAGATATAATGCGGGTCCCCGGGAAGCTGCGATGCCCGGTCATGGGAGGATGGATTGCGAAACCGGACAGCCCTCAGCCCGTTTTGGATCTCTCGAGTTCTTCGATCAGCGCGGGAACGATTTCGAAGAGGTCGCCGACAACGCCGTAATCCGCGACCTCGAAGATGGGCGCGTTCTGGTCTTTGTTGATTGCCGCAATCGTGCGCGAGCCTTTCATGCCAACCACGTGCTGAATGGCGCCGCTGATTCCCAGCGCAAAATATAACTTTGGTGCGACGGTCTGGCCGGAGCTGCCGATCTGGCGATCCATCGGGAGCCAGCCTTCGTCGCAGATGGGGCGCGAGGCGCAGATTTCGCCGCCCATCAGCTTCGCGAGTTTCTCGGCCAGCGCGATATTTTCCGGCGCTTTGATGCCGCGGCCCACGGAGATCAGGATAGGTGCTTGCGTCAGATCAACCGCCTGCTTGGCTTCGCGGAAAAGTTCGAGAGGCTTGGTGCGAATTTGGTCGGGCGGCAGATCCACGCTGACGGATTTTACCGGCGCCTTACCGCTGGCGTGCTTCGCTGCCAGGTCCGCGCGGAATGCACCGGCCTGGAATGAGGCAATCCATGGCGCATCCCCAGTGAAGACGACATCGGCAGCGGTGCGGCCCTGAAACATCTGGCGGACAAAAATCAGCCTTCCGTTCTCGTAGCGATAGGCGATGCAGTCGCCAATCATTCCCTTATCCATCGAAGCTGCGAGCTTTGGCGCAAAATCTCGAACCTGGTATGTGTGCGGCAGGAGAACAAAATCAGGTTTCGCACTTTCGATCACCTGGCGCAACGCCAGCGAAAAACCGTCGGGCGTGTATTTGTCGAGCAGGTCGTGCTCGACGAGAAAGACTTCATCAAGTTGCATCGCGGCAAGCGCGTTTGCCAATTGCGCGACGCCTTTGCCGAGGACCACGCCTGAAAGCGTGCCCTTCGTGTGCTGCACGATTTGCTGTGCGGCAGCCAATGTTTCAAAACTGACGTTGTTCCATTTGCCTTCGCGGTGCTCGGTGATCAACAGGATCTTCATGAATATGATGGCCTCATTTGGCAAAGCAAAGAAGCCGGCGGGACGCCGGCGTTACAGGACTCGCGCTTCGTGCTTTAGCTTTTCAATCAGCTTAGCCGCGATTTCCTTCGGCTGGCCGGTGATGAATTCCGTCTTCTTCGTTTTTTGCGGCACATAAATCCGCTCGACGCGTTGTGTCGGCGCATCCGGCACGCCAAGCGTCGCGCGCGCGATGGTCGCAATCTCTTTTTTCTTCGCGGCCATGATGCCTTTCAGCGTGGCGTACCGCGGCTTGTTGATGCCCGATTGAATCGAAAGCACAGCCGGAAGCGGCAGCTCGACCCATTGGAACCATCCGGCTTCGAGTTCGCGCTTCAGCTTCATGTGGCCGTCCACCACGTCAATCTGCATGATGATGGTCGCGTGCGGGCGTCCGAGCAATTCGGCAAGCAGCACGCCGGTCTGGCCGAAACCCTGGTCGTCACTTTGCAGACCGGTAAGAATCAGATCGAAATTCTCACCTTTGATGGCGGCGGCAAGCGAACGTGCGGAGCCGAGCGGGTCGAGCTTGTAAAACTGATCATCCGTCACGTGGATGCCGCGGTCCGCGCCTTTGGCGAGCGCTTCCTTGATGGTCTGCTTCGCGCGCTCCGGGCCCATGGAGATCGCGACCACTTCGCCCTGATGCTTTTCCTTCAGGCGCAGGGCTTCTTCGAGAGCAAATCCGTCCGGCTCGTTCGTCTCGAAGCCGATGTCGGACTCGCGAATCCACGCGCCGCCCTCGATGATCGCGAGCGGTGCGTCCTTCGCAGGAACTTGTTTAACGCAAACTCCAATTTTCAAAACTGCCTCCGGTGCGATGAAAATCACTTCCGCGGTGATCCTATCGAGATCCCTGGGTGGTCCGCCAGAATCATGGCGGACTCTCTCAGGATGACGATGCTCGTCGCATCGTCATTTTCCTTCCCACTTCTTGAAAATCAGCGATGCGTTCGTCCCGCCGAAGCCAAATGAATTCGACAGCGCATAATTAGCTTTGGCCTTGCGCGCGCGGTTCGGAATGTAATCCAGGTCGCATGCCGGATCAGGGACTTCGTAATTAATTGTCGGCGGCAGAATCTGATCGCGCAGCGCGAGCACGCTGATCCCCGCTTCCAATCCGCCAGCGCCGCCCAGAAGATGACCGGTCATTGATTTCGTTGAGCTGACGGGAACTTTCTTTGCGTTTTCGCCGAACACGCGTTTCAGGGCAATCGTCTCGAGCGCATCGCCGATGGGCGTGGACGTGCCGTGCGCGTTCACGTACCCGATATCGGCGGGCGAAATCTTCGCGTCCTTGATTGCGGCCATGGACACGCGATAGCCGCCGTCGCCCTGTTCCGCGGGCTGCGTGATGTGATACGCGTCGCCGGACATTCCGTAGCCCACAATCTCAGCCAGAATATTCGCGCCGCGGCGCTGCGCGAATTCGAGCGACTCCAGGATCAACACGCCTGAGCCTTCGCCGATTACGAAGCCGTCACGCGCGGCGTCGAAGGGGCGACTGGCGCGCTGCGGCTCATCATTGCGCGTGGAAAGAGCGCGCATGGCAGCAAATCCACCGACGCCCATCGGCGTGACGGCCGCTTCCGTGCCGCCTGCAATCATCACTTCCGCATCGCACCGCTGGATTATTTTGAATGCGTCGCCAACGGCGTGAGCCGAAGCCGAGCAGGCCGTCGCCGTCGCTGAATTCGGCCCCTTCGCACCATAACGAATGGAGACGTGCCCGGAGGCAAGGTTAACGATGGTTGCAGGAATAAAGAACGGAGAGATCTTGCCGGGGCCACCCTGAAGAAATTTCGCATGTTCGCGCTCGATGATGTCGAACCCGCCGATGCCGGAGGCGATGTACACGCCCGTCGCATCCGCATTTTCAGGTTTTACTTCGAGCGCGGCCATGCGCATCGCAAAATCAGCGGCAGCCAGGGCCAGCTGAATGAACCGGCCCATCTTTTTCAGTTCTTTTTTCTCGACCCACTGGAGCGGATCGAAATTACGGACTTCCCCCGCGAAGCGGCAATCGAAAGCGGCGGCGTCAAATTGCGTGATCGGGCCGATCCCGCTTTTGCCCGCCTGGAGGTTGCCCCAGACCTCGTCGGTCCCAATGCCCAACCCGCAGACCAGCCCAACGCCCGTCACGACAACTCGGCGGTTCAATGGAAAGCTCTCCTGTTCGGAATGGGACGGCCGGCGAGCTACTTGCTTGCCTTGGCGTGCTTCTCGATGTAATCGATGGCGTTCTGCACGGTGGCAATCTTTTCGGCATCCTCATCCGGAATTTCGATGCCGAACGCTTCTTCGAAGGCCATCACCAGCTCGACCGTGTCGAGCGAGTCGGCGCCCAGATCGTCCACAAACGAAGCCGTAGGGGTGACTTCTGCTTCATCCACACCGAGTTGCTCGACAATAATCTGCTTCACGCGTTCTTCGACGCTGGCCATTCTGGTTATTCCTCCGGTATCGGCGATCTGGAACCCCCGGCCACAGGACATGCGGGGGCTGGGACCCCAAGACAACCTGCCCATTCTATGCGCGGCGTAATGCTGGGTCAACCTCAGCCGCGCTTTAAGCGATTGCAATCCTCACACTACTTTGCAAATCAGAATTCAACCCATGTGCATGCCGCCGTTCACGTCGAGGACTTGGCCGGTCATGTAGCCGGCTTCGTCGCTTGCGAGGAAGACGATGGCGGCGGCCACGTCGCAATCGGTGCCGAAGCGGCCGAGGGGAATGAGCGAGATCATTTTGTCTTTAATCTCTTGCGACAGCGGATCGGTCATCGGCGTCGCGATGAATCCGGGCGCGACGGCGTTCACGGTGATGTTGCGCGAGGCGACTTCGACGGCGATCGCGCGCGTCAAGCCGATCAGCCCAGCTTTCGACGCCACGTAATTCGCCTGACCCGCGTTTCCAGTCTCGGCGACGACAGAGGTGATGTTGATGATTCTACCTGCGCGCTGCTTCAGCATGGCGCCCAGCGCCTGCTGGATGCACAGATGCGCGCCGGTCAGATTCGTGCGCAGCACCGCCTCCCAGTCTTCGAGCTTCATGCGTAGTGCGAGCGTGTCGCGCGTGATCGCTGCGTTGTTCACCAGAATGTCGAGTCGCCCAAATTTCGCGAGCGTTTGCTGAAACCCGGCCTTCACCTGCGCGGCATCCGCCACGTCCATCGGCACCGCGAGTGCAGCCCCGCCGGCACTTTCAATTTCAGCGACAAGCGAGGCTAACTTCTCCGTATTTCGTGCTGCCACGGCGACTTTGGCACCGGCAACTGCGAGCGTCCGCGCCGTCGCGCGGCCGATTCCCTGTGAAGCACCCGTAACTAGCGCCACTTTGTCTTTCAGTGAGAACATTTGACCAGAAGTTACCTCAGCGCGATTGAGACTTAAAGCAAAGAATGCCGGGCTGAAGCCCGCCGCTACAGAACCAAGTACAATGAACCGGCGAGACGCCGGCGGTACAAGTGCTAACCTTCTGCCGCTTCGGCGCGCGACTGCGCGATTTTGTCGAGTGTGGCTTGCAGGCTTGCGGCATCTTCCACGTTCAGCGCGCGCACCGAGCGATCAATCTGCCGCAGCAAGCCTGAGAGAACTTTGCCCGGGCCCACTTCCACGAAAATCGTCACGCCGGCTTCAATCATTTCATGGACGGAATCGAGCCAGCGCACCGGCTGCGTCACTTGGCGAATCAGCGCGTCGCGCGCTTCGTCGCCCGTGGAAATATCGTTGGCGTCCACATTTGTGATCAGCGGGAAGCGAAGATTGCTGAACTTCGCCGCGCGAAGGTCCGGCTCCAAGCGCTGTTGCGCAGGCATCATCAATGCACAGTGAAATGGAGCGGACACGGGCAAAATCACAGCGCGCTTTGCACCGCTCTGCGATGCGATTTCGACTGCGCGCTTTACTGCCGCAGCGTTACCAGATATCACCGTCTGCTCGGGCGAGTTCAAATTCGCAGGCGAGACAACTTGATGGTCCGCCGCCTTTTTGCAAATATCCGCCACTTCCGCCGGCGCAAGACCCAGAATCGCGGCCATCGCCCCTTCGCCCGCGGGAACAGCCTCCTGCATGTAGCGCCCGCGCCCGCGAACAATTTTCACCGCCGACGCGAAATCGAGCCCGCCCGCAGCAACCAGGGCCGAATATTCTCCCAGACTGTGACCCGCGACAAAATCGGGCGTGATGCCATTTTTTTCGAGTGCACGATAAGCAGCAGTTGAAACAGTCAGGATGGCAGGCTGCGTGTTTCCCGTCAGTTTCAGCTCTTCTTCAGAGCCTTCAAAGCAAAGCTGCGAAATCGAAAATCCAAGTGCAGCGTCCGCCTCATCGAACGCGGCGCGCGACTCCGGAAATTTTTCGGCCAGGTCGCGCCCCATGCCGGGATATTGCGAGGCTTGACCGGGAAACAGAAATGCGATTTTGCCCATATGCTTGCAGTTCCAGCGGCGCTCAGCCGCGCGCCCCGACAGCGGCAGCGGAAAGCTCCTCTTCGATTTTCTCGTTCACACGCGCGCGGCAAAGCTCGTTCGCCACGCGAATGGCGTTCTTGATGGCATTGGGATTCGACCGCCCGTGTCCGATAATGGTGATCCCGCGCACGCCGAGCAGCGGCGCCCCGCCGTATTCGGAATAGTCGGTGCGCTTGCGGAAGGAATCGAACGCGCTTTTCGAAAGCGCGTAGCCGAGCTGGGACGTCAGGCTGCTCTTGATGGCCTTCTTCAGCATTCCGCCAATGTGCTCCACCAGTCCTTCGCTGATTTTCAGCGCCACGTTGCCGATAAAGCCGTCGCAGACGATCACGTCCACATTTCCGCGAAACACGTCGCGACCCTCGACATTGCCAACAAAATTGAGCATCGTTTGCTTCAACAATCCTGCCGCTTCGCGCGTCAGCTCGTTGCCCTTCATTTCCTCTTCGCCGATCGAAAGCAGCGCGACGCGCGGCTTCTTCACGCCGAAAATTGTGCGGTAATAAATTTCGCCCATCACGGCGAATTGCTCGATCTGGAGCGCCTTCGAATCCACATTCGCGCCCACATCGAGCATCACCGTGACCTTGTCCTTCATGTTCGGGAATGCCGCGGCGAGCGCCGGGCGATCAACGGACGGCAGAGTGCCGAGCACGAACCGCGCCACCGTCATCGCAGCGCCGGTGTTGCCGGCGGTGACGAGTGCATCCGCTTTGCCGTCGCGCACCAACTTTGCGGCCACGTGCAGCGAACTATCCTTCTTGCGCCGGAACGCTTGGGAAGGAGAATCCGTCATAGTAATGATTTCTGTGGCGTTGACGACGTCAATTGGAAGTCCGCGATGCCGGTGGCGATTCAGCTCGTGCCGCACCGTGGCTTCGACGCCGACCAGCAGAATTTTTACGCCAAGCTCCCGCGCAGCCAGGATCGCTCCCTCGACTTCAGCGCGAGGCGCATGGTCGCCTCCCATAGCATCCAGTGCGATGGTAGTCATATTGTTGGGCGCCAACTTGGGACGGTAGGCGAGGGAAAGTTAGGCTGTCTTGGCCGCGGTGTCAATCACTTCGCGACCCTTGTAATACCCGCACTTGAGGCAAGCCTGGTGCGGCAGCTTTTTCTCATGGCAATTCGGGCATTCCGCGAGGGACAGCTTGTGCAGATGATCATGGGCGCGGCGTGTGGACGTGCGGCGCTTCGAGTGACGTCGCTTTGGATTGGGCATTCCAGCTCCTGTTCGCAGGCCCCGGCATCGTGGGGGCTAAAATGGAAACCACTAGTGTAGCGTTTTATTGCTTTTTGAACCAGTCCTGCTTCAAGCGGGCCAGCGGGGCGAGTCTGGGATCGGATGCATGCTTCTCGCAGCGGCACTCTTCGTTGTTCAGGTTGGCACCGCAGTGGGGGCACAGGCCGCGGCAGTCACTGCGACAAATCACTTTCATCGGCAGCGCCAGGTTCACCTGCTCGGCCAGGACATCGGCCAGAAACAGGCCGTCGCCTTCGAAGAACGCGATCTCGGTATCGTCCAGATTCAAGTGCGCTTCTTCATCGGGGGGCATCGTGGTCATGGGGCGATAGTAGAGATCGAAATCGCGACTGATTTCTTCGACCACCGTGTCGAGGCAGCGCGCGCAAACCAGCTCCACGCGGGTGTGCAGGTTGCCATAAATGCGGATTTGCCCCTCGACGAGCTCGGCGGTGGCACGGACTTCGAGCGGTTCTACCTGACGGAACTCCCCGGAATGGAAATCGAGCGTCCCCGGTGAATAGCTTTTCCGGATGCGCGTCTTTCGGAGAGCAAGTTCATTCACATCCAGAAACATTAGCTTTCCCCGCACTTTTACGACGAAATCTAATTATAGAACCCGCGCACGCGTTGTCAAGGAAGCCGCTGGTGGAAGATATTCCAAATGACACGAATCGGACAATGGCTTTCTTGCCCTCGCCTCACAACGGTCGGTTCGCCGGCGGCCCGAGAAGCTCCTGGCACTGCCGCAACAGGAAATGGTCCGTCATCCCGGCAATGTAATCGCAGACCACTCGATGCACCGGTTCCTGCTTGGCCAGCTCTGCATAGTGATCGGGCATCCGCTGAGGGTGTTCGAGATAAAAACTAAAAAGGGCATCAAGGGCCGCAACAGACCGGTCGCGATCTTCCGCAATCGCAGGCTGGGAATACAGTCGCGCATGAAGAAACCGCTTCAGACTTCCATTTTGTTGCGCGCGTTTCTCCGAGAACCCAGCGAGCCGGTGCGCATGCCGCCGCACGTCCTCGACGGTTTCGACGCCTGCAGACTCGGCCTGCCGTCGCGTGTTCTCGATCAAGTCCGTCGCCAGTTGATCGAGCACATGCTTGAGCGCTTCATTGAACTTCAATTTCTGCACGCCCTGCGGATGGCGATGGTCCACTTCCGAGTATGCGGCATCGAAAATCGGAACCTCAGCACGCAACACGTCGAGATCGAGCAGATGCGCCTCAAAGCCATCGTCGGGGTCGGCGGTGTTGTAAGCAATCTCGTCCACCAGGTCAATTAGCTGCGCCTCGAGCGGCGGTCGCTGGTCGAGCAAATATTCCGCAAGCTCGGGAAATTCAGCCGCGGAGTAGTCGCGCGAATGTTTGATGATTCCTTCGCGCACTTCAAATGTGAGATTCAAGCCCTGAAAATCGAGATAGCGCTGCTCGAATTGCTCGACGATTCTGAGCGCATGGAGATTGTGGTTGAAGCGGTCCCCATGCTCGCGCATGCGGGCGTCGAGTTGCCTTTCGCCTGCATGACCAAAGGGCGGATGGCCGATGTCGTGGACCAGCGCCAGCGCTTCGACGAGATCGGTATTCAGACTTAAGGCAGCGGCGACGGTGCGCGCGATTTGCGCCACTTCGAGCGTATGCGTCAGCCGGTTGCGGAAATGGTCCGAGAAACGCGTGGTGAAGACTTGCGTTTTCGCTTCGAGCCGCCGGAACGCGCGCGAATGGACCACGCGGTCGCGGTCACGCGCGTAATCGTTGCGGTAGGGATGCGTCGACTCGGGATAGCGGCGCCCGCGCGAACGCTGCACGTCCATTGCGTAGGATGCAGGCGACATCGCCGTCATCCGCGCAGCTCAGATCTTGCCCGGAAGGAGAGCGAGTTCCTGGTCGGCTTGTTCAGCGATTTGCGAGTCGGGAAATTCCGTCTTGATTTGCGTGTAAAGCTTTGCGGCTTCGACAGGATTTCTCTGGCCGTAATGTTCGGCGAGCGCCAGCATCACCACTGGCTTCGGTACGAGCACGGCGGGCTTGGCCATCAACTGCTGGTAGATTTTTACGGCTTCGTCACTTTGGCCCAGGCGGTCGTCCAGTTGCGCCATTTCAAACCGAGCCATGGCGGAAAAATCTTCGGAACTGCTGTCAGCCAAGCCCCGGAGCCATTTCTTGGCATCGTCGTACTTGCCGATGCGCTCCAGGCTCAGCGCGGCGTAGTAACTCGATAGTTGCCCCGGACGCGTGTGTGGATATTTCATCGCCACGGCGCCGAATTTCTGTGCCGCGTCGGCATACTTGTTTTTCTCGTCCACGTAACTCACTTCGCCCGGATCAGTCGGCTCGCCGGCAGCGCGCACGCGCGACTGAAACACTTTCATGGCGTCGTTGTATGCCGCCGAAGCCTTTACCGTCTGCCGCTCGGAGTAGGTCTTCCAGCCGAAAAAGCACGCTGCCACAACCACGGCCGAAATCAGCAGGTAAAGGGTGAGTTGCTGGTGCCCGAGGAGAGCTTCAGCGCCGTGCGCCAGCGTCTCGCGGACTTCGTCCGTCTTCAATTCCTTCCGAGAAATATGCTGCGCCAACTTTGCACCCCGAAGAAAGATTCAGAATCTCAATGCTATCACAAAGCTGCGCGCATCACCGAATTCAAGCACCTTCAGCAGGGCCGAAAGCGGGCTTGTCCCGCAAAAGAAAAGGCCCCCTCGCCACACGCGCGACGGGGCCCATTTCCGGAAGCCTGCTAAGCCTTGGTGACGTTTTCAGCTTGAAACCCTTTGGGCCCCTGTTTCACCTCAAACTCGACAAGCTGCCCTTCGTTCAGCGACTTGTATCCATCCATTTGGATGGCGGAGAAGTGAACGAAGACGTCTTCTCCCGACTGGCGTTGAATAAATCCAAACCCCTTCGAGGCGTTGAACCACTTCACCACACCCTGTTCTCGAGCCACCGTAGACACTCCTGTTCAAGTGATGTCCCGATCCGGAAACTTGTAACGCCAGTCGGTAGCAATGCAGAACCCGCCGCACGCAGGACTCGCAATTCCCCACAGGATTACAAGACCGCATCAGCGGCGGGATTCTTCCACAAATCGAAATCACTGTCTACAATTTGCGGCGAGTAGAAAGAATGGGGGCTTGCGAGAAGGCTATTTGCTGGAAAATTACGGGCAAAAATCGACTGAAAAACTCAGCGGAAACTGCGGAGTGCGTCGTCTTCGTCCGAGCGCACGTCGAACACCGTAAACAGCCGCGTAATCTGTAGCAGGTCGTGGACCCGCTTGGTCAGGTGCAGGAGCTTCATGTCGCCTGAGGCATTCTTCACCGTAGTGTAGCCGCTCACCAGTTCGCCGATCCCGGAGCTGTCGATGTAGTCCACGTCGAAAAGGTTGAGGACGATCTTGCGGTGGCCGCGATCAATTAACTCGCGGATGGTGTGCCGAAGCGTGGAGCTGCCTTCGCCGAGTGTGATCTTCCCGCTGAAGTCCACGATCACAATCTCGCCGATTTCTCTGTTGGTTCCCTGGAGCACGGAAAACCTCTGCGGTGATTCTACTCCGATTGGGCGGCGCCGTTGCCGGAAACTGCATCCGGGAGTTTCTTCACCATCACCAACTCGGCTCCGCCGCCCGGGCCCGGCCGCACGTGGAATTCGTCCATAAACGCGCGCATCAAGAAGAGCCCTCGACCCGACGTGCGCAGCAGGTTCTCCTCTGCCAGCGGGTCGGGCACTTCGTGCAGTTCAAACCCCTTGCCCTGGTCGAGCACGCGCACGGTCATCGTTTCGGGAGTGAGTTCGATGGTTAGGCCGATTTTCTTGTCGCGGTTCTGCTGGTTGCCGTAATTGTACGCGTTGATCACACCCTCACGCACGGCCATCCCGATTTTGTGGATGTCCTCCTCGCTGAAGCCCGAGGCCTCGGCGATGCGCATTACGATGCTTTCAGCGAGGTCGACGCTTTCGAGCAGTGTCTCCAGCGTGATCTCGACCCGTTGTGTGTTGGCCGCCATCCGAAGTCGAGAAAAACTCCCCGAAAAGAGTCTGTATGCGTAACACAGCGCGCAAGCGCAAGTCAATGTGCTCCCGGTACTGGAACTCAGGAAGGCTGGAACCAACAAGCCCGGGACCATGCACCCTAGTGAATTTACTGCCGGGCAAAGATGATAGCGGGCTGCCCCTTGTAGGTGGTGCGGTGGAATTCCTGATATCCACTTTTTTCGGCCACATGAATCGATGCAAGATTTTCCGGATGAATCAAGCAGACCGTTCTCGTCGCCCCAAAACGTGATTCCCCCCACGCCACTGCTGCGCGAACGGCTTCCGTCGCGTACCCTTTCCCGTGTAGTCCTGACACGAGAGCCCAGCCCAACTCCGGCGTGTTTTTGAGCGACGGCTCGATGTCCCGCTTGAAATCGGCGAAGCCAAGCTCCCCGGCATATTTGCCCGTCCCCCTTTCCTCAATCGCCCAGTAACCGAAACCCATCAGCGACCAGTGCCCCACGTGCCGCAACATCTTCGCCCAGACCTCTTCCTCCGAGAACGGCCTGCCGCCGAAATGGCGCACCACTGCGGGGTCACCCCACATCGCCGCACAATCGTTGAAATCATCAAGCCGGTAACCACGCATCCTCAGCCGCTCCGTTTCGATCACGGGCACTTCGCGGGCACCTTCAAGTTGACTGGACACAACTCACCTCGCATTTTCTGCCAACGGAAAAGTGTATCAGCAAGCAGGCGTTCTCAGGTTCGAGCCAGCCCACACAAAATAGCCCTCCGTCGAATCGTCAATTACGAGATGCGGCCCGGTTAACTACACGAGTACTCAATTCTCCGGTTCAAGATGAACTGCCGCCGATTTCCGATTAGAGTAACCACACGAGCATTTCAGTCTGGAGGGAGTTCATGGCGGCAACACCGCAAAGACGCAGCGAGCGAGTGCTCCTGGACGTACCGCTGATTATTCAAGGCGAGGAGCAGGACAAAAAACCTTTCCGGGAAGAAACTTTTACGGTCACCGTGAGTGCTCACGGCGCACTACTTGTTCTCGGCGCAAAAGTTGCCCTGGGGCAAAAAATCAAGCTCACGAGAACTGAGAATTCCGACGAACGCGAGGCCACAGTCGCCTTTCTCGGCCCGCCCTACGCCGGCTTGGCTACGGTCGGCGTTCAATTCGCAAATCCGGCTCCCGAGTTCTGGTCCGTCGCCGATCCCCCCGCAAATTGGGGCCGCCACTAACAGAACTTGCCGGGCAATCCCCCGGTAAACTCGCCCTGCCTCGAACGCATTCTCGTCTTCTCTGCGTTCTCGGTGCCTCGGCGGTAAGTTTTCTTTTTCTCTGCTCACTCAGTATTTGCTGTTCTCCGCGTCCTCTGTGTTTAAAGGCTCTCTCTTCTCTTCTTCTCCGCAGTTCTACGCCCAATAAGTCCGGTCAAGGGTCCGGTACTGAATCGCCTCGCTCAGATGCTTCGGCTCGATTGAGGGCGCCGCCTCCAAATCCGCAATCGTTCGCGCCACCTTCAATATTCGATCATGCGCGCGCGCCGAAAGACCCAATCGCTGAATCGCGGTCTCAAGCAGTTTTTCGCCTTCCGCTGAAATCGCGCAATGTTTGCGAATCAGCTTCGACGGCATCTGCGCGTTGGCATATAGTTTTTTCTCGGCGCGATAGCGCTCGAGCTGGATCGCGCGCGCGCGCAGCACTCGCTCGCGCACACTAGCCGAGGGTTCGATATCGCCATTCCCGCGCAGCTCCTTATACTTCACGGCAGGTACCTCGATGTGAATGTCAATGCGGTCGAGCAGCGGCCCGGAAATTTTCGACACATACCGCTGAATCTGCATTGGCGAGCAATGGCACTCGCGCGTCGTGTCGCCGAAGAATCCGCATGGGCACGGGTTCATGGCCGCCGCCAGCATGAACCGCGAAGGAAACGTCACCGACAGCGCCGCGCGCGCGATCGTCACCGCGCCATCTTCGAGCGGCTGCCGCATCACCTCCAGCACATTGCGTTGAAATTCCGGCAGCTCGTCGAGAAACAGCACACCGTTGTGCCCCAGCGACACTTCTCCCGGCCGCGGTATCGCGCCGCCGCCAATCAAGCCTGCGTCAGAAATCGTGTGGTGAGGCGAACGGAATGGCCGCGTGCCAACTAGCCCTCGCGCATCATCGAGCAGCCCGGCGACGCTGTGAATCCGCGTCGTCTCAATCGCTTCATCGAGGGACATGGGCGGCAAAATCGTGGGAATGCGCTTCGCCAGCATCGTCTTCCCCGCACCGGGCGGCCCGATCAGTAGAATGTTGTGGCTTCCCGCGCAGGAGACTTCCAGGGCCCGCTTCGCTGCCATTTGGCCTCGCACGTCACGCAAGTCCACCGGGTATTGCCCCGCATCGGAAAGCATCTGCTGCGTGTCCACGCTCACGGGTTGAAACGATTCCGGCGAGTTCATCAGGTCCACCGCATGCGGCAGCGACTTCACGGCGAACACGCGCATGCCTTCTACTACCGCTGCCTCGCGCGCGTTTGCTTCCGGCACCACCACGTTGCGAATTCCCCGCTCGCGCGCTGCAATCGCTGCGGAAAGCGCACCACGCACCGAGCGCACACTGCCATCGAGCGACAACTCGCCCAGAAAAACATGCGAGTCCAGAATTTTGCCGAAGAATGTTCCCTGGCACCCCAGCAGCCCAAGCGCCATGGGCAGATCGAACGCGGAGCCTTCCTTGCGGATATCGGCGGGAGCCAGATTCACTGTCACCGCCTGGGACGACGGAAAATCGAAACCGCAATTCCGCAGCGCCGACTTGATCCGCTCACGGCTCTCCTTCACCGCGATGTCGGGCAAACCGACCACCGTGAAATTTCCCTGATAGCTTGGACCCACGTCCACCTCGACTTCGACGAGGTAGGCGTCGATTCCAAACACGGCTGCGCTGAATGCTTTGTAAAGCATCTCAAGGTGCCTGAACGGCCCTTGCTGAATCGGGGTAACTGTTAACGATAGCGTAACTCAATTCACATGATTACGCCACTAATACCGCTCGTTTATATAGCGCGGGCCTCCGGCCGGCGCCTCGCTTCGTCTTTCGTGGCACAGCAACTCCTCACTGTGCGCATTCAATAAAGGAAGAACGGCGATGCAGTCTGGTGTTGCAGCGCCTTTCACGATTACACTCCGCTGCGGTGTACCAGTCGCAAACATCGAGAGGAGACTTCAACATGAAACTACAAAAACCTTCGTTGGGGATCGTTCTGGCAGCATTGGCAGGATTCGCGGCCGGCGCGTTGTCTTTTCACGTCTCCGCCGCGAATGCGGGCACAACTAGGGCAAATGGAGGTTTCGTCCGCGTTATCGAAGTGGATGCCTCTTTCATGACATCCGGCAAAGTTCTTGTCGGCAATGTGGTGGGATTCTCTTGCGTCCCCACATCGCGTGAAAATGCTCCTCAATGCTACATCGTCACGCAGTGAGAAGATTCTCGCCCAACGCAACGCCACTGCAGAAAGAGGAACTCAGAGTACGTTTACTGCTCGCGCGGCAACCAGCGCGACAATCGCGAGCGAAATAATCGACTGCAACATCATCCCCACTTTCGCCCAGCGCGAAAGCACAGCCGTGTCCGTCGGCGAAAATGCCGTGCTCGTGTTGAACGCCAGAAAAAGATAATCCACAAACTCGGGCGACCACGACGGATCCGCACTCTTGCGCATCAGCATCTGCGGGAACAGGAATGAGCTCTCCAGATTTCCACGCGTACTTTCGCGCCCCAGTGGACCGCCCGCATCCAGCTTCCAGTACCACAACGCAAAGACCAGCACGTTCGTGATCCACAGCGACCCCGCCGACCGCAGCATTGTCAGCGCCGGATCGCGGTGCTGCGGAATTCCTCGAATGAGCACCGCCAGCGAAGCGATCATGGCGATTGTTATCACTCCATTGACCGTCAGAGTGAGAATTCGAGTCACGCTGTAATGGCCGCGGTGGTACGACACGGTGATCGGGATCAGCAATATCACTACCACTACGAGCAAGAGCCAGCTCGGTCCCAGCGTGAACGGCTCGGGCAATCCCAGATAGACTCCCCCGGCTGCCAGCATCGCGATAAACGCAGGCCATCGGGGCTCACGAATAATTTGAGCGCTCATATCTCGCCGCCGCAATACGCGCCGCGAGTCTAATACATGGGTCGTAGGCTATCAAAATCTACATGAGCTCATGCACCGTGGCGCGCCGGCAGCTCGGGTTAAACGCTGCTTAATTCCCCATCGTGAGGACCACGCGAAACTGTGCCTTCCCGCTCATCATCCGCGCGTACGCCTGAGCGGCTTTCTCGAGCGGATACTTCTCGATCATCGGGCGTACGCCTGTCATTTCCGCAAAACGGAGCGTATCTTCGGAATCCGTCGCGATCCCCGAGTACCACCCGTGAATCCTCCTCTTCCCTGTGATTAATTGGAGTGGTGATACCTCGATCGCGCCCGGCTCCGCGCCCACCACCATCAGCGTTCCATTGCTCCCCAATCCATTAATCAGCGACGACATCGCTTTCGCGCTTGGCGCCGTCGCCAGGATCGAGCGCGCCCCGCCGAGTTTTTGCAGCTCTGCCGCGGCGTCCGTCGCCGCGCTGTCAATGTACACGCTCGCTCCAAGCTTCTTCGCCAGCGCCGCATTCTCAGGCCCGCGCCCGATGGCCGCTACCTTGTAACCGAATTTCTGGGCGAATTGAATCCCGAGATGTCCCAGCCCGCCGACTCCTTGTACAGCAACCAGATCGCTCGGCAGGGCGCCGCTGTGCCGCAAGGAGTTGAACGTCGTCACCCCCGCACACATGAGCGGTGCTGCTTCCGCGACGTCCAGCGACTCCGGCATCGCTGCCAGCCCTTCCATCGGCGCCAGCATATATTCCTGGTAGCCGCCGTCGTAAACGATTCCCGTAACCTTTGGGCTCACGCAAGTCGGGAAGTCGCCGCGCCGGCAGGAAGGGCAAGTGCCGTCCTGCCCGCCGTGCCAGCCCACCCCGACACGTTGCCCTTTCTTCCAGGTCGTCACCCCCGCGCCGAGTTCGTCAATCACGCCCGCCACTTCGTGTCCCGGCACGCGCGGATAAGTAATCCCGGGCCACATTCCCTCCTTCGTCAGCACATCGCTGTGGCAGACCCCGCACGCCAGCACGCGGATCCTTACTTGTCCCGGTCCCGGCTGTGGAATATCCCGCTCGACGAGCTCGAAGTCCGCTCCCGCCTTCGGCACTACCGCCACCTTCATTTTCGCCATCGCTGTGTCCTCCCTTATCTTATGAGTTCATTCGGCGCTCCTCCGCGCCGCCGCATTGGATTCAACTCACCGGCAGTTCGTTTCAATCCATTGCGCGGCAAGCAACGCTCGCCTCGCCCCACCTTTACACTGTGCCAGCTCCGCCGTATGCTGGCCCGCGGGTCATCGTCAAGGATCGTTGTCAGAGCGCGCATTCAAGCGACTTGTGGAGGCTGCCCATGGGCTGGATATTCCTGATTGTCGTTGCCCTGTTCGTCGTCTTCGTCATCAGCATGTACAACGGGCTGGTGGGCCTGAAGGTGCAGTGCGACAACGCCTGGTCCGACATTGATGTTCAACTCAAACGCCGCTACGACTTGATCCCCAACCTCGTCGAAACCGTGAAGGGCTACGCCTCGCACGAAAAAGATACGCTCGAGGGCGTGGTCGCCGCGCGCAATCGCGCCATGACCACCCAGGGTCCGGCAGCGAAAGCGGAAGCGGAAGGCGTGCTGACTCAGGCGTTGCGTCAAGTCTTCGCGCTCGCCGAAGCGTACCCTCAACTTCGCGCCGTCGAGAGTTTCACGCAGCTTCAGCAGACCCTGAATCAAATCGAAGAGAGCGTGCAGAACGCGCGCCGGTACTACAACGCCGTCGTCCGCGATCTGAATACCAAGATTGCCGTATTCCCTTCGAACATCATCGCCGGCATGTTCAATTTCAAGCCACGTGAATTTTTCGAGATCAGCGCGCCGGCGGAACGCGAAGTACCCAAGGTTAGTTTCGGCGGCGCGGCGCAAACGTGATTCTCGCTGTGCTCAGGCCGAGTCGCGCGCGAATCTCCAGTCTTCTCGTGCCGGCGATGATGCTTGTCGCCTTCCTAGCGGTCGCTCGGCCCGCAGTCGCGCGCGAGTACCACGTAAAAGATTTCAATGAGCAGGTCACCGTCAACGCCGACGGCACCGTTGAAGTCACGGAAATCATCGAAACTCAATTCATCGGCTCCTACCACGGCATCTATCGAACCATTCCAGTTGAGTACAACACGCCGCAGGGCCTCAACCACACGCTGCTACTCGAACTTCTCTCGATCACCGATGAGGACGGCCACGCCCTGAAGTATGAGCAGACGCGTCAAGGCCGCTACCTCAAATTCAAGATCACGGTGCCGGGGGCAGAAGACACCACGCGCACCGTCATCATCCGCTACCGCTTGCTCGACGCGATCCGCTTCTTTGACGACCACGACGAGCTTTACTGGAATGTGACTGGGGACAGTTGGGACGTGCCCATTGACTCGGCCAGCGCCCACATCGAATTGCCCGCCGGCACTACCGGCATGCGCGCGATCGCCTACACCGGCGTGTTCGGTTCGCGAGCGCAGGATGCGCGCGTGGAAATGAATGCCAACGTCGTGGAAATTCAAACCCTGCACCGTCTCGGATTTCACGAAGGGCTGACGGCCGTTGTCGGATGGGACAAAGGATTTGTGCACGCCCCGGGCGCCGGTGCTCGCCTGATGCTTTTTCTGCGCAGCAATTGGCCGCTCTTCATGCCCGTCGGCGCGTTTTTCGTAATGTTCTGGCTCTGGTGGACCCGCGGGCGCGATCCGGAGCAGGATGCGATTACAGTGCAATACGACCCGCCCGATAAGCTCACTCCGGGAGAGTGTGGGACGCTGGTTGATAATGAAGCATCGATGCGAGACATCACTGCCACGCTCGTGGACTTGGCCGTGAAGGGCTACTTAACCATCGAGCAGAAAGAGGAGAGCCATCTGCTCGGTCTCACCCACAGCAAGGAATACATTTTTCATCTGAAGCAACCCGCGACGCAGTGGGCCACGGTGCGGCCGCATGAACGCGAAATGCTTTCCGCACTCTTCGACGGTGGCGCGAATACCGACGTGAAAATGTCCGACCTGCAAAATCATTTCTACACTCACCTGCCCGTGATTCGCGATCGCATTTTTGAGGCATTGGTGGGCGACGGGTACTACCTGCACCGCCCGGACGCCGTCCGCCAGGCGTATGTCGGTGGTGGTTTTGTGATCGGCGTAATCTTCTTCATTTTCGGTGGAACGCTGGCGGCTACGACAGGTGTCGCCCCATTTACCTGGATTGCCGCGGCGATTGCCACCGGCGCGGTGATTTGCATCTTCGGCTGGTTCATGCCGGCGCGGACGCTTTTGGGCGCGCGCACTTTTGCGCGCGTGCTCGGCTTCGAGAATTTTCTCGGCCGCGTTGAAAGCGACCGCATTGAGCGCCTGGAAAAGACTCCCGAGCTATTTGAAAAGTTCTTGCCCTACGCCATGGCTTTGCACGTCGAACAAAAATGGGTGCAGGCTTTCGCGGGAATCGCCATGCAGCCGCCGCAGTGGTATCAGGGACCCTATGGCAGCGGCTTTGTGCCGTACGTCTTTGTGAATGATCTCAATTACATGTCCGCGCAGGCCGGCAGCGTGATGGCTTCATCCCCGCGCAGCAGCTCCGGCGGTTCAGGATTTGGCGGCGGCGGAGGCTCCGGTGGCGGATTCGGCGGCGGAGGCGGCGGCGCGTGGTGAGAGAACCTTAATCTTTCAGGAACCTCTCTCCGAATCTTTGGGTCGCAGCATTTGAGTCAACCAACCGTGCTCGCGCACTCCTTCTTCTTCCATGTGCCTGGTCCACGCGCTCAAGATCCCCGCGCGATTGAGAAATCCGACCATCTCACGGGGATTTTCGCGGCTCACCACTGGTAGCCGCCCGATATTGTTCTGTAACATTCGAAGCAGTGCCTCAAAGGCAAGCTCGTCCGGAAACGCCACGATTGGCTCATTGCTGCCGGCCTCGAGCACGGACATCTTTCCTTGTGGATCTGCTTCCAACGCGCGCAGCAAATCGCCTTGCGTCACGACTCCGACGAGTCGGCCATCTTCGCCGGTGATGGGGAGTCCTTGCATCCTATTGAAGGCGGATTCGGCGCCGTCTTCTGCTGGCCCGCAGCCCGCCATGCGCTCGGCTAGTTCTGCGACTGTCATCGTTGCAGAAACCGGTCGCACGTCTTTTCGCATCACTTCGCTGACGCGAACTACTTTCAGCACGCCTGCCTCATATTCTTCGGGCACGCGAAGGCCGCGGCGCGCGAGCTTTTCTGTCATGATCGAGCTCGGCAGGTAGCGAAGCGCAATCAAGTCCGCGATTACGCAGCCGAGCATCAGCGGCAGGATGGCGTTGTAGTCGCGGGTGATTTCAAACGCGAACACGATGAATGCAAACGTCGCCCGTGAGGCTGCACCGAACACAGCAGCCATCGCCACCAATGCGTAGGCGCCCGGCGAAAGATGCACGGCCGGGAAAATCATGTTCACTACCATCGCAAACGCCCCGCCCAGCGCAGCACTCGACATGAACATCGGCGCTAGCAAGCCGCCAGATGTGCCCGAGCCGAGCGAAATCATCAAAGCGAGGGATTTGAACACGGCGATCAGCAGCAGCAATTTCAGCGCGAGATTGTTGTTGAGGATGTCGGAAATTGTGTCGTACCCCACGCCCAGTACGCGTGGCACAAAGAATCCGATGATGCCCAGCCCCAACGCGCCAATGGCGGGATGCCACAAATCATCAATCGGCAAGCGATCAAATTGATCTTCCACCCAGTAAAGAGCCTTCGTAAATCCGATTGCCGCAACGCCGCAGAGCAGGCCGAGCACGAGGTAAAACGGCAACCCACGGATGACGTCGAAATCTACATTGCCCATAGTGAACATCGAATGCTGTCCGAGAAGCACGGCGCGGACACTAGTGGCCAACGTGCTGGCGATTACGAGCGGAATGAAGGAGCGAGAGCGAAATTCAAAAAGCAGCAACTCGATTGCGAGAATCACGCCCGCGATCGGCGTGTTGAACGTGGCTGCCATCCCCGCGCCCGCCCCGCAAGCGAGCAGCACCTTGCGCTCGGCCGCCGTAGTTGAAATGAATTGCCCGATCAGCGATCCAAACGCGCCACCCGTTTGAATGATGGGGCCTTCTGCTCCGAATGGACCGCCCGTTCCGATGGCAATGGCTGCTGATAGTGGTTTCAGGATCGCAACCTTAGCCTCGATGCGACTGCGCGACACCAGCACGGCTTCCATTGCCTCCGGAATCCCATGGCCTCTAATTTTTTCCGAGCCGTACTTGGCCATGAACCCAACAATCAACCCGCCGATCATTGGCGTAAGGATGATCCATGGTCCGAGCTGCGTATTTTCGGGGCTGCGAAAATGAAACGACCACTCGTGGTAATAAGCGAGGTTTGTGAAGAGGCCAATCAGGTCGTAAAGCAGGTAGGCGATCAATCCCGCCAGGACGCCAATCAACGCCGCGAGCAGAGAAATAAATCCAATGCGGAAATCCGCAAATTGTTTTGGCTCGAGGGTCCTTCCCGCCTGCGACTTAGGTTCCAACTAAGCGTTCTCCGTGTGTCACGCGCTCTCAGGGGCGCCGATTAGGTCTTCCTGCGATTACATGGCCATGATACCCACTCCGCGAAAGCAGCTTCATCGAGCCTGAGGCGCGGGCCCCTGCTGTTTTTTTCTCGATATGAATGGTCGCTTTAAGCGCACGCAGCAGGCTTGGCCCGGCTGAATTCAATTCAGCCTGATGGGATTGCGCGAGAGCTTGCAGCAGCTTTTCTCCGCCACGCGTGAGACGAAGGAGCACTTCGCGGCGATCGATTCGGCTGCGGGAGCGGCGGATGAGCCCTTTAGCTTCGAGGCGGTTGACAAGTTCGCCAGCGGTGTGGTGCAGAATTTGCAGCCGTTCGGACAGAAAACCTACCGTGGGTTTCTCCCCGCCTCGCAGACCTTTGATTGCGAGGAGGGCCTGGTGTTGCTGCGGCTCGATGCCGGCTGCGCGAGCTGCCTGCTCGCTGAAATTCAGAAAGCGGCGGATCTGGTAGCGAAGTTCCGCAAGATCTGCAAAAGCAACACCGCGTCTAGTCGCGCTCCTCATGTTGCAGACTATTATATCGTATTACGATATTAATGTCTGCATCTGGAAGGGCTCGTCCTCTTGGCGTTCGTGGAAAGCGGTCCTCCGCGGGAGAATGGGCCCTGACTAGGAATGATCGTGTCATGCGACTCAAGCTGGCTTCCCGATGCTTCGTTCCTGGGCTTTTTTCAAGATCGCAATCTGTCCGGCATGGTAGAGGTCGTGCTGAATTAATCCGTGAATCAGCACGTATCTCGATTCCTCTTTCGTGCCCCACTTTTCGTCGAGTTCGCCTTCGCGCATTTTTTCGACGGCCCTGCGCAAGCGAGCGCGGCTTTCCGCAAGTTGTTCGAGCGATCGCGCCCACTCCACCTCGCTGGCCTCCCACACGGGCGGCCAGTCCATCTCCGGAGTCACTTTGGACGCATCGCCTGCCAGCCGGTGGCACACAATCGTGTTCCACGCGGCGACATGATTCACCAGCTCCCAAATCGAATGCGCCGCGTGAACGGAATGTTTCGATGCATCTTCCGCCGAAACTCCGTCGAGCAAGCTCATGAGTGAAGGTCCATGCCAGGCATCGCCGGAGAAGGCGCGGTCCATCTGGTCGAGAATTCGATTGATTTCCGTCATAGCAGTGCCCCCGGGAAAAGCGTAAGCCTGAAGAGCAAACAACGCAAGGCGGTCGCAAAATCTGACTTTCGGAAGATCGAACCCGCGTGCCCGGCGAACTAGAAATTCTTGTCGGAGTCGAGGAGGATCGTGACAGGTCCCTCGTTCGTGAGTTCGACCGACATGTGCGCCTGAAACACGCCGGTTGCGACGCGCACGCCCAGCGATTCGAGCACACGCACAAACTCTTCGTAAAGCGATTTGCCCAGTTCAGGCGCAGCAGCCTGGATGAAACTCGGGCGGCGCTGGCCGCGCGCATCGCCGTAAAGCGTGAATTGCGAGATGGCCAACACGGCGCCGTTCGTATCGATCAGCGAACGGTTCATTTTCCCCACGTCATCATTGAAGATGCGCAGGTTCACAACTTTTTCAACCATCGCGGCGACAGTCGCGGCGGTATCTTCACGCCCGACCGCAACCAGCGCCACCAACCCCGGCCCAATTTCCCCGGTCACGCGCTCATCAACAATTACACGCGCACGGCTCACACGTTGCAAAACTGCCCGCATGAATTCCCTTCGCTTCGCCGCGGCGCGCTATTGATCGAGCGACGAGTCTCTCGCCGGTTTGCGCGGCAGCAACTGAGGCAATTGCGCCACATTGTAAGCCCACGCCGCAATCACTTGCGCGCCTTCGACGAGGTCGGCCTCGTGCGCCTGGTCAAACGTGTCGGCCTGCGAATGGTGGGTCTGAAAATACTGCGCGGAATCCTGAATGCAGTAAAAACCGGGAACACCGGCTTCTTCGAAAGGCACATGGTCGCTGCCCGTCATCCATCGCTCGCTGAGCTCGAGCAACCCGAGCGAATGCATCGGGGCAACGACTTTGTCCATCACCTCACGCGCCTGAAAGTTGCGCATCAGGCTGATGCTGAGCACGCGGCCGGTGCCGGTATCGTGAATCAGTGCGGCGGAAATATTCGGCAGTTCGCTTTGGTGCGCCGTCACATACGCACGCGAGCCGTTCAGCCCCTGCTCTTCGCCGGAGAACAACGCGAACCGAATCGTCCGCTTCGGATGAAGGCCGAGCTTCTCGAGCGCTCGCGCGGCCTCCAGCACCACCATCGAGCCCGTCCCGTTATCCGTCGTGCCAGTGCCCAGATCCCAGGAATCCAGATGGGCTCCCAGCACGACATATTCATCCGGTTTCTCGCTCCCGCGAATTTCCGCGACCGTGTTGTAGACTTCGGCCGGCTTGTCGCCGATTGAGTTCGCAATGTCGAGTTCCACTTGCACCGTACCGCGCTGCATGAATCGCCAAATTAAGCTGTAATTTTCAGAAGCAATGAACGCGGCGGGAATCGGCGCGATGCCATAGTTTCTGCCGCCCAGGCCGGTCATGTTGAGCAAGTCGTCGAATTTTCCCGAATCAGTGAGCATGGCCAACACGCCTTCACTCTTGAAGAACTCCAGGCGCGCGCGCATAAACCGCCGCCGTCCCTCGCCATAGTGTTCATGCTTCTCACCGGGGCGCAATGGCCGCATGAGCAGAAACGGATCGCCGTAAGGGACCAGCATGGGACTTGGCGCGGGAGTATCTTGCGGAGGCAGGGGCGTCGGAGTGGCCGTAATTACAATGGTGCCTTTCAGCTTTCCTTTGTACGCCTCTAGCTCCGGCAGAGTTTCTGCTTTCACGTAAACAACGGGGCCGCTCAACGGCCCGCCCGTGCCCGGCGCCCAAGCGTACGATGCCAGGGACAGTGGATGTTCCGCCGGACTTAGGATGCGGCCACGCGCCACTCCGCGGGTCCAGGTATGAGCGATCGTCCAGGGCTCCAAATGCGCGCCGGTGAGGCTGTAGTCAGAAAACCGCTGGCGCGTCCAGTCGTTCGCCTTCTTCAAATTCTCCGAACCGGTCAGGCGCTGCCCGATCATGTCCGAGAGATACTCGAGATTGCGCATGATTTCGTTGTGGTCGTGGATCTCCGCGAATATTTTTTCGTCGGCCTGCGCTTGTGC
This sequence comes from Candidatus Acidiferrales bacterium, assembly GCA_050746945.1. Classification (GTDB taxonomy): domain Bacteria; phylum Acidobacteriota; class Terriglobia; order Acidiferrales; family UBA7541; genus Palsa-295. The sequence goes on along the minus strand of JBOGMZ010000018.1, from coordinate 11,955 downwards.
GTCCTTTGCAGTGGGTGAAGCCTCCTGTGCATGAACCGCCGCGAGAGTTCCCGCCACTCCGAGAATCAAAACAAGAATAAAACCAGAAGCGCATCGAAATTTCATCAGGCTCGCCTCAACTCAAGATTTATGTGTGGTGATGAAAAGACGCTCGATTCTATGCGCCGGAATTTGAAAAAACAACTGCACCAGTTTCCCGAATCTACCAGACGCATGGCCCGTGATTTGCGTTTCGTTGCGTCTGTTCTCAGCGGCGTGAAAATGTGCTAGAAGAAGGGCGGCGCTCGCGCAGAGGCGGAAAATTGAAGCTCGCACTCATCGGAACTCACGGAGTCGGCAAGACCACGCTGGCGTACGAAATTTGCTCCCTCCTGAAACGGGCGAACCACAACGTCGAGCTCGTCGCTGAAGTTGCGCGGCAATCGCCGTTCCCCGTCAATGCCGCGACCACGCTGGAAGGCCAACTCTGGATCCTGCACGCGCAGATCGCCGCGGAACTGGATGCCGCGCGGCGTGCCCCGCATGTGGTCTGCGACCGCGCCGTGCTCGACAACTATTGCTATCTCGTCAACAAATTCGGACGCCAGCCGCAGCTCGAAGCCTGGCTCGCTTGGTGGATGAACACTTATTCATTCCTCGTGGGCGTTCCGCCGGTTGAAACGGCAATCACGTCGGACGGTTTCCGCTCGGAAGATCGCGCCTTTCAGGTTCGCATACATGAATTGCTCAACGAGCTGCTCGCTACTGCACCATTCAACCAGTTGCGCACTCCCGTGCTGTGGCTCGACGCGCGCGATCGTCGCGTCTGGGCCGAACGCATTTTCGCCGGGGCTGCACCGCTTCTCGAAACCGCGACGCCTGCCCGAGATGCTGCCGTCCGCTGAGATTCCCCTGACGACATGAGCGAGCCGATTGTCACGCCTCGTGATTCAAATCGCTGGCTCACCCGCGGTGTTCTCGGCATCGGGCTCGCCAGCCTCTTCTCCGATTGGGGACATGAAGCGGCCACCGCAATTCTTCCCGCGTTCATCGCGAGCCTTGGCGCGCCCGCATATGCCCTGGGAGTGATTGAAGGCGTTTCGGACGGGCTATCGAGCTTTGCAAAACTTGCGGGCGGATGGATTGCGGATCGTCCGGCATGGCGAAAGCCCACCGGCATCGCCGGCTATCTGGCCACCGCGGTTTCTACGTTTGGCTACGCATTCACGCAGACGTGGCCGGCCGTACTGGTGGTGCGCGCGCTCGGATGGATCGGGCGCGGCAGCCGTGGCCCGTCGCGCGATACACTACTTGCGGATTGCGTGGCGCCCGGCCATGCGGGCCGCGCGTTCGGTTTCGAGCGCGCGATGGATACGGTCGGCGCCGTCCTCGGTCCACTCAGCGCCACGGCGCTTCTTGGTTTGGTGGGCGCGCGCGGCGTGCTGCGGTGGACTCTGGTCCCCGGACTTGCAGCGGCTGTGGCATTCACGTTTCTCGCGCCGAAGGGCCGGGCAGACGCCGGCCACCATGCGACAAGCTTCGCGGCTAGTTTCCGATCGCTTCCGAAAACATTCTGGCATTTTCTCGCGGGCGTCTTCGCGCATGGGATTGGTGATTTTGCCCCGACGCTCTTAATTTTGCGTGCTACTCAAATTCTCACGCCGCAGCTCGGCATGGGACGCGCGGCTGCGATTTCCGTCGGCCTCTACACGTTCCACAATTTCATCAGCGCGGCGGCTTCCTACCCAGCCGGTGCGCTGGGCGATCGCATCGGTAAGCGTGGCTTGCTTGCCGCGGGCTATCTGGCTGCGACAATCACCTACGCGGGCTTCATCTTCGAGCCGCCTACAATTCTCGTTCTCATGATTCTGTTTGGGCTCGCAGGAATTCACCAGGCCACGCAACAGTCGCTCGAAAAATCGCTCGCGTCTGAATTGTTGCCGGCCGGCGCGCGCGGATCGGGGTTCGGAGTGCTGGCGACAGTGAATGGAATCGGCGATCTGGTTTCGAGTGTGGTGGTCGGCGCACTGTGGTCGAGCGTAAGCCCGAACGCAGGATTTATCTACGCAGGCATTTTGACGCTCGCGGGCGCGGGTCTAATCTACTTCTTTACGGGCCATCGCGAAGGAGCTGTGCAAGACTAGTTAGAGGAGAGTATCCATGCCAAAGGCATATTGGATTGCGTGCTACCGATCGATTTCGAATCCCGCGGCCGTTGCGGAATACGCCAAGCTGGCGGGACCGGCAATCGAAGCCGGCGGCGGACGTTTTCTCGCCCGCGGCGTGCCCGCGAAATCATACGAAGCAGGAGAAAAGGAACGAACTGCGCTCATCGAGTTCGAGAGTGTCGCGCAGGCGGTCGCGACCTACGAGAGTGCCGCCTATAAGGCATCGCTACGCGCCTTGGGAGGCCGGGCAGTGCGGGACATCCGCATCATCGAGGGAATTTCCTGATGATTACTTTCGTTTCTGTCTGGGTGCCGCCTGGCATCGCGGGCAAAAATAGCTGCTGCGGCCGGCGACGATGACGCGGCGAATCTTTGCGTTGCACCGGAAGCATTTTTCCCCCTCGCGCATGTACACGCGATGGCGCAACTGGAATTCTCCCGGTTCGCCGTTTGAATCCACATAATCCGAAACAGAAGAACCGCGCATGCGGATCGCCTCCCGCAGAACTTGCTGGACCGTGCGGAAAAGACGGCGAAGCTCTTCGTCTTTCAGTTTTACACCGAGCCGGTTGGGATGGATCCGTGCGCGCCAGAGGCTCTCATCCGTGTAGATATTCCCGATGCCGCGCAGCACATGCTGATCGAGCAGCAGTGCTTTGATGCGCGCCCGTCGCGAGCGAATGCTGGCGCTGAAATCTTTCTCAGTAGCTTCGAGCGGATCAAGTCCGAATTCCCCGAGAAGAGTTTCGCGCGCGCCGTTTGCGAGAATCCGAATGCGGCCGAAACGTCTTATGTCCGTGTAGCGCAGTTCGCGACCATCGTCGAGCGCGAAAAATACGTGCGTGTGTGGAATGATTCGCGCGTCAGGCGGGCATGTGACGATTTGCCCGGTCATGCCGAGGTGAATTTGGAGAGAAAACCGCGCGCCCGAGCCGTTTGACCCGGTTTCGTCCGTGCGCTCAAGGTCCAAGAGGAGAAATTTTCCGAAGCGGCGCACGGCGGCGATGCGCGTGCCCGGCAATTCGCGCTCGATGGCAGCGGGGTCGTCGATAAAATCGGTTTTGCCTAGGCGCACTTCGAGTATCCGCCTTCCGGGCAACACCGCTCGCAATCCGCGGGCGACTGTTTCGACCTCGGGAAGTTCCGGCATTTTTGTACCGCATACAAAGTAGCACAGACGAGTCCGCCGCGGTCAGGTGCGACGGCTTCAGGCTGTGGTACACTGCGCCCGTTTAAAAACGCCTGTTTCAACGGAGGTTTCGCATGCGCCGATTGCTGGTTTTATTCTTTTTCCTATTCGCGGCACCTGCATGGGCGCAGACCATCGCAATTCGAGCCGGCAACGTGATTGATCCTGCGAACGGGACCGTCGCGAAGAACCAGATCATTCTCGTCAAGAGCGGAAAGATCACGGAGGTGAGACCGAGCGCAGCGATTCCGAGCGACGCGCAGGTGGTGGACCTCTCGAACGAGTGGGTGATGCCCGGAATCATGGACGCCCACACGCACGTGACGTTTGTGGAACGAGGGCACGGCATCCCGCTGGATGAGGACTATCTCGAAAATGGCAAAGGCGCTCGCGCTCTCCAAGGGCTGAAAATTTCTCAGACGCTGTTGAACGCCGGAATCACCACTGTGCGTGACGTCGGCAACGAGGGCAACTACGCCTCGGTGGATCTGCGCAACGCCATCAACAAAGGTTGGTTCGTCGGGCCCACAATTCTCACGGCGGGAAAAATCATTGCGCCTTTCGGTGGCCAATCGAAGCGAATGCCGCCGGATATCGGCCCCTTCTGGCATTTCGAATATATCGACGCCGATGGACCGGAGGAAATCCGCAAAGCTATCCGTGAAAATATTTTTTACGGCGCCGATCTGATCAAACTCGTCGCGGACAATGGTCCCTACCATTACTCACTTGAGGAAATCACAGCGGCGGCATACGAAGCTCATCATGCCAACCGGGCGCTAGCCGTGCACGTGCTCGGCGGCGAAGCTGCCCGCAACGTGATTCTCGGCGGCGCCGATTCGATCGAGCACGGTTGGGACCTCGATGATGACTTGCTTCGTCTGATGAAAGAGAAAGGGACCTATCTCGCCGGGACCGATTTTCCCGCGGGGCACCTGGAAGCGGCGGAATACAGAAACGCAACGAAGCGGGGTGCGGACATTCTCGACCGGCTGGCGCGCGCGTACAAAGTCGGCGTGAAAATGGCTTTTTCTACGGATGCAGTATTTGAGTTGCCGGGCAAAACGCGTGCGGATATGACCTGGGATTATCTGGCTGTCTGGCGCGCAGCGGGTGTGCCGCCGGCGGATATCTTGAAAGCGATGACCACGAATTGTGCCGAACTACTCCGCATCCAGAAGGAGCGTGGGGCCATCGCGGTGGGCCTGTATGGAGATGTGGTCGCGATGCCCGAAAACCCGCTCGAAAATGTGGAGGCGCTGCGAAAAATTAACTTTGTGATGAAGAATGGCGTGATTGTCCGAAGCCCGAAATAGGGACTGGCCGGGAACGATTCCGTCGGCCATCCAGACCCCAAGTTTCGCCAGCGCGCGTGGCATAGAAAATCACGAACAAGAAAAGAAGCGGGATGTGGTCGAGGTTCGCGCCGAGGTACTTCCACGCCGCTGCCCCGTGGCCCGGTGCATACCAGGTGGAGAGCGCCAGCGCGATCATCAGGATCGCGCCTCCTGCCGAAGCCGGCCGGACAAGCAGGCTGAGCACCAGGCTCAGTCCGATCGCGAGTTCGCCCCACGCCACAATTCGCGCGCAAAGTACGGGATGAACCAAGGCAAAATTCACCAGGACAACTCTGAAGAATCCGACAGGCATATTGTTGTCTACAAACTGGTGAATCCAGCTCTCAAACCCGCCGTACGCAAACGCCGGGCTCACGATTTTGTATTCGGCGAAGAACAGGAAAATAACTCCCGTGGCGATTCGCACAGTGGCGATCGCCTTTGGCCCGGCTCCCGGCGCGCGATTCATTATTTCTGCGACGGAGGCAGGATGCCGAAGACGCGCACGGGGCCGCCCGAGCCGCCCTCGAGCTTGATCGGTGCCGCGATCAGGAAGGCGCCCGCTTCAGGAAGTTCCTCCAGGTGCGCGAGGTTCTCGAGATTGTAGAGGCCGGCGGGCAAATCCACGCGGTGAACCTCGAAATTTTTCGACTCCCCGTAATCAATACTCAGCGTATCGATACCTAGGCCCACCGTCCCGCGCTCGATCAGCAGTCTTGCAGATTCAACGGAATATCCCGGGAAGTGCATCACGCCGGCCGCGTCCATATTGCGATAGCGCGCCTGATCGGGCCAGCGCGTTGCACCCCAACCGGTTCGAAGCAGCACAATCGAACCCGGCTGGATGCGTCCATGAAGCGCTTCCCATTTCTCCACACGCATGACTTTCAGCCGATAATCTGCGTTCTTCTCCGCATCCTCGCGCACATCAATCACCACGGCCGGACCAAAAAAATGCGCTTCAGGAATTTTGTCGAGCGTTATGTCTCCCGGCGGGAAATGCGCGGGCGCGTCCATATGAGTGCCGTAATGCTCGAGCATCCAGAAACTGCGCGTGAAGTAGCCGTTTTTCTCAACCGTGGCGTTCACCTTCGCTTCGAACACGCGCTCGTCCCCCGGCCACGCCGGCAGTTTGTCATTGATGGCGTACGTCATATCCACCACAAGCGTCTTGCCGTTGGGGATTCCCTGGAGCCATGCGTCGCGCAGCGCCGTTTTGCGTTGTTGCGCGAACAACGCCGCGCCCGGATGTGTCACCGCCGCAAGCGCGAAGGCAGCGCTACCCAGCGCCAGGACTGTCAGGATTGAAATTGTTTTTCGCATGAAAGAAAGCTCCTTCCGCATTCGGGGCGACCCGCGAAGCCCACTAATTGAATTTCGAGGTTTTGATTCCGGGAATACGCTTCGGACCGTCCGCACTGTGGTCCTCAGGGCAGAGGAATGCCGGGTGACGCGACGATTCCCGCCATGCGCAGAATCTCCGAGTACTCTTCTTCGGTCAGCGGGCAAATCGTGAGGCGCGTGTTCTTCAGAAACTTGATTTTCCGCAGCGGCTTATTTTCGCGCAACTCCGCGAGCGTCACCTGGCGCGGCAGCCGTTCGATCGCGCGCAAGTCCATCACCAGTTTCTTTTCGTCGGGATGATGCGGATCGGGATACGGATCGCGGCTCACTTCTGCCAGCGCGTACAGCGCGTGCTCGGCTTTGCCATGGTAGAGCAACGTCCGGTCGCCCTTGTGCACCTGCTTGAGCTGCCGCAGTGTGTCCGGGCGGCTGCCCGCATGCCTCCACATCTCTTTGCCCTTCACGAAGAGGGTGTCCCAGTGATAGACCCGTGGGTCAACTGCCAACAACCAACGTCTTGGCTTTGAAGGGGGTTGCGTCATCCGTTAAATGGAGCAGTACCGGGCGCACTATACACGGAAGGGGAATAAAGTGGTCAACTTTATGGGCAGAATTTTCGTCCGCGCGCAGGAAATTGCGCCGGGTATGGACCCAAGGGATCAGCCAATATCGACGAAAATGTCGTCTCCGCGCACTTCCACGGGATACGTTTCGACTCCTACGGCCGGGTTTGTGACTAGCTTGCCCGTAGTCACGTCGTATTGCCAGCCGTGCCAGGGACAGGTAACGACTTGGCCTTTCAGGTCGCCCTCACCCAGCGGACCACCGCGATGGAGACATACGTTATTGATTACAAACAGCTTACCACCAACATTTGCCACCGCCACAGTCTTGCCATCCAGTTGTAATTCGCGGATGGTTCCCGGTGGAATCTCGGCCAGTTTTGCAGCGCGCACAAAAGCCATCGGTTCGTCCTTCCCTCGCGCTTAGCGCGGCTGGGGCGACTGAGCGACCATTACGCCGCTCTTGAAATCCTCGACCATCCCTGGTTGCAGCCGCACTTCCGTCGGCCGCTTGGCCAGCGTCATCTGATCAATCTTGTCCTGGAGCTTCAGCAACGCGTAGAACAGGCCCTCCGGCCGCGGCGGGCACCCGACCACGTAAACGTCCACCGGAACGATCCTGTCCACTCCCTGAAGCACAGAGTAGACGTTAAACGGGCCACCGACGCTTGAGCAGGCACCCATGGAGATGCACCACTTCGGATCCGGCATCTGCTCCCAAACACGCTTCAACACAGGCGACATTTTCAGTGTGACTGTCCCGGCCACGATCATCAGATCCGCCTGGCGCGGAGACGGGCGAAACACTTCCGCGCCAAATCGCGCGATGTCAAATCGCGAAGTGGTCGAAGCAATCATCTCGATTGCGCAGCACGCGAGACCAAACGTCAGCGGCCAGATCGCACTCTTGCGCGCCCAATTAAAGACGTAGTCCACGGTCGAGAGTACGTAGCTGCGTTCGAACCGATTGTCAATTACACCCATAGCCGTATTCTACCCCGAAAGACGCGCGAGTATATCCGTGCTCTTGCACCGAGTCAAACACGGCGCAGAGATGAAGCGTCAAAGCCAGGCTCCAATGCCGCCGTAACCCTGGCGCACACGTGGCTTTTTCGCCTCCGGTATCGCCAGTGTGGATCGAAGCTACTTGGGTTCTTTACAGGCGGGGTAATTCGGAATTCAATCATCGCGTCCGGAGCAAAGAAAAAGGGCTGCCTTCCTGGGAGGCAGCCCTTCGGTTCCTGTGGTCCTAAACTCTAAATTGCGGTGTGCCAATTATCCACTGGCACACTAAAAAATTAGCCAACTCCGAGCTTGCGGAGAGTCTTGCCAGCTTCCACTTTCGTTGACTTGTTGAGCTTCTTGATTTTCTTTGCCATTTTCGATTCCCCCTCTAAATTTTGTTTGCCCCGTTTGGGCGCTGCCCTCCTATATGCAACTCGCGCGCCAATCTGCCGGTTGCTGAAGCGTCACATTAAATACTTTAGAATCAGTAAATTCTCGCCTCGAGTCTTTGAAGCCAAGCGCCCACTTCCAGCCCTGGGTGTTGAATTAATCCACTTGCGGTGAACTATTCAACACCAAGACGATTCAGATCGTTTGCCACGGCCTCAAGCCGGGCCAAGGTGTCATAGGCGAGGAGTTATTTTTGGCTCAGCAGGAAGAGGTCGGCCTGGCCGCTCGGGCGAGCATAGACGACCGTGGAGAGGTCGCGCGAGAAGTCGTAGGCATTGCCTCCCGCGAGCAGCGGAAAAGCAAACGGAAGCTTCAGGGCAACTTGTTTTGGACCGATCAGTTTCCCGTCGCGCCACGGCTGGCGATAAATTGTCACATCCGCCCGCGACGGCTCTGCATACAAGAAAGACTTGCCGTCGCTCGCCATCGTTATCCCGAACGTGATCACGCCCGGCAGCAACGACGTGCACTTTTTGTCGGCCAGCGACAACTCGGAAATGCCGCCCTTCTCTCCAAGGATTACCGTCAACAGATATTGCCCGTCCAGCGGAAACGCGGACGCATGACCGCATTCATTCGTTATCTGCTCCAGGTTCGTACCGTCCGCATTCTCTCTCCAGATCGTGCCCCTCGAGGCGCCCTGGTCGAAACTATTTAGGAAAATAGATTTCTGGTCCGCGCTCGAGGTCAAAGCCTGAATCTCCCCTCCGTTCCAGGGAATTTCGTGGACCCCACTGCCATCGGCCGCAGCGGCGAACGGCTTATTAGGCTCTTCTTGCATAAAAAACAGATGAAAACTGTCCGTCGCCCAGAATCCCGTTCCCAACGACCTCGACGAGGCGATCTTCACCTTGTTGCTGCCGTCCACATTCGCCACCCACACCTCGGCGCGGTCCTTTGCTGGTGCGGTGATGTACATCACCCGCTTTCCATCAGGCGAGACCACGGGCTGAGTTGCATTTTCCGACGCAATGTCGGTGGTTTGCTTGGAATGGACATTGTAAACAGTCAAAACACCCGAGGCCTTGCCGTTCACGAAATAAATCCCCTTACCCCCTGGATCGCGCAACGGCGAGAAATCCGGCCCGGTCCCGGACGTCACCTGCGTCAGCGCCTTCGTCTTCAAATCGTACTGCCACAGATTGTTCAGCCCGCTCACCGTGCGGCTCACCAACAGTGTCTTCGCAGCGTCGCCCCAGGCAGCATCATTGAGGTTCGCTGAAACCTCACCCAGATCAACAGCCGCCTTCCGCGTCGGGTCCACGTCATAGAGATGAAATTGATCTTCAGCTACTGAAACCCTGTTCGAATTCAGGACCAGCAAGTGGTTGCTGTTGGGAAACGGCAATATCCTCCGCGGGGGCAGGGTGTTCGCACCAAAGCTGTACACCTCTTCTTCACCCAGTCCCGACTTGTCTGCACGGAAAATTGCACGTTTTCCCGACCTCAGATAAAAAATGGATCCTCCATCCGGCGAAGGAGCCAGGGTAAAACCGTTTACCGCTCGCCTCGGATTTCCTCCCAGCGTCGGCACGGCCCATACTTCGAACCCTACAGTACTCCTCACATAGTAGATCTCCGTGCCGTCAGGAGAAAAGCTGTCCACAGCCTTCTCGCCCTCATCCTTCGTAAGCTGCAGCGGCTCGCCGCCCGAAATCAACATTACAAATACCTGGCCAACTCCACCCACCGGCGACGTGAACGCCACCGTGTGCCCGTCGGGTGAAAGCCTCGCCGAGTCCATTGGCTTATTCCAATGGCTGATTTGCGTGACCTTTGCCGGGCCGCTGGGAGCAGTTGAACCACTCCTGAAGTGATACACAGCGAATGCAGCCGCCAGGAGCAAAGCTGCCGCTGCCGGAACGATATATTTAATGGGCGCTGACTTCGAGGCAGGCTGCATAGCCGTGACGCTGGCTGAGCTACTCGCCATTTCTCGAACAGGTTCATCGACCGTCCGCGCTCCTGTCGACGACATTCGCCCCGAACCGCTGTCTCGCCGCATGCGCTTCAAATCCGTGCGAATTTCTGAAGCGCTCTGGTACCGCAGGTCACGATCCTTCTCGAGGGCCTTGTTGATAATGTCCTCGAGCTTCGCAGGCAGATCCGGATTCAATCGCATCGCCGCCGCAGGCTCCCGGTTCAAAATCGCCTCCGAAATCACACCGGTCGTTTCTCCGCGGAACGGCAGAGCCCCCGTTGCCATTTCGTACAGGACAACCCCAAACGAAAACAGATCCGTGCGCGCGTCCAGTTCTTTCCCGCGAATCTGCTCCGGTGACATATACGCAACCGTGCCCACCGCAGTGCCGGGACTTGTGAGGTCTGCTACGCTTACGCCGCCCATTCCCTGTGCCGTCCTCGTCGCATCCTGTGTCACTGCGGGAACTGCGGCGCGGCCTACTTGTTTGGCAAGCCCGAAGTCCAGAATCTTGGCATGGCCGCGCTCGGTGACGAAAATATTGGCTGGCTTGATATCGCGGTGAACGATTCCCTTGCTGTGCGCGGCCCCGAGCGCGTCCGCAATCTCGATGCCGAGATCGAGCAGCAGCTCCAAATCCATGGGACGCCCCCCGATGCGGTGCTTCAAAGTGGAGCCATCGAGAAATTCCATCACCAGGTAGGTTTGCCCGTTTTCTTCGCCAATTTCATAAATCGTGCAGATATTCGGATGGTTCAACGCCGAGGCGGCTCGCGCTTCCCGGCGGAATCGTTCGAGCGCCTGAGCGGCTTTGGCCAATTCATCCGGTAGAAACTTCAACGCAACGTGGCGGCCCAGGTTCGTGTCCTCGGCCTTGTAAACAATGCCCATGCCGCCGCCACCGAGCTTTTCGATGACGTGGTAGTGAGAGATTGTGCGGCCGATAGGCGATTGGGAGTCCTGCATGCGTGGCGCTCATCTTAGGCTGCGTAGCAAGCCAAGTCAACGCGATGAACTCGTCCAGTAGATTGGTAACACATTCAGTCCTTTCGATGGGCGTGCCATTGCTGCAGATATTGTTCTGGGGTGAGATAGCCGAGCGACTGGTGCGGCCGCACGGTGTTGTAGGTTTTCTCCCACTCCCGCAATTCGCGATTCAGCGCCCCCATTTCCAACGAGCAGTCGGTCACCTGGTAAAACTCTTCGGTGTGGGTGCGTTGGGCGCGTTCGACGGCGCCATTGAGCTTGGGCGAGCGCGGCGGCAACACGAACAAGCGCAGGCCGCGTTGCTGACAAGCCTGTTCGAACTCGGCAGCGAATTCGCTGCCGCCATCGACCTGCACCGCGCGGATCGGAAACGGCATTCTTTGCTGCAAGCTGTCGAGAAACTGCGTGGCAGTGGCCGCGGTGGCACGCGTGTGGGCCTGGATCACATCCCAGCGAGAGATGACGTCGCGCGCGGTGAAATGTTTCCAGATCACTCCGGGCAGAGGGCGAACATCGAGGGTATCGACTTCCACCAGGTCACCGGGGTGAATCGCCCGATATTCCTTGGGCTTTCTCACAGCGTAAGGACGAGGACGAAGCGACCGACGGGGGTGGCGCGAGAGGCTCCGGAGCGGCTCGACCAGAACACCGCGCTTCTTCAAATCCCGCAGGATGCGTCCGACCATGGAGGTCGACAGGTGCAGACCCTGGCGACGAAGCAGGATGACCAGCTTGTCTTTCCCCCAGCGGGGAAAACGCCGGCGCAAACGCAAGACCTGATCGGCCCACGCGGGTGTCCAAGTGGGCTGGCGGCGGTGATGAGGACGATGCGAGCCGCTCTCCAAGGAGTGCAGGTCGTGGGGATCAAAACGTCGGCGCCAACGATAGAAGGTCTTGCGGCTGATGCCAAAGTGGCGGCAAGTGAAAGCCACATTCCTCCCGCGGGTCCGGTAGAAATCCAACCAGGCCAGCCGAACCTGAGCCTCGCGGCTCAACTCCTGCCCCGAGCGCG
>JBOGMZ010000017.1:0-37470 GCA_050746945.1 Candidatus Acidiferrales bacterium | reverse complement strand
GACTCACCTGCTCCGTTGCCAGCAAGCTCGCCAGCGGGTACACCACGTGCCGCTCGATCGCCCGTTTCAGGTGCCGCGCGCCGTACTTCATGTCCGTCCCTTCTCGCAGCAGAAATTCACGCGCCGCCTGCGTCACGCGAAACAGAAACCGCCCCTTCGCTGTCTCGAGCACGCGCTGCTGCACCATCCCCAGCTCGATCTCCAATATCTGTTCCAGCTGCTCCGAGCGCAGCGGATGGAACACCACCACTTTGTCGATGCGGTTCATGAACTCCGGCGCGAATTTCCTCTTGGCCGCTTCCGAGGCCGTCTTCTCCACTTTCTCGTCCAGCCGCGGCCGCGAATCCGCCGGAATGACGGGAGCGAATCCCATCCCGCCGGTCATCAACTCCGTGATATCGCTGCCGCCCAGATTCGAGGTCATGAAAATCATCGTCTGCGACAAATCCACTCGCCGGTTGTCGCCCAGCGTCAGCGTCGCCTTGTCGAGAATGCCCAGCAGCAATTGCCACAACGCATCCGAGGCTTTCTCGATTTCGTCGAAGAGCAAAAAGGAAATCTTCAGTTTTTCCGTGTGGAACTTCGCCAGCTCTTCCTGGGTGATCAGCGGGTGCGTCTCGCGATGTCCCAGATATCCCGGCGGCGAACCGATCAACTTCGCAATTTCGTGCGAGTGCTGGAACTCGGCGCAGTCCACCTTGATCACCGCTCGCGGATCGCCGAACAGCACTTCCGCCGTGGCTTCCACCACGCGCGTTTTTCCCGCACCGGTCGGCCCGAGGAACAACAAATTCCCCACCGGCCGCCCCGGCGAATTCAGGCCGGCGCGAAACACCTGGTACAGATCCACCACCGCCTGCACCGCTTCGTCCTGCCCCACAATCTTCCGCCGTAGCCCTGCCTCGAAGTCCCGCGACTCGAAACTCCGTCTCGCGGGATCCAGCTTTCCTCCAACAAATGCCGCCATGAGCGCGCCCTCCCAACAAAATCATCGGCACAAGTGCACGCTAGCTTTGCCAATCCCATCAAAGAAGAGGCGTACTAGACATGAGGGCAGGAGCGATTGGCCTTTAACTCTGCAAGGTGTTTGGATTGAATGACCTACTGGTTGAGCCGAAAAACCACCAACTAGCATCGGATGTGGAAATTGATTCACGAAAGGCGTCTTGCACCAGAATGAAACACGCTCGGGCCCAGCAAGCTGCGCGATCGCTAAAATCACTGGCTTGCATCCGAACGGCATTTTCCGTATGGTGTCTCCGACCACAAACGAGAAAAAATAATGAAACGCGTGCTCGTAATTGAAGACGACAAAGACATCGTCGAATTGGTGCGGTACAACCTGGAGAAGGACGGGTACCAGGTGGCATCGAGTGGCGATGGCTCGACTGGATTAGCGCAAATCCGAAAAGCCCCGCCGGATCTCCTGGTTCTCGATCTGATGCTCCCGAAACTTTCGGGCCTGGAGATCTGCAAAGAGATTCGCAAAGACGTGGGGTTAAACCGCCTGCCGATCCTGATCCTGACAGCCAAGGGTGAGGAAGCCGACCGCGTCGTGGGGCTTGAGCTCGGCGCGGATGATTACGTCACCAAGCCATTCAGCCCGCGCGAACTGGCGGCCCGAGTGAAAGCGCTGCTGCGGCGTGCCGAGCCGGGAACGCCTTCGGAAAAGCCGATTGAGGTTGGGGGCCTGCGAATTGATCCGGCGGCCTACCGCGTGACGCGCGCCGGGAAACCGGTGCCGATGAGTACGCTGGAATTCCGGCTGCTGTATTTCTTGGCGGCGCGTCCGAACCGGGTCTTCACGCGCGATCAGTTGCTCGATGCGGTATGGGGAACGGAGCGATTTGTGACGCCGCGCAGCGTGGACGTGTATGTCCGCCGGTTGCGCGAAAAAATCGAGACGGATCCGCAGCATCCCGCGTACATGAAAACGATACGCGGCGCCGGCTACATTTTCGAAACCCGTGCGAGCTAAGCTGTTCTGGAAGCTCGGGCTGACTTACCTCGCCCTTCTTCTCGGTGTGTTGCTGGCCTTCGACTTGTACTCCGCGCGCGTCCTTCGCCGCGAATACCTGCGTTCCGTTAACGAAAAGCTCGCATCATTCTTGAATCTCGCGCAGGCGCGGCCTCCCCATCCGGAGGATCTCGTCCAACTTCGGTCTTGGGCGGACTGGATTGCAAAGGGGGGCGTGCGCGTCACCGTAATCAACAGTGACGGGCGCGTGCTGGCTGAAACCACGCAAGACCCGAAGGCGATGGATAACCAAGCCGACCGTCCGGAGGTCCAGCAAGCGCTCGCGACCGGCCTCGGCGAATCCGTCCGGCAGAGCTTATTGTTGAAGAAGGTACTGGTTTACCGCGCCGTCCGATATCAACCGCCCGGAGGATCCGCGGTGGTCATTCGGATGGCGGAGCCGCTCGGAGACATCGACTCCTCGCTCGCTGAGTTGCACGAAAGTTTGCTCGTGGCGTCGCTGGTGGTCCTCATTCTGGCGATGATTGTCTCGCTCGGGTTTTCCCAGATGTTTTCGACGCGCGTGCAGCGGCTGAAAGATTTCTCACGCCGGGTGGCCGAGGGGGATTTCCGCCCGCTCACGCCGGAAGCGTCGCGCGACGAGCTCGCCGATTTGGGCGATGCGTTGAACGAGACTGCCAGACGATTGGAGCTCGAGATACGCCAGCTGAGCGGCGAACGCAACCGCTCGAGCGCCATCCTGCGAAGCATGGTCGAGGGCGTTGCTGTGATTGACGCGCAGGAACGGCTGGTCTTCTGCAACCGCGCATTCTCCGAAATCCTCAATCTGGATCCATCGAGCGTCGAAGGACGTCCGATGATCGAATTGGTTCGCATCTCGGGATTGTTGGGATTGATCCGCAGAGCGCTGCAAGGCGAAGAGGGTCTGCAGAGCGACATCGCCATGGGAATCGTGCAACAGAGAAGTTTCGCCGTCACGGCAGCTCCCGTGAATGCATTGGATGCCGTCGGTGGCGGCGTATCGGGAACTGCTGAAAAGCCCTCTGGCGCCGTCGTGGTGTTGCACGATGTCACGGAATTGCGGCGGCTTGAGCGCGTTCGCCAGGACTTTGTCGCCAACGTTTCGCACGAATTCAAGACTCCGCTGACCGCCATTCAGGGATTCGCAGAAACCCTCCTGGCCGGCGCACTCGACGATCCCAACAACAACAAGCGCTTCCTCGAGATTATCCGCGACCATGCGGCTCGGCTGGCGCGCTTGACGGACGATCTCTTGAAACTGGCTCGCATCGAAGCAGGCAAGCTCGAAATCGAGTTCTTCGCCGTCGGGATTACGGAATTGATCGAGGCCTGCGCGGAAACCGCTTTGTTGAAAGCGAGCCGGAAGCAAATCACCCTAATTATCGATAATCCCCCCGGTCTGCCGCCCGTGCGCGGCGACGCAGGCCTGCTGCGCGACGTTCTCCAGAACCTGCTCGACAATGCCATCCAATACACGCCTGTAGGCGGGCAGATTCAGGTGAATGCCACAGCCGGACCGCGCGAAGCGGTGGTCACCGTCGCCGATAACGGCATTGGAATTCCACTCGCCGAGCAGGAGCGCATTTTCGAGCGCTTTTATCGCGTGGATGCGGCGCGCTCGCGAGAAGCCGGCGGTACGGGTTTGGGTCTCTCAATCGCCAAACATATCGTCGAAGCCCACGGCGGCCGCCTCTGGGTGGAAAGTAACGTGGGTAGCGGCTCGCGCTTTTCTTTCTCAATTCCACTTTCTGCCTGACCGCGCCCTGCTTGTCTCCAAAGATTCATGCCTCCTTAAACCTGTTGCAACGAAACCAAGCGACCGTGTAAACGGAAATAATAGATTCGTTCGGCGCCGGAATCGTCCGGTGAGGCCGGCGGGAGGAAGAGAATCATGGGAGCCACGAAAAGCAGCTCAGAAGGTATCCTGCAAAACGTGCTGGTGAATTATTTGATATCCCAAGCGCGCACCGTGGAGTCTTCAGTGAACCGCGCTCTCGGTGCTTTGCTCGACAGAAACGATCAGCTGGCGAGCGAGGTCTTCCTCACCGAGCCGCGCATCAACGAAATGGAAATCCTGATCGACGAGCATGCCATCCGCATTTTGCGCCAGCCCAACCTGCTCGATACAGACGTGCGCCTCATCGTCGCCACGCTCAAAATCAACAACGATCTCGAGCGCATGGGTGATCTCGCCGTCAATCTCAGCGAGCGAGCGATCTCGCTCGCGGGGATGGGCGAGGTGCACTCTCCGGTGGAATTGGAACCTATGACCACGGCGGTTCGCGCCATGGTTTCGAAATGCCTCGGTGCGCTGATCTACCAGAACGTCGACCTCGCCACGCAAATGCTTGAAAGCGACGATGTGGTGGACCGCTATCGCGACCAGCTCTTTGAAGCGCTGCTGGCGGGAATGACCCAGAACCCGGCGGTAGCCGCGCCGAATCTCCACTTCGTCCTCGCTTCACGTCATTTGGAACGCATCGCGGATCACGCAACGAATATCGCCGAAGACGTTCTGTTCTGGGTGCGCGGCCTGGAAGTGCGCCATGGCCGGGCCAAAACCATGGATGTTCAACCTCAGGACGCCGCAACTGCTGCCGGCCGGATGTAATCGAGTTTTCATTAGCCGTTCATCGCGGGTTCAATCAGAGCGCCTAGCCTGCTCAAACACTTGGGTGGGCGAGTGTTCCGAGTCTTTCTTGGCGTGCCTGTGGAATGTTTTTTAGCTAGCTCTAACGGCCCGGTTCACGGTTTTAGCAGCAGCGAATCGTAATCATAAGTTCCTGCGCATCTGCACCTTGCGCTGGAAGCAAAGTAGTCTACGACCTGCCCACCAGTGAGGCGCGGCCTGATCACACCCCCGGGGCCGCGCCTCCATTCCTCTCTTCCACAGCCAAGTCCATTTCACTCCGAATTCTTCGCGATGTAACACGGCTGTAACAATCCCGACGAAGAATCACTTGGGAGGAGATACCTACAATCATGCGAAAGACCTTACTCGTAGTGTGGCTTTCACTAGTTCTCGCTGCAACGGCCGCGGCGCAATCGAGCGGCACGATACTCTTAAACGCCGCCGGTGCAACGTTTCCCTACCCCATTTACTCGAAATGGTTCGACGTGTATCACCAACAGGACCCCAAGGTTCAGATCAACTACCAATCCATCGGCTCCGGCGGCGGAATCCGCCAGTTGCTTGCAGGCACGGTGGACTTCGGAGCTTCCGATGGCCCGATGTCAGATGAACAACTAGCCCAGGCCAAGTTCAAGATTCTGCACTTTCCCACAGTTCTCGGCGCGGATGTCCCGAGTTACAACATCGCGGGCGTAACCGGAGAACTGAACTTCACCCAGAAGGCACTCGCAGGAATTTTCCTGGGCACAATTACCAAGTGGAACGATCCGGAAATTACGAACGCGAATAAAGGCGTTAGCCTTCCTAATGCTGATATCGTGGTTGTTCACCGCTCCGACGGAAGTGGCACAACTTACATTTGGACCGACTTCCTTTCCAAGATTAGTGAAGAATGGAAGACCAAAGTTGGAAAGGGAACGTCCGTAAACTGGCCCGTCGGCCTCGGCGGAAAAGGGAACGAAGGCGTTTCCGGTTTGGTGAAGGAGACTCCCAATTCAATCGGCTACATCGAGCTGATTTATGCCGTGCAAAACAACATTTCCTACGGCAAAGTCCAGAACGCGGCAGGCAAGTTCTTGAAAGCCGACCTCGCCGGAGTCACAGCGGCCGCGGCAGGAGCAGCCAAGAACATGCCTGAGGACTTCCGCGTTTCTATCACCGACGCTCCTGGAGCGACCGCCTATCCCATCTCGAGTTTCACCTGGCTTCTCATTCCCGCTCAGATTTCAGACGCCGCCAAGCGCGACACCATCAAAGGCTTCCTGAAATGGATGCTGAATGAGGGACAAAATTACAACGAGGGGCTATCCTACTCCCGGCTGCCGAAACCGGTAATCGCCAAGGAGTTGAAGGCTATTTCGCTAATCCAGTAACGATGTCAACCACCGCCACGACCATCGAGCACGCGCCTCCTCATCAAGGTGGGGGCGCGCGTGCTTTGATTCAACGCTTGCGCCATGGCGATGAAGTGGCGCACCTGCTCACCCTCACCTTTGCCGCCGGCATCCTGCTGATTACCTCGATGCTTGTCTGGGAACTCTGGATAAATTCGCATCTGTCGCGCGCGAAATTCGGCTGGCTCTTTTTCTGGACGCGCACCTGGGACCCCATCTTCGATAATTTCGGGGCCTCGCCGTTCATCTATGGCACGCTGATCACCTCCATTGTTTCCCTGGTGATTGCTGTACCGCTCGGGCTTGCCGCCGCGATATTCCTCGCCGAGCTTGCGCCGCGCAAAATTAGCGACTCGATTTCGTTCCTCATCGATTTGCTCGCTGCTGTCCCCAGCGTGATCTACGGCTTGCTCGGTATTTTCATCGTCGTCCCGCTGATGCGCACCACCATCGGCCCGCTTCTCATTAACACCCTCGGCCATCTCCCCTACATCGGAAAACTCTTTAAGCCGCCGAACTACGGCGTGGGATTTTTTACCGCGGGGATTGTGCTGGCCATCATGATTGTTCCGTTCATCATTTCCGTTTCGCGCGAAGTGCTCTTGACCGTCCCGCGCGACCAGCGCGAAGCCTCCCTTGCCCTTGGATCCACGCGCTGGGAATCCACCTGGCAGGTGGTCGTTCCCTGGGCGCGTACAGGAATTCTCGGTTCGATTTTTCTGGCGCTGGCGCGCGCCCTGGGCGAAACCATGGCCGTGACCATGGTGATCGGCAACGACCCCAAAATCACCGCGTCTCTCCTCGCGCCCGGCTACACCATCGCTGCCGTCATCGCCAATGAATTCACCGAAGCAACCGGCGATCTCTATCTCAGCGCGCTGATTGAATTGGGCCTGGTGCTCTTCCTGATGACTTTTATTCTCAACGGGATCGCGCGCATTCTGATCGTAGCCACCGAGCGCGGCGGAGGCCATCCCTCGTGAACCGCGTGCGTCTCCTCTGGCGAAAATCTCTCAACGCCGTGATGCTTTCACTCACGGGCGTCGCTGCGTTTTCTGTAGTTTCCGTGCTTTTCTTGATCCTCGGCTATCTGCTGTTGCATGGCGGCACATCCCTGAACTGGGATTTCTTCACGAAGTTGCCGAAACCAGTTGGTGAGACGGGCGGCGGGATGGCCAACGCCATCGTTGGCAGCTTGAAACTGTTGGGTCTCGCCGCGGTAATGGGCCTTCCGGTCGGCCTGATGGCCGGCGTGTATCTCGCCGAATTCGGGGGCAAGACATTCTCATTCGTCATCCGCTACACCACGGACCTGCTGAACGGCGTGCCCTCCATCGTGATCGGAATTTTTGCCTACTCCCTGGTCGTGCTGCCGGTGAAACATTTCTCGGCCTTGGCCGGCGGAGTGGCGCTGGCCATTATGGTGATTCCCATCACCGTGCGCAGCACGGAAGAGTTCTTGCGCTCTGTGCCGGGAAGCCTGCGCGAGGGCGCCATGGCCCTTGGAGCCAGCAAGTGGAAAACGATTGCCACGGTTGTGGTTCCGGCTGCAAGTGGAGGTATCCTTACCGGCATGCTCCTGGCTCTCGCACGCGTCGCCGGTGAAACAGCTCCACTCCTGTTTACGGCATTCAGCAATCGTTTCTGGAGTCCCGGCTTGGGGCAGCCGACGGCTTCACTCCCCGTGATGATTTATACTTATGCCATCGCGCCCTACGACGATTGGCACCGGCAAGCGTGGGCTGCCGGTCTGGTCTTGCTGATGCTGGTTTTGCTCGCGAATTTGGGCTGCCGGTTGGCTCTGAACCGCGGCGGTTCGGCTCGGAGTGCTTAAAATGGCTTCTGCCACTCATGGAAAAAACATTGGCTCGAGTTTTGCGCCGCAGGTGCGAATGACGGATCCCTCCACGACGGCCTCGGAGAAGGAGGCGCCGGTGCGCTTTCAGATTGCGAAGCTCGATTTCTTCTACGGACCCAAGCAAGCCCTCTTCGGAGTGAATTTGAAGATTCCTGCTAATAAGGTCACGGCTTTGATTGGCCCCTCCGGCTGCGGAAAGTCCACCTTCCTGCGCACTCTAAATCGCATGAACGAAATTATTCGCAACACGCGCGTGGAAGGCGAAATTCTCCTCGACGGCCACGACATCCTTCAAATGGATGTGGTGGGTCTGCGGCGACGCGTCGGCATGGTGTTCCAGCGCCCTAACCCCTTCCCGAAATCCATTTATGAAAATGTGGCCTATGGCCTGCGCATCAATGGTTTTAAGGGCCGGCTCGATGATTTGGTGGAGCACAGCTTGCGGCGTGCAGCTCTGTGGGAAGAGGTGAAGGACTACCTCAAAAAGTCGGCCTTTGCGCTTTCCGGCGGCCAGCAGCAGCGCTTGTGCATTGCGCGCGCTCTCGCCGTGGATCCGGAAGTGCTCCTCCTCGACGAACCTTGCTCTGCGCTCGATCCCGTCACAACCGCGAAAATCGAAGAGCTGATGTTCCAGCTCAAAGATAGCTGCACCATGGCCATCGTCACCCACAACATGCAACAGGCGGCACGCGCCAGCGATTTCACTGCTTTCATGCTCGACGGCAAGCTCATCGAGCACAGCGAGACTTCGAAACTCTTTACCACGCCCACCGACCCGCGCACGGAGGCGTACATCACCGGCCGCTTCGGCTAGTCCGAATCCGGATTGCGCCTGTGGGTCTGTTGCCTGTGCATTAAAAAGGATTGAGGATACATGGAACGCCATTTCGAACATGATTTGGAAGAACTGAAGCAGCGGCTGCTGTGGATGGGCAGTCTGGCTGAGCGCGCCGTTCACCAGGCGGTTCACGCCGTGCTCGATGCCGAAGAACACCTCGCCGAGACCGTTTTGAGCGAGGAAGACGCCATCAACGAAATGCAAATTGAGATTGACGAGCGCGTCCAGCGCCTGCTGGCCCTCCAGCAGCCCATGGCCGCCGACCTTCGTTTCCTTCTCGCCGTCTCGCGCATCAATAGCGATCTCGAACGCATCGGCGACCAGGCCGTCAACATCGCGCAATCCGCCATGCGCGTTCTCCGCCACCCCCAGGTGAAGCCCTACGTGGACTTGCCCCGCATGAGCGAGCTGGCGGAAGGCATGGTTCGCGACAGCCTGAACTCTCTAGTTCGCGGCGATCTGGATTTGGCCCAGAGCGTCTTGCAGCGGGATGATCAGGTGGACAAGCTGCGTGACCAGCTCTTCCGCGAGTTGCTCACCTACATGATGGAGAATTCCGCTGTGGTGTTCGCCGCGTTCGAACTGATCCTGGTGGCAAAGAATCTCGAGCGCATCGGCGATCACGCCACCAACATCGCTGAGGACGTCATCTACTTTGTCGCCGGCCGCGACGTTCGCCACCCCGCGCTCGACCGCCGCTAGCGGATTGCCCCCGACAGCTGCCCGATTCCACGCGGATACGGCGCGTTTTGCCGCGCCGTATAAGCACACCTGTAGGCCCAGCTATTTCTGTGGTTTTCCTGCTTTGCTGGATTAATTCTAAATGCGTGTAAGCGCGGTGGCTTCGTCTTCGGCGAGATCGAGAATGCTGTCCAGGCGGACCATCTTCAGCAGCATCATCACCCGCTTGCTCGGCGCGTAGAATGTGCATTTCCCGCCCGCCCGCTTCAGCGAAGTGAATGAACGAACCAATGCGCCAATCCCTGAGCTGTCGAGTTCAGTGACGCCTGCGAGATTCACTGCGACGTGCGTCGAACCGCCATCAATCAATTGCTGGACTTGATTGCGGAACGATTCTTCCGCATCGCCCAGCTTCAGCGGTCCTTCGAGGTCCAGGATGGTTGCTCGCCCAGCTTTACGGATGCCGATGTTCAAGGCTGCCTCTGTGCGACTTGCAAAGCTAACCGAATTGGGTCTGTCAATCAAGAGGCTGCGAAAAACTCCTTCTCCTCACTGCCCGAGCCACGGATTGCCCATTATGCGTCCGCGTGCCCTAGGGACTATAATTCGCGCGGCTCATGTCACTCGTCGCAGGCACAAAATTCGGGCCTTATGAAATCGTCGCACCAATCGGCGCAGGCGGCATGGGCGAAGTGTACCGCGCCGCAGACACCCGCCTAGGCCGCGATGTCGCGTTGAAGGTGCTCCCGCAGCAATTCGCCTCTGACACGGATCGCTTGCATCGTTTCGAACAGGAGGCCCGAGCTGTCGCCGCACTGAACCATCCCAACATTCTCGCCGTCTTCGATATCGGCCAGCAGAACGGATCATCTTTTTTGGTCTCCGAGCTCCTCGAGGGAGAAAGCCTGCGCACAGCGCTCGATCGTGGGGCGTTGCCTCCACGCAAGACGATCGAATTCGGAGTGCAGATTGCGCAAGGATTAGCGGCGGCGCACGAGAAAGGAATCGTTCACCGCGACCTAAAGCCTGAAAATATTTTCATCACCAAAGATGGTCGCGTAAAAATTCTGGATTTCGGGTTGGCAAAACTCGCACAGAAAGCCGGCGGCACAAGTGTCGAGCTCGACAGCGTCACTGTCACGAGTTCCCATACAGCCGCCGGTGTGGTGATGGGAACGGCCAGCTACATGGCGCCCGAGCAGGTGCGTGGCCAGGCTGCGGATCCACGAACCGACATCTTCGCGTTTGGTGCAGTGCTCTATGAAATGTTGTCAGGCAAACGCGCTTTTCGCCGCGACACTTCTGCTGAAACCATGACGGCCGTCCTGAAGGAAGACCCGCCGGAAATATCGGACTCCACGCGCGCCGTTTCCCCGGCCTTGGATCGAATCGTGCGGCGCTGCCTGGAAAAAAATCCCGAGCAGCGGTTTCAATCAGCACGCGACCTTTCCTTTGCCCTCAGCGCGCTCTCTGGCACGGATGCGAGCGGCCTCACTCGCGTTCCGGAGGGGCCTCGTAAATCATCGCTCCGCTTGTGGCTTGCTGCTGTCGTCGTTTTGGCCGCCGCATGCGCGGTCACGTGGTTTGTAGCCAGACGACCCGCACCTGTCGCCCGAATGCAATTCGCCATTCCCGTTCCCGGGGAAGTCAGCCATATGGCGCTGTCGAACGACGGCTCCGTGATTACGTTTGTCGCTCCCGAAGAAAACTCCGGCGTTTCCATGCTCTACATTCAGCGCATTGGTGCCCCCAACGCCACGTTGCTTCCCGGAACCGAAGGCGCCAGTTTTCCCTTCTGGTCTCCCGACGCCGCCTACGTTGGATTTTTCGCCAACGACAAACTCAAGAAAATCGCGGTCGCGGGCGGTACCCCACAGGTACTCGCCAACGCCTACGAAGCCCGCGGCGGAAGCTGGGGTTCCCGGGGCGTAATCGTCTATGCTCCGAACGTTGGTCTTTCCATCTGGCGAATCAACGCCGATGGGACCGGTGCTGCCCCTTTGACCGACACGCTCTTTTTGAAAGATGAGCAGACTCATCGTTGGCCTGTCTTCCTTCCCGACGGAGAGAATTTCTTGTTTTGGGCTGGAAACTTCTCTAACGCCAGCGATGATAAGGTAAGCGGCATTTACGTCAGTTCTATCGACAAACAAAAGAAAGAAAGGCGGCTGGTGGTTCTCACTCACTCGTGCGCTCTCTATGATTCCGGCCACTTGTATTACACGGATGGTCAGCGCCAACTGCTGACCGTCCCGTTTGACCTCTCCAAGGCAACCGTCTCTGGCAGCGCCACGGTTGCGGTCAACTCCGTGGGCTTTCAACCTGCCACATACTGGGCGGCGTTTTCGGTGGCTCAAAATGGGACCCTGGTTTACAGCACAAGCACCGGAGCTGTGGTCTCCGAGCTTACCTGGATGGACCGGTCCGGCAAGGAATTGAGCCGCGTTGGTCAGCCCGGCATCATTGCCAATCCCACCATTTCGCCTGATGGACGCCGTGTATCGATTGACATCACCGATCAGAAGGCCAACAACGTGGATGTTTGGCTGATGACCCTGTCCGGCGGGGGCAATTCCCGCTTCACCTTTGACCCTGCCGAAGAGGTCGCCGGCGTTTGGTCGAGAGACGGGGAGACGCTGGCCTACCGTCGAGTGACCGCGGGTGGCATGAAAATTATCCTGAAGCGAACTTCTGGCCTCGAACATGAAAAGGAGGGTCTGGCGATTAACGGCGCGGACGACGCCGTTCCCAATTCCTGGTCCCTGGACGATCAGCAGATTCTTTGCACCTACCTGAGTTCATCCGGTACTCGCCTCCAGATTCTTTCGCTCTCAGCCGGCAAATTTACTCTATTCCTAACTTCCGCTGGCAACCAGAGCAACGGAATGATCTCCCCGGACGGAAAATGGGCCGCTTACGTCTCGGATGAATTGGGAAGTCCCGAGGTTTACGTGACCAATTTCCCCGGCGCTGCCGGACGCTGGCAAGTCTCTCGTGGAGGCGGCACCGAGCCGCGCTGGCGCGCCGATGGCAAGGAAATCTTCTACCTTGATCCGAAAGGCATCCTGACCGCTATTCCCGTCACCACGACGGCAGATTCATTTTCGACCGGCAATCCTACGCCGCTATTCCAAATTCATGGCCGCGCCATCATCTCCTCCACCGACATCTTTACATACGATGTCGCCAAAGATGGCAACCGCTTCCTGGTCAACCGCTATGTCAAACCGGAGCGCGTCGCCCCGCTGACCATCGTTCTGCACGCAGCCGCCGAACGCGACAACTAGGCCTCCGTTTCGCTCGCGGGAAGCCGCCCCACTCCTCCCCCAGGACACTTCCTTGACGCCCGAGCATTGCATTTGTTAGGCTGCGCGCGTTCCCTCCCCACAGCCTGTGCGGAACCAATCCCGCGATGGGAGAGTGAACTTGTCCCCACCCTGGGAGAGCCATGGAAACAACTTCCGCGCTCTTCGAACTGGCAAGCGTGTCTCTGGCCTGTCGCGACCAGGACACGCTCTTAAAAACTTTCGCGGCTCGGGTCGGAGCCACGCTTGGCGCTCGCGCCGTGCTCGTCTGGATCTTCGATCCTGCCGCCGAAGGCCTGGTCTGCCGCATGCACTGGACCGAGCCCGGCGAGCGCCTCAATCCCAGCGGAGAAACCATCACTGAAGGACCGCTGATCATTGTCCACGAGTCCGCCTCTACCTCTCGCCTCACCTCGCACGAAATTTCTCCCGATGCGCTTGACCATCTCGAAGAAATCAGTCGCACGCGCGTTAAGTCTGCGCTTTATTCCACCCTGCCGGGCGCGCAGACCGCCGAGGGCGTCGTCGAAGTCCTCAACAAGCGCGGCGGAGATTTCACCGCCGAAGATGCACACTTTCTGGAAGAAGCCAGTCGGCTAGCGGGCCGGGCCCTTACGAATCTCGGCGCCATCGAGGGAGAGCGTCAGACTCAGCTCGCAACCCTCGAGCGTCTCACCGCGCTTTACGACCTGGGGCGCACATTCACATCCACTCTCGAGCTGGGCGAACTTCTTCCCATCGTCGCCGGGAAAATTCGCGACATCATGGGCGCCGGCGCCTGCAACCTCTGGCTCGCGGATCCTGATTCCGATGAGCTTTACGTCGCCAAGCAAGCCGGCGAAGACCCCACCGTCGAGGAAGACACGCGAACGTCCCTCACCGCTGGCCTTCTCGGCGATATCGCCCAGCAGGCAAATCCGAAGCTCGTCGAAGACGCCACCGAAGACGCAGGGCTCCAGGAGCGTTGCAAGGAGGCCGGTGAGTTCGAAATTCAGTCCTGGATGGGCGCGCCGCTGCGCAAAGATGATGAAGTCCTCGGCGTCGTCGAGCTACTCAATAAGAATGACGGCACCCCGTTCAACGAAGACGATTTATTCTTCCTCTCAAGCATCAGCGAGCAGGCGGCCGTTGCCCTCCACAATGCCAACTTGCTCGAATCAGAGCGCAAGGTCCATGCCCTTGACGCGCTGTTGAAAATCTCCCAGGAAATCACCTCCACGCTCGATCTCGATCACGTTCTCACCACCGTCGTGCAGAACGCCGCCACCGTCGTGCCCTTTGACCGTTGCGTCATCGGCTTCTTCGATCGCAGGCGTTTCGTGTTGGGTGCCGTTTCGGGCGAGACCGAAGTGCCCAAGACGCGCGAGATGAGCGAATTGCGCGAGCGCCTCGAATGGGTGGCCGAGCAGGAAAATCCCATCGCCGCGGATCAGGAGCAAGATGGCTGGCGCCTCGAGCCGGAAGAAGCCCGCGCTCAGGTGGTTTCCTTTCTCGAAGCTCACGACTACAAAGGCTTCTACGCTCTGCCCCTTCGCGACGATCAAGGCATGCTCGGCGCGATGGTGCTTTTGAGCGGCGAACCCGACTTCCTGAATGAGAGCAACAGAGAAACCGTCGCCATTCTCGCCAGCCAGACCACCGTCGCCATCCGCAACGCGCAACTTTACCAGCAAGTGCCGCTCGCCAATTTCCTCCAGCCATTCTCGGAGCGAAAGAAGAAGCTGCTCGCCGCGGTCGAGAAGGGCCGCGGGGTTCAATATCTGGAGCGCGCCGCTCTCATCGCCGCACTGCTTATTTTTATTCCGTGGCCCATGCGCTTGGGCACGGATGCCACCGTGGTTCCTGCCGAACGCCGCGTCGTCAGCACCATCGACGGCGGCATTGTGCAGCGCGTGCTGGTTCATGAAGGCGATAGCGTGCAGAAGGGCCAATTGCTGGCCCAGCTTTACAATGGCGAGGATCGGGTAAAGCTGGCGCAAGCCGAGACGGCGCTTTCTCAGGCGCGGCGCGATCTCGCTGAAGCGGAATTTCACAACGACCCTGCCGCCGCCGGCCAGGCCAAGATTCGTGCCGACCTGCACGAAGCCGAAGTCCAGCTCGAGCAGCAGCGCGTGGCCGCCGCTCAACTCCTCGCGCCGATTGCGGGCCTGGTCGTGACTCCGAAAGTGGAAGAGAAGGCCGGCACCATGCTTAAGCCGGGCGAGGGGCTTTGCGAAATCGTCGAGCAGGATCGCATGGCCGCCGAAATGAGCGTCCCCGAATCGGATTTGTCGATGGTCCGTGCGGGCAAGAAAGTGGCCCTGAAGCTCAACGCATTTCCGACGAAAGTATTTGAAGGCTCTGTCGAGCGGCTCGGGGCCCAGACACGCTCCGACTCCGGCGATCAGTATTTCCTGGTGCGCGCTATCTTCGAGAATGCGGGCGGTCGCGCACGCGATGGAATGGTCGGCCGCGCACGCATCCGCGCCGGTGGCGGATGGTTTGAGAGCGGCTGGTATTCCGTCGGCTACGTTCTGTTGCGGGCGCCATTCCGCTGGATTTGGCAGAAGCTCTGGGCCTGGATGCCGTAGGGAGATGAGGTAGGAAAATGATAAATCGCGCGATCTGGATTCTTGCCGGCACATTGGCATTTGCCGTCGCCGGCTGTGACAACTCTTCGGTCGCATCGAGCCCGGCTCCCGCGCCCACGGCTCCGCAGCCTGTCGCACCGCCGCCGGCCGCGAAATCCGTCGAGCCCGGTGATATCTTGAGCGTACTTTCCGTCGAGCATCAGGTGGACGTCCCCACGCAAACAGACGGTGTGGTTTCGGAAATCCTCAAAGATGAAGGCAGCGGCGTCCGCGCGGGAGATATTCTGGCGCGCCTGGACGACCGCTCTGTTACCGCCGAGCTGCAGAAAGCGCAGGCGGATCTTCGCGTCGCTCAGAACAATGTCAGCTATCAGGAAGCAGAGGTAAAAGCCAAGGCCGCAAGTTACCGCCGTCAACAGCAGTTGCGCGAATACGGCCTCAGCAGTCAGGCCGATCTCGAACACGCCGAATTTGACGCCAAAGGCAGCGAGTTCGATCTCGCCAGTTGGAAAGCCAATCTGGATAAATCGCAGGCAGAAGTCCGCCGCCTGGAAGCCGAACTCGATAAGACGAAAATCCGCGCCCCCTTCTCTGGCATGGTCGCCCACCGTTACATCCGCATGGGCCAGGGCGTCAGCAAGTCGGATAGGTGTTTTCGCGTCAGCCAACTCTCCCCGCTCCTCGTCCAGTTTCAGGTACCGGCAGCAACCGCCCGCCGTCCCGTGTTCGGCGCTCCTGTCAGTCTTTCGCTCGTAGATGACCCGAAGCGCGAGCTTTCCGCGAAGATCGTGAATGTTGGCCCTACGGTTGACCCTTCCAGCGACAGTTACAACGTCACCGCGCGATTGACCGGCCCCGGCATTTCCGACCTGCGTCCCGGAATGTCCGTGCGCGTGGAATGGCACGGCGGCGCGCACCACAAGCCCTAGCGAGCGAAAACTTTCATGCGTTTCGGCCCCACTAGCCTGCAAGTCTCGAGCGTCCTCGCCAAGGGGTTGCGCCGCCCGAAGCTCCGCGGCGACCTGCGCATCAGCGAGCAGACCGTCGCCGGTGAAAAAAGCTACGTCGTCAAGAATCGCGAAACCAACGCCTACAACCGCTACGGCGCCTCCGAATACGAACTTCTCACGCTTTGCGATGGCACCCGCACGCCCGCGGAAATCGCGCAGGAAATGACCGCTCGCGATCCCGAGCAGCCGATTGACGAGGCCGAGGTGCTCGAATTTCTGGACAGCGTCGATCCCGCCACATGGGAGCGCTCGCTGGGCGAAAAAAACCTCGCCGTGCTCGAGCGCATTCGCGATGAACGCAAGAGCCGCTTGGACCAATCCAGTGCTCTGTACATCAGTTTCAAAGCCTGGGACCCTGATAAGACCCTCGCGCGAATTGATCCTTACCTGAGCTGGATGTTTACCCGCGGCTTCGTTGTCGCCACGATTATTTTATTTATTGCCGTTGGCTATATCCTCGCCGGCGATTGGTCCACCGTACAGCGCGATACGGAAGAACTCTATTCCTTCGCCAATAAGACCGCTTATGACCTCTGGGCGTTTTGGTTCCTCTTTCTGATTCTCGGAGCGATCCACGAGTTCGGGCACGGTCTCACCTGCAAACACTTTGGCGGAGATGTCCATCAGATGGGCTTCCTGCTGATTTATTTCACGCCCGCTTTTTTCACGGACACCACCGACATCACACTCTTTGAGCGCGTCTCGCGCCGCCAGTGGGTGATTTTCGCCGGCATCTGGATCGAGCTCTGTGTGTGCGGAATCTCTACGCTCACCTGGCATTTCACCGTCCCCGGCTCCCTCATCAACGACCTCGCATACAAGATGATGCTGCTCAGCGCCATCCAGGGCGCCCTGATGAACCTGAATCCGTTGATCAAGGCGGATGGCTATTACGCCCTTGCGCAATTCCTGGAGATCGACAACTTGCGGGAAGATTCCTTCGCCTACTTGAGGGCTATGGCGCGCAAATACTTGTTCCACCACGACATTGATCTCCCGCCTGCCGGCCGCCGCCACCGCCGGATTTTTCTCATCTTCGGCCTTGCTGCCATCACGTACAGCGTCCTCATCGTCCTGCTCACTGTTTTCTTCACTCGAAACGTACTGGTGAGCACATTTGGCGATTGGGGATACCTGTTCACCATTCTCATTGTTTATTTCTTTGCGCGAAAAGGACTCAAGGCCGCCATGCCCAGCGTGCGAGCTTGGCTGCGCCAAAGGCGGGAGGATTATATGGCTTGGAAAATGACGCGACTGCAGGCAGCTGGCGCTATCGGACTGGCGGTGCTGATTTTCATTCCTCCCATTCCATCACGGGTCTCGACCGACCTGGTCCTTGAACCCGGACGAGTGACGCCTCTCCACGCGGAAGCTGGCGGCAGAGTCAGCCAGGTATTCGTGCGGCAAGGAGATCAAGTAGCACCTGGTCAGTTACTCGCAATTCTGCAAGATCCGGAAATTCTGGCGAAGGCGAAAATTGTGGCCGCCCGACTCGACCTGGCCAGCAGCGACCTCCGCCAGAACGAGGGCTCCGACCCTCAGAAAGCCGCGCAGGCTGCCCGCGAACGCTCCCGCTTGCAACAGGAACTCGCCATCGCGCAAAAGGAGGTTGCATCGCTCGAGATCCGGGCTCCCTTTGCCGGCGTGGTCACCACTCCGGAAGTCGAACAAACCGTCGGCTTGTACCTTTCTCCAGGAGATGAGTTCTGCCGCATCGTTGACCGCAGCACCATGCGTGCGCGCATCCTGGTCCGCGATTCAGAGCTTGAGGACGTTCATCCCGGCTCTCGTGTCAAAATAAGAGTTCTCCCCTTCCCGTACAGCACCTATTCCGGCCGCGTGGACCAAATTCTTCCCGCCGCCGCGGAGGACCGCCCGGTAGCTCAGCCTCACAAACTAGAACGCCTGGGGCAGGAACTGACAAATTACTTCGCCGTGGAAATGGACTTCCCTAATCCAGATGGATCCCTGCGAGAGGGGATGACGGGAACCGCGAGAATCTCTGAAAAAAGCTCTCCCATCGCGTTCAAGGTAGCTCGGGAATCCTGGCGCTGGCTGCGCTCGCAGCTTTGGTAGCGCAAGAGGCCCTGTCATTACCGGCGTTTCCGAATTTACTGCTTACGACTCCCGCCCTAAAAAGAAAGGGCCGCCGTTCCTGGGACGGCGGCCCTTGGGGGTTGCTGCTACTTCAATCAACCGGAAGGGCAGCGGGCCCAACCGGGAGACCTTTCGCTAAAGCCATCAGAAGAATTTCCTTAGTTCGCCATCCTGAGTGGCGCCGTGTTCTCCACCTTCTTGGCGCTCTTGAGCTTCTTCCCTTTCTTCAATGGCTTTGCCGAGCCTTTGATCACTCTGGTCGACCCCTCTCGCGTTTCAATCTGTTCGCCGGCGTTTCCATTCCTAGCAATCTCTGCGCCAAACCAGGTTCCGCTGATAAATTCTCTCAATATTCTAACCATGAGACTTAACACAATCGGGCGGCGTTCAGCACTTGCCGATGCTGTTGGCTCATGGTGAATTTTGAACATCTTGTTGAATTATTCAACTCAGCCATTCCGAGGGCGGATCGTGAGGCCCGGCGGAGACTCAAAAAGCGGGCGCGCGCACGACCGCAGCAAGCAACCGTAATCACTTGCGATTTCATCCTCCCAAATAAAAGGCCGCCACTTCTTTCGTGGCGGCCCGAACGTGCTTGATTTCAGATCTCGTTGGTCAAATCTGTGGCTAGCCGGTCACCCCACTCGCCGCACTAGTTCGGCACCCACGGTGCTCTCGACAGCGGCTTCGCTGCCTCGACTTTCGCCGGCTTCTTGAGCCGCTTAGGTGTTTTCTTCACCTTCATTTCCAGCTCCCTGCAACATTTTACACTTTCAGTGTAAACCATGTGAACTGCAAGTTTACGGCCATCGTCTCCGAAGCGTACATCATAAGTTAAGTCTTTTGAAATGTGCGCCCCGGAGCACCTCACCCAGCTTCCCGCTTCGCACCGGCCTCTTTAACCGTTGAATTGGTCACCGGATGTTGGGTTTTTCAATGAGCCCACCAGGATCTCCGCCTAGCCCTTTCCGGGTGCCCCGCAAAAGAAAAAGGGCCGCCTCCGCTAAGGGGCAGCCCTTGATTTCTTTTACTGCTGAATTCCCAATTGCAGTGTGCCAGTGATCACATGGCACACGAACGAAAAATTAGCCAACGCCGAGCTTGCGGAGAGTCTTGCCGGCTTCTACCTTGGTGGACTTCTTCAGGCGCTTGATCGTTTTCTTTGCCATTTTCGTTTTCCTCTTTTTAATCGGCCCCTCTGGGGCGCTGCCTTGATATATGCAAGTTGCTAGCCAATGTCCCCCGCCACACTTCTGTTCGCTAAACCCCCTGCATTCTGTCGCTTTGATTCCTCTGCCACTGGAGCACGCGCAAAAGAACCGCCGGAAGCGTTGATTTAATCAGCCTTGGTTGAATTATTCAGCGCGCTCCACCTTCTCGCCCCCACTCTTTTCATCACTGGTCCCGAATTAAGACTGCCAGTTCCTCCGCGTAGCCGTCCACCAGCGGCTTTTCCGTCATCCGCGCATACGCTCCCGCGGCGTGTCCGTCCACGGTAAACACGCCCAGGCAAATATGCCGCGGCCCCTGCGGTGTCGATACCGTGACTGACTCAAATCGCCGTTGCGCCGCCCAGCCTTCCGGTTCTCTCCGTGCCCGCCGCAAAATTCTTCGGTAGGCGGCCTCTTCCGTCACTCCCGCGATTGCCACGGTCACCCCCACCCGCCCCAGAACCGGCTTGATCACCCATTCACCCAGCGAATCCGCCGCCAGGTCACTTGGAGATCGCGTTTCCGGCAGCAGCGAGCGCCACGTCGGCAGCCGGGTGCGCAATTTGCCCAACACCAGCGGCAGCCGCTTGCTTTGGATCAACACGCACGTTCCGGGATTGCTCATCGGCGTTTTGCCCCCGCAAAACCACGGCGTCCACTGTGAACGGTGGTGCAACCGGGGGAGCCAATCAGCGTTGACAAATCGAATCAGCAATCCCGGCTCCTTGCCCGCCCCTCTGCCTGCAAATTCTGCAAATCCCCGTTGCCACCGCAGCTCTCCCGGCTTCCGCATCGCCGCCCGCATCCCCTGCCGTCGAATTTCCCGCGCCAGGGCCTTGATTCCTCGATAGCGCGCAAACAGGGCATTGCGCACAAACACGATCAGCGCGTTTTCTCCCGCTGCTATCCGTACCGCCGCTGCATAGGCCCGTGCAGGATTCGGCGGTGCCGATAGTCGCGGATAATATGCCGCCATCAACTCTGTAAAGCTCGATCCCTCGATGAACCCGCCCACCGCATCGGCATTCACTTCAGAAATCCGCCAGCCTTCCGGCGTGAAATGAAAATCGAACCGCATCACCCTCACGGCGCCCTCGGGCCGCCCCTGCCGGGCGCATCCACCCAGTGCCTTCCTGATGTTGGCAGGCAGCCCCAATGCCTCGTGCAGGTCCGTCCTCCCCATCAGCTCGCGCTCGGCCGCCAGAACCTCTGCCGTTAATTTCTCGGAAAGCTTCGCAACCGCCCGCCATTGCTGCCGCGGCATCACCAAAGGGAACCTGGCCAGTGTGAAATACTCCGAAGCCGGAATCCCGCATTCGCGGCAATCCAGCAACACCCGTCGCTGATAATTTTTCCATTCTTTCGACGAAAGCGGCTTGCCGGCCGTCCAGGGGGATTTCACGGGCGATGGCCATGCCGCGAGGCTGATGTCTTCAACACGGAGCTAGAGATTGTACTTCCGGCAGAGGTAATTCAATCGATTCCGGTCAACGCTCAAGAGGCGCGCCGCTTCCGATTTCACCTGCTTCGCCAGCTCCAGAGCTTCCTGCACCCAACGCCGTTCAAACGCCTCCATCTCTTTGTCGAGATTGATCCCCGAGGCGGACAGCCGGGGCCGGCCCTTCGAGTCACGGCCTGCGGACTGCATGATTTCGGGAGGCAGATCCTTCATCGTGATGATCTCTTCATCCGTCATGATCACCAGCCGCTGAATCGCGTTTTCGAGTTCCCGGACGTTTCCTGGCCAAGGGTAACGCTTGAGCGCGAGCAGCGCATCGTCCGCCAGCCGTTTGAGTGGGAACCCGTTGGCGGCGCAATAGATGCTTACAAAGTATTCGGCCAGCACCGGAATGTCTTCCACGCGTTCTCGCAGCGCCGGGACAAAAATGGGCACTACATGGATGCGGTAATAAAGGTCCTCGCGGAACCGGCCGTCCCGCACCATGTCTTCCAGGTCTTCGTTCGTCGCGCTGATGAGCCGGAAATCTACACGAATCTGTTTTTTTCCACCAAGGCGCGTCAACGACCTGTCTTCGAGAACGCGCAAAAGCTTGCTTTGCAGCGCCGGAGTCAACGTGGCGATTTCGTCGAGGAACAGCGTCCCCTGATGCGCCAACTCCACGCGTCCTTCCTTCATCGCCACGGCGCCGGTGAAAGCGCCCTTTTCGTAGCCGAAGAGCTCCGCCTCCATCAGCCCTTCTGGCAGCGCCGCGCAATTCACGCTGATGAACGCCCGGCTGCGACGCGGACTCTGCTCGTGCAGCGCCCGCGCCACCAGCTCTTTTCCCACTCCGCTTTCGCCGCGGATAATCACGTTGGTGGTCGCGCGTGCCATGCGCTTGATGGAATCAAATACGTGCTGCATCGCGTCGGTCGCGCCAATCAGGTCGCCCAACGCGTTTTTCCGGCTGATCTCCTGCCGCAGCAGCCGGTTCTCGCGCTGGATGTGTAGTTTTTCAACAGCGCGTTCGAGCAGGTGCCGCAACACGTCGGTGTCAATCGGCTTGATGAAGTAGTCGTACGAGCCCGCGTCGATCACTTTCAACGCCGTGGATTTCTTTTCATCCGAGCTCAGCACGATCACCAGCGTGTCGATGTCGCTTCCGTCTAGCCGTTTCAGCAGCTCGGTGCACTCGCGCACCCCGCCCGACGCGATCGGCATCCCCAGCAGCAACACGTCCACGCCCGACTCTTGCAGCAGATTCACCGCGGCGTCGTAATCTTCGCCTTCGAAGATTTCAAACTCCGAACGCAGTGCCGACGCAATCTTCGAGCGCAGGCTCGTGTCGTCGTCCACAATCGCTATTTTTGGCTTGGGTGCCCCGGGTGCGATGGGCGGTCTCCGGCGGGGGACAGGCGAAGTTCGCAGGGGAGTGCGACTGAGTGGTATCCCGCGCCGCCGCGATTCTAGGTGTACCCTGCCCCCATGTCAACGCCGTGTTGAGAAAATCAATACGCGCTACCAACCGCGCTCAGTTCTTCTTTGGCGGCAGGTATTTTTTATCAATCTTGGCGATGATCACGTAATTCGGGTCCACCATTTCCGTCACATGGATCTTCGCCACCTTCGACAACAGTTCGTACGCGTCCAGTTCCGAAAGCCCGTAGTCCGCATGCATCCATCCGATCAATTGCGTAAACGCAATCCGCAGCGAATCATCGAGCGGCCGGTAGATTCCTGCGGCCATGATTTCATCCTGATTCTCAAATCGCGGCCATTCAATCTTCTTGCCCTTGATCACGGAAACCCGCAGCCGCACGCGCAGTGGCACTTCCACCGCCGTCCCCGCCACTTCGCCGTCGCCCATCGCTGCGTGCCCATCGCCAATGTAAAGTAGCGCACCGGAAACGTTCACTGGCAGATACAGCGTATCGCCCACGCTCGCTTCCGGCGCATCCATGTTGCCGCCGAATTCCGCCGGCACCACCGAACTGCGCGCTTCTCCCCCCGCGGGTGCCACGCCGATACATCCAAGAAAATTGTGCAGCGGAATTTTCACCGAGAAATTCGAATCGAGCGCGTGAAACGTCGCCGTGCGCGCCACATTGTCGATAGGATAGAGCCAGATGCGCTCCGGCAGCGGCGCATTCACCATCGGCGTGTAAAACGTCGAATTCAGCGCACCGAATCCCGGCGCAAACGCTCCCACGCCCTGGTTCGAATTCACCTCCAGCGAAAGAAATTCTATCGCCAGCGTGTCCCCCGGTTCCGCCCCTCCAATATAAAACGGGCCAGTGAGCGGGTTGTCTCCCTTCACCAGCGCCAATGTGTCGCCCGGCTTTTGAATCGCATCGCCGAACGCATCCACCGTGTTCGTTTCCAGTATGTCGCCGGACCCAAGCCGCGCAACGGGCGCCGCGCTGCCGTAAACATATTTCACCGCATCCATCGTCGCCTGGTACTTCACCACGCGCGGCGGCGCGCCCTGCGCAAACGCAATCGACGCCAAGATCAGCGCGGCAATTGAGGCCGCAATCACTCGGTTCATCATCACCAATCCCTCTTCAGAAAATTACAGCCCCATCACGAACTGCCAATCAAAATTCCCACCGCGAACACCATCACGCCTCCCACAATCACCTGTAACGCAGACGAAACCAGCGGCGTATCCATATACTTATGCCGGACGTAGCTGATGATCGCCAGTTCCACGGCCACCACAAAAACTGCCGCCGTGAAAGCCACGCGAAAGTCCGCGATCAAGAATGGCAGCGTATGCCCCAATCCGCCCGCTGCCGTCATCGCACCGGTCACGAATCCACGCAGTACCGGTTTGCCCCGGCCCGTCAGCGAGCCATCATCCGAGAGCGCTTCCGCAAATGCCATCGAAATTCCCGCGCCCACGGATGCTGCCAGTCCGACCAGAAACGCATCCCAGGTTTTGTGCGTTGCCACCGCAGCCGCAAAAATGGGCGCCAGCGTCGAAACAGATCCGTCCATCAATCCTGCCAGTCCCGGCTGCACGATCTGCAGCATGAACAGCCGCCGCTTCGATTTCTCCTCCTCATCTCTGGCGACCGGCGTCAGATGTTTCTCTTCCAGGGATTCGGCTCTCGCGTGATGTTGGCGTTCGACCTCAGCCAAATCTCCCAGCAACTTTCTCGTCGATGCGTCCGAGATTCGTTCCAGCGCGCGTTCGTAAAATCTCTGCGTTTCCAGCTCCATGATTTCCACTTGTTTTCGCACCGCGTTAATCCCCAGCGGCCGCACCAGCCACATCGGCCGGCGCTCCACAAATCCTTTCACGTCCTGCCGTCGGATCAAGGGAATGTGCTCGCCGAACCGTTGGCGGTACAGGTCAATCAAGCTCTGCCGGTGTCCGGACTCCTCGGCTTTCATTTCGTCGAATATTTTCGCGGTCGATGCATACGCTTCGCGCAACCCTTCAGCGAAATCGCCATAGATGCGGCTATCCTCTTCTTCGAGTGAGATTGCGAGCGCCACAATTTCCTGCTCGCTCAAATCCTTGAAATTCTTCTTGGCCATCAATATTCCCCCGGTCGAAACATGCGGTAGCGCTGAATTATATCCGCGCAGAGGACAAGAATCGGATGCTTTTCACGCGCCCCTCGAACCAGTCCGGCATCCTATGGCAAGATGCCCAGCGAGACCCTAGCGCATCCAATCTGGCAGCGAAACGCCTAACGCACCTGAATTTTTGGAGGTAACTCAAAAATGTCCGAAACCCTCGGTTTCATCGGTTTGGGAAACATGGGAACGCCCATCGCCGCCAACTTGCTGAAAGCGGGATACGGCCTGCGCATCTACAACCGCACCGCCTCGAAGGCCGCGTCGCTCGTAGCCAAAGGTGCCACGCTTGCCTCGAACGCCGCCGAGGTCGCGCAGCCCGGCCGAATCGTCCTCACTATGCTCGCGGACGACCGCGCCCTCGAAGATGTTTGCCTTCCGCCGCAATCGTTCGTTGAGCGCCTCGGCCCCGGTGGCGTCCACATCTCCTTGAGCACCATTTCTCCGGCCACCGCCCGCCGCCTCGCCGAGCACCACGCGAAACTTAATGTGGCCTACGTCGCCTCGCCCGTCTTTGGACGCCCCGACGCCGCGGCCGCCGCTAAATTGTGGGTCTGCCATTCCGGCCCGGCAGCCGCAAAAGCGAGAGTCCAGCCGGTCCTTGCGCCCATCGGGCAGGGTGTCTTCGATTTCGGGGAAGATGCCGGCGCCGCCAACGTCGTCAAACTTTGCGGAAATTTCCTGGTTGCCGCAACCATCGAGTCGCTCGCTGAGATGCTCACGCTTGCGGAAAAAAATGGCGTCAGCAAAAAAGCCGTCGCCGAGATGGTCGGCAAGTTTTCACCCATGCACGCCGGTTACGCTAATCAGATTGCCGACCAGAAATTCGAGCCGGTGGGCTTTCGCCTCGCGCTAGGTTTAAAAGACGTCAATCTCATCACGCAACTCGCTGCCGCGAGCATGACGCCCATGCCGCTCGCGAGCCTCCTGCACGACCGCTGGGTTTCGGCCGTCGCAAAAGGCCGTGGCGATCTCGATTGGTCGGCCATCGCCCTTGGTGTCGCCGAAGACGCAGGCATCGCCGTCCGAAAGGCCGCCGGATGAAAGCTTGTCTGCTCCATTCGCCCGCGCCGGTCGAACAAAATCCGCTCGTGTACGCTGACGCGCCCAACCCCACGCCGCAAAAAGGCGAAGTGTTGGTGCGCGTGAAATTCTGCGGCGTGTGCCGCACGGATTTGCACGTCGTCGAGGGTGAATTGCCGCCGCGCAAATCTCCCGTGATTCCGGGCCATCAAGTCGTCGGCATCATCGAAAAACTCGGCGAAGGCGCGCGCCGATTTCCCGCTGGCACGCGCGTCGGCATTCCCTGGCTTCACAGCATCGACCAAACCTGCGAATTTTGCCGCGCTGGGATGGAAAATCTTTGCGACCATCCCACATTCACCGGCTACACCGTGGATGGCGGCTACGCGCAATACGCCGTCGCGCCCGAAGCGTTCGTTTACTCACTCCCAAAGAATTTCAGCGATGAGCAGGCTGCGCCGCTCTTGTGCGCTGGCATCATCGGTTTTCGCTTCCTCCGTCTTTCGAGCATCAAACGCGGTGGCCGCCTCGCCTTTTATGGATTCGGAGCTGCAGCGCACGTCGCGATTCAAGTGGCGCGGCACTGGGGCGTCGAAGTGTTCGCCGCCACGCGCGGCACAAAACATCAGCAACTCGCTCTTCAATTAGGCGCGGTTTGGGCCGGTGAAGCTGCTGCTGAACTTCCCGCAAAGCTCGACGCCGCCATCATTTTCGCCCCCGCAGGAGAGTTGGTTCCCGCCGCGCTCAAATCGCTCAAGAAAGGCGGCGTCCTCGTCCTCGGCGGAATTCACATGAGCGCCATTCCCACGCTCGACTACGATTGGCTCTACCAGGAACGCGTGATTCGCAGCGTTGCCAACAATACGCGCCAGGACGGCGAAGATTTTCTCCGCGTCGCCGCAGAAATTCCCATTCACTCGCAGGTGACTCTATTCCCGCTCCGTGAGGCGAATCGCGCCCTCAACGATCTCAAGAGTGACCGCATAAATGGCGCGGCCGTCTTGGACTGCAGGTAATCTTGCGGCCACGCCGCAAAGACACGAGGAAACTTCTTTCCTTCAGCGTCACGCGCCCTGCGCATCGCGGCCTTGCCAGATGTTTACCGCAATTTTCTCCTCCACGAGTTACAATCGCTTCCGCCATCTCCCACACTCGAACAAAATGACGCAGCCGAATAAGCTCCTCGATCGCACTTTTCACGCCGCCATCACGCTCAAGGGAATCGGCGCGTTGATGGAAATCATCGGCGGCGTTCTCTTGTGGTTCATCAAACCTGCTGCCATGAGCAACCTTCTTCAGTTGCTTTTTCTCCAGGAACTCGCACGGGACCCCGACAGCTTTCTCAGCACCCATGTCCTTCGGCAATCTACAAAGCTCGCGCATCTCGACCCTACATTCGCGTCCGCGTATCTTCTCTCGCACGGAATCACGAAATTGCTCCTCGTCATTTGCCTGTGGATGAATAAACTCTGGGCCTATCCACTCACAATCGCCGTTTTCGCGGGGTTTTGCGTCTACCAAGTCCACCGCTACATGCATACGCACGCAATCTCGCTCATCCTGCTCACCCTCTTCGACATTTTTCTGATTTACCTTACCTGGCGGGAATATCTCGAGCAGAAACAAATCCGATTGCAGAACGAAAAAGTTAGTTTGGCGCAGCCGGAATAATTCTCGCTCCGCATCGGCCGTCCCTCAACTGAAATGAGGTCATGTCACAAGAAGCTTTCGTCAGGGCACGGCTTTAGCCGTGCCGAACGCAGTGTACCCTCAGGGGTTTCAACCCCTGAGGCCAATGGGTTAGATGTTCGCCGCATACATGAGACGGGTTCATTTCTATTCCCGCTTCATCGCCAATACCACAATCAACCGAATCGGCCCGTGCGCGCCCATCACCAGGATTTTCTCGATGTCCGCCGTGCGGCTCGACCCGGTGATCAGGCAAACGTAGGAATTCTGCGTTGCCGTGTTGCGTTCGCGCATCAGTGCAAACACCGCGTCCAGGTCGGCCACGATTTGATCCGCGCTCGCCACCACAATGTGCACCGGCGCCACCACCGATGCTCCCCGCCCGCCGCACGATGCCGACACCAGCACCGACCCGGTCAGCGCTACCAGCGCCTCAGCCGTAGTAATCGTCGCTTGCGCGGATTCCCTGGGACCGCCTTCGCTCGACCATTGAATCTCGCGCGCCGTTTCCCATTCCCGCGCCATCTGCCGCAGTGCCGGTGAATCCTGCACGAATATTTCCCCAGGCGGGATTGCGTCCAGCAAATCGCGAATGGCTCTGGCACTCGCCCGCGTGTCTTGCGTCACCACACATTCCGTGATATTCGCAGCGCACTCCTTCTGAAACCGGTCAAGCACATCCTTCACCGGCGCAAAAATCATTCTCCCCTCGGCGCCCGGCGGCCGCGGCGACTGCTCGCGCAGCGCGGTGCGCAGCCGTTCGAGGATCCGGCCTCGCCCGGGATTTTCGATCGGCGTGTTAGTTGTTCCCACTTTGCTTTCCCCAAAGTTCTCGAAACGATTTCGCGGGAGCCTGCGGCGCGGCATGATTCCTGTTCCACGGACGAGCCGGATCCAGCAGCGTGCCATCCAGTCCCAGTTTGTGCATCACGCGCATGCCCACCCGCGCCAGCCATCCCACTCTCTTGAACCGCCCCGCATCCGCCACCGCCCAGCTCCACACCGCGAACCCCATCCGCTCGCTCCACGGCCGGTCCGAAGCATTCACGGCGTCTCGCCGGTTGTGCAGCAGGTGATGATGCAAGTCAATCTTCACCGGGCAAACATCCGTGCAAGCCCCGCACAGCGACGACGCGTACGACAAATGTTGGAACTCCTTCAGCCCGCGCAAATGCGGCGTCAGCACGCTTCCAATCGGTCCCATGTACGTCGTGCCGTAGGTGTGCCCTCCAACAGTTCGGAAAACGGGGCACGCATTGATGCAAGCGCCGCAGCGAATGCAATGCAGTACCTCGCGTTCCTCCACGTTCGCAAGTAATTCGCTGCGCCCGTTGTCCACCAGCACCACGTGAAATTCTTCCGGCCCGTCCACCTCATTCGCCTGCCGCGGCCCTCCCGCGAGCGTGCTGTAGCAGGTGATCGCCTGTCCCGTCCCCGCCGTTGCCAGCACCGGCCACAGCGTCGCCAGGTCTTGCAGCCGCGGAATCACTTTTTCAATTCCGCTCAGCACGACGTGGATTCGCGGAACGCTGGTGCACAACCGCCCGTTGCCCTCGTTGGTGGTCAGCGCGATCATCCCCGCATCGGCCACCAGAAAATTCGCGCCGCTGATGCCCATGTCGGCGAAAAAAAAATCGCGCCGTAGTGCCCGCCGTGCCGCTGCCACCAGTTGCTGTGGATCGTCCGAATCCACATCCCCCAGTTTTTCCTTGAAGAGCGCCGCAATCTGCGTGCGGTTCAAATGCATCGCCGGCGTCACGATGTGATACGGAGTCTCCTCGCGCAGTTGCACGATGTATTCGCCCAGATCCGTCTCCACCACTTTGATTCCCAATTTCTCGAGCGCGGGACCGAGATGTATTTCTTCGCTCACCATGGACTTCGACTTCGCCACCTTCCGCACGCCCCTCGCCGTCGCCAGGTCCGTAATGTATTTCCGAGCCTCCTCGGAATTTTCCGCCCAGAACACAATCCCGCCGCGGTCCTTCACGCGCTGCTCGAATTCCTGCAGGTAGCGGTCCATGTTGTTCACCGCTTCCCATTTGATTTCCTGGCATCGCAGCCGCGCCGCCTCCCAATCCGCGAAACGCGCGCGCCCGCGTTCATTCGCGGTGTTGTAGGTATCGGTCGCATTGCGGATGAGTTGCCGGTGCGCCAGCTCCGCCGATTTCTCTGCCGCACTGCGCAGAAATTCCTGTGCGGCGTTGCTCATCGCGCTCTCTCTGCGGCATCGCTCGCCCGCCGCTCCGCGTAACTCGCCGATTGCGCGAGGATTCCCGCCAGATGAATCGTCCCCACTTTGGAGCCGCGCCGCCGCAGTATGCCGTCCATATGCAGCAGGCAACTCGGGTCCGTCGCCGTCACGTACTCTGCTCCGCACGATTCCGCGTATCCCGCCTTCGCATCTCCCATCGCCGCCGATATCGCCGCAAATTTCGTCGCAAACGTCCCGCCGAATCCGCAACAGTCCTCGCTGTACTCCATTTCCACCAGCTCCAAACCACGCACATTCCGCAGAAGCACTCTCGACTCCTCTTTCAGCCGCAATTCGCGCAGCGCGTGGCAGGAATCGTGGACCGCCACGCGGTGCGGAAAGCTCGCGCCCACATCGGTCAGCTTCATCACTTTCACGAGAAACTCTGAAAACTCATAGGTACGCTGCCCAACCTTGATTGCTTCTTCCTGCATCGGTGTTCCCGCCAGAAGCTCCGGATAAAAATTGCGTACCATCGTGGTGCACGACCCCGACGGACACACCACCGTCTCCGCGTTGCGGAAAATCCGCAAAAACCGCTCTGCCACCGGCCGCGCTTCATTCCAATATCCGGTGTTGAACGCCGGCTGCCCGCAGCAAGTCTGCTCCTCCGGAAATTCCAGCTCGCAACCGACGCGTCGCAGCACGCGCACCATGTCCAGCCCCACTTCGGGCGTCAACTGATCCACAAAGCAGGGAATAAACAGCGCCACCTTCGCCATAGCTTCGGCTTATAGTCCAGAGTTCTCTCAAGTGCAAGGCGGGAGTACGCGCCAATGCCGCTCGCCACGCGCTGCTTTCGCATTCAAGCCCATGCGCGCGGCAATTGGAAGTGGCGCGGAATTCTGTTCTAATTCTTTTCGGCATTCGGAAAGGCAGCCAGATTGAAGCAGAGATCCGAAGAAATTAATCCCCGCAACCGCGAATGGGTCAGCCTCGTTCCCTACGGCCTCAACGAGCAGCATCCCAACGCCTACAAAGACATCGCCGAAACCGTTTGGGAAAATCGCGACAATCTCGCCTTCGCCTGGCGCATCTTGAATGATGGTTGCTGCGACGGCTGCGCCCTCGGCACCACCGGCATGCACGACTGGACCATGAAGGGCATCCATCTCTGCGCCGTGCGCCTGAAGCTCCTTCGCCTGAACACCATGCCGGCGATGAACTGGCATCTGCTCGAAGACGTCGCGGCGCTACGCAAGGTTCCCTCCCGCAATCTTTCAAAACTCGGCCGCTTGTCTGTCCCCATGGTTCGCCGCCGCGGCGAGAAGGGTTTCCGCCGCATTTCCTGGGACCAAGCCGTCGCGCTGGCCGCCGAAGGCTTGCAGGCGACCGACCCGAAGCGCATCGGCTGGTATCTCACTTCTCGCGGGCTCACCAACGAATCGTATTACGCGCATCAGAAAGTCGCGCGATTCTTCGGCACCAATCATGTGGACACCAGCGCGCGCATCTGCCACGCGCCCAGCACCGCCGCTCTCAGCGCTACCGTCGGTTGCGCCGCCACCACCTGCTCCTACTCCGACTGGATCGGAACAGACCTGCTCATCTTCGTCGGCTCCAACATCGCCAACAATCAACCCGTCTCCACCAAATATCTTTATTACGCCAAGCAAAAAGGCACGAAAGTTTTCGTCGTGAATCCTTATCTAGAGCCGGGCCTCGAACGCTACTGGGTTCCCTCCGTTCCCAAAAGCGCGCTTTTCGGCACGCGCTTCGCCGACGATTTTTTTCCCGTCCACATCGGCGGCGACATTCCCTTTTTCTACGGCGTGCTCAAACACTTGATCGAGAACAATTGGGTGGATCGCGATTTCATCGCCGCGCGCACCGTGGGGTGGGACGAGGTCGTCGCCAAAACTCGCAGCCTCTCCTGGGAAAATCTCGAGCGCGGTTCCGGGCTCACTCGCGCCGACATGCACCGCTTTGCCGAAGCTTTCGGCAAAGCTCGCTCCGCCATCGTCGTCTGGAGCATGGGCATCACGCAGCATCGCTACGGCAGCGACAACGTTCGTTCCATCGTCAATCTCCAACTCGCCAAAGGAAATGTTGGCCGCGAAAGAACCGGCCTGATGCCCATCCGCGGGCACAGCGGCGTTCAGGGCGGCGCTGAAATGGGAGGCCAGCCGGGCGCATACGTGATGGGCGCGGCCGTCAGCGAAGAAACCGCTCGCCGTTTTGCTCAGCCTGAATACTGGGGCTTCGAACCGCCCGCGTGGAAGGGCCTCACTGCCGCCGCAATGATTCTCGCCGCTGGCCGCGGAGAAATCGACGCGCTCTGGCAGAGTGGCGGAAATTTCATCGACACTTTGCCCGAACCCGAAAAAGTCCGCCAGGCCGTCGGCAGAATTCGCCTGCGCATCCATCAGGATATTTTGGTCAGTTCCAACATGCTCGTTGATCCCGCCGAGACTGTGCTCCTGCTCCCCTCGCGAACTCGCTACGAGCAGCGCGGCGGCGGAACAGAAACCAGCACCGAGCGCCGCGTCATTTACAGTCCGGAAATTCCCGGTCCGCGCCCCGGCGAAGCGAAAGACGAATGGGAAGTCCCCGTCCTCGTCGCCCGCCACGCCGACCCTTCGCGCGCCGCGAAAAGTTTCCCGTGGCAGGATACGCAGGACATCCGCAATGAAATTGACCGCGTATGCCCCACCTACGACGGCATCGCAAACCTGCGCAAGAAAGGTGACCAGTTCCAGTATGGCGGCCCTCGCCTGCTGGTCGACCGCTTCCTCACCCCCGATGGCGAGGGTCATTTCTCCGCAGTCGAGTTGCCGGAAGAAAGAATCCCTGAGGGGCGCTTCCTGCTTTC
Source organism: Candidatus Acidiferrales bacterium (assembly GCA_050746945.1). Taxonomy (GTDB): domain Bacteria; phylum Acidobacteriota; class Terriglobia; order Acidiferrales; family UBA7541; genus Palsa-295. Next base: position 5,068 of record JBOGMZ010000017.1, on the reverse strand, counting down.
GACGCGCCGCGGCAGGCAGTTCAACAGCTTGATCCACGGAAACGTTGACCCCATCACCGGCGCCGGGCGCGACGCCATTTTCATGTCGCAGGAAGATGCAGACCGCCTCGGCCTGCGCGACGGCGAGCCCATCCTGCTTCGCAACGATCGCGGTGAATTTCGCGGCCGGGTAAGAATCGATCGCATCAAGCCGGGATGCGTTCAAGGTCACTGGCCTGAGGTGAACGTGCTCGTGCCGGCAGGCTGTCTCGACCCGAGCGGCGTGCCGGACTACAACGCCATCGTCGAAATCATCCCCGCCGCCCGGCTGGTTCCGCCGGTGACCGCCATTAGCGCCTAGAATGAGCGCCTGCGCGACGAGTCTGACGCTCCATCCAATCCGCCAATCCAGCATCCAATAACAATGCAACTTGCCGGCGCTTTGTCGCGTATCATTACTGTAGGCGGTTTTGCAGTGCCTAATATGAGTGGCGGCATTCATTTGATGCGAAACGCGGAATTCATTCGGAGGTCATCTTGCTACGGGGCCCGTTGGCATCCATACCTTTACAGTTTCTCTTTAGCTCAGTCTTCCTGCTGATCGTTTACCTGGTTCAGCGTTTCTGGTTCTCCCGCGCCTGGCGATTGCTCAACCGGCTCCGCCAGCCCGGGTGGCGCAACGCTCTCCGCGTATTGTGGTTCGTCTCCGCCAGCATCATCTTCGTCGCCGTTCTCGATTCCTCTCTCGGCCACTTCTTGCCGCGCACTGGCCGCCTCGCCGCCATCGCTCTGTTTGCTCGCCTCTGGCTCTCTGTCTCGTTCCTGGCTCTCGCCGCCGTGGGATTCACCAGCGTCTTCAACTGGCTTTCGAAGTCTGCGTTGGCCGTAGCCGCACCCTTAAATCTCGAACGCATCGATCAAGGCCGCCGCGCATTTTTCCGCAGCGCCGCGTATTTCGCCGCCAGCATTCCCTTCGTCGCCGGCGCCTATGGCTTCTTCAAAGAGCGCCTCAGTTTTCAGATTCAAAAAATTGAAATTCCCGTCGCGGATTTGCCCCCCGCCCTCGACGGGATGACCATTGTTCAGTTGAGCGACATCCACGCAGGCGATTTCATGCCGCGCAGTGAAATCCGCCGCGCCGTGGCCATGGCCAACGACCTCGGCGCCGATCTCGCCGTCGTCACCGGCGACTTCATCACCAGCGCGAGCGATCCGCTCGAAGACTGCATCACCGAACTCAGCCGTCTGCGCGCGCCGCTCGGCGTCTGGGGTTGCAATGGCAACCACGAAATTTACGCCGGCGCAGAAGATCGCGCGCAGCAGCTCTTCGACCGTTTTGGCATGCGCCTGTTGCGCCAGCAAAATGCGGAACTATCCTGGCGCGGCGAAAAATTCAATCTCATCGGCGTGGACTATCAGCGCGAACGCACCGCCTCCGGAAAAAAGCTCCCCATGTTGCGCGGCGCCGAACCGCTTGTGCGCAACGACATTCCCAATATTCTGCTCTCGCACAATCCCAATTCATTCCGCCGTGCCGCGGAACTCGGCATCCAATTGAGCCTCGCCGGTCACACGCACGGCGGCCAGGTCCAGGTCGAAATCGTGGACCATTCCTTCAGCCCCGCGCGCTTCATGACCCATTTCATCGCCGGCCTCTACCGCCTCCCCGTCGGCAGCAATTCCGCCGCGCCATCGTCTTCTGTCGCAGACGGCGTGCCGACCCTCGCGCCCGCCGTCGCAGGCGCAGTCTCGCCCTCCGACGCTCCGAAGCGCGCATTTTGCGTCCCGGACGGGCTCGCGGGACACGCCGCTCTCTACGTCAACCGCGGCCTCGGCACCATCGGCATGCCCGTGCGCTTGGGCGTCCCCCCCGAAATCACGCTGATCACTTTGCGCGCTCCCGCTTCCTCCTGAGCCCGCTGCGTAGCCTTTCCCCTTTGCGGTCTTCTTTGCCTTTCGTAGCGCTGGCGTCTCGCCGGCTCTTTTCTCTTGCACCTCGCCCCTACGTTGTCATCTCGCCTGCCCTGAGAGACTTCGCGAAGGGACCCCAGCCGGGCCTCCTGCGGATGGCCGTGAGGGATCTGCTTCTTACTGCTTACCCCTTTGGCGGCTGGCCCAGCCTCCACAACCAACCCGCCTTTTTTTCCGGAAGGGCGGGGATTAATCCCCGCCGCAAACGACTCCCGTTTGCACCTTCTACCGCTTGCGCTGATTCACCCGCGCAAGCTTTCGCCTTGCATGACGTCACCGAGCCGTCGCCCTTCTCGCGTCTACCGTCCCCCTTCCAGGTCAAAATCAATTTAACTCAACTCCAGCGTCAACTACTGCAGTGGTATCATCACGCACCGTGACCGGTCAATCGTGGGAAACACGGATCCTAAAGGGTGGGCCACGCGCCGCTCTACAAAAGCTATGCTGTCGGGTATTCGTCTTCTGAATCCTTCGTGACCTTTGGATTCCTAAAGTACCCAAGCTCGTTCTGCATCTCTTCCATTGTTTGCTGGTCTTCGGCAGACCACATGGGCTTGTATAGATTGCACAAGTCCAGTGAAAAACCTTTGCCCTTCTCGTATCGCTCAGTTGCTAGTCCAACGACGTGCATGGTTTCCGGGTGCAGACCACGCGCGACAAAACATCTGTTGCCAAGGTCAGCTACACGCACATGGCGTGGCGTTCCATGTGGCAATGCCAAGAAGACATAGACGACACCCGAAGGAGAGCCTGTCATTCGAGCAAGTACCGTCCGAGAATGATCCCGAAACTCTTTGAAAGACTTGCCAAGAATCCGCCGAGAAAATCTGTCTTCTCTCGCTATTTGTCGCAAAGCGCGTTCAGTGTTAGATGGGTTAGAGGCAAACTCTAACTGCCCTTCCAGAAAATCTGTTGCAAAAGTTTCGATCAGGTTGTCCCAGATATAGCTGTCTTTGTTCGCTTGCTGCTTCCGTCTGTACTCATCCTTTGCAATAAACTGTCGCCACAATCCGTCGCCGACTACAACAACATTATAGGTATCTGGGAATTTCCTGCCCGAGTGTAGATACCCTGCAAGAAGATTCTCTTCCGGTCCGTTAAATTGCACTCTTACCTGCGATTGACACCAAGCCTCTTTCGCTTTGAGATATGAAACGAAGTCCGTGATCGTATCTAGCTCCGAGAGCAATACTGAAAATGATATTTCGTCCATCACATGAACGAATCCCTTGCCGAAATCTCCGAATGGCAGATTGACTTGTCTATTTCCACCCAAAGCCACCGCGACTCTGTGGATTCTTATGTCCGACGCACTCGGTAGAGTCATACCGGGCGAACTGTCGTTCTTGACAACCGTGGGACTTTTTCTCAGGATTCGCTCAGCGCCGTATATTTGCTTGCAGGATTCATGGACGGCATTTCTTTTCCATCTTTCGGCATCAACAGCGGGCTTGCCGCTATTGGTAAGCCGTATCTTTTTGACGCTGAAAATAATTACGTCAGGCTCGCACACGACGAGAACATCACAGAGTTCCGTGCTTTGGGGTTTCTTTCTTGGATTCATGTACGACCACAGCGAGAGGAACGATTGACTGCACACCCTGTAGACAAGCAACTCTGCTTCATTCATTCGACCAGCCGGGTACCGCTGCTCCACGGTCATGAGAATATCGCAGCGACCGAGTTAGAGCAAGCCGATGCTGGCAAGCTTTCTATATTGAAAACTAGTAAGTTTCTGGGCAGGTAGCTAAGATTGGCTCTTATGCCATCAAGACGCGATCTCGCAAGAGAATTTCTGAAACAGACGGTCTCCCATTATCTTGGGTCCAGCGACTTCAATGGGGTTCGTTTGGACTTACTTCTCAAGGACAGTGGGGAAGAAGGGCGTACTGTTGTAATGGATTTAGTCCGTCGTGGACAGTTAGAGATCATTTCGGGGGCATGGGACAATCCCTACATTAAGCGCCTACCCTTGCCAGAGGTGGCAAAACAACTTGAGGTCGTTCAAAACACGAACGGCTTAGTTTGTGTTTATCCGGCCATAAAGTATATGAAGAGGGCGATCCCCCGAAACCTTTACAGGAATAAGCCGTTCACAAGACTTCTCGCTCTCAGCCATCCTCAGCTAGAGCCGATGTTTTTTGAGTTGAGCGTCCTGCGAAGATACCAGTCAGACGCAAGGTATTCATTTGAATTCTGGGGATTGGACGGACACATCGGTATCCTTGAGAAGCACTACCGTTCGCGTGAAACGCCAGCTTCTGACAAGATTCTTATTCAAACCTTTGGCCTCGCCTCGACTGCAAAGAGGCAGCGGCTTGTCGCTGTGTTCCTAAGGTACTTGCACTCCTTAACGGTGCGACACCAACAACACTGGGCAAGTCATCGCGTTCTCGGAAAGTGCAAAGTCGAAGCAAATTACTTCTTGAGGGGAGTCTATGGTGAATGGACTGACGGCATATCCGTTTATTCAGCTCTCCTCGAAGAATTCACGCACATCAACAAAATGTGTGGCCTGATTGGATTGCCCATTCTGTTTAAGCAGGACTTTTCTGATGAGAGGCCAAAGGGTTTTGGTCTGTTGATGAATACCACTTCTCAAGAATATTTCAGTTTTGCCAACATACTGGATAAGTTGATCTCAGAAAACTTGAACCCACAGTTCTTTCAAGCACAGGGTATTTCCCTGACAGTGAAAGAGACAAACGAACGGAAAGGGACATTGCAGCTTCTCGAAGAGTGGCTCAAAAGGTTTGTCCATATTGAGGGAAACAATGGTGCTGCCGCAATACTTTCCCCGCTAAGGCGTGTACGGAAGGATCGCCAGCCGACTGCCCACACTATAATTCGTGATGAGTTCTCTCCTCAGTATCAAATCCGAAAGGAACAGTTAATCAAAGATGTTTATATTTCGATTTCCAACATCCGAATGTTCTTTCAGACCAACCCTGCCACTAAAGGTTATGACTTTCCAACGGAACTAGACCCTAATGTAGTGCTCCCCGCTAAAACTGGACACCTCAGTTTAGGTAAGATCAGGGCCTCCACACAGGAGGCAACATGGGCAGGAAACCGCGCGTAGATCGATCCCCGGAAGAGAAGTGGCAGATCGTGCAGG
>JBOGMZ010000016.1:0-32700 GCA_050746945.1 Candidatus Acidiferrales bacterium | reverse complement strand
GACGGACATGAAGTACGGCGCGCGGCACCTGAAACGGGCGATCGAGCGGCACGTGGTGTACCCGCTGGCGAGCTTGCTGGCAACGGAGCAGGTGAGTCTCGGTGACGTGCTCTCGATTGATTGGGACAGCGTCGAAGCGAGGCTGAAATTCGCGAAGGAAGCGCAAGGTGCGGTGGTCCCGATGATTGCCCCGATCACAAAGGAGGTGAGCGACGCGGCCGCAGCAAGCTCCGACGGGCGCCCGATTCCCGCCACGACAACAGTAGCTGCCGGAGAACGACCGCCGATTCGTTCAACGCGCTAAATGTACCGAGCGAGACAAGCGACATGAGGATGGAACCCCTATCCGTGGATGAGAATGCACGAGAAACGATTTGATGCCGCCCCTGTGGTGCTCGTCCGCACGAAAAATCGGGTGGGATGCGTGATTCCGGATACGGCAGGGAGCGTTGCGCGTGTGACGTCACGGTTGCTTGTCGCTTTCGCAGTCCTCATGGCGACGACTTGCTTATCGGCACCGCCCGGACAGTCGAAAGACAGCACTGAATACGAGATCAAGGCTGAATTCCTCTACAGCTTTGCAAAATTCGTGGAGTGGCCTCCGAGCGCCTTCGCCGACCCCAAACAGCAATTGGGTATCTGCGTGTTTGGCCGCGATCCGTTCGGCCACGTGCTCGAAGACGTCTTGCTCGGCAAGTCGATCGGAAACCATCCGGTATTGCTGGGGTATGCGAAGCGAGTGCCGGATCTTGCGGGATGCCAAGTCATTTTTCTCACCGCCGACGAGGCCCCCCACTTGCTGGAAATAATCGGTTTCGTGCGCGGCCACAACGTTCTGATCGTGGGTGAATCAGAGGGATTTGCGGCCGCCGGCGGGACAATTCAATTCGTCCTCGACCAGAATCGAGTGCGATTCGCAATCAACCCTGGGGCAGCGAAGCGTGCGGGACTGAAGATCAGTTCGAAACTCTTGGCCTTAGCTCTGATCGTGCACGATGATGCGCGCAGCACGCAAGCGAAAAACTAGCATGCAATTTCACCGCGAGACTTCGATCCGTCAGAAACTCACGCGCATTGTCATGCTGACGTGCGGGATTGCCATCCTCGCGGCTTGCAGCGTGTTCGCCGCTTACGACGTCACGACCTATCGTCGCACCATGGCCAGCGATCTTTCCACAGTGGCTGAAATCGTTGGCGGGAACACTGCTGTCGCACTGACGTTTAACGATCCCGAATCAGCTCACGAGACATTGAATTCGCTGCGTGCCAAGCCGCACGTGGTGGAAGCCTGCATCTACGGGCCGGATGGAAGAATTTTTGCCAGATACAGCCGGCCCGGGTCCAAGCCGGATTTCATCCCGCCTGCACGGGCGGGAGAGGGTATTTCCATAATCTCCGGTCACTTGGTTCTTTTCCGGCAAATTCGATCGCAGGGGGAAGCGGCCGGCACAATCTACCTGAAATCCGATCTCGGCCAGCTCTACGCCCGCGCCGAGGGATTTCTCGGCATCACTGCCGTCATCATCCTCGCCTGTTTGCTGCTTACTTATCTTCTGGCTTCCCGGCTGCAGCGAGTAATTTCTGGACCGATCCTCGAGTTGGCGCGCACCGCTTTTACTGTTTCCAACACGAAGGACTACTCCTTGCGGGCAACGAAGAAAAGCGAGGACGAAACCGGATACCTTTATGATTGCTTCAACGGGATGCTGGCCCAGATTCAGCATCGCGACACCGAGCTGCTCTGGGCCCGCGACGAACTTGAAGTCCGCGTGGATGAACGCACCCGCGAGCTGCAGAACGAGGTCTCGGTTCGGGCTCTGGCGGAGCGGAAGCTGGCCGAGCGGACTGCCTTCCTAAATTCCCTCATCGAAAACTGTCCCGTCGCTCTCCTCGCGCTTGATCCGGACGAGAGGGTTCAAACTTGCAATCCGGCGTTCGAACAAATTTTTGGCTTTCGCGCGCAAGAGGTGCTCGGCCATTCGTTGGCGAACTTGATCACTGTTCCCGAACAGGCTTCTGAAGTCGAAACCCTCAATCGAGAAATGCTATCTGGGAGGACTCTCCACATGGTGACCCAGCATCGCCGGAAAGAGGGGACCCTCGTGGAGGTCGAGGTGTTCTCCGTTCCGCTGGTCCTCGAGGGGAAACTAACCGGAATTCTTCGTCTCTATCAGGACATTACCGAACGTAAGAAAGCAGAAGGAGCGCTCCTGCGCGCAAAAGATGCCGCCGAGGCGACGACGCGCGCGAAGAGCGAGTTTCTGGCCAATATGAGCCACGAAATCCGCACGCCGATGAATGGAATCATCGGCATGACTGGGCTGGCGCTCGACACTGAACTCACGAGCGAACAACGCGAATACCTGACGATGGTGAAGACTTCGGCTGATTCACTTCTGAAGCTCATCAACGACATTTTGGATTTCTCAAAGATCGAGGCCGGCAGGTTTGATCTGGAGGCAATCGATTTTGCGCTTCGGCAAAGCGTTGGGGAAACCCTGAAAACGCTCGGCCTGCGTGCACACGAGAAAGGAGTGGAGCTGGCGTGGCGCGTGGGAGCTGACGTGCCCGAATTTCTATCCGGAGACTTAAGCCGGTTGCGACAAATCGTCGTGAACCTGATCGGGAACGCCCTGAAATTCACGGAACGAGGTGAAGTGGTCCTGGAAGTGGAGAAGGAGGATGCGGCGGACGAAGCATTGCTGCTCCATTTCAAAGTGAAAGACACGGGCATCGGAATTGCGCCTGAAAAGCAGAAGCTGATCTTTGACGCATTCACGCAGGCGGATGGTTCCACCACTCGGAAATATGGCGGGACGGGCCTCGGATTGGCCATCACTTCACAGATTGTCGAGCTGATGGGCGGAAAGATATGGCTAGAGAGTGAACTGGGACGCGGCAGCACTTTTCATTTCACAGCCCGGTTTGGAATCGCCAAGGGCAACAGTGTGAAGCATGCAGCGGCAGATCCCCAACTGCTGAGTGACTCGCTGGTTTTGATCGTCGACGATAACATCACAAACCGGATCATCCTGACTGACACGCTTATGAAGTGGGGCATGCAAGTAGACGCGGCTGAGAGTGCGGAAGCCGCGCTGGCCATACTCAACCACGCGGCGCAATCATTTCGCCCTTTCTCCGTCATCATCACGGACCTCAACATGCCTCTTGTGGATGGGTTCGGACTGGTTGAAGCGATCAGAGAAAATCCCGTGCTCGCTGCAATTCCGATTCTCATGATCAGTTCGAGCGCGCAACCCAGCCAAAGAGCGCGCTCCGAAGAATTGGGAATCGCCGCCTTCTTGACCAAACCGGTTCAGCCTTCGGAGCTCCTCGACGCTGTCCTCAACGTACGGACTGCCGGAGCGATCGAAGATACGGCGTCAGAGCCGCCTGTGCATGCGCAGCACGGAGAAGGAGAGCGAATGAAAGTCCTGCTCACGGAAGACAACGCGGTGAACCGAATCCTCGCCTTGAAGCTCCTCGAGAAACATGGTCACACAGTCGTACTTGCCGAAAATGGGCGAGAAGCTCTCGAGGCGCTCGAGCGGGAAGCGGTGGACCTCATTCTCATGGACGTGCAGATGCCTGTGATGGACGGCCTCGAAGCCATTGCGGCGATTCGAAAGAAAGAGGAGGGCAGCGGAGTTCATCTGCCCATCGTCGCTTTGACGGCGCATGCCATGAAGGGAGACCGCGAGCGGTGTCTCGCAGCCGGGGCTGATGAATACTTGACCAAGCCGATTAAAACACCCGAATTGATGGCCGCAATCGAACGGTTTCAAGGCGCAAAAGCCAGTAAAGATCCCCAAAGAGTCTTGCCGGGCACTCCCGACGCGGACTCGCCTGTCAGCTCGTTGGACATGGCAGACGCGCTCGAACGAGTGGAGGGCGATAGCGAGCTGTTGGAGGAAATCTCCCGCATCTTCGCGGAGGAGTGCTTGAAAACCATGGCAGCACTTCGACGCGCGGTGGAGGCCTCCGACACTGCCGCGGTCGGGAGACTGGCGCACACATTGAAGGGCTCGGCGTCAAACGTCGGTGCGCGGATTCTCGCTCAGACGACTGCTGAACTCGAAAGCATGGCCCGCGCCGGAGATTTGCGTGGTGCTCAACGACAATTCAAGACAGTTGAGAGTGAAGTCAGCAAGCTGCTGGTCGAAATGGAGAAGATTTCCCGGAAGGTCACACTTTGATTCAGGATCTCATTCACAGAGGCATCGCGCGGGGGAAAACCGGTGAAGATTTGCTTCACCCGTCCAGCGATTCCACGCTAAGCCCCCGCCGCATCCTCATTGGAATTTTGTTTGTTGTCACCTACATCGTGCTGGATCGCACCACCGTGTTCTTTCAGATGTGGCAGGGCATCAGCGCGTGGTACCCGCCCGTAGGTCTAGCGGTGGCGGCGATGATTGACTTGGGGATTTGGTTCGCTCCCCTGGGGTACGTGGCCGGGACCATTGCGAGTATCGTGAATTACAATGAGTCGCCCGCCTCGATCAGCTTCTGGCTCATCAATGTAGCGGTCATCGGTGGCTACACGGGAGGCGCGCTGCTGTTGCGGCGAGTGCTGCGGGTAAGGCCACGGCTTCAAACACTTCGCGACGTACTCCTGTTTGTTTGTACGGCGTTCCTCGCCTCGCTGTTCGTCGCCGTTACGGGAAGCGCCTTGTTTGTGTCGAGCAATCTCATTTCACGTGAAACATTCATCCGGGGCGCGTTGAACTGGTGGATCTGCGATGCTTCTTCATTGATTTGCTTTACGCCGTTTTTCCTTGTTCATGTGATCCCGAGGGTCAGGTGGTTCGCAGGTTTGCCGACAGACTCGGCCACGATGGAACACACGGAAAGGCGGCGGCCGGGATTCCCGTGTGTTCGCAGGTCACTTGAAGGCGCGATCCAACTCCTCAGCATTCCCTTCGTTTTGTGGATTGTTTTTAGCTGGGACCTCGCCAGAAGCTCCGAACTTTACTACCTGTTCTTCATTCCCATCCTCTGGATCGCCGTTCGCCGCGGCATCTACGGTGTTACGACGGCAATCCTCACACTGAACTTCGGCGTGATGATTAGCCTGTGGATCTTTCCGCTGGAACTGCACCGCTTGGGCTTGTTGCAGTTCGTCATGTTGACCATTTCGCTCACAGGCCTGTCAATCGGCGGCCTGATAGCGGAGCGCGCGGAAGCCCAACGAAAGGCCGAGGAAAACGAGCGGCGCGTCAGGTTGTTGCTTGAATCCACAGGAGAAGCCATCTATGGCCTCGACATGTTGGGCCGGTGCATCTTTTCCAATCCCGCCTGCCTGCGGCTGTTGGAATACGGCCGGCCGGAGGAGCTGCTGGGAAAAAACATGCACACGCTGATCCACCACACGCGCTCCGATGGCACTCCCTACCCCATCCGCGAATGCCCGCTCTATGCGGCTTTCCTCGAGGGCCGTGCGACGCACGTCGCGGACGAACTCGTGTGGCGCGCTGATGGGACAAGTCTTCCGGTGGAATTGTGGTCTCACCCAATCGTTCGCGACGGAAAGACTCTTGGGGCAGTGGTCACGTTTGTCGATATCACGGAACGCAAGCGCGTGGAGACGGAGTTGCTCCGGGCGAAGGAAGCAGCGGAGTCTGCCAATCGGGCCAAGAGCGAGTTTCTGGCCAACATGAGTCACGAAATTCGTACGCCGATGAACGGGATTATCGGCATGACAGACCTGGCACTGGACACCGAATTGAACGCCGAACAGCGCGAATACCTTGAACTCGTCAAGGTTTCGGCCGATTCATTGTTGGTGCTGCTGAACGACATTTTGGACTTCTCGAAAATCGAGGCGGGCAAACTGGACTTGGAACCGGTGGAGTTTGCTTTCCACCAAACCTTGAACGAAACGCTGAAGATCATGCGATTTCGCGCGCGTCAGAATGGCTTGCAACTCACCGGGCGGATCGATCCAAGAATTCCTCCACTCCTGTTCGGTGATCCGGCACGCCTGCGGCAGGTGCTCATAAATTTGATTGGAAACGCCATCAAGTTCACGGAGCTGGGAGAGATCTCTTTGGATGTGGATCAGGAAAGTCGCCGGGATGACCAAATCAAATTGCACTTTCGCGTGCGAGACACCGGCATCGGCATCCCAAAGGAACAGCAGGATCTGATCTTTGAGGCGTTCACGCAGGCGGACAGTTCGACGACAAGAAAGTACGGGGGCACAGGGTTGGGACTGGCGATCTCGACCCGTCTAGTGCAAATGATGGGGGGGAAAATCTGGGTCGAGAGCGAATTCGGCTGTGGCAGCACCTTTCACTTCACGGTGAAATTCGGACAAGTTGATCTGCCGCTGGACATCAGCGGCAAGAATTCCAATCAAGGGGTCTCCAAATGACCACGGACACAAAAGCGAAGAGCAGAATCTTGATTGCCGAGGATGATCCGGTTTCCAGGCGCGTGCTGCAGACTTTTTTACTGAAGTGGGGCTACGACATCATCATCGCCGAAGACGGGACGCAAGCGCTGGCCATTCTCGAGCGGCAGGATTTTCCCCGTCTTGCGGTGCTCGACTGGATGATGCCTGGCCTCGAGGGGACGCAAGTCTGCGAACGGATTCGCAAGGTGCGCAATCGCGCATATACATACATCCTCCTGCTTACGGCCCGCAACCAGAAAGAGGACATTCTCAAAGGCCTCGAGTCAGGCGCAGACGATTACTTAACCAAGCCATTCGACGCCCAGGAACTTCGCGCGCGCCTGCTGGTCGGACAGCGCATCTTGAGCTTGCAGGATCACTTAATCGAGGCTCGAGAACAATTGCTCTTCCAGGCCACGCACGACGCGCTTACCGGTCTAGCAAATCGCGGCGTAATTCTGGATGCCCTGCAACGCGAACATTCCCGCCAATCGCGCCAGGGCGGCTCCTTCGGAATTGTGTTGATGGATTTGGACCACTTCAAATATGTCAACGATCAGTATGGGCATCTCTCCGGCGACGCGGTGCTGCAGGAAACCGCTCGCAGAATGCGAACGGTCATCCGGCCCTATGACACCGTCGGGCGCTACGGCGGCGAAGAGTTCTTGATTGTTGTTCCCACGTCCGACGCAATGGGGACCATGGGTCTTGCGGAGCGAATTCGCAAATCTATCGAGGAGGGCCCCGTAAGAACGGAGGCGGGCGAAATTCAAATCACCGCGAGCCTGGGCGTCGCAGTCAGCAATCCTGGCATTCCCCTCGATGCTCAGGATTTATTGCAACTCGCTGACGACGCGCTGTACCGCGCGAAAGATCACGGGCGCAACCGCGCCGAACTGGCCACGCCCAGCGATCCCGCTGTCAACCGCACCCCTGCCAGCGAGGAAATCCCGGCTCAAACCGGATCGAAGTAAGGCTTGTTCACGACAGCGGCTTTGCCGATCCCGAAGAACTCTTGAACACGCTCAGCTACATGATCTCGCAGAATACTGCGCGCAAATTCCGCCTAAGGGGCTATCTTGTAAAGTGTGGGGACGAAGCTCCAATTTAGCGCTCGTTCGCGGATCGAGGCTTGCGCCGACGACCTTTTTGAATGGCACAGCGAACCGGGTGCGCTCGAACGGCTGACGCCACCCTGGGAACCGATCGAAGTAGAGCAGCCGTCGCCTGGAATCCGCGACGGAGATCGCGGCTCGTTACGTGTACCGCTGGGACCATTCCGGGTCCGTTGGGTTTTTGAGCATCGCGATTACGTCGAAGGCCGTCAATTCCGCGATATCCAAATTTCCGGCCCCTTTCATAGCTGGGAGCACACCCACCTTTTCACGCCAGATGGTCCCGGCGCTTGCATTCTTGAAGATCGCGTTGAGTACGAATTGCCGCTCGGCGCGGTCGGCAAATTTCTGGGTAGTTGGTTCGTTCATCGCAAGCTCGAGAAGCTGTTTGCCTACCGCCATCGCGTTACCGCCCAAGCCATGGCTGTCCACAAGGAGAGAGAGCCCTCCCTCAAACCAGGTCTTGAAGTCTGAGGCTCGGCGAGTTGCAGGACTCGTTAGATTCCATTGATGAAATAAGGGCGTTTAGCGCCATACGCTACCGTATGTCGAACCGCTCGCCTACATCTACCCCCGCATGGAGGAATCCCGTTCCATGTGTTGGCGATTTTGGTGTACATTGTGAAGGAAAGAGCAAGCGGTGGGTATTGTCAGCCACGCCTTGAAAGGGTCAGGCCATGAATCCGACCAAATCTGCCACGGAAACCACCGGCGCAACTCCCGCCGGCAAGCGCCGCGACTCGCTGTCGATTACGGACAACCGCACGGGGAGCCAATACGAAGTTCCCATCAAGCACGACACCATCCGCGCTATGGATTTGCGGCAGATCAAGGTGAGCGAAGAGGATTTCGGGATGATGAGTTACGACCCGTCCTACTCGAACACCGCTTCCTGCACCAGTAAAATCACATTCATTGACGGTGACAAGGGGATCCTGCGGTACCGCGGTTATTCCATCGAGGAACTCTCGGAGAAAAGCAATTATCTAGAGACCGCCTATCTGATTCTCCATGGCGAGCTGCCCACCAAATCACAACTCGCCGACTGGGCCTATCATGTAACGCATCACACATTCATTCACGAGAGCATCAAGAAATTTCTCGACGGGTTTCATTACGACGCCCACCCGATGGGCATGCTGATTTCCACCGTCGCCGCGCTTTCCACTTTTTACCCTGACGCAAAAGATATTTTCAATCCCGACTCGCGCCGCAAGCAGACCTACCGGTTGATCGGCAAGATGCCCACGCTCGCGGCGTTCGCCTACCGGCACAGCCTGGGAATGCCGTTCGCCTATCCGGACAACGATTTGAGCTACACTGGCAATTTTCTGAACATGCTGTTTCGCACCACGGAGCTGAAATACCGCCCGAACCCCACGCTCGAACGGGCGCTGGATATCCTTTTCATTCTGCACGCAGACCATGAGCAAAATTGCTCTTCGAGCGCGATGCGCGGCGTGGGCAGCTCCCACGTGGATCCCTATTCCGCGACCGCAGCCGCGACGGCAGCTCTGTACGGGCCCTTGCATGGCGGAGCGAACGAACAGGTGCTGCGGATGCTACTGGAAATCGGCTCGGTGAAAAACGTGCCGGAATACATCAAGCGTGTAAAGGCGGGCGAAAAGCTGCTGATGGGTTTTGGCCATCGCGTATACAAAAACTATGATCCGCGCGCGAAGATCGTGAAGCACATCGCCTACGAAGTGTTCGACGTGATGGGGCGCAACCCATTGATTGAAATTGCGCTGGAATGCGAGCGGATCGCTCTCGAAGACGATTATTTCGTCACCCGCCGGCTCTATCCCAACGTGGATTTTTATACCGGCCTGATTTACCAGTCCATGGGCTTCCCGGTGACCATGTTTCCAGTGCTCTTCGCAATTCCGCGCACATCCGGATGGATCGCGCAGTGGGAAGAGATGCTGCTCGATCCCGAGCAGAAAATTTCCAGACCTCGGCAGGTTTACCTGGGCTACGATTTGCGCGGTTACGTCCCGCTCGACCGCCGCAGCTAGATCTCTGCGGCGCTACTTTCGCTTTCGTTTCTCTGCGCCCACCGGTGGGTCATTCGCACGTATCTACAACTAAAAAACATTGCATCTGGGCTGAATCTCTGGCAAAACACTCTGCACGACCCGCAGGGGGCCATGACTCCATGGAAATTTCGACGCGCCAATCCGGCAAAGCCACGATTGTGGATGTGACCGGCGATATCACGCTTTATAACTCCCCGGAAATGCGCAAGGTACTCATCGAACTTCTGAAGGAAAAGCATACGGCGCGAGTGATCGTCAACATGCTGAACGTGAAGTACATTGACAGCGCCGGCGTGGCCTCGCTGGTGGAGGGTTTGAAGATTTCGCGTGATTTGAAAAGCACGTTTGCACTATATGGACTCAGCCGCACGGCGCGCGAAGTGCTCGAGCTCACCAGGTTGATCAAAGTCTTTGAGGTTTACAACAACGAAGAGGAAGCCCTGCGCGGGGGCAGCAGCGCGACGGCTCCTGCGAGGTAATTTTCCGGACTGGTTCGGCGCGGATTTCCCCAGCATTCCCCGCCCGTCCGGAACTCAAGATGGCACTCACGGAATCCATCGGCGAAGCGACAATCAATGGGCTGGCCTACGTAGGCGGCCTCGCACAGCTTGCAGGTGGCTCCGCTCGCGCCATCTTCATCGAACCATTCCGCGGGCGGAAGCTCCACATCGGCCGTGCCATTCATCAAGCGATGGCAGTCGGGGTCGAAGCCCTTCCAATCGTTTCCCTCATCTCGTTTTTCATCGGCATGATCTTTGCGCTCCAGAGCGCCTACCAGCTGCGTAAGCTGGGCGCGCTGCAATTTGTCGCCGCCGCCGTGGCCATCGCGATTACCCGCGAACTGGGCCCTCTGATGACCGCCATTATGGTCATCGGCCGGTCGGGCTCTTCCTTCGCTGCGGAAATCGGCACCATGAAGGTGAACGAGGAAATCGACGCGCTGGAAACCATGGCGCTCAAGCCGGTTCACTTCCTCGTCGCGCCGAAGTTTCTCGCCATGATCCTCATGGTGCCATGTCTCACCACCTGGGCCGATTTCATGGGGATAGTTGGCGGAGGACTATTCGGCGTCACCAACGCCGGTTTTACGTGGCACTCGTATTTCCAAGCGACGCTCGACGCCCTGGTCCAGCGCGACATCATGACAGGACTGGTCAAGAGCATCATGTTCGGCGTGGTGATTACGGCGGTGGGTTGTCAGGAAGGATTTAGTACCGGCCTGGGCTCCGAGCAGGTGGGCAGATCGACTACCTCGGCCGTGGTGAAGTCCATCTTTATGGTTATCGCCGTGGATCTGATTTTCACGGCAATTTTTTATTTCACGATGCCACGCTAAGAATATGGCTCTTGATCTCAACACGGACCCGCCCGCTCAAGACGCTCGCGCCGGCGCTGCGATCTCCGTTCGCAATTTGCGCGTGAATTACGGGGCACGCGAAATCCTGCACTCGATCAGCTTCGAAATTCCCGCTGGCGAGACGCTGGTGATTCTCGGCGGTTCAGGTTCAGGCAAAAGCACGCTGCTTCGAACGCTGGTCGGACTCGAACGCCCCAGCGGCGGCGAAATCTGGATACGCGGAAAGAATTTCGCTGCCATGTCGGGAGATGAGCGCGACGAATTGCTCAAGAAAATGGGCATGTCGTTTCAGAGCGGCGCGCTATTTGGCTCGATGAGCGTGGCCGACAACGTGGCGCTGCCGCTGCGCGAGCACACCGAGCTCGATGAATCCACCATCGATATCGTCGTGCGGTTGAAACTCGATCAAGTCGGCCTCTCGGGCTTCGACAACTATATGCCTGCGCAACTGAGCGGCGGAATGAAGAAACGCGCCGCCATCGCCCGCGCTCTGGCCATGGATCCTGAAATTCTGTTTTTCGATGAGCCATCGGCCGGTCTCGACCCGATCATCGCGGCTGGAATTGACGAGTTGATCCTGAAATTGAAAAAAGCATTCCGGATCACCATCGTGGTAGTCACTCATGAACTCGCCAGCGCATTTCTGATCGCGGATCGCATGATACTTCTTGACAAAGGTGTCATCGTGGCCAACGGAACTCCCCGCGAATTGCAGGAAAGCAAGCAGCCGCGCGTCCGCCAGTTCATGGATCGCATTCCCGAGCCGGAACTGTCCAATGAGATGGACTACCTGCAGATGCTGACAGGGGAGACCCCGCCGCAAAGGCGGTAGGTGTGGCTGGACGCCGGGGTGCTGATATATACTCCCCGCGCCTGAGGGGGCCTGCCTGGACTACCAGGCGGGATTCATAGAGGAAGCCAATGGAATCAAAGCGGGAACAGGCTCTCGTCGGATTTTTTGTGCTCGTGGCCGCGGGGCTTCTGATCGTAACCGTGTTTCTTCTCTCAGGGGCTTTCACCCGTGGATTCACACCTTTCCACGCCTATTTTAAGAATGCCGGCGGCATCTCTCCGGGCGCGGAGGTTCGATACAACGGCGGTCCTCCTGTCGGCCGGGTAAAGAACGTGTTGCCCGACCCCAGCAACCCCGCGCGCATGGAAATCGATTTCACGGTCAAGCCTGGAACTCCCGTGAAGACCGATTGTCTGGTGCTCATTACCAGCAACAGCCCTCTTGGCGACAATTACCTCGGTGTAAATTGCGATAAAGCGAAGGGAGGGCTTGCTCCGGCCAACTTCGCGCTGCCCGCCAAGCCATATTCGGGCTTTTCCGACATCGCCGACAGCCTTGCGGATCTCACTCCCCAGGCCAAGCAGTTGGTCCAACATCTCGATGAGCGGGTAGTGGAGCTGAAGGAAACCCTCGACCGCGTAAATGAGCTTCTAAACGCCCAGAACCGCGCCAACATTGCCGCCAGCCTCTCGAACGTTCGCGGCATGCTCGAAGAGAATCGCCCGGCGATTCACTCAACAATCAATAATTTGAACGCTTCGAGCGCGAAGCTGGATAAGCTCCTCGACGACTTCAAGAAGACCATGAAACAGGCCGATGACGCGCTCGCTCACATAGACGCGACCATCACCGAAAATCGGCCCGATCTTCGCGCGGCAATCAAGGATCTTCGGAAGACGCTGGCCTCGACGTCCTCGCTCACGGACCAGCTCGATCGCACCATGACCGCTAATTCCGAAAATATTGACGAAATTATCGACAACATGCGCCACATTACCGAGAACATGAAATCCTTCACTGAAACGATTAAGGAGCGGCCGTACACTTTGATCCGCAGCGCCGCGCCGAAAGAGCATGAGCCCGGTGAGGCGCCGCCGAAGTAGGCGGGGAGGAGTAAGGAGTGCTGATGCGCAGAATTCAACTGGCAGCGCTGGCCCTTTTGGTTACAGGTAGTTGCGGTTGTGGCGCCGCGCGCCCCGTGAAGTATTATGTGCTCGATGCGGGCCCGGCCCCTGCCAGCCCGGCCTCCCAGCAACTACCCGTGAGGCTCCTTGTCGCACGCGTCATCACCTCGCATCTCTACCGTGACGATCGCCTGGTTTTCGGTTCAGGTCCCGTCCAACTTGGCACGTATGAATTGGAGCGATGGGCCCAAAATCCTGCGGACATGATTCAGGACATGCTGGTCTCCTATCTGCGTGGGACGGGTCAATACCGCTCGGTCTCGCGGGTCAGCAGTTCCTCGCGTGGCGATTACATCCTGCGCTCCAATTTGGGTGCTCTCTATGAAGCGGATCGCCCGGAGCTCGTCGCGCGTTTTGCCCTTCACGTCGAATTGTACGATCCCAAGGCCGGCGCCACGGTATGGACCGGCGCCTATTCCCACGATGAACCGGTGAAGGGAAAAAGCGTCTCCGAGGTGGTTGAAGCCATGGACCGCAACGTCCGCGCCGGGATGCAGCAACTCTCTGCTGGTTTGGCGCAGTACTTCGTGGAACACCCGCCGCAGGCGCCCCAGGGAAATTGAGGGCGGCCGCAGCGCCTTGGCCGGTGGCTTGCGCCGCAACTGCGTATCTTTGATTTCTTGACATTTTACCGCCTGGAAGCACAATAGACTCCCCTTCTGAATTATTACCTCTCGGAACCTGTCTGCCCCTTCGTGTTTTCGCGGTGTGCTGCCTGGACCATGGGCATCAACTTGCCGCCAGATAGTGCCGATAAACAAATGCAGGGTTGTGCGCCACCGTGGCGGTTGCCAAGGGGTTGCGATGGACTTTCTTCATCGATTTTTTGGCTCGGGCGATTTCATGCCGCACGGGTATTGCTACCTGTGGAATCCCGGATTGGTGTGGCTGCACGTTGTTTCAGACTCGCTGATCGCACTTGCATATTTCAGCATCCCGGTTACGCTCGCGTGGTTTGTGCGCAAGCGGCGTGATTTGCCATTTAGCGGGATCTTCATAATGTTTGGCGTGTTTATCGTTGCCTGCGGCACAACGCACGTGATGGAAATTTGGAACCTCTGGCACGCGAGTTATTGGCTCGCCGGTGCGGTGAAGGCCGTTACGGCTGTAGCTTCCGTGGGCACGGCAATTCTGCTGATACCTCTCGTTCCCAAAGCACTCACGCTTCCCAGCCCCAGTCAGTGGATCCATGCCAATGCCCGGCTCAAGCAAGAGCTTCACGACCGCCGCGACCTGGAACTGGAACTTCGTGTCAGTGAATCCAACTACCGCGAGCAGGCTGTCCTGTTGGATCTGACCTACGACGCCATTTTTGTTCGCGGCATGGATAAGAAAATCCTTTATTGGAACCGCGCCGCGGAAAGGCTCTATGGCTGGCAAAAGGAAGAAACGCGTGGCACGACTACCCAAGAGCTTCTGCAAACTGAATTCCCCCAGCCGCTGGAAGAAATCGAAAAAGAAGTGCTTGAGAAGGGATACTGGGAAGGGGAATTGAAGCACACGAGGCGAGACGGCGGCGTGGTGATCGTTTCCAGTCGCTGGGCATTGCGCACAGATAGCAACGGTAAGCCCATCTCGATCCTTGAAAGCAATCGCGACCTCACCCAGCGCATGAAGGATGCAGAGATGTTTCGCAACCTGCTGGAATCTGCCCCGGATGCCATGGTGATCGTCAAACGCACAGGCGAAATCCAATTGGTGAACGCCCAGACCGAAAAGCTGTTCGGCTACTCGCGTGAAGAACTGCTCGGACAGAAAGTGGAAATCCTGGTTCCCCAACGTTTTGAGGGGGGGCACGCCGGGCGCAGGACTGAGTACAGCCACGAGCCTCGCGTCCGCGCCATGGGCGCCGGGCTCAACCTTTATGGGCGGCGCAAGGACGGCACAGAGTTTCCTGTTGAGATCAGCCTCAGCCCGCTGGAAACCGGAGAGGGCACACTGGTCTCCAGCGCCATCCGCGACATCAGCGATCGGAAACGAGCAGAATCAAAATTCCGCGACCTGTTGGAGTCGGCTCCCGACGCAATCGTTATCGTCAGCGAGGATGGCCTGATCACAATTACCAACGCACAAACAGAGAAATTGTTTGGGTACCGCCGCGAGGAACTCCTTGGTCAGCCCGTCGAAATACTTGTGCCGGAGCGCTTCCGCGGAAAACACCATGGACATCGGGCTGGCTTTTTCACTGCGCCGCGCGCGCGATCCATGGGAGCGGGATTGGAATTATATGGCCTGCGCAAAGATGGAATGGAGTTCCCTGTCGAGATCAGCCTCAGCCCGCTGAAAACCGAGGCAGGGATGCTTGTTTCCAGCTCCATTCGCGACGTGACAGAACGCCGAATGGCCAAGGAGGCACTTGAGCGCAACAGGAATGAACTGATGCGCTTTAACACGGAACTCGGTGCTGCCAATAAAGAGTTGGAAACCTTCAGCTATTCCGTTTCCCACGACCTGCGCGCTCCGCTGCGGCATATCGACGGCTTCGCGCGCATCCTGAAAGAAGAGCATGCTGCGAATCTTTCATCCGAGGGACTTCGCTATCTCGATCGCGTTCTTCAGGCTGCGAATCATATGGGCCATCTGGTTGACGACCTGCTCAACCTCGCACGCATTGGACGGAAGGAATTGGACCGCCGGAAGACGAATCTCGACGACGTCGTGCGCCAATCGATTGCAGACCTGCCTGTGGAAACGGCCCAGCGTGAAATCGAGTGGCACATCGAGCCACTGCCGGCGGTGAATTGCGACTCCGGCCTGATCAAGTTGGTGTTCACGAATCTGCTCTCCAATGCCGTCAAATTTACCCGCCCCCGCCAACGCGCCGTGATTGAAGTAGGGACGCGCGAAACAGATGGCATTACCACTCTGTACATTCGCGACAACGGAGTTGGCTTTGACCAAAAATACGCCGATAAACTTTTTGGCGTCTTTCAGCGCCTCCATCGGCAGGAGGACTTCGAAGGGACAGGTGTGGGCTTGGCCACAGTGCAGAGGATCATTCGCCGGCATGGCGGCGAGATCAGGGCCGAGTCGCAGCCGGATCAGGGCTCGACTTTCTACTTCACGCTCGGGCCACAAACAGGATTCCCAGTTTCGGACACAACGAGAGAGGTGGACCTTGATCGGATCTAACGCTGACGAAATTCTGCTTGTGGAGGATAACGATTCTGATGCGGAATTGACGATGCATGCTTTGGAAAAGAGCAGGCTCGTCAATATGATTGTGCGCGTTGATGACGGAGAAAAGGCCCTCGACTTCCTTTTTTGTCGCGGCTCATTTGCGGATCGCCAATTTACTTCTCCCCCCCGTCTCATTCTGCTTGACCTCAAACTTCCCAAAGTAGATGGGATGCAAGTCTTGCGGCAGGTGAAAAGCGATCCTGGCACGAAAGCCATTCCCGTGATCCTGCTGACCGCTTCAAAGGAGGACCGCGACGTAGTGGAAAGCTATCAGCTCGGTGTCAACAGCTACATTCAGAAGCCCGTGAACTTTAGCGATTTCCAGGATGTTGTCAGGCAGCTCGGTTTGTATTGGTTGCTCGTCAATATCAGGCCGCCCCGAGCCGCTTTCTCGAAATCCTAGGACAGCTCCGCTCATGACCCCAAGCAAATCGATCGAGACCCTTGAAGCTAAGAAGCCACTGCGCCTTCTGTATCTAGAGCATGAGGAGAATGATATTGAAATCGCCCTTCGGGAGTTGAAGAGGTCCGGACTGGAGTTCGGAGTCGAGACTGCGGCGACCCAGGAAGAGTTTGTTGGGAAATTGCGCGAGAAATCCTTCGACGTCATACTTTCGGATTACCGCCTGCCCGGTTGGACGGCCATGGATGCATTTGCTCTCATCAAAGCTCTGGGACTCGATGTCCCATTCGTTCTCGTCACTGGAACGTTGGGCGAAGAGCTGGCTGTCGAATGCATTAAGCAAGGTGTAACCGATTACGTCTTGAAGGCGCAACTCGCACGCCTTCCTATGGCGATCCGCCAGGCGCAAAAGGCCAAGTTGTTACGGGAAGCAGAGACGCGCGCAGTCGGAGCGCTTCGTGAGAGCGAAGCGCGGTACCGCGGACTTGTGGACAATGCGACTTATGGAATCTACTGGGTCACAACGGGAGGGGAGCTTTTGCATGCAAATCCAGCTCTCGCAAAAATGCTCGGGTTCGAGTCTGCCGACGAGTTTCTCAAGCTTCGGACTTCTGATGCGCTCTATCGAAACCCAGAAGCCCGGCTCCGCTTGCTGGAACACTACGCGAAGTATGGACGGGTGGACACCGTCGTCGATTGGAAGCGCAAGGACGGAAAAATAATCAATGTGCGCTTGAACGGCCGACGTACGACCAATCCGGAACGAAATATCGAATGCATTGAGGTGATCGTCGAAAACGTCACGGAAAAAATGGCGCTAGAAAAACTGCTGGCACAGGCGCAGAAATTTGAAGGCATTGGCCAGCTGGCCGGCGGGATTGCGCACGATTTCAATAACATGATCGGCGCCATCATCGGCTGGGCCGACCTGGGGATGGAGGAAACGGAACCCGCATCCAGGCCGCACCGCCATTTCGAAAAAATGCGTAAACAAGCTGAACGCGCCGCTGCTCTGACTCGCCAGCTACTCGCGTTCGCGCGCCGGCAAATTCTTGAGCCACGAAACATCGATCTGAATCAGACCATTACAGAAACTCTCAGCCTGCTCGAAAAAGTGATTGGTGGAAATATCGAGATTAAATCGAACCTCACACCTGACCTTGCCCTGGTCTCAGCCGATCCAACACAGGTGGAACAAATCCTGATGAACTTGTGTATCAATGCGCGCGATGCCATGCCTCAGGGAGGCAAACTGCATATTGAGACAAGCAACGCCGTGGTCGATGAGGGTTTTTCCGCCCGACTGCCTTTCGCGCGTCCAGGTAATTACTCGATGCTCTGTGTCACCGACACCGGTACGGGCATGGACGCCGCAACGCTCGAGCGCATCTTCGAACCATTTTTTACCACCAAGGAGCTAGGCAAGGGCACGGGCCTCGGCCTCGCCACCGTCTACGGAATCGTCAGGCAGCACGGCGGATTCGTTCTCGTCTACAGTGAAGAGGGAGTCGGCAGTGCGTTTCGCGTCTATCTCCCTGTAAGTACGGAGGGCGCGAAAAGCCCTGAGCGCGTTGTAGACACGCTCCCAGTACGCGGGGGCAACGAAACAATCCTCGTGGTTGAAGATCACGAAGGTCTCCGGGAAATCGCGAGAGAGACACTCATGAATCTTGGTTACCACGTAGTGATTGCCGTAGACGGTGAACAAGCCGTGCAGGAATTTCTCAGCACGGGCAATCAGATTGATCTGGTACTCATGGACGTGGTACTTCCGAAACTCGGCGGTCCACAAGCGTACAACCGGATGTGCGAAACAAATCCCGGCGTTCCCGTAATTTTCGCCACGGGCTACAGCGCCGACATGGAATTACTCCGGCAAGCGCGTCAACAAGGACTTCCTATGTTGCAGAAGCCGTATTCCCCGCGCGATCTGGGGCGAAAAATACGCGAGACGCTGGACCAGCAGCGCGTCGCCACCCACAAGTAAGGCCAAGGATTCGAGTTGACACTGTTTCTCAGCGTGTGCTATTGGGAACCACATTCGTGGACTCCGGCATTCGTGCCGGATCGCTGAATCGTCAAACCGCAACAGGCAAGGCCCGAAGAACGGTTCAGCAGCAACCCCACCCACCCCGGGAGGTGGACGCCGCCAGGCATTCGCCTCCCGCCTTTTTTCTGGGCGCAACTTCGGCCGCGGGCATTGAATTCAGCTGCCGGAATGCCACCCCTTGCGTCTGAGCGTGTCGGCGGGGTTATAATGCGCCCACTCAGTGCGCGCCGGATAAGCCCGAACGCGACGGGGCCGCGCGGCGGCCAGCGAGGAGGCGAACATGGGCTTGCAAATTGCGAACCGGAAATCGGGAAACGTCACCATCCTTGACCTTGCCGGCCGCGTCATCATCGGAGTCAGCAACGATGCGCTTGGCAGCGAACTGCGCAAGCTCGCGGAAACCCCTCCCTGCGACATCCTCGTGAATCTCGCCGCGGTCACGCAGATGGACAGCTCGGGGATCAGCACGCTGGTGCGTTCATTCGTTACGCTGGAGCGACAGGGCGGCAGCTTGAAAATTCTCAATCCCACCGGACACGTGAAGGAAGTCCTCGAACTCACGCGATTGATCCAGTCCATCCCGTCGTTCACTGACGAGGCCAAAGCCGTCGCCAGCTTTCGTGGCGGCGTCGCCCACGCGTAGCGCGGTTTCTTGACGGGTGAGACGAAGTGCATGAAGAAGATCCTTTTCGTCGGTCAGTCCTTCGCCGTGCACCTCGCCGTAAGATCTCTGATTTCTTTTTGTGCTCTTCTGCTCGCCGCATTCCCTCTCGCGCCTCCCGCGCTCACTGACGAAGGTCTTGCTCCGGGAGTTGCAACCGCACTTGCCAAAGCCAAGGTCAAGACGGTCGTAGTGTTTGATTTCCTCGGTCCCGGAGATACGCTGAGTCAACTAGGTGAAGACTTGGCCGACACATTCAGTCGTTCGCTTGCGAAAGTCGCACCAGACGTCAACGTGATCGACCGAATGCAAGTGCGCGCCGTGATCGAAAAGAATCGCGTCGCGCCCACCGTTGTGCGCGACTCTGAGATTTCCTGGTGGCTGGCTCATGAACTCAAAGCACAATCTTTGATTGTCGGGCAGTTGTCGCCCGCAGACGGCGGCAAAGTACATCTGGTGATCTCGGTCGCCACGGTCCAGAGCGGAAAGGACTTTGAAAACTTCTCCGTGGATATTCCGATCACACCAGAAATGAAGGATCATTTCGCCAAAACCGTCTGGAGTGCTACCCGGTCGCGGGTTCCCCCGCCCGGGACTACCATCAGCAAATACCCTGTTTGTCGTCGTTGCCCGTCTCCGCAATTTTCCGAGGCGGCCATGACCAATCATCAAGAAGGCGTGGTCGTCCTTGTTGCTCAGGTCGGAGTCGACGGGACACTCAGAAACATTGATTTCGTGAATGGAGTTCAATACGGGCTCACCCAACGAGCGATTGTGGCAGTTCAATCGTGGAAACTGGACCCGGCGAAGGACACTAAAGGCAGGCCGATAGAACTAGCTCACAGGATCGAAGTACACTTTCAAATGAAACATTAAAATCCTTCAGGCGTTCTTTTTCAGTTCGGCGAGGACGAGCTTGGCGACTTCTTTGAGGGTGTCGAAGACGCCTTGCCCGGTGATGGCGACGGCTTCGAGCGACGGCTCGCCCTTCACGGACAATTGTTTTTGCAATTCCTCGATGGGGAGAATATTCGGCAGGTCGCGTTTGTTGAGTTGGAGCACGTAAGGAATGGTATTGAAATCGAGATTGTGGTCTTTCAAATGCTCACGCAGGTTGTCGAGCGTTTCCAGATTCGCGTCCAGGCGCTCTTCCTGTGAATCCGCGACGAACACCACTCCATCCGCACCTTTCAGGATTAAACGGCGGCTCGCTTCGTAAAACACCTGGCCGGGAACGGTGTAGAGATGGAAGCGCGTGCGAAATCCACGGACGCTGCCCAGATCGAGCGGAAGAAAATCGAAGAAAAGGGTGCGATCGGTTTCCGTGGCCAGCGAAACCATCTTTCCCTTTTGATTCGATCCCGTGTGGTCGTAAATCCACTGCAAGTTGGCGGTCTTGCCCCCAAGGCCCGGCCCGTAGTACACCAGCTTGCAATTGATTTCCCGCGCGGGGAAATTAATAAACGGCACAATTCCCTCAGATTGGAGCAGCCCGCCATTTATAACATACGCACGCACTTGCAACCAACGCGCCGCCGCAACCGTGGTTCCCAACCGGCAACTTAGAGCCCGGGGGCGGCCGCACCCCTGGCGCACCATGGAAGCGCCCTCAACGAGCTATTTCGAAGCCCTCTCCCGAGCGTCGATTTGAACCAACTCGCGCTGTGATTTTGAAGGAGTTAGACCTATTTCTATTCGCCGTGGTGTCGATAAGATTCCAGTTGATAGACAGTCGAGACTGGAGGCTCAAGGGATTGGGAGCGCGCGCCAAGCTAGGTCCGAAATCCCATCACGCGCGCACGGCGAGCATCGGGAGAAACGCCTTTCGATAGACCCAGACCAGATAGATTTCGAGAATGAGGACGACGACGGCAGGGCCGATCCCCGAGGGCGCGAGGAAGACGTGGAACGTGAAGATGTTGACGATGATTGGCGCGATCAGAGCGAGCGCCAGGGGCACGAAGCGGTTGATCAATAGCAGCACTCCGACGATCAGTTGCGTTCCCATGACCAGTTTAAACAGGTAGCCCGTCTTCATTAGTGCTGCGGCGAACGCGACGGCTGCTTCTGGCATGGGCGTCGCAGGCTGCGGGAGAAAGTTCAGAAAGCCATTGAGGCCGGCGACCAGGAAAAGGAGCCCCATCAACATACGTGCGACGGGAGGAAGATAGCGAGAGAACGACTTAGTGGTTCTCGCGTCGGTTGGTTGAGCGTCAAGGGTCGATCCAGTTGTCATAGCACCTCCCATTTCTATTGATTTCGAAATTTCAACAATCGTTCCTGTCCCGTGCAATTGCACCGCATCGCAAGGCATACGCCGTGCATCGTCAGCTTAGCATTATAGGGTCTATCGGGCCGTTGCGAGGTATTCGGCGAGGCGGTCGAGTGTTTCCGTCCAGCCGACCAACGCGCCCTTCGTTTCGTCCGATTCGACAGAGTGGATCTGACGGATGGTGACCATGGTCTTGCCCTTGTGCTCGGTGAACGTCAGTGTGGTGTGCACTTTGCACCCGTGGATGTGGTCGAGAGTGCTGGTGAAGACGATGCGCTCCGGCACGACGATTTCGCGAAACACGCTGTCGGAGCCGTAGTCCTTGCCGTCGGGACCGCGGAAAACGAAGTGCCAGGCGCCGCCGACGCGGAAATCCATGTCGCATACGGGAAGCGTGAAGCCTTTGGGGCCCCACCAGTGCGCCAGGTGCTCGGGCTTGGTCCAGACTTCGAAGACGAGGTGGCGCGGCGCGTCGAAGACGCGCGTGATATTGAGCTCCCACCCGGCGGGGTTGCTAGTAGTTGAGATTTTTTGCGTGCTTGCGGCCATGTTTCTTCTCCTTATCCTTGGCTTGCAGTTCGCGAAGATAATCGTCCAGACGATCGAAGCTCTCATCGTAAAAGCGGCGATAGTGTTCCACCCATTCGGCAATGTCCTTGAGCGGGCGCGCTGCCAGACGGCAAGGGCGCCACTGCGCTTCGCGCCCGCGAGCGATGAGCCCTGCACGCTCGAGCACTTTGAGGTGCTTCGAGATGGCGGGCATGCTCATGTCGAATGGCTCGGCGAGCTCGGTGACCGAGGCATCGCCTGAACTGAGGCGAGCGAGAATGGCGCGCCGGGTGGGATCGGCAAGGGCCGAGAAAGTGGAGCTGAGGTGGTCAGGCGTCATTTGTATTTAACCTATTAGTTAAATACAATAAAAACCCAAGGCGTGTCAAGTGGACATTCTCCACGCGAGGTTTAGGGCGAGGAGATCCAGTCGGTTTGAATCTTTGGCGGGTGGACCAGCGTCTGCATGACGACACAATACCGCTCGGTTTTTTCGCGCAATGCACGCAACTGCTCTGACGTTGCGCCGGGCGCTTTCAGATCGAAACGAACACGAATATTTTCAAAGCCGACGGGCACATCCTTCGACATGCCAAGCGTGCCCTGAAGATCCAAATCACCCTCTACGGTCACAGCGATGCCCTCGGTTGGCACTCCCATTGCGGCGGCGACCATCTGGCAGGTGATCTGCGCGCAAGCGGCCAGCGCTCCGAGCAAAAGATCACCGGAACACGCGGCTGTGCCGGTGCCTCCCACCCCGGCGTGGGCTTCCGCGCCGTAGATGGCGCGCCCGATATCGACAGAACAGGAAAGGGGAGTATTGGTTTCACTGCTTCTCGCGCTGAGCGTTATTTTCGACGCGGTCGGGTTGCTGTTGTAGCGTTCCTTCAGCGGTCGCTGAACGGACCTGAGATCCATGACATCCTCACAATCTTTTGTTATATCTCTACGTATTCAGCAATCGTTATGGCCTATTTTCGGCACGAGGACGCGAACATCTCTGCTCCCCGTAGAATACAATGGTAGGATAAATCCCGAACGCAGATAAAAGTTTCACACGGCGACACCGTGACGCTATCACCCGGCACACGACTCGGAACTTTTGCGATTCTCTCACCGCTGGGAGCAGGCGGCATGGGAGAAGTGTATCGCGCGAAAGACACGCGCCTCGGCCGCGAAGTAGCGATCAAAGTTTTGCCCGATAAACTCTCGCCCGACAAGGAGCATCTCAGCCGCTTTGAGCAAGAGGCGCGCGCAGCATCGGCTCTCAACCACCCCAATATCGTTACCATCTACGAGCTCGGGCAGTGCGATTCCATCAACTACATCGCGATGGAGCTGATTGGGGGCGAAACCCTGCGCAAGCTGATGGTATCCGGCACGGTGCCACTGCGGAAAGTGATCCCCATCGCAACGCAGGTGGCCGATGGACTGGCCAAAGCGCACGAAGCAGGGATCATCCACCGGGATTTGAAACCAGAAAACCTCATGGTCTCTGGAGATGGCTTGGTAAAGATCCTCGACTTCGGCTTGGCCAAACTCGCCGCCGACCCGAGTCAATCAGACACCGGTGTGCCCACGATGGATGATGCCCAGACCACCCCCGGCGTGATCCTGGGCACAATTCAATACATGTCCCCTGAACAGTTGAACGGGCGGCCGATAGACTACCGATCGGACCAGTTCGCCTTCGGGGCCATCCTCTACGAGATGGTAACGGGAAAGCGCGCCTTCCAAAGAAGCACGGTCGCAGCGACGATCGCCGCGATTCTCAATGAGGAGCCGCCACCGATCGGCTCTTTAAACGCCGAAACTCCTGCCCCACTTTGCTGGCTCGTCGAGCGCTGTCTGGCAAAGGAACCCGGGCAGCGGTATGCATCGACCCGGGATTTGGCGCGGGACCTCTCCGCAATGACCGATCGTGTTTTGGTGTCGCCGCCGAAGGCACCCAAGCTCCCAGCGAGCAAACTGCCGGTTCAGCGCACTGCGTTTATCGGACGGGATCGAGAATTAGCTTCGGTGCATGAACTCTTGCAGCGGCCGGATGTGCGCTTGGTCACCCTGACGGGACCGGGCGGAATCGGCAAGACGCGCCTGGGTCTGCAGGCTGCCGAAGACTTGATCGAGCATTTCCCCGCGGGCGTTCATTTTGTGCCGCTAGCTGCCGTGAATGATCCCAGTCTGATTCCCTTCGCGATCAATCAGACATTGGGTGCGCGCGAGACAAAAGGTCAAACTCCGCTCCAGGTTCTGAAGGAATTCCTGGAAAGTTTGTCGCCGACACCGCTTCTCGTAATCCTGGACAACTTCGAACACCTCACTTCAGGGGCAACCATGGTGGCGGAGCTATTGACGGAGTTTCCCAGTATGAAGGCTTTGGTCACCAGCCGGGCCGCGCTGCACATTTACGGAGAACACGAGCTCCCCGTGCCGCCTCTCGCCTTGCCGGATTTGAGCTCCACAGTTTCGCTGAAGGCGGTGTCGCAATATCCTGCAGTATCCCTGTTCATCCAGCGCGCCACCGCCGTGAAGCCTGATTTTGAAGTCACCGAAGACAGTCTGCGGATCGTGGCGGAGATCTGCGCCCGGTTGGATGGCCTGCCACTGGCGATTGAGCTTGCGGCGGCGCGCGTAAAGTTGCTGTCGCCTGCCGCGATGCTCACACGATTGGAGAGTTGCCTTCAGTTGTTGACAGGCGGGGCTCGGGATCTGCCCGCCAGACACCAGACTCTTCGAGCGGCTATGGATTGGAGCTACCAACTCCTGAATCCGGACGAGCAAAAGCTCTTCCGAAGGCTTTCAGTTTTTGTGGGCGGTTGCACACTCGAAGCAGTGGAAGCCGTCTGCAATACGACGGAGGATCTGGCACTGGACCCACTCGACGGGATGGCCTCGATGGTGGACAAGAGCCTGGTACAGCGCGTCGAGCAAGTGGAAGGTGAGTCGCGATTTATGATGTTGGGGACAATTCGCGAGTACGGAGCCGCGCAGCTCGCGGCCAACAAGGAAGATGCATTGACGCGGCGTGCACACGCCGCCTACTGCCTGGTGCTGGCAGAAGAAGGTGGCTCTGAAGTCGCGGGCACAGACAAAACGGAATGGCTGAAACAGGTCGAAGTAGAAGAAGATAACATTCGAGCGGCCCTCGAGTGGCTGACGCAGACCGGCAACGCGGATTGGGGTCTTCGTCTCGGTGCCAGTCTGCTCGGGTATTGGGAGACGCGGGAGCATCTCACCGAAGCACGCGGCTGGTTAGCGAGACTGCTGAATCTCAAGGGCGCAGCAGCGCGATCCAAGGCGAGAGCCCGGGCGCTGTTTACGGCCGGAGTTCTGGCGGCGGAGCAAGGCGACTACGAACCCGCGCAGAAGGAGACCAGGGAGAGTTTAGAGATTGCTCGCGAGCTGGGAGACAAGTGGGGGGGCGCGGTGTCACTCAACGCCCTGGCCGTAATTACGAGAGATCAAGGAGACCTCGCCGGTTCGCGGTCGCTTTTTGAAGAAAGCCTTGCGATCTGGAGAGAATTGGGCGATCGAGCGGCCATCGCGCGCGGCCTGAGCAACCTGGCAAGTCTCAGGAAGCTTCAGGGCGCATATGGAGCGGCGCGCGCGCTCTACGCGGATTCATTTGAGATTTTCAGCGAAATCGGTGACCGCACGGGCGCGGCGTGGTCGGTCGATCACCAGGGTGATGCGGCGCGCGCTCAGGGCGACGCCGCAGCCGCCCGCTCCCTTTATGAGGAAAGCTTGATGGCATTTCGGGAACTTGGCGACCGGTGGGGCATTGCCAGTTCGCTCGCCGACCTGGGAAGCCTAGCTTGCGAGCAGAAAGATTACGTCGTGGCCCATTCGTTCCATTCAGAGAGCATCAAGATTTTTCAAGAGTTGGATCACAAACGCGGGATCGCCCGGCTGCTGGAGTGTTTTGCGTCATCTGCAGCTGCACAATTGAAACCGGAACGAGCGCTGCGGCTGGCCGGTGCTGCGTCCGCTCTCCGCCGAACTCTTGGTGCGCCGCTCCCGCCTTCCGAACAGGCCAGGCTTGAATCAAGCCTGGAATCGGCGCGGCGGATGCTAGCAGACTCTGCGGGTGCTGAGGCCTGGACGGAGGGTTGGATCACACCTTTGGAGAAAGCCATCCGCGACGCGCTGACACCCGAATCCAACTAATGTTATTCCGCGTTGGACGGGTCGATGAGATGGCGTACGGCGCTGACTCGATTAGCGGGGAGGCCCACCCTTTTGGCGTGCTCTTTAATGGTCGCCTCATCCGGAGCGAGATAAACGCAGTAAACTTTGTCGCCGGTGACGTAGCTGTGCAGCCATTGAATCTCCGGCCCCAATTGCTTCAGAACATTCACGGACTTTCGAGACAGTTCTTGGATTTCAGAATCAGAAAGATTTCCCGCGCCGGGTACTTCGCGTTCAATCACGAACTTGGGCATGGAACACTGCCTCCAGAATTAGGCCTACAGGTTGGATGCAGCCCTTGTGAGCACGATTCGTCGAAGGGCTCTTCTTGAAGTTACTCTACTCCGGCTGCAACGGGGAATCAAACATCCGGTTTCGTTAGGACTTGCACGAGTTCGCGCCAAAAGGAAATAAATCGGCAGGTCACGAGGATTATTCCTGCCAGCCGCCGCCGAGCGCCCTATAAAGTTGCACGAGGCTCTGAAACTCGTTGCCCCGCGCTTGCGCAAGAGTCAGTTCAGCGGAAAAAAGCGAACGCTGCCCGTCCAACACTTCCAGATACGTCGTGGTGCCACCTTTGTAGCGCATGTTGGACAGTCGCACAGATTCCTGCAAGTCCGCGACGGTGTCTTCCTGACGAATGCGCACCTTGTGGAATTTTTCGTAGCCGATCAGCGCGTTGGATACATCCCCGAATGCGCGCTGGATCGTTTGTTGGTACGCGATCAGAGTCTGTTTGTGCTGCGATTCGGCCAGCCGCAAATTTCCGCGAAGAGCTCCTCCAGTGAATACCGGCTGGCTGACTTGAGCGCCGTAGGACCAAATCCCCAACTGCGAACTCATCAGGCCGGAGAAGGCGCTGCTTCGCCCAAAGGAGCCGCCACCTGAACCCGTCAATGAGATTTGCGGAAAGAACTCGGCCTTGGCAACTCCGATCTCGGCGTTGGCGGCGATTAGGTTTTGCTCTGCCTCGCGAATATCGGGCCGGCGTTCGATGAGCGAAGAAGGCAAGCCCGGCGGCACATCGGGTGGCAGCTTTTGCTCCACCAATCGTTGGCCGCGCGGCACGCCCTGCGGGTAATTGCCAAGCAGAATGCTGATGGCATTTTCTTCCTGCGCTATTTGCCTTTCCAGGTCAGGGATCTGAGCATTTGCGCTATCCAGGACTTGCTGTGCCTGAAGCACGTCCAGTTTCGTGGCTACCCCGTGCTCCAAGCGCAGCCTGGTGAGCTTCACGGAATCGATCTGCGTATTCACCGTGTCACGCGTGATTTGGAGTTGAAGGTCGAGTTGCAGAAGCGTGAAGTAGTCGCTGGCAACGTCGCTCACAATCGTCAGTATGACTGTCCGCCGACCGTCCTCGGTCGCCAGCAGCTCCGCACGCGACGCCTCCGTGGCGCGCCGCAGCCGGCCGAAGAAGTCCAATTGAAACGCAGCGTCGGCAGTCAGGGTCAGAAAATTTGTCCTGGTTTGGAAATTATGCTCCTTCCCGCCGCTGAAATTTCCGTTCCCCTGCACTTGCGGAAAAAGGGTGGAGCGCGTGATAACCACCTGGGCGCGGGCTGCATTAATGCGCTCGGTGGCGAGTTGCAAATCATAGTTCTGCTTCAGTGCCGTGCGGATGAGCTCCTGTAATTGAGGGTCCTGGAAGACTTGCCACCACGGAAGATCCGCGTACGAAGCTGTTTGTGAATCAACCTGAGGGTTTTCCTTAAGATCACGGTACGCCGCCGGCGTTTGAGTTACCGGTCGATGGTAGTTCGGGCCGACCTTGCAGCCTGCAATTAAGCTCAAGGCGAAAATAGCCGTCGTGAATGGCGCCAGTTTCTTCATACGCGCCTCCGCCCGTGTGCCGGTCCGGGCACCGTTAAGCAGCTGTTCATCTCAGTCACCCTCCGCTGGTGCGGGCGTGGCCGGCAAGGCTCCCGAAACTTGCTCCTTGCCCGTGCCCGCCCAGTTCTCCACCAGATTGAAGAGTGCCGGAACGATGAGAATGTCGACGGAACTCGCCAGCAGCATCCCGCCGATTACGGTGGTGCCCATGATCTGGCGAGCCACCGATCCGGCACCGGTTGCAATCCAAAGCGGAACACAACCGAGGATGAACGCGAAGGAGGTCATCATAACGGGACGCAGGCGAAGCCTGGCCCCTAGGAGCACTGCATCCGTCAAAGGCTTCCCTGCATCGACCTGTTCTTTGGCAAATTCGACAATCAGAATCGCGTTTTTGGCGGCCAGCCCGATAAGCATCACCAATCCGATTTGCGAGTAGACATCGCTTTCGATCTGAACCATGTAAGCCGGATAGATGGCACTGAGCACCGTTCGGCGCAGCCACAAGACTGTGAAAGCCCCGCATACCGCCCCCGACGTTCCCAGGAGCACGCTGAACGGCAAGGACCAGCTCTCATACAGCGCGGCCAGGATCAGGAAGACGAAGAGCAACGAGAGTCCAAAGATCGCTGCAGGAGGCACACCTTGCCGTGCTTTTTGCTCTTGAAACGACATGCCGGAATAGTCGAAACCCATCTCTCCGGGCATGGTTTGCTTGAAAACGTCTTCGAGCGCCGCCGTGGCCTGGTTCGCGCTATAACCAGGCGCCGCGCTTCCGTTAATTTGCGCGGAGCGGTATTCGTTGAAGCGCATGGTAAATTCCGGGCCCAGGCGCGGCTGGATGGTGGTCAGTGTGGAGAGTGGCACATTCTGTCCCTGGTTGTTGCGGACATAGAACTGACCTACGTTTTCCGCCTTGGTGCGGTCTTCGCCCTCCGCCTCGATGTACACCTGCCACTGGCGGCCAAAACGGTTGAAATAATTGATGAAATAGCCACCCATGAAGGCTTGGATGGTTTTGTACACGTCGGTGAGGGCCACGCCTTGCTTGAGCACTTTGTCGCGGTCCACTTGGACAAATTTCTGGGGCACACTGGGAAGAAAGGTGGTGCTCAACCCGGCGATTTCTGGGCGCTTGCGTGCGGCATCGAGGAAAATGCCCAAGTTTTGGCGAGGAACTGAACATCACCACCGGACCGGTCCTCGAGGATAAAAGTGAATCCTCCGGAGGTGCCCACACCGGGTATGGCCGGCGGCGAAAAGCTGAATGCGATCGCCGCCGGCAGCCGGCTCAATTCCTGGTTGAGATGCGCCTTGATGGCTTGATATTGTTCGGCTCGAGACTTGCGCTCGTCCCAGGGCTTGAGGGTGACAAAAAAGAAGGCATTGTAGCTAGTGCGCACATAGCTGAGCAGGCTGAAGCCGATGACGCTTGTCGTGTATCGGACGCCGGGCGTATCGGCGAGGATTTGTTCAACCTGCTTCGCCACTTCGCTGGTGCGCTCCAGGGAAGCCGCATTCGGAAGTTGCATGTTGATGAAGGCATAGCCCTGGTCTTCATCGGGGAGGAAGCTGGAGGGCAAACGGCTGCTAAAGAAACCCGCGACCACGGCGAAGGACGCAATCACCACCAAAGCCAGCACGCCCTTACGAAGAAACCCAGCGCAGATTTTGACATACACCTCGGTGCCGCGCCCGAACATACGATTGAACCAGTCAAAGAATTTGCCGAGCGGCCCGTGGCTCTTCTCCTTTGGCTTGAGTATTAGTGCGGAAAGCGCGGGGCTCAGCGTGAGAGCGTTAAAGGCGGAGAAAATGACTGAGATGGCGATAGTGAGGGCGAATTGCTGATAGAGCCTTCCGGTGATGCCGGGGATGAAGGCTGTCGGTACAAACACCGCGGAGAGAACCAGGGCAATGGCCACGACGGGAGCGGAGAGTTCTTCCATGGCTTTCAAGGCCGCGTCTTTCGGTGTCAAACCTTCCTCGATGTGCCGCTCGACACCCTCCACGACGACAATCGCGTCGTCAACCACGAGGCCAATGGCCAGCACCAGACCAAAAAGAGAAAGTGTGTTGATCGAAAAACCGAACACGGGGAAGACCATGAATGTGCCCACCAGCGAGACGGGAACTGCAAGCAGCGGAATCAAGGTGGCACGCCACCCCTGGAGGAAGACGTAGACCACGAGGATCACCAGGGCCAGCGCAATCACCAGGGTCAGAACAATTTCCTTGATGCCTTCCGAGACGGCGCGGGTGGTATCGAGCCCCAGGGCAAAGTCCATGTCTTGCGGAAAGCGCTGCTTCGCCTCGGCCATCAGCTTCCGGACGCCCGCGGCAGCTTCCACGGCGTTGGAACCTGGCAATTGATAGACAGAAACTATCGCGCTCGGTTTGCCGTTGAAGCGGCCTTTCCAACTGTAGTCCTGGGCCCCCAGCTCGATGCGGGCCAAGTCGCGGACACGAACGATGCCGCCGTCGGGCGTCTCGCGCACCACGATCGCTCCGAACTCTTCCGGGGAGATGAGGCGGCCTTGGGCGAGGACAGTGTAGGTAAATTCCTGGCCCGGGGGGGCGGGCTCGCCCCCGGCCCTGCCGGCGGGATTTATTGTGTTCTGGGCCTGAATGGCGCTGATGATTTCGGGGACCGTGATTCCGAGCTTTGCCAACCGGTCGGGTTTTACCCACATGCGCATGGCGTATTGGCCGGTACCGAATACCTGAACGTTACCGATGCCCGGCGCGCGAAGGAGGGGATCGACAAGATTGATGTAGGCATAGTTCCCCAAAAAGGTGGCATCGTAAGTCCCATTCGGCGAGTAAAGAGGAAAGAGCATGAGCGGAGCGGATACCGACTTGCGTACGGTAATGCCGTAATTGGTGACGTCCGCCGGGAGTTGTGAGGCCGCCTGGGTCTCACGAGATTGCGTAAGAATGAAATCGGTGTTTGGATCTGTTTTCAGGTCGTAGTTGACAATCAGGGTGGTGGTGGAGTTAGCGGTGGCATTCAGCGAGTACATGTAGTTCATGTTGTCCACGCCGCTCATCTGCTG
Source organism: Candidatus Acidiferrales bacterium (assembly GCA_050746945.1). Classification (GTDB taxonomy): domain Bacteria; phylum Acidobacteriota; class Terriglobia; order Acidiferrales; family UBA7541; genus Palsa-295. Next base: position 1,626 of record JBOGMZ010000016.1, on the reverse strand, counting down.
CTCGATGGGAGTGGCTACCGCTTGTTCCAAGGTCTGGGCGTCCGCGCCGACGTAGGTGGCCAGCACTTGAATCTCCGGTGGAGCGATGCTGGGAAACTGCGCGACAGGCAGCGAAAGGATGGTGATGCACCCGACAATTACCATGAGGATGGAGATCACCATGGCGACGATGGGGCGGTTGATAAAAAATTTGGACATCGGACTAATCCCCCTTCGTCTCTGCCGTGAACGGCTTGGGGTTGACCTGCATACCCGGACGCATCTTCTGCACGCCCTCAGCAACCACGCGTTCGCCCGGTTTCAGACCCTCGGCAACAATCCACTGGCTACCAAAGGGGTCGCCGACCTTAATCGTCCGGATGCTCACTTTATTCTGCCCATCCACCACCGCCACTTGATAGCCGCCTTGTAGTTCCGTGACGGCGCGCTGGGGCACTAGCAACGCGTCCTGTTGAGTTCGAATGACGGCGCGAACTTTGGCGTATCCTCCGGGGCGCAGAATATTGTCAGGATTGGGAAACAAGCCGGCGAGTCGAATGGCCCCGGTGCTCTCATTTACCTGGCGGTCGGCGAAATAGAATGTGCCTTCATGCGCATAAAGGGAGCCGTCGGCCAGGATCAGTTCGAGGCGCAGATTCTTGTCAGCTGCCTCACGGCTGGTTTCCGTCGGAAAACGTTTCCGCCATCCAAGATACTGAGATTCGCTGGCGGTGAAATAGGCTTTGATGGGGTTGACGGTGGACACAGAGGTTACCGGACCGCTGCTCGGATTCACCAGGGCGCCAACCTGAAGCTGAGCCTGCCCGGCGATGCCGTCGATCGGTGCGACGAGGTGCGTAAAATCGAGATTGATTTTCGCAGTTTCAACGGCGGCTTCGGCTGTTTCAATTTGGGCTTCGGCCGTCGCCACCGTGGCTTTTGCCGCTAGATTATTCTGGACGGCGTTGTCCAGATCCTGCTGGCTGGCCGCTTGCTCCCGCGCCAACGGAGTGTAACGGTTGACGTCAAGCTCCGTCCTGCCTTGAACTGCTTTGGCGTTGGCAAGCTGCGCTGTCGCTTGCGCCAACTGGCCTTGGGCTTGGTCGAGCGCCGCTTGAAAGGGTCGCGGGTCGATCTGGAAAAGTAGTTGCCCCTTCTTGACGTACGCGCCTTCCTGATAGCCCTGCTGCATCAGGTAGCCGGTGACCTGCGCCCTCACGTCGGCATTCACCAGCCCGTCGAGCGTGCCGATCCACTCGCCGTAAATCGGGACATCTTTCTGCTCCACCGCCACGACCTCAACCTCCGGCGGGCCGCCATGCGGCGCTCCTGATACATGCTTCGGGCGAACCGCCCCGATAATCAAGCCGCCTGCGATTAAGCAGAGTGTGACACCAATCACGAGTTTGCGTTTCAAAGGAGTATTCATGTTGTTCTCCAGCACCGTGCCCTGAGGCGAGGGCGGAATCTTAGCGCCACAACAATGGCAAATGCAAGAAATGGGTACGCCCACGCCATGATTGCGGTGCAGAGCTACTTGTAGTTCACTTTTGAAGATTCAACAAAATGAGATGAGGGCCGAAGGGTTTAGGATTCGTCTCATAAAAAATCATTCGGGCTAGAGCCGAATGTCCTTCGAATGTGATC
>JBOGMZ010000015.1:0-77436 GCA_050746945.1 Candidatus Acidiferrales bacterium | reverse complement strand
AGAAAACCTACAACACCGTGCGGCCGCACCAGTCGCTCGGCTATCTCACCCCAGAACAATATCTGCAGCAATGGCACGCCCATCGAAAGGACTGAATGTGTTACCAATCTACTGGACGAGTTCAGAGCCTTGCGTGCTCGGCGCGTTCAAGGCAGAATCCGCGCGAGCCTTCGAAGGGGTTGTCAACTTGCCGCAACCTGCCTTAACACTTGAGAACAGTATCCGCTCGATCCGAATCATTTTTGCGGTCATTTTGTTTGCAATGTTCTTGCACGTTCTGACCGCCGAAAAGCTTATTCAACACGAGCCGCAAGATGTGCATCGGATCTGGCCGGGCTTACTAATTGTTGGCCTGTGGGACCTGGCCGTATTGCTCTACTTCCGATTTAAAGCAGTGCGGTCGGCCGAAGAAACTCTACAAACTCAGCCGGAAGACCGGACAGCACTGGCTCGATGGAGGGTTGGGTATATCATCACCTTCGTCCTCTCAGAATCCATCGTACTGTTTGGCTTCGCGCTGCGATTCTTGGGTGGGACTCCAATGCAGTCTTTACCGTTCTACGTGATAGGTATTTCGATAATGTTGCTGTCGTGGCCGCGGCGGCCCTGATGCAAACTCCCTAATACGCCCAGCGCATCAAAACTCCGCCAGTGGTGTAGCCTGCGCCGACAGAAATCAGCAGGATCAGATCGCCTTTCTTCAAGCGCTTCTGCTCAAGCGCATCCATCAGTCCCAGCGGAATGGTGCCGGCAGTAGTGTTGCCGAAGCGGTCGATATTCACCATCACTTTCGAATCGTCCACTCCCAGCCGCTCCTGCATGGCGCGAATGATGCGCAGATTCGCCTGGTGCGGCACCACCAGCGTCAGGTCGCGGCTCGAGAGGCCATTCCGTTCGAGCAACTGCACGGCGAGCTCGCTCATCCGCCGCACCGCGTACTTGAACACCTGCTGGCCTTCCTGGTGGACATAGTGCATACGCTTGTCCACCGTCTCGTGTGACGAAGGATTCAGCGAGCCGCCCGCGGGCATGTAAAGATTGCAACCGCCGGACCCATCCACATCGTTCGAGAAATCGATAATTCCTTCGGAGTCAGACGTCGCAGGCTCAACCAGCACCGCCCCGGCGCCGTCGCCGAACAGCACGCAGGTGGCGCGGTCGGTAAAATCAAGAACGGAAGTCATCACGTCGCTGCCGATCACAAGAACTTTCTTGTGCGTCCCTGCACCCACAAATTGCGCTCCGACCGTCAACGCGTACACGAATCCCGAGCAAGCCGCGGAGAGATCGAACCCCCAGGCATTTTTCGCGCCGAGGCGATCCTGGATCAGGCACGCGGTCGCAGGGAAAAACATGTCCGGTGTCACCGAAGCGAGAACAATCAGCTCGATCTCTTCTGCGGGCACGCCCTTCGCCGCGAGCAGTTTACGCGCCGCTTCCGTAGCAAGGTGAGAGGTGGCCATTCCGGGGTCCGCATAGTGCCGCTCGCGAATTCCGGTGCGTGTGCGAATCCATTCGTCGGTCGTGTCCACCAGCTTCTCCAGCTCCTGGTTGGTGACCACGCGCGGCGGAACGTATCCGGCCACTCCGGTAATTTTCGCGGCAATGCGTTTCCCCATCACATTCTCCATTGTTTCGGGAATCGTGCGCGATTGTATGCAATCGCGCGGCAGGGTGACAAGCATAACAGTCCCTGCTAGCCGTTGCGTGCGATTCTTATGCGCCAGACGGCAGAATCTCATACCGGTAGTTGATTTTTGCGGTTTTCCCCAGCATCGCTGCAACGGAACAATATTTGTTCTGGCTCAATTCGATCGCATCGCGCACCGCTTTTTCTTCCAGCGTCCCGGTAAGCCGGTACACCAGTTCAATCTTTGTCCACACTTTGGGCGGTTCGCTCGCGCGTTCTCCGGAAACGCTCACATCAAGCGACACCAGCTTTTGCCGCTTCTTCTCCAATATCGTCACCACATCCACGGAAGAGCATGCGCCGAGCGCGCCCAGCAGCATCTCCATCGGGCTCGGGCCGCCCTCATGTGTGCTCCCTGCATCAAATTGAACGGCCTGGCCCGATGGCATGGTCGCCAGGAATTTTTCCCCGCCCACCCACTTTACGATTGCTGTCTGCATCGCCGCCCCCACTGCAAATGGATTTCGAGACACCATGGAAAACTCTATCGAGGTTGGGGGAATACGTCTAGTGGGAGGAGTCTTCGTGCTGTTCGGCTGCGCCCACACCGGCTTCAACCGTCGGGCGCGGGGCGCGCCGCATGGTCTGTATGAAAGCTCGAACGAGCTCTGGATCGAACTGGTTCGCGGCGCAGCGCTCCAGTTCGCCGAATGCATCTTCCGGTGTGCGCGCTTTCTTGTAAGTGCGTGCGGAAGTGATCGTATCGTACGCGTCGGCGATGGCAATCACTCGCGCACCGTGCGGAATCTGATCGCCCTCTAGGCGGTCCGGATAGCCCGTGCCATCGTAGAACTCATGGTGGTGCCGCACCATCAACCGTATCTGGCTCATGGCTTCGAGCGGCTCCAGAATCTTCGCGCCGAGCTCCGCGTGAGTTTTCATGGTCTCCCACTCGGAGGCATCGAGCGGGCCCGACTTGTTCAAGATCGGCTCCGGAATTCCCACCTTGCCAATATCGTGCAGCAGCCCCGCCAGTCGAATCTCTTCGACTTCGGCTGTTTCCATTTCCAGTGCCTGCGCAATCATCACGGCATACGCTGAAACTTTTTGCGAATGGCCCTGCGTGTAATGATCCTTCGCGTCAATCGCGAGCGCGAGCGAGGTGACGGTTTCAACCACGGCCGGCGGCAAACCATCCGCCGAGCCGCCTCCGCCCTGCTCGGTCAAGGAGCGGGTAAACTGCTCGAGGCGACGGTAAATTTCCTCGAACGCCTCCGGGCCCGTCGAGAAAAGACGCTTCAGTGTTACGCCGAGATACGCTTCCAAGACGTCTTTCTTCCAGCGTTTCGTGTCGTTCGGATCGCCTTGCTCCGCGCTCGAAACCGAGTTGCCACCCTGATGCTTCGAGAGGTACATCGACGAGTCGGCCACCTGGATCAGTTCCTGCGGCGTCGAGCCGTGAACCGGGAATCCGGCGATTCCAAAGCTCGCCGTAATGTTCTTATCGCGCAGCAGCGGATCAGATGCCACCCACCCGCGCAGCTTGCTGGCAAGCTGGCGTGCTTGTTCAACGGTGGTCTCCGGCATCAAAATCACGAATTCGTCGCCGCCATACCGCGCCACCACATCTGACCGGCGGCAATTCTGCTCCAGGATGTGCCCGACGCGCTGAAGAACCACGTCACCCTCGAGGTGCCCGTAAAAATCGTTCACGAATTTGAAGCGATCGAGGTCCATCAGCACCAGCGAGAACGGGCGATTCGCGCGGGTTGAGCGCTTCCATTCCATCGAAAGCGTTTCCATCAGGTAACGATGTGTTTTCACGCCGGTGAGGCCATCCGTAATGGCCTGCTCCTGCGCTTTCTGGAACGTCAACGCATTGTGCAACGCTCCGGCAAACAGGTCGGCGAGCGTGCGCATCAGCAACACTTCCTGCTCGTTGAAATCACATTTCTCCGAGGACTCAACGTACAACACGCCGAGCAACTGCTCGCCATAAGAAACCGGCAACGCGATCGCAGACACCGATTCAGGCAGGACGGTTCTCGGCGTGGTTGCGTTCACCTCACGCACAACGGCCATCTGGCCGCTTCGCGCCACCTGTCCTACCAGTCCTTCGCCCAGCAGGATGTGGCGTCCAACGGCTTCGCGCCGGTGCCCTGATTCCGCCTGAATCACCAGCTCTTTCGTCGAGTAGTCGAGAATGGCGATGCCGATGTGGTCGTAAGTCAGCCCGTTCTCTATTTCCGCCGCAATCTTCGCCAGCATTTCCTCCGGGTTGAGCGTGGTAATGGCGTGGCTGGAAATATTATTGAGCAGCGTAAGCTGGCGCGATTTCTTCTGCTCTTCGGCAAAGAGACGCGCATTCTCGATGGCGATGCCCGCTTCACTCGCCAGCACGCGCAGGAGTTCCACGTGGCCTTCGTCGAACGCCCGCTCCTGCTGGCTGTGCACGGCCATTACACCGATGGCACGGTCGTAGAGAATCAGCGGCACGGCGCAGATGGAGCCGGCGCTTTGAGTCGGCTTGAAGCCCAATCGCTTCGCTTCTTCTTCAAAATGGTCACGGATCAAAAGCGGCTGGCGCGTGCGCACCAGAAATTCAACCAGATGGTCTCCCGCCGGGCGGCTGCGTTTCGGCCGCCTCTCTCCCTCAATCACTTCGAGTTCGAACCGTACCTGTTCGGAGTTGCGGTCGGCGAATGCGATGAAGAAGCTGTTGACGTCGAGCAGCCGCCGCATCTCGGAATAAATCCGCTCGAACAGGATGTCCGGTTCCAGCGTCGAGCTGAGCGCCCGGCCGATTTCATTCAGGATGTGCAGTTCTTCGCTGCGCCGTGAAGTTTGCTGAATCAGGTAGCTGTTTTCCACCGCCACGCCGATCTGATGGCCCAGCGCCAGCAACAGACGGCGCTCCGCCGGCGTGAAACTGCGATTGTCCGGCGTCCCCAGCAACAGGACGCCAAAGACGCGCTCCTTGGCCTGCAGGCTGATGCCGACAACGGTTCGCAATTCTTGACCCAGCAACATTTGCCGCAAATGCCGGAACGATTCTTCCTTGTCCAGCGCTTCCCACAGCGAATCGCGCCACAGGTCGCGCAGCACCACAATGCCGCCCAGCCGCGCTACAAGCTTCACAACGTACGTGTCGAGATTCTTTTCCTGTATGGTCGAGCAAAATGAATCGCCTAACCCCGTGACGACGATGGAGGTAGGGCCGTCGGCTTCGCCATAGTGCAAGCACAATGCACCGGCTGGGATGCGCACCACATTCAGTACACGGTCCAGCGCCTGCGCCAGCATTTTCTGAATCTCGCCGCCGACAAAGCTCGAGGTCGCCAGGTTCAAATTCGTGAGCGCGACCATATTGCGCTCCACGCGGCGCCGCTCCTCCTCGTACACTGCCATCAGCATCAACACAGCCGAGAAGAGTTCAGGCAACAGTACTAGTTGGATCAGGTCCATCTTGCCCAGTGCACCCAGGCGCTCCTGAAAGACGGTCGCAAGCCGCAACATGCCCCAGCCGACAAAGGTAATCGAAAGTAGCAGATCCGCTCGGGATTCCTGCTTGCGTCCTTCCTCCCAGAATGTCCGCGCAATCAAAAAGAAAAGCAACGCAACGCCTAATCCAAGTGGAGCTCCAATCCAGTGTTGCGCAAATGCCAAAGCCCAAACGGCCGCTGCCGCGACGGCAACAACGAGCCAGCGAACTTGAAGGCTCAGCCGGGCGTAGAGTCGGGCGGATGAATAGAAAGCCAGCGCAGCCATGGCCAGCAGCCATTCGTTCAGGATGTCGAACCATTTTGCGCTGGAACCCGGCGGCGCTGTGAGGCGGCTAACGAAGTGGATGCTGATCAGGAGCCAACCGGCCGCCCACACCAGCAGGTACTCCTGCCGTTTCTGCAGATAGACATAGGCGAAAAACGCCGCGAGCAGAAAAGCGCTTGCCAGGAGCACGACCGGGCTCATGTTCACATGGCTCAACAACTCAACGCTCCACGTCCATGTCATTACGGACTTCTCCCGAGAATAGCAGAAAATCTGCGCATGTCCGGCGGCGTGTCCAGCCGAGTTTCTTGGAGGTCAACGTCGGGTGAACGCTCTGCGATACCTCAAAAATCTCTGCAAGCCTCATCCGGGCAGAGCTCCGGGGCCTGTCAAGAATATGGCTTGCACAAACGGAATGGTCAACAGTACTCGAGTACCAACCCCTGCCCTTTCATGGCCTTCCGTGTTCTCCCGGCTCGATTTTGCGCGCTCGTTTCGCTAGTATTGATGGTTTCCGGTTACCGGAAGGTACCCGACAGAATGTCCGCCACCCAAAAACCACGGTTACGGTTCGCGCCCTCGCCCACAGGCTTTCTCCACGTAGGCGGCGCGCGTACTGCACTCTTCAACTGGCTCTTCGCTCGACGCGAAGGGGGCACCCTGCTGCTCCGCATCGAAGATACCGATATCGAGCGCAACAAGCCGGAGTTGGTGGATGGAATTCTAGCGGCCCTGAAGTGGCTGGGAGTCGAGTGGGATGAGGGGCCCTACTTCCAGTCGCAGCGGCTGGATGTGTATCGCGCCGCAGCCGAACGGCTGCTCGCGATCGGCGCTGGTTTCGCCTGCTACTGCAAACCCGCAGCGTACGCCGGAGGCGATGCCGCCGAGGACCACGAGGGCGAAGGTGACGATGAGGGCTCGAAGACCGTCAAAAGCATACCCTGCGCCTGCCGCGACCTAACCGACGCCGAGCGCGCCGCCAAAGAAAAAGATGGTATCCCCCGCGCGATCCGTTTTCGCACTCCGCGGGCCGGCACAACCAAGTTCGAAGATGCCGTGTTCGGCTCGCGCGATGTGCAAAACGCAGATATCGAGGATTTCGTCCTGCTGCGTTCGAATGACCTCCCCACGTATCAGCTCAGCGTCGTCGTCGACGATATTGACATGCGCATCACGCACATCATTCGCGGCGCCGACCATCTTTCAAACACGCCCAAGCAGGTGCTGATTTATCAGGCGCTCGGCGCAACGCCGCCGATTTTTGCTCACGTGCCGCTGATACTCGGACCGGATCGCACCCGCCTGTCCAAGCGGCACGGCGCGACCAGTGTCGGCTCCTACGCCGACGAGGGATTTCTCCCTGAAGCGTTTCGTAATTTCCTGGCGCTGCTTGGCTGGTCGCCCGGCGAAGATTTGCAATACCTGCGCACCCCCGAATTAATCGAGCGCTTCGCGCTCTCCGGCATCAGCCGCACCAACGCGATTTTCGATCGCGCCAAGCTCGAATGGTTCAACACGCAATATTTGCAGAAGCCGCCGGTCGAGGAATTGCTTCCCTACGTCGAGGCGGAATTGAAGCGCGCGAAATTATGGGAAGGTTCGCAAGCGAGCCGCGATCCCGCCTGGTTGGCCCGCGCCGTGGACTTGATCCGCCCGCGCACCCGCCTGCTCACCGATTTCAGCACGTGGGCACGCGCATTCTTCACCGATGATTTCGAGTACGAGCCCGAGGCCCGCGAGAAATTCTGGAAGGACGAGAAAGTGCCTGCATTACTCGCGAAGCTGACGGACACGCTCACCGGACTGGCTGATTGGAACCACGATGCCTGTGACGCGGCCTCCCGCGGTGTAGCGGCTGCGGGAGGTGTGAAGGCCGGGGTGCTCATCAACGCGACGCGCGTCGCAATCGTCGGCCGCGCGGTTGCGCCGCCTCTCTTCGAGACCATGGTGGTGCTCGGCAAGGATCGCGTGATCGACGGCCTGCGCCGCGCGCTTAAGTTTCTTTCCTCGCGCACGTCGGCCGCTTGATTTTAGTGTGGGGATTTTGCCGCTGAAAAAACCTCAGGATGAACCGCGCGTGATTTTGCGCCTGCGCTGGCCACTTCCAGTTTCACGTCCACTGGAACCTTCACCGGCTGCAGGCATGTGGTGTCGTTGCAAGCCTGATACCGCAGCGTGACTGGAATCGTTGCCGCGCCAAGCTTCGCAGTCGCCGCTGCAGTCAGGCGAAGCTGAAGTGTGACCGTGCCGGTGTACACATTCAGCGGCTTGTTTGGCGAAAAAGAAAACTTCTCGAGCTTCCCTTCGGGATAAATCGTATCGAGAAGCTGAAAACCAGCCGGCAACTCCGCCGTGAGAGTCGTCGGAATCAGGTATTGGTCGCTGGGCTTGTGCGAATTCATGTGAAAGCCGCGCGCGATTTCCACCACGATGGCGACTTGGAATTCCTTACCTCGCGGCACCGGTGCGAGCGACACATAAGCCACGGGTTTCACGACCGCCGCTGGACTCGGAATCGCCGCGGCATCCTGCGGCAACTTAGTCGGACCGCCGGAGGCGGCAAACATTGCAGCCGGCGCGAGCAACAACCAGGCAAATAGGATTGATGTTTGGTGGAATTTCATGCGCGCCTAAACCTGGACCGCCAGGCCGAGTTTTTCAGTGAGGATCCGGCTCATCACCTGATTCAACGTTTCGCCGGTTTTTTCGAGCACAAATGCCTGCGCCCCATCCGACCAGCCCAGCTTGAAACTGGTCGTCAATGCTGAAATCCAGATTTGCCGTACCGGCGTGTTGGGACTGATGACGAAACGCGTTTCATCCTCGTCCTCGAATTCGATTTCGAGTTTTCCGCTGCCACCCTCGACTTCGAACTCGTGCTCGTCGCCTACTTCAGCCAGGCGCTTGCGAAGCGCCTCAAACGTCTCGTCGCATTTTTTCTTGAATTCCTGTTCGCCCATCATGACTTTGGCAGGTTACCGCAGTTCCGCGAGCCGGGGCAAGAATTCCACCGCCGCTTCACGCAGGGCGCAGCCGGCTAGAGCAGTTCTTTAATCTCTTTTTCCAATTCGTCGTGGCTCACCAGTCCCAGGAATCGCTTGTGAATTTTTCCGTCGCGGCCGATCACCACCGTCGTCGGCAGCCCGATGAGCCCGCCAAATTTTGAGGAGAGATCGTCATTGCCGATCACGATGGGATAGTTCATCGGCATCTTCGTCCCGTCCACGTCGAATTGCGTTTTCTCCACATACGGGCCGACCACGCTCTTGCCCTCATCGTCCATCGCGACGCCGAGCAGTGTGAATCCCTTATCAGCATATTTCTGCTGGAAACCAATCATCCAGGGGATCTCAATCTGGCATGGCTCGCACCACGTCGCCCAGAAATTCACCACCACCACTTTTCCCTTCAGGTCCGCAAGTTTCACGTCCTTCCCCTGCAGATCCTTGAAGGTGACGTCCGGCGCGTCCGGCAGACCTTTTTTCGCGGAATCTTTCGACGAGTTGCCGTTCTCCTTCGTCGAAGCCTTGAACAATCCGGATGAGCCGCAGCCGGAAAAATCCACCACAACGCTCATGAGCATGATCAGGAACAAAAATAAGTACGTGGACTTCTTCATTCGCTGGACTCCCATCACCGTGAAAACCGGTTCAAGAATGAAAGCTTACCCGAAAGCCATGTCAGCCGGTTCAGGAACACCAGCCCGCCCACCGCCAATAACAAAACGCCGCTAAACACTTCCACCGTATGCAGGTGGCGGCGAAACCGCTGGTAAAATTTCAAGAATCCGCCAATCCCGAGCGCCGTCACCAGAAACGGAATTGCCAGTCCCGCCGAATAGCAGGCCAGAAGAAAAACTCCCTGCCCGACGGTATCGCGCGTCGCCGCGACGCTCAGCACGCTCGCCAGGATCGGCCCGATGCATGGCGTCCAGCCGAACGCAAATGCAAAACCCATCAGGAATCCGCTGGCCGCGCCTGGCTTGCCGCCCAGATTGCGGAAATGCACGTCGCGATTCAGCCAGCGCGTCATCGACGGACCGAGCAAAAAAATAAGTGAAGCCGCGTAGAGTTGAACTGCCTTGATCGAAGCGCCGGCGAGTTCCGGCCGCATGCTCAGCACAACTCCCAGTCCGACCAGGAGCAGCCCAATCGCGAGACCGGCGCGCACGGTAATTTTTGCGAGCACTCCCACAAGATGCAGTCCGAATAGAACAATCAGCGCGCCCGCCACCGGCGCCAGCAGATTGCGATTGCGCAGCAGAAATGATCCCACCGCGCTCGCGGAAGCTCCGAATGCGATAAACACGATCGAAAATCCACAAACGAAAGCCAGCGCCGAAGCCAGCAATCCGCCGCGCGGCGTCTTCCCCTCTTTCAATTGCTCCACGCCGATACCCGAGAGCATCGAAATGTAACCGGGCACTAGCGGCAAGACGCACGGCGAGAGAAAAGAGACGAGCCCTGCAACAAACGCCCCAAATATGGAAACTTCCATCGTTGCGTTAACGATTTCTCCCGCTCGTTAGATGTCCGAGAACCGCTGCGGCTTCGGCCTAAAATTGAATTTTCCCACATCCGTTAGACGTACGCTCCTCCTTTTTGTCCGGCGCATGATGCAAGGAAGATTCCGCCAGGTGGAGTGATTTGGCGTCGAAACCAGGCTCCTCGCTTTCACGCGGGACGCCGTAAACCGCTGAAAAGATTGCCCACTGCACGAATTGTCCATTGGCCCGCCGCATGCCCTTGCCCGCATCACGGGCCCGCTCGCTGGAGCCGGGAACGGCAAAGAGATTTGCCGCAGGCGTTTGCGGGCCCGTTAAGTCCTTCACAAAGGTGATTGCCATGTCGCCAAATCAAGTGACCGCCACTCGCGTCGCCGCCGCCTTCGCAGCTGTCGCGCTGTTTACGTTTGCTCAGAAGGCGCTCGCGATTGACGCCGTGGCAGTACTGCTGACGATCGTCGCCATCGCGCTCGATGGCGTTGACGGCTACCTCGCCCGCACGCGCAACATGGCCACGCCGCTCGGCGCGCAGCTCGACATCCTTGGCGACCGCGTCATCGAAAATCTCTTCTTCACGTTTTTCGCTGTCAGCGGACTGATCTCGCTCTGGGTTCCCGTACTTTTTTTCGTCCGCGGCACACTGACGGATTTTCTCCGCGGCCTCGCCGCGCGCACGGGACGCACCGGTTTTGGACAGAACTCCATGCTTGAAACCTGGTGGGGACGGAGTCTGGTGGCTTCGCGCGCGAGCCGCGCCGTCTACGCTGTGCTCAAATGCGTCTGCTTCTGCTATCTCGGCCTGCTCCTGCCCCTGGCACATGTACCCGCAGATTGGATTGACGCGACGGCGCGCCAATGGCTGGCCGCCGGAGGGCAAGCGCTCGTTGCTGCGACCGTGATTTTCTGCGTCGTGCGCGCCATCCCGGTCATTTGGGAGGGCCGCCGGTATCTCGCGGCTGAGGACAAGCCCCGTGCTTCGATGGCGATTCAGGTGAGCCGGTGAACTTATCTGCGAAAATTGGCGCGTTCTTCGATCTCGATGGGACGCTGATCGCTTCACCATCGCTTGAGTGGCGATTTCTGGCCCACCTGCTTGCCCGCGACGCAATCTGCCGTGCGAATATGTTGCGCTGGCTCAAGCACTGCGCAAAAACAATTGTGCACGACCGCCTCGCTGCTGTTGATGGCAACAAGCTCTATCTCGCCGGACTTGCCGAATCGCTTGCGGCTGACTGGACGGCTGCAGGCATGCCGAATTCGCCGCCGTTCTATCTCGATGGCATGGCGCGGCTTGCCTGGCACCACACGCAGAGGCATCGTGTTTTTCTTGTCTCCGGAACACTCGCGCCGCTTGCACGCGCGATTGCGCCGTGTTTCCCCTGCCCCATGGAAATTGTCGCGAGCGAGTTGAAGGCTGTCGATGGCCACTGGACCGGTTGGCTCGCGGACAAACATATGAGCGGGTACGCAAAGGCACGCGCCCTCCAGATGCTCGCCACGAAGTACCGCCTGGACTTGAACCAAAGCTTTGCTTACGGCAACCACAGCGACGATATCCCCATGCTCGAATCTGTCGGAAATCCTGTCGCCGTCAACCCGTCCTGGCGTCTCACTTGCACTTCTCGCCTGCGCGGTTGGCGGATTTGCAAATGGAAAAAATCGCAGGGCGCTGTGCGCGCCGCGAGCTCAAGAGTGTTGGCGCCCAAGGAGGCGCGATGAAATCTCTGGATCAATCTTCCTACTCGGATTCTTTTTGCGACCAAACAATGGCGCTGCCAACCTCGGGAGGGGCCATGGAGGTGGCCGGATTTCCCCGTGGCCTCACGGAAATCTGGCGGTCCTGGGGCGCGTTCGAATGGGTCACGTTCGCCTACATGGCGTGGCTCGACATCCTGCTCATCGCCTGCCGTCGCAACGTCGCGCACGCGGGAATGTACGTCGTGGTCCATCTTTGGCTCTGTCTCGCAATCATTTGCGTCGCCTGGGCCGCGGCGCACACGAAAAATCCCGTGTTGCACTTCATTCGCTCCTGGTATCCGCTCCCGCTCTACATCGGTTTCTTCGAGGAGTTGCAAGGTCTGGTGCACATGATTTTCCCCGGCTGGTTCGACCGCTGGCTGATTGAATTCGACTACGGATTTGCAGGCGTGCATCCCGCTGTCTGGCTCGCGCGCTTCTCGAGCCCCGCCATGAACGAATTCATGCAATTCGCCTACATGACATATTTTCTGTACCTCGTAATCTTGCCCGCGATTCTTTACGCTCACAAAGAGCGCCTCGCCTACTGGACCGTGATGGTTTCAACGGCCGTGGCGCACTATTCCGTTTACGTGATCGCGGTTTTGTTTCCGATCGAGAGTCCCCACTACTCGCTCGCGGCCGCCGCAACGCAATCGCAACGCGGCGGATATTTCACCGCAACAGTTGATCTCATCGAACGCTTCGCCCGCGTCCACGGCGCCGCTTTCCCATCCGCCCACGTGGCTGGCTCGATGGTTGCGTTACTCACGGCGTATCGCTACCGGCGATGGCTCTTCTGGGTTTGCCTCCCATTTTTCGCGAGCATGTGTGTCGCTACAGTGTATGGCCGCTATCACTATGTCGCGGATGTGCTCGCCGGAATCGCCGTGGGCGCAATTGGTTTCGCGATTGGCAGTTGGCTGATGGAAAGAAAAGGCTCGCTCGCGGAATTTGCCGAATGAGACTCGTTCGGGTTCAACTTAAATTTGGATGCTGCTTGTGCCACTCGGTGGCGTCTTCGTAGGCTTGTACGATCGCCAGTAAGCGCGCTTCGCCCCAATGCGGGCCGGTCAATTGGAGGCCAATTGGCAAACCCGCGCGCGTAAACCTGCAGGGAACGGAAATTGCCGGATGGCCGGTGAGATTTGCCGGTCGGTTCATGCGCACGAGCGCTGAGCGCACCGTCTCTTTTTCTCCCGCGACAATCAATTCGTTCTCGCCCAACTTCGGCGCGGCAATGGGGAGCGCCGGCGCCAGAATCGCATCCACGCGCTCAAAAGCTGCGTGAAAATCCTTTTCAACCTCGCGTTTCACTGCGAAAGCATTCAGGTAGTCCACCGCGCGCACTTCGCGTCCGAACCCCAATCGCCTTCGAACATCCTCGCCGTACTCCGCCGCTCGCGCCGGAAAATAGCCCTGCGATTCGTGGTAGCACGTCGCCTCCGCCAGAGCAATATTCGTGCCCGGCTCGACCGAGTCGGCTAGGTGGGGCAAGGAAACTTCCTCGATGCGCGCGCCAAGCGCTTCGAGGCATTTCGCTGCTGCATCAATCGCGCCTCGCACTTCCGCATCCACGCGGTCGAAGAAATATTCCTTTGGCCAGCCGAGCCGAAACTTGCGCGGCATGCTCTTGCGGAGGTTCCGGAAATCCGGCGCCACAGCTCCCTTCGGATATTTTCCCGCTACCGCCTGCAGCACGATGCAAACGTCCGCAACAGTGCGCGCGAGTGGACCGGCATGATCCATACTCTCCGCCAGCGGCACCACACCTGCAACACTCACCAGACCGAACGTCGGCTTCAGCCCGACAATTCCGCAAAGTGACGCGGGAATGCGAATCGACCCGCCCGTGTCTGTACCCATCGAAGCAAAACACATTCCCGTGGCGATAGCGACTGCCGACCCTCCGCTCGAGCCTCCCGAAATCCGGTCGCGCACCCACGGATTGCGCACCGCACCGTAATGCGGATTCTCATTCGTGATGCCGTAAGCGAACTCGTGCATGTTCGTCTTGCCGAGTAGAATTGCTCCGGCTTGCGCGAGGCGGCTCGCAACATCGCTGTCCCTCCCCGGGACGAAGTTCGCCAAGATTTTTGATCCGGCAGTGGTGCGGATCCCGCGCGTCCAGTAATTGTCTTTGAGTGAAATGGGAATGCCATACAGTGGGCCGGTCGCGCCTCCTCGGCGAATCAGTCCCTCCGCCACGCGAGCTTTGCGGCGCGCATCCTCCGCCACAATGGTCAGGAACGCGTTCAGCTCGGGATTCAGCCGCTCGATGCGCGCGAGCGCCGCATCCACCAGTTCGACCGGCGAAATTTCCTTCTTTCGCAGCAGCCGGCCGGCTTGTTCAATCGAAAGAAACGCCAGCTCCGATTCCGGCTTTGCATGAACGCGGCTCATCTAGAATATTTTTTCCTGCCGGCGCAGATTTCCCACCGATCCCAGATTCGCAACTCGGAACACGATCCCAAACCGGTTCTCATTGCGGATCGTGCCGAAAGAAAGGCGGCGGTATTCAAACCCCAGGCCGCAGCAAGAACCGTTGTAAGTTATTTGTGCCACCTGGTTTTGAAAAGCACCCAGCGTGAAGTCGTAACTCGCGCCCACGGCCGCGTTCCATCCCCGGCGGTTCAAATCGCCATAACCGGCGAGGGCGCGCAATTGCTCTGAGCGTCCCTGAAAGTTGAAACCTGGCGGATTCTCAGCAGCAGGCGTGGGTAGATTGATCGTCGAAAAATGCGCCAGCGTGATGAACGACTCCTTGTATGGCTTCATTTTCACCAGCGTCCCGATCGCCGACAACCGCCCGCGCTTGGGGTCGTAATCGATGCGCAGTTGCGTGTCAAATCGTTTGCCCGGAGTAATGCGCAGGTCGCTCACGATCGGCGAAAAATTCGTCGGCTGCACCGCGAACGCAAAAGGCGTCAGCGAATCGAGTGTCTGAAACACATTTCTCTGCCCATTCACCAGCGCCCCGCCGAACGTGGGGTCGAAGAAAAATTTCTGCGCCACCCGCCAGCTCACCAGTTCTTGCGCATCATCAGACCCCGACCGCCGGTAAAGCCGCTGCGTGATTCCGTATTCCACTTCATTCGTGTCCGTCAGCGTTTCGTTCTCATCGAAGCGAATCGTTCTTTCGAAATCGTTCACGCCCGTGACGTATTTGTAGACCACGTCCGGCTCGATCACGTGCTTCCACTTTGAATCCGAGTCGCCCCAGACCCGCTCGATCGTAGGCGGACGCAAATCCATGGAAAATTCCTCGGTGACGCGAAAGTAACCGTGATCGACGAAATTGCCGTTCTGCAATTGGCCGCCATACCAGGTGGATCGCAGCGTGAAACTCGGCGTCGCGCTCAGCCACGGGCCCCAATGCAGCGGCAAGGTCACACTCGGCGCAAACTCGCTGCGCGGGACAAATCCAGGCGTGCTGAAGGGCGTGACCGTCTCGCTCTTGTGCACTGCGCCGCTAAACACGTCGAATGAAAAATAAAGTGGAATCTGCCGGAACGGCGCCTGATCCACCGAACTGAATCGCGCCTCGGGTGCCGTTCGCAGCGTGACGGAAGACTGCGGCGAGGCGCTCAAAAAGTTTTTGTAGCTGAGCGCGGCGATATCCAGGCTGAACCCGCGAAAATTATTCGTCAGAAACGCCGTGTCGCGCACTTCGGAATTCACCGCCTGCGAAAATGTTTCCGCAAACGCCAGCCGGAACGTCAGTGAAGTGAGCTGGTTCAAATCCGCAACCGCGCGCCACCCTCCGGAGAGCGGCCCCGCAAATCCGATGTGGAATTCATGCCCGCCTTGTTTCAATGGCGGACCATTCTCCTGCTCCAGCCCGCGATCCAGCACGCCGAAGTAACTCGCCTCCAGCCGCGCGCCTTCCCACGGCCTCATGCGCAGCTCGCCTTTCTGGCTCCAGCCGCGCAAGCTGTAGTAGTCCCCTCCGACGGTCGTATCCATCCAATCCGTCGGCGCCCAATAGAACGCCTCCCCGATGACATACCCTTTTTGCGAACTGTGCCCCGGGTCGGGAATCATGAATCCGGAATCGCGGCGCTTTTCCGCCGGAAATGTTGCGTACGGAAGATAAAGAACTGGAATCGTCCACACGCGGAAATTTCCATTCTCCAGTTGCACCGATTTTTGCAGTCTCACCTTCGCGCTCGGTGCGTAAAACTTCCACGTCGGGCGGCCGGGATCGCACACCGTCAGCCACGCTTTGTGCACTTCGTAGGTTTGATCGTCGATCCGGTCCACTTCTGCGGCCTCGACGTACAAAGGGTTCGGGCTGCTCAGCAATGTCGGCAGCGGCCGCCGCTGCAGCGCAAATGTGGCGCGCACATGATGAAACGTTCCCCGCCCGGTGCGCAATTCATAGCGCCCGTCGTCCGCCTCCACGTGTTGCGTCAAGTAATCCAGTTGGACATTTCCATGTGCGGAGACCACCTGCGTTTCGCTGTCGTATTCCACATGATCCGCGCGCAGCCGCGCATTCGCGTAGTGCACATCCACGTGCCCATCGGCGTAGAACATCTTCCCGACCTGCCGCTGCTGATCGGCTTCGAGCGTGGCTTCCCCCGCCGGAGCGCGCGCTTGCAAAGATTTTTTCGCGGCGGCTTGCTTCGGTGATTCCGCTGCGGCTTTCTCCTGGTCCTCGCCGGGCTCTTGTGCAAAGACAGGGAGCGTTAACGCAGGTATGACGACTAGAAAGATTGCAAGCAGCGCGTATCTGCGGAGAGGTTCCAAAGCCGTCGCGTTCGGCATCGCCTGAAAACGCCCGAAAAATTGCTCCCGAAAAAGAAGGTCGAGCCTAACACGCGCCCCCCGCCCCCGCAATCGCCGTCAACTGGCCTCAAGCGTTGGTCCCGCGCGCGTGCCATGTAAACTGCTCCGCCGCAGCAGGGTTGCCTGTTACGCGACACGCTCCCTGCACTCGACCGTTCCCTCGCCTTCCCCATCGTGGTAGCATTCCATCGTTCCGCCACTGGAACTTCCGCAGCGCAAAACGGACCAGTGATACGAATATGCTCGCAGTGTGGCGCCCTCTCGCTCGAGGACGTCGAGAAGTGCTCCTTCTGTGATCTCCCATTTGTCGAAAATGGCGGCGCTCGAGAGCCGGTAGCTGTCGGCGTCTCCGCAAACGCCTACGCCCGCCCCACCACCGCCCGCGTAGAAAACGAACCAGAACCCGAATGGCGCCGTGAAGTCACGCGCCGCCTGGAAGAATATCGCGCGCGCCGCCGCCATCTGCGTCCCGACGAATCCCAGTCCGGCCTGCCCTTCTCCACCGAGATCGATCTCGACAAGGAAGATGCCCGCGACCGCTCGCGCCGCCTCCAACGCCAACGCGCCCTCCAGCGCCAGCGCAAACCGGAGCGCATGGAAATCTGCATCCAACCCGAGCTTGAGTTCGCGAACTCCATGGACGACCGCGCGCACCCGCAATCCGCGCTCGTGCCCGTCGCCGATCTTGCCGACCGCCGCACCGCCGCGATCCTCGACGCCATCTTCCTCGCGCTCACCTCCGCCGCATTTCTCGGACTCTTTCGCTCCCTCGGCGGCCACGTCGTGCTCGAAAAAGTGGACGCCATCGTCTATCTCACGATTTTCTACTTGCTCTACGCGCAATATTTCTTCCTGTTCACCACGTTTGCGGGCGCCACGCCGGGAATGCAGTTTCGCGGCCTCACCATCGTCCGCCTCGACGGCACCCTCCCCGACACGCGCCAGCTCCTCTGGCGCAGCTTCGGCTACCTGCTCTCCGGCGCCACGCTCATGCTCGGCTACGTCTGGGCTCTCTGGGACGAAGATCATTTCACCTGGCAGGACCGCATCTCGCAGACCTACATCACCGCCGCCACGCCCATCCTCGACGAGGACTCCATGGACGTCCGCTCCGCCCACCACACCTTCGCGCATAAGTGACTACGCCCCGCCTCTCGCCGATGTCATCCCGAACACGGTGGCGGTGAGGGATGTGCTTTTGCCTTCACTCAGCGGGCGGGCTGCCTGTCCCATTTTGAATGCAAACGTTATTATTCAATGGTAAATTCTTGCCGTTTGGCGGGAGGATCGCATGAACAGTGTGTCCACGAGCTTCACTGTTGCCGACTACTGCAATGCCATGGAGCGTGGAGAGATTATTGTGAACAAGGACTACCAGAGGAGCGACCAGGTATGGCCACCTGCGGCCCGCTCTTATCTCATCGAGACGATCTTGAAAGGGTTTCCCATTCCCAAGCTTTATTTGTACCAAGTCACGGATGTTAAGAGCAAGAAAACCTTTAAGGAGATCGTTGATGGTCAACAAAGGAGCGTTGCAATTCAGGATTTCCTTAATGATCGACTCAGGTTATCGAAATCGGCTGAGAATGGCGATCTTCGAAACAGGTTATATTCAGAGCTTGAGGAATCGGACAAACATAATTTTCTCGATTACGGCATAGATGTTGACCTTTTTGTGTCCGCGACGCCTGCTGAGGTTGTCGAAGTCTTTCGACGCATGAATTCGTACACCGTACCGTTGAACGCAGAGGAGCAGAGGCATGCCTCGTATCAGGGCCAATTCAAGTGGTTCATTAATGATATCGCGGACAAGATCAATGCCATTCTCCTGCAAGCAGGTATCTTCAAAGAAAAGCAGTTGGTTCGGATGGCCGACAACAAACTTCTCACGGAGCTTTGCGATTCTTTTATCCACGGCATACGCACCACAGACAGGAAGATATTGGATTCTATTTACAGCAATCGTGATGTTGACTTTCCGGAGGCAAATGATTACCGCGAGAGGTTACTAGAATCCTTCGGCGCTATCCGGAACACTGAAGCTCTGCACGAAACCGTGCTTATGAAACCGCATATGGTCTATTCGCTGGTTCAAGCGATCACTCATGTGACCAAGCCGGTGAAGAAGTTCAACAAAATTTTCAAATCTCCGAAGCTGCGCTCGATTGACTGGGCTGCAGCGCTTCCAAATCTCACTGCCCTGGCACAAGCTGCCGACGCCGATGCTCCACGCGGCAGGTTCGCTAAGTTCACAAGAGCTTCGCAGGAAAAAACGAACGTGGCGGAGACGCGGAAGCTTCGGTTCATGTGGATGTGTAAAGCCTTGACTCACGAGCGGATATAGTGAACCCATCTCATCGTTTGGAAAACCTTTATCGGGTCGCTGACAAAAGGGTCGCCAAATTGCGAGCTCGAGTGAGCCACCTTAACGTTCCGGTTAAATTCGAAGAGGATATCCAAATCGCCTGGACGGTTATCGAGGCAGTGAATCTGTGGGCGGGATTTCTTCGAGCCTATTACCTTTCGGGAGCAATTCTTACGCGGACCAGATCTGGGAAGCCGGTGAAGTTTACAGCAAAGACATTTCCGAACAAGCAGGCTGCCTTAAAATTTGCGATTCAGACAGTCAAGGACCCAAAATTCAACAGCTCCACAATATCCCGTTACGATGAGCCAGCATGGCACAATTCGCAAAAATTCATCATTTTGCAAAAAGCAGTCGCAGCGTCAAACCTCGCGCAAATTTATTCGGCTTTCGCAGCGGGATCCACGTTTGCCCCACTCTTGAAGGACGTGAGGAATTTCTATGCACATCGCTGCGACGAGACATTTCGAAGTGCGGCGACGGTCGGCGTTAAGCTCGGCCTTACGGCTAAGGCGGAGCTCCGCGCAAGTAGGATCCTGTGCTCGAGACTTCCGAAGCGGCCCCAAAACGTTATTACAGACTGGCTCGATGACATGGCTAATGTATTCGACCTGCTCTCTTCATAGGCAACGTGTTTCGAAGACTAGAACGCTCTCTACCGCAGAAAATGAACTTCGGTACTCGTGAGTTCCGGGATTAATTCCTGCTAGTGTCCTAGGATGGGCGAAATTGTTCCTATCGCGTAGGCGCAAACCCCGTATTTCTGCCATCTCCGTCAGAATCGCCGGCAGGTCATTGTGCACATCCTTGTAGTAAGAATCCTGAACGACAAGCACGCACCGGCCGCTCGGTTTCAAGACTCGTCCAATTTCCGACAATGAGGACCCGATAGACTGGAAATATTGAACATGGTTCTTATAGTAGTAGGTCGATGAAGCCTTTGAGGTGTGTTGCGAGAGAGCAGCTAGGAAGTCTAGGCAGGTTTTGCCTAGGTCGGTCGAAGCCTTTGGGGCAGCTGAAGGTACCGTCGGGGTACCGATCAGCTTGCGTCTGAGCTCATAGAAATCAGTGTCGAACTCATAACCAAGAAGTGCCAACTCGGGGGAGGTGGCGATCGCATAGTCAATTCTTGTGCAATACGGAGGAGACCCTAGGACAAAGTCGATGGAGCCATTCGCCAACGGGAGCTTTTGAGAGGAAGCAACACTGATCACCTTTTGCCCGCGGGTAGCAAGGCTAAATTTTGGAGGGCTTGTCGGAATCATGTCGGCCAAATTACTTCTGAAGATTTCATGAACAGTGGCGGCACCAGGACGGAGCCGACTACGGCGGGAATCTGGTCGTTTTATCCATGTTGGATTGGAGGTCAAGAATGGACGCAAAATTTTTCTGACCGTCCGGAAGATACCAACATAGAAGAATGCAGCCAAGTCTGAAACTTCGTTGACTCCGCGCTTGTTGAGACTCATGTAACACTGATCATCAATGAGCAGCGTCTGGACCGCTGCCTCAATGCCTCTTATTGCCCTGACTGACTGAGGCTGCAACCACGCTAGGAGAGGATCCTCTGGATCAAAGTCGGATGTCTTTTTGGCTTTTCTTGTCAACTCGAACGCCAAAGGCCGAAGGCTCGAAAAATCTGCCGAATTAAGGCTGCGCGCTTTGGCGACCAAAGCCATCACGGGATTCAAATCGTACCCACAAGCATTTATGCCAAGAGAGAGCGCGGCTGATGTGGTGGTGCCGCTTCCATTCCACGGGTCCAGGACCCATTCACCATTGCAGAGGCAGGAAGAACGCAACGCAGCGCGGGCGAAACCTTCCGAGAATCCAGGATAATATCGATACCAAGCCGATTGAGGACTCTCAGGACCTCGAAGTTTGGGGTTCAGGGCAATCACTTGTTGCTTAGCACCTCGGAATCTATATCACAGTCAGGTGGCCGGACGAGTACGTTTCAGTGTGTGGATGGACGGGCGGCCCACCCTTGATCCTGAGTAGCTCTTGAATTTCTCCAAAATACCGTTTGACTTAAAGTTAACTTTAAGTTGTAGCGTGTTCAAAGCGGGCAGCTGCTGGGAAAGCCTCCCGCTTTGAGGAGAACACGCATGAAGCACCTATTCGCGATACTCGCGTTCCTGCTTGCGCCTGGCGGGTGGCCCAGCCTTTGCGGGTGGCCCACTCTTTGCAGGGTTGGCAAAGCGTGGGTGTTTTGAATTCAGTTTCCGCATCTGATTCCTAACTCCATCCCCTCGCAAGCTAATTCTCGACCGCTCCACATCTCGTCACTCTGGGCGCCCGATGAAAATCATTTCACACTATGCAAATAAACGAATTGGATATAGAGTTCCGGCAAAGTGCGGTTTCAAGAAGGAGATCCAAAATGAAGAAATTCGCGGTACTGGCAGTGCTGCTCATGCTCCCGGCTACTCCCTCGTTCTGCAAGTCGCACACAGACACCTATCCCGTGGCGTGCAGTGTGCTCTGGCCAGCCGTGAAAGACGTTCTCCGCAACTCCGGAAAATACGGGATCATTGGGATCGACAACACCGAGATGAGTTCTTCGTTCAACATTGGCGGGACGCTCGGCGGAAAGCGCATCAACTCTGTCGTGCTGACCAGCAAGGGCAACTCTTGCGAGATGCAGGTCCAAACCGCCTACAGCGGCCTGGCCCACAACGACTACGGCGATTTCAAAAAGCGCGTGGACGAGTCACTGGCTAAGCTCAAGGCTGAGCCGCCAGCCGAGCAGAAAAAGCCCGAGGCCGAGCCGCCAAAGAAATGACGGGCGGGTGGCCCAGCCTTTGCGGGCGCCCTGACAATCCACAATGGATTGTCATCCCGAGCCTGCCGAGGGACCCTCCCGCCGTTGGGAAGGGTGGGTGTTTTGAATTTGGTTGGCGCTTCTGACTCTCTCCTGCTCAACGCCTCGCCCAGAATTCCATCATTCGTGCGCGTGCGGCCTTGCAAGACGATGGGCGCATCTGCTATCCAGCTCCACTGTATGGGCGAACTCACGGAAGATTCCCTCCGGGAGATTGAGCGGATCCATTCCAATTGGATCGAGTTCGAAGTCGCTGGAAAGATTCACAGCTTGATGGCCTTGTGCGCCGATGACATCGAGTTGTGGCCGCCTGACGCACAGCCTCTCCATGGACGCGCGGCGGTTTCGGCGCACCTGGCGCGTGGGACAACGAGAATTCACCGCATCGAGATTACTGATCGTCGTATTCGCGGTTCGAATGACTTCGCTTACCTGACCGCAAACTACAAAACCACGTTTTCGTCGGCGGAAGACTCCGCCGTTAGACAGGCCCTCGGAAGCCATCTGTGGATACTGCGACGGCGGTCCGCCGCCTGGGTTGTCACTCTCGTGAGCTGGTCATTGTGGGGCAGGGATTAACTTCTCCCGGACGGTCTCCCGGGATCCCCGTCATGAATCGATTGCGCTTGCCTCCTCTCAGTTCGTGGCTTTTTTGACTTTGTGGGGCGGGGAGGAACTTGTCCCGGACGGTCTCGCGGGATCCCCGCCATGAACCGATTGCGTTAGCCTGCTCGCAGCTCGTGGCTTTCTTATCTTTGTGGGGCGGGGATTCATCCCCGCCATGAACCGATTGCCTTTGTGTCCTCTACCTTTTGCGCCGGTTCACCCGCGCAAGCTGCAACAATCTTCGTCAATCCGTATTTCCACGGATTTAAATCTCTGCCCAGTCGTGCTACCGTTGTCTGTTTTCTTATGACCACAAACAGCTCACTGTTGCACCGGCACCCCCAGGTCGCGGGGCACGGATCGCGGAGCGCGGGTCGTTGCATTTCCAATCGACACTCCGGACGAGGGGTTGCCATCACCGCTTTACACCGTTATTTTTTCCTCCGAGCAGAATTGGCGCGCCCTCCGCGCCCTGGTTTACACCGTTCACTAATCACTCGTCACACGTCTGCCCGCCAGTTTGAGGGAGGGCCACTGGCCACTTTTCGCGGTGTTTCTAATCGAAAGGGGTGTCGAATAGAAATCGCTGCAACTCATAGAAAACAAAGGAAAGGTGCAATTTCTAATCGAAAGTATTTCGGGGGTCTTGCAACCATGACTCTGCGCCATCTTTCGCTCTTCATCCGTGCCTCTTTGCCTCCCCGCTTCGGGTCACGAAGTACAATTCACGAACCACGAATCACGGCGCATCCGTCTAATCCTTCGCCGCCGGTGCTACAATGGGTGATTCGTGCGCGGCGCGAATTCGAAACGCCCGCGGGCGCGGCGGCATCAAAAGAAGACCCTGGGATGCGGGAGAGGACAACAGCATGAGTTCTTTGGCGAAGAAAATCGTAGTCATACTGTCCGTGCTTGTGATCGCTTACGCCGCCACCGGCTACGTCATGGGACACTCGTCGGACGACAAAGCCTTCCGCGCGCTCACCGTGTACGGCGAAGTCCTCGATAAAATTCAGACGCAATATGTGGACGATCCCAATATGCACCAGGTCACCAGCGGCGCACTTCATGGCCTGCTCGACTCGCTCGATCCCCAATCCGCGTACCTGAGCCCGCTCGAATACAAAGACTACACAGAGCGCAGCGTCAGGAACGCCAAAGGCGAAGCCGGCCTGGCCCTCACCAAGCGCTTCGGATATGTCGCTGTGATCGGCGTTCTGCCCGACAGCCCCGCGCAAAAGGCGGGATTGCATCTCGGCGACGTGCTGGAAAAAATCTCGGGGTTCACCACCGGACAGATGGCCATTGACCAGGCGCGCCTCCTGCTCACCGGCGAGCCGGACTCCATCGTGAAACTTTCCGTCATCCGCCGCGGCAAAGCCGAACCGCAGGAAATGGAATTGAAACTCGCGAAGCTCTCGCCGCCGAAAATGATTGAAGACCGGCTCCAGGGCGATATCGCCTACCTCCACGTCCGCAGCTTCGACCCCGGAACTACGAAACAGATTCACGAAAAGCTCGCGCAGTTCGAACATCAGGGCGCGCGCAAACTGATTCTCGACGTGCGCGATTGCGCCACGGGCGACATCCAGGAAGGAATTTCCACCGCGCAGCTTTTCCTCACGTCCGGCACCATTACTACGCTCAAGGGGCAGACGGTTACGCCCGTCGTCTCTTCCGCGGACCCATCCAAAGTCGTGTGGTCCCACCCGATGACCGTGCTGATTGGAAACGGGACCGCCGGACCTGCTGAAATTTTCGCCTCCGCGATCGCGGATAATAAACGCGGCGACACGGTGGGCGAGCGCACCTATGGAACCTCCTCGATGCAGAAGCTGATCCAACTCGACGACGGCGCCGCGCTGATCCTGACCGTCGCGAATTACTACACGCCGGGCGGAAAAGAAATTCCCGCCGACGGCGTGGTCCCGACCGACGAAGTAAAACCTGCTGCCGATGATCTTGCAGCGCTCAACGACCAGAACCAGCCCTCCGGCTCGGTTGTCTCGCCTGATGATCCGGTGATCAAGAAGGCCATCGATATTTTGCAGGGCGTCGCGCCGGCGCGAAAGGCCGCCTAGATTCTCGTGACGCGATCGCGCGGGCGCTCAACCCCGCCGCTTATTTTTTTGCGGAAATATTTTTTCACTGCTCCCGCTTTTTTCTCTCTCGCCGTTTTTCTGTCCATCACCGGCTGTGGAAAAAAACCGCTCACCAAGCCGGAACTTCGCGCCATCACTTCCGAAGTCGTCGCGGCCGCTGGAAAAGTGACGCAGCACAAATCCGAAATCACCATTCGCCCCGAACATCAGACGATCAAATCCGCGTCGGTTGGCCAGGTTCCCACCGACAACATTTACGTCAGCCTCACCGATCCCGCGCAAACCAGCACGTTGACGCAGGCGCTCGATCAGATCGCTCGCCGCCACAAGCTCGATATCGTCGAGACATCTTCCGGCGGAATGCTTCGCTTCGACTACGCGTCGAACGGAATCCGGACGCATACGATTCACGTCATCACCCCGCTCGGAGTCCGCGCTCGTCCGCCCGCGAAACGCGGCGCCGCGAATGCGCAGCTCGCAATCATCATTGACGACTTCGGATACGATCGCAGCGCAGCAGACACTTTGCTCGCGCTGCCATTTCCGCTCACCGTTTCCGTGCTTCCGCACTTGCCGCTTTCCACCGAGGTCGCCGAAGAAGCTTTCCGCCGCGGCGATCAAGTGCTGCTGCATCTCCCGATGGAATCCGAGAGCGACGGCGCGAAGCCGGAGGACGTCGAATTGCGAGTGGGGATGAATTCCGGGCAGGTTGCTGAAGCGCTCGCAGGCATGCTCGATTCAGTGCCACATGTTTCCGGCGTGAACAATCATCAGGGCTCACGCGCCACCGCAGATCCCGCGCTGATGCAGGCGCTGATGCCCGCGCTGCGTCAGCGCGGATTATTTTTCATCGACAGCCGCACGACGCCTGCGACGGTTGCATTCGATACCGCGCAACGCGACGGAGTTCGTGCCGCTTCGCGCAAGATTTTTCTCGACGACACGCCAAATCGCGAAGCAATTCTCGCTCAACTCGATCAGGCTGCGCGCGATGCCGTGCGCGATGGCTCGGCCGTCGCCATCGGCCATCCTCATCCCGCAACGATTGCCGCGCTCCGCGAAGAAGTTCCGCGCCTGGAAGCTCACGGCATCCGATTGGTGTTTGCTTCCGATGTCGTTCGCTAAGGCTTGAATCCGACGCTGCGCCAGAGTTCGGCGCAGTTGTACATAATTCCGTTTGTGATCACAAATTCTACTTTGCGAATATTGTGGATCGATTCCAGCGGATTTCCGTTCACGATGATCAGGTCCGCGCGCTTGCCCGATTCGACAGTTCCGAGTTCCGTTTCGAGCCCCATCGCACGCGCGGGCACAATCGTGGCTGCCTGAATCGCCTCCATCGGCGTGAATCCGGCTTGCTCGTACAATTCAATTTCGCGGTACAAGCTGTGGCCGGGAACAGTCTGGTCCGTTCCCGCGACAATCGGAACTCCCGCGCGATGCAGCGCGCCAACAATCGCCACATCTTTCTCAAATACTTTCTCGAACATGTCCGTCAATGGAGATGGGGGTCCGCTTGCGGAAAGCTGCTCGGCGAGTTCCGGCGCCACTTTGTTCACGCCCGGCTCGAAACTGGCCGGAGGCTTTGCGCTGGTAGCGGTAAAGAACTCGGAAACAGCCAGCGTCGGATCAACCACCGTTCCGTGCTCCACCAGGAATGCGAGCGCTCTCTTCGCTTCGGGCGACTCAAGATTCACATTCGCGTTTGCGCTGAGGCGATCCATTCGTGTCGCATCGGCAGGCAACGCAGGCCGCATGATGTTCGCGACGTATTGGATGTGATTGATCTGATCCTGACCCGCCTCGATGGTCTGGTAGGCATCGAGACCTTCGGGAACATGGCCCGTGACTGTCATGCCAAGCCGGTGACCTTCTTCCGCAATCATCCTGGTCTCTTCCAGTTTCACCGAGCTGTAAATCTTGATCTGCTGGAAGCCGGCATCGTGATAGCGATTCACCCAGGCCTTCGCTTCCTCAGGCGTGTCCACCGCTTCAATCCCCATACTCAAAGGCCCGCTTCCGTCCACGACGCCGGCCAGCAGCAAGCGCGGCCCTAAGCCGCGGCCATTCTGAATCGCATCGCGCACAGCGACCAGAAATTCAAATTCATTGCCGCAATCGCGAACTGTCGTCGCGCCGGCTGCGAGATAAATTGGGCCCCACTCGACCTGCTCGAAGTGCGCGTGCATGTCCCACAATCCGGGGAGAATCGATTTTCCGCGCGCGTCAATTTTCGTGGCTCCATGCGGGATCTTTACTTTCGCACGCGGCCCCGCAGCGAGGATGCGTCCCTTCTCGATCACGACCGCAGAATCGGGCAATGGATCGCTGCCCGTCCCGTCAATCAAGGTTCCGCCCATGATGGCAAGGGTCTCCGCGCGGCTACCGGAAATGCCCTTTGAAATTTCTGCAAGTGCCGCCATGCCATCGGCGCCCGCGCGCCCAACAAAAGTGCCGAGCGCGCTTTCGTATCCTTCACGGATGGCTTCGAAGTGGTCAAACTCAGCGTCTGCCGTCACCGCAGCAATCAAATTGCGATTGGAATCAAACCACAGAGTTTCACGGCCCCAGATCAAGCCCTCGATCGTGTAGCGGTCGAGCGTTTCCTCTTTTCCTTCAATTTTGATCGTGTCCTGGCCGCGCGGTTCAATTTTCACGCGCCCGCTGGGAAGCGTTTCGAATTCTGCTGGCGAGCCGTGCGCGGCCCAATAGCGCACCATCAGCATCTGCATCGTCGCGGGAGCGTAGCCGGCGATGGTGAAAAACTGTTTCGGGCGCGTCGCCTCGGTCCATTTTTCGCGGTTGCGGATGCGCGCTTTTTCCGCGGAAACTTCGACGGCCTCATCGATTTCGGATTGGCGCGAAGTCCGGCCCTTGATTTCGAATTGTTCGGGCGTGAGATCGGTTGCCGCACGCAACGTGGCTGCGAGGGGAACCGCGGTTCCCCGGTCCGTGAACTTGAATTGCATTTTCACGACCAGCGATTGACCGTCGCGCGTGATCTCGTATTTTTCCTCTCCGATGGGCTGCTCCATTTTGTGCAGCCGAAATTTCCCTTGTTCGACAACCGCTGGCGCAGCCTGCGTCTCCTGCCGCGGCGGCGAAGTTGGCCATGCGAAACTCGAAAGGCCCGCCGCCAACGCACACGCGACGGTCAGTGCGCCGCAATACCTTTTCAGGGCACTCACGTATTCCATAATTCCTCCAAAAACGAAACCGGAGAATATCTGGCAACTCACCCACTCGCAAGGATGAAGTCAACGCATGTCAAGAAGACTCGAAGAGCTTCGCGATGTGAACAATTTCCATCAGCCTCCAATGTATCGATATCAAAATCATTGATTTTCCCGGGGTTGCGGGCCAACATGGCGGCTCCCGCTGGGGTGTCCGGAGCGCGCTCGGCCGGCAAGTGCGGCGGAATGGAGCCATCGTGAAATTCATAAATGTAAGGGTGTGCGGAGTCGCTGCCGGCATTTTACTTGCGTCATTTTGCGTCGGGGCCCAGACCCCAACAAAAGCAAAAGCCCCACACAGCGGTGCGGTGGATGCCATGTTTGGCATGCGGGAATTTCTGCAGGCGGAGATTTCGCCCGATGGCAAGCATGTCGCGTGGGTTGAATCGCTGCCGGGTCCGGGCGGCGCGCCATCAGACAATGCCGCGATTTACGTTGCGAGCCTTACTGCTCCCGCCGCGGCCAAGCGAATCACCGCCGGCGATGGAAAGACCGAGCGTGAAGAGCACGACATCGCCTGGTCACCGGACGGCAAACGCATCGCGTTTCTTTCCGACGCCGGAAAAACGGGGCAGCTGCAGGTATGCATCACCGATTTGAGCGGAAGCCCGGCGAAACAGCTGACGCATCTGAAAGGATTTCTTTCCACACCAGGATGGTCGCCCGACGGCAAGACCATCGCCGTTCTGTTCACGGAAAATGCCACTCGCCGCGCGGGCCCGCTGGTCGCCGAAACGCCGGATGAAGGCGTGGTCTCCGAGGACTTTCTCGAGCAGCGACTTGCTCTCGTCGATGCCGCGACTGGGCGTGTGCGCCA
This sequence comes from Candidatus Acidiferrales bacterium, assembly GCA_050746945.1. GTDB lineage: Bacteria > Acidobacteriota > Terriglobia > Acidiferrales > UBA7541 > Palsa-295. Next base: position 49,059 of record JBOGMZ010000015.1, on the reverse strand, counting down.
GATTTCTCCCGGCGACCTCTACGTGTATGAATTCGATTGGTCAGCGGACAGCAAGCAACTGGTGATCACCGACGCGCACGGCAACGGTGACGACAATTGGTACATCGCCGCACTCACAACGATCGATGCCACGACTGGGGCGATGCACGACGTACTTCCAAAACCGGGAATGCAGATTGCCGGGCCGCACTGGTCTCCCGATGGAAAACAAATCGCTTTCATCGGAGGACTGATGAGCGATGAGCCGATTCCCGGCGGCGATGTGTACACGGTGCCGGTCGCTGGCGGCGCACCTCACAATCTGATGCCGGACTCGAAAGTTTCAGTGAATGCGGTGAGTTGGGCGCCGGGTTCGAGCGGCATTCTTGTTACAGGAATCGAAGGTGGGCAAACATTCATCGCGCGCCTCGAATTGAACCAAACCATGAAACCGATTTGGACCGCTCCGGAGTCACTTCCTCTCGGGCGCTTCACACCGTACGTTTCGATCGCGAGCGATGGGAAGACAACGGCCGTGATTCGCGAATCCTTTTCAAAGCCGCCCGAAGTCTGGGCCGGTGCAATCGGTGAATGGAAGCAGATCACGCATCGAAATACGAAGCTGCGGCCCGAATGGGGCGAAGCCAAGAGCCTGAGCTGGACGACCGACATTGGCAAGGTTCAGGGCTGGCTGATCTATCCCCTGAATTTCGACCCAGCAAAACAGTATCCGCTCGTTGTCCTGGTGCATGGTGGACCTGCCTGGGCTTCCCAGCCAATGTGGCCGACACGCCTGAATTACAGTTTTGCGCTGCCATCGCAAGGATACTTCCTGCTGCTGCCGAACATGCGCGGCAGCTATGGCCAGGGCGAGAAATTCACGCAGGCGAACGTGAAGGACATGGGCTACGGCGATTTCCGGGACATCATGGCGGGTGTGGACGAAGCCATCAAGCAGGCGCCCTTGGACCCGGAGCGGCTGGGCATCACCGGCTGGAGCTACGGCGGCTACATGACCATGTGGGCGGTGACGCAGACAAACCGCTTCCGCGCCGGAATGGCCGGGGCGGGCCTGTCGAATTACCAGAGCTACTACGGCGAGAACAAGATTGACGAGTGGATGATCCCTTATTTTGGCGCGACTGTTTACGACGATCCGGCCGTCTATACCCGGAGCTCGCCAATTACGTTCATCAAAAACGCGAAAACGCCCACACTTGTGGTGGTGGGGGATCGCGACGGCGAGTGCCCGTCGCCCCAATCCTATGAATTCTGGCATGCGCTGAAGACATTGGGTGTGCCCACCCAGTTTGTAATTTACGAAAACGAGGGGCACGAGTTTGCAAGCCCCGCGCATAGCCGGGATGTGATTGCCCGCACCATTTCCTGGTTCAATGAGTACCTGAATTCGTCGAAATAGGCGCGCCAAAACTCCGCGTTTTTTCTTCGCCTGTCACTTCGTACAGGCTGCGTACCAGAACTAAATCTGTCCTAGCGTCCTATTTCTCTAAGCAAATCGGGGCGGTAGCCTCCTAGTAGTGGCCTCGCCCACCCGGGCGTGGCAAGGAAGGAGCCTATGTCCCACTGGATCGGAACGACATCTCCCGCGGATGCAGGGATGACGGACTTCAAAGAATGCCTGAAGAATCTGCGTGACGGTCACACCGAAGAAGCTCTCCAGCACGCTCGGCGCGCACTTGGAATCGCCCCCAAAAATCCTTTCTATCTTTCCTACACCGGCTTGCTCGCGGCGCTTTCGGAAAAGCGGTTTGGCGACGCGGAAACGCTCTGCCGTGAGGCGCTGGGAATGCGCTGCAACCACGCGCAGTTGTATCTGAACCTGGCGGAGGTATATCACCAGGCGGGCCGTACTGGCGATGCGATCGACACCCTGGAGAAGGGGCTGGTTTCTGCCGGGCGGGATTTCCGCATCCGCCGCGCGCTCGAGAAAATCGGCGTGCGCCGCTCACCGGTGATTACATTCCTGCACCGGAGCCATCCGGTGAACCGCGCGCTGGGAAAATGGCGCCACCGCTTCACCGGGCCATACAAGGCAGCCTAGCCGACTTCAGCGGACGAGGATCCATCAGACAGCTTCTCCCTTGGCACTCCGGGACGGTTGAACCCTCGCGGTTCCCGTCCCGGAATTTTTTTCCCGCAGGCTGAAGATTCCCGCATTCTCTGTTTCGCTGACTGAGTTGCGGTGTGCGAGGTCGGCGCGAGTACCATGGATCCCATGGATCAGCGGGCCACTGGGTGATGGCCCCGCATGAATTTCGGCGTCATAAATCACAGGTCGGCTCTTCGAGCTGCACAGTTGCGCAGGTTTCCGTGCGCTAATTCGGCCTATCAGCCTTTCGTCTGGCAATCATAAACCGCAGCCGTGCTTTTTGCCGTGTGCGAGCAGTTCCCGCAGGATATTATGGGTATGCTGCTCCGCCCGGTCCAGTTCGCGTTTGGCTCGCTTCTTCTGATTGGAATCGACGCAAACTATCTGAGCGCATATTCGCCCTTCTACTTGCTCTTTCGCCCGCAAAGCATCTCTATACGCAGCATCAAGTCTCTCTCTCTCTCGACACTCGGGTCCTGTTGAACTCGTACCCGGCGGAGAACCCGACATCTCCTTCGGGTGCCGCAGCCGGCTACACTGTTCACATACTCCGGTTTCGTCCAACACCAGCTCATTCAAGAGACGGCGCAGTTTTGCTAGTGTGCTTGCTGTATTGTCAAATTGAGGTTTCGGCGTATCCGGTTTATAGCCTCGGTGGTGACAAGAGGCGCACTCGTTCACCCAACGCCGTAGGCGCGGGGGAACTTTTAAGAATTCCTTTGGAGATCGTTCCTGGCCACTCACCTTCGTCCTCCTACTTGAGCTTGATCCTACGCGCTAACGGAACATATTTCGAGGAAATGAAACCAGCGCTAGGTCTTGCCCCGGAATTCATCGGTCCAACCTAACTCCAGCTAAGTCGCACAGAATCGGGGAGCCTTGTGTAGGTCAACGCGGATCCCTCAGTGAAAGCTTATCCCCGGTAAAAACAGCCAGCCGCCTGAAGAGCGCTTCCGCCTGGGCCTCCTTTTCATCGGCGGGCAGGTTCAAGAGGTTTTGAATCTCTGATTCGATTTCCCGCAATTCGTTGGCGGGTGCGGTTCCGGCCAATTGCGCGAAAAGCATTTTGTGCGCCTGCTTCCGTTCCATCACTTCCAGTCCGTCGAGTATCTGTCGGTGAGAAGTTCCCTCCCAGATGGCAAGAATCATCGCTTCCCGAAGCCAGCGTTCGACACCGTATTCCGCGAGCACGCCGAGTCCGCCGTGAACCTCCATGGCCCATTTCGCCGTATCCACCGCGAACTCGGCCGTCCAGTACTTCGCGAGATGCGCTACGAGCCGGAACAGATGAAAGCGTTCGGAGTAAGGCGGGCATTCCATCCACACTTCGTTGAGGAGCCGAACGGATTCCCAAGCTAGCGCGAACGCGGATTGAAGTGTACGCAAACGGACTTCGAACTGATGGCGAAGCAGCGGATGCTCAAGAATCCGCTTGCCGAACGCGGCGCGGCACTCGGCGTACGCCAGTGCGCCGGCGATTGCGCGTTGAGCGAGGGCAACGCTCACGACGCTATTCGCGACGCGCGAAAGATTCAAAACTTCCAGGATCAAATATATGCCGGAGTCAGCCGAGCCCAGCAAGTAACCTTCGCTGTCTCTTAATTCCACTTCTCCGGTAGGCACGGATCGCGTCGCAATTTTGTCTTTCAGGCGCCGGATGAAGCAATTGAGTGTGCCGTCTTTTCGGTGACGAGGCACCAGGAAGAGGGCGAGGCCGCGGACTCCCGGCGCAGCTCCCTCGGGTCGCGCAGCTACCACGGCCAGCTCAGCGGCCGCGTTGCTCGTGAAATATTTGTCGCCGGTCAGCAGCCAATGATCCGCGGCGGGCCGGGCGACAGTCTTTACTGCGGCACCCAAATCGGAGCCGCCCCCGATCTCCGTCATCCACGTCGCCCCCTGCCATACGGAATCATCTTTCTCCAACAGATGTGGCAGGAATTGCGCCTGCAATTCAGCGCTTCCATATTTTGCGAGCGGTGCAGCAGTCCCAAGCGACACCGTGTACGGGCAGCAAATTCCGGGATCGTAAAACGAAATCGTGTACATGAGTGAATACGTCGGAATCAGCGATTTTTCTTCGAGCGCGCGCCAAACGACACCGGAGCGGTAGCCCTTCTTCAAAATCGTCTGGTACTCCGGCGCGTAGAGAATTTCATCAATACGCGTTCCGTTGCGATCGAACATCCGGACCCATGGCGTTCCGGCGCGATCGATCGCGTCTGATATGGAAACCCCCTCGGACTTCCACCATTGCTGCTCGGCTTCAAGTAACTCCCGATGCGGAATAGAAGGAAGCCTGCTTTGCAGAAAGCTGAAGGGAAAGCGGAGAGGATCGAGAACTGTCATGCGAGCGCATGTTAGGCCGCAGGGGTGAACGCGTCAAGCGAAGCGGGGTCGGGTGCTCGAGAAAGCGCCGAGGGTTGCGGGAGAAATCTTGACTTCTCCTTATCCCTGGCCGAGAGGGAGAAAGTATTGCGTGCCTTTGACCGGCTGGCGAAGGCGTCTGAGGAGTTCCTGCAAGTCTTGATTGCGCTCGACGAAATCGATTTCGGAGGTGTCCACCACAAGAAGGTTAGAGGCGGAGTAGCGAAAGAAGAAATGCTCGTAAGCGTTGGCCACCGCTTCGAGATATTTCGGGGAAATTTGCTTTTCTGCTGGGTCGCCTTTTTTCGACACGCGTTTGCGCAGCACGCCGGGCTTGGCTTGCAGGTAAATCACCAGGTCCGGTTGGGGAACGGATGGCGCGAGCATGTCAAAATACCGCTCGTAGAGTTTCAACTCTTCGTTGTCGAGATTGATGTAGGCGAAAATTTTGTCCTTCTCAAACAGGTAATCGCCCACAACGGGAGCGGCAGCATCTTCCGGGTGTTTTTCGATCAAGCGGCGACGGCGCTCAAAAAGAAAATACATCTGCGCGCGGAAGGCGGCGCCGGGCTTTTCGTCGTAGAAATCGGCCAGAAAGGGATTGTCCTCGCAATCGAAAATGCGCCGCGCGTGCATCTGTTCCGCCAGCACTTTTGCCAGCGTGGATTTACCGACGCGGATGGGGCCTTCGACCACGATGTACCGAGGTGGCTTGAATTTGGGGCCGGTCACGGCGCGGGATTATAGCAAAATAGGGCAGCCCTCACGCCTTTCTGGTTACCATCACGCCGTCCGCAAGCACCATGACACATCAGATTTGACTAAGTGTGCGGGAAATCTCCGAAAGCGCCTGGCTTCAGGCGCCATGCGACGCCCCTGTCAGGCAGAGCGTGTCAGGCCGACGCGCAGGCCGAGCGCGATACAAACAGCGCCGCTGGCCCGCTCCATGCGGGCAACGTTGCGGCCATGGCGGAGGAAATCTCCGGCAACGCCGGAAATGAGCGCGACGACGAGATTCAAAACCGTGGTTGAAAAAATGAAGTAGACGCACAGCACAACGAGTTGCAATGTCGGCATGCCTCTTGCTGGAACTACAAACTGGGGCAGAAAAGCGAGAAAAAACAGCGCCACTTTGGGGTTGAGGACATTCGTGATCACCCCTTGGCGGAAAATCGCAGGCAGTGGCGCGGCGGGAGTCACTCCGGCGATCTGGCCTTCAACTCTTCGCCGCAGCATGAGGCGCGCGCCGAGGTACACGAGATAAATGGCTCCGGCATAACGCACCACTTGAAACGCGATCGGCCAGGAACGCAGAAGCGCGGCAATGCCCACGGTTGCCGCAAGGGCGTGAAACAGGCATCCGCCGGTGATGCCGAGCGCGGAGACGAGACCCGCGCGGCGCCCTTGCCCCAGGCTGCGGGCGATGATGTACATCATGTCCGGCCCGGGAGTCAGGTTGAGGATCAGCGTCGCGAAGGCAAACGTGAGAAAGTGTGTGAGATCGGGCATTGCGTGAAGATTTTACCAACTTCGCGCGATGGCCGCGACGATGCGTGCGAGAGCGTCCACGTCGCGCGTGTCGATCACTTCGGCGGGCGAGTGCGAATAGCGCAGCGGCCAGCCGAGCGCGACGTCAACCGAGCCGTAGGGGACGAAGGCCGCGCCGTCATTTCCGCCGCCCGTAACGCCGTACTGCACGGGAATCTGATTCGCGCGCGCGAGTTTTACAAGCTTTTCCACTAACTGGTGCGGCACGATATTCGAATTGTCCACCGCGCGCACCACGAAGCCTTTGCCGAGCTGCGCGTCTGCGAAGCGCTTTGATTCGAGCGGTGAATCGGAGCTGACAAAAGTGTCCACCGCGAAAACGTAATCAGGCACACGGCCTTCCGCGGCCAGGCGTTTCGCTAGCGCCGCGGCACTGACGAGCCCCATCTCTTCGCGCGTGGACCAAACAAATGTGACGTCGCGATCCTTCAGCGGGCCGCCGAGCGCCCATACAGCGGATACCAGCGCGGTGCAGCCGACACGGTCGTCGAAACTGCGGCCATTCGCGCGCGTACCCAGCAGCGGCCGATAGGCTTTTGGAATTGTGACTGTGTCGCCGGCCTTGATGCCGAGTTTTTCGACTTCTTCGGGAGTGCGCGCGCCGACGTCCACGCGGATTGCTCGTTCGGACTCTTTTGGCCAGGAAAAATTCGGCTCGTCCCATTGGTTTGGGAGTTCCATGATCGCGTCGAGGTCGCCCTTGGCGGTGTGAAGGAGCGCGGGGTGGCCTGCGTAAAAACTCAGGTCTCCCCTGCCACGCCATTCGACTTCGAGGCGCCCATCTTTCGAGATGGATTTCACTTCAAATCCGATTTCGTCCATGTGCGCGACGACAAGAATTCGCGGCTTATTCGACCCTTCCGGCACCGTCCCAACCTGCAAAATCAAATTCCCCGCGTCGTCTGTTTCTGGCTTTGCCCAGTCGGGAAGAAAGTGTTCCACTATTTCTCGGACTGGCCCTTCGTGGTTGCTTACGCCGTAGGTCTCTACAAACTCTTGAAGGAGTTCTGCATTTTTCGGAGCAACTCCCCCAGGTCTCGTGGGCGGCGCGCTGTCCACGCTACCCCCCGATGCAGTGATGTCGGTGCGCCTGCCCTGAGCGTAATCCTGGAGCAAATCAAGCGTCCCCAGGAGGTCATGAGAGTCAACCATCGAGGCGGGTGTGTCGGGCCACGCAGTTGCCATCCCTAAGTGGGCCCACTTTGCGGGCATGGGCGGACTGGAAAGATAGCCTGGTGGAATAATTCCGGAGGAATAGTCGGTTGCGAATGGAATCTTGTTGGTCTCGGCGAGTTTCTTAATGTCGGCGGCGAATCCTTCAGCGGAGCCATCGGTTTTCTGGAGGCCAAGCAGGACACCGCTGCCGGGCTCGCGGCGCGGCGCGCGGTGGATATTTTCGGCGCCAACGACGGGACCACCCGGAGTCAGTGGCCCAACGTAAATCATTTCGTCAGCTTGGATTGTGCTCAGAATACGCTGAAAACCGCGCGCACCAGTCCGTTGTTGGACGACAAACGCGACTGTCAGCGTGCCTTTCAAATCGGTGAGAATGATGTGTCGCAACAAGTGCACAAGCACCGCAGCCCCAAATCGGTCTCCCGCGGAAACGCCTGCGATTTTGCTCTCCCGTGCGCCATAAACCAAATCGCCCAGAAAGAAAGCACGGCGATTCATTGCGACGGGGCTGAGGATGTCCACACCCGACTTGCGAACTTCGGCGGCGGAGGTAGCGCCGATATCCACGTACATGTTGTCGATGTCGCTCGATTTTGGCGCGTTGGTCCGACCCGGCTGGAGATGCACCGAAGGACCCGCGAAGACGCCATCAAGCCATTTGCCGCCGATCGTGCGAACTTTTACCGGCTGGGCGGAATATAGTTCGTTAAAGATTGGAGGAAGGCCGCCTTGCGGCAGGCGCTGGACGCGGAGATATCCGTCGTCGGTGATTCCGCTCACGACGAATCCCGGTTCGTCAATCGGCGTGACGATGAGGCGGTGCGGCGAGCCGCTGCCCACGGTTACAACCACATCGCCGAGGTTGTCCACCGTTGGATGAAAGGCTGCAAGCTTCGAGCGAATCTTTTCGACGAGTTGATTCTCGTAGCCGGAGACAGCGGGTGTCTCGACAAATTCCTTGAGGTCGTCCGTCAAAGCTCCGGGGACCGAAGTGGGCTTTTCGGATTGAGCCGCGGCTGAAGAAGCGCAGAGAAGGAAGACGGCAAATAAGAAAAGGTGAAAGCCCGGGAAACGGTGAGTCATGGCTGCTCCTAAAACGGTAAAGCCTTTCTGTTTCATGAAGCCGCGAATCTATCGCGGCAGTCGCACGCAAGCAAATTGAAATAAACCCCTCTCATGAGGATGCACGCAGTTCCGTTTCCTGCCCTCAGGGGTTAAAAGCCCTGAGTACTCGACTCATTTTGGCACGGCTGAAGCCGCGCCCTGACGAAAACCGCTGATGAGAGGGCCTCATGTCATTCACGCACGGACGAGCTCCGCGATCAGCGATTCACGGCGCCCGAGTGCCATCGTGTCGGCTTGGTTCAGGACGAGGGTGTACACGATGAACGCGATGGCCACGAGCACAAGAAATAGAAGTGTAGCGATCCAGATTTTCCCGTAGGCGCGCGCAGCGAGCAGCGTGAGCGCCGCAAGTCCGAAGACGGCAATCTGCACGCCGAAGCTCGCGAACACGGTGGTATTTGACGCGCGCTGGCGGCCGAACGTACCGAAGTCAATTTTTTTTGGCGAGGAGAGGGACAGCAGATTCCCAATGGTCAGATTCACAAGCAGCGCGAAAACGAGTCCCGCCAGCGTCGCGATGGTCACGTCGATTGCGGGCGGGTGGAACACAAAGCAGACGGCGAGCCAGACGAGAACGGTTTCGAGCGCCAGCGCGGAGGCGTGCGCCAGATTTTTCGCCAGCAGTACCTGGCGAAAACGTACAGGTGAAACGAAAAAAAGCTGGATGCCGGTGCCTTCGGCGCCGAAATTGTTGTACATGAGGTTCGTGAGCACCAGCAGCGAATATGCGGCGCCGACGGGAAATGCCAAATCAGGCGCGCGCACCAGGAAACCGTTCGGATCGCCAGAGCGCGAAGGAGTCAGCCGAAATAGCACCAGGATGACTACAGGCATCATCATGGTGAAGAGCATGGGGCCGCTGCGCGAGAGATAGCGGAACTCCTTCTCAAAAATTGCCGCGACGGGCGCGGATAGGCCGGGCAAATTCCATCCCAGGCGGATTGGCGTCTGCTGTTTTGGCGAGGCCATGCGGGCCACGGCTTCGCCGAGATTTTCGCCGCGATATTGGGCGCGCAGCCGAAGATGCAAGAGCCACGCGATTGCAACTCCATAGGCACACAGCAACAGCACCGCTTCGAGGGCGGCGAGGATTTTCGAGTAAGTAGCTTCGGAGATTGCAGCAGCGGCCAGGCCGGGGGGAAGCAAGCGCTCGAGCGGGAGCAATTGCGAAACGGCGCGGCCCATTGCCGGGCGCGGTCCTTCGCCAAAATGATTCACCAGCGGGCCGATAAACTGGAAGCTGATGATAAACAGAAAGAAAACCACGCCCAGAATTTCACGCGTGCGGCGGCGGGCCAGCCAGCGCTCGACCCATGCGAAAATCATCCGGCCGATCAAGATATTCAGAATTGCGAACACAACCAGGACCAGTGCCGTCCACGGAAAAAGTGGAAGGCGCGCAAGAGCAATTCCCACCGAGATGCCCAGGAGCCAGAGACTTCCGAGTGCCGTGGCGGGATCGAGCGAACCATAGGCAAGCCGGACGACAAAAAACGAGGGATAGGTCAGCGGGAATCGCAAAAGATTCGAGGAATCAAAATTCTCAGTGAAGGCTGTAGCCAGCACCGGAAAGAGCTGCCAGAACATGAACACGGGCCAGAGCAGAAGGGCGAGCCATTCGGCTCTGCCGGTGGCGACAAAATAAAAGGCGGCCGAGCCAAGACCGAACGCTCCGCCCAGACCGAAGACAGCAAAGCCCAGCCCGATGAAAGCGCGCGAGACCAGTTCGAGGCGGCCATGAAGGCTGCGGAGCGAATTGACGAAAAGCTGCCAGCGAACCTTGGCGATGGCGGCGAACTGGCCGCGGGTCTCGCGCGAAAGGCTTAACCAAGCCACGACAGCTCCTGTTCGGCGGACCGCTCTCCTCCCACGATGCGAAGAAAAATCTGTTCGAGGGTCAGCTTCTCGCCGGCGAGTTGAGCGGCATTGCCGGGTGCGCCGTCCGCGGTCAATGCAGCGGCGGCCTGCGCCTCGACTCCTGCGCGCAACTCTTCAATCGAGCCCTGGGCGACGAGCTTGCCACGATGGATGATGGCGACGTGGCTGCAGAGCCGCTCGGCAATTTCGAGCACATGGGACGTGAGAAAAATCGTGGCGCCGTGAGAAATCATGCGCTGGAGCATGGCTTTCAGCGTGCCGGAGGCGATGGCGTCCACGCCCTCGAACGGCTCGTCGAGGAAAAGGATTTTGGGGTTGTGAATCACGGCGGCAGCGAGCGCGAGCTTTTTCTGCATTCCGTGCGAGTAATCGGTGACGAGCGTTTTCGGCTGATCCGAAAGTTGCATGAAATCGAGCAGCTCGTAGGCGCGCTGCGCGGCCGTCTCGCGGGCAAGCCCGTACATGCGGCCGGCAAAATTCAGGTATTCCGCGCCGGTCAGGCGGCCGAAGAGCGCCATGCCCTCCGGGACAACGCCGATCTGGCTCTTCACTTCAACGGGATTTGCCGTGAGGTCGAGCCCGAGAATTTCAATACGGCCGGCGGAGGGAGCGAGCAGGCCGGTGAGCATTTTGATGGTGGTGGATTTTCCGGCGCCGTTGGGGCCGAGAAACCCGAAGAATTGGCCGGGAGCGACGCGGAGATTGACGTCATCGACAGCGATGAGGCCGCCAAAACGGCGGGTCAAATGTTCGGTGGAAATCGCGGCGGCGTCCATGGAATTTTCGACTCTAGCATACACACGGGAATGCGTGAATGCGCAGGGTCTAGCGCGTGTTGATTGGCGCGGTGGGCACGGAGGGTACCTGCGGAAAGACGGCGAGCACAGCAGGGAGTTCGAGGCGGAAGGTGCAGCCGCCCTCGGCGCGATTAAAACCCGTGATGCGGCCGCCGTGCTCCTGCATCACGCCATAGCAAATGCTCAAGCCGAGGCCGGTGCCCTTGCCGACAGGCTTGGTGGTATAGAACGGATCGAAAACTTTTTCAGGCTCCTTCATGCCGGGCCCTGTATCGGAGAATTCAATTACGACGATTCCTTTTTCACGCAGGGTGCGAATGAGCAGCACACCGCCGCCGCTGGTTTCCATCGCGTCCACGGCATTGCTGATCAAATGGTAGAAAACCTGGAGCAGTTGGTTCGGATCGCCACGGACAGCGGGGAGAACGCTGCGGCTTTCGAGCTCGATGCGAATATTCTTCTCGCGGAGATCGAGATTGCGGAGCTGCACTGCGCCGGTGAGCACGGTGTTGAGATCGAGTAATTGCTTTTCAACGGGAACCTGGCGCGCGAAGCTGAGAAGATTGGTGACGAGATCCTTGGTGCGCCGCGCTTGATCGCGAATTTTTTCACCGAGCGTGTGCGCGCGCGTCTGCGCGGGATGCTCGGTGACCAATAGGTCGGAGTAGCCAAGAATGGCCGTAAGCGGATTATTGATTTCATGCGCGGCGCCTGCGGCGAGCTGCCCCAGCGAGGCGAGTTTTTCCGATTGTACGAAGTGGGTTTGCAAGCGCTTCACATTTTCGAGGGACTCCCATAGCTCATGGACGAGTCCGGTTCTCTCCTGATAGACGAGGTGTTGGCGGAAAAATACCAGCGCGGCGCCGACCACCATCGCGATCAGTGTCGCCAGCAACCGGAATCTTTGCACCACGGTCGGGGCCTTGCTGACGAACACGGTCCACATGGCGAGTAGCGGCGCTGCCAACACCCCCAGCATCGCAAGTTGCGCGGGCCATTGCACGTCCCGGCGAATCTGGGAGGGCAACGGATCAGGTTCTGGGGCTAACCGAAGCGCAATGATTCCTATTGTTGCGAGCCACAAAAAAGAGGCGATCAACGGGATGTCAAACAAATCCGCGGGATAAACTGCGCCGTGATTGTCTCCCCAGTAGGCAGCCAGGAGGCCGAAGTTGTAGAGGAGCATGGCACCAAACAGATTCAGATAGATGGTCCGCCAAGCCCCCTTGGCCCAAAGTGAAAGGGTTCCGAAGCCTGAGAGAACAACGAAATTTTCCAGCATGTAGACTTGCAGGTCGCGCTGGCGGAATAATTCCGCGTCCGGCCAAACCGTTTTCCATGGCATGGCCACAAAAATGTAAATGTAGAGCCAGAGTGTGGCGAGGAGAAGCAGGTCCAGGGACCCGTAACGGAGAGTTTCGCGCATTTTTCGCGCGTGAGGGACTAAAGCGATCGCGGCAATCCAGGGAACGACGTGCAGGAAAAAGAAAATGTCACCTGGGAACGGACTCTGAACCGAGCGATGAAGTTGCAGCTCTTCGTAAGTGACGATGAGTTCTCCCGCGAGCCACAACGCGCAACCAAATGCCAGGAGCATCCAGAACGCGTTGCGGCGCCGGTAAGGCGACGCGGCATTCCAAAGCAGGCAGGTGTTGGCGAACAGCGGAACCAGGCATTCGAGCAGGTCGCAGATGGTACTCCGCGTCATTCCGTGCGGAAGCAGCAGCGCCGCGGCGGCGTAGCCACCGAGAAAAAATACCCAAGCGCCCAGAATGAGGATCGCCGACCGGGAAAACTTCATCTAGCGGACACCTGAAATGATTCTATCGTAGCGGCGAGGCAGTTTGCGGCGAACTTCTAAGAGTAATTCTAAAAGCGAACGGGAGTTTGGACCGTCTTCATCGAACCAGCGGCGGAATCGAAGAGATGGCGGAGGGGGTGGGATTCGAACCCACGAGACCCTTTCGGGCCTAACGGTTTTCAAGACCGCCGGTTTCAACCGCTCACCCACCCCTCCGGTTGTCATCAGTTTAACTGTCAATCTCCGATGATTCCAACTGCAAAGACTCGTGGGCGAGCGGCAACAAGAGGGGGGGCGAGTCGCAGGATGAGTTCGCCCTTCCGCATGCGTTCTCGCTACAAAATCGTCCGCGGACCGCGTGAGACTTCTTCCGGCAACATCTTCGGCATCGCTTCGCCGACTCTCTCAAGCGCCGATCACGGCTAATTACTGGCCAGTTTCTGACACGAAAGGCGAGATGTAAACTCTGTTTGGTGATTCTTGAATGCTTGGCTGATGCAGGCAGTAATTCAACGGGCCACTTGGACCCCTCCCGTATTAAACACAGCACTTAGTAGTACTTTAGTACCGTTCCTTCGGAACTAACGTTTGCATAGAATTTCTTTTCACACCCAAGGAGGAGCCCGCGATGCACTTCCGCAGAGAACTTACGTTCCTTTTTGTATTTGAGATTTGTCTGTCGTGCATTTCCTGCGGGCGAACGCATGCGACCAAGCATGTGGACAGAGCTACCCTGTTAGAGGCCGTCCGCCAATATGGCCACGACAAGCAGCCAAACCAGCCCGCGCCGGCGAATCAGTCAATTGAGAAAGCACCGGTATCGTCCAGCAATCCGGATGCGGAGCGGGAATATCGAAATGAAAACGCGTCGTACCTGGTGGAGAGAAATTTCAGCCAGCTTGAAAAAACGGCGAATGAGGCCCGCGCGGGAAAAGCCAGGTTTGCAGGGGGTGTATGGAAGCTCTACGGCTTCTATGACGGCGTGAGCCAGCCTGCCGTCGGAGACCAAGCAACAGATGCCGACTGGACCACCCAGATAGACTTCTTGAAAGAGTGGATCACCGCCAAGCCTGAATCCGTGACCGCGCGACTTGCCCTCGCCGAGGCGTACATAAAGTACGCTGACAAGGCCAGAGGCGGTGGATATGCCAATACTGTGTCGGACGATGCCTGGAAGCTGGACGCCGAACGCACGGATCTAGCTGCCGCAACTCTGGTGGAAGCTGCGCGACTGAAGGAGAAATGCCCCTACTGGTACGAAGTGATGCAACAGGTTGCGCTCGGCCAGGGATGGGAGAAAGCGCAAGCGAGAGAATTATTCGATCAGGCTGCTGCGTTCGAGCCTGGCTACTATCACTTTTACAGAGAATACGCGTTTTACCTCCTGCCGAAGTGGTACGGCGGGCCGGGCGATGCCGAGGCATTTGCTGACGAAAGCTACAATCGAGTCGCCGGTCCCGAAGGAAAATTCATCTATTTCGAAATTGCCAGTATTCTCACGTGCCAGTGCGATTCAACCGATACGGACATGGATCATTTATCGTGGCCGAAAATCAAAGAAGGCTATGCCGCGCTCGGGCAGCTCTACGGATCCTCCAGTCTAAAGATGAATCGGTTTGCGCATATGGCATTCGAGGCGGGCGATCGACAGGCAGCGGAAGAGGCTTTCGCGACGATTGGGAATGACTGGGATCATAGTGTTTGGCATAGCAGCCAGAAATTCGAAACCGCAAAAGTTTGGGCCATAAATCAGTAAGCTGGCTTGGCCGTCATGAAGCGAGGCGGCTTAGTTACTTTTTTTTCGACGCCCACGATCGTTTGGTCTTTGAGAAACCGGGGAGCTTCATGAAGTCGGAGTTCATTGTTTACGGCATGTGGGCGATGGGAGCACTCGCGGTGGGAAATTTTGTTTATCAAGCTTTCAAAAATCACGGGGTTAAGGGAGCGATTTTCGGGGCGCCCATCGGAAGGACAGTCGGAGAATTGGACCTTGGAAAGAACGGTCCAATGAGTACGAAACTGAAAATCCACACCTTGAAATCGAACGAACTTGGGACGCCTACTGTTGGCATTGAGCTGGTCAACAAATCCGTCGCTAGCTACCAAATGATGCCGATTCGATTGACGACCGAACAGGCAGGTGTACTCAAGGAACTTCTAGCGCAGGCAGCAGCCGAGAGCCGAGGCTAACGCTGGAGTAAAAGGAATCTCAACGCAACTCCTGGCAGCCGGGTAGATCTATTCTAGACAGACCCCACCCTTCGGCGATCGAAGGGTGGGGATTTCGAGAAACAAAACTACATGGCGTGCTTGGGGACTTTGCTCTCGAGCAATTCAACCAGTGGCTGACCCGCACCTGGCGTCTTCACTTTGCCACTGCGCACGATGTCGCGCCTGTTGGCGTCCTTGCCATAGATGCGCTCATTCGCGTCCTTGTCGGCGTGCAGCGTCGCCCCTTCGAGCGAGACGCCTGCAAACAGACCCTTGGCGCGCGCGTAGGTGTAGATGTCGGCACCACCAACAGAACTTGCCTGTGCCGTCGCCCCAGGACCAGCAGCAGCGGTGGCGTCGCTGCCGAGCTTGGTCTTGTCCTCAAGGACAGCGTTTACGCCCTTTTCAGTCGTAACCAGGAGGACGAAGTCGGTGGAAGTAGCGCCGAGCTGAAGACCGACGCTGGCTCCGCCGATGCTGTACATGGCTGGCGCGGACCACTTGCCATTGAATTTCTCGCCCAACCGGCAACTCATTGCGCCGCGGCCGCCGCTGCCGCCGATGCCGACTCCAACTTTTTTGACGTTGGGCAGCACAATTATGCAGTTCGACTGCGCCAGGATGTTCGAGGGAATGCTGCCACCGTTAACCATATCCAGCAGCACATTGGCTGCGTTCTTGAGCGTTTCTTCATCTTTTTCTTTGTCTGCGCCGACGGCTGGCAGAGCAATCAGCACTGCCAGTAGCCCGGCGAGGAGAAATGCCGAACCATTTCGAACCAGTTGTAAACCGGACTTTCGCAATCTTGTGGCTGTCATGTGATTTTGACCTTTCCTGCTGCGGGGTTGGCGTTGGTCTGCCGTGGGCCCGACCATTGTCACAGCAAACGATAAGCCGTAGACAGCCTGCAAGTCAAACGCGAAAAACCCCGCCGGAGGCTCCGTCGAGATTCAGCGATGACGGGTCGAGGTCGCGCCGTAACTTGCCCACCGGAGTCCGGAAAAAGTTATGATGATTCGTCGCTCTACCCCAGCCGGAACCATTGTATGAATCCACGCCTGATCTCCTTCAAACAGCTGGCCGCTGCAATGCTGGTGGGGCTCGTGCTGCGAATGTTTTTCATCCTGCACCATCCATTCTATTCGGGCGACACGAAATTCTACGAGGAGCTGGCGCGGAATTGGCTTGATCATGGGGTTTACGGCATTTTTGTCCGCGGCCAACTGTTGCCGGTGGACATGCGCATGCCGGGATATCCGGCATTTCTCGCGGGGATTTACGCGGTGCTGGGCCGAACAAGGATGGCGGTGATGCTGGCGCAGGCTGTTCTCGACCTGGCCACTTGCTATGTCATTGCGATGATTGCCGCGCGACTTGCTCCTGCCGCAAAGCGGAGAGTAGCGGCGACGGCGGCGTTGTGGTTGGCGGTGATTTGCCCGTTCACTGCTGGCTACACCGCGGCGATACTGACGGAAACTCTTGCTACATTTTTCACGGCCTTGGCGTTTTACGCCCTTTTGCGCGCGGTCACCGATCCCGCCTATGAACTTTCACGCGAATCTTTCCGTCGCGAGGCGGTGTTCTCTTTCGTGGGCTGGATTCTGCTGGGGGGAGGGCTCGCGGGCTTGGGCACGCTGGTGCGTCCGGAGACGCCGCTGATTCTGGCAGCGGCCGGACTGGTGCTGTGCATTCGCTGGCGCCACTACCGCGACTGGGAGAAGCTGGCGCTCGCCGGAACGTGGATGGCGGTGGGGCTGCTTATCCCGTTGTTGCCATGGGCCGCGCGCAACGCACGCACACTGGGCCGAATTGAATTTCTCGCGCCGCATTACGCAGAGTCGCGGGGCGATTATATTCCTCGCGGTTTCTATGCCTGGACTGGCTCTTGGATGGTGCGCCCGCGCGACGCGTACCTGGCCATTTGGAAGCTGGGCAAAGAACCGATTCCATCGGATTCGCTGCCTGATGCTGCATTTGATTCCGATACCGAGCACGCCCGAGTGGATACTTGGCTCGGCCGCTACAACACGGATCTGAAAATGACTCCACTGCTCGACAATGATTTCGCGAAGCTGGCTCGCGAGCGGACCCGTCGCAAACCATGGCGCACATTTCTCTTGATCCCACTCGCTCGCGCCGGGGCCATGTGGTTCACGCCGCACGTGGAGTTGCTCCCATACTCTGGAGAGCTTTGGCCGCCCGGCGAACGGTGGCGAAGCAATCGAATTGATTTCAGCGTCACACTGGGACTGGGTATTCTCAATATCATTCTCCTTGGGATGGTGCTCGTGGGCGCATTGCATTGCAGCAACAGGCAGGGTTTGGCGCTCGCTCTCGCGTTTCTCGGAATTCGAACCGCGTTTTTCACACAAGTACACACCATCGAGCCCCGCTACATGATTGTTTGTTTTCCTTTGCTGTTCGCGATGGGCGCACAGGCGTGGGCTTACTCGCGCGTTCGCGTGGCGGGAGAGGGCGTGACTGTTGCGCGGGAAGCGGCTCACGCGTAATCGAGACCGCGCTGCTGGTATGGTAGGATTTATCGGGGACAGGGGCGGGTTCCCGCGTTTCTATCTGCCAAATAAAGGGAGTGCCCAAGTCATGCGCAATCTTCTTCTGACGGTCACAATTTCAACCGCTTTGCTGGCCGGGTTCGGAACAGGCGTCAGGATCGCAAACGCTCAGAGTGGCGCCGCGGAGGATTTGCCCGCGTACCACGCGAATCCCCCGCTCCTGCTTTTGCCGGCCACCCTCGACCCCAAAACATTTCCGGATGCTGAGAACCAGAAGATCTACGCGCTCGCGGCCAAAGAAAAGGCCGTCCTCTACCAGCAGCCCTGCTATTGCCACTGCGACAAGCACGCCGGCCACAAGAGTTTGCTCGATTGCTACGTGGACCGTCACGCCTCCGTGTGCGACGTGTGTAAGAAAGAAGCGGTCTTTGCCTACCAACAGTCGAAGCGGGGCAAGACCCCGGCGCAAATTCGCGCTGCCATCATCCAGGGCAAGTGGAAAGAAGCCGACCTCACGCAATACGCCACGCCCGGCGCGGTGAAGTGAAACCATATTCCCCCGAAGCCTGCCCCATCACTCGAGGCTCCTGCTCGAGAATCGCAGGAAGTGAACGCGAGCAGCTAATGGCGGGAACTTGGATAGCCCTGGATTAGTGAACGGGGCGGGATGACGGGCGTGCGGGCCAGTCCTGCGGCGCGAATTCGACGCCCCAGAAATGCGGGCTGGGCGAGAGGAACTCCACTCCGACGCGCGTTCCCTTCTCGGACGTGTCGCCGAGATAAACCACGCGGCATTCCTGTTCTTCCTCGGTCACCGGATTGATGAGGGCGATATCGGCGCCCATCTCGATCGTTTCGTGCAGGTAGAGCAGGCCGCCATGCGCATTGATCACGATCGTCTGGCTGTTCTCGCGGAACTTCTTGCCATCCACATTCTTGCCTGTCGCGCGCACGGGTATGCGCGTGAAGACGCGGGAGCTGCGCCGCTGATTGCTCTCTGGCGTTTCCGGCATGGTCATGAAGTTATCGTGCAACGCCCAAGACCGGGAGTCAACGAAATGAGTAGGCAACGTGCCCAAAAACACAGTTCGCAATTAGCTTGCTGAAATTAAGTAAGGTTTATTAAAATGCGCGTTCGTTTCAATGTATAGCAGCGCTGGTGTACAGTTCCACGCCGTCCGGGCGAGTGCTAGCCAATTCAAATTTTGGGGAACAGGGGTTCTGAATGAATCTGATCGATTACATCGAGTCCAAGCGCGAGGAACACCTGAACGAGCTGAAGGAATTTTTGCGCATTCCGAGCGTCAGCACGAAGAGCGAACACAAGCCGGATATCGAGCGGGCCGCGCAGTGGGTGGCGGATAAGATGCGCGCCGCGGGATTTGAAAAAATCGAAATCGTTCCCACGAAAATGCATCCGCTCGTGTACGGCGAATCCATGAACGCTCCCGGCAAACCGACTATTCTTTTTTACGGCCACTATGACGTGCAGCCCGCCGAGCCGCTTGATTTGTGGACCACGCCCGCGTTTGAACCGAGCGTGCGTGACGGCAATCTTTTTGGCCGCGGCACGGCCGACGATAAGGGTCAGGTGCACATTCACTTGAAGGCTCTAGAGGCGCTGAACAAGGCCGCCGGAAAACTGCCGCTGAATGTGAAAGTGATGATCGAAGGTGAAGAAGAGGTGGGCAGCGTCAACTTGTGGGATTTCGTCCAGAAGAATCGTGAACGCCTCAAGGCCGACGCGTTGGTGGTGTCGGATACATCCATGCTTGCGAAAGGCGTCCCTTCGATCACCTACGGGTTGCGAGGCCTCAACTACTATCAAGTGGAAATCGCGGGACCGGCGCAGGATCTTCATTCGGGCGTGTTTGGCGGGGCGGTCCCGAATCCCATCACGATTCTTGCGGAGATGATCGCGAAACTGCACGACAAGAATTTTCGCGTAACCGTTCCCGGGTTTTACAACGATGTGGCCGTCCTTTCGAAACAGGAACGCAAGGCGCTGAATTCTCTTCCCTGGATAGAAAAGGAGTTTCGCAAGACGGTGGGCGCGCCGGGACTTGACGGCGAAAAGGGATTCTCGATTGTCGAACGTCTCTGGGCGCGTCCAACGCTCGAGCTCAATGGCATCTGGGGCGGCTATATCGGCGAGGGTGCGAAGACGGTGATTCCGGCGAAGGCCTATGCAAAGCTCTCCACGCGGCTGGTCCCCCATCAGGACCCGGCAAAAATCGCCAAGCTAGTGGAAAAGCATGTCCGCAAGCTGCTGCCCAAAACGGTCACCTGCAAATTTGAAGTGCTGAGCATGGGCAAGCCCTGGGTGGCGCCGTACTCGCATCCCATTTTTCAGACAGCGATTCACGCGCTCGAGTCGGGATTCGGAAAAAAGGCTGTATTCATCCGCGAGGGCGGCTCGATCCCATTCGTGACGCAGATGCATGACACATTCAAGGTTCCCTGTGTGCTGATGGGGTTCGGACTTCCCGACGAAAATGCGCACGCTCCGGACGAGCACATCGCGCTCGAAAATTATTTCGGCGGTATCAAGGCCGTCGCTCTCTTTTACCAGCAACTCGCCGCGCAATAGAATTCGCGCCCTTCGGATCGAAGGCCGAGGAAATGCCCATTTTTCGGCCTTTTTTTGATGTTTTTACTTGCGTTCATTTCCCGGTGCGGCTATAGTGCACGCGGCATCCCGGAAGCCGGGGCCAACGCACGACCATTTCTGAGGAGGAATAAGAAATTCGATGGCAAATCCGCTAAGCAAATCCAAGATCATTGCACACATGGCCGAGAAGGTGAGCACCAAGGACAAGCCAGTATCGAAGAAGCAAGTTGTGGCTTTCTTTGATGAGCTGTTCAACCTCGCCGTGAAAGAAGCGAAGAGCGCAGGAAAATTCGTAATCCCCGGCATCGGCCGCGCCGTGAAGGCGCACCGCAAAGCCCGCATGGGCCGCAATCCGGCTACGGGCGAAGCCATCAAGATCAAGGCCAAGACCGTTGTGCGTCTGCGCGCAGCAAAAGCTTTCAAAGACGCCGTATTGAAGTAGTCCGGCCCGGCGCAAAGATTCGCGGCAAAACCCTCAGGCATGCCCGGCGGCAATTTGATCCGGAGGCTTGGGGGTTTTGTCTTTTCGTGCGTTCCATAATTCAAGATTTTCTGCGCGAATTTGAGGTTCCGAGCAAAATCCGGACAAAAACGAGGAAAAATGACCTCGCTGCAATGGGATGAAACTCAGGCGGAGGCTTACCGCCAATTCAAATTCAATTTCCCGGAGAAGTCGCTCGCGGGAAAGGCAGTGGTTGTTTCAGGCGGCACGGGCGGGCTGGGCGCCGCGACTGTTTCGCTCCTGGCACGCGAGGGCGCGCACCTAATCGTCGGGTACCGGGAGAATCGCGAGCGTGCTGCGAAACTTTCCGCCGCGATCGAAAAGCAGTTTGGCGCGAAAGTGGCGCTTGTGGGCGGAGACATAGCCGGCTCGGGAGTCCGGCGCAACTTTCTAGAAGCCGCGACAAATGTCGGCGTGCCGCTCGTAGGTGCTGCGATTTTTCCAGGGGATCCGGCGCGAGTTGCCCTGCAGGATCTCGATCGCGATTCTCTTCTCGCGTCGCTCGAAACAAATTATGTCGGGCCGGTGCTGCTCGCCCGAGATCTGGGCGAGGCGATGGAGAAGGGCTCGACCGGTGGCAGCATCGTGCTGCTGGCAACAATGCAGGCTTTCGGAATATTTCCGGGTAGCCTCAACTATGCGGCGCCGAAGGCAGCACTGGTACACGCCGCGCAAATCCTGGCGCAACACTGGAGCCGCGTGCGAGTCAACGTGGTTGCGCCCGGCGCGACGATCGCCGGAATGGCGGCGGCGAGCATTCAGTCCGGAAAATACGACCGTCACATTGCCAGTGGCGCTGTTGCGCGGTTCGGACGCCCTGAAGACGTAGCGCGCGCGGTGAGATTTTTTCTCGAGCCGGATAATTATGTCACGGGCCAGTCGCTGGTTGTGGATGGCGGGTTGACGCTGCGGCGCGACCGCGGGTAAGCGGCACAAAAAACGAATCAGATGCGTGAACATTCAGGCCTTCTAACCGATCTTTACGAGCTCACCATGGCGGCGGGCTATTTGCAGACCCGCTTCGAAGCTCGCGCCACATTCGAGCTGTTCGTCCGCCATCTTCCGCCGCGGCGAAATTATCTTGTCGCCGCGGGGCTGGAGCAGGCACTCGAGTTCCTTGAAAATGTTCATTTCACGGCAGATGAAGTCGCCTACCTTCGCCGCCATCCCGTCTTCCGTAACATTCGCGACGAGTTCTTCGACTACCTCACGAAATTCCGTTTCACCGGCGATGTCTGGGCCATGCCGGAAGGGACGCTACTGTTTCCTGGCGAGCCGATGCTGCGCGTGGTCGCGCCCATCATCGAAGGGCAGATCATGGAGACTTATCTCCTCGCGACACTGAGCTATCAAACAATGATCGCAAGTAAGGCGGCGCGCGTCGTGACCGCTGCGCAGGGACGGCAGATCGTGGAATTCGGCGCGCGGCGTGCGCATGGGAGTCAGGCCAGTCTGTTGGCGGCACGGGCGGCGGCCATCGGCGGCGCGCAGGGAACTTCGAATGTCTTAGCCGGTCAGCAATTCGGAATGGAAACTTACGGCACGCAGGCCCATTCCTGGGTGATGGCGCACGAGGACGAAGCCGAAGCTTTCGGACATTTTTTGGACGCGTTTCCGGAACATGCCGTACTGTTGGTCGACACCTACGACGTGCGCAGCGCGGTAAAAAAAATTATTGGCATGGGGCGCAAGCCTGCCGGGGTGCGGCTGGACAGCGGCGATCTGGCGAAGGACAGCCGGTGGGTGCGCCGAGAACTCGATCGCGCCGGTTGGAAGGACGTAAAAATCTTCGCCTCGGGCGATCTGGACGAAACAAAAATTGCGTCGCTCGTTAGCAAGGGCGCTGCGATTGACGCCTTCGGTGTCGGCACGGCGTTGGCGACACCCGGCGACGCGCCGCACTTGAATCTGGTTTACAAACTTGTGGAAGTGGAGCGCGCCGGAAAAATCCGGGAGGCTGCCAAGTTGAGCATGGCAAAAGTGACCTATCCAGGCCGCAAACAGGTGCTACGCTCTTCAACGCCGAGCGGTGAATATGCCGGTGACAAAATCGCCCTCGATGGCGAGCCACCCAATGGCAGCACGTCACTGCTCATCGAAGTGATGCGCGGCGGCCGCCGCCTGACGCCCGTCGAATCCATCAGCGCGTTGCGCGAGCGGTGCATCTCCGGACTTGAGCATCTGCCACAACGTTACCGCCAGATCAATCGCACTGCCGTGTATCCTGTCCGCTACAGCAAGCGCCTCGAGACCATGCTCGAAAAGGTTCGCCGTCGCATTCGCCGCTCTGCGCTAAAATAATTAGCGGCACGAGGGAGCTTCCGGAAACATGGCATCGCGAAAGATTGTTTTTTGGGAAGTCGACACGCAAGCGGATTTCATGCTGCCCGGCGGAAAACTGTACGTTGCAGGCGCGGAGAAAATCATCCCAAATATCAAGCGCCTGGTGGACGTCGCACGTGAAGGCCGAGTGTTGCTCGTCTCCGACGCCTGCCGTCACTCGAAGAACGACCCGGAGTTCCAGACTTTTCCGCCCCATTGCGTCCGCAATACGCGGGGTGCGCGCATCATTCCCGAGGGACTGGCGCAGACTTTCTATACCGTCCCAAACGACGAGAGCTACGAACTCCCGAAAGACTTGCTGAATTTTCAGCAAGTGGTACTCGAAAAACAGACGCTCGACGTTTTTGACAATCCTCACGCAAGCAGGATTGTTGAACGGCTTGGCAAGAATGTGGAGTACGTCATCTTCGGTGTGGTCACCGAATACTGCGTGCGGCTAGCGGCGAAGGGCTTGCTTGCGCGCGGGCAGAAAGTAGCCATTGTGAAGGACGCCATCGAAACGCTGAAACTCGAAGACGGGCGGCAGGCTCTCGATGAGTTGAAGAAACTCGGCGCGCGGATGATTACCACGGATGAAGCCATCGCGTCCGTCGCTGCAAAATCGCCGGAGACGGCGCGAGGGTGATCGAACCATGTCGAGCGAGCGCATCGAACAAGCCTGGAAATTGTTGCAGGAGGCTTACCAGGCGCAAATGGAGCAGGATTTCGATCGCGCTGTCGAGCTGTACAAGAATTCACTCGCAACCTATCCCACCGCGGAGGCGCACACATTCCTCGGCTGGACCTACCACTTCCAGGGAAAAGTGGATGACGCGATCGCCGAGTGCAAACGCGCGATCGAAGTGGACCCCGAGTTCGGAAATCCCTACAACGACATCGGCGCTTACTTGATCGGGCTCGGCCGCTTCGACGAGGCGATTCCCTGGCTCGAGCGGGCCACCAAAGCGCCGCGTTACGACCCGCGCCACTATCCGTATTTCAATCTGGGCCGCGCGTATGCCGCCAAGGGCATGCTCCAACGCGCGCGCGAATGTTTCGACGAATCGCTGCGCATCGAGCCGCGTTACACGCTGGCCCGCCAGGCGGTCGAAAGCCTCAGAAGAATGGTGAATTAGTTCAGGACTGTCGCGCGCTCTTCCTACTGGGTGGCAAGAGTTGCGTGGGCCGGCTTCACGAACCGGTCATAGATCACCATCAATATTGTGGAGAGGATCCCGACTCCCATAATCACCCACCACATCTGCTGCGGCGCGCGTCCTGCCTCGCCAAAATAATGGAGCAAGTGTCCGCCCAGCCACCCGGCCATGAAATAACCGACGCCGATCGGCAAGAATGCATAGCCCATGTACAGTCCCTGCTGCCCTGGCGGGGCGATGCGTGAAACGTAATCGTAGTAACGCGACACTTGCATGATTTCGCCAATTGCCACGAACACAAGAGCGAACACAAATATTGGCATCGAGGGGTGCAGGGCCGGCAAAACCCATGCGAGGCTTGTAATGAGAAAGCCGAGCGTCATGGTGACGAAAGCAGGCATTTTTTGCGTCAGGAATGCAATCAGGATCTGAAGTGAAATTACAGTGATGGAGTCAACCGAAAGTAGCAGATCGAAATTTGCATTGGGATCGACATAACGCCGAAGGAAGATCGGCACGGAAATATATTGCTGCCAGAAGATGGCAAAAAATCCTGAAAAAATAGCGAGGAACATCAGGAACCGCAGATTGCGCAGCACCACGAAAATATTCTTCAGGGCCGCGCCGACGCTCGCCACCTGTTCTTCGCCCGAGCGCCCTGGCTCGCGGTAAAAGAATAGTGTGAACCAGAACATCAGAAAAACGCTGAGCGCCGCCACGCGGAACACGCTCGCGATTCCCCAGCCCAATTGTTTGCGCACCAGAAAGGCGATGATCGGGCCCAGCGCGCCGCCGACATTCACGAGCGTGTAGTAAATCGAGTAGCCGATCGAACGAACGTTTTCATTCGATGCGCGCGCGGTGGTTCCCGCCACACACGGCTTCACCACGCCCGGGCCCATCGCCGGAATCATCAGGATTGCCAGAACCAGCCATTTGTCGCCGAGCGCGGCGCGCACAGATTCCATCCACGGCGCCGCCAGCGAACCCAGCAGAAAATATCCGACGGTCATGATCAGGTAGGCAAACAAAAGCGCGCGGCGGAAACCGAATCTGTCGGCGAGCGTGCCGCCAAGTATGGGCAGGAAATACACGACCAGGCCGAACGTGCCTACGAGCCAGCCAGTCAATTCATCCGAAAAATGGAGTTGCTCGCTGAGATAAATCGCGAGCACGGCTGTGGTGCCGTAGTAGGCGATGCGCTCGAAGATTTCCGTGAAATTGGCGACCCAGAAGGCGGGCTCGAAGCCGGTGCGGATTTCCTCGAAGCGCTTTGCAAAACCCAATCGTTTACTCCCCCCCGCAAGGTCCCATCAGTGAGCGATGCGCCGACTGGCCGGCCGCGATTGTATCGGAAGCAGCGTCTGAGTGCTGCCTAATTTCGCGCTGAAATTCGCCATTCTTGTTTTTGGAGCGTATGTTAGCATTGTGCGTTTGGCGGCACGAGCCAGAGCCGCCTGTATCCCATGCCAAGAGCTACGATGCAAGCTTTGCGCAAGATGCGCCCGCAACGGGGCGCGCAAATCGAATCCGTTCCCGTTCCCGCACCCGGCCCGACGCAGGTTCTCGTCCGCGTTCGCGCCGCCTCCATTTGCGGCACGGACCTGCACATTTACGGCTGGGACCGCTGGTCTGCCTCGCGCATCCATCCGCCGCTCACGTTCGGCCACGAATTCTGCGGTGTCGTCGAAAAAGTGGGCGACGAGGTCACAACCGTCCGTCCCGGCGATTTCGTCACCGCCGAAATGCACGTTAATTGCGGTCATTGCCAACCTTGCCGCATGGGGCAGCCGCACGTCTGCCAAAACGTGAGAATCATCGGCATTGACGCGGACGGCTGCTTCGCAGAATTCGTCCGCATCCCCGCTGCGAACATCTGGAAAATCGATCCCGCGATTCCGGAACATTACGCGGCCATCATGGATCCGCTTGGGAACGCCGTGCACACCGTGCTGGCAGGCCCGATTGCCGGAATGAATGTTGTTGTGACGGGCGCAGGCCCGATCGGGTTGATGTCCATTGCCGTGGCGCGCGCGTCGGGTTGCGCGCTAATTTTTGCCACCGAGGTGAATCCGCACCGCCGCGAACTGGCAAAAAAAATGGGCGCCGACGTAGTGCTCGACCCATCCGAACCGGACGTGGTCGCGCGCGTGCGCGCCGCCACGCACGAAGGCGGTGGAGTGGACGTCCTGCTCGAAATGAGCGGCCACCCCTCGGCGATTCATCAGGGCTTCCAGATGCTGCGTGCCGGCGGGCGCGCTTCGCTGCTCGGAATTCCCAAAGAGCCGCTGACGCTCGATCTGGTGAACGACGTGATCTTCAAGGGCGCGACGGTGCAGGGAATCTACGGTCGGCGGATGTTTGAGACCTGGGTGCAGATGACCGAACTCCTGAAACACGGAAAGCTGAATCTCGAGCCGCTGTTCCGCGAGCGCATGCCGCTCGACAAATTCGACGAAGCGTTCTCACTTCTTGAATCCGGCCAGGCCGGAAAAGTTTTGCTGTATCCCAACGGTTTACTGAAATAGCGGGTCATTGATTTTTCATTCGAGGGAATCGTGGCTACCACAGCACCGCAACCGGGCCGCCCGCAGCTCCAATTTCTGCGCGAAGCGCTCGAGGATCTGAAATCGAAGCACCAGTATTTTCACCTGCGAATCCTTGAAGGCGAACAGAAGCCTGTCGCCACCTTCGACGGCAAAGAAGTCGTCAACCTCAGCTCGAACAATTATCTGGGCCTGACCACCCACCCGAAGCTCCGCCGCGCCGCGATTGATGCAACCCGCAAATACGGAGTCGGCTCAGGCGCCGTGCGCACCATCACCGGCACAATGAAGATCCACATGGACCTCGAAGAGCAGATCGCGCGCTTTAAGAAAGTGGAAGCCTGCGTCGTGTTTCAGTCCGGGTTTACAGCGAACGCGGGCACTGTTTCGGCGTTGCTCGGTAAAGAGGATCTGATTATTTCTGACGAATTGAATCATGCGTCCATCATTGATGGCTGTCGGCTCTCGCGCGCCACCATCAAAGTGTTCAAGCACAAAGACGTCGCCGATTGCGAGCGCGTGCTGAAGGAAACTGAAAACTGGAACGGCAAAAAACTGCTGATCACCGATGGTGTTTTTTCGATGGACGGCGACATCGCAAATCTCCCGGCGCTCTGCGACCTGGCCGAAAGATTCAATTGCCTCATGATGGTGGACGACGCCCACTCTTCCGGCGTGCTCGGCAGCCGGGGTCGCGGCACAATTGATCATTTCAATTGCCACGGCCGCGTGGATATTCAGGTCGGCACACTCAGCAAAGCGATTGGCGCATTGGGCGGTTACGTTTGCGGCTCGCACGACCTGATTGAATTCCTTTACCACCGCGCGCGCCCGTTCCTCTTTTCCACATCGCATCCGCCATCTGTTGCTGCCACGTGCCAGGCGGCTTTCGAGGTGCTCGATTCCGAAGCGGGCGAGCGGATGATCAAGAAGCTCTGGTCGAATACGAAATTTTTCAAGCGCAAGCTGAAGAAGCTCGGTTTCGACACCGGCAAGAGCGAAACCCCCATCACTCCCATCATGGTCGGCGACGCCGCGAAGGCGGTCGAATTTTCACGCGAGCTTTTCTCCGCCGGCGTTCTGGCGATGGCCATCGGCTTCCCTACTGTGCCCGAAGGAAAAGCGCGCCTGCGCACCATCGTCACGGCCACCCACAAGCGCGCCGACCTCGAGCGCGCCGTGGAAATCATCGGCACCGTCGGGAAGAGGCTCGGAATCGTCTAGACTTCGCCGTTCGTTCGCCGTGGGTACTGCTCCGGTGACCTGGCTCCTCGCTGGAAAGTTATACCCATCCTGTTACTTTTTTGACCAGTACTCGCCGACGTTAGAAAACCCACTGGCCATGTAATCGCTTGAAATGCGGGCACTTCCAGTCTGGAACCTCATTTGCCCCAAGTTCCATGGGAACTGAGGGAGGGATACGCCTGCAGGATTTTGCATAGTAGCAGGAAGGCGTGGCCCGCAAATTCATTTGGAGGTCTCTCATGAAACGCTATGGAATTCTTTCACTTGCAACACTTGCGCTAGCTATTTCTACCGGCGCGCAGGGAACATCGAGTAATCAGTCCGGCGTGTCGGCTGGGGCGCAGGCCAACGCGAATGCTTCCGCTTCCGCCTCGGTCGCACAAGAGAAGCAGACTCCGTCGCAGACGCATGGCTCCAGGCAGTCTTCAGCGTCTTCTTCGGCGTCTGCTTCCCATTCCGGCAGCGCATCGGCGAGCGCCGGCAACAAATCTCTCAATCTTGCGGATGACAGCGCGATCCAGGCGAAACTCCTCTCCACGTTGGACGCGCGCCACAGCAAGCCGGGTGACGAGGTAGTGGCACGGACAACCCAGGACGTAAAGCAGGACGGCCACGTAGTCATGCACAAGGGCACTAAGCTGATGGGCCACGTCACCGAAGCGCAAGCTCGCACCAAGCAAAATGGCGAGTCAGCCATCGGACTTGTCTTCGATAAAGCAATCATGAAGGGCGGCCAAGAGGTTCCGGTTCATCTGGGAATCCAGGCGCTCGCTGCGGCCGCCACCGAAAGTTCGGCTTCGCTCGCAGATAGCGGACCGATGATGGCGACTGGCGGAGCTGCCGGGGCGGGTAGGGCATCCGGCGGCGGATTGCTGGGAGGCTCAGGCGCAGCTGTTGGCGGAGTCACGGGCGCTGCGGGAGGCGTTGCAGGGAATCTCGGCCAGACGACCAATGGTGCCGTGGGAGCAGCGGCTCACTCGGCGACGTCCGCAGCGGGTAGTGCAGGTGGACTCAACGCCACTGGCCAGCTTACGTCGGCGAGCAGGGGAGTGTTCGGGCTTGAAGGACTAAGCCTGACCTCCGCGGCCGCCAACACGACACAGGGCTCGGTAGTGAGCTCTACAAGCCGCAACGTCCACCTCGACAGCGGTACGCAGATGGTCTTGCAGGTCGCAAAACAGTAGCACTCTTTCTTGGTCCGGCCGCGCGATCTGACTCTCCAGGACATCGCGCGGCCGGACTCTCGGTTGCGTGGCTCTCTGGACACTCTCCCGAATAGTATGGTTCACTTCAATGTACACTCGCGGTTCAGGGGGGAATTAACCATGCCTCGCTGCCGAACGCTTTGCGCCATCGCCGGGCTCGTCTCATTCATCTGCATGCCCGGCTGCGGAAAGGATAATGGTCCGATCGTCGGCGGAGGCAATAACGCCCAGATCTCCCTGACCATCCATGATGCCCCTCCCCTCGGCACCACGGTCCTCTCACTGCAAGTGCAAGTGAAAAGCGCGATGCTTCAGCCTGGCAACGTTTCGATCACGCTCCCGGAAACGGTCGAGCTGACTCAGCTTCAATCGGACACCACGCTTCTCAGCTCGTTGCAGATTCCTTCGGGCACCTACACGAGCCTGACCATCGATTTCGAAAATCCCACGTTGATTTTCATCAACAACACGGGGGGGCCGATCACGCCAAATCAGAACCCCACTTGCGCCGCCGGCGCGATCTGCACGATCACGCCTGTAGAGATCAATGGCAACACGTTCACTTTCACCACCGCGCCTTTCCCGCTAAACATTGCGCCGAATGCGGAGGTGGGTCTGGAACTTGATGTGGATATGGCCGACCTGGTGCGGCCGGACTTTTCTCTCGATTTTTCAAATGGCGGCTCGCTGAGCATTGCCCAATTGGCTTCCGTGCAGGGAGCGGCTGAGATTCGTAGGTTGCGGCATGTGCTTGGCACCGTGAAGCTGGTTCAAACGAATTTCTTTTCGTTCACCACTCCCACGGGAGTGCTCATGGGCATTGATGCGGACAGCAACACGATTTTCAATTTTCCCGGCTGCATCGCCAACAATTTCTCCTGCGTCAAGGCGAATCAAGTGCTGGAAGTTGACATCAGTTTGGAAGGCAACGGAACCTTGCTGGCAAAGGAAGTGGATCTTGAAGCGGATGTGAGCGTGGAGGAAATATCAGGGCTAATCGTGTCGCTGGGTCCGGGGTCTCCTCCCTCGAATTTCCAGATGCTGGTGCGCCAAGCGTCGCCGGCCGTGACGATCGCCGCCGTTGGCGCAGTTGAAACCATTGGGATTGGCGCGGGCACTACTTTCGCGGTGGACCATCACTCATTCGTTCTGCCCGGAGGCCTCACTTTCACAAGCGCTGCTGGCCTGCTGGTCGGCCAGGAAATGTTGGCCGATGTCACCATCGTGCAAGCGCCGAGCCTGGTCATCACAACGAAGGCGCTCGCTCTCCGCCGCTCGCAGGTCACGGCGCTGGTCTCAACTGCTCCCACGCCAGGGGGCAGCACCTTCGTGCTCAATCCCTTGCCGAGCCTGTTTCAGACCGCGCTGCCCACAAATATTCTGAGCTTGCAGGTGGACACCACGGCGCAAACAGTGTTTGAGAACCTGACGCCGAATACGATTGCAGGCGTGCTTCAGGGCAACAACGTTTCCGTCGGCGGCTTCCTGTTCAACACCCAGCCCAGCCCGGGCACATTCAGGATCGCAGTGGACGCCGTCCGCGGGCAGCCACTCCCCGGCCCGTGATTCTAGGCGCGCCGCGGCTCGAAATCTTTGCGCACCCCCACAAAATAAAAGCGGCCCGGTCGTCCGCGCGTCCGGACTGCCGAGCCGCCGAGGCCCTACCCCGTTTCCATATTTCCGCCACTTAGAACATGAACTTCACTGCAAACTGGATGCTCCTTTGTCCTCCGCCACCGAGGACGGGATTACCGAGCCCGACGTCAGAAGTAGCGGTGATCGGCAGAGATCCGACGCTGCGACCGGTTACCTGATCGAATCCGACAGGGAAGGCACCGCTCCGATTCGGAGCTGTGTCGGCGAAAAATGACACTGCCAGCGGGTTCGCGAAATTCGGATGATTTGTCAAATTGAAGAAATCCGCGCGGAATAGAACCTTGAACCGTTCGTTGATGCTCGTCAGCTTCGAGATCGCAAAATCCATATTGCGATAATCCGGCCCTAGCAATGCGTTGCGGCCGAGATTACCGAAATGACGGCCCGGGGATACCTTCCCGTTAGGTAGTCCCGTCACTGGATCAACGAGCGGCGTCCCTGGAGGGGCGCAGGAATCGGCAAATCCATCCTGCGGCGAACCCACCCAGTTAAAATCGCAAGGAGTTTTAAATGAGGTCAGATCCAGGAACTGCGCTGGATTGCTCCGGTTGTACTTGATGGGCCCCACCACATCAGGACGATCATAGAATTCACCGCTCCCGCTATAGTCATCAATAAAATTGTAGTTCATGCTGAACGGATGACCGCTCATCAGGGTTAGCACACCACTGAGCGACCAGCCCTCACCCATCCGGCCGAGTCCTTCCCATTTCGGAAGGTCATAATTCGCAGACCAGACAAACCGCTGGCGTACATCGAAGTTCGATGGGCCCTTGTCCGCCGCCGGATTCGTGTTGTTGTTTGGCATCGCCGCGTTCGGCACGAAATCCTGACTGTCGCTGGCCGTATCAATCGAGTGCGACCAAGTGTAGACGATTTGCTGGGTGAGTCCATGCCAGCCCCGCTGTGTGAGCGAAACCTGGAGCGAGTTGTAATTGGAGTTGGCCGAAGATTGAAGCTGGTTTACGTAGAAAGGAGCAAACGGTTCAAGTGCACTCAAGGGAGTTGTCAGAGGGCGCGGTACGCCGGCGCTATAAGATGACGGGGGATGCGTCGAGTCGAATGCCGTGATCTCCGCCTGGGTCGGTTGGTTGATATCGATCAGGCGCAGCAATTTTCTCCCGCTTGATCCAACATAACCCACCTGCAGCACGGTATTCCGGAACAACTCCTGCTGAATATTTAGGTTGTAGTTGTATATATAAGGCGTTCGCAAGTCCTTCTGAACCGTGGCGGCGTCCGATGTCACATCCCTCACAAAAACGGGAGCGCCCGGCGCAATCCTTGTTGCCGGATTTGCGGGCTTTAGTACAAAAACAGGTTTGGAGCCAACTGGATTGTAAGCCAACCCGGCATTGAATGAATTTTCGAAGATCTGGCCCGTGAAAGCATCCTGAGAGAAATCATCGTAGAAGACACCGACCCCGGCGCGTACAACAGTTTTTCCTTTCCCGAATGGATCCCAGGCGATGCTCGCTCGCGGGGCGAAATTATTGAGGTCTTTGTTGTAAAGAGGGTTCCTGGCGAACAGGCCAAATGTCGGCTGGCTCGGATCGTATACGGTTAACAGGCCATTCTCCGCACGGATGACGCCGAAATAATCCCAGCGCACACCTAAGTTGAGTGTTAAGCGGCTCGTCATCCGTATCGAATCCTGGAAGTACAATCCATCATTGTTCTGCCGCGCCTTGCGGTTTGTATCGCCAACAATTTGGCGGCTGGAGAATAAGACCGTACTCGCGGGCTGGCCAAATAGAAAGTCGGACAATTGGTTGAACACCAGCACGCCTCGGGCGCTGAAATCATTAAAAGAATCCACGGCTGTTCTTCGGAATTCGTATCCGAACTTCAGGTCATGGCGATTCAGTTTCCAGGAAAAGTTGTCGAAGAATTGCCAGTTTGTATCCACGCGGTTGCGCGGATTGGAAAATGGCGAAGAGCCGAGAAACGACAGTTGGCCAAAGCGAATTGTGGGAAGTCCGAAATCCTGGGTCGCGGTAGCAGGAATACCCGTATTCAAGTCTAAAGATTGGGCTGGGTTGCCGAATACACTGGCGTCGGCCGCGAAGAAACCGTTTCTATATCGGTTCCAACCGAAGCGCACCTCATTTACTTGTGTCGGCGAGACTTCGGTGACCCAGCTAATCGAGACAAGCTGCGTCCGGATCGGCGATACGGTGTTCGTGTTCGGCAGATTATTTCCACCGGCCAAGCCCAGCGGAAAGCTCTGCTTACTATTCCCGAAAAAGTATCTGCCACTCAACTGGTTCTTGGCGTTGATCTCATGGTCGATCTTCACGATCAAGCTGTCCGAATTGTTAAAGGCAGGAGCGGCATCTGCTGAGTTTGGCGCTCCCGGAGAGACCCCGACTTTATTCGGCAGAGGCCATACGTTCTTGCCTCCTGAGCATCCCCCCTTTGTGTTGCACAGATTGAACAAGTTCTTGATGACTGGATTGACGACGGTATCTGACTGATTCGTCACGCAAGCAAGGATGGTTGTATTGCATTGCGTCGTGTCACCCCCGAGCGCCTGAATCGCTTGCGTGAAATCGGTAGCCGCAGTTGCAGTCGAATCGTTGAGTGTCGGCACAACGTTCAGAGATGTGATGGCCAGACCTTCTCGCTGTCCTTCGTACGCGACATAAAAAAACGTTCTGTCCTTGACGATCGGGCCGCCCAATGATCCGCCAAACTGATTATTGCGAAACGGATCTTTCGGCTGGTCCGTAGTATTGAAAAAATTTCGAGCATTGAGGACGTTATTACGGAAATACTCATAAGCGCTGCCATGGAGCTGGTTCGTCCCACTCTTCGTCACAATGTTGACCACCGCGCCCGAGTTTCGCCCGTATTCCGCCTCGAAATTTGAAAGAACCTTTAATTCGGAGATGGCATCGAGCGGCAGAACCGTCCCGGGCGTCCCGAACACTCCACCCTGATTGATTGCCGGAAGGTTGCGATAGCCATCGTTCATGTCCGTACCATCCAGAAGGAAATTGTTCGCGCGTCCACGGTTGCCGTTGGAGCTGAACAATCCGAATGACCCCGGTGAATCGCCACCGCCATTCGGTTCGCCGGCAGCGCCTGGGACCATGATCAGGAGCTTCGTGTAGTCGCGCCCGTTGATGGGGAGGTCTTCCACCTGCTTGTTCTCAAAAGTTCCGCCGAGGGTGTCCGATGTGGTTTCTACTTGCGGCAGCGATTCGCCGGACACCACGATTTGCTGCGTCACCGCGCCGGGCTTCAGTTGCGCATCCACGCGCCTCTCGACCGAAACATCCACCTTCACACCGGTCGTCACCGATTTCTGAAAACCGGTCTTCTCGATGGCCACGTTATACGTTCCGATCGGCAGTTCGGGGATCAAGTAGCCGCCATCAGCGGTCGTCTCGGTGACGCGGTCGATTCCAGTGTCCAAGTTGTGGACTGTCACGGTCGCTCCCGCGATGGAGGCTCCGCTTGTGTCCGTCACGGTGCCTAGCACCGACCCGCGAAACGTTTGCGCCGACGCTGTTGTCGCCCCCAGTGCCATCACCAGTAGCGCCGCACATACCACTGCTACACGTACACTCCACCACCGGGAAGTTTCCATGATCCTCTCCTGTCGTCGGTTATAAAGCCTTGCAGGCAGACTTGTCCCCTCGAATGAGCCGACGGAACCAGTAAGCCCCGCGGACGACGCCCCCAGCGCCACCCGACACCCCCAAAATCACGTACACCTATAAGCCGCAGCGGGTTGGCGAGTCAAGAGAACATTGCTCCTGTGGTTACTTCGCCCCCGGGGCGTTCCTGCCGCCCTGTCTCTACACTCCCGGCGCCAGCCTGCTATACTCGCCTGCCCAGTTTCACGGAGCCGGATAACCGATAGAATGCCTCCCAAAGAGCCAAAGCGCCTGTTCTTGATTGATGCCATGGGCTACATTTTCCGCGCGTTCTACGCGCCCATGCCGATGCGCCTGCGCAGCGCTTCGGGCGTACCCACCAACGTCCCTTACCTGTTCTCAAACATGATTCGCAAGCTGGTGAAGGACTGGAAGCCGGATTATCTCGGAGTAGTTTTTGACACGGCCGAGCCCACTTTTCGCGACAAACTTTTTGCCGCCTACAAAGCGCAGCGCCCGCCGATGCCGGAAGATCTCGCCGTGCAATTGCCCTACGTGCGCCGCTATTGCGAGGCCATGCGCTTGCCCATCCTCGAACATGCTGGCTATGAAGCAGACGACGTGATCGGCTCGCTCGCGCGCCAGGCCACCAAGAAAAATCTCGAAGTCATCATCGTCACCAGCGACAAAGACATGATGCAGTTGGTCACGCCGCATGTCCGCGTGCTCAATCCCGCCAAGGGCGACCTGGTGATCGACGAGAAAAAAGTGGAAGAGCTGATGGGCGTCCCGCCGAGAAAAGTGGCGGACGTGATGGCCCTGATGGGCGACTCGATTGATAATATTCCCGGCGCTCGCGACCCAAACGAAAAACCCGCCCCGGGTGAGCGCCGGAAAGCGGGCATCGGCGAAGTTGGTGCGCGGCAATTGATCCAGGAATACGGCAGCGCCGAGGAAGCGCTGAAGCACGCGAGCAAGGTGAAGCGCGCGAGTTACCGCGAAGCGCTCGAAAAAAACGCTCAGTTCGTCAAACTCAGCAAACAGCTCGCCATCATTCCCACCGATGCGCCCGTACCGCTGGCGCTTGATGCCCTGCAAATGGAAGAGCCGGACGTCACTGTGCTGCGCGAGCTTTATGCCGAGCTCGGCTTCACTTCTTTGCTCCGCGATCTCGCACCCGCTGCGGGCGAGAGTCGGGAAAAGACCGACTATGCCGCTCTCGAATCCCCCGCCGCTTTGCGCGAATTCTTGAAAAAGATCCCTCGCAGCGACGAAGCTGCCGTCTGGCTCTCGCTTGACGCCCAGGACCCCGGCGAGGAAGGCTTCGGCACTCACGTCCTCGGCGTCGAAATCTCGACCAAACCAGCAACGGGCCGCACAATCGCAAACGATGTCGAGAATAAATCTCTCGCCGCGATGGAAGATTGGCTCGCGAGCGCAGGCCAGCCGAAAATTGTTCACGACCCCAAACTTTTTCACCTGCTGGCCGGACCTGATTCCGCCGGTGATCCGAAAGCCGTGGCAGGAATCAACCACGCCACCATGCTGTATTCCTACTTGCTGCGGCCGACAACTTCGAATCACGCCTTCGCCGAGGTGGTCCTGCGTCATCTCAATCGCACACTTTCCGGCGCACCCGGTGAGCGCGCCGATTTTCTGCTGCGCCTCGCACCCGTTCTGCACGCCGAAGTCGAAAAGCAGGGACTCACCGGCATCTACGAGAAAATCGATCTGCCGCTCGCGCCCGTGCTCGCGCGCATGGAAGCGGCCGGCGTGATGGTGGACCCCAAAGAACTCGACACAATTTCGACGAAGATGCACAAAGAAATCAGCAGTCTTGAAAAAAGCATCTACAAACTTGCCGGATTCGAATTCAATATAAATTCGCCGCAACAGCTCGCCGAAGTTCTCTTCGACAAACTGAATTTGCAACCTCCTCGCCGCAGCCGCGCCAAAGCGCGCTCCACGGCCGCAGACGTGCTCGAAGAACTCGCGCTCATCCATGAATTGCCGAAAAAAGTGATGGAGTACCGCGAGCTTGCCAAACTGAAATCGACCTACGCCGACGTTTTACCCCGATTGATTCATCCCGTCTCCGGCCGCTTGCACACGCGCTTCAGCCAGACCGGCACAGCCACCGGCCGCCTCAGCTCTTCGAATCCGAATTTGCAGAATATTCCCGTGCGCTCGGAACTGGGCCGCGAGATTCGCGCCGCCTTCGTCGCTGCGCCCGGCAACCAACTCCTCTCCGCGGATTACTCGCAAATCGAATTGCGCATCCTCGCGCATCTTTCAGAGGATCCTGTTCTCGTCGAAGCCTTCCGGCGGGGCGAAGACATTCACTCGCGTACTGCTCAGGAAGTCTTCAACGTCGCGCCCTTCGCGCAAACACCCGAGCATCGCCGCGTCGCCAAAGTGATCAATTTCGGCGTGATTTATGGTCTCTCCGCTTTCGGTTTGGCGCAGCAGCTCGGCATCGACACGAAGGAAGCTTCGAAATTTATCGCCGCGTATTTCGAGCGTTATCACGGCGTCAAAGAATATCTCGACCGGCAAATCGCCGAGACGCGCCAGACGGGCTTCACGAAAACACTTTTCGGCCGCATCCGCCAGATTCCTGAAATCAATTCCCCGCAGCCCAATATGCGCAGCTTCGCCGAGCGCACCGCCATGAACACGCCCATGCAAGGCGCCGCCGCCGATCTGATTAAGCTCGCCATGATCGAGATGGATCGCCGCCTCGACGGCGACTTTGAATCGAGGATGATTTTGCAGGTGCACGACGAATTGCTTTTTGAAGGCCCGCAAAAGGAAATTCCGCGCCTTGCAAAACTGGTGAAGGAAGTTATGGAGGGTGTCCACAAGCTGCGCGTCCCGCTCCTGGTGGACACAAAAGTTGGCCACAATTGGCGCGACATGAAGTAGCCCAAGCGTTCCCATCTTCGGACTTTCCCTCCGAGTCCTCTGCTCTTCTCTGTGCCCTCTGTGTTAATCTTTTTCTTCGCTGGTAGGATCTTTTGTGAGGTGAGAAAAATGGACCACCCCGAAGGGTTCCTGAAGCTGGTGAAAGATTCGAAAACGCGCATCAAAGAAGAGGACTATCGCGAAGTAAAAAAGAAGCTCGACGCCGGCGAAAAAATGATCATGGTCGACACCCGCGAGGACAACGAGTGGGCCCGCGGCCACATTCCCAACGCTATCCACCTCAGCAAAGGGGTCATCGAGCGCGACATCGAAAGAACCATTCCCGACAAGGACG
Source organism: Candidatus Acidiferrales bacterium (assembly GCA_050746945.1). Classification (GTDB taxonomy): domain Bacteria; phylum Acidobacteriota; class Terriglobia; order Acidiferrales; family UBA7541; genus Palsa-295. The sequence continues at coordinate 11,449 of JBOGMZ010000015.1, read as the reverse complement.
CTCCGATCGTTCTCTACTGCGGTGGCGGTTACCGCTCCGCACTCGCCGCGGACAATCTTCAGAAGATGGGTTATCGCAATGTGATCTCAATGGACGGCGGCTGGCGCGGCTGGACCGAGTCCGGTTTCCCGGTGATCAAGGACTAGCAATCCAGCGGTTTGGCGAATTTGGCTGGGGCGGTTGGACTCGAACCAACACCGTCCTCATTAACAGTGAGGTGTCCTACCAATTGGACCACGCCCCAATCCTTTGCTTCAGTTCGCGCCAGGAATCGGTGCACTTCTCCTTCAAACTTTAGCCTATTTTGATTTTGCTTGCTGGCTCTTCGTCGGTGGGATCAAACCACAAGTGGTAACGCACCCCCGCCGTTTAATTTAGAGGGGTAGGTGGTTATAAAATTCGGCGGGAGTAAGCCGGGGGAAGGAAGCCGGCCCAGCCCTCAATCCCCGAAGGGATCCTCGGCTTTCCTCCCCCTGACACCAGTATCTAGGGCACGCGGGAAACCAAATCTAAGTGATTGAAAACAATGGGTTTTGCATTGGGTCGCTGGGTAAAAAATCCTGATATCCAGTAAAAATTCCGAGGTGAAAGCGCAGTCCTCGCTTCGAAATTGCTTCGCCTTTTTGGCCTCCTTGACCTCAACGCGCCAGCCTTGCTATCGTGGAGGGTTACGATGGGCTCATTTTACCCAGTGTATGGGGAGCCCTTCTGTAGAGGTGCTCTCCACCAGACCATGGGCCTAAAGAAAATCGTCATCCGGGGCGCCCGGCAGCACAACCTGAAAAACATCAGCCTGGAAATCCCCCGCAACTCGCTGACGGTGATAACAGGGCTCTCCGGTTCCGGCAAATCCTCACTCGCATTCGACACGCTCTACGCCGAAGGCCAGCGCCGGTACGTTGAATCGCTCTCCGCCTACGCACGCCAATTTCTCGACCAGATGGAGCGACCCGAGGTGGATTCCGTCGAGGGGCTTTCGCCCTCAATCGCCATCGAGCAGAAAACCACCACCCGTTCCCCGCGCTCGACTGTCGGTACCATCACGGAAATCTACGATTACCTCCGCGTGGTTTACAGCGCCATCGGCACGCCGCATTGCCCGAAGTGCGGAAAGCCCATCACGCGCCAATCCACCGAGCAAATCGTGCAGGCGGTGATGGCGCGCAAACCTGAAGATCGCATCATGGTGCTCGCGCCGGTGGTGCGCGGCCGCAAGGGCGAGTACAAAAAGGAACTCGAGAAATATGCCAAGGAAGGCTACGTTCGCGCGCGCGTGGACGGCGACCTGGTGAATCTCGACGAGCCCATCCCGCTCGACCGGCGAAAAAATCACACCATCGAAATTGTCGTGGATCGCCTGCTGCTGAAAAATGGCATTGCGCAGCGCCTCGAGCAATCGGTTGAAACTGCTTTGAAACTTACCGGCGGGCTGGTCACCATCGCCGTCGTTGGCGGTGAGGATTTCGTTTACTCCGAAAAACTTGCCTGCCCCGACTGCGGGATCTCCGTTCCCCAGCTTGAGCCGCGCTCGTTCAGTTTTAATTCGCCCTACGGCGCGTGCACGGAATGCCACGGCCTCGGCTCGAAATATGATTTCGATCCCGCGAAAATAATCGTGGACTGGTCGAAGCCGCTGTTCGAAGGGGGACTCGGACCTGGTTCAGGCTCTGCCTTTTTGCAGCGCACTTTGCAGCTCGCAGCCGTTGCTCACGGCTTCGATCTCGCAACCCCCTTCGACAAATTCCCGCGCAAAGTCCAGAACCTGATCCTCAATGGAAATCCTGCGAATGGGAGTTCTACAAACGGGCTGAATTTCCAGGGAATTCTCGCGCATCTCGAAAACAGCCTGGAAGAATCCAATTCCGATAATTACCGCGAATGGCTCACGCAGTACATGTCTCCCGCGCCCTGCACCGCTTGCGGCGAACGCCGCCTCCGCCCCGAAAGCCTCGCCGTGAAAATCGCCGGCTTTTCGATTGCGGACTTTACCGCGCTCCCTCTAACCGAAGCGCGCGCTGCCGTGGACACGATTCGGAAACACCTCTCGCTGCGTCAGCGAAAAATCGCCGGGCGCCCGCTTGCAGAAGTTGCGGAGCGCCTTGATTTTCTCCTGAACGTCGGCCTTGGCTATCTCACGCTCGACCGTTCGGCCGCGACGTTGTCGGGTGGCGAAGCACAACGAATCCGGCTGGCCACGCAAATCGGCTCGCGGCTTCGCGGCGTCCTCTACGTTCTCGATGAACCCTCGATCGGCTTGCACGCGCGCGACAATGGCCGCTTGCTCTCGACGCTTGAAACTTTGCGCGACCTCGGCAACACCGTCCTGGTCGTCGAACACGATGAAGAAACGATCCGCCGCGCGAACCACGTGGTGGATCTTGGTCCCGGCGCAGGAAATGCGGGCGGATATCTCGTGGCCAGCGGCACGCCAGACGAAATCGCCATGAATCCTGCTTCGCTCACGGGGAAATATCTTTCCGGCCAGATAAAAATCCCCGTCCCCGAGCAGCGCCGCAGCCCGAATGGAAAGGCGATCGCCGTTCTCGGCGCGCACGGAAATAATCTGAAAAATATTGACGTGACCATTCCGCTCGGTTTGCTTACTGTGATTACCGGCGTCTCCGGTTCGGGAAAATCCACGCTGGTGAACGATATTTTGTATCGCGCGCTGGCCGCGAACCTTTATCGCTCGATGGAGAAGCCCGGCGCGCACCGCGCGATCACCGGAATCGAAAACATCGACAAAGTCGTGCAAATCGATCAGGCCCCTATCGGCCGCACGCCGCGCTCGAATCCCGCCACTTATACCGGCGTGTTCGCGCCCATCCGTGAACTCTTCGCCATGCTGCCGGAATCGCGCGAGCGCGGGTATCGCCCGGGACGATTCAGCTTCAACGTGAAGGGCGGCCGCTGCGAAGCATGCCAAGGCGACGGTCAACGCCGCATCGAAATGAATTTCTTGCCGGATGTATACGTCACATGCGAGGTCTGCCGCGGCAAGCGTTACAACGCCGAAACGCTCGCGGTGCGCTACAAGGGCTACTCGATTTCCGATCTCCTCGACTTGCCCATCGAGGAAGCGCTGAAGGCAATGGAAAACATCCCGGCGATCCAGCAGAAGTTGCAAACGCTCGTGGACGTGGGCCTCGGCTACGTGCAGCTCGGTCAATCGGCCACCACGCTTTCCGGTGGCGAAGCCCAGCGCACCAAACTTGCGCGCGAACTTTCACGCCGCCAGACCGGGCGCACGCTTTACATTCTCGATGAACCGACAACGGGATTGCACTTCGACGATGTGAAGAAGCTGCTCGACGTGCTCAACCGTCTGGTTACATTGGGCAACACCGTGCTGATCATCGAACATCATCTCGACGTCATCAAGCAAGCCGACTGGATCATCGACCTGGGCCCCGAAGGCGGGGAAGAAGGCGGCCGCATTGTCGCGCAGGGAACACCCGAACAAGTCGCGCGCGTGAAGAAATCCTACACCGGACAAATTCTCGCGCGCGCTCTGAATGGCGCGAATGGAAAGCGCTCGCAATGAGTTTCGACGGCGACAATCCACTCTCGCCTGATTCGCCGCAACAGGACGCCCCCTCCGCACACCCAGAGCCAGCACCTTCTCCAGAATCGCTTCTCTCTTCCGAACCTTTCACTCACCCGGTGTCACCAATTCCCGCTGATCTGCGCGTGCCGTGGGCGTGGGGCAATTTGCTGTTGCTGGTATTGATGTACTTTATCCTTACGTTCTTGCTCGTGCTTGGGCTCGCGGCATTCGGGGTGAAGCCCGCAAACCTGCAACACCTTTCAGCCGAAAATGGCCCGCTAATTATTCTCACCCAGGTAGTGCTCTCCTTCGGAATTCTCGCGTATCTCGCCGCCGAGATGCGCTTCTACTTCCGGTTGCCTTTCTGGAGCGCAATCGGCTGGCACAAGCTTGACCCAAGCACGGTCGCGCGATCATGGGCGTACGGCAGATATGTAGTGGGCGGCTTCCTATTCTCCGTCCTGATCCAGCTCGTTTCGGCCTCGGTCGGGACAAAGGCCAAGCTGCCGATGGAAGCTCTCTTCCAGGATCAACGCACCGCGTTTCTGCTGATGCTCATGGCCGTCACGATCGCGCCGGTGGTGGAAGAGACGATTTTCCGCGGCTACATTTATCCCGTCATCGCGCGCAGCTTCGGTGTGGGCGCAAGTATCGTTGCCACCGGGACGCTTTTCGGCATGTTGCACGCGCCGCAGCTTTGGGGCGGGTGGGGACAGATTGCGCTGCTCATCGTTGTCGGCATCGTGTTCACTTATGTGCGGTCGAAGACGGGCACTGTGGTCACGAGCTACTTGATGCATGTCGGCTACAACACTTTTCCGCTGCTCGTGTATGCCTTCGCCTCGCATGGATTTCACAAATTCCCCATCGGCCAATGAAACTCTCGTCTTTTCGGTGCTCCACGAAGGATTCAGTTAGAATAGGTATTCAAACCGCGCGCAATCGGCATTGCGCTGCAGGATAGGAGTGACAATTCGTTGCGTACCGTTGAACCAATCCGATGGACGGCCGAAGGAGTGGTTGTGCTCGACCAGCGGCGCCTGCCTGCTGAAGTGATTCATCATACCTACACGGATTACCATGAACTCGCCAAGGGCATCTCCGACATGGTTATCCGCGGCGCGCCGGCCATCGGCGTCGCGGCCTCCATGGGCTTCGCGCTTGGCATGCAGCAGTCGAAGGCAAAAACACTCGGGGAATTGCGCGCTGAGTTTGCCGCCATGTGCGATGCCTTCGCGCACACGCGACCCACGGCCGTGGATTTGTTCTGGGCCATTGACCGGTTTAAGCGCCGCTTTGAAGAGCTAGCGCTAGCCGCGGAGAAACAGGGCGCGGCGGGACTCGAGCATATTCGTGCTTCCCTGGTGGAAGAAGCGCAGGCCGTGCACCGCGAGCGAAAAGATGCCGATGAGCGCATCGGCCGCTTCGGTGCGGAGTTGCTCCCGAAAAGCGGCCGCGTGATGACGCAATGCAATGCGGGCGCGCTGGCCACCGGCGGAATCGGCACCGCGCTGGGCGTGATTCGCATGGCCATTGAAGGCGGTTACCGCATCGATGTGCTGGTACCGGAAACGCGGCCGTTCCTTCAGGGTGCGCGCCTGACCGCGTGGGAACTGCACCAGGATCGCATCCCGCTGACACTCATCACCGACAATATGGTCGGACATTTTCTGAAGACCGGTGGCGTCAGCGCCGTCATTGTCGGCGCTGACCGCATCGCGCGCAACGGCGACACGGCAAATAAGATCGGCACGTACGGAATTGCCGTCATCGCAAAAGAAAACCGCGTCCCGTTTTACGTCGCCGCGCCGATTTCAACACTCGACCTTTCACTTGCCACCGGCGATGAAATTCCCATCGAGGAGCGGTCCTCTGTGGAGGTTACGCATCTCGCCGGAGTCCGCATCGCACCCGACGTTCATGCAGCGCACATCGCTTTCGACGTGACGCCAGCACGTTTCATCACCGCGATCATCACCGAAAACGGAGTTGCCCGCGCCCCGTTTGAAGAATCACTCAAGAATTTAGCCGCCCTCAACACTCGCGCAACTGCCAAGTAAATTGGATATTCCTGCGTCTTGTTTTCCGAAGTTTTCGGGCAAGGTATAGACTTCAGAATCCTGTGGGGCGATGCTGATTCCAGTCCGTCACTCTCTGGAAATTGTGCGCAAAGCCAATGCAGGTATCGTCTGCAAGCGCCGCGCCGACAAATTGAATTCCGATCGGCAAATGATCCTTCGTGAAACCGCAGGGAACTGAGATTGCGGGGAGCCCTGCAATATTCGACGCCGCGATGATGCTGTGCCGCTCGTCCGTGTGCGGAGGAGCCGCTGCCGGTTTCTGCGCTGATTTGTCAGCCGGCTTTTCAACCGGCTTGTCGGCTGATTTTTCTGCTGCGTTTTTCGCGGGCGGCGCGTTGAAATCCGCATCCACGCGCGGCGCAGGGCGCAAGCGACTGGGCGAAACGAGCACATCAAATCGCTCGAACATTTTCGCGAGATCCGCTTCGATCTGCGCGCGCAGGCGGAATGCGTCCAGGTAATCCGTCGCGGGAATCGAGAGTGCGGCGACAAGGCCGATTTTCTGCGACTCGTCAACGAGCTGCTGCAATTTTTCGCTCTGAATCATCGGGCGAAAAATGGAAGCAGCCTCAGAAGAATAAAGCGTGACGGCGACGGCGCCGTAGGGATAATCCGGCAGCTCGGTCTCCGTGAGTTTGGCGCCCAACCCGCGCAAGGTTTCGAGCGCCACCGTAAAGGCCAACTCCACTTCCGGGTCACCGTCGGCTTTGAAATCCGGACGAATCACGCCGATGCGTTTGCCATCGAGCGGCGCGCGACCCGGGGCAGGTTTGCGCGGTGGGCGCGAAATGTACGGGGTGCGAACGGAGGTTTCATCGAGCGGATCAAAACCCGCGATCGCGCCCAGCACCAAACCGCAATCGGAGGCCGTGCGGCACATCGGCCCGAGTTTATCCATAGTCCACGAAAGCGCCATCGCGCCGTGGCGGCTCACTCGTCCATACGTCGGCCGCAGGCCCGACACACCCGAGAATGCCGATGGCGTGATGATGGAACCGAGTGTCTCGGATCCGATCGCGAAAGCCACCAGCGCGGACGGCACTGCGGCGCCCGGCCCGCTCGAACTCCCTCCCGCCCAGTGATCGGTGTTGAACGGGCATCGCGAAGGGCCTTGCAGCGACGCCGACGCGTTCGAATATCCGCCGCCACCGGCCAGCTCGATCATCGCAAGCTTGGCAACAAGGATCGCACCCGCATCGGTTAACTTGCGGACAACGGTCGCGTCGTGGTCGAAAACCTGATCGCGAAAAGGCGGTGCGCCCCACGTAGTCTTGATTCCCTTCGTGGCCAGCAGATCCTTTGCGCCATACGGAATTCCATGGAGCGGGCCGCGATAATTCCCTGCGTCGATTTCCTTTTCTGCCTGCCTCGCCTGCTGTAGCGCATGCTTGGCAGTAATCGTCGCGACGGCGCCCAGTTTGGGACCGAATTTCTCGAGCCGCGCAAGATAGGATTCTGTCAGTTGCGCGGGGCGTATCTTGCGCGCCTTGATTTGGGAGCCCAGCTCGCGAACGCTCATGTACAGGACATCGTCTGAAAGCATGGCCTAACCTTTTGCCGGCGAGCGGCGCGCGGCGGCACAAACGTGAAAAACAAATGCCGGCTCAAGGGAATAAGGCAGCGTGCGGCTGCGCATGGTCGCGACGTCTTTCTCTCGCTCCGCGATTGCATCTTGCACTTTTTTCTCCTGATCCGCCGTGAGCAGGAGTTTCACGGGCGGCTTGGACGCGGTGGTTTGCGCCTGCGCGAGCTGAGGGGGCTGCGAATGAATCAACGAACCTTGCGCCAACGGCGTGGAAGCGGCTGCTCCGGCAATTGCCCCGACCGCAGCCAGACGATGAAATTCGCGGCGACTGATCCGCTTCATAATGCAATCCTCCTCGTGTGTGGCTTCGTTACCGGGCGCTACCGACCAATTTTTCAACGTCGGCCAATTCCTTCGGCACGGCGGAAGAGAGATTCTCCGGAGCGCCATCCGTGATGAGAATCGTGTCTTCAACGCGGTAGTGCATGTGCTTCTCTGGAAATTCGAAGAGCGGCTCAACCGTCACCACTTGCCCGGCTTTCACCGGCCCGGAAGGGCGGAGCACATCGTGGGTGGCAAACCCCACGAAATGGCCCGGGAATCCTCGCCACTGGTCGCCGATGCCGGCCTTTTCGTAGACGGCCTGGCCGGCTGCTGCCGCTTCCTCGTAGGTGTGGCCGGGAGTGAGCAACGCGATCACTGCCTTTTGCGATTCCAAATCCACGGCGTACCACTTTGCTTGTTCGGGAGTGAACTTGCCGCTGATATTGAAAGTGCGGGTGATGTCCATGGTTTCGTGGTCGAGCGAGCCGGCAAAATCGAAAACAACAAGCTCGTTTGGCTCGATCTTATGGCGATTGGCGAAATAATGGATCGTGTTGATATCGCTGCCCGAACTGACGATCGCGGGATAGGACATGCCCTGCGCGCCGTGATCGTAATAGTAGAAATAGGCGCGCGCTTCGATTTGGTATTGATACATGCCGGGACGCGCGTGGGCGATGGCGTCGCGGTTTCCTTCGGCGCTGATTTTCCCAATGCGGCGCAGAACCGCTATTTCGTCGGCCGATTTGATATTGCGCATGGCGTCGATTGCGGGTGTGAGGTCGCGGAAACGCGCCATGGGATAGCGTTCCTGAAGTAGTTTCGCGGGCGCTAAGTCGCTCGGCAGCGGCTCGTGATAGGGATGCGCAAATTTCCAGGCGTGATCGCGACCTACTTCGGGGCGTGCTCCATCGGCTTTATCCGGAAATCCGAGACGCACCCAAAAATCGCCACTCGGATTGCGCTGCAAAACAGTTGAAAGCGCGATGTCGAGATTGCCGATTGGCAGCACGCTGCTATAGCCGAGACTTTGTTGCTCCGCTGCCGCCAGCGCCAAAAGATTCGGACCATAGACCTGCGCAGTGCGGCCCGCCTGCTGCGGCTCATAAATGGTGATCGAGCCCTTCTCGACATCCATCAGCATCACCGCGCCGGGATCCTGCAATCCGGTGAAATAGTAGAAATCGTTGTCTTCGCGATAATGCCCTGCTTCGGGAATATCATTGCGCGCAAAAAGAATGGCGTAGCCCGTCTTCAATTGCTTTGCGAGCTCAGCGCGGCGTGCGGCAAACGCTTGCGGCCCGCCCAAATCGTCAATCGCCTGCGGGTCTGTGTATTGCGCCTGCGCTGCAAAAGCGCAGGCAAAAAACAACGTTGCCGTGAGACACACGCGCAGCAAGAACTCGCTGGTGCCGATTTTCCAAACGCGATTCATGGCTGCCTCTCCCCTCTTGCAATCGAAATGGCTGTGCCTGGTACGAGCGCGAGCTTATCGCAGTTCCATACGGTTTTGTAGGGGCGCGGCTGAACAATTTCGCGGTTGGCCACGAACCAAACTATCACGAGAAGAGAAAATTGCGACTTGGACATAAGTGCGGGAAAGGTACAGGCAAAAACTCTTGCCCCATTCCGGTGCAGTCTCGTTTAGTACTCGGACATGTCCAAGAGTATGGGGCTCCGTGTGGAAGTACAGCTGTCCTGCGCACTGGCCTAAAGACCAAAGTGCGGATGCCGATTGAATATGGAAGGGACCAATGAAACTTCGCGAACATCCGAGCATGATGGGCAGGTGGCCACCTTCTCCGTGTGAAGTGCACTTAAATTCGCACTTGCCTCCTCGAGATTGTCTCGACGTTTTGCAGACGGCCCATTACCTGGCTACAGAAGATGCTGGATTACCTGGAATCCGTCTTGAAACAATCCTCAATGAATGCAGCTACTCGAGAAATGTTTTCATTTACGACCGGGAATTTGCGAAAGCACTGTCGAAGTTTCTGCGGGTGCACAAAGGGAGCACCATCAGAGCGCTAGGGGAGTTGGACGTCACATTTGAGTTTTTGGCATCCCGCACGTGAAATTTTGGCAGGTAAGCCATCGAAGGGAGAATTTGTGTTGAGCCGCAGTGATCGCCGCCAAACGGAACGTTTTGACCTAGAGATCCCACTATCCATCCGAACGCTGGAACTGCCGGAAACACTCGCCCGGATGGCGGTATCAACAAATATTTCAGCTACTGGCCTGTGTGTCGCCACCGATCTATCGCTCCGGGTCGGCACGCGTGTCGAAATATCCATTCGCATGCCCCAGCACGTGAGTGGACAGCCATCACGTGAATGGTGTTGCAAAGGCCGCGTGGTTCGTGTTGAACACGATGATTGTGCGCGGGAAAGGCAATGGGTGGGCGTGGAGTTTCATTATTATGAAATCCTTAAGGGTGGGGGGGGAGCGCGATTCCAAATCTCCCCATCGGGCGGACAGAATGAATAGACGCGCCCTAGTAGTGGATGACGAGCCGACCGTGTGCCAGATGATTCAGGACGTGATGAATTCCACGGGGATGACTGTCCTCACATTGACAAAAAGCTCGGAGGCCGCCGAATACTTGCGAGACGAAAAATTCGATTTGGTGCTGCTCGATATGCGCATGCCCGCTCCGGACGGGATCGAGGTGGCACGGCAAACGCGTGGGTCGGGCTTCAATCGCTTGACGCCGATCATCATGCTCAGCGACGACCAAAATCTGTCGGCTGTTTCAGAAGGATTCCAGGCAGGCGCCAGCTTTTTTCTGTACAAGCCGATTGATAAGGGACGACTGCTGCATTTGATTCGCGCCACACGAGGCGCCATCGAACACGAAAAGCGCCGGTTTCGGCGCGTGCCTCACCGCGCAAAAGTGCAGCTGACTTCAGACAAAATCAGAATGCACGGCGAAACCGTTGATATCAGTCTGAACGGCCTGCTGGTCGAAGCAGCCACCTGTCTGCCGCGGGGGGCAATGGTGGAAGTGAGCCTGGATTTATGGCCCGGGAACAAACCGATCGAAGGCTCGGGCCTGGTAATGCGTACGATCAATGAAAAGCAAATGGGAATCGAATTCAACCTGCTAAGCAGGACCGAGAGCAGCCGGCTTCAGGAATTTCTATTGCCGCTGATTCAAAAGGAATAGCTGGCGCACAGCTTTCAGGAAGCACACCACCCTCCTGACCATCGCCTGGCGTTCCACGGAACACGTTGAGCCCGCCTAATCGACAGAAATCACGCCTGAAATAGGGATGTCATAAGGCCCTCAACCACGCGCTAAATATCCACAGGGCCTCGATTCCCGCGAGGAAAATTCGTTGACTTGAGAAGGGAGTTTCGCTACTATTTCTGTTTGTCAGTATCCCTTCCTGTTGACCAGGAAGTACCAGCTCTTTGACAACTTGGATGATACATGCCAGAACCCGTTTGGTTTTGCCGTGTGCCCGTTTAGGCGGACACATGGATTTGAGATAAACCGAGCGATTTAACAGTTCGTTCCGATCGTGAGGACTTCGGTTTTCACGGTCGAAACTTCAGGTTTCAAACGAGAGTTTGATCCTGGCTCAGAGCGAACGCTGGCGGCGTGCTTAACACATGCAAGTCGAACGCGCAGCATTCTGTAGCAATACAGGGTGTGGGCGCGTGGCGAACGGGTGCGTAACACGTGGATAACCTTCCTTCAGGTGGGGAATAACCCAGTGAAAATTGGGCTAATACCGCATAACATCGCGATGGCACATGCTGTTGCGTTCAAAGGCGCAAGTCGCCAGAAGAGGGATCCGCGGCCGATTAGCTTGTTGGCGGGGTAACGGCCCACCAAGGCTTTGATCGGTAGCCGGACTGAGAGGTTGGCCGGCCACACTGGAACTGAGACACGGTCCAGACTCCTACGGGAGGCAGCAGTGGGGAATCTTGCACAATGGACGAAAGTCTGATGCAGCAACGCCGCGT
>JBOGMZ010000014.1:0-353520 GCA_050746945.1 Candidatus Acidiferrales bacterium | reverse complement strand
GACTCACCTGCTCCGTTGCCAGCAAGCTCGCCAGCGGGTACACCACGTGCCGCTCGATCGCCCGTTTCAGGTGCCGCGCGCCGTACTTCATGTCCGTCCCTTCTCGCAGCAGAAATTCACGCGCCGCTTGCGTCACGCGAAACAGAAACCGTCCCTTCGCTGTCTCGAGCACGCGCTGCTGCACCATCCCCAGCTCGATCTCCAATATCTGTTCCAGTTGCTCACTCCGCAGCGGATGGAACACCACCACTTTGTCGATGCGGTTCATGAACTCCGGCGCGAATTTCCTCTTGGCCGCTTCCGAGGCCGTCTTCTCCACTTTCTCATCCAGCCGCGGCATGGAATCGGCCGGCACGATGGGAGCGAATCCCATCCCGCCGGTCATCAACTCCGTGATATCGCTGCCGCCCAGATTCGAGGTCATGAAAATCATCGTCTGCGACAGGTCCACTCGCCGGTTGTCGCCCAGCGTCAGCGTCGCTTTGTCGAGAATGCCCAGCAGCAATTGCCACAGCGCATCCGAGGCTTTCTCGATTTCGTCGAAGAGCAAAAAAGAAATCTTCAGTTTTTCCGTGTGAAACTTCGCCAACTCTTCCTGGGTGATCAGCGGGTGCGTCTCGCGATGCCCCAGATATCCCGGCGGCGAGCCGATCAGCTTGGCAATTTCGTGCGAGTGTTGAAACTCCGCGCAGTCCACCTTGATCACTGCTCGCGGGTCGCCGAACAGCACTTCCGCCGTGGCCTCGACCACGCGCGTTTTCCCGGCGCCGGTCGGCCCGAGGAACAGCAAATTCCCCACCGGCCGCCCCGGCGAATTCAGGCCGGCGCGAAACACCTGGTACAGATCCACCACCGCCTGCACCGCTTCGTCCTGCCCCACGATCTTCCGCCGCAGCCCTGCCTCGAAGTCCCGAGACTCCACGCTGCGTTGGGTCGGGTCGAGTTGTAGTGCTTGCGCGCCCACGGTCATGCTCCCCTACCGGAACATTCTTCCGCTTTCAGGACTGCGGGGTCCGGACCGCTCGAATTGATCCAACTTAATGTCGAGGGTCGAACGTAGCAGCCGCAATTGCGTGACCAGTTCCCGGCTCGAATTGGCGCGATCCGTCAGCTGCAGCATTGGCGGCGACAGATCGGCCAGGTCCAGGTTAAGGTTTCTAAGTGAGTGCATTAAACTTTGCACGTACGGTGAGCGAATGTCGAACAGTTCGATCCGGCTGTTCACCTGCTCACGCAGGCGCGACCAGTCGAGATCGAGGAACGGGTGGTTTCGCGATACCTTGCGAACCACGTCGTCGGTGATGCGCGGCCGCTCGCCCAACCGCGCTAGATGTAGTTGTTGCACCTTCCCCTGCCGGCGCACGTTGTGCACCAGAAAGTAGGTGTTGCCTTTTCGCCGAACGAAAGCCACAACTGCCTCCTTTTCGGGTTGGGCGGAACACAATACGCTAAACTGTCGCGTAGTGTATGGTCCGTCCACTACCCCGTCAATGGTACGATCCGGTGGTGTTTCCAGAGTTGCTTCGAACTGGTTATTACTGTCGAGGATTCGTTCGCGGGCCTGTCAACGCTGGAAACAGGGGGGTTCCGGCTCGTGTTGTCGAAAAGTGGGGGGGATCATTCTTTCGTTCTCCTCCATTCCGTTAGATGCAAGATCAGTTCCGATAGCAGCTTATTTCTTCTTAGCGTAGACGTGTCCCAGCGTCACACCCGGGGACCGGGAAACATGGTAGAAACATCACTCAACTGAGCACGATTCGGAGGTCAGTGATGTCCTGGGACCCAGTCTACCGGCTCATCAAGAAGATCCCGCGGGGTCGCGTAACCACCTACGGCGAGCTCGCCAGAGCGCTCGGCCTGCCGGGAGGTGCCCGCGCGGTCGGCTACGCCATGGCTGCGACGCCAAGAGGAAGAGGGATCCCGTGGCAACGCGTTATCGGCGCCGGTGGTCGGGTACGAATGCCCGAACCGCACGCCAGCCTGCAGCGGCGCTTGCTGGAAAGCGAGGGTGTCACGTTCGATGGCGGCGCGATCGACATGAAGGCCTTCGGCTGGTCACCCATCAGGAAAAAGACTCGCGCAAAAAAGCGCAAGCGAGCGCGTTCGCGGTGATTCGCACTCAAACCGCCAGTGTGATATAGAGAGACCTTTCGAAACTCAGAGGAAATAATTAGTGGGCGATCCCATTATCCAGGTTGAAGGACTGTACAAAAACTATGGCGCCGTGGCCGCGCTGCGCGGAGTGAGTTTTGTCGTCGAGGAAGGAGAAGTGTTCGGATTACTGGGCCCGAACGGCGCGGGCAAAACCTCCACGGTGGAGATTCTCGAAGGAATGCGAACGCCAGACCGCGGTCTCGCGCGCGTCAGCGGCCTCGATCCCGAAAAAAGCGGCGCGGAATTCAAGGAAAAAATCGGCGCGGTCCTGCAATCCACTTCCCTGCCCGACAAATTGCGCGTGAAAGAAGCGATCGAACTGTTCGCGCAATTCTATAAGCGCCGCGCGAACACGGATGAGTTGCTCCGCCGCTTTCAGCTCGAGGAAAAGCGCGATGCCTATTACAGCCAGCTTTCGGGCGGCCAAAAACAGCGCCTCGCGCTGGCCATGGCGCTGGTGAACGATCCGCAGGTTGTTTTCCTGGATGAGCCGACGGCGGGTCTCGACCCGCAGGTGCGGCGCGAGATTTACGCCATCATCGAGGAGCTCAAGAGCGAGAAGAAAACGGTTCTGCTCACCACGCACTACATCGAAGAGGCGGAGCGGCTTTGCGACCGGGTGGCCATTGTCGACTACGGCCGGGTGATCGCGACAGGAACGCCGCGCGAACTGAAACACAAGTCCGCCGGCATGACGCGCATCGAAGTGCGGCTGGCAAAACCTGTTCCAGTGGATTCGCTGGCGCAGTTGGAGGGTGTTGGGGATTGCCGCGAGTTCGAAGGCACCTACGTGCTGCACTCGCGCCGGCCTCCGCAAACCATCGTTGCGCTGGTGAAGCAGCTCGAGGCCGAACAAAACGAGCTGCAGAGTCTGGAAATGTTTTCGCCGTCACTGGAAGACGTGTTTATCGAGCTTACCGGCCGGCGGCTGAGAGATTGAAATGACCGCAAACGCCTTGAGCAACACTTGGGCTTTGACAAAGGCGCGCATGCGTTTGGCGATGCGTAACCGCGCCTTCTTTTTTTTCAGCCTGGTCATGCCATTGATCTTTCTGATCGGAGCGGTAACGATTTTCAGTAGGAGCGCAACTGCTTGGGTCGGATACATCCTGGGCGCCGTACTGACCGTCACCGTCATGGGCAGTTTCTGGGGATTGAGCGTCCAGCTCGTCACCTTCCGCGAGCAAGGAATCCTGCGCCGTTTCCGCCTCGCACCCGTTGGCGCCGGCCCCATGCTTGCTTCCAGCATCCTCTCCAACTACATCATGACGCTTCCAACTGTAGTGATCGAGATGGTCATCTGCCGCTGGGCATTCCACATGCAGTCGTGGGGCAACGTCTGGGCAATTTTTATTCTTGTTACGTTTGGCTCAGCGACCTTTTCCGCGTTCGGCCTGATTGTTGCCAGCGTGACCAACACTATGCAAGAAACTCAGATGATCAATAACCTCATCTGGTCCGGTTTTCTGTTCCTCTCAGGCGCCACCATCCCTCTCGCTGTCTTCCCCGCGTGGATCCGTCGCGTTTCCCTGTTCATACCCGCCACGTACCTGGCGACTGGCCTGGAATCAGCCGCCTCCGGCCTCGCCGGGACAGGCGAGGTGATCACCGATGTGGTGGCGCTCACCATCGGCCTTTGGGTGGCTTTCGAAATATCGCGCCGCCTTTTCCGCTGGGAGCCGGAAGCAAAAATATCTGGCCGCGCCAAGCTATGGGTTCTCGTGGCGATGATTCCGTTCCTGGCATTTGGACTCTACGAAAATGTCGCCGGCACGCGCCTGAGCCGCATTCACCAGCAATACCAGATCCTCAAAGGGCGTGAGATGCCGGAGCAGGCACCCAAAGGGGAGTAAGCAAAGATGCGACGCTTTAATTCATTCGGTCAAATCCAAATCACCGCTCCCGACATCGAATGGCAGAGGAGGAGTCGATGAAAGCGATTCGCGTGCATGAATTGGGGGGACCTGCTGTCCTGAGGATCGAGGAAGTTCCCAACTTGACGCCCGGACCGAGCCAGGTGGTCGTGCGCATCCACGCCGCAGGCGTCAACCCCGTGGACACCTACTTGCGCGCGGGCACTTACCCGCGAAAAGCGAATCTGCCTTACACACCCGGGACCGACGGAGCGGGCACCGTTGAAGCCGTCGGGAAGGATGCCAAGCGATTCGTCCCTGGCGACAGAGTCTATCTTGCAAACAGCCTCACCGGCACGTATGCCGAGCAAGCGCTTTGTGAAGAGGGGCAGCTGTTTCCGCTTCCGCCGCATATTACCTTCGCCCAAGGCGCCGCAATTTGGGTTCCTTACACCACCGCCTACCGCGCCCTCTTCCACCGCGCACAGGCCCGGGCCGGCGAAACTCTGTTGGTGAATGGCGCGAGCGGAGGCGTGGGAATTGCTGCTGTGCAATTCGCGCGCGCTGCAGGTATGCATGTGGTTGGCACGGCGGGCACCGACCGCGGCAGAAAACTTGTCGCCGCAGAGGGCGCGCACGAGATCCTCGACCACAGCGCTCCCGGCTACTTCGAAAAGGCCCTTGCAACCACAGCCGGGAGCGGCTTCAACGTGATCCTCGAGATGCTGGCCAACGTGAATCTTGGGAAAGATCTCACGATACTGGCCCCGCACGGTCGCGTCGTCGTTATCGGCAGCAGGGGGACCATTGAAATAAATCCCCGAGATGCAATGACGCGCGACGCCGCCATCCTGGGCATGACTTTGTGGAATATTCCGCCGCAGGATATGGCCAGCATCCAGGCGGCAATTGTCGCGGGACTTGAGAACGAGAGTCTTCGCCCTGTCGTGGGCCAGGAAATCCCGCTCTCTGAAGCGCCGCGCGCGCACCTGGCTGTGATGGAGCCGGGAGCGCATGGCAAGATTGTCCTGATTCCCTGATCACGTCGAACGTTCTTTCACGGTCGTAGCTGGTGCCTTATCATCTTTGCGACCCTCTGGGGTTCATAGGAGGACACATGCAACGAACAGCGACAGCATTTTGGAATGGGGCTCTGAAGGATGGCAAGGGAGCCATTTCAACCCAAAGTGGAGTGCTCAATGAAACGCCCTACTCCTTCGTCACACGCTTCGAAAACGGCAAAGGTACAAACCCGGAAGAATTGATCGCCGCCGCACACGCTGGATGTTTCACCATGGCGCTTTCTGCTCAGCTCGGCACCATGAATTTCACGCCTCAAAATTTGCGCACACTCGCCACACTCACGCTCGAGAAGCTCGAAGCCAGCTGGACGATTTCGAAAATCCATCTCGATGTCGCCGCACGCATCCCCGGCATTTCTCGCGACGCATTCGATGCCGCTGCGGCCAGTGCGAAGGCAAATTGCCCCGTTTCACGTCTCCTGAAGGCTGAAATCACCATGACCGCTGTATTGGAGCAAGCGGCTTGATTTTTCCGGCTATTGTCGGCTCAGTTGTCATCGTCACGGTGCTCTGGGACGCGTTTGAGACCATCATTCTGCCCCGGAGAGTCGCGCGATGGTTTCGGCTCACGCGCATTTTCTACATCTCGACCTGGACTCCCTATCGCGCGGTGGGCCGAAAGATTCGAGCCAAGAAAAATCGTGAGACGTTTCTCAGTTTCTTCGGTCCGCTTTCGTTGCTTCTTCTCTTCGTGTTGTGGGCGACGTGTCTGATTTTTGGGTTTGGCTTCCTCTACTACAGTGCGGCGGTAAATCACGACCCCACGCTTTCGTCGTTTTCCACTGCCGTTTATATGAGTGGGACGACCTTCTTCACCCTGGGGTTGGGGGACGTTACGCCTCACACGAGCGCCGAGCGTGTGCTCGCAGTGTTCGAGAGCGGCATCGGCTTCGGATTCCTGGCGTTAGTCATCAGCTACCTTCCGGTGATTTACCAGGCCTTCTCGCGCCGCGAGGTCAATATCGTGCTACTCGACGCACGCGCCGGCTCGCCGCCGACCGCTGCGGAGATTCTTCGCCGCCACATGGGACCTCATGGCCTCGACGCCCTTCAGCAACTTCTGCGCGATTGGGAGAGGTGGTCCGCGGAAATTCTGGAGAGCCATGTGTCCTATCCGGTCGTCAGCTATTTCCGCTCGCAACACAGCAACGAATCCTGGCTCGCGGCTCTTGCGGCAATTTTGGACGTCAGCGCGTTGATGATCGCCAACGTGGAGAATGCTTGCGCCCGGCAGGCCCGACTGACATTTGCGATGTGCCGTCACACTGTCGTGGATCTTGCTCAGGTGTTCTACAGAAAGCCGGTCCGGAATGCACTTGACCGTCTGCCCGCCGTGGAATTGGAACGCCTGCGCGCGTCCTTGAAAGAAATCGGGTTCAAGATCGCGGATACCGATGCCGCCAACAAAAAGCTTGCGGATCTCCGCGAGATGTACGAACCCTATCTGCAGGCACTGGCCGTGCATCTGTACTTGGATTTGCCTCCCTGGATTCTGGCGAAGGAAATTGTAGACAACTGGCGCACCAGCGCCTGGGGCCGCATCTCCGGCCTCGCTGCCACCCGGCGGGATGACACGGTAGACGATCACTCGGATTGAACGGCTGATCACCGCGGAAATCCTTCGTTCGGCATGAATCAGATTGATCCCGCGCGAATCCAAGGGGAGCGAGGCCCGATGAGCAAACATCTGGAAGACCTTGAAAAACTGGCACGCGGCGACGCTCCCCCTCCTCCGATCGCACGGCTAATCGGATTTCAAGTGATTTCTGTGCGGCATGGCGAGGCGGTGGTTGAACTGGAAGCCTCAGACACTCACGCGAATCCCATGGGCACACTCCACGGCGGCGTCCTTTGCGACATAGCTGACGCGGCCATGGGCATCGCCTTTGCCTCCACGCTCGAAGACGCTGAGTCGTTTACCACCCTTGAATTGAAAATCAATTTTCTGCGCCCCGTTTGGAAAGACAAGATTCGCGCCGTTGGAAGAATCGTAAAGCGCGGGCGTGCAGTCGGCATGGTTGAATGCGACGTCACAAACTCCGAGGGCGCCCTCATCGCGCGGTCCTCCTGCACCTGCATGGTCCTGCGAGGCGACCAAGCCCGCGGCCGCTAGGCCGG
The DNA here is from genome assembly GCA_050746945.1 of Candidatus Acidiferrales bacterium. Lineage (GTDB taxonomy): Bacteria > Acidobacteriota > Terriglobia > Acidiferrales > UBA7541 > Palsa-295. The sequence goes on along the minus strand of JBOGMZ010000014.1, from coordinate 346,313 downwards.
AAAATGGCACCGGAAACCTTGCTCCTTGACCGAATAAGAGACACTGCTTCCCACTAGCGGACATCCCCACTCCCCTCGCACCCGACCCACACGGCCAAGCATCTCAAAATAAACCCTCTACCGAATTGCCATAACGGATATTCGGTTGCTCGTGCATCCAACCACATGACTTGGCGAAGCCTCGCCTGGCTGATGCCTGGCGATGAATTGACGAACAAGTGAATCTATTCCTTCAAGACGTTCGCTATGCCTGCCGCATGCTCCTGAAGACTCCCGGCTTCACCCTCGTTGCGATTCTGACCCTGGCTCTCGGCATTGGCGCAAATATTGCCGCTTTCAGCATCGTGGACGGCGTCTTGCTGCGCCCGCTGCCCTTCCCGCAATCCGGCCAACTCGTGCGGGTGTTCGACGATCTGCGGGCCTCGAACACTAAGGATGTGGGCATGTCGGTCCCGCAGTTTTGGGACTACCGCGATCGCGCCGGCGTTTTTCAAGAGATCGCAGTCATTTGGCCCATTCCCGAAGCTCTCACTGGGGTTGACCGGCCTCAGCGTATCGAGGTGTTGGCCACCAGCGGGAGCTATTTCACCCTGTTGGGTGTGCCGCCGCAGCTTGGCCGCGTTTTCACGCGCAAAGACGAAGTCCCCGGCTTCAGCGATGTAGTCGTCCTGAGCGACGGCTTCTGGCGGCGCGAGTTTGGTGCAGATCCCAACATCCTTGGAAAGAGCCTTCGTTTGGATGGCGATCTCTACCGCGTCATCGGCGTCATGCCTCCTGGATTTCGTCACCCTGGAAAAACTCTGGAGACTGATGAAGACGCCTTCATCGCCTGCGGCTACAACGCGCCGCCACTCCCGACGCCGGCCCTCCGCTCTGTTCGTTTGCTGCCAGGCGCCATCGCACGTCTGAAGCCCGGCCTGACCGTCGCAGAAGCGCAAGCACGCCTGGAAACTTTCGACTCTGGACTGGTCCGGGATTACCCCACTGACTATCCCCCCGTTGCCGGATGGGCTCCGCGCCTGGTTTCCCTGCAGGCGGATCTTACCGGTAACGTCCGCGGCGAGATGTTTGTGCTCTTTGCAGCGGTAGGATTCGTCCTTCTCATAGCTTGCGTTAATCTCGCGAATCTCCTCCTGGCCCGCGCCGCCGGCCGCCACCGCGAAATCGCCATTCGAGTCGCGCTGGGCGCCGGACGCGGCCGCCTCATCGCTCAGTTGCTTACCGAAAGCGTGCTTCTCGCTTTTGTTTCCGGCTGTATTGCTCTGATCACTGTCGTCTGGCTGAAAGGCGCGCTGCTGAAATTTGCGCCGCCCGATCTTCCAAGAATGAATGAGATCACGATCAGCTCAGGCGTCCTCTTCTTCGCGTTCCTGGTTTCAATTTTAACGGGTGTTCTCTTCGGGCTTGCGCCCGCCCTGCAGGCCGCGAATCCCGATCAGATTTCGGGCGTCAGAGAAGGCAGCCACGGCTCCGGGTCAAGCAAACGCCAGATGCGCGCATCGCGCGTGCTGGTCGCCTCAGAGGTTGCGCTCTCCCTCGTCCTGTTGGTCGGTGCTGGGTTGTTTCTCCGCAGCTTTTGGCAAATCCTCCAGGTCCGACCGGGTTTCAATCCTCATCAAGTCGTCACCGCCCAGATCTCGGTTGCGATCCCGAACGATCCCAAGAACAACCCGTACTTGCTCGTCCCCAAGCGGGCTGCTTTTTTCCGCGAGGTTCTGCAACGCCTCTCCTCCCTCCCGGGCGTCGAGGAGGCCTCCATCGGCGGAGGAGGCAGCATGCCACTGCTGCATTCAAGGAACGCTTTCGCCTTCACCATCGAAGGACGCCCTGCGGATTCCCAGCGCGCTCCGGTGGCAGAATTTGCGCCCGTCAGTCCCGCACATTTCCGCGCTCTGCAGATACCAATTTTGTCGGGAAGAGATTTCACAGACGCCGATGACGACAAGGCTATGCCCGTCGCGATCGTGGATCAGTCTCTCGCGCGTCGTTATTGGCCCGGCGAGAGCCCCGTGGGAAAGCGGCTCAAAGCCGGTATTCTCCAGTCCAGCAATGCCTGGCTGACAATTGTTGGCGTCGTCGGGGATGTGAAGTCTGATTCCCTCGAGGCGCCTGAACCGGCGCACATTTATCTCTCACTTTTTCAAAGTCCGTCATACAACACGGTTGCTTACCTGCGAACGGGTGGTGATCCCGGCACACTCGGCGAAGCGATTCGCCGCGAAGTCGAGGCGGCGGACCCGAACGTCACTGCATACACCGTGCGCACGATGGACGATGTGGTGGCTCGATCGATGGCAGAGCGCCGTTTCGCTCTTCAAATCCTGGGTTTCTTCGCGGGCGTGGCGCTTCTTCTCGCCGCCATCGGAATCTATGGCGTCATGGCCTGCACCTTCAGCCGGCGCACCCATGAACTCGGCATTCGCATGGCGCTTGGCGCGCAGCCCGGCGATATTCTCCGCATGGCGCTCACCGAAGGGATGGCGCTCGTGGCCGTCGGCCTGGGTTCCGGACTTGTCGGGGCGCTCATCCTCACGCGCTTTCTCTCGACCATGCTCTTCGGAGTGGCGGCTGATGATCCGGTCACTTTCGTGGCCATTCCCGCACTACTGGCTGCTGTCGGCATGCTCGCCTGTTACATTCCCGCGCGACGCGCCACGCAGGTCGACCCGTTGGTTGCCCTTCGTGAGGAATGACGGATGCGAGCGAATAAGACTTGGTCCGTGGCTCCCTCGAAGTGTGGAGGCGGGACGTTATTTGCAGCTACGGGCACAGTACCGCCCGAAATGTTACAGAATTTATGCGCCGGATGCCTGCTAACACCAATGCACAATTGCTCGTCATACAATTTGATAAGGCAAGACCTCGCCGGCTCGTACGCCGCGACGAAGTGAGGAGCGCATGAATTCATTCCTTCAAGACGTCCGCTATGCCTGCCGCATGCTCCTGAAGGCTCCCGGCTTCACCCTCGTTGCGATTCTGACCCTGGCTCTCGGCATTGGCGCAAATATTGCCGCCTTCAGCATTGTGGACGGCGTCTTGCTGCGTCCTCTCCCCTTCCCGCAACCCGGCCAACTCGTGCGGGTGTTCGACGACTTGCGCACATCGAACACCAAGGACGTGGGCATGTCGGTCCCGCAGTTTTGGGACGATCGCGATCGCGCGGGGGTTTTTCAAGATATCGCCGTTATCTGGCCCATTCCCGTCGCCCTCACGGGAATCGACCGCCCGCTTCGCATTGAAGTTCTGGCGACCAGTCCGAACTATTTCACAATGCTGGGAGTGCAGCCTCAAATTGGCCGCGTGTTCACACAAAAAGAAGATGTACCCGGCTTCATCGAATCCGTCGTTCTCAGTGACGGCTTCTGGCGGCGCGAGTTTGGTGCAGACCCGAATATTCTCGGCAAGAGCCTTCGGCTGGATGGTGACCTGTACAAAGTGATTGGGGTAATGCCACCGGGCTTTCACCATCCCGGGAGAACCTTGGAAACAGACGAGGACGCATTTATCGCTGCCGGCTACAATGCACTTCCTTTTCCCGTCCCGCCGCTCCGGTCCTTGCGCATGCTTCCGGGCACCATCGCACGCCTGAAGCCGGGTTTGACCATCGGGGAAGCGCAAGCAAAATTGGAAACATTCGATGCCGGATTGAGCCGCGAATACCCGACCGATTATCCGAGGGCAGCGGGATGGGCTCCGCGTCTCGTTTCTCTCCAGTCGGATCTTGTCGGCAATATTCGCGCCGAGCTGTACGTTCTGCTTGGCGCTGTCGGATTTGTTTTGCTGATCGCCTGCGTTAACCTGGCTAATCTACTGCTGGCCCGCGGCGCAAGCCGCCACCGCGAAATTGCCATCCGGCTGGCTCTCGGCGCCGGGCGCGGCCGTCTGATCGCGCAGTTGCTTACCGAGAGCGTGTTGCTATCCTTCGTTTCCGGCTGCGTTGCGCTGATAACGGTGGTGTTTCTGAAAAGCGTGCTTTTGAGCTTTGCGCCTGCGGATCTTCCGCGCGTAAGCGAAGTGACCATCAGCGGCGGAGTTCTGGGATTTGCATTTCTGCTTTCGATTCTCACAGGCGTAGTGTTCGGGCTCGTCCCGGCCCTACACGCTGCCAGTCCAACCCAAATTGCAAGTCTGCGCGAGGGCAGCCTTGGATCCGGCTCGAGCAGGAAGCAGATGCTCCTCTCGCGCCTGCTGGTCGCTTCCGAGGTCGCCCTTTCGCTGGTCCTGCTGGTCGGGGCCGGCCTTTTCCTCCGCAGCTTCTGGCAACTACTTCAAGTGCGCCCCGGCTTCAATCCTCACCAGGTGGTGACCGCGCAAATTTGGATGGGGGTCCCGAATGACCCGAATACCGACCCGTACCGCACGGTGCCCAAGCGCGCTGCTTTTCTTCACGAAATTCTACGGCGTGTTTCTTCGCTCCCGGGAGTGGAAGATGCCTCGATTGGCGGCGGTGGCAGCTTGCCGATGACGCATGCGCGGAACTCCTTTCCATTCACGATTGAGGGCCGCCCGGCCGAGTCTGAACGGGCACCGGTGGCAGAATTTGCAGCCGTCAGCACCGGGCATTTCCGCACGCTTCAGATCCCACTTCTTTCGGGAAGAAGTTTCACCGATTCGGATGACGACCAGGCCATGCGTGTTGCGCTGGTAGATCAAACCATGGCGCGCCGCTTCTGGCCGGGCGAAAGTCCCATTGGTAAGCGCCTGAAAGCCGGCGTAATCCAGTCCACGAACGCTTGGTTGACGATCGTGGGCGTTGTCGGTGACGTGAAATCCGATTCGCTGGAGACCCCCGGCGCTCCGCACATCTATCTCCCGATTTTTCAAAGCCCGCCCTACAATCCTGTTGTATATCTCCGCACCGCCGGCGACGCCGGAGCTTACGGCGAATCCATTCGACGTGAAGTCCTGGCGATCGACCCGCGCACCCCAACTTATGCCGCGCGCTCGATGGAAGAAGTTGTGGCCAGATCCATGTCCGAGCGCCGCTTCGCCCTGGACATTCTGGGCTTCTTCGGACTCGTCGCGCTGCTCTTGGCGGCGATCGGAATCTACGGCGTGATGACCTACACATTCAGCCAGCGCACGCGAGAAATTGGCATTCGTATGGCGCTGGGCGCGCAGCCCGGCGACATTCTTCGCATGGCAATTGGAGAAGGAATGCTGCTCGTCGGTTTCGGACTTGGATCTGGAATCCTTGGCGCTTTGATCCTGACGCGCTATCTGCGCACCATGCTCTTCGCCATCAGGCCGACTGATCCACTGACTTTTGCCTCCATCGCCGCAATTCTTAGTTTTGTCGCGCTGCTCGCATGCTTTGTTCCTGCGCGCCGTGCTACGCAGGTGGACCCGCTTGTCGCACTGCGCGATGAGTAGGGCTCACCGCTCCCAACTTCGAGCGGCCAATTTGGTCCAGCCCCCGGCGCGCCAGAAGTTTTCACATTCCGTTGGCGCGAAAATCGCTGTGCTATAATCCGTTTTGCCTTGAGGTTCAACAGACTTCCTGATTGCCCGGAGCGAACTGATGGCCTTTCCAAAAACCGAGAAAATTTGGCACAACGGAAAATTCCTCAAGTGGGACGACGCAAAAATCCACGTACTGTCCCACGTTGTCAGCTATGGCTCCGCGGTCTTCGAGGGCATCCGTTGTTACAACACCCCGCAGGGCCCCGCTATTTTTCGCTTGCGTGACCACATTCAGCGTCTCTTCAACTCCGCGCGCATTTACAGGATGGAAATCCCATTCACCCCAGACGAAATTTACCAGGCCAGCCTTGAACTGATTCGCGTCAACAAAATGGGCGCCTGCTATCTCCGCCCGGTGGTCATGCGCGGCTACGGCTCCGCCGGCGTGAACCCGGAAGGTTGCCCCATCGAGGTGTACATTGCCTGCTGGGAATGGGAAAAGTATCTCGGCGAAGAGGCGCAGAACTCCGGAGTGGATGTTTGCGTGAGTTCATGGAATAGGCCTGCTCCCAATACCCTCCCCCAAATGGCCAAAGCGGCGGCGAACTACATGAACTCGCAGCTTATTCGATTGGAAGCAAAGGTGAATGGTTATGTCGAGGGGATCGCGTTAGACGTGAATGGCTACGTCAGCGAAGGCTCCGGCGAGAACATCTTCCTGGCGCTCGACGGCGCTTTAATCACTCCGCCGCTGGCCAATTGCGCGCTGCCTGGAATTACACGCCACACCGTGATGACCTTCTGCCGTGAACTCAATATTCCCGTCGTTGAGCAGATTATCCCGCGCGAGATGCTCTATATCGCCAACGAGCTGTTCTTCTGCGGCACCGCCGTTGAGGTCACCCCGATCCGCTCGGTGGATCGCATCACGGTTGGCAACGGAACGCGCGGCCCCCTCACGAAACGCATTCAAGATGAGTTCTTCGCCATCACCGGCGGCACAAAACCCGACCGCCACGGCTGGCTCGCGCACGCCGCTGTGCCGGCCGCTGCGATTCGCTGAAGAATTCCCGCGGACCTTACTTCACCGTCAGGTTTGAAAAATATCCGTCGGTTTCTACTGTGGTCCAGAGCGCAATTCGCCCCCGGCTGTCGCCCAACTTCAAGTCGTTCACGATTAGGCAAGGCTGCTCGGCGTCGTTCAAATAAAGCTTGGCTTTCGTGCCAGCGACCACGATCTTTATTTTCGTCCACGCCCCCGCTTCCAAGTCTGCGTACGACTCGTACTCTCCGGGATGTTCTTTGCGCAGCCGGTGCCAGGGATAATCGGGAGCCGAAACATACTGTACTGAGTGATTGCGCCGCACCTGCTCATCGGCCCTGCCATTTGTAGGCCGGATATAAAAACATTCGTATCGCTCACCGTGTTTCGTCACACGGAACGCGATACCAATAAATCCTCGCGCATCCGCTGCAGCTCCTTCCGCGGGCAGACCTGCAATTTCGGCTTCGATCGTGCCATCTTTGAAGTCCGTCCCGCCGAGAATGGCGAGCGAGTCCTTCGTTTGGTTCACCATCAGATCCTGAGACTCCAATTTGTGCAATCGGACAGCGCGCCGCCCGCGATAGTCGACCACGTCTGCTTTGATATTCATGATCTCCAATCCGCTCAACGAATCCAGCCGAAAGGTTTTCGCTGGCGTCTTTGTCTCCTGGCCAAGCGCCAAGCACGACGAGGTAGCAAACGCCAGCACAAGCAACCAGCGAGCCAGATTTCTGCCCATGTCTTCTCCATCTCGGACCGGATATCCCAACCGACTTGCTCGATTAGACGCCGGGTCTGGCTACCTGTTAGCGTTCGCTCGCGCGGCCTCTCATGCGGAACTCTGGCCCTGCGCGACTCCCGTCGTTCCGCATGCTTTGACTGCCATCCGGCAATCCAGTAGAATCGCGCCCGATTTAGATGAGTCTTCGTCCGGCGCGGCTGCGCCCACCTTTTCGCGGAGGCGATTCGTGTACAGCCTGACGCAAAAACTTTTTGCCGAGTTCGTCGGCACCTTCACACTGATTTTCATCGGCGTCGGTTCGATCTGCGCCGATCAGTACCTCCGCGCCTCCGGCCAAAGCGGCGTAGGATTGCTGGCCATCGCAGCCGCCCACGGGCTCGCCATCGGGATCATGGTCACTGCCATTGGCCACATTTCCGGCGGCCACTTGAACCCCGCTGTCACCATCGGCTTCTGGGTCACGAAGCGCATCAGCACCATGCAGACTCTCTTTTACTGGATCGCGCAACTCCTCGGCGCCGCTGCAGCTGCTTATTTGATCGTCGCGATCCTGCCGGAATCCGTCTGGCGTCCCGCCGGTCTGGGCACTCCCGACCTGGCGCCCGATTTCACGCGCATGCATGGAATGGCCCTCGAGGCAGCCACCACATTTCTGCTGGTCTGGGTCGTCTTTGCCACCGCTGCCGACGCCAAGGGCGCATTCAACAAGATCGCCGGCTTCGCCATTGGCCTCACTATCACCATGGACATTCTTTTCGCCGGCCCCTTCACCGGCGGCGCAATGAACCCCGCGCGAGCTTTCGGTCCGGCGCTGGCTTCCCATCATTGGGCCAACCACGGAGTTTACTGGGTCGGCCCTCTCTTCGGTGGAGTCCTGGCTGGAGTGCTTTATGACCGCTTCTACCTCCGCGACCAGCCACCGGCGTGAGGCCGTACCTGTCCTAAAGGGCAGGTTGCCGATATAGAAATCCACCATTCCTGCATTCTTGCTAGCCCCATACCTGCATGCTAGTTTTGCTGAAGCCTCGCAATCGGGAGCACTTTCGATGGCCATCAATATTGACGATCTGTTGCGCCGTGCCGTTGAGAGCCGCGCTTCCGACTTGCACCTGAAAGTCGGCAACCACCCCTATTTGCGCGTCGACGGCATCTTGAGCGGCCTGACGGACGTCCCTCGCATCACGCCGGAAGAAATGCTTTCCATGGCCTTCAGCATGATGACCAACCGGCAAAAACAGAAATTCAAAGAGACTGCCGAGTTGGATATGGCATACGGCGTGGCCGGCCTGGGCCGCTTCCGTGTCAACGTGTTTCAGCAGCGCGGCAACGTCGGTATGGTGCTGCGCGTCATTCCCACGAAGATTCGCACCATTGAAGAGCTCGAACTTCCGCGCATCCTCACGCAGATTTGCGAAGAGCAGCGCGGCATGGTCCTCTGCACCGGCACCACCGGTTCCGGTAAATCCACTACGCTCGCGGGCATGATTGACCGCATCAACTCCCTGCGCGCTGAGCACATCATCACCATCGAGGACCCGATCGAATATCTGCACCGCGACAAGAAGGGCTTCATCAACCAGCGCGAAGTCGAAGTGGACACATCTTCATTCTCAACCGCGCTGCGCGCCGCCCTTCGTCAGGACCCGGACGTCATCCTCGTCGGTGAAATGCGCGACCTGGAAACGATTTCCACCGCACTGCTTGCTGCCGAAACCGGCCACCTGGTGCTATCAACTCTGCACACCCTCGACGCCACGGAAACAATTCAGCGCATCATCGCCGTCTTTCCGCCGCCCGAGCAGAAGCAGATCCGTCTGCAGCTTGCGGGCACTTTGAAGGCAGTGGTCAGCCAGCGCCTCGTTCGCAAGAGCGACGGTCAGGGCCGCGTGCCCGCCGTCGAGGTGATGGTCTCGACCGGCTACATTCGCGATTGCATCATCAACCCCGACAAGACGCGCATGATTCGCGACGCGATCGCCGCCGGCACCAGCCAGTACGGCATGCAGACCTTCGATCAATCCATCTTCGATCTTTACTCGCGCAACCTCATCACTCTTGAAGAAGCTCTCATGCGCGCCTCCAACCCGGACGACTTCCGCCTGCGCGTCCAGGGCGTCCGCTCCTCTGCCGATCAGGCTCGCGAGGAAATGGAACGCGCCATGACCGAGTTCGAGCGCCTCGGCCACCGATAAATTCAACATGATGGCCCTAGCTTTGGTCCTGGTCGCCGCATTCATCGTGTTCTCGTTGTTCGAGAACTGAGCATTTTGGTTCTGCGAGTTTCGCACAAAGCCTTCGCCTTACATCAGTGTTTATCTGTGTTCATCTGTGGTTAAATCCTCGCGTGCGTTCCCGCTCCGCGCCACGCAAGCTCTCAACCGAGCACCAGCTTTACCTTTCAGCGCAGCGTGCGCTCATGCGTCGCGCCTACTCCATCCACGACATGCGCAAGCACCTCGAACGCCGCGCCGAAAATAAGGAAACGATCGACCCGGTCATCGCGCGCCTCCGCGAACTCCACTATCTCGACGACGCGCGCTACGCGCTCGACTTCACTCGCAGCCGCGTTCAGTCGCACCGCGGACGTTTTCGCATCGCTCGCGAACTCCGCGGCCGCGGCGTCCCGGACACGCATATCGAAGCGGCTCTCACTGCGGTCTTCGCGGAAACTGACGAAGCCTCGCTCGTTCGCGCCCGCCTCAAGCGCCGCCTCTCGCACCTCCGCGGCAAGCTCGACCAGCGCAAAATCGCCTCGCTCTACCGCAGCCTGCTCGGTTCAGGTTTTTCCTCCGATGTGATCCGTGCGGAACTCAAAGGCGTCACTCACGGCGACCTCCCCGATTTCCCTGATGCCGCCGATCCCGAGCTTTGATTTTGTGGCACAGACACTCTGCCATTAGGTGGCACAGGCACTCCTGCCTGCCCTGAGCGCAGCCGAAGGGCCTGTGCTCTTACGATCATTCATGCTTGTAATGGCTCCCAAACTCTATCGGACCCCACCTCTCTGCTGCATCCCCTCCTCGCCATCCCAAGCTCCAAATTTCGAAAAGAGCTTTTCGCTCTAGCTCCGTCTAAGCACCACAGCATCCCCCTGTGCCAGCCCACAGGGGCAAATTTCACTCAAGAAACCGCGCGGACAAATCAAAGGAGCACGAAAAATGAAGAAGCTATTCCTTGCAGTATCGGCTCTCATCCTGGTCACGAGCTTCGGAGCCAGGCAAACCTTTGCGCAGGCTGCACCCACAGCGCAGCCCGAAGACAAAACCGCGCCCAGTTACGACATGAAGGCACAAGCCCTCCTGGATCTCGACACCGTGAACAAAAAAGTGATCAGCCTGGCGGAAGTAATTCCGCAGGACAAATACAACTGGCGCCCATCGCCGGATTCCCGCTCGTTCGCTGAGGTTTTTCTCCACGTTTCCGGCGAGCGTTACCAAATCCTGGCCTTGGGCGGCGTTAAGCCTCCCGCGGATTTCAACGGCAAGACTTACGAAATCTCCACCACCGACAAGGCCCAGATCGTCGAGCAGCTGAAGAAGACTGGCGAATTCATGCTGGCAACCATCAATGCGATGACGAACGCCGATTTTGCCAAACTTCTGCCGAAGCTCGGCCCACAAGCCAACGCTGGTGATCCCATCTATATCCTTGTCGCCGACGCCCACGAACATCTGGGTCAATTGGTGGCCTACGCGCGTGAAAACGACATCGTCCCGCCATGGACGGTCGCCGCGAAAAAAGCCGCCGCAGAAAAAGCAGCAAAACAGAAGCCAGAAGGCGAGAAGAAGCCTTAGTAGCTCGTAGAAGAGCGCTCCTCTAGTCGTGGCGGGGAATCGCCCACCGATTCCCCGCTGCGGGTTTGGATTTACCGGCCTTTCCGCTTTGAAATTGCTCTTATCTCATACCTCTAGATTTCTCTGCCGCTCTGTGTCTCTGTGGCCAATTCGCCGCCAATCCGTTGCGGGTGCACTAGGCCTCTGACATAATGAATAGCTTCCATCGAGGTCTTGTGAACAGCTTGACGGGCAACGAAATCCGGAAAACATTCCTGCGATTCTTCGAGGAACGCGGCCACCGCGTCGTTCGCAGCAGTTCGCTTGTCCCCACAAACGATCCCACGCTGCTATTCACCAACGCCGGGATGAATCAGTTCAAAGACGTCTTCCTCGGCCTCGAGCAGCGCGATTACAAGCGCGCCACCACCTGCCAGAAATGCGTTCGCGCCGGCGGCAAACACAACGACCTCGAAAATGTCGGCTTCACCAACCGCCATCACACCTTCTTTGAAATGCTTGGAAACTTTTCCTTCGGCGATTATTTCAAGGAGCAGGCCATCGCCTATGCGATGGAATTGATCACTTCTCCCGACTGGTTCGGCATCCCGCTCGAGAAATTGTATTTCACCGTTTTTGGCGGGGCCGATGTCGCCCCCGGCAAGTTTCTGCCCGCTGATGACAATTCGGAGCAGCTTTGGCTGAGTACCGGGGCGCCTCAGGATCGCGTTATTCAAGTCCCCGGCCTGAAAGACAATTTCTGGGCCATGGGCGACACTGGCCCCTGCGGCCCTTGCAGCGAAATCTTCTACGACATGGGGCCCGCCGCTTCCGATCAGGGCCATGCTGATTGCAAATTCGGCTGCGATTGTGGCCGCTACATGGAGATCTGGAATCTCGTCTTCATGCAGTTCAACCGAGTTTGCCAAGCCCAATACCCGCCCGGTTCACTGGATGTGGCGTTCCCAGCCATACCTTCCGCGGCAGCGTGGAAACCGGATCCCAATCACAAACACGGCGATTGTCTGAGCCTAATCCCGCTCCCAAAACCCTCTGTTGACACAGGCATGGGCCTCGAACGAACCGCTGCAGTGCTGCAAGGCAAAATCAGTAATTACGGCACGGATTTATTTCACCCTTTGATTGATGCCGCATCAAAGATCGCGAATGTCAGATATGGGGACGATTTCAAAGGCGACTCGTCTCTACGTGTGATCGCGGATCACACGCGGGCCGCCACATTCCTGATTTCAGATGGAGTCGTGCCAGGAAGGGACCGCCGTGAATATGTGCTGCGCAAGATTCTGAGACGAGCCATTCGGCATGGAAAGCTGCTCGGGATCGAACGACCCTTTCTTCACTCGCTTGTGCCAGTAGTCGTTAAACAAATGGGACAAGCGTATCCGGAAGTGGTGGAATCTTCCGATCGAGTTCGCGACGTGATATTGCACGAGGAAAAGCAGTTCGGGCGGACTTTACTTGTGGGATGGAAAGAAATGGAGAAGGCCTTTGGTTACACGATTGGCCCGTACAGCGTTCAGGTAAAGAAACTCGAGTCTAACCCTCCAAATGACGCAGTTAAGGAGATCGTCGCCCAACCCCATAAGGAGCAAGCATCCGGAATAAGGAGAATGACAGCAATTCTCCAGGCGGCTGGAATGTCAGTCCTATTTCCGGGCGATGAGGCATTCAGGTTGTCAGATACGTTCGGCGTTCCGCGTGATTTCATTGAAGAATCGTCCCGGGACATGGGTTTTGTTTTCGACGCTGCTGGTTATGAAAATGCGCTCTCTGAACAAAGGGCGAGGTCTCGCGCTTCCTGGAAGGGCGCGCATAAGCCGGCTGCGAATCCGGCTTACACAAAAATTGCGGAAACATTCACGACCGAACCCGACTTCTACTTCGGGACTCAGACAAGTGACTGCCGCATCGAGGCCATCGTCACCAAGCAAGGCGCCGTCAACGAAATCAAAAAGGGCGCGGAAGCAGAAATCGTTTTAGATCGCACTTCCATCTATTCCGAATCCGGCGGCCAAGTCGCTGACGTCGGCGCACTCTACGACAATTCCCAAACGCTCGAACTCGCCGAAGTTCGCGGCGCTTATTATCCCGTCAGTGGCTTAGTCGCGCACCGCGTCGTCGCCAAAGAAGATCTGCGCGTAGGCGATCGAGTCGCCACCGTCGCAGACGCGCAGCGCCGCGTGCGCAACATGCGCAATCACACGGCGACGCACCTGATGCACGCAGCGCTGCGCAATATCCTCGGCACGCACGTCAAGCAGGCCGGCTCGCTCGTCGCGCCCGATCATCTCCGCTTCGATTTCTCGCACTTCTCCGCCGTGGACCCAAGCGAGCTCACCGAAATCGAGCAGCAGGTGAACGAAGAAATTCTGAAAGATCTCGAGATGACAACAGACATCATGAATATTGACGACGCGCTCGCCTCCGGTGCCCTCGCTTTCTTCGGCGACAAATATCCCGAGGCAAACGTCCGCGTCGTCACCATTCCCGACCCATCTTCCCCGCGCGGCTTCTACAGCAAGGAACTCTGCGGCGGCACGCACGTCACGCGCACGGGCGAAATCGGCGTGTTCAAAATTCTCGCTGAACAATCCACCGCCGCGGGCGTCCGCCGCATCGAAGCGATTTCCGGCGACCGCGCCCTCGCCGAATATCAACGCGCGCTCTCCACTCTTCGCAACGCCGCCGGAATGCTCAACGTCGGCGAAGATGAAGTAATCGCGGCTATCGAGCGCCAGCTCGAGGCCACAAGACACCTCGAAAAGCAGATTGAAACGCTGAAACGCAAGGCTGCAGGCTCTGTCGCCGACGACCTTTTGGCTGAAACACGCACTGTCAAGGATGTCCGCGTCCTGGCCGCGAAGGTCACTGGTTTTGACCGCGAAGCGCTGCGCCAGCTGGTCGATTCCCTCCGCCAAAAGCTCGGGTCTGGAGTGGTTGTCTTGGCTTCCACCGAGGACGGCAAAGTCGCTCTAATCACAGCAGTTACGAAGGACTTAACCCCCCGCCTCCACGCCGGTAAAATCGTCCAGGAACTAGCGGCCTTGGTGGGCGGTTCCGGGGGCGGAAGACCCGATTTGGCAGAGGCTGGCGGAAAAGACACATCCGGCATAGAAAAGGCCCTTAGTCATATTTACCCCCTCCTCGAGCGATTGCTATAATTGGAGTTGCGCCAGAGGCTTACGCAGGGAAAGCCCGCTTTCCCGCGTGTTGCTGTCTCTATTTGTGACTGTACCTTTTTCGTTCGCTCCAGCGATGTTTCTCATCGCTGGTGGTTGGTTCGGAAGTGAAGCGTTCTTGCCTTCCCCAAAGGCCCAGTAGCATGACGAAGAGGAACCATATCGCGGCTGCACTCCTGGTAGCTGGGACGTTGCTAATCCTGGCGGCGCCGTCCCGTGCCCAGATAGAACCCGCGGTCACCGAGCAAGGAAAGGTCGTCTTCGTCAACGAGGATTCCCCTCAGGCACGTCATGGGAGTACCATGAGTGTCCATTCGGGTGCCTCGCTGCCCTCTCCGTTCAATACAACGGAATCGTCAGCGTCGCCTCCGGATCGCCTTGAGCGCATCGTTCACGCTGCTGCAGAGCGCCACAAGGTTGACCCGGCCCTGGTCAAAGCCGTGATCAGCACTGAGTCGGGGTGGAATCCGCGAGCCACCTCCCGCAAGGGAGCAATGGGCTTGATGCAGTTGATTCCGGAAACGGCAAAACGCTATGGCGGCGGTAACCTCTACGACCCGGCGCAAAATGTGGAAGCCGGGACGATGTACCTGAAGTGGCTGCTGGATCGTTATAACGGCGACTTGACAAAATCGCTCGCGGCTTACAATGCCGGCGAGCACGCCGTGGATAACAACGGCGGCATGCCTCCTTATTGGGAGACCCGCAGGTACGTGCAGAAGGTCACCGACGCATACTTCCGGCCCGGCTCGGGTCGCGACCCGTCGCTCTGGAGTCCTCCGAGGCCTCCGGTGCGAAAGGAAGTGGACTCGAAAGGCCGGGTAGTTTTTACGAACGAATGAAACGCATCGGTTCTGATCGAACCCAGTCCGCGACCGCAGTAATTCTCACGCTTCTAGCGTTCCTAGTGTGCCCGGCAGCCTCCGCCCGAGGTGACAAGAAGGCTGACGCGCGCGATCAATTTGAGCGCGCCGTCAAGATGCGCACCACGCTAGAGGGCAATCCGCAGAAAGATCGCTCGCTCGCCGATTACCGCCAGACCATCGCTGCCTATCACAAAGTCTATCTGATCACGCCCCAGGCTGAGGAAGTCACGCCGTCGCTGATCGCCGAAGGCGAGCTGTATCAGGAGATGGGCCGCCAGTTCGATCCGAAATACTTTAAATCCGCGATCGACACGTACACATTTCTCTTAAAGCAATATCCGGGCAGCCGGTATCGCAGCGAGGCGATCTTTTCCATCGGCAAGATTCAAAAAGAAAATCTCGATAAGCCGGACGACGCGGAAGCCACATTTAAGGAATTCCTGAAGCGCTTCCCGCATTCCCCGAAGGCGGATGGTGCACGAGAAGCGCTGAAGGAAATCGCCGACGCGCGCGAAGATCAAAAGCAGCAGGAAGCGGAGGCAAAGGCGGCACAGCTCGCTGCAGCCGCCGCGGCCGCCCAATCTGTGCAGGACAAAGATCCCGTCCCTCCCATCAAAGGGCAGATTGCCGAGCAGCGCGAAGCCACTGGCCGCACACCTCATGTCGTCGATATCCGCACATGGAACGCCGCGGACCATACGCGTATTGTGGTCACGCTCGAAGACACGATCAAGTACAACGTCGCGCGTATCGCCGCACCGGACCGCATTTATTTCGATATCCACAAGGCCAACCTCACCCCCGCGCTCGCAAAAAAGACTTTGAACGTGGACAATGGACTGCTGAAATCCGTGCGTCTCGCGCAGAACAAACAAGGGGTCGTCCGCCTGGTGCTCGATGTCGACGGCGCGAAAGATTATTCCGCGTTCCTGCTATCGAAGCCCTATCGTCTGGTGATTGATGTTCGCTCGTCATCAGCCAGCGCCGCAAAGCAGCCGGCAAGCGGGCCGGCGAAAATCGAGGACGTAAAATCTGATCCCAAGCCCGCGGTAAAACCGGGCGAATCAGTTTCCGTGACTGCTGAAAACAAGCAGCCGCCAAAGCCCGATGTCAAACCAGTCACGAAGCCGGTTTCCTCGAAGTCGAAAGCGGAGACGCCGAAAACCGCAGCTCTCCAGCCGCCCACTGAGCCTAAGCCAAACCGCGATGGCCAGCGTTCGTTGACGCGCGCCCTGGGCTTGAAAATCAGCCGCATCGTAATTGACCCGGGCCACGGCGGCCACGATACTGGAACCATCGGCCCGCATGGTCTGATGGAAAAAGATCTTTGCCTCGATGTCGCCCTCCGGCTTGGGCGTCTGATCGAGGAGAAGCTTCCCGGCGCCGAGGTGGTTTACACGCGCAAGGACGACACATTCGTTCCGCTCGAGCAACGGACTGCGATGGCTAACGACGCCAAGGCCGACTTGTTCATCTCCATCCACGCGAATTCCAGCCACGACCACGCTGCCCGCGGCGTCGAGACCTATTATTTGAATTTCGCGACATCGGAAGAATCCATGGAAGTAGCCACGCGCGAAAATGCGCTTTCGCAGAATTCCCTGCACGATCTGCAGGACATCATCAAGAAAATCGCTCGCAACGAGAAGATCGAGGAATCGAAGGAACTGGCGAGCGACATTCAGGATTCGCTCGCGCACCGTTTGCAGACCGTGAGCCAGAATCAGAAGAATCGCGGAGTTAAGAAAGCTCCCTTCGTCGTGCTCATCGGCGCCAATATGCCCTCCGTCCTCACGGAGATTTCCTTCATCAGCAATCCCAGCGACGAAAAGCTGCTCCGCAAGGGCGACCAGCGCCAGCGCGTGGCCGATGGTCTCTATCGTGGCATCGCCGCCTATCTCGACAACCTCAACAGCTTGTCTTATGACAAGTCCTCCAAGCTCGTCTCCGACAATCACGTCGTAGTAGCTTCCGCCGGGAACTCCAAGTAAAATTCTGGAGTCTAATAACAAGGGTACAAATGCGCCTGCGGATCTTGTTGTTCACAGCGATTCTGGCTCTGGCCATCATGCCTGCCTCGGCCCAGGGAATTCTTCCCAATTCTTTTGGCGGCTGGACGGGCAACGTCCAATCCGGGCTGCTTCCGCCGGAATTCCACGGCTCCGATTACCCAGCGCCCTTCTTCGCTCAACTGGAAGCGGCCGTGCGACAGGAGTACGGATTCGCTGCCGCTGAAAACGCCAGCTACGCTCGTGGCGCTGAAATGCTGCAGGTCAACCTCTACAGGATGAAGGATTCCAGCGGCGCTTACGGTTACTACACCTATCTTCGCACGCCCGAAATGGTTCGCGCCGACCTGGCAGATCATTCCGCCATTTCGCATGAGCGTGTCTTGATCTTGATCCACAACCTGATTCTCGACATCTCCGGCAAGGAGCTGCCGAAAACTAGAGCGGACCTGAAACCGCTCGTCGCGAGCGTTTCAGCGCATGCCGAACCGGGCATTCCACCGTCTCTTTGGCAGCGTTTGCCGGTCAACGAGGTTGAACATTACACGGATCGTTATTTTCTCGGACCAACGGCTCTCAATCAATTCCTGCCGCTAGGGCAAGGCGACTGGCTGGGATTTTCTCAAGGCGCGGAAGCAGAACTCGCAAAGTATCGCACGCGCGGGCATGAAATCACTTTGCTGATCGCCGACTTCCCCACACCGCAAGTCGCGCAGAAAAAACTCGCCGAGTTGCAGCAGAAAATAAATCTAAGCACTTCCAATTCCGGCGCCGGATCGCCCGCACTATATGGCAAGCGCTCTCTCACTCTCGTCGCAATCGTTTCCGGAGCACAATCGCAAGCAGAAGCGGCCGCGCTCCTCAATCAAGTTAGTTCCGGCGCGGAGATCACTTGGAATGAGCCGAACTTTGCAATCACCCAGCCGAATATTGGCACTGTCATCCTCGGAGCTATCTTTGGAACAGGAATCATCTGTGCGTTCGCGCTGGTTTCAGGCTTGGCATTCGGCGGATTCCGCCTAGTGGTCAAGCGTCTGTTCCCCGGCCGGGTGTTCGATCGCAGCAGCCAAATGCAAGTCCTGCAGTTGGGCCTTTCCAGTAAACCCATCAATGCAGAGGACTTCTACGGCCTGGGAAATACGCCATCGAAGTAGACAGCGGTGGAAAAGTCGGCTGGATCAACGCCAAATCCATGTAAGATATTGGAAAGTATAGCCTTAAGGGCATGCCAAATTTCGGCTTTCCTTCTTGACTGATTTCAAGCCCTTGATTAGACTGCGGTCGAGGAAAGAGTTCTGTGACCATCCGCGCATTGGTCAGGAGCTTTCTCCCCTCGAAGGCCCGCCGCAAGGCGGGCCTTCTGTTTTTGAGCCCCAGGACCAGTCCCAAACGCGTCCGCCCCCACCAGTACTTCAAGTGCGAATCAATCGAGGAGGAGGCATATACCGTAGCTAGCGCGAAGAATCAACTGTGGGGGCGCTCACGCGCCCCCAGCAGAATTATTGAACGAACGCGGCTGCTAAATTGCTGGACGATGCGAACTGTGCCGCGCCGCTTGGCGGGACCAGAATGCCACTGCCCGATGTAATCGTATAAACGTTTATTTTGCCGCTGATGAGCAGATACAACTGACCTCCAACCGGATTTATCAGAATATCGCTCACGCTTAACCCACTGGCAAATGCGCTCCCGGCAATCAGCGTCAAGGCTCCGGTCCCATTGTCAATCGTGAAACCGACAACCCCTTCTGTGCCCGACCCGAGGACATACAGGAAGCTACCTGTGGGGTCCATCGCGAACAGTTGGGGATTAAATGTGGGCGTGAAGGTTCCCGGAGCACCCGTGCTCGTAAGCGATCCGTCAACTCCGATCGCCAAAACCGAAATGCTCTGAGTATTCGCCGTGTACATAAACGTTCCCGCCAGGTTTATCTGCATGGAGATGGGAGCATTTGCGGCAAGATGTGTTGGCTCGACGAAGGGAGAATTGACGATCTGTGTAAGCACTGGATTTGCACCTAAATTGATCAGGAAAATGAAAATCTCGCCGTCACTCTGATCCGTCACGTACAAGAATTGGCCGCTCGCACCGACCGCTGTGAACAAAGCATTGGCGACAGAGAAGGGCGACCCTGCTGCCTCGGAAAGCGTTCCATCAACAGAACTGATCAAAAGGATGTGAACGAGACTTGAAGTAGCATCCGTGACCGTCAGGAATCTTCCAGATGGGTCGGCTTGAAACGCAAAGAATCCATCGAAAAAACTGGTGCCTGTGATCGTAAATGACGTACTAAGGGGCGTCAACGTAACCGGAGCCACATGTCCAATCGCGAAACCCGAGATTGTCACTGACCCCGTCGTCCCCACGTGTGTAATGTTGTTCAGAGAATAGAGGTAGTTCTTGTTTGTAGCGAGGACGTTCGCAACAACAATTAACCCTAGCCCCGTGTTCGCTGTCGTGCACATCAGTTGAAGGCTGGTCGCGCCCGTTCCGATAGCCAGCGTAGTGACCGCACCAGTTGAAGCTTGGCCGAAGAGCACGTCCGCGGGCGTCAAAGTGCTGCTGCAACTGCCATTGTTGCCCCCACCACCCGTATTCACGGGGCAGCCTGTTGCAGTAGCGGCTGGCGTGCGCATCAATCCGCGCACGGGCTCGGCCGCTGAATTTGATACCAACACACAGGAGGGAGAACTTGAGCAATTCACCAGCGAGATGGCTCCCAGAAAGAGTGCAATTAATTGCAACAACCCGTGCTTCATCGCCATGGTAGGTTCAAGCCCCCTTTTGGCCTTGATGCCAATCGAACTGACCCGCCCGCAGGTCAGTCTTGAAAAGTATGTGCCATTCTGAGGCGCCCGCCATCGGGGAGTACTAGTTCCCTTGCCCAAAGCGGCAATATAACTGTCCAAGTCACTCGCCGGGACGGTTGGTGAACGCAAGGGATCTGTCGTTGGATGGAAAAATCTAAAAATCAACTTCCAGGCGAAGGGCGTAACTGCGGGGAGGCGCCACGGCGGTTCCTGAAAAAAGCCCCGCGAAATTGATCACATTGAGGCGGTTGTTGAT
The DNA here is from genome assembly GCA_050746945.1 of Candidatus Acidiferrales bacterium. Classification (GTDB taxonomy): domain Bacteria; phylum Acidobacteriota; class Terriglobia; order Acidiferrales; family UBA7541; genus Palsa-295. The sequence goes on along the minus strand of JBOGMZ010000014.1, from coordinate 326,209 downwards.
GTTCCGCACGTCTGCTTGCAGCGACAACCTTCTGTCGTCCACCTTCCACAATTCCACGCCTGCTGAGCGTCACATGGAATTCCGCGGGTACCGCCGAGCGAACCTGGATCACTTGCGTGAAGGGCGTGAATCCCTCTCGCCGCACCTCGACGGGATAGAAACCAAAGGACAGGCGCATGGCCACCAGATAGCCATCGTCGTCCGTCATCAACGTCTGCTGAAAATGATTTGCCTCGCTCACAAGTTCAACATGGCTCCTCACGCCGAGCCCTGAGGTATCCGTCACTTTCAGCCGTAATTCTCCGGCCCTGCTCTGGCCCCACAGCGGAGCCGCGACCAGCAGGCACACGAGAAATCCCTGAACGGTTGCGCGAATTCGCATCCGGCCTGTTCTTGAAGGCTGCAAAAGTCCCTGAATTGTGTACCAAAGTGCAAGAGCGATTATACTGACTTCGCGCGGTTCAAGTCTGGCGACGCACGGGATTGTAGATAACGACGAACCCATCACGTTGCCAGGTGACGAACGTCACTGCTAGCAGATGTCTATCGCGAGACGCTTTATTTGGGATTGGTCGAGGGCTTTATGCGGGAGCGCCATCGGGAGGGGCGCTCCCTACAGGCCGGGATCAGCCCCGACAAGAACAATTGGTGGGAGGTGAGCAATGATGAAAGTTAAAGACGTCATGATGGGAACTCCAGCTAGCTGCGGCAAGGAGACAAACTTGGGGGCAGCGGTGGAAATCCTGTGGAATCGCAACTGCGGAATTCTTCCGGTGACGGACAATAATTCAAGGGTAATCGGAGTAGTCACTGACCGGGACATTTGCGTCGCACTGGGCACTCGCAACCAGCCAGCCGGCGAAATTGCCGTGGCAGATGTCACCTCTGGAAAATTGTTCACATGTAAACCGGAGGACGATATCCGCGCAGCTCTCGCTACCATGGGCAAGGAAAAGGTACGCCGGTTGCCGGTCATTGATGAGGCCGGAAAGCTCTTGGGAATTCTTTCGATGGACGACGTGGTGCTTCACTCCCAAGCGGCAGACCCCGGACGGGCTCCCGAACTTTCCTACGAACATGTCACCCTCACTCTGAAGCAGCTCTATCAGCCGCAGGTGCCGGATGTGGTTGGGAAAAAGGCGTCAGCCGCTCGATCTTGAGCTTGGGAGAAGCGATCGTGACAGAACAACTCCGCGACCGGAAACAAGCGGGACGCATGTTGGCAGAGAAGCTTGTGGGTTACGCGGGCCGGTCTGACGTAATTGTTTTGGGACTGGCACGAGGCGGCGTAGAAGTGGCCCATGAAATCGCAAAGGCACTCCAGGCTCCATTGGACGTTTTCCTCGTGCGCAAACTGGGGGTGCCTGGCTTCGAAGAGCTGGCGATGGGCGCGATTTCCACGGGTGATGTACAAATCATCGATCCCGACGTCGTCGAGTCGTTCGGCCTATCCCAATCCGAAATCGATGGTGTGGTCACTATTGAGCGTCATGAACTGGCCCGGCGTGAACGCGCCTATCGTGGCCAGCGCCTCCGGTTGGATCCTCAAGGGCGGACAGTGATTCTTGTCGACGACGGGATTGCGACTGGTTCGACGATGCGGGCGGCGATTGCGGCAGTCAGGAAATTGGGTCCCGCTCGCATCGTTGTCGCAGTCGGAGTTGCGCCTCTATCCACCTGCATGATTCTCCGTTCTGAAGCAAATGAAGTGGTTTGTCTACTTACTCCGCGCGACTTTCGGGCTGTTGGTCAGTTCTTTATCGACTTTCCACAGCTGAGCGATGAAGACGTGCGATCTTTGCTGGCCGGATCGATCAAGCCCGACACCCGCACGGCCGCCTAGCCAATCGACTGAGTGCGTCTCAATCGCCCTTTCCCGCTCGTCTAGCTGAAGGTGACAGGTGTCACGGAATACGGTGAGGCCGGTCACAGCGAGCATCATGACATCCATCCATACTGCTTTTGAGAGGTGGGTCATGCAGATTGCCGGAGCGCAGACAAAAATTGCATTGAAAAATATCCTGTACTTGACGGATTTCTCTGAGCCTTCCGAAGCGGCACTTCCATTCGCTACCGCGTTCGCTCGAGCATATGGTGCGAAAGTGTACGCGTTGCATGTTTTCATGCCTACTCCTCTGCCGTATACGACGCCGGCGGCGACAATGGCCGCACTCGAGGCCGAGGAAGAATGTGCGCAAGGAGCGATGCGGCGCGTCGAATCACAACTGGCCGGATTGTCGTATGAAACAGCGATCGAGCGCGGAATCGGCGTCTGGGAAACAGTTCAGCAGGCGATGGGGGGCAACCGCATTGATCTGGTGGTGCTCGGCACGCACGGTCGAACCGGCGCGGAGAAGCTCCTCCTGGGGTCAGTCGCCGAAGAGATTTTCCGGCGTTCTCCCGTTCCAGTGCTCACAATTGGCCCGGGTGTGAGGACCAGCGTGCACGCCGCCGGTCGATTCCATCGCGTGCTTTTTGCCACGGACTTCACGGCCGAGTCGTTGGCCGCGGCTCCGTTCGCTGTTTCGCTTGCCCAGGAAAACGCCGCGCGGCTCGTTCTAATGCATGTCATGCGGGAACCGGGACAGCGAAACGAGAACGAGAAAAAGGTGTTTGAACTCTCTGTGGCCGAGGCCATTCATCAACTGTATGAAATCGTACCAAAAGATGTGGAACTCAGCTTTCCCCCGGAAGTAGCCATCGAGTACGGGGCGCCGGCTGACTGCATCGTTGCAGCGGCGAGACAGTGCGGGGTAGATGTGATCGTTCTTGGTGTTCGTGACGCTGCTCGTCGCCTCGGCGTTGCAACGCATCTGGGCCGCGCCACGGCGCACAAGGTCGTTGCCCATGCTCCGTGCCCCGTGCTCACCGTTCGCGGATGATCGATTCCGGGGCCAATGGGGAAGAGGTGGAGAAATGAAAGTCGAAAAAGCAGAAAACGGCGCGAATGAACACGGGCGCATGAAAGTGTCGATCGCCGATACGCAAGCAACTTTAAAGAGAATCTCCGATGCAGTTGCGCGGCGAGCATATGAACTTTATAAGGATCGGAAAGCCGCTCCTGGCAACGACAAAGAAGATTGGCGGAGGGCGGAGAGCGAGGTTCTTGTCCCGCTTTCTTGCAGAACTCTGCAACTTGAAAACGGGGTACTCGTACAAACAGATATCCTCGACCTGAGGTCCAATCAAGTCGAGGTTTCTATTGAGCCAGGCCGCCTGATCATTGCCGGCAAGGCTCGGGCCGCCGGAAATGGGCGCAAAATTTCAACTTTCCGAGTCCTGAATTTGGCAAAGGCAATTGATCCATCTACCGCTGTGCTGAGGCAACAGGGCCCTATCCTGGAAATTGAGTTGCACGAGCCTGCCTCCGCTAGAGAACCGAATCGTTTTGCGAAGGCGGCCTGACGAACGTGCGGCGCTGGTGACTTCGCCGCCTCCGCGAAATGGACATTGCGAGGAGCCTATCATGGTCGCAGAAGACTAACAACATTGTCTCGCAGCGCGACTTACAGGATGCAAACGTTAAATTGGAATCCTACCTGAAAGAACAAACTTTGAGAGAAACCACGCAAACGGAGCAACGGCGTGCGACAGACACGAGCCGACAGCCTGTCTTAATCAAATAATCTACTTGCAAGTCGAATAAATTTGCAATAAGTGTAGTCACTGGATTGGGTATGAGTTCTTGTGGAAGAAATTTCCATGCCAACCTCTGACAAATACACTGAGTACCGCGAAAGACGACCACGATTCTACATCGATTTACCCACTGAAGAGAGAGAAGCCTTTCTTAGGAATCATAGGGCCAGCGTAGATTATGCACTCAGGCGCTACCGTGGCCGCGGGTTCTCCGAAAACTATATGGCTGCAGCTGACCTTGTTCTAGGCAAGCCATATATCGTCGCGACCTACCTCGCCTTCGCCGGGCTCGGAGTCTATCTGTTTGAAGGAGGGGACCCGGGATTTGCATGGGTTCTTTCGAAGTTTGTGTTTGGCTCGCTTTTTGTCGGATTCGTCTTTCTCCTTTATTCCTATGCCGGAGACCAGATAAGGTGGCGGCGGTCTAAAGTTCATGGCGACGAGTAGGCCTTTATGAACTGGGACAGGGCGTTTTCAAAGTTCATAGCGGATGCATCTGCGCTCGTGGCGCTCGGAGCGGTAGCGTGTGTTGTTGTGGGAAGACTTTTCCACAGTTCATTAGATGATGCTCGCTTGAGTCTGTGGGGTTCTGTAGTGGGGTTTCTAGTTGCAACTTTCTGGACATGTCTGTCTCGAAGGTATGGTGTCGACGATTTATTGGTTTGCTTGACAACAGCGGATGCCTTGTTCATCAGGGGAGTTATTAACGAGGACGAGTGGCTCACCCTGCGCCTTACTGGAATCCAGCGCCTTGGATAACTTCGGAGTCCTAAAAATGCGGATAGGGGCGAGTTCGGGGAGAATTGAGGGCTCCGCAAACGAACTGGGCAAGCGCACATCAACGCTAAAGAATTGGCAACTCTGGAGAAAGTATGGAGCCGAGGCCCGGACTTGAACCGGGGACCTGCCGATTACGAATCGGCTGCTCTACCAACTGAGCTACCTCGGCTTTCCTTTGGACTGTAACATCCGCGCGAAAAAACTGTCAAACGGCGAGCGCAGAGCGGGGAAAAACTACTTCGAGAAGGGATACATCACCCACGCAATGCCCACTGCAATCGCCACAAAAAGAAAGAGCGACCATGCTGCGTATTTCACGCGCTCGGCGGCAGTCCTCTGCGTCAGGCTTGCAAGCGCCACCGATGCCAACACCGCGAAGATGAGCAACGCCTGAAAGTGATTGGCCGGCTTTATCGAGAGCAGCATCAACTTCTCCGCCCCGACGCAATCTCATACGCGTCGCACACGCTGATCAAATTTACGACCCCCGCCGCGGCGATGAATCGTGTTCCATAGTCTCCCGCCGCGCGCGAAACATCTGGCCCGGCCGCTTCAAACAAATGACCGCAGTAATAAAACAAGCCCGAACCGGCGTCCGCCAGATACCCAAGCGCACCAAACGCGTCGCCCGGATGCGATGGAAAAATGTTGCCGCGCATCAAATATCCAGTAATCGCGAGTCCACCGACAGCAACGAAGAACGCGATGGCTCGACCCCAACGTCGCAGCAGCAAGTGCCCCAATCCAGGGACGAACCACGCCGCCGCCACAATAAGAATGGAGGAAGAGGTTTGCTTTGCAAAAGTCTGAGACACTGGTGTTTCGTTTGCAGAAGTTTCGGTCACGACACCTCAGGCGAGCAATGGCAGAATTTCTTCCTGAATCGCACCGGTGACGCGCGCTTCGCGCTCACTGACATAGACGTTCACTTCCGTACGCACGCCAAACTGCGGCATATAAATCCCGGGTTCGATCGAGAAACACGTGCGCGCAATAATTTTCCGATCGTCGCGCGTCTCGAGGCCATCCATGTTCGCCCCGTTACCGTGAATTTCCTGGCCGATGCTGTGCCCCAGCCGGTGCACAAAAAACTTTCCGTATCCCGCCTTGCGAATAATTCCGCGCGCGACGCCGTCCACTTCCCAGCCGTGAATCGCACGGCCTTCTGTGACGTTTTTCTTGATGAACTCCACCGCACCGTCGCGCGCCTGTCTCGCGATCCGGAAAATCTTTGCATAGGTGTCCGGCACGCGATCTCCCAAATATCCCATCCAGGTGATGTCGTAGAACACGCTGCCTGGCCGGTCGAATTTCGCCCACATATCGAGTAGCAGCAAATCTCCGGCGCGAATTGGACGCGATGACGCCGGCTTCGGCTCGTAATGCGGGTCTCCGTTGTTCGGTTGCACCGCCACAATCGGCGCTTCGGGCGTCAGATGATTCGCGCGGAATTGCTCCGTAATCCACTGTTGCAGCTCGTATTCGCTCAGCGGCTTCCCGGCTCGCACAAATTCGGCGGCGCGTGCGAAGGCATCCTGCCGCACGCGGTCAATGATTTTTCCCGCTTCGAGATGTGATTCCAGTTGCTCCGGCGTCCAGCGCGCCTCAAATTTCTGCACCAAGTCTGCCGAACTCACCACTTTCTTTTTCAGCTTGCGAATCAGCTCCACGGTGCCTGCGTCCACCAGCCCGATGTAGGGAATATTGTTTTCAGGCGAGTACTGCATCGCGATCGTCTTGCTGCCCGAAAGCAATTTCGGCAGCGTTTTATGCAGCTCCTCCCAGCCTGAGTACTCAAACTTACGCCCGTCTAGCGCATCAAGCATCTTCGCTTCGATTCGATGGACCAGCTTGCGCGGCTCGCCTTTCGCCGGAATGAAATAGAACCATCGCCTGGTCGCCAGGCCATTCGAGCCCAATCCCAGAATTCGTGACGCGATGGGATCACGGCGATGATGATCGAAAAAAAGCCAGCCATCCAATTTCGTCGCCCGAAGTTCCGCCTGAATCGTTTTAATGTCCACCATGCTCCGAGTCGTCCCCTTTTCTTGCCGGACCTGCAAGTGTAAGAATTTGCGCGCGCGTCGCGCCCCAAATTGCGACGCGCTTCGTGCGGCTCTTTTCGCCCGCAACGATTCTAACAGCCGAGACAGGCACGTTCAAACGGTCGGCCAGCAATCGCCGCAGCGCATCATTCGCGCGATCGTCCACCGGCGGAGCCGTCAACCTCACCTTCAGCGCGCCCTGAAACTCACCTTCAATCGCGTCCCGGCTCGCCCGCGGCGTCACGCGCACTGAAAACGTCGCCGTGCCCATTCGTTCCTGCACCTCAATCATGCTTTTAGCTGCCGCGCACCGAATATCGCGCTCCCCACCCGAATCTCCGTTGCACCTTCTTCGATGGCGATCCCAAAATCATGGCTCATTCCCATCGAAAGAGTCGGAAGGTCGCGTCCAAGTCGGCGTTTCAAATCTTCACCCAGCCCGCGCAGCTTCTGAAAATACGGGCGCGCTCGCTCTGCCTCCTCAAAGAACGGCGGAATGGACATCACCCCGCGTAATTCGATGTTCTGGAGGGCCAGGATGCTCTCGGCGAGCAGGGGCAAATCCGTTTCTAGTGCGCCGCTCTTCGTCGACTCATCGCCCAGATGCACCTCAATCAGCACTGGCAACCGTTTCCCTTCCGCGGCCGCCGCAGCGTCCAGCTTTTGCGCCAGCCCCACGCTATCCACGGAGTCTACTCGCTCAAACAGAGTTGCCGCGCGGCGCGCCTTGTTGCTTTGCAGATGCCCGATCAAATGCCAGGTGGCCTTGAGATCTGCAACTTGTGGCCGCTTCGACTCCCATTCCTGCACGCGATTTTCGCCAAAGTGCCGCAAGCCTGCATCAAATGCAGCGCGAATCGCTTCCGCAGAAAATGTCTTTGACACCGCCACAAGCGTGATCGTTTCCGGCGGGCGCCCTGCACGTTCCGCCGCGCGCGCCATCCGTTCGCGCACTCGCGCAATGTTTTCGGCAATCGCTGAATCATACGCCATCATCCCGGCAATTCTAGCACGCGCCTGAAGTGACGCCTTTTTGTACAGATTTCCTCTACGATCCGTTGCTATTTGTTTTATGCTGTGCCGCTAGAAAAATTCGGCCGGAGGTTTCGCGTGATTCGTGCCCAGCGTTCTCTTTTGATTTTGCTCGCCTGCATTTTTATAATTTCGGCTGCATCCATTTGTGAAGCGCAAGAAATTCCCGCGAGCACCTATCAGGAATTGCGCTGGCGCAATATTGGCCCGTTCCGCGGCGGACGCACGCGCGCCCTCGCCGGTGTCCCCAGCCAGCCGAACGTTTTCTACATCGGCCCGACGGATGGCGGCGTGTGGAAATCAGACGACTACGGCCGCACCTGGAATCCCATCTTCGACGCGCAGGACACACAATCCATTGGCGCGATCGCCGTAGCTCCATCTGATCCAAGCATCATTTACGTCGCCAGTGGTGAAGGCCTACGCCGACCTGATCTTTCTGTTGGCGACGAAATTTACAAATCAACCGATGCTGGGAAAACATGGACGCACCTCGGCTTGCGCAACGGCCAACAAATCCCCGCACTCGTTGTCGACCCGCACGATCCCAACCGCTTGTTCGCCGCCGTGCTTGGCCATCCCTACGGCCCGAACGCGGAGCGCGGAATATTTCGCTCGACTGACGGCGGAAAAACCTGGACGAGAGTTCTATACAAGGACGAGAACACCGGCGGCTCCGACATCGAAATGGATCCGTCGAACCCCAACGTGCTTTATGCATCGCTATGGGAATCGCGCGTCGCTCCCTGGGAGGACGCTAATATGTACGGCGGCAAGAACAGCGGCCTCTTCAAGTCCACCGATGGCGGCGACACCTGGCACCCGCTGACGAATGGGTTGCCGAAAGACCTCCTGCAAATCAACACAGCCATCGCGGCGAGCCAGCCGAGCCGGCTCTTCGCTGTCGTGGGCACAACTGAAAAAGGCGCTTATGCCTCCGGAAAAGGCCTCGGCATTTTCCGCTCTGACGACGCTGGGGAAAATTGGCATCGCGTCACCACCGATCAAAGGCCTGCGATGCGCATCGGCGGCGGCGATCTCCCCATCCTGCGCGTGGACCCGAAAAATCCGGAGGTCGTTTACAGCACCAGCATCGTCACCCTCCGCTCGCTCGACGGCGGAAAAACCTGGACCAGCATTCGCGGCGCGCCGGGCGGCGATGATTACCAGAATATCTGGATCAATCCGAATGACCCGGACATTATTCTACTCGTAGCGGATCAGGGCGCGCTCGTTTCAGTGAATCGCGGGCAAACATGGAGCTCCTGGTACAACCAGCCGACTGCGCAGCTTTATCACGCCAGCGTCACCAACACTTTTCCTTACAAAGTGTGCGGCGGACAGCAGGAGAGCGGATCCGTTTGCATCTCCAGCCGCGGCAACGACGGCTCCGTCACCGAGCGCGACTGGCATCCCGTCGGCGCCATCGAATACGGCTACGTCGCACCCGACCCGCTCGATCCCAACATCATTTACGGGGGCGGCCGAAGCGAAGTTTCGAAATATCACTGGGACACTGGTCAAGTGCAGGACGTCACTCCGATTCCCATCAAGGGCGAAAAATTCCGTGCAGAGCGCACGCAGCCAACAATGTTTTCGCCGCTCGATCCGCACGCGCTCTACTACACAACGAATTTCCTGTTCAAGACCACCGATGGCGGTGAGCACTGGGAAACCACTAGCCCCGATCTCGCCCGCCCGCACCCCGGAATTCCCGCGAGCGTCGGCAATCTCGCCGAAAAAGATCCCAAAGCGGAAAAACAGGGCGGCGCAATCTATGCGCTCGCTCCCTCATTCAAGTCTATCAACACTCTGTGGGCGGGAACGGATGACGGACTGATCTGGATCACTCGCGACGGTGGGAAGAATTGGAAGGACATCACGCCGCCCGACCTGACGCCGTGGAGCAAAGTGACGCAACTCGACGCTTCGCATTTTGATGACGACACCGTCTACGCCTCCGTCAGCCGCTTCCGCATTGACGATCTGCGTCCGTACATTTACCGCACGCACGACGGCGGAAAATCCTGGCAGAAAATCACGACGGGGTTGCCGGACGCACCCGTAAACGCAGTGCGCGAGGACCCCGTCCGTAAAGGACTGCTCTTCGCCGGCACCGAATCGAGCATCTGGGTTTCCTTCGACGATGGCGATCACTGGCAATCGTTGCAGCTGAACCTGCCCCACACTTCCATGCGCGATCTGTGGATTCACGACGACGATCTCGTCCTCGCAACTCACGGCCGCTCATTCTGGATCCTCGATGACATCACTCCCCTGCGCCAGATCGACAAGAGCACCGCCGACACGGCCGTGCTGATTTTTAAGCCCGACGTTGCCTATCGCGTCCGACGCAGCACGTACACCGACACTCCAATCCCGCCGGACGAACCCCTGGGCAAGAATCCTCCCGCTGGCGCCATTCTCGATTATTTTCTCGGTCGAAAAGCCACCTGCGCCGTTTACCTAGATGTGTTCGACGCTCACGACGTGTTCGTTCGTCGATACTTCACTGGAAGCAAACCTGACGTGACGTTAGAGGAGCTCGAAAAACAGCACATCCCACTCTACTGGATTCGCATGCCGAAAGTACTTCCCTCTGAACCCGGTATGCACCGCTGGGTTTGGGATCTCCACTATCCCGCGCCCGTGTCTGTCCGCCACGAGTTCCCGATTTCGGCCGTCCCCGGTGACACACCCCGTGTACCGCAAGGCCCTCGAGTGCTTCCCGGTGAATACCACATACGTGTGATTGCCGTTTATGACAAGACCTCTCCGTCGGGAGGCGCGGCAACCGAGAGCGCATCTGGAATGATTAAATCCACTACACTCACCATCAAGATGGACCCGCGTGTAAAGGCATCATCCGCCGATCTGGAGGCAATGTTCAGGCTCCAGACACGCCTTGCTGGGTTGATGACGTATAGCTCCACCGCGATTCTTCAGGCGCGCTCGGCTCGCGAGCAACTTGAAAAACTTGGCACGCAACCGAGTGCGGCAAGTGACGCCATCAAGGCGCTGGACAAAAAACTCGAAGCAATTCTCGAAGGCGCGGGCGAAACTGACGCGGGAAAGACTCCGGAAAAAGCGCTCAAGGACGTGAACGGCGACGTGTACTCGCTCTACATGGCAGTTGATCGCGCTGATGCCGCTCCCACTCCAGCGCAACAGAAGGCCGCGGCAGAAATCGAGAACGATCTCGCTCCCGTCTCGAAGCGCTGGGAGGAAATCAAATCCACAGATATTCCCGCGCTCAATCGCCAGCTCAAAGGCGCAAACCTAACCGAAATTCAACTCGCTGCAATCCCCCAGATGGAGGAAGAGGCTGGCGAAGACCTCGAATAAGCTCCTGGAGATTTAACGAACGCTCTGATCTGCTTATTTCAACTCGCTTGCACTCCGTCGCGCCATGCCGCCGCACGCATGACTTACTTTCGCTGATCCAAATAGTTCTTGACAGTAGTAACTCATTATGTAATCTTCCTACCATTCCGCATCCTGCATGGCAATCTCCGCTCAGATTGGCCCACTTGTCCGAGGAGGTTGCTATGAAGGCATTCCGCTTTTTCTTCTGGTTGTTCCTTGTTCTGCCGCTTCTCGCTTTCAACGCTTCGGCGCAGTGCGTCGCTCCTACTTGTGCGAAGATCATCGACAATGGGCCGGACACGGGCAAGAAGGTACTTGTCGTGATGGGCGATGGCTACGCCGCCGCCGATCAGAACAAGTACGACGGCGACGTGTACAACCTCATCACCAACGGCATGTTTGCCAACGAGTTCTTCGCTGAAAATCACAACGCTTTCAGCGTCTATCGCCTGAATCTGACTTCCGTGGATTCCGGCGTCAGCCAACGCGTCTACAATGGCAACACCGTTGTCAGCACGACGATGAAGAATACCGCTCTCGAGTACATCTGGAGCGGATCGTGGGCTCACTGCTGGCTCGAGCACTCCGCGAACACCGACACATTGAAACAGAATGCCCTGAATGCTTCCGTGCCCAACTATGAGTACGTCATGGTGATCCTCAATCAGGACAGCTACGGTGGGTGCAATCGCGGCCCCCAAGACATTGTCACGCCGCGCCAGGTCGTCTGGCAGGTGATGGCACACGAATCGGGGCACGGGATGGGCGGCCTGATGGATGAATACTCGGCCGTTGGGCCCTACACCGGCGGACCGGTCAATGGCCCCAACTGTTCAACGGTGGTTGACCGCACCAACGTTCATTGGAACCGGTTCATCAGCCCAACCACCGCCCTGCCAACTACCTTCACGGGCGGTATGGATAGTAATCGAACGGTCGGGATGTTCGACGGATGTGCCACGAATTCCTCCGGCATCTATCGTCCCGTAAACAACTGTCGAATGAACAGCAACACGCCGCCCTACTGTCCCGTCTGTTACACGATCATGAAAGGCAGGTTGTATCCCAGCTTGGGGCAGAATTTCTCTGATGCCGTCACAGGCGACTTCACCGGAGACGGCAAGCGCGACGTGCTGATTCACAATGGCGACGACATTGCAATCTATCGTGTGAACCCCACATCCTCCACGCTCGATCTGCTGTGGATCGCAAACAACATCGTGCCTGCGGCGCCGGGCGGTAATACATGGCAGCCCGCGCCTCACGACCAATACTACGTTCTCGATTTTGACGGCGACGGGAAAGACGACATCGTTGTCTTCAATGGGGTCGATTGGGTGATGCCATATCTCGGCCTGTTGCGGTCTACTGGAACAGGATTGCAAGGCGTCGCCCGGTACGATAGCTCCATCCCGGGATTCTGGCAAATGACTTCCGGGGACAAATTTTTTGTCGCCGATTTCAACGGAGATCGCAAGAAAGATCTCTTCATCTTCAACGGCAACAACTGGGCCATCCCTTATCTTGGGATGCTTCGCTCGAATGGTAACTCTCTCTCCGGTCTGGCCCGTTACGATGGCTCCCTCCCCGGTTGGCAAATGCGACCGGGCGATCAATTCTTCGCCGGCGACTTTGACGGCGACGGGAAACAAGACCTCTATGTTTTCAATGGGAACAACTGGAGCTACAAATATTTGGGAATGTTGAAGTCCTCCGGCGCCAGCCTTTCTGACGTCAAACTTTTTACCAGCGGTTTGCCCGGCTGGACGATGCAAACCAACGATCAATTCTTCGTGGGAGACCTCGATGGAGATGGCAAAGACGATCTTTACGTCTTCAATCCATCAAACTGGGCCTACGCCTACCTGCTGATGGCCAGGTCCACAGGCAACAACCTCAGCTTTGTGCATCGCTACGACAGTTCCTCGGCCGCAGCAAACATTCCCGGCTGGTACATGACCAGGGGTGACCGCTTCTTCATCTCCGACGCGAATAAGGACGGAAAAGCGGATCTGTTCGTTTCCAACCCGAAAATCAACTGGTCGTTCAGCTATCTCGGTACATTGCTCTCGACGGGATCGTCCTTGACCGGCAGTTGGTCGCAGGAGTGGGTCGGCGGCTGGCATTTGGGCCCGGCGGACAAGATTCTGTCCACGAATTATGAGTCCGGCCGTGGTGAAGCCGACATCTACATCCGCAACAACGACTGGTTTGGGCTCCTGCGCCGGGCTCCGGCGGGTTTCGTTATGGACAGGATTTACTATCACTGGATTTACACAGCTCTTTATGACTCCACTCCATGGTCGGACACCATGACACCGTGAGCTGGACAATGATTCATAGCCCAGGCGCATCTAACTCAACAGCGGACGACTGGTTTTATTCGAGCAGCGCTCGAAAGGAGATTCAGCAATGAGCCCAATGCAAATTCACCGTCGGTTTTCATTCTCACCATCGCGTTGGCTGATGCTTGTTTTGGTTGCTGCCGTGCTTGTGCCCGTCGCACTCGGCGTGCTCTTCTCCCAATCCCTCGATCGCAAAGGCGAAGGCCGCCTATCCAAGCCGGGGGAAATGCAAGTTGGCGCGAAAACTGTAGAAGCCCCCTCCTCGGCTCCCAAGATGGAGCCGGAACGTCCACTGGAGGCTGTTCCGGTGATGGGAAAAATTGAAAAGATGGAGGAGCGCCTGGCGCGCGGCCCGGTCGTTGCCGAGGGATTGAAACAAAAGCCGGTGGAGGCGGGTCGAGCCATGGAACCTTTTCAGGGCAAAGGGCAGCAAGTACGCAAAGAAGTGGCCGGAGTCGCAGCTGAATCAACTCAGTCACATTTGCGCCTTGTCCTGCGCGTGACCGAGGGCGGCACGTCGGAGGTCGTTTCAGCCACCGAAATTCCCGGCCCGGCGGTGCTGTCAGATTTGCCGACAGGCAATTTCCTTTCTGAAATTGTCAGAGGCGGCCAGACGGTCGCAGTGCAGGCCATCCCGGATCCATTCGAGATTCACAGCTTTAATGGACCTCCGGGCACTCCTGAAGAGAAGCATCACTTCGAAAGGGTCAAAACCGCCACCATTCTGGTGGACCTGCCGGACACGGGCCTGGCGACGAATCTTGAGGGCTACAGCGTTCGATTTTACAAGCTTAAGCCCGGGCCCAATCTGGAAAGGGTGAATCCGGAAACGTTTCAGAAGCTGAAGCAGGAAAACCGCCTGGAGATGCAGTTTGACCTGCCGGGCGCCCAACTTGCCCCGGACGTCCGGTTGAAGGGCAAGAAACTGATGCAGTGAACATCATTGTACTTCCAGGTCTGCGAATTGGGTTTGCGCGCGCGGACAGATTGGAGGCAGGAGTCCGCCTGATTGATGTACAATTGATGTTCTTTGCTCACCGTCAATAACATCTCCATGCGCTTCGGCGCGAAGATTCTCTTCGAGGACGTCACCTGCACGTTTCTCTCGGGGCGCCGCTACGCCATTTCCGGACCGAATGGCGCGGGCAAATCCACGCTCATGAAAATTCTCACGGGCGACATCGAGCCTTCGAAAGGCTCCGTCACCCGGCCGAAGAAACTCGGCATTCTGCGCCAGGATCAATTTGCATTCGATGAATATCGCGTGATCGACACCGTCATCATGGGCAACACGTTCCTCTGGAAGGCGCTGGTCGAGCGCGACGCGCTGCATGAGAAGCCCCACGACAAGCTCACTGACAAAGACGGCATGCGCCTCGCCGAACTTGAAGGAATCGTCGGCGAAGAAGGCGGCTACACGGCGGAGGCCGACGCGGCCATCCTCCTCGACGGGCTTGGCCTCGAAGAGCCGCTGCACGAGCGCAAGATGCGCGAGTTGCAGGGCGGCCAGAAAGTCCGCGTGCTGCTGGCGCAGGCGCTGTTCGGCAACCCGCCTGCACTACTGCTCGACGAGCCGACAAACCACCTGGACCTCGATTCCGTCCACTGGTTGCAGGACTATCTCTGCGAGTACGAAGGCGTGCTGATCGTGATCTCGCATGACCGGCATTTTCTGAACAGCGTCTGCACGCACACCGCCGACATCGACTACCAAACCGTGATCATGTACAACGGCGGCTACGACGACATGGTGCTGGCGAAGACTTCCATTCGCTCGCGCATCGAATCCGAGAATGCACAGCGCGAAAAGAAAATCGCGCAGTTGAATGAATTCATCGCGCGCTTTTCCGCCGGCACGCGATCTGCGCAAGCCACTTCTCGCAAAAAAGAAGTCGAGCGCCTGCAAACTTCAGAGCTTGCAAGATCCAACATTGCGCGGCCTTTCATCCGCTTTCAGATGGACCAGCATTCCGGCCGTCACCCGCTCGAAACCAAGAGCGTCTGGAAATCTTACGACGGCTTGAAAGTGGTCCCGCCGTTCACTGCGAGCGTCGCGCGCGGAGAAAAAATCGCGCTCGCCGGCCGCAACGGCACCGGCAAGACCACGCTGCTGAAAACACTGATTCGCAACGCGCCCGGTTTTATCGAAGATCCCGAGCGGCAATTCACTGTTGACGGCGGCCAGGTGATTTGGGGCCACAACGCAGCCGTGGGCTACTTCGCGCAGGACCATTCCGAGTCCATCGTCAAGGGCACCACCGCGATCGAGTGGCTGCATCAATGGAAGCCACAAGCCACACAGGAAGAGCTCCGCGGGCTTCTCGGCCAGATGCTTTTCAGCGGCGAGGATGCGCTGAAGCCCACGCGCGCGCTTTCCGGCGGTGAGGCGGCGCGCCTGATTTTCTGCCGCTTGATGCTGCAGAAGCCGAATGTGCTGGTGCTCGATGAGCCCACCAATCACCTCGACCTTGAATCCATCAACGCGCTCAATATCGCGCTGCAGCGTTACGACGGAACCGTTCTCTTCGTCACCCACGATTACGACGTGATCGATGAAGTCGCCACGCGCATCTGGCATTTCCATGGCGGCCGGGTCGAAGATTTCAAGGGCACCTACGCCGAATATTTGGCCGACCAAGAAGAGAAAGCCTCGATTCAGCCCGCCAGAAAATCGTAGCCCCAATTCAAACAAATTCGCGCAAAATCAACTAGAACCAATCACTGCGGTAAGCGACCCACCAACTCACATATATGATCGGAAATGTTGCGCCCACCGCCCACCAGAATGGCAGCACCATATCAGCGGTCAACCCGAGGATGCTGAAAATGCCCCAGAAGAGTTTTTTCTCCATCCCTCAATTCTACGCCTGAGGTCTCCCTCGATGGCTGCATCCTTGCCGGAATGCGCCCGAATCGTCAGCCGGGATTGGAGAACGGCAGAGACCACGGCGAAGAGTGTCGGACGTAACCCGGCCCGACGCTACGACGGCGAAGGGCGAAATCCGGTCCGATCATTCGGGCCAAAAGGCGGAGGCTGCAGGCGTGTGCTAAACTGTCGAGGAATTCGATGCCTGCGCGCGGAAAATTTATTGTCCTTGAGGGGATCGACGGGTCCGGAAAGCGCACCCAGCTCGAAATGCTGGTGCGCGCACTCGAAGGAAGAAAAGTCCCCTTCACAAAGATAAGCTTCCCGCGGTACGACGGATTTTTCGGCAAGCTGGTGGCGCAATTTCTGAACGGCGATTTCGGGCCGCTCGACGCCGTGGACCCGCACTTCTCTGCCCTGCTCTATGCCGGCGACCGGCTGGAAGCGAAGCCGAGAATCGAAGCCGATCTCGCGGCTGGGAGCATGGTGCTCGCGGACCGCTATATTGGCTCGAACCTGGCGCACCAGACGGCCCGTGTTCCACAATCCCAGCGTGCGGAATTCCTCGAATGGCTGAAGCAGCTCGAATACAAGGTGTACGCGTTGCCGGCGGAAGACATCGTCGTGTACCTGCGCGTCCCGGCAGAGGAAGCACAGCGCCTCGTGGGACAGAAGGGCGCGCGCGACTACACGAAATTGCGGCGTGATTTGCTGGAAGCCGATATTGCACACCTCAAAGCTGCCTCGCACGTGTACGACCAGCTCGCGCAGCAGCCGAATTGGGTAAAAGTTGAATGTTTCGAGGCGGCGGCATGCGCGCTGCGTGCGCCGGAAGAAATTCACAGGGAGGTTCTGGCGGCGGTCGAGGCGCGCATCTTCGGCGCATTGCAAGCCAAGCAGTAATCCCATGGGCTTCGACCAATTTCTCGGGAACGAACGGATTGCGAGCGCGCTGCGAGGAATGCTGCGGCGCGAGCGAGTGCCGAGCGCACTGCTGTTCACCGGGCCGCGCGGAGTCGGCAAATACACCCTCGCGCGGATGTTCGCGCAGGCCGCGAACTGCGAGCGCCTGAAGGACGATTTCTGCGGGGAATGCGATTCCTGTCGCAGGATGGCTCGCCTTGCCGATCCCACGCCGCTCATCGAAGCGGGGCTCGCCGAACGGGGTGAGAGCGCCGATGCTGCAATGGTCGAGCGCACGCCGCTGATCATCGAGGGCAACCCGGATGTCTGGCTGATCCTGCCCGACCCGGTTCGCCTACGGACGCCTGTCGCGCGGCCGATGCTGCGCGTGGGGCAATTGCGCGCCGTGCAACGCGCTGCGTATTTCAAACCGCAGGGGCGGCGGCGCGTCTTCATCCTCGACGGCGCGGACACGATGCGCTGGACCGACGCGGACGTGTTCCTGAAAATCCTCGAGGAGCCGCCGGAATCGGCCACGATCATCCTTCTGGCGCCAACGCCCGGTTCCCTGCTGCAAACCATCCGGTCACGCTGCCTGCAATTTCACTTCGCGCCCGTGCCAGCGATGCAGACCGAGGCGTTTCTCAAAGACCGTACCGAATTGAAGGCAGCGGATCGCAAATTGGCGGCGCACCTCTCAGACGGCAGCCCGGGCAAGGCGCTCGGGCTAGACTTGAAAGAGTCGGAGCGGCTGCGCCGCACAGTGCTGAGCCTGATCGAACAGGGAGTAGCAGGCGAAAAATTCGCCAGCATCTTTGCGGCCACCGCGCAGCTCGCCAAACAGGAGAAGGAATCGTTTGAAAATATTCTCGAGCTGTTCTATAGTCTCCTCACAGACCTACTCGAATTATCCCAAGGCCCAAAGAGTAGTCTCCCTAGGAATCCTGATTTGCAGCGGGAGTCGGAGACCCTTAGCGAGAAAATTGACCTGGAGTGGGTGCTGCGGGCCACACGCGGCATGGACATCCTGGAAAGCCGTCTACGACGCAATATTGGCCGTCAATTGGGTTTGGACGCCTACGTCGCCTCTTTGGGGATGCACGCTGGTTCCGGGGCGATTTAAAGTTTTTTTCTGAACAACTGCAACCGAATGACTTCTTCTGTAGTCATAACAAATAGCAATCTGAGGGAGCAATCATGGTAAATCGTAAACTTTTCCGGCCAACTCTTACCGAAGTGAAGGAGCAGTACGCGCCGCGGCCCGCGCAGCCTTTGCCGCAGCAGGTCCCGCAACAGGTACCACAGCGGAAGAAGCCGGCACCGCCCGAGCAGACGCACGCCGAAAATTTCTACTTCGTCAAGCAGATGCAGGCGCGTACGCCGGTGGCCGTAGTGCTTACGGATGGGGAAGTCCTGCGGGGGACGCTCGAGTGGTACGACCGCGACTGTATCAAACTGACCCGATTCGGCAGTCCCAACCTCCTTGTTTACAAGCACTCGATCAAGTACCTCTACAAGGAAGGCGAGGACTTGGCGGCTGTGGAATCGAACAGCTTGTAGCTGGCGTTTGTGCGGGGATAGAATGCTGCCGTTCCCTTGAGCAGAGACTACTCGCGCCGTTTCCTATTGTCTCTGAACGGGCCGACAAAGAAGGTCATCAACGCTTTTCCGACCAGCCGCTTATTTTCGTCGCGGATGTCGCAATCCACTACGGCTACGTGTCTGCCGCGCCTGATGACGCGGGCCTCGGCCTCAACCGTTCCGCCTTCGACTGATTCGAGGTAGTTGATCTTCATCTCGATCGTGGCCACGCGATGTCCCCGCGGCACGGCCATGTAGGTCGCCAAGCCCCCGGCCGTATCCGCAAGCGCGGCGAGCACGCCACCGTGCACGACACCATGGACCTGCAAATGGCGTTTGCCGACCCGCATGCGCAAAATGACACGTCCCGGGTGCGCCTCGGCGAGCTTAAAGCCGAACTGCCGGGTGGTATTGCTGGTGTGCAGGCGTTCTCTGAGTTCGGCGATTGCCAGCCGCACGAAGGATTTGGCGGGCCTCTTCATGTCAGTAGGCGGTCAGGCCCCCGTCGAGGGGCAGGCACGCGCCTGTGACCCATGAGGACTCGTCTGAGGCTAGATACACGGCCATTTGGGCGACATCCTGGGGCATTCCCAGGCGACCGATGGGAATCCCGGCGACGCGCTGCCTTCGTTCCCCTTCCGGGTCGGGCGACTTGGCGATGGATTGCAGCCCCAACTCCGTTTCGATGATGGAGGGGCAGACGCAATTGACGCGGATATTTTCGTGCGCGTGATCGAGCGCCATTCCCCGGGTCAGACCGGCGACTCCGGCCTTTGCAGCGGAATAGGCAGCGCGCTGCTTGCGAGAAACCAGGCCGAGAATGGAACCGATATTCACGATCGAGCCACCGCCTGCCTTGCGGAGGGCGGGCAACACGGCACGTGAAGCCAGGAAAGTTCCGGTGAGGTTTGCGGCGAGGATTCGATTCCAATCTTCGTCCGAGGTTTCTTCGACCGTGGCGACGATCACGGCGCCTGCATTATTCACGAGCACATCGAGGCGGCCAAATTGCTTCATCACGGCTGCAATGGCCGCTTCGACGGAGGCGCGCTCCGTGACGTCGCAGGTTATGGCGAGGGCGTTGCCGCCCGCTGATTCGATCTCGCGTACGACCCCGTCCAGAGGCTGTTTCCGGCGGCCCGCGACCGCCACGCTCGCGCCCTCCTTTGCAAACAAGACCGCGCAGGCGCGGCCAATGCCGGTGCCGCCACCGGTGATCAGAGCCACTTTGCCCGAAAGTCGCGGCATCCTATAGCTCCACGGTTCGTCTAATGAAACAACAGGAAGGCGTGAATCTAGCATCGGGTGTCTATTGGGTGCAAGCCAGCAAGCTGCTTTGATTTCGGGACTGAAGAGTTGCTGGGCGCGGCGGGCGGCTGCTGGAGTCGAGTGAGGGCCAAATGAAAATCGGGATTACCTGCTATCCGACATACGGCGGTTCGGGAGTGGTCGCCACCGAGCTCGGCATCGAGCTGGCCGCGCGCGGGCACGAAGTCCATTTCATCAGCTATGCCATGCCGATTCGACTGAATTCTGCGCATGAGCGGATTTATTTTCACGAGGTGGAAGTGACCACGTACCCTTTGTTCGACCACCCGCCCTACACGCTGGCGCTGGCAACGAAAATGAGCGAAGTCGCCGAAGAAGCTGCGCTCGATCTCCTGCACGTTCACTATGCGATTCCTCACTCCGTGAGCGCGCTGCTGGCGCGAATGATGGCCTCGCCGCGAAAGCTGCCATTCATCACCACGCTGCATGGGACGGACATCACGCTGGTGGGTAATGATCGCAGCTATCTGCCGATCACGCGGTTTTCGATCGAGCAGAGCGACGGCGTGACCGCCATCTCGAATTACCTGCTCGACCGCACTGTGCGGGAATTCGAAATCAAGCGGCCTATCGAGGTGATCCCCAACTTCGTGAATTGTGATCTCTACAAGCGCAGCGACGATGCCGTGCTGCGGGCGCAATGGGCCCCGAATGGCGAGCCAATCCTGATGCACCTCTCGAATTTTCGCCCGGTGAAACGGATTACCGACGTGGTGGAAATTTTTGCCCTGGTGCGAGAAAAAATGCCGGCGAAGCTCGTGATGATGGGCGACGGACCGGATCACGGCGCCGCGGAATACATCGTCCGCAAAAAGTGCCTGAACAAGGATGTGTTTTTTCTCGGTAAGCAGGATCGCGTGCAGGACAAGCTGGGCTTGGCGGACCTATTTTTGCTGCCGAGCGACGAGGAGTCTTTCGGGCTTGCCGCGCTCGAGGCCATGGCTTGCGAAGTTCCCGTGATCGCAACAAAGGTGGGCGGCGTTCCGGAAGTGATTACGCACGGAGTGGATGGCTACTTGATTGCTCCTCGGGACGTGGCTGCCGGCGCGAAGTACGCGCTGGAAATTCTCTCGCTGCCGGATCGCGGGCGCGCCATGGGACAACAGGCGCGCGTCAATGCCCGGCGGAAATATTGCTCGAACGATGTGATCCCGCAGTATGAGGCCTACTACCAGAAAGTGTTGAGCGCCAGCGGCGCGGCAGCGACTGCCGCCCGCTGAGAGTGCGGTGCCTCTCTTCCTTGTTCTTCACTTGACGCAGGAATTGGACTGATGCAGCAGGACTGAGCTAGCGGTCGATGATGGGGACTGGCTGGAAGGATGCGACGGCCGTGTTGATTTCGCCCTGAGTCAGCGACGCGTTTGAGCCGGGGGCGGTCAAGAAGATCAGCCGGAACAGGCGGTCGTGGTCATCGAAGATCCGGACAGCGACCGGGCGCCCCTTGCCGGGATCGCCGAATTGAAATCCACGAGTTTTTCCAAATTCAAAGGAATACACGCCGGGAGAGGTGTCGAATGCAAACGACAGCTTCCACAGCAGCAGCACATTCATGCGCATCGCGTCGCGGCTGGACATGAGCGGCGACAACTGTGCTGGTGACGACCCGTACACCGTCTGATAGAGCTGGTAATTGGTGTCGATGGGATGGTCGATGAAGACGTTTGTGAACTTTTGATATTCGGACGGGTTCGAGGACTTCAAATCCCTCATGGTGTCGAGAGCAGTTTCGGGATCGATGAATAGGACAAGCTGCCCGCCACCGAAGCGGAACTCGACGTGCACTGGATACGGCGTGATCTTCGCTGCTCCCCACGACGACATGAATTCATAATCGTAGGCCTTCACCCGCGTTCCTTTTGCCTCCGGCTTGGATGCGGGCAAGGGCTGCGGCGTGTCCCGCAGCCACGGATTCACGGTGGCCCACTGACTGGCTTCCACCCAGGCGAGCGTCTGCAAACCGTACATCACCGAATACGCCGCAACCAGGATCACCACGATGGCAAGGATGATGGCGTAGGACGAACCACTCTTCTCAGCTTCGTCGTTCATTTGTATGGTTGCCTCTAGGTTTTCTGGCGCCGCCATTCTACCTCGCCATGTGTGATTCGAATGATGAAATCGTACCGAGCCGAAAATTCCAATCCAATCAGCGCATCCCAAAGCGCACCGGACGAATTCAGTGGCCTCGCCATCCGGTGAATAGACGCGATTCGGGCAGAGGGGAGTTGCTTGCGGCCGCGCGCATGACCGCGACCAGGAAGCTCTGGACGAGCAGCGACTGCTGCTGTAAAATATTTTCAGAACGAAATTGACCGCCCGTATCCGCCAACGCGGATGCAGGCGGTTTTTTTTTGGAGGAACGATGCCGGAATTCGAGCCGTACCGCACCGTGGCAGAGATCGAAAAGGTAGTCAGCCGATTTGAAAGCTGCGAATACAAGCCGGAGCAATTCTTCCATGCCAGGCATTTAACGGTTGCAGCCTGGTATTTCTTGCATTTCGACCGGAAGACCGCGGAAGATCGCATGCGCGCGGGCCTGCTGAAGTTTATCCGGCACCACAGGAAGAATGGTTATCACGTCACGATCACGGAGTTCTGGCTTCAACAGGTGGAAGGGATTCTGAGTGCAACGGAGCCACCCGACGGAATTGTTCTTCGCGTCAATCAAACGGTCGAGCGCCTGAGCAACAAATACCTGATCTACGAGTATTTCACCCGAGCGCGACTCGAATCACCGGAGGCGAAGGCAGAAAAAATAGCGCCAGACCTGAAACTCTTGAGCGGGCCCGAGCGAGGACAGTGCGACTAGCTGGTGGTGGACTCTGCCGTGATGAGCGCGGGAATTTCGATGTGGATTTGCGTTCCCTGGCCCTCCTCACTGCGGATGTCCATCTTGAATTGGTCGCCGTAGAGCAGGCGCAGACGCTCATGCGCGTTACTAATGCCGATCCCGCCGCCATACACTTCAGCAAGGCGTTCGGGTGAAATGCCCATGCCGTTGTCGGCGATTTCAATCAGAAGGCGCCCGTCGCGATGATTCGTGCGGATATGAATCTCGCCGCCTTCGAGGCGCGGGGCCAGTCCGTGCTTGATGGAATTTTCGACCATGGGCTGGAGGAGCATGCTGGGGACAAACGTGTTGAGCGTCTCCGGGTCAATCTCCTTGAAGATTTGCAGCTTGTCGTGGCCGAAGCGGATCACTTCGATATCCAGATAGTCGTCGATAAATTCGAGCTCTTCGCGCAGGGCGACGAACGTCTCGTGCTTGCGCAGCAGGCGGCGCAAGATGTTCGACAATTTCAGGACGACACCGCGAGCCATGTCCGGATCGAAACGGATCAGCGAGGAAACGGTGTTCAGCGTGTTGAACAGAAAATGGGGATTGATCTGGCTGGTGAGCGAGTCCATGCGCGCCTTCAGCAGCAGTTGCTGGTTCTCCGCGAGATTCATTTCGATGCGCGTGTTGTTCCAGATCTTGATGGCAATGGCCACGCACATCACGGAAGAAAGAACCACGAGCAACATGTATCCCCAATGGGTTGGATGAATTGCAAACAGCCAGTGCGGGGGAACGACATGGGCCAGGAGAATCTGACCGACTTCCAGAGCCGCGCAGGCAAACAGGGGCAGCATGGCCCAGTTGCCTTGTCCGAAGCGCACAAGCCGCCAGAGCCACTGAGGAATATTCAGAAACAAAAACGGCCCGAAATGCCAGATGTCTTCCTTCTCGCGCATCATCTGGCGGACCACGCCGGCAAGCAGTCCAACGAGCGCAGCCATCGGGCTCGACAGCCATTCATGATTTCCAAACGCGGGCAGACTGATCAATGATCCGCCCAGCAAGCCTACGATGCGGCCGCCAATCAACCCCATCAGGAATGAGCCTTCGAGCGTGAGATCAAAGAAGCGGTAGCCGACCAGGCGCAACATCACGCCGATCGCAAGCGGCGGCGTCAGAAAAAGCAGCAGCATTACCTTCTGATCAGAGTCTCGATTTTCCGTGAAGAGCAAATTGCGGAACGAGCGGAAGCGCACCAAGAGGGCCGCCAGCGCCGCGGCCCAGCACACCTTCAGAATGAGGATGAAAAATAAATCAGTTCCGCCAGTGAGTGTTCCCATTTCGATTACTGTCCACTGCTGAAAAAGCTCCTGCGACGTAAGTTAGCCAAAGCAGCAGGCGAAGTAAAGAGAAGCTGGCGGCAGGTTGCGCACACCGGTCGATTCTTCGAAGCCTGCTATAATTGCCGATTCCGATGAAGCGGCGAAAACAATCCGGGAGGGTTCGCGTGGTGGCGCGAGCCAGTCTGCCCACGCGTTTCGGGCGATTTGAGATTTTCGGGATCAGGGGCTCGAAGGCGGGAGAGGAAGCCGTAGCCGTCCAGCACGGAAAATTGCGCGGCAGGCGGGCACCGCTGGTGCGTGTCCATTCGCAATGCCTGACGGGCGATGTGTTCACGTCCGAGCGATGCGATTGCCGCGCGCAGCTTGAATTCTCGCTGCGCAAAATCGCGAAGGAGCCTTCGGGCGTGCTGCTTTACCTGCCGCAAGAAGGCCGGGGAATCGGCTTGATCAACAAACTAAAAGCCTACGAGCTGCAAGACGGCGGACTCGACACTGTGGAAGCAAATCGCCGCCTGGGTTTTGCGGCCGATTCGCGCGACTACAAGTTTGCCGCGGACGCATTGAAGGCTCTGGGCCTTCGCGCCGTGCGGCTGCTCTCGAACAATCCTGACAAGGTTGACCAACTCGAGCGCGGTGGCGTGCGCGTGGTTGAGCGAGTCCCCTGCCGGCCGCGCACCAGCAACCATTCGCAGAAATACCTGCGCACGAAAAAAGACAAGCTCGGACACATCCTGGCAGGGCTGTAGATCCCTGAAATTTCTGCTTGACACGAAATCGCTTTGAGTCAATACTAAACCATATGGCTAAGTATGCACCGATCGCACTCGATTCCACCTTCGCTGCGCTTTCCGACGCCACGCGGCGCGGCATCCTCGCGCGCCTCGCCGCAGGCGAGGCGTCGGTGAGCGATTTGGCGGCGCCTTACGAAATGTCGTTGCCGGCCGTGTCGAAGCATTTGCGCGTGCTCGAAAACGCCGGCCTTGTTGTGCGGCACAAGGACGGTCGCGTGCACCGCTGCCGGTTGATTGCCGGGCCAATGAAGGACGCGGCGCAATGGATCGAGCGGTACCGGCTGTTCTGGCATGAGCAATTTGACGCCCTCGCGCGTTACCTCGATGAATCCGAATCAAAGGAAGGAAAGAAATGGCGACTCCACAAAAAAGCTCGGAAACAAGGCTCGAAATCCGGCGGACGTTTGCGGCCCCGCGCGCGAAAGTCTTCGCGGCCTGGACGGAACGCGACCGGCTAGAAAAATGGATGTGCCGCGACGTTCCCACGCACGAGCCAAAGTACACGGAGTTCGACTTGCGGCCGGGCGGCCGCTACGTAATCGAGATTCCCGTGCCCCAAGAAGGGTTCACGTACCGCGGCTACGGAGTTTTCCGTGAAGTGAAGCCGCCGGAGAGGCTGGTATTTTCGTGGGCCTGGCAAAAGGTGAAGGCAGGAGAGAGCCAGCCGGAGGAGTTGCAGGACGCCGCGTCGGTGGTGACGGTGGAATTGATTGATCGCGGAAAATCGACCGATATGGTATTCACGCACGAAGGCTTTTCGGGCGCGACGATGCGCGACGAGCACCAGAAGGGTTGGGACGGCTGCTTCGAGAAACTTGAAGCATATCTGCGCACTTAGGGTGCAGGAACTCAAGTGGGTTCTGAATACCAGGAGATACAAAATGCGGAAAGCAATTTGCATGTTTGCACTCGGGGCCATTGCAGCGGGCGTGCTTGTCGCACAGGAAAAACTGCGCATGAAAGCGCCGCCCGCATTCGAAACGCTGAAAATGCTGGTGGGCACCTGGGAGGGCCCGAACCCAGAAGGCGGAATAGAGAGGGATGTGATCCGGCTAATCTCCAACGGGACCGCCATCGAGGAGATTGTTCAAGCCAGGCAGGACAACCAGATGGTGACGATCTATGCTCCCGACGGCGAGCGCATCGCCATGACGCACTTCTGCTCGATCGGCAACCAGCCGCGCATGGGAACGAAAGCCACAACGGCGAACCAGAAGGAGTTCGATTTTACTTTCTCCGGTGGAACGAACATCGCCGGCCCTGATGACCCACAAATGAACCATCTCTTGCTACGAATCGTTGACAAAGATCATTTCATCGAAGTCTGGGGATTTTCCATGAAGGGCAAGGTACAGCAATCCACGATTCAGTTCATGCGCAAGAGTTAGCCGCCGCCTACAAAGTGCACAATCTCAAAACTGTCATTCGGCTGGATTCTGGTTTCCATCCAGCGCGCACGAGGAAGAATGTCGAGATTGCGCTCGATGGCTACGCGCTCTACGGGCATCCCGATATGTTCGAGCAAAGCGATAACAGTAAACCCGTCAGGAATCTCGCGACGCTCTCCGTTAATCGTTACCGTCACTGAGCGGCCTCAGCAGGCGGGGTCTTGGGGCGGGACCGCATCGTGAACCGGACCTCGTCCTTCCCTGTTTCGGTCTGCGCCTGAATCACCAACGCCAGATCACCCTTCCCAAGCGGCGGCAACGGAAATTGCAACTGCAACCTCCCGCGATCGTCGCATCGACCGGAGTGGCGAGCGTCCTGAAGCGCGCCTTCGATCACGGCTTCCACCTCGGCACCCGGTTCGGGCTGGCCGTCTGCCCGTCGCAGGATCTCGACATCCAGCGAGACATTTCCACCCGATAACCATGATCCGGGGTTGAGCAATTGCACCTGAATTCCGCCTGCGCGGGCCGTTTCTTCCATGGCCGTCGCGATGGCCGCGTCGAGTCCGCCGGAACGCAGTTCCTCGATGACGGCGCGATGCTGGTTTTCTACTCGCTGCCGCAGATCCTCCGCGTCGATTCCCACCGCCGATGCAAACTGCTCATAGCTCAAGGAGTGGCGATGAATGACGCGGCCACTGTGATACACCGCGGTGTCGATCGAGGGATGCGAGGGTCCGCGATCTTCCGTCTGCACATGAAACACTCTTTCGCCAACGCGAACGTCCGTATTGAAGCCGGAACTCATAGGAGAGTGTCTTCCCGCTTCAAAGTGAAGCCCATAAGAGTCGAAAATATTCTAAGTAACCGGGAGTTCATTTGACCGAGCGCCCACGGGTCGCTATTATACCAGCGCGAAGAAAATGGCCAGCAATTACCTCGACAACTATGGGCCCTTGTTGCTGATGTTTATACTTGCAGCGGGGCTTTCGGCTGCAATCCTTGTGCTATCAATGGTGGTGGGCAAGCACAAACGGTCAAGGGAAAAGGATCAGCCTTACGAATGCGGGATTTCGCCGACAGGCGACGCGCGTTCGCCGGTTTCGGTGCAATTTTACATGGTGGGCCTGATATTTATCCTCTTCGACATCGAGGCTATTTTCCTCTACCCCTGGGCGCTCGTTTACCATGAACTGAAGCTGTTCGGCTTTGTGGAGATGCTGCTCTACATTATGATTTTGTTTGCTGGTTACATATTCCTCTGGAAGAAGGGCGCGCTTGATTGGAACCGTTGAGCACCGTCCGGGATCGAACTCATTGTGGGATCAGAACTTACTGATAAGAATCCGGTAGTTCAAAAACTGCGAGAGTGGGATGCCAAGGCTGTCGCTGAGGTAATCGAATTCCGCGGCGAAACCACCGTGGTAGTACCTCGGGAGCATCTCCAGCGCGCGGCGGAATATCTTGCCGGCGAGCCCTCCTTGCGGTTTTCGTTTCTTTCTGACATTACCACCGTTGACCGCTTCCCTCTCGAGCCGCGCTTTGAGGTGAATTACCATCTCCTCTCGCTCGACCGACGCGAGCGCCTGCGGCTGAAGGTGCACCTGGCCGGAACTGATCCTGTGGTTCATTCGGTGACATCCATCTGGCCCACAGCTAATTGGCATGAACGTGAAAATTTCGACCTTCTGGGGATCCGTTTCGAAGGTCATCCCGATCTCCGGCGCATCTTGATGCCGGACGAATGGGAAGGGCATCCGTTGCGCAAGGATTATCCAGTTGAGGGGTATCGCTGAGCCTCGCTGAGGCTTTTGAATCATGACCACGACAATCGAGACACCGGCCGGAACTGCTCAGACAATGGTCCTGAACATGGGGCCGCAGCACCCGTCCACGCACGGAGTTCTGCGCGTAATTCTGGAGCTGGATGGCGAAATCGTGGTGAAGGCGCAGCCGGTAATCGGCTACTTGCACACGGGCATCGAAAAAAGCTGCGAGGCAAAAACCTACTCGCAAGTTATCACGTTGACGGACCGGATCGATTATCTCGCGCCGCTCTCGAACAATTTGGGCTATTGCCTCGCGGTTGAAAAGCTGCTCGGGCTGGAGGTTCCGAAGCGCGCGCAGTACATCCGTGTATTGCTGACGGAGTTGACGCGCATCACGTCGCATCTCGTATGGCTCGGGACTCACGCGATCGATCTCGGCGCGATGTCCGTCTTTCTCTACACCTTTCGTGAGCGCGAAGAAATCATGAAGATTTTCGAGTTCGTCTCCGGCCAGCGGATGATGACGAGCTACTTTCACATCGGCGGCCTGGCGCTCGAACCCCCACCCGGTTGGCTGGACCGCGTTGCCCGCGTGATGGACGCGCTCCCGGGGCACATCGATGAGTATGAAGATTTGCTAACCAACAACCGCATCTGGCTGGGCCGCACACAGGGCGTCGGATACCTCAGCGCGGCCGACGCGATTGCCATGGGCGCTTCCGGGCCGATGCTGCGAGGGAGTGGCGTGGCCTACGACGTGCGCAAAGCATTTCCTTACTCGAGCTACGACGAATTTGATTTCGAAATTCAGACGCAAACGGCCGGAGACTGCTTTGCCCGGTATCAAGTGCGGGTCGCCGAAATTCGGGAGAGCATCAAGATCGTCCGGCAAGCGATGGGCAAAATTCCTGCAGAAGGCCCGATCCGCACGGTAGCTCCGGGCATTGTCCCGCCGTCGCGAGAGGAGATGAAAACCTCAATCGAAGGGCTGATCTTTCACTTCAAGATTTTCACCGAAGGATTCGCGCCGCCGCCGGGCGAGGTGTATCAAGTGATTGAATCGCCCCGCGGCGAGCTGGGATTTTTCGTGGCCAGCGACGGCTCGGCAAAACCATACCGCTTGAAAGTTCGTGCGCCATCGTTCATCAATCTGCAATCTTTGTCCAAGCTGGCGGAGGGCCGCCTGATCGCCGACGTGGTCGCCTGCATTGGCACCACCGACATCGTCCTGGGGGAAGTGGACCGCTGAATCTCGAGCGAGTCTCATTCATGCAACTGCCGCCAAATCTGGAAGAGAAATTTACGCAACTGCTCGGCCGTTACCCTGTTAAGCGCTCCGCGCTGATTCCCATGATGATGTACGCGCAGGATCATTACGGGTTTCTGGGGGATGAGCTGCTGGAAGAAATTGCGCAGCGGGTGGGCCTGAACATGATTCAGGTGACGGAAACGCTGGCCTACTACTCGATGCTGCGGCGCAAACCGGCTGGGCGGTTCCACATTCAGGTGTGCACGAATATTTCCTGCAT
This sequence comes from Candidatus Acidiferrales bacterium, assembly GCA_050746945.1. Classification (GTDB taxonomy): domain Bacteria; phylum Acidobacteriota; class Terriglobia; order Acidiferrales; family UBA7541; genus Palsa-295. The sequence goes on along the minus strand of JBOGMZ010000014.1, from coordinate 296,724 downwards.
GCTGCGCGGCGGCAACGAACTTTTCCAGCACGTGCGGAAACGCCTCCAAATCGGCAATAAACAAGTATCGCCCACGGGAACTTTCTCGCTCGAAGAAGTGGAATGCATTGGTGCGTGCACCGGCGCGCCGGCCATACAGGTCAACTACGATTACTATGAAAACGTCGACCCGGACAAAGTGGACGCTCTGTTCGAGCAGCTTCAGGAGGGCAGAAAACCGAAACCGGTTCCCGTGCTGACCGGTGCTCTCCACGAGCGCCATCCCGACGAGGTCCAGGTGATCAGCCGCCGGTTTGGAATTCCCAAGTCGAACAAAATCGAAGTTTATCTGAAAAATGAAGGCTATCAGGCGCTTGAAAAAGCGCTGAAGCAGATGACGCCTGAGCAGATCATCGATGAAATGAAGAAATCGAATCTGCGCGGCCGCGGCGGCGCCGGCTTCCCTGCCGGAATGAAGTGGAGCTTCGTTCCCAAGGATCCGGGCAAGCAGAAATATATTCTCGCGAACGGCGACGAAAGCGAGCCCGGAACCTGCAAGGATCGCCCGCTACTCGAGATGGACCCGCATCAGTTGATTGAGGGAATGGTGATTGCCGGGCGTGCGGTAGGCGCGAATCGCGGATATGTTTATATTCGCGGCGAGTATCGCTACGTGATCGACATCGTGGAAGCAGCCATCGCCGAGGCTTACGCGAAAGGCTATCTGGGCCAGAATATTCTCGGCAGCGGCTTCGATTTCGATCTTGCTGCGCACACGGGCGCAGGCGCATACGAATGCGGCGAAGAATCGGCGCTGATGGAATCGCTCGAAGGTAAGCGCGGTTACCCGCGCATCCGCCCACCGTTCCCTGCCGTCGTTGGGCTCTACGGCTGCCCCACGGTGATCAACAACGTTGAGACGCTTAGCTCCGTGCCGTCCATAATTCTGCGCGGCGGCGAATGGTATGCCGGGTTGGGCACTCCGAAAAACGGCGGCACGCGGCTCTACTCCATTTCTGGCCACATCAATCGCCCGGGAATTTACGAGTTGCCGCTGGGTTTCAACCTGAAGCGCATGATCGAGGAAGTGGCCGGCGGGGTGACGGGCGGAAAGAAATTGAAAGCGGTCATTCCCGGCGGCAGCTCGTGCCCGCTGCTCGCAGCGAATGAGATTGATATCGCGCTCGATTTCGATTCCGTCGCGAAGGCCGGCTCGATGCTCGGCTCGGGCGGCACGGTGGTGCTCGACGAGGACACCTGCATGGTGGACGTCGCGCGCCGCATCATGCATTTCTACGCGCACGAATCCTGCGGCTGGTGTATTCCCTGCCGCGAGGGCACCACGTGGCTGCGCAAGGTTCTCGACAGGTTCCATGAAGGCGGCGGCCGCAGTGAAGACATCTCGCTGATCGATGAGCTCTCGAAAAACATGCTGGGCCGGACGTTCTGCCCGCTCGGCGATGCCGCCGCCATGCCCACGATCAGCATCGTCAAGAAGTGGCGCAACGAATTTGAAGACCACCTCCAGGGCAAATGCGCCCATAAGCCTGCTGAAATGATTGCGGGAGCGGACTAGGATACGGATGGCCGATCAAAAGCAAATCACCTTTACGCTCAACGGGCAGAAAGTTTCCTCGCCCGCGGGCACGCTGGTGATCGAAGCGGCCAAACGCGAAGGCGTCGAAGTCCCCTCATTCTGCTACTACCCGGGCCTGTCGCTGCAGGCTGCATGCCGGATGTGCCTGGTGGAAGTGGAGAAGGCGCCCAAGCTGCAAACGGCGTGCACGCTCGTCGCTGTCGAGGGCATGGTCGTGAAGACCGACACTCCGCAAGTGCACAAAGCGCGCAAGGACATGATCGAGTTCCTGCTCTCGAATCATCCTCTCGACTGCCCTGTGTGCGACAAGGGCGGCGAGTGCGAATTGCAGGACATGACCTTCCGCTACGGCCTCGACCACAGCCGCTTCAACGAAGAAAAATTGCATTACCCCGAAGAAAAGTGGTCGCCACTCGTCTATTACGATGCGCCGCGCTGCATTCTGTGCTTCCGCTGTGTGCGCGTCTGCGACGAAGGCATGGACGTGAAGGCGCTCGGCGTCGGCGCGCGCGGCGTGCACTCCGTAATTCTGCCGAACAAGCCCGGCGAACTCGCCTGCGAAGAATGCGGCATGTGCATCGACATCTGCCCGGTCGGCGCGCTCACCAGCGGAACGTATCGCTATCAGACGCGTCCGTGGGAGATGACTTACGTCGGCAATCCCTGCGCGCATTGCTCGAACGGATGCAAGACCACACTCAGCGTGCGCAACAATGAGATTCTGCGCGCTAACAATCGCGATCATTCTGGGATCAATGGTGAATTTCTCTGCGGCAAGGGCCGATTCGGTTTCGATTTCACGAATCACGCCGAACGCATTCGCCAGCCACTGGTCCGCCGCAATGGCAAGCTCGAGCCCACGAGCTGGGAAGACGCGCTCGAAGAAATCGCGCGCCGGACGAAGCGAGTCCGCGACGAGCACGGCCCGGCGGCCATTGGCGTCATCGGCTCGAATCACACCACCAATGAGGAGAACTACCTGCTCAATCGATTCGCGCGCGCGACCCTGGGCACAAACAATCTGGATCATCATCGCACCGCCGATTACGCGGGACTCGCTGCCGCCCTTGGACCGAGAGCAAAAGCATCGCTCGCGACCATGGCGGACGTGTACACGGCGGGCGCCGTGCTCCTGATTGGCAACGACGTGACCCAGCAGAATCCGCTTGTTGCCTGGCAGATTCGTACCGGAGTGTGCCATCACGGTTTGCGTCTCTACGCCATCAACAGTCGCGCGAGCAAAATTCATCGCCAGGCCGCGCTGGCCGTGGATGTTGCAAAGGGCGCCGAACGCGCGGCGGTCCGCTGGCTCGCGAGTGGTGAAGGTCAATTCGAAGGAAATGTTGCCAATGATCTGGCGACCCTGAAAGCTGCGATCGAGAAAGAATCGGACGTCGTGATCATCTTTGGAGCGGACGTGCAGGGCGCGGCGATTCGTGATTTGGTGGCGTTCGGCTCGCGCCTCTCGGGACAGACCCGCTACATGGCCCTCGGCGACTACTCGAATTCACGTGGGGCGGCCGACATGGGGATTCTGCCCGACCGCCTGCCCGGTTACATTCCGGTATCCGATGCGCTGGAACGTGCGCGGTTTGGAAAGGTCTGGGGCGCGGAGATCCCTGCCGCGCCGGGGCTTTCAGCTCGCGCGATGATGGACGCGGCCATGGCCGGAAAATTGAAAGCACTTTACGTGGTAGGCGCGAACCCGCTGAAAACTTTTGGCGTCGCGCAGCCTGACCGCCTCGCAGGGCTCGAATTGCTCATCGTACATGAAATCTTTCTGACGGAAACGGCGCAGCGCGCCGACGTCGTGCTGCCCGCCGCATCCACGTACGAAAAAGACGGCACGCTCACGAACACTTCGGGCGAAGTGCAATTGACGCACCGCTCCATTGACCCGCAGGGCCCGCGCAGTGATTTCGATTTGATCCGCATTCTTTCGCACCAACTCGGAATGTTGGGCGTCGGCTCTCCCATTCGTTTGCGGACACCGGAAGCCGCCCTCGACGAAATTCGCCAGAATGTTCCGGGCTACGAACTTTCAATCGCGAGCTTGCTTGCCGGCGGCGCAGAACTTTCGACCGCCAGCTGCAAATCAGTTGAAGAGTCTTACGACGTGCCAGCAGGCGCCGTATTTTCTTCGCAGGATTATTTGTTTTCGAGCGGGACGCTCGGACGCTATTGTTCCAAACTGAATTCGACGAACGAGGCCAAGGATCGACCGTGGATTTCATCGCCCAGCATCCAATCCTGGTGGTATCGCTAGTCAAAATCGCCGTTTTGCTGGCTGTTTTGATGACGCTCCTGGCGTACCTGAGTTGGTTTGAGCGCAAGATTATCGCGCACATCCAATCACGCTGGGGCCCGTACACTGTCGGCGCGCATGGCCTCTTGCAGCCGCTGGCCGACGGAATCAAATTCCTGTTCAAAGAGGATCTGACGCCGCCGGCGTCCGACAAGCTTCTCTACATCCTCGCGCCGTTTTTGGCGCTGTCGTTGGCGATGACGACGCTTGCGCTGATTCCGTTCGGGCCGGACACGGTTACGATTTTTGGCCATCAGACTCATCTGGTGGTCGCGAATGTGGATCTCGGACTCCTGTTCCTTTTTGCGATCACGTCGCTCGGGGTTTATGGCGTCGTGCTCGCTGGATGGTCCTCGAACAGCAAGTATTCGCTGCTCGGCGGGCTGCGCAGTTCAGCGCAGATGATCAGCTATGAAGTTTCGCTGACACTTTCCGTGGTAGGCGTCCTGCTGCTGGCCGGGACGTTCAATTTCAGCGAGCTCGTCACCAGCCAGCAGGGCTACTACCTCCATTTCATTCCGCGCTGGCGCATCGTGCCGCAGATTGTCGGATTCCTGTGCTACTTCACCGCGGCGGTTGCCGAGACGAACCGCGCGCCATTCGATCTTCCAGAGGGCGAGCAGGAACTCGTCGGCGGATTTCACACTGAGTACTCGAGCTTCAAGTTCGCCATGTTCTTCATGGCCGAGTACGCGAATATGGTCACCGTATCGTGCCTGGCGACGATTCTTTTCCTCGGCGGCTGGCTCTCACCGTTTCCGGAGCGTTGGGCGTTTACGCGATACATTCCGGCGGCCTCGCTTCTGGCCCTGGCCGCATATCTGGCTTACGACACGGTCGCCAATATGCGAGGATTCGCCAGGATTCAGTTGGCTGTGGTCACAGTGCTCGCGGCTGGAATGGGCTTGCTATGCCTGCTGCCGGCGGTGATGCCTGTAATTCAGGGGCCGTTCTGGTTCACGTTGAAGATGGGTTTCCTGCTGTTTTTCTACGTGTGGACGCGCAGCACGCTCCCGCGGCTTCGGTATGATCAATTGATGTCGTTTGGGTGGAAGCTACTGCTGCCGATTTCGCTCCTGAATCTTGTTGCGACCGCCGCATGGTTTGTTTACGGATGGGTGAGGCACGGATGAGTCTGCCGTTCATTCTTTTCTTCTTGTTTGCGTTGATCGCGGTCGCGGGTGCGATCCTGCTGATCGTCGCGCGCGAACCGATTCACAGCGCGCTCTCGCTGGTCCTCGTGATGATTGCTCTCGCGGCTCTGTATCTGCTGCTGGGCGCTGAATTCATTGCTGCGGTGCAGATCATCGTGTATGCGGGCGCGATCATGGTGCTCTTTATCTTCGTTATTATGCTCCTCAACGCAGGTGTCGAAGAGCGCACGAACTGGAGCAAGGTCGCAAAATATGCGGGCATTCCGCTGGGAGTTTTTCTGCTTTTTGAGCTGGCGCATTGGCTCGCGCGCTCCGTCATCGGAATGACGATCGCAAACGGATCGCAAGCGACAGACAGAGCCGTCTCAACAAGGGCGCTCTCCGAAATGCTGTTTCAGAAATATTTGTTCCCGTTTGAGGCGACTTCATTCTTGATTTTGATCGCGATTCTGGGTGCTCTGGTTCTGGCGAAGAGGGACGAATGAGCGTGGTTCCGGTTTCCTATTATCTGGTGTTGAGCGCAATTCTGTTTGGGCTCGGCGTGATCGCATTCGTGATCAAACACAACCTGATCACCATTTATATGGCAATCGAGCTGATGCTCAACGCCGTGAATCTCGCGTTCGTTGCGTTTGCGCGGGCGCACAACCAGCTCGATGGGCTGGTGTTCGTCTTCTTCGTAATCGTGGTGGCCGCGGCAGAGGCCGCGGTCGGTCTCGCCATCATTCTCACTGTCGCGCAGAATCGCCAGTCGCTCAACGTCGAGCGCGTAAATCTGCTCAAGTTCTGATGCTGATACTCGACCATCTCTGGATCATTCTGGCGCTGCCGCTTGCCGGCGCAGCGATCAACGGCCTTTTCGGCAAGAACTGGCCGAAAACCGCCGTGAATTCCGTCGCCATCGGCTCCGTGTCGCTCGCGTTTATCGCGGTGGCTGAATTGGTGCGCGAATTCTCGCAGCTCGCTCCGGGCCAAATTCCCTGGGTAAAGAATTATTTCACGTGGATGACGGCCGGCCCTTTCCGCGTGAATTTCTCGCTGCAGGTGGACCAACTCACCATCGTCATGCTGCTCACGGTTTCTTTCGTCGGCATGCTGATCCACATCTATTCGACCGGTTACATGGAGCATGAAGGCGGCTACTACCGCTTCTTCAGCTATCTGAATCTGTTCATGTTTTTCATGCTCACGCTGGTGCTCGCTGCCAACATCGTGGTGATGTTCGTTGGCTGGGAAGGCGTCGGCCTGTGCAGCTATTTGCTGATCGGTTTCTGGTTCCTGAAAAAATCAGCAGCGGACGCGGGTAAGAAAGCATTCATCGTTACAAGGCTTGGCGATTTCGGATTCACGGTTGGCATCCTGCTGCTGTTCTGGACGTTCAAGTCCGTTGATTTCACCGCCATTTTTGCGAGGGTAGCGGAAAGCCCGGTCGATGTAGGCCTTCTCACTTCAATTTGTCTGCTGCTCTTCGCCGGAGCGATCGGAAAATCGGCACAGTTGCCACTTTATGTGTGGTTGCCCGACGCGATGGAAGGCCCCACGCCCGTCAGCGCGCTGATTCACGCGGCGACCATGGTCACCGCCGGCGTGTATATGGTGGCGCGGATGAACCCGCTTTTCGCGCGGGCGCCGATCGCGATGCTGGCAGTTGCAATCGTGGGCACTCTCACGGCGTTTTACGCCGCCACGATCGGACTCGTGCAAACGGACATCAAGAAAGTCCTGGCCTACTCGACTGTCTCGCAGCTCGGCTACATGTTTCTCGGCTGTGGCGTGGGCGCGTACGCCGCGGGCATCTTTCATTTGATGACGCACGCGTTTTTCAAGGGCCTGCTCTTCCTCGCGGCCGGCAGCGTGATTCACGCGATGGGCGGCGAGCAGGACATGCGCCAGATGGGCGGACTGCGGAAAAAGATCCCCGTCACGTACTGGACGATGTTTATCGCCACCCTTGCCATCACCGGCTTCCCTCCCTTCGCAGGATTTTTCAGCAAGGACGAAATTCTATACAGCGCCTACGCGGGACCCTATGCCAACCGGGTGCTCTACGTTGTCGGACTGCTGGCCGCGATGTTGACGTCGTTTTATATGTTCCGCCTGGTGTTTCTCACTTTCTTCGGCGAGCCGCGCTACAACGAGAAGAAGGTGCACGTGCACGAATCGCCGAAGAATATTCTCGTGCCGCTGGTGATTCTCGCGATTCTTTCCACGATTGGCGGATGGTTCGCCGCGCCAAAATTCTGGGGCGGTCCGGATTATTTCCACAATTATCTCGACCCGGTGTTTGCGTCAGCACGCAAGTTGGCACCGGCGATGGAGCTAAGCGAAGAGGCAGCGCATACGCTTGAGCTGCAACTTTCGGGCGTGGCGGTGGCGATCGCCCTGATCGGCTTCATCGTTGCGTGGTGGTTCTACATTCGCAGGCCGAAGACACCCGAGAAGCTCGCGGAGAGTTTGCGCGCACCCTACACGCTTTTGCTGAACAAGTACTACGTGGACGAAATTTATCTCGCGCTGATTGTGCGGCCGCTGCTGTGGCTCTCGACGAAGGTGCTGTGGCACGTGGTCGATGAAGGAATCATCGACGGCACGGTGAACGGTACGGCGCACTTGGCGCGCGAGACGGGCGGCCAGTTCCGCAAGCTGCAGTCGGGAAACGCGCGGAGCTATGCGGCGTGGGTGGTGATCGGCGCGGTGGGAGTGACGGTGCTGCTGCTCGGAATCTGGATGAGGATGGTGCCCTAGCGTGAACTTGCAGCCTCACTTGCTTACGGTCATCACGTTCCTGCCGCTGCTGGGTGTGCCGGCGCTGCTCCTGCTGCGTTCGGAGGATCACACCTGGATCCGCCGGATCGCTCTTGCAGTGTCGCTCGCAGAGTTCTTAATTTCGCTATGGCTGCTGCCCGGATTCATCGCAGCGATCCCGGATTATCAATTCGTCGAGTTCTACGATTGGATCGGGCGCGCCAACATTCATTATCACCTCGGCGTCGACGGCATCAGCCTGTTCCTCGTGATTTTGACGACGTTTCTTACACCGCTTGCAATTCTGGCTTCCTGGCAGGCGATTCGCGAAAACGTGAAAGGCTTCTTCATCGCGCTGCTGATGATCGAGACGGCCATGATCGGCGTCTTCGTCTCCCTCGATCTTTTCCTCTTCTTCGTGTTCTGGGAGCTGACGCTGATCCCCATGTATTTCCTGATCGGGATCTGGGGGCACGACCGGCGCATTTACGCAGCCATAAAATTTATTTTGTACACCATGTTCGGTTCAATCCTGATGCTGGTCGCAATTCTGTGGCTGTACAATTTGACCGGCACGTTCGACCTGATTGACGTTCAGATGAAACTCAACTCGGGAATCGTGCCCCTCTCCGCAGGAACTGAGCTTTTGCTTTTCGGCGCGTTCTTCCTCGCGTTTGCAATCAAGGTGCCTCTGTTCCCGCTACACACCTGGCTCCCTGACGCGCACACGGAAGCTCCCACGGCCGGCTCCGTAATCCTTGCAGGCGTAATGTTGAAGCTTGGAACCTACGGCATGCTGCGTTTCTGTCTGCCGCTGTTCCCGGATGCGGCGCACAAGATGGCTCCCTACATCGGCATCCTCGCCATCATCGGAATCGTTTACGGCGCGCTGGTCGCCACCGTGCAGCATGATTTGAAGCGCCTCGTGGCATACACATCGGTGAGCCACCTCGGCTTCGTCGTGCTCGGGCTTTTTGCGTTCAGCACGGTTTCGATGCAAGGCGCGATTTACCAGATGCTGAATCATGGCGTCTCGACAGGCGCGCTCTTCCTCGCCGTCGGGATGCTTTACGACCGCCGCCACACGCACGAGATCAAGGAATTCGGCGGGCTCGCGACTCCCATGCCCGTGCTGATGTCGTTCTTCCTTTTCGTTTGCCTCTCTTCGCTGGCGCTGCCGCTGCTCAACGGATTCATCGGTGAATTCCTGATATTGATCGGCGTCTTCGAGCATCACCATGCGTGGGGCGCGTGGGCCACATCCGGCGCGGTGCTCTCGGCGATTTATTTGCTGTGGGCGTATCAACGAGTGGCCCTCGGTGATGTTACCGTTGAAAAGAATCGCACGCTGCCGGACGCCTCCACCCGAGAGCGCGTGATTCTGGCGGCTCTGGCTCTCGTGATTCTTTTCATGGGCGTGGCTTCCCCGCTCTTCACGCGCCGCATGGAGGCCTCGACCGACAACGTGCTGAAACAGATGGAGCGCGTTCGGGAAGCGTCACACCCATCGGCTCTCCCGCCGCCTGCCGCACAAGCCTTTCTTCCGTTGAGTTCGCAGGGAGAGACATCGCTCGCCGTGGCAGCGGAGAAGCGAGTACGCCCGTGATGCAAATGCCCGCCGAGCAGATCACGAACCTCCACCGGCTCGCGCCGGAAATCGTGCTTTGCATTTTCGGCTTGCTCATCATGGTGGCGGACCCGTTTGTCGGCGCCGCGCGCAAACGGAGCCTCGGGTGGCTTGGATTCATCGGCGCGCTGGCAGCGCTCGCATGCGTGCGCGTGGCGGCGCTGGATCCCGGGCCGGCTTACAGCAATTTGATCCGCGTGGACGCCTTCAGCATTTTCGTCCACGTGATCGTGATCGGCGCAGCGACGCTGGCAATTTTGGGCTCGATGCAATATTTGGAAGACGAGGACCTCCGGCGCGGCGAATTCTATGCGCTGGTGATGTTCGCGACCGCCGGCATGGGCATTCTCGCGGGCGCGAACGAATTGGTCACCGCGTTTGTTGGCCTCGAAATGAGCTCGATCTCGAGTTACATCCTGGCCGGGTTCCGCAAGAAGGCGATGCAATCAAATGAAGCATCGCTGAAATATTTCATCCTCGGCTCGTTCGCCACCGCGTTTTTCCTGTATGGAGTCGCCATGGTGTACGGAGCGACAGGAACCACCCGGATTGATCTGGTCCAGTCGGCGCTGCAGGGAATGACGCACCCTCCGGCGCTCGCGATTCTCGCCCTCGGCCTGATTTTCGTCGGCCTCGGATTCAAAGTGGTCGCTGCGCCATTTCAAATTTACGCACCGGACGTTTACGAAGGCGCCCCCACACCGGCGACCGCGCTGCTCGCTTCGGCGCCCAAGGCGGCAACGTTCGCGCTGATGCTGCGGATTTTCTACGTGTCGTTCGGCTCGGCCAGCGGCATGTGGTTCTGGGCGATTTGGATTTCGGCGGTGCTCACCATGTGCGCCGGCAATTTTGCCGCGCTGGTGCAGACGAATGTGAAGCGCATGCTGGCATATTCCTCGATCGCGCATGCGGGCTACATTTTGGTGGCGTTCGCCGCGTCCACCGTCGTCGGCATTGCCGCTGTGCTCTTTTATCTCGCCGCTTATGTGTTGATGAAAGTGGGCGCGTTCCTGGTGCTCACGCATCTGGGACAGCGCGGCGAAAAGCGCCTCGAGATTCAGGACTACGCGGGGCTGGGACAGAGGCAGCCGGTGCTGGCGGCGTGCTTCTCTCTGTTTTTGCTTTCGCTGCTGGGATTGCCCGCGACGGGCGGGTTCCTCGGAAAATTCTTTGCGTTCCAGGCAGCGCTTGACTCGCGGATTGTGTGGCTGGTGGTGATTGCGGCGATCAATAGCGTGATCGGTTCCTATTACTATCTGCGCGTGATTGTGGCCATGTATTTCTGGGAGCCGTCGAAAGAGTACGTGCCCACTGAGGTCGCGCCCGCGCTCAGCGTCGCGCTCGCGGTCGCCGCCGCCGGGACCTTGTATCTCGGCCTGCTCCCCGCTCGAGTGCTTTCCCTCGCGAAGGTTGCTGCTGATTCGATCTTCCTTCCTTTGCGTTAGGGCTCGGCGCCCGACCGGAACTCCCGAAGAAAACGCCGTCGTGAAGCCCATATTTATTCGCTATTAGAACTGGTCCGGATGGTGATTCTGAAAGAGTTGAGCGCCTTTCTATTCGCAGGATTCGCTATTAGAAAATCAATGGCAAGGTTTCCGGGCGGAGGCGTTGGCGATCCCCCCGGCGACGAATAAAGCTGTCTGCTGAGTTTCATGCCAAGGATACTATATCATAGTAGTAACTACATTGTGAATGGACTTCTAGGAGTGCGCGGCAGTTCGGGATCTCCTCATCTGGCTTTGATGTGAAGATGCTGTAGTATGGATTTTATCGACCTTCTCTAATGTTTCCGTCGAACTCCAAACTCGCGGGGCCAGTGAAGCATTCGAATCCTGACCCCGATACAGTGATTCTGATCTGCGACAGAAGCTGGAAGTGGCCTGCCTTGATCGGACTGGGCGGCCTCGGTCTGCTCGTCGGCGGTCTTTGGTTCGACCCCTTGTGGTTATATTTCCCCACCTATGGATTGCCTGCCATCGTCGCGGCATTGTATTTTGCAATGCTCCGGGTCAACGTTGTTTTATCAAGAAAGACCGCCACGCTAGAACTACGGCCGCTGGTCGCGCCGTTCTTCACCAAAGATAGAATCACCCATCTTAATTTCTCAGAAATTCGCGAATTTCTCGTGGAGTCAGAATTTGACCTGGCCGCAGGACAACCCTTCGTATGGCACCTTACTGCGGTCACAACGGATGGCACTCATCATCGGCTGACGTGGCACTTTTCACGAGAGCCGATACTCCTTGCAGGTAAAGAAGCGGCCCGCATAACCGGGAAACCACTTCGCGAAGAGCCGGACCCTTTGAAGTCAAGTACTTGGAGCAACTGGGGGTACAATTTTCTCAGGTGATCGGACGAAGGATGAATTGGTGGCCCTATTAGGGAAGTAAGGTAAGAGGAGGATCGCGACGTGAATCCAATTCTCCACGTACTCGGTTTCCTTGCAATTATCGCAGCGCTGCTGATTCTGCCAAATTTGGGCGGGGGAGGGCGTTTCGAGTTGGATCGTCGGTCTAGCCGGATATTATCTCTATTACTGTCTGATAGATTTCATTTACGAGCATGGCTCTAAAAAAGAGAAATCAAACTGAGTCACTAGGCTGATTTGGGGACGCTGTGGCCGGACTAGAGAAAAGGAAAAAGCCCGGAGGCTCGATTGACGCGAGCCCCCGGGCCGCGAATCTCGACCGTTAAGGGTTACTTAACCTTCAGGAAGACGATGGCGAAGGTATAGAGCGCCATCGACTCAATCAGCACGAGCGCCAAAATCAAAGCGAAACGAATCGCGGCCGCAGCGCCGGGATTGCGCGCCAGACCTTCGCAAGCCGCCGCCGTGGCTTTTGCCTGCGCATAGCCGCCGGCTGCCGAAGCAATGGCCATGGCGAAACCGGAGGTGATGGCGACCCAGTTGGTCTCGGCAGCAGCGGTTGCTCCGCCTTGGGCGAAGGCAACGGGAGCAAATACGCTGATAGCGATGACCGCCAGCAGGAACAACGCGTACCTCTTCATGGTGTTCTCCTCGTTATGAATTTGCCGCCAGGAGGTGGCTCCCGTCATCCTCAAGCAGCCGGGATCACATTGACGGCGATGATGCCGAAATTAATGCTCTTCTCCGACCGCTCCGGCGACATAAATGACCGGAAGAATCGTGAACACGAACGCCTGCAGTACGGCCACAAAAATATGAAGGATGATAAATGGAATCGGTCCGATGAGAGGAATCAACGCACCTATATATCCTAGGGCTCCCAGTTTTCCCAGGAAAAGTGACAGTCCCAGCATCAGTCCAAGAAACAGGACATAAAGAGTTTCGCTGACCATCATGTTGACCCAAAGACGGACGGTGAGGGACAGCAGGCGGGCAAGATTGCTGACAATCTCGATCGGCAACATGATGGGAGCCATGGCGAGCACGGGACCCAGAAAATGTTTGCCATGGCCGAGCGGCCCATGTTTCGCTATGCCTGTCCAGTTGTAGTAGAGAAAAACGACAATCGCGCACCCGAGCGGAACAGACACCTCTGCTGTTGGCGATTCGAGGGTTGGCACGAGACTGATCAGATTGTTCAGCAGTACGAAAATCCCGATGCTGCCGAGCATCGGCAGATATTTTTGACCACCGTGGCCCACATTATCTTCGAGCAAGTCTCGCACGCCCACGCCCATCGAGTTTGTCAGAACAGTTTCCATGCATTGCTGCGTGGCACCGGGACGATCCACTGATATCCGCTGCCTCAACCAGAGAAAGAAAATTGCGGCAAGTACAAAGACCAACATTTCCATGGCCACGTGATTCGGGATGGGGTACTCGGGATTCGAAGGGTGAATGTGGAGTGCAGCCAGCAGCGATGCTGCCAGCTTGCCGAAGAGGCGGTTCACCAGAACCGTGACCCAGATTGGATGCTCCACTCCGTCCACTCCTTCAGGAATTCTCGCGCGGCGGCGGCCCACTCCGGAACAACTGGTCGACCATTTCCACCAGAACTGCGGCCACGACTGCGAAAAGGCCCGCGATAAAGCTCATGGCGGGCAAACTAAAGCCACGCAGAATAACATAGGCGGCGGCTATCAGCAAAACGTAGCGGCCGATAAATTTGACGTATGTACTGGACGGAACGCGCGGTTTTTCAGCGCCTGCCTGAGCGGTTGAGAGCAGCGCCAGCCGATTGATTCCCTGCTTCATCCAGCGATAGTTGATCCAGGAAAGGGCGGCACCTGCACCGAAGCCTGCTCCTGCCTTGAGGCTCCAGAAAATGCAAACGACGGCGGCACCAGCCGCTCCGATGGCGAGAGTGAAATACTCGATGCGGCGCTCAGCAGCCGCGTAAAAGGCCTCATCCTCCGCCATTGCCCTTCTCTTCGTCATTTTCCGCGCGATTCAGGCGTTTCAGGATGTCCCAGATGCCCGCTGCAAATCCGATACCGCCGAAAAGCAGGGTGAGTGCAGGTGATGTGTGAAAGTGGCGATCAATCAGCCAGCCGAGGCCTCCCCCAATTACCACGCCGCCAATCATGATGAACGGGAGCTCCATGGCCAACGCGAGTTGGTTAACAAAAGCGGTTGGACGCTTGCGCGGGGCTGGCGGTTGAGGGGCCATCGGCGCGAGGCGCTCAGTGGCCGAGCGGCATGAGGATTGAGTAGGTGGCGAGGCGCAGGAACTGCTCGGGGAACATTCCGGCGGCGAGCGTGACGATCACCATCGCGGCCAGCGCGAATTTCTGCGCGGGCGTAATCACCGGCAGCACGGGATCGGTTGAATCGCGCACAAACATCGCGGCGACCATCCGAAAGTAGTAGTACACGGCGGGGAGAATGTACAGAACGGAGAGGACGGCCAGAACATAGTGCTTCGTCTCGATCAGTGCCCAAAAAATCAGCAGCTTGCCCACAAACCCGCCCGTGGGCGGAATGCCTGCGAGCGAGAGAAGGAAAATCAGCATCAGGACGGCCGCGCCGGGACTGCGCTGGATCAGGCCGTTCAAGTCGTGAATCTCATCGCCAATCACGCCCTTGTGGCGCAAGACAATCACCACGGCAAACGCGCCGGTGTTGAAAAACGCGTACACGAAAAGATAAAAGGCCATGGCTTGCAGGCCGCGCTGGTTGAGCGAGCCATCGGGATTCACCGCGGCTACAAAGCCGAGAAGGATGTAGCCGACATGTCCAATCGAAGAGTACGCAAGCAGGCGCTTGATATTCGTCTGCGTCATCGCCGCGAGATTGCCGACTGTGAGCGACAGTACAGCGACCGTTGCGATCAGCATCACCCATTCCATTCGCACAGGCCAGAAAATCGTGAGGAAGAGCCGCAGCAAAAGCGCAAAACTCGCCGCCTTCGAGGCCACGCTGACGTAAGCGGTAATCGAGGTGGGAGCGCCTTCATACACATCAGGCGCCCACTGATGAAAGGGTGCCGCGGCGATCTTGAAGAATACGCCGGCAGCAATCGTGCCGAGAGCAAGGAACAGAAGCGGGTCCATCCCACGAATGTGCGCCTGGCGTTCGGCGAGGCGGACGGAAATCACGTCGAGATTTGTGGAGCCGGCAAGCCCGTAGATGATCGAAAAGCCGTAGGCCAAAATGCCGGAGCTGAATGCGCCGATCAGAACGTACTTCAGTGCGCCTTCATTCGACCGGCGATCGCGGCGCAAAAATCCTGAGAGCACGTAGATGCTGAGCGCCATGGTTTCGAGCGCAATGAACAGAACGACCAAATCATTGCCGCAGGCGAGAAACATCATGCCGACAGTGGCGAAAAGCATCAGCGCGTAATACTCGCCGTGCTGTTCTTCTTCGATTTCCATGTAGCGGACGGAGAGCAGAATCACCAGCGCCGTGGAAGCAAGAAACAGGAAGCCGAAAAAGATGAAAAATGGGTCGATGACGATCGAGCCGTCGAAGGCAGGCGTTGGGCCGTGCCCGACGGAAGCTGCGGGCATGACCAAGTAGAGAGCCGCAGCGCTGAAAAGTACACCGAACATTGCCGTGACGGAATTCCAACCCTTCTGGCGCGAGCCGAGAAAGAAATCGCTGATCAGGATTGCCAGACCGAAAAAAACGAGCATCACTTCGGGGAAAACGAGTGGGAAATCGCGCTGCGACTGCGCGAAGATGTCGCCCCAGTTCATTTACCGGGCCTCGCGTGCATCGGTTGTTGCCGGCGGTTTTGCTGCGGCTGGCGCAGGCATGGTGGCAGTAGATGCAGTGGGTGGATGCTCGTTGTAATAGTTGGGGCTCACGCGCTCGACGAGCCGGTGCACGGGCGCCTCCAGCACGTTGAAAAGCGGCTTCGGATAAATTCCGATCCAGAAAGCCAGCACAACAAGCGGAATCAGCGTGGCGTATTCGCGCGCATTCAGATCAGGCAGATGCTCGTTCGCGGGGTTGGTAACGGTGCCGAACATCACCCGCTGGTAGAGCCATAGTAGATACGCCGCGCCGAGGACCACGCCGAGAACGCCCCACGCCGCCCATTGCCAGCGCACTTCGAATACGCCGCGCAGAATCGTGAATTCACCGACGAACCCGTTGAGCAGCGGCATGCCCAGCGAACTGAGCGTGACGATCATATACACTGCCGCGAAATTCGGCATGGGTGTCGAAAGCCCGCCAAATTCTGAAATCAGGCGCGTGTGGCGCCTCTCGTACAGCACGCCGACGATCAAGAAGAGCGCGCCGGTGGAAATACCGTGATTTACCTGCTGGATGATGCTGCCGGATAGCCCGAGCGGCGTCAGCGCAAAGATTCCGAGCGTGCAGAAACCCATGTGGCTCACGGATGAATACGCGATGAGCTTTTTCATGTCTTTCTGCATCATGCAGACGAGCGCGCCATAGACGATGCCGATAATCGAAAGCGCGATCATAATCCCGCGGAACTTGTTCGTCGCGTCAGGAAACATGGGCAACGAAAATCGCAAGAAACCGTACGTGCCCATCTTCAGGAGCACGCCGGCGAGGATGACGCTGCCGGCCGTCGGTGCTTCCGTGTGCGCATCAGGCAGCCAGGTGTGGAACGGGAACATCGGCACCTTGATTGCAAACGCGAAAAAGAATCCCCAGAAGAGCCATTTTTGGAGCTGCACGGAAAACATCACCGTGGGTGATTTCAAAATTTCCATGATGCTGAAAGTGTGCGCGTTGAAATAAATCGCAAGAACTGCGAGCAGCATCAGCACCGAGCCCGCCAGCGTGTACAGGAAAAACTTGATCGCCGCATACAGGCGCCGCTCGCTGCCCCATACGGCGATCAGGAAATACATGGGCACGAGCATTACTTCCCAGAAGACATAGAAGAGAACGAAATCGAGTGACATGAAGGCGCCGAGCATGCCGGTCTGAAGCAGCAGAAACAGGATGTAGAATTCCTTTTCGCGCTTTTGAATGGCGGACCAGGAAGAAAGAATCGAAACAACGCCCAGGACCGTGGTCAACATCACCATCAGGAAACTCAGCCCGTCGAGGCCCAGCGTGAAGCGGGCGCCAATCGAGGGAATCCACGAGTGGTCAACGATAAACTGGAATTGCGGCGCGTCGGGTCCGGACTTGAAGCGCCAGATCAGCGGCAACGAGACCAACAGCCCGAGGAAGGCGAAAATGTTGCCCATCCAACGGTGTGCATTGGCGTTCTCGCGCTTGATGAACAGCATCAGAATCGCGCCGACCAGCGGGGTGAATAAGATCGTGATCAAGATATGGCTATCGGAGAATAGCATCCGTTCCCTCGCCTTTTAATTGCATGCCGCCCCTTGCAGGCCTCAACGAATCGAGGCGATTAACCGGCCGCCCTAGTGCATCACATGATGCGCAAGGTAAATGAAATACGCCAGAAACCCGACCAGCCCAACGACAATCAACAACATGTAATTCTGAACGTAGCCGGTCTGAAAAAATTTGAATACAAAACCGAGCCCATACACGATGAATGAACTGAGCCGCACCGAACCGTCCACAATCCAGGTGTCCCACCACATGGAAACCTTGGAGACGAAACGAGTGAGCCAGCCTGCGCCATTTACACCCGCTCCATCAATCACATTTCGATCAAATGAGCCAAGCGCCAGGCCCAAATCTTTCGCGCGGTTCACGAACATGGCATCGTAGAGTTCGTCCACATAATATTTGTGAAACACAAGTTCGTAGAAACCATTCAGACTTTTCGCAATCTTGGCGGGGAGATCCGTGCGCTTGATGTAGAGGTACCACGCGAGGCCGATTCCCGCGAACGCAATGGCGACGGATGCAGCCATCAGGGCAAGCTCTTCGCCGGGCGCAGCCGGGGTCGTCGCCTCGAGATCTTCCTCCAACTGCTTCCCTGCCTCCTGTGAATGCAACGGCCCCTCTTTGCCCAGAAGCGGCACTTCGTGAAAACCTTCGATGCGGCGCTGGACATGCAAAACTGGCGCGAGGAAATGTTCGAATCGGCCCCCGATGCCGACCCAACCACCGATGACCGAGAGTACCGCGAGAATCATCAACGGGATGAGCATGGAGTTCGGCGATTCGTGGATGTGCTGCTCCACCTCATGGTCCACGCGCGATTGGCCGTGGAACGTGAGGAACAGCAGCCGGAACATGTAGAAAGCCGTCATGCCCGCGGTGAGCCAGCCAACGAGCCAGAGGAGATGGCTGTGGCGGAATGCATGGCCGAGAATTTCGTCCTTGCTGAAGAAGCCTGCCAGCGGTGGGACCCCGGAGATCGCGAGGGTGGCCGCGAGCATGGTGAGATAGGTCTTGCGGATCTTGCCCGAGAGCGCGCCCATTTTTTGCATGTCCTGTTCGCCGGAGAGCGCGTGGATCACGCTACCGGCTCCAAGGAAGAGCAAACCTTTGAAAAACGCGTGCGTCAGCAGGTGAAAAATTCCTGCCGCAAATGCGCCGACTCCCAGCGCCAGGAACATGTATCCAAGTTGCGAAATGGTCGAGTACGCCAGGACTTTCTTGATGTCGTTCTGCACCACGCCCATGGAAGCAGCGAACAGGGCGGTGATGGCGCCGATGACGGCGACCACAGTCATCGCAGCGGGAGCAAGTTGGTAGATGGCATTTGTCCGCGTGACCATGTACACACCGGCGGTGACCATGGTCGCCGCGTGAATCAGCGCGCTGACGGGCGTGGGACCTTCCATCGCGTCCGGCAGCCAGACGTACAGCGGAATTTGCGCCGATTTCCCGGTCGCGCCAACGAAAAACAGCAGCGCGATGGCCACAATACGCGGATCGCCAATCGAAAAGTGCCCTGCGGTAAGCGCCGGCCCAATGTCCACGAAGCGAATTGTTCCGAGCAACGCCGAAGTCAGGAAGATTCCCAGCAGAAAGCCCGCATCACCGATACGATTGACGATGAATGCTTTCTTCCCGGCATCTGACGCGGATTTCCTATGGAAGTAGAAACCGATCAGAAGGTAACTGCAGGTGCCCACGCCTTCCCACCCGACGAACAGCAGCAGCAGATTATTCGCCAGGACCAGTATCAGCATCGAAAACATGAACAAGTTGAGGTAGCCGAAGAAGCGGTAGTAACCACCCTCGTGCGCCATATAGCCGGTGGAGTAGACGTGGATCAAAAAGCCGACGCCCGTGACGATAAGGATCATGACAGCGGAGAGCGGGTCAAGCTGGAATCCCCAATCGGCAACGAAGTTAGCGAGCCTGCCATTCAGCATGTGATAAGGTCCGGCGGGAATCCACTCAAACAAAATTTTGGTGGCGATGCGTTCCCCCGCCGGCATCGCAGTCAGTTGCAGAAACGCGCCGAAGGAATACAAGAACGAAACAAACACGCTGCCGACACACAGCAGGTTGACCATGCTGTTCTTCATCCGGCGGCCGAAGAAAAGCATTACGCCCGCTGTCGCCAGTGGAAACAGCGGGATCAGCCAGATGTGGTCGAGAAAATATGGCAGCGGCGAATTCATTCGGCGCCCTTCACCATTTCAGTAAGTCCATTTCATCGGAGAGCAGCGTCTCGCGATTCCGGAAAAACGCGAGGATGATGCCCAGACCCACGGCTGCTTCGGCGGCAGCGTCAGTAATAATGAAAATTGCGAACACTTGCCCGTTCACATCGCCCCACAGTCGCGAGAAGGCCACCAGATTAATGTTCACCGCGTTCAGAATCAGCTCGATGGACATAAGGATGATGATCACGTTGCGGCGCGTGAGGACGCCGACCACGCCGATGATGAAGAGCGCCAGGCTCAGCATCAGATAATGCTCCGGCGAAAGCATCGCGGGATTCATCACACCCTCCGCTTGGCCATCACCACCGCACCAATCATCGCCACGAGCAGCAGAATGGAAGCGATTTCGAATGGCAGCATGTAGTGAGTGAACAGCGCGTCGCCAATAGCCTCGGTATTTTTCGGGGTCATGACCCGCATCTCGGGATGCGGGAAGATGGCTCGTCCAACCCAGAATGCGAAAAGCACCTGGGCTCCCAGAACCAGCGCCAATACCCCGGCGACAATGCGCTGGTGGTTGAACTGGACCAGGCGCATTGAAACATCCAGATTCACCAGCATGATCACGAACACGAACAGCACCATGATCCCGCCGACATACAAAATGATCTGCACCACAAACAGAAATTCGGCCTGGAGTTGCAGAAAAATTCCGGCGGTCGCAAGCAAAGTGGTGATCAGGAATACGGCGCTGTGAATAATGTTGCGGCGCGTGACCATCAGAATCGCCGAGCCGACCGCGAGAGCGGCAAAAAAATAGAATAATCCCTGGGTCAGCATCCGCTATTCACCCTCCGCCATCGCCGCTGTCGCAGCCGGTTTTTCATCTTCCTTCGCGAGCCAAATGGCCACGGCAATCGTTGCGACCAGCGTGACAAATTCCGCCAGCCGCGGGCTCCAGCCCCATTGCTGCTCCAGCACGATTGCGACACCGACCCCGATCACGTTTACGAGCGCAAGTGGAATCAGGAAACGCCAGCCAAGCCGCATCAGTTGGTCGAAGCGGTATCTCGGAAACGTAAATCGGATCCATAAAAACGCGTACAAATACGCCATCACTTTAGCCATGAACCAAAACCCGCCGTGAATTCCGTGCATCACCGCAGGTGGCGCGAACAAGGCGGCCGCCATTCCGCCCGCGAACAACAGGCAGAGCCCGCCAACAGCAGCCATCACCAGCTTCTGAATTTTCACAGGCTGACGCGGCGTGAGCCGGAAGCAATAAAGTCCAATGGCCAAAAAGATCAGCGAGGGAAGCGCGTCGAGCAATTCCACCGAAGTGCCGATGAGGTGTTGATGCATTCGCGGGAATGGGCGCAGCCAGCCGCCGAGAAAAAGTGTGGTGGCAATGCCCGCCACGATTATCATGTTGGCGTATTCCGCCAAAAAGTAAAGCGACCAGCGGAAGCCGCTGTATTCCGTCATGTAGCCGGCGACAAGTTCCGATTCTGCTTCCGGCAAATCGAACGGCGCGCGATTCGTTTCCGCGATCGAACCCACCAGATAAATAAAAAAGCCGATGGGAGCGACACCGATAAACCAGACGCCCTGGTCCGCCTGCGCCTGCACGATGTCCTTCATCGAGAGCGAGCCGGCGAGAAGCAACGCCGAAACGAGGCCGAGACCAGCCGCGGTTTCATAGCTCACGAGTTGCGCCGCGCTACGCAGAGCGCCGAGCAACGAATAGTGGCTGTTCGAAGCCCAGCCGCCGAGCACGATGCCGTATATTCCCAGCGAACTGATTGCAAGAATAAAGAGCAAGCCAACATTCAGGTCCGCAATCTGAAAGGCAGGCCCAAATGGCATGGCCGCGTAGGCCAGCAACGCCATGGTCACGCTGACGAGCGGCGCGACGTAAAACATCAACTTGTCTGCTTCGCGCGGGACGATGTCTTCTTTCAGCAGCAGTTTTACGGCGTCCGCGATCGGTTGCAGCAAGCCGTGCGGGCCGACGCGCATCGGGCCGAGCCGGGCCTGCATGTCCGCCATCACTTTGCGTTCGAGCAGCACGATATAGCCCGCCATCAGCGGCAGCACCGCGACGATCACCAGTGCGTACACCAGCGGCAGCACGAACGGCATGATCGCGGGCGGGATCAAGTGGGTCATCATTTGCGCTCAACGATCGTAATCAACGGTCCACTTCCCCGAGCACGATATCAATCGTGCCGATGATGGCCACGACATCGGCCACCAGCGACCCGCGTGCCATCTTATCGAACGCCTGCAAATTGATGAACGAAGGCGGCCGCACGCGCACGCGATAGGGCTGCGTGGTGCCGTCGCTCACAATGTAATAGCCCAGTTCGCCCTTCGGGGCTTCGATCGAGTGATACACCTCGCCCGGCGGCGGCTTCAGCACTTTGCCGACTTTCGCCATGATCGGCCCGGTCGGAATATTCTCGACCGCTTGCAGACAAATCCGGCGCGACTGCCGCATTTCTTCCATACGCACGAGGTACCGGTCATACGTGTCGCCCGTCTCGCGCGTGGGGATGTCGAATTCATATTGATCATAGGCGGCGTATGGCTGCGCTTTGCGCAAATCCCATTTCACGCCGCTCGCGCGCAGCACAGGGCCGGTGACGCCCAACGCAATCGCGTCTTCCGCGGAGAGAATGCCGACGCCCTTCGTGCGGCCTACCCAGATGCGATTCTCGGTGAGCAAGGTCTCGTACTCGTCGATCTTCTGCGCGAAATCTACGCAGAAGCGCTTCACTTCCTCTTCGAAGCCGTCGTATGTTTCATACTGCAAGCCGCCGATGCGGAAAGCATGCGTCGTCAGCCGCGCGCCGCAATACTTCTCGAAAATTTTCAGGATTTCTTCGCGCTCGCGGAAGCAGTAGAACACGGGAGTGAGCGCGCCAATATCGAGCGCATGCGTGCCGAGCCACAGCAGATGGCTCGCAATCCGCTGCAGCTCGGTAAGGATCGTTCGCACCACGCGGGCGCGCGACGGAGCTTCCGCACCCAGCAGTTTTTCCACCGCCTCGCAATAGCCCAGGCCGTTCGAAACCGCCGCAACGTAATCCATGCGGTCCACGTAGGGCGCAAACTGCTGGTAGCTGCGATGCTCGGCAATTTTTTCGACGCCGCGGTGCAGGTAGCCGATGATGCATTCCGATTCCACCACGCGCTCGCCGTCGAGCTTCAGCTTCACGCGCAACACTCCGTGGGTCGAGGGATGCTGCGGCCCCATGTTGAGGATGATTTCGTCGGCGCCCAGCACCGTCGTCTCCACTTGTGAGCTGCCATTTGTGCGCGTGTCGGTCATTTTCTGTAAAAACCTATTGCCCGCTTTTGATTCCCAGATTTTCCCGGACCCAGGCCGTGTCTTGCTTCAAAATGTCGTAATCCTTGCGCAACGGATGCCCTTCCCATTCATCGGGCAGCAGAATGCGCTTCAAATCCGGATGGCCTTCGAACACGATCCCGAACATATCGTAGCATTCGCGTTCCAGCCAATTCGCAGCGGGCCACACCTGGACCACACTGGGCACCGGCTCACTCTCCCCCGCGTGCGCTTTCAATCGCAGCCGTTCGTTCTTCGCAAAGGAGTAAAAAATCAGGATAACGTCGAAGCGCTTCTCGCGCTTGGGCCAGTCCACCGCGGTCAAATCCACCAGCATGTCGAATTTTTCATCATCGCGGCAGTAGCGCGAGATTTCGCGCAGCTTGTCCGCGGCGATCAGCACAATGGCTTGCTTGCGGTCGAGCACCGCTTCGCGAATCGCATCGCCAAATCGCGCCTTCAGCCGCTGCACAAGTTCATTGTCGAGCGGAACGGGCGCGAGCGGCTGCGCTTTCGGCGCAGCCGGAGCAGCCGGCTTTGGAGGCGCAGCAGCAGGAGGTGCCGCGGGTTTTGGAGCGACGGGAGCGCCTTCCGCCTTGCCTTCCGGCGGATTCGAGGGAGGAACTTTTTCCGAGGGGTCGTTGGCCATTAGTTCAAATGTCTGCGATCTCAGATCTCGTGATGACTGCTTGAATCTCCAGGCCGCGAGCAGCCCGCCTTTTTAACACACCCCCAAAAACAACGTCAACGCAGCAGGAGAGAAGAATTTCCGGGCGTTCAGACCCAATCAAGCGCGCCCTTCCGGTAGAGCCAGACATATCCGACCAGCAAAATCCCCAGGAACACCAGCATGGTCAGCAAGCCGTACAGGCCCAACTGGTTGTACTTGATCGCCCAGGGGAAAAGAAAAATTGTCTCCACGTCAAAGATGACGAACAGGATGGCGACAATGTAAAACCGCACCGAATATCGCCCGCGCGAAGACCCCTCCGGCGGGACGCCGCACTCGTACGGATCGAGTCTTGCGCCCGTCGTTTTCATATCCGGCCGTATTAATTTTGCAACTGCGAGGGTGACCGCAGGAAATGCTGCGGCGAGCAGTGCGTAGAGAAATATCGGGATGTATTGGCTCGGCATCGCCGAATTAAGAGCGCAATCCTAGCACAACGGTCAAGCCGCGGCCAATGCCGTTTGCTCCGCCGGAAATGTTCTGAGTCCGATGGTGACGTTCGGAGTTGGTAAGGTTCTATCGGGAATGAACGCGTCCACGAAGCAAACGAAAGGCGTCAGCAATAAGCGCGCCCGTGTAAGGAATTATCCAGAATGACCAGGGCGCTTTTAGCGATTCTTCGCGAAAACGATCCCAATTCCATGCTGTTTTTTCGGGAGCAAAAGCGACCTGTCTCATAGACGTCCCTCACTTAAAATTAAGCGCGCATCAACCCCAAAAGTCAATCTTGCCGACAGTGAAACTGCACAAGCTGGCTTGGGTTGAACTTGTGACTGCAAGGCTACTCGTGGCGAGCGCCGTGGAGGACGGCGATGGCGTGCGGGAGCAATTCGGCGATAGCGTCGAGCGATTCCACTGCACCACGCGGACTGCCGGGGAGGTTGACGATGATGGTCTTGCCGCGAATGCCGGCAACACCGCGCGAGAGCACTGCGCGCGCAGTCTTCTTGAGTCCTTCTGCCCGCATCTGCTCGCTGAATCCGGGGATGAGCCTTTCGGCCACCGTCAATGTCGCTTCGGGCGTCACGTCGCGCGGCCCCACTCCCGTGCCGCCGGTCGTGAGAATCAGGTCGGCATCATTTGAAGCCGCGGCCTCTTTCAAAAATGTTTCGATCGCAGCGCGATCATCCGCCAGCACGGTGGTGGACACAATCTGCCACGCGAGTTCCTTGCAGCGGGCGACGACGGCAGGCCCGGACTGGTCCTGGTATTTCCCGGCGGCAACAGAGTCACTGACTGTGAGAATGGAGACGCGCATGGTTTATCGGTAGAGCGCTATCCGTCGGCCGCCCCGGCGGCGTCTCCATCGCCGTCGCGTTGCTCTTCATCCATCACGCGCAGCGCTTCCATCAGGAGGCCGGTGGTGGTGCGGGAGATCGTCGAGCGCGTCGGCGCGGAATTGAAATCAATTTCGAATTCGCCGTCGGGCCAGCGGACCGCTTGAAATACGACTGCTTCGCCTTCCGACGCGCCGAGCTTCGCGTCCGTGCACTGGCCGGAGGAAAAGAAAATCTCGCATGTGTCGTCGCCGCGGCGAATAGTCAGCCGGCAAGATTTCTGCCCCATTTCGAGCGATTGCATCAGGTCGAGGATGCTCATTTCTTCGAGCCGCCCCTGAACCACGCCGGGACGCACGGCGCGATTTTGCAGTTTTTCCAGGTGCAGCCTGTCCACCACTTTTTTCGCGCGCCGCACCAGATCCTTCAGGAAAAATGGCTTGGGGATGAACTCCTCGACGCCTTCGACGATGGGACGCAATTTCTCTTCGATGTCGCTGCGGCTGGCCAGAAAAATAAACGGAATTTGCTTGGTCTGTTGCCGTCCTCGCAACTTTTCATAGAGCTGGCGTCCGTCGAGCCCCGGCATGCGGTAGTCGCAAACCACCAGATCCGGCGGATCATCCACAATTTTCAGCAACGCGTCGGCTCCGTCGCCCGCGGCGCGTGCGTCGCAATGCGGGGAAAGTCCCTTCATCAGCAGGTCGAGGATCAGCGCGTTATCGTCCACCACCAGGACTTTGACATCCTTCATGGGGGTCATCGCTTTACACGCTTGCCGGGACGCATATAAAGCCCGCTCCGCCCACCGGATTTCTTCACCAGGTACAATTCCGTAATCTCCATGCCCCGCTCGAGCGCTTTGCACATGTCGTAAATCGTCAGCGCCGCAACGGAGGCCGCCACCAGCGCTTCCATCTCCACGCCAGTAGGTCCCGTTGCCGTAGCTGCTGCGGTGATCTCAATTCCATTCTGGCATAGCTTCGCGGTCACATCCACGTGAGTCAACGCGATGGGGTGACAAAGTGGAATCAATTCCGCCGTGCGCTTGGCCGCCGTAATTCCGGCGATTCGCGCAATCTCGAGGGGATTGCCTTTTGGCGATTTCAACCGCCGCAAACTCGCCACCGTCGCCCGCTGCATGCGCACAAACGCATGCGCGACAGCTTCGCGCGATGTCACAGGCTTTCCCGTGACGTCCACCATCCGCACGCGACCCTTTTTATCGTAGTGGGAGGGCTTCTTCATCGTTGGCCAAATTCAAAATATACCGCGGCGCGGCAAAACGTCCACCCACTCGCCCGCGCTCAGCTTTAACTTCGCTTCGTGCACCACCAGAAAGCAATTGCTGCGCACCACCGCGCCAATATCGCCCGATCCTTCCCAATGCAGAATCGAAACGTTCGGCTCTCCGCTCGGCCAGGTGACGCGCGCGGGCAGAAAATGCGTCAGCGCCGCCCGCTGCTCGATCGGATGCACCAGCTTCGCCTTAAACAGCGCCAGCGGCTCGGGCTTGTGCCCACTCATCAATTCGATTGCGGGCACCACCAGCAATTCGCACGTCACCATCGTGGAAACCGGATTCCCCGGCAGCCCGAACACCGGCTTTTCCTTGCACCACCCAAATACCGCCGGCTTTCCGGGCCGAATTGCCAGCGCGTCGAAGAAAAACTCTGCCCCCAGTTCGCGCAGCACCTGCTCCACCAGATCGTACTTCCCCACCGACACGCCGCCGGTCAACGCCATCATATCGGCCTCGAAGCCTCGCTCGACGAGCATGCGAAGCTGCCCGATCTCATCCGGCGCAATGCCGAGCAGCACCGGTTCTCCGCCGGCGAGCGATACCTGCGCGGCAAGCGAGACGCTGTTGCTGTTGCGAATTTGAAAGGGTCCCGGCGTTTGATCCACCACCACTACTTCGTCGCCCGTCGAGAGAATCGCTACGCGCGGACGTCGGCTCACGGAAATCTTCGACCGCCCCACTTGCGCAGCCATGGCGAGCTCCGCATAACCCAGCCGTGTGCCGCGCGTGACCACCACTTCGCCCGCACGCGTTTCGCTCCCGGCGAGCACAAAATTCTGATGCGCATGCGCAGCTTGATCGAACACCACAGACTCGCCTTCGACGCGCGCGTGCTCCAGCATGATCACTGTGTCGGCGCCGCGCGGCACGGCTGCGCCGGTCATGATCGCCACACAGGTGCCCGGCTCCACCGTCCCGCCGAATGCTCCCCCGGCGCGGCTTTCTCCAATCATGCGCAACTTCGCGCCTGCATGCGACGCGTCGGCAGTTCGCAGTGCGAATCCATCGCGAGTGGAGCGATTAAACGGTGGGTAGTTGCGGTCGGCAGAAATATTTTCAGCGAGCACGCGCCCCAGCGCTTGCGCCGGATCTTGTGCATATACAATTGTTTCCGTGTGCGCGGGTGCGACTCGTGCGCGAATGATTTCGATTACTTTCGCTCGCGCCGATTCGAATGAAAGCATGGCGGCTAGAGCCAGGATGCGAGCTTCGTTCCTCGCGGGACGATTGTTGCGTCGCGCTCCGGGCCGGTCGAGACCATGCCGATTTCCACCTGGAGCTTATCGGAGATGAAACTCAAGTACTCGCGCGCAGCCGTGGGCAAATCCTTCACGTCGCGAATCCCGGGCGTTGGCTTTCGCCAACCGGGCAGCGTGTGATATTCGGGTTCAACTTGCGCGAGCGTCTCGACATCCGGGGGCATTTCTTCGAGGCGCTTCCCCTTGTAACGGTAGCCGACGCACACTTTGATTTCCGGTTGCGCGTCGAACACGTCGAGCTTCGTGACCACCAGCGAGTCAATTCCATTCAGCATTTTTGCGAACCGCAGCACTTCCAGGTCCAGCCAGCCGCACCGCCGCGGACGCCCCGTCACCGCGCCAAATTCATTTCCGCGCTCGCGCACTGCTTGTGCGTCGAGGTCCGGCATCTCAGTCGGGAACGGCCCTGCGCCCACGCGCGTAGTGTACGCCTTGGTGACGCCAACGACGCCGGTCAACCTCGTCGGTGCGACTCCGAGCCCCGTGGCAACGCCTCCAGAAGTAGCGTTGGACGAAGTGACGAACGGATACGTGCCGTGGTCGATGTCGAGCATGGTGCCTTGCGCGCCTTCAAACAGGACTGACTCGCCTTTGTCCAGCGCGCGATTGAGCAGCACCCCCGTGTCGGCCACAAGCCCCCGAATGTGCGCGGCCAGTTCCAGATATTGATCAAGAATTCCGGCAGTTTCGAGCGGGTGGCCAAAAGTGGCGCGGCTAATGGCGTCCTTTTCCTTAATCACGCGCTCGAGTTTCTCCCGGAAGCGGTCGGCATCAAGCAGATCGCATACACGAATCCCGCGCCGCGCCATTTTATCCTCATACGCAGGCCCGATGCCGCGCGACGTGGTGCCGATTTTCGCTGCACCGAGCGCTGCTTCCGACGCTTTATCCATTTCGCGATGATACGGAAAAATCACATGCGCGCGGTTGCTCAGGAAAAGACGCCCGCGCACTTCGATGCCGGATTTTCTGAGATTTTCGAGTTCGTTGACCAGCGCCGCAGGATCGACCACCGTGCCTGCACCGATTACAGCCTTTTTCTCTGGGCGCAGGATGCCGCTGGGAATCAGTTGCAGGACGTAGCGATGATTGTCGAAGATTACGGTGTGCCCGGCATTGTGGCCGCCGGCGTAGCGCGCGATGTAGTCAAACGAAGACGCGAGATAGTCAACGACCTTTCCTTTTCCTTCGTCGCCCCACTGCGCGCCCACCACCACGACCGCTCTTGATGCCGCCTTGTCCATCCGCCTCGCCACCCCAAGTCATCCCGGCCGCACAATCCCCCGCCAAAATCGTGCCTGAATCATTACAGGAGGGCTGATGCAGCAGCAAACAGAAGAATGATGGTACGCCGCGCCTGCCTGCAACGCAAGCATCGTGCCTCCGAGCTCAGTCTCCGGCGGCACACCAGGCTTGCAATTTCTTAGCAAATCTCGATTGCAGGCCTTTGTTCTCTTTCTGCAAGTCCGTCGTCGGAGTTTTGAAATCCCGAACCATGAGGCTGTCCTTCGCCAGAAGGCTACTTAATCTCTCACACAACTTTTCACCTTTCGCGTAGCATGAGCAGCCATTCTTCGACAGGTCTCCCGCCTTTTCATATTCGTTTGCGGCCTCCAATAGATTCACGGCATCATCGGGGGCCAATGACACCACGCGGTCCAAATACGAAACCGACTGCGCCACCCATTTCTCCCGATTGGGCTGATCCTTATAAGCCGCCAAAAGACAGACATATACTAATTCATGATACTGAGAATAGTCCTTGCTATCCTCATGAATGTCAGCCAAAGCCAGTTTCATTGCCTCATCATAATGACCCTTATCAGCCGCTACGAGTACCGGGTTTGGGATCTCCGTCCGGGTGAAAATCAATCCATTTTCGTTTAACCGCCAGATCACAATTGTTGCGGTAAATGCGCCTAGTAGAAAAATTCCCGCCCCTCGTAAAATGAGTGCAATGTGCCTTTGCATCTCGTCATTTTCGCACACCCCGCTCAGGCTCAACTTAGCTGATTTTTGCAGTGCCCAACAAGGTATAAGAACTAGGCGAAATCGCCCATCTCTCTACCGTATCTGGTTGCGACGGAAGCAATCGCTTGCGTGGTCGTTTACCATTCCAGTGGCTTGCATGAAAGCGTAGCAGATTGTCGAACCGACAAAGCGGAAGCCGCGGCGCTTCAGGTCTTCGCTCATGGCGTCTGACTCGCGCGTGCGTGCGGGGACGTCTCGTGAAGTGCGAACCTTATTTTTCCGTGGGCGGCCGCCGATGAACTGCCAGATATATTTGTCGAAACTCCCAAATTCCTTCTGCACCGCGAGGAAAGCCTGCGTATTCGAAATCGCTGCCGCAATTTTCAGCCGATTGCGCACGATTCCCGCATCCGCCAGCAGCTTGCGAGCTTTTCGCTTGTCGTAGCGCGCCACTTTCTTTGCATCGAACCGGTCAAACGCCCGCCGGTAATTCTCGCGCTTGTTGAGAATCGTTTCCCAGCTCAACCCGGCCTGCGCGCCCTCGAGGATCAGGAATTCAAACAAGCGCCGGTCGTCGTGGACGGGCACGCCCCACTCCTCGTCGTGGTACGCGATCATCGCCGGGCTCTTCGCCCAGTGGCAGCGTTGCAGCTCCTTTTTCGTTTCTTCCGTCATCGAGACCTTTCGACATCCGTTGCTGGCGCGAGATTCCCGCCGCTACTTTTCACGCGCGAACGCCGTGCTTGGCTGCGGCGGCGAGGCATCGCGGACACACGCAATCCGCAAAACGCCCGCGCAACTCCGCCGCAGCTTCGCTCGCGAGCTTCAAGTCCTCGCACCAGCAGCCGCGCTCCGGCGCACCGCAATCAAACATTTCACCACAGGCTTCGCACTTTTTCCGCGTCGGCGCACACCCCGGGCGCTGCGCTGCCGTCCCGCTTGCCTGCGCGCGGTCGCCTTTCGCCGTCATGAATTTCCGCCTGGGAGTCGCGCCTAGGAAAGATGGCGCTCGAGAACCTTGACGATCGTCTCTTTGGGCTGCGCGCCAACGAGCTGGTCGGCCACTTGCCCGCCCTTGAAGATCAGCAATGTGGGGATCCCGCGAATGTTGAACTTCCCCGCGGCGTTGATGTTCTCATCCACGTTCAGTTTCACCACTTTCAGCTTGCCCGCATTCTCGCGCGCAATTTCTTCCACCGTCGGCGAAAGCATGTGGCACGGCCGGCACCAGTCCGCCCAGAAATCCACCATCACAGGCTGCGTCTTGCTCGCCTCGATCACGTCTGCCTGGAAGTTTGCATCGTTTACAGCTTGGACATTGTCTGCCATTTTTTTCCCTTGTCGCGCGGCCGGGGCTATTGCCCTGGTCCCGCGCTTTCGATTAGATGTGCCGTCCAGCCCGTGGGATTCTAGCCCTCTTAGCCGCTTCATACAACGTGACATATGACGCGGCCGATGCCTTCCATGAAAAATCCTTGGTCATTCCGTTTGCCTGCAAGGCGCGCCAGGCTTTCGGATCGCGAAAGGTCTTCAGCGCCGCGCGGATACTGTGCATCAACGCCTTTCCGGTGTACTCCTCGAACTTAAATCCGGTCCCCTGGAGCGCCTTCAGTTCAAAGTTCTGGACCGTATCATCCAACCCGCCGGTCGAGCGCACAATCGGGACGGTGCCGTACCGCAGGCTGTAAATCTGGTTCAAGCCGCACGGCTCGTAGCGTGATGGCATGAGGAACATATCAGCGCCCGCTTCGATTTTATGAGCCAGCCCATTGTCGAATCCAATCTTGGCCGCCACTCGCGCCGGATATTTGCCCGTCAGTTCCCTGAACATCTGCTCATACTCTGGCTGCCCCGAGCCGAGGGCCACAAGCGCGACATTTTCCTTCATCAAATCGCCGGCTGTTTCCGCCAGCAGGTCGAAACCTTTCTGGTCCACAAACCGCGAGATGATTCCGACCAGCGGCCGTTCCATATTTTCTGCCGGCAGCTTGAACGTTTCGAGCAGATTCTTCTTGCAGGCTTTCTTCCCCGCCAGGTTGTGCCCTGAATAATTCTGCGCGATGAAGGTGTCGGCTTCCGGGCTCCACGCGCCATAATCCACGCCATTCAAAATTCCCACCAGCCGGTCGGACCGTTGCCGTATCACGCCCTCGAGGCCCAACCCGAATTCCGGCGTCTGAATTTCCTTCGCATAGCGCCGGCTCACTGTCGTCAGGTAGTCCGCATAAATTAACCCGCCCTTCAGGTAGTTCACCTTCCCGTAGTATTCGAGCGCGTCCATGGTGAGCAATGAATCGGGCAGCCCGATTTTGCGCATCACCGTCTGCGGAAAAAGTCCCTGGTAACCAATATTGTGAATGGTGAAAACCACTGGCAGCGATCGGACCACGGGATCGTGCGCGTGTTGCGTGCGGAGAATTACTGGCACCAGCGCCGACTGCCAGTCGTGGCAATGAATCACGTCGGGGAGCCAGATGCGCTTCGTGAATTCGATGGCGGCTCGCGAGAATTCGGCGAAGCGCTCGGCGTTGTCGGGATAGTCGCCGGACTTGTCGCCGTAAAGCTGCTCGCGGTCGAAGTACGCGGGATCGTCCACGAAAAAATACCGCACGCCCTCCACCGACTGGGCCTCCGCGAGCGTCGGAAACCGCATCGCGTCGCCCAGAGGAATGGTGACGCTGAAAATAATGGTCGAGGTGATTTTGTTGCCGTGATAGCGCGGGAGCAGCACCGCCACTTCGTGGCCCATCTGCACCAGCGCCCGAGGCAGCCCTTCCACCACATCCGCAAGGCCGCCGGTCTTCGAGTATGGAAGGCCTTCCGAGGAAACGAAGAGGATTTTCATTGCGCCTCAGTACGAATAAAAACGGTAACGGAACGCAGATGGTTCGTCAAGCCGCCCCTGCGCGCGATTTCCATCTGAAATTGCTACACTCGCGTGCATCATGGCGCGGCAGCGATTGGGACAGCATTTTCTAAGTGGTCTTTCTTGGCGGTATCGCATCCTCAAATCGCTTCCGCGCGACACGAGGGAAACCTGGATCGAAATCGGCGCCGGACACGGCGAAATGACACAACTCCTCGCGCAAGAGGGTCGGCGCGTGATCGCCATAGAAACAGATACGCGGCTCGCCGAGGGCTTGAGAGCGAATGCACCCAGTTGGGGCAACGTCGAAGTTGTCGAAGGTGACGTCCTGCAGCTCGACCTCGAAAAAATTGCCGCGGAGAATTTTCGTGTCTATGGCAACCTGCCGTACTACATCACCTCGCCCATCCTCCACCATCTTTTCCAGTACGTGGATCGTCTCGCCTCCATTCATATCGTGATCCAGCTCGAAGTGGCCGAGCGCATCGCCGCGGCTCCAGGGCGCCGCGACTATGGATATCTCTCGACGATTTGCCAGTTCTACACGCGGCCTGTAATCGCTTTTCGAATTCCGCCGGGCGCGTTCCGCCCGCCGCCGCGCGTCACCTCAGCGCTCGTGCACATGACGCTTCCAGGAGAATTCGCGACGTTAGCGGTGGAAGATGAAAAAAGCTTCCTCGAATTTATCGCCACCTGTTTCGGCCAAAAGCGCAAAACGTTGCGCAACAATTTGCTGGAAATCATGCCCGACGAACAAATTCAGGCGGCCTTGGCTGAAAGCGGAATTCGTTCCGACGCACGCGCCGAACAACTCTCGCTTGCGCAGTTCGCAAAATTGTACGATTGGCTGCCCTGACGCAGGCGCACTTGCCTGTTCGGACTTGCCCTCAGAACTCGCTAAGGAGGGGATGCTCCACTGCGGTCGAGCCGAACTATGGTTCAAGAACCGCTTGCAGCCGGTCCGGAAAATCCGTCATCACGCCGTTCACGCCCATCGCAATCAGCGCCCGCATCTCCTCGGCCTGATTCACTGTCCATGTGGCCACATGCAAATCCGAATGATGCGCCTGCTCTACCAGTTCCGCCGTCACGCTCGTGAAACGCGGGCACAGTTGTCTCGCGCCAATGTCCACTGCGGCCTTCACGGACTCCGGTCGTAATTCTTCGACCAGCAACCCAGTCATGATTGAAGCGTCTAGCTTCCGCACGCTGTCGAGCGTCCCAGGATCAAATGAAATCACGATGGTGCGGGCGGCATCCTGATCTTTCCTTAGCGCGCCCACCAGCGCATGATGCATGCCCCATGCCGCATCGTATTTTATTTCCAGGTAGATCAGCACGTCGTGCTTGCGCGCGAGTTCCAGCACTTCTTCGAGCGTCGGGATCTTCTGCCCCATGAAGGCACGGTCGTACCACAGGCCGGCGTCGAGCCGCCGCAGCTCATGGAGAGTGAAATCGTGCACCTGGCCCCGCCCATTCGTGGTGCGTTCGAGCGTGGCATCATGGATGGCTACGAATCGGGCGTCGCGCGTCAGATGCAAATCCGTCTCGATGAACGGCGCGCCCAATTGCACGGCGCGTTCAAACGCGACGAGCGTGTTTTCCGGTGCGTGACCCGACGCACCGCGATGCGCGATTACCCAAGGTTTCCGCATGCCCGCCGCTATCCTAGCAGATTCGGCCGCACCCCTTGACGCCTCAGGCACTCGACCGTAACTCGAAGGGTAACCCTGCTGAGCAGCGGCCAACAGCGCTCCCAGTCTGTTTCAGAGGCTCGGCGCTCCCCGCGCCCTCCTAGTACCAACGTGAAAAATCCTTGCTCATTGTGGAAAAACAGTTTGCATACGGAGGCAAATCGTCCGATGGCGCAACTCGATCTTCTCGCCGGCGCGGGATTCGGGTACTGGAACTACGCGTATCAACTTTGTTCTCAATGAAATAAAGCTACTCTCGACCCTCGCCAGCGCCACCCCTTTGGTAGCCCGATTGCCACGCATATCCAGTCGGGCAGAGGCGATTTGGGACGTGGTAGGTTTTCATTTCAACCCGTTGATTTATGCCGTGGGCGCTATAGAATCTGCCGGCGAGGTACCAGCATCCATGGCCAGTATGAATCCACAACAGAGCCACGCGCCCCATCGCATTATGGCGACGAATTCTGCGCCCGCGGGTTTTGACGCCGCACGCGATCTCCCCAAAGGTTTCGTCGAATTCCTGCTTCCGCTGCACCGCGAACTCACGCCGCGGCAACTGCAGCTCCTCGAAAAGCAAGTGGCAACCCTCGCTGCATCGCAGCGGGGCCAATTGCCGAACTACCTTCCGCCTTCGGCTGCCACGCGCGAAAAGTGGCAGATCGCTCTTCCCGATTGGTGCCAGGACCAGCGCAACCAGATGACTGGCCCGGCCGATGATGCCGAACTCGTCGTCAAGATGCTCAACTCCGGCGCGCCCGGGGTGATGCTCGATATCGAAGATTCGATGGCCAACACCTGGCCGCATCTCATGCTCGGCATCAAGAATATTCTTTCGGCATTGCGCGGCGACCTCAGCTATTTCGACAAGAAACGCGATCGCACCGTCACCATTCAGCCGAGCAAAACGGTGTACCTCATTCGCCCGCGCGGCTTGCATCTTCACCAGGCCGGAGTGCTCGCAGGAGAAATTCTTGCCGCTTCTTTGTTTGATGTGGCACTGCTCGCATTTCAAATGAACCCGGCGGAACTGAAACATCCGCTCACGATTTACATTCCCAAAGCCGAGTCCGCGGAGGAAGCGCTCTGGTGGCGCGACCTCTTCCAGTCCGTCTCGAAAGCAAGGAGCTGGCCGAAGGACTACATCAAGTGCATGGCTCTGGTTGAATCGCATCCACTCGCATTCCAGATGGAAGAGTTCGCCCACAATCTGCGCGACCACATCATCGCCCTCGATTTGGGCCGCTGGGACTACATGGCCAGCCTGATCCATTTCAATCTGCCCGACTCGCGCTGGATTTTGCCCGATCGCAATACTATTCCGCATAACGTTGCGTTCTTCCAGAACTTGCGCAACTTGATGCCCGAGATTTGCCATAAGCACGGCATGCTCGCGATCGGCGGCATGACCGCGCTCTTCCCTAGCCGCGAAGATCCTGAACTCAATGCACGCGCTCTGGCCGTGCTCGCAGAGGACAAGAAAAATGAAGCGCTCTCCTTGATGGATGGCGCATGGACCGGCCATCCGGATCAGAACGAAATCGCCGTGAAGCAGTTCCCTTTCCCGAACCAGCTCAAGGCTCGGCCTTCGAATCCCGGTCCGCAGCCGGATTTGCGCCCGGTTCCCGCCGGTGTCGGCAAGCACACGCTTGCAGGTACGCGCGCGGCTGTGCGCACTGTGATTCGTTACCGCCACGGCGTGCTCAGCGGACGCGGCGCCAGCCTGCTCGATGGCTATATGGAAGATCTCGCCACAGACCGCATCTACCGGCTTATGGTCGCGCAGCGCATGCGCCATCGCGATGCGGTTCGCGTGCTCGATGAAAATGGCCAGCCCGTCCATCACACGCCGGAGTTGATCACGCGCCTGTTCGATGAAGAGCTCAAGCGCATCATCGGCGAACTGGCGGGGAAAGTACCGCCAGACGAATTCCGCGCAGAGGTGGAGCGGTACACACAGGCGAGGGTTCTGAGCGAGGATTTGATTCTGCAGGGTGAATTCAATCCTTCATAGGTTCGAAGTGAATTGCAGGATGTCGTTCGAGGTTGGGGGAGATGGTTCGGCAATGAAACATCAGTTCCGGCATGAAAGAGCGGAGGGATCTGTCGAAGACGGAAAGCCGCTCGAATCAAGGGTGGCTGTACTGAGGGCGTGAATCGACGGCACCGGCCCTGGCTTGGGAGGGGGACGTGGCGCTGTTCGTCGTGGCGATTGTAGGCCTGGTTATCGCTCAGACCTGGCTGGACTGGCGCGATACTAGAAAAAATTGGGTGTTGCCCGAGTGGGCCAAGGGCGTGGCGCTCGCGGGGATTGTGGCTGTTTCTCTCACGGTCGCCACCTCCTTTGCGTCAGTGTGGATTCAGGAGTCGGCAGGCCAGTGGACCAGCGGAATCGGCGCCGGACTTTTCTGGCCGCAGCTCGGTTTTCTTCTTTGCGCCATGGGCATCATCATCGCCACGCTGCGCAAGAAGCGCTTGCGCCTGATGCTGATTCTGACTGCGCTCTTGACGTTTGTCTTTTGGCTGGGCATGACGCTTTCTTCTTGACGCGAGGTTGATGCGCCAGCAAACGAGACGAAGGCATGTCACAAATGGCTTTCGTCAGGGCACGGCTTCAGCCGTGCTGAAAAGGTTGGGGAGATCAGGGGTTTTAACCCCTGAGGGCAAAGAAGTGGACGTTCGCAATGCCTATGAGCTGGGTTCGTCGCGGCACGCAATCGATCTGGGCCCGAGGCGCTTCGCCTCTGTTAACCGGGTGCTTATTGCGGCGGTCATATTTTCGTAGTAGTGTCCGCCCATGCCCCGAACCAACAGGCGCAAGTCTCCCCGGCAGGGCATAAAGAGTCGCAAAAGGAGAGGTAGGAAAATGGCATCCCCGGCGGAAGCGAAAGTCCCCAATGCAGCGGGTAAAGAAGGCGCGGAAGGCGCCAATGTAGACAAGATACGCGACATATTATTCGGCTCGCAGATGCGCGAT
Organism: Candidatus Acidiferrales bacterium; assembly: GCA_050746945.1. Taxonomy (GTDB): domain Bacteria; phylum Acidobacteriota; class Terriglobia; order Acidiferrales; family UBA7541; genus Palsa-295. The sequence goes on along the minus strand of JBOGMZ010000014.1, from coordinate 259,988 downwards.
TACGAGAAGCGCTTCTCGCGCCTCGAAGACAACGTCACCAAAGCCGTCGAGAATCTGCGCGAAGACATGGCCAAGCGCTTCGACACGCTCAGCGGCTTCGTCCAGCAGGAAGTGGACTCGCTCAGCCAGCGCCTGAAGACCGAAAAGGGCGAGCGCTCGGACGCATTCAAGGAACTCTCGCGTGAACTGAAAGACGCCGCCAAAGGCCTGGAGAAGAAAATCGGCCAGCTCGAAGAATCCTTCGCCGACGGCCAGAGCGAACTCCGCTCGAAGATTCTCGAGCATTCCAAGGCCGTGATGAATGAAATTGACAAGCTGCGGCGCGAAGCGGCTGCTGCTCTCGATACCGAAGTCGAAGTGCTGCGCAATGAAAAAACCGATCGCGCCGCGCTCGCCGATCTGTTCGCTGAATTTTCGTTGCGCCTGAAGAACGACCTCGAGCTTCCGGAGAAATAGCCGGCTCGTGATGCGAATGCGTAAAATCTCCGCGGGACTTACATTCGACCCGCCGGGGAAAATCTAACCATCCACCATGCCCGAGCAAGCTCAACGCCGCGCTCCCGTGCCTCCGACACCCGAGGGCAAGCCCGAAGACCAACAGGCTCTGGAAGAGCTCCGCCATCTGATCGTCGCGCCCGAACAGGAAGGCCTGCAGGAAATCCGCGACCGCCTCGACAGCATGGAGCGCCGCGCCGAAGACGTCAGCTCCGTCGTCGCCGAAGCCATCCAAATGCGCCGCGAGCATGGCGACGATGAAGCGCTTGCCGAAGCGCTGGCCCCCACGATTCAGGAAACTCTCCGCGAGTCTGTCCGCCGGGATCCACAAGTTCTTGCTGATGCCCTGTTCCCCGTCATGGGCCCGGCCATCCGCAAATCCATCACCGAGACGCTGCGCACCATGCTCGAATCGTTCAACACCGCGCTCGAGCACAGCCTTTCCTGGCGCGGCATTCAATGGCGCATCGAGGCCTTGCGCACCGGAAAATCCTTCGCGGAAATCGTGCTGATGCACAGTCTCCTCTACCGCATCGAGCAGGTGTTCCTCATCCATCGCGAAACCGGCCTGGTCCTCAACCAGGTCGTCGCGTCGTCCGTCCCCACGCAAGATCCGGACATGGTTGCTGGAATGCTCTCCGCCATCCAGCAATTTGCGCACGATTCGTTCACCTCGGCGGACGAGGAAACCCTCGGCAGCATGAATTTTAATGACCTGGAAATCTGGATTGAAGTCAGTCCCGATGCCGTTCTCGCTGCCGTTATCCGCGGCCACGCGCCATCGGACTATCACCTGGCGATGAAGGAAGCCCTCGAAAATATCCAGCAGAATTTCAGTTCTGCTCTCGCAAATTTCAAGGGCGAGACCGGCCCATTCCGCGCCGCCAGTGATCGCTTGCATCAATTGCTCGAAGCGCGCTTCAAGGAAAAACAGGAGAAGGGCGGCAGGCCGCGCGCCGCCATCATTGCCGGAGCGATCGTTCTCACGATTCTCATTGGCTGGGCTGGCTACTCGAGTTACCTCGTCTGGGAGTGGTCGCGCTTCCTGAAAGCGCTCCGCGAGCAACCGGGCATCGCCGTCATTTCCGTCACCAGGTCAGGCAGTCGTTACCACGTGGAGGGATTCCGAGATCCGCTGGCTCCGGATCCCGAAAAATTGCTCGCTGCGGCTGGCTTCGATCCCAATAAAGCGGACCTGGAATTGACGCCGTTCTATTCCCTGGAAGACCCGATCGTGCAGCGGCGTGCGATTGAGCTCCTCCGTCCTCCGCAGGGCGTTCGGCTGATCGAGAAACATGGTCAACTGAGCGCTACTGGCATCGCCTCGCCGAAGTGGATCGCGAAATTTGAGGAACGCGCCCCTTGGATTGCGGGCGTGAGTGCCATCGACATCTCGCATCTTCAGAATTCGGAGCTCGTCGAATTCAACCGTGCGAAGAGCGAACTCGAATCCGCCGTGCTCGTCTTCCCTCTCGGACGCGTCGAACTCGAATCCGGCCAGGACGCGACTCTCGCGCTCGCGGCAAAAGACATCCAGGGTTTGCTTCTCCACGCCGGCGTTCTCGGCGGTTCAGTTTCCATTGAAATCATCGGCCATACGGACAACACCGGCGTCGAAGCCGCCAACGGTCCGCTCAGCAGGCAGCGCGCAAACGTGATCGTCGGCGCATTCCGCCGTGCCGGCGCGAAGGCCGCGAATCTCCACCCGCACGGCGTCGCCACCTCCGAACCGGTGCGCAAGGAAGATACCGAAGAAGGCCGCCGGTACAATCGCAGCGTCACCTTCAAAGTCGCTTTTTCTCCCGCTCCTCCGGTAAACTGAGCCGTCCATTCCCATGCTCCAGAAGAAAGTCTGCATGCTCGGCTCGTTCTCCGTCGGCAAGACCAGTTTGGTTCGCCGGTTCGTTGAGAGTATTTTCTCCGAGCAGTACCACACTTCCATCGGCGTAAAAGTGGATAAGAAAGTCGTCCACGCAAAGGGCCAGGATGTCACGCTCGTCCTCTGGGACATTCACGGCGAGGATGCATTCCAAAAAGTACAAATCTCCTACCTGCGCGGTATGTCCGGCTATTTACTCGTTGTGGATGGCACCCGCCGCCAGACTCTCGAAGACGCTTTGGCTCTTGCCACTCGCGTCAAGGATACGATGGGGAAAATTCCTGTCGTCCTCGTCTTCAACAAGTGCGACCTGACTGCCGAATGGGAAATTGAGCCGGACCGCGAAACAAGACTTGCCGCCGACGGCTGGACCATTTTCCGCGCCAGCGCCAAGACCGGCGAAGCTGTCGAAGAAATCTTCTCCAGTCTGACGACCGCGATGGTGGGACATTAAATGGCAGCCGATCCCATTTTCGAGTCCTATCTCGCCGATCAGGGCTACGCGCTTTTCGAATTCTTCGGTGGCGGCGAATTCCGCGCGCTCGGCCGCTATCCCGACTGGTGCAAGAAATTGTGGGGCCATGAAGATGCTCGCCAAAAAACATTGCGCCTGGCCGAACTCTCCCCTTTCCTTGAAAATTTCCTGATTGATGCCGAGGGATTCTGGAACTCAAAAAGAAAAGGGACAGCGAATTCTCCCGTCTGGATCGAACGCGATTCCGCAAATCAGGAAACGCCGCTCGAGGCCGTCGCCGCGCGCCTGGATGAAAAGAAAGTCCTGATCGTCCGCAATCTTTCGAGCACCTACGCTGACCGGCAGCAACTGTTTCAGACCGCCCGTGATTCGCTGCTCGAACACGAGCGACTGCTCCATGAAATCCAGAAAAAAGAGATCCTGCTGCATTGCATCATTCACGATCTTTCGCAGCCCCTCAATGCGATGCGCGGTTGTTTCAATATCCTCGGCATGGAAAAACTTCCCGGCGAGCAGCGCCGCATGGTCGAGACCGGCCAGCGCGAATCGCAGCGCCAAGAGCAGATGATCCGCGGAATCCTGGAAGCTTTTTCCGGAGATCTTGCCGCCCAGCAAGCTCCTGCTGGCGAATCCGCGGATGCGCCGGATCTGGCCTTGTGCGCGCAACACGTGGTTGAAGAATTCTCCCCCGCCTTCATGGAAAAAGGCATTCGCCTTCAACTCGATCCACGCCTCGATATTGCCCGTGGCTGGAAAGTTGCCGGCGATGTCCTCCGCCTTGAACGCATCTTCGGCAATCTCCTCGAAAACGCCATGCGCTATACGCCGAGGGGTTCGGGCGTCACCGTCGGCCTCGAAGACAAGGTCCACTGCCTGCTGGCGTTTGTGGATGACGAAGGCCCCGGCCTTCCGAAAGATGCCTCTTCCGAAAAACTCTTTGCGCTCTTCGCAAAAGGAAAAGACCGTCCCGGCAAAGCCGGCCTTGGACTTTACTTCTGCAAGATCACCGTCGAGCGTTGGGGCGGAAGCATCGGCGCGGAAAATCGACCGGGTGGTGGTTCGCGTTTTTGGTTTAAAATCCCCCGCGTAATGAAGACCACGCAGAGTCGCGGGGCTGAAAAACCTCCCGCACCAGAAAAATCGCGGGCCGCTGCGCCGCAAGAGACTCCTGAGCTTCGTCCGCTCGAAAAAGCTCCCAGGCGTTTGCAAATCCTCGTTGCTGAAGACACGGACGTGAATCGCGAGTTGGTCACGGAACTTCTCCACAAGCGCGGCCACTCCGTCACCGCCGTCGCAGATGGCCGCGCCGCAATCGCCGCGCTTTCGAAGAAGCGCTTCGACGTGGTGCTGATGGACGAGCAAATGCCCGGCATGGACGGCCTCGAAGCCACGCGCACCATCCGCCAGATGGAACGCGATTCCGGAAATCATCAGATCATCATCGGTGTCACCGGAAATGTTGCTGAAGAAGATAAGCAGCGCCGCATCGAAGCAGGCATGGACGGCTTCCTCACGAAGCCTTTCGACATGCACGTCTTGTTTCAAACCATTGAGTCGCGCGCAAGCGACGGACAGCAAGTCGCTCCACCGCAAATGTCTCCCGCTGGGTCCGCGCCGCCCGCAGAGGATGTCGCCACGCATCTCGAACGCTCGACCGGCGGAAACAAGAAGCTCGCTCAATCGCTGGTCAAATCGTTCCTCGCCGACGCTCCGAAAAAGATTTCGGATATCCGCCGCGCCGTCGCGCAAAAAAACGCTGCGAAACTCGCCGGCGCGGCTCACTCGTTCAAAGGCTCCGCCGCAATTTTCGGCCCCTCAAACGCTGTCGCCGCCGCGCGCAACCTCGAAGCCCTCGGCAAATCCGGCAACCTCCGCGACGCCGAAAAAGAATTTCACGTCCTCGAAACAGAATTCTCGCGCCTCAAGACCGAGTTGCTGGCTCTCTCTGCGCCTGCCGCCACGAGCCGCGCAAAATCCTCGCGCAAGCGAAAGAAATAGCATCTCTTTTTACCAAGTAAACGAAGTCGCAATTCTTCAGTAGTTGTGCCGGATGCCTAAAGAAAGTTTCTCCTATCCACAAAAAGCAATATACTTCGCGCCATGAACCAACCAAAAGCCCTCTTAGATGGCCGAAAGTGGCAATTTGTCGCCGTCTTGATTCTGAGTCCTCTAATTCTGTTGGCTGGGCATTTTTACCTCTACGGACAGGACAAATCCGATTTCCCTGACGGTTTCGATGCTATGCAAACCGCGCCGAATAGCCACAGAGTCATTTTTGAGAATGCATTCGTGCGCGTGCTCGAAGTCACCGTGCCGCCGCCTGGCACGACAATACCGATGCATCACCACCGTTGGCCGAGTTTCTTTTTGGATTGGGATACAGGCGGAGGGACGCCGCATGTTCGTTATCGTCGCCCAGATGGCAGCGTTAAGGATATTCCGAGCAGGGAATATCCAACTCATCCCGGCACTTGGAGTGTGCAGTGGATGAAGCCGGAGCCAATGCACTCAATTGAAGTCGTGGAGAAACCTGAGAGTGCCGTCGCTCTTCCCGGGAGTCCTTCTAGCCTTCGCATCGAAATTAAATGCCATCCGTAGGAGCCGAGAAAGTGCCAGGAACTGATCCATTGAACTCTATTGCGCGATAAATGTTTGGTCGAAAACTGATTCATTACCTACAAAATCGCGTTCTTGACTTTCGCTTTTTCTTCGCCTATACTTCGCGGCGGTAGAGGTAACGGGAAGGCGGGTGAGGCCGCAGCCCCATTGCCGTTCAGGGTGCTTCCTTCGGGATCCGCCCGGCTCTCACGGACCGCTCCTCACCCGCCCGAGTTCCGCCACCTCTGCCCTCCCGCTCCCTGCCCGAACAGGTTTATGTAGCGGCGGCCTTCAGGCCGGCCTCTTGGTTTTCAGAATTTGCTCGCCTGAAAGTAGCCGCTACATGTGCCTGCGCAATTTTTCAGCAGTATCCAAGGACTACCCATGTGCCAACACGCTTCTGGTCGTCCCGCCGCGCGGGCAAGCAATTCCCTTTCGCCGATTGCCGCTCCCGAGAGCAGCCCCACACGCATGCCCTGGACGCTTCCGGAAACAGGCCTCGCCATATTTCATGGCCATCCGGACGTGCCGCGGCTGTTCCACTATTTTCTTCCGCGCCTGGTGGCGCAGGGCAAGCCGGTGCTGTGCCTCGATGGCGCGAACCGCTTCGACCCGCTGCTGATCGCGCGCTTTGCCCGCGAACGGGATGTCGAGGCCGCCGTCTTCAACAAGCGCCTGCGCGTGTCCCGCGCGTTCACCTGTTTTCAATTGACCGAATTGCTCGTGCGAACGCCGCGCTTGCTTGAAAAATTTTCGGCGCGCGTGCTCATCGTCACCGCGCTCCCGGATTTGTATTTCGATGAAGACGTGCGCGAGCGCGAAGCCGCCGTATCGTTTCGCCGCGCGCTCGAGGCGTTGCGCATTTTGCGGCCGCTGCCGCTGGTCACCGCCGTTTTCACCGACGCCACATCTTTTCAGACGCCGCGCAAATCGCTTTTCGCGCAGCTCATCGCGCAGGCGGACCAGGTTTCGCGATTCGCCGTCCAGGATGGCGATCGGCTCGCCATCGTCGGCGAAAAATTCCCGCGGCGGATTCTTCGCGCGCTTGCGTAAAGGAAAATTCTATGGGCCGCACTGTTCCGACATTCGTTCAACTCATCCACGACGCCGCCGCGCGCTGGACGAAATTCCGCCGCGCCCTTCGCCGCGAAGACCAACCGTTCTTCGACCGCCTTTTCCGCCGCGCCCGCTTCTACACGCAAGCAGCCACCTATCAGTGCCACGACAATCCCATGGAAGCCATCCTGCTCTCGATTGCGCTCGACCAGGAAAAGCGCATGGACGCGCTTGAGCGCGCGCTGCACGTGAAAAAAGAGGAACTCCATGAAACTCCAGGGCTGGATCTTCGACCTCTATCCCTCCCCGCAGGGGATGAAGTTGTGGCTGATCGAGCCGAACCAGAAACGCCATCTTCTGATTGACCGCTTCGCGCCATCCTTTTACGCGGCGGGCTCGCGCGAATCTCTGCGCCATCTTCAGGCGGCGCTCTCGACGCGCGGCCAGGGCATCGCATGCCATCTCACCGAACGCATTGATATCTGGGAGCCGAATCCTATCGAGGTGCTCGAAATTTCCGTCGCGCGCCCGAGCGATTATTCGGCGTGGTCGCGCTGGGTGCATCGCTTCGATTCCAGGTTGCGGCTCTACGATAGCGATCTGATGCTTGCCTCCATGTATTGCTGGGAACGCGGCATTTTTCCGCTCGCCCGAGTGGAAATCGAAGCCGACGAAGAAAATCGCGTGCAAGCCATCGCCTGCCGCGACGATGAATGGGCTCTCGATTACGACGTTCCGCCATTCGAAATCATGCAGGTGCGCCTCGGCGGACTTTCCTGCATTGATCCCGCGCACGGCCGGCTCACTTCGCTCGAAGTGGAAGTGGACGGCCGCTCCTATGAACTCGACGAATCGGGTGAGCCCGCTGCCGTTGCACTGAAGCATCTTTTGCAGCAGCACGATCCCGATCTGATCATTACCGACTGGGGCGATTCCACCATCCTGCCGCGCGTCCGCCGGCAGGCCGAACAATTGCAGCTCGCCATTCCCTTCAATCGCGATGCGAACGCGCGTATTCAGCAGAGCCGCGCGCGCAGCTACATGAGCTACGGCCGCATCCTGTTCAAAAACACTGCCACCACTCTTTTCGGCCGCCTCCACGTGGACACGCAAAATTCCTTCATCGCCGATAAATGCGAGCTTGCTGGATTGTGGGAGCTTGTGCGCGTCACCAAATTGCCGGTGCAGTACGCCGCGCGCACCACCACCGGCACCGGCATTTCCTACATGCAGATGGAGCTTGCGCACCGCGATGGCGTGCTCATCCCCGAACAGAAAGCCGAGCCCGAAGATCCGAAATCGCCCGACGAATTGCTCACCGCCGATCGCGGTGGGCTCGTCTTCGTCCCCAAGCTCGGATTTTTTCCCAATGTCGCGGAACTCGATTTCGTCAGCGAATATCCCAGCATCATGGCGCACTTCAATATTTCACCCGAAACCGTGAATTGCCCGTGCTGCCCGGAAACGCCGCTCGTTCCGGAACTCGGCTACCGTGTCTGCCAGCGGCGCCGCGGGATCACCAGCCGCGTCGTCGAGCGATTGATTTCGAAACGCGCCGAATGGAAACGGCGCATGCAAACCGGCCCGATCCTCTCCGGAAATCGCAACAAGCATTACAAACTCGAGCGCGACGCCCTGAAATGGCTGCTGGTCTGCTGCTTCGGCTACACCGGCTACAAAAACGCGCGCTTCGGAAAAATCGAAGCGCACGAAGCCATCAACGCCTACGCTCGCGAAACATTGCTCGTCGCCAAGGAACTTGCCGAAGGCCGCGGCTTCGAATTAATTCACGGGCTTGTGGATTCGCTTTACGTGCAAAAACCCGGCGCCACGCGCGAAGATTATGAAGATCTCACGCGCGCCATCGCTGAACGCACGCGCCTCCCTCTTGCGATCGAAGCCATTTATCGCTACGTCGTTTTTCTGCCGTCAAAACAATTCGAAGATGTTCCGGTGCCGAACCGTTTTTTCGCCGTCAGCGAAGAAGGCGAGCTGAAAGTTCGCGGCCTCGAATCCCGCCGCCACGATACGCCGCCGCTCATCGCCCGCATGCAGAAAGAAGTGCTCGCGCTGCTCGCTGAAGCGCGTGATTACGATGGATATTGCGGGCGCCTCGAAGAAGCTGTCCGCCTCGTGCGCCGCTATGAAGACCGCCTCGCGAATGGCGAAATTCCTGTCGAGGATTTAATTGTCAGCAAGCGGCTCACGCGCGCGCCGCGCGATTACCGCAAAGCCAGCCACACCGCCATCGCCGCGCAGCAGCTTTTCGGCCGCGGCGTGCGTTTGCGCCCCGGTCAAACGGTCGAGTACATTTTCACTGACGCGGATTCGCCCGTGCCCAACGATCGCGTGCGCGCCTACGCTGCGTGGGAAGGTTTTCACGGCTACGATCGCGCGAAATATCACGCGCTGCTGCGCGAAGCCTTCGCGCCATTCCTTGCACTTGCTCCACAAATAGAATTCGGCGTGTTTCTCCCGGAAGCAGCCATTGTGGCTGACTGACGCAACACGGATTGAACTCTGAGGCTTGCTGCGCGGGCGGCGAAGCGCGATACTCGGAGTCATGAAGCGAAGCGCAAAATTCCTGGCGGCGATTCCTGTGCTCCTATGCACCGCGGCATTGCTGCGGCCGCAAGCGGCCAGCGCGGACGAATTGAAACTGAAAGACGGATCGAAAATCTCCGGCACGATTGTCGGGTTTGAAGAGAATTCATTCAAGGTGAAGACGAACTACGGCTACGCGGTCGTGCTGAAAGATCAGGTCGCGACCATCACCATGTCGGACGCGCCTTCAAACACCAGCAGCGAAAAAAAACCCGAGCCGGCAGCGGAAAAATCTCCGGCCCCGCCACAACCGAAACCACCAAAAACGGAAACTGCGGCCGCACCATCGCCCGCACCGGGTGCGAACAAGCATTCCGCGCCGGCTGAAAGCGCAGCAACTTCCGCACCAGCGCCGTCTCCGAGGAAACCGCCGCCATCGCCTGCGTCCTCTGCGACGGGAGCAACGACATCGAGCACACCAGCCGCGACATCGAATGCGTCGGCTTCAGCTCCGGCGCCAAGCATGGCGAAGAGTGCGCCAACCGTCGCGGTTACGAAGGCGCCCGTTACGGCGTCAGCGCCTGTCGCGGTGACGACAACTCCTGCTCCCGCACCGGCAGCAGCGCCGGTGAAACCGGCAGGGCCGCCGCCTGTGCGCGAGGAAGTGAGCGGCAACACGTACGTCAACGATACATACGGCTTCCGCATGTACAAACCGCCGGGCTGGGACTTGATCGCCGGAGCGCGCGCAATTATGCCCGGCGCGCTGGCAGCGCTGGGAACATCGGACGAGAGAACGTACCTGATGATTGGTCTTGCGCCCGCCGGTGAAACGCTGACGGACAGTATTGATCAGGCCGAGCAGCGGCTGCGCGAGGCAATGGCCAGCTTCCGGGTCACAGACCAGAAACGATTGATGGTCTCAGGAGTTTCGTCCATTGCGCACCGATTCCGCGGCAGCGTAGATTCGCACGAATGGTCAGGCGTAGTCGTGTTCGTGCCGCTGGGCGCGCACATCTACACGATTTTCGGAATGACTTACGCGGACAACGACCTGGTGCAAATTCAGGAAAACGTGATCAACCGCGCGATCACCAGCCTGCAGTTCACGAAGAACTAAATCGCGCCTAAAATTTCGTGACTTCGCTGAAGTGGAAGTTGCGGACCTTCATCGCCGGGACAACCATCTCAAATGATTCTTCGCCGGCCGCGCGGACTGCGGGGCCGAGCATCTCGACATTCGAAAGCATTTCGAGAACATTTTGATTGAACCGGAAATTGCGGATGCCGCCCGCGACGCGGCCATTTTCAACGAGAAACGTTCCATCGCGGGTCATGCCGGTAAGTATCTTTTCGTAGGGGTCCACTTCGCGGATGTACCACAGGCGCGTGACCAGAATTCCGCGCTCGGTGGAGCGGACCATATCGTCAACCGATTCGTCGCCGCCCGAAAAGACGAGGTTCATCGGCGCTTCGCCATATTCATTGGGCAAGGCGAAACCATGGCCGGTGGGCTTGGTTTTCATTTTCCTGGCAGTGGCGCGCGCATAGACAAGATTTTTCGGGACGCCGCGATCTACCAGCAATACTTTTTGCCTCGGAAACCCCTCGCCATCGTACGGCGCACCGGCCTGCAGTGGATGATAGACGTCATCCCAGAGAGTGATGTTCTCGCCGAAAATCTTTTTCCCCATGCGGTCGTTCAAGCAGGAGCGCTTGTCCAGTACCGCCGTGCCCGAAAAATCGTAGAACAGAAAACCAACCAGATCGAGGACGGCCGACGGCTCGAGAATCGCAGTGTAGTGTCCGGGCGGCAATTCGCGCGGCGAACGTGAATCGGTGGATTTGCGGCTGGCGCTCGAAGCCAGCGCCTCGGGATCTATTTCCCGGATGTCGGGCGAATTGGATTTGGCCCAGCCGGAGGAATTGGATTCCAGGATGGTGACCGAGAATTCCGCGTCGGTTTCCTGATTGCGGGCGAACAGGCCTTTTGAATTCGCAAGAACCGCCTGCACTTCCCCAGTCGAGAATATTCCAGCGGCAGTCTGATTTTTCTTTTCCGCCATCTGGCAGACGCGCGTCACGGCCTTGGCGCGATCCTGCGGAGTGGTTCCGGCTGTAGCCGGAAAAAAACGCGCGGCCTTCTGGTATTTTTGCGGGCCGAGCATGGGCAAAAGATCCGGATTCTCAGGCTGATGCATCGCAAGGCGCGCAGCAGCCACAGCGACCCGTCGCAGAGATTCTTCGTCGGTTTTGTTGGTTGAAGCGCGGGCGGTGCGGCCATCGACGACGGCGCGGACGGAAACGTGCAGTGTATGCTCCGAAACATTTTGATGAATGATGTTGTTGGCGAAGCGGGTCAGGGCGTCGGTGGTGGAACTGATTTCAACTTCGGTCTCTTCCGCGTCACTGAATTTCAGAATTCGCTCGGCAATTTTCTCGAGCTCGGCGGAAGTGAAGCGCGCGCCGTTCGAAGTCTTCGCAGTGGAGCGATGTGCAGGCGATTTTTTCCTTTTGGCTGACATTATTTCGCGAAAGCAACTCCCACTTTGATATTGCGGAATCGCGCGGGCGCCGCGCCGTGGCCAGTGCCCATGGTCTGCATGGGCTGGCCCTTCCCGCAGTTGGGCGTGCCCCAGAGCGTCCAATAATCGCGCGAACAGATCGCGTCGCAGCTATTCCAGAATTCCGTCGTGATTCCGCTGTAGCTGGGATTTTTGATCATGCGCGTTTTCTTGCCGTTCTTGATTTCCCAGCCAATCTCCGTCGAGAACTGGAAATGATAGCGGCGATCATCGATAGACCAGGAGCGATTTGTATCCATCAGGATGGCGTCGTCGGTATCGGCGATAAGGTCGTCGTATTTCCATTTGCCCGGGTTGATGCTGATGTTGGTCATGCGAATGATGGGCAATCGATTCCAGGATTCAGTGCGCATGGTGCCGTTGGAGCGCGTCTCGCCGATGGAACTCGCCGTCTCGCGATTGCTCAGGTAACCGGTGAAGAGCCCGTTCGTGATGATGGGCGTGCACTGAGCCGGAACACCCTCATCGTCATAGGCGAATGTGCCGAGGCCGGGGCCATGTTCGAGGCGCGCATCGGCAACGACGTTGACGATTTCAGAGCCATATTTCAATTTGCGCAGCTTGTCGACGGTCAGGAAACTCATGCCCGCGAAGTTTGCTTCCTGCCCAAGGACGCGATCGAGTTCGATCGGATGGCCGATGGATTCATGAATTTGCAGACTCAACTGTGAGCTGCCGAGAATGATGGTGCTCTCGCCCTCGGGACACTGTGCGGCGGAATGTAGCGCAACTGCCTCTTCACCGACGCGCTGAGCGTTGCCGACCAGGTCGAGCGATTCGATCAGCTCATAGCCTTGCAGAGTGTGCTGCCCGCCGAAACTATTTGGGTATGAGCGCTTCTGAATTTCACTGCCGGCAAATGAAGTGGCAACAATTCCCGCGCCGGATTGCATTTTGGTTTGAAAAATCGAAGAGCCGATGCTCGAAACAAAAAGTTGGTCAATCCGGCGGAACGACAATGTTCCTTCGGCCAGAGTCACGCCTTTCACGCGTCGCATTTCTTTGTCCGCCGCAAGCAGCAAATCGATTTGCCGCTCGACGGGGATGCGGAATGGATCTTTCAGGAAAGGATTCTGCCAGGCGTCAATGTAGGCTTGCTCGGGCGCGAGCGCGACGTTCTCACGCTTGGCAAGTGCGGAGGCTTTGGCGATGGCGACGGCCTCGGCGGCGCAGGCTTGAATTCCCTCGCGGGTGAGGCGGTCCGTGGAGGCGAATCCCCAGGCGCCGCGAGCCACGACGCGGATGCCGATGCCGAGGGTCTCAGACTCCATCAGGGTGCCGACCTCGCCATTCTTGGTGGAGATATCGCGCTGGCGGATGTCCATCACGCGCGCGTCGGTGTAGCTAGCGCCGCGGAGCTTCGCGGTTTCAATTCCCCAGTTGGCCCAGTCTTGCATCATTTCCCGGTTTGTCCTGACTCCCGACGGCCGCTATTTTGTGAGACTTTCCGGCTCTAAAACTAGATCCCGGAAACCCCTGAATCACTTGCGATTAGAAAATGCACCTATCGTTTGTTTTCAACAACTTACAGCGATTTCTATTCGACATCACTTTCGATTAGAAGCGTGGTGCGCCCACCCGGTTTCTGGCCAGGATGAGAGGCGCAAAACAATCCTACACTTTAGTCCAGATGCGGTGCGGGAGGCAAGCAAATGCAATCAAATGGGGGATATTGGTGGGTGAGATTCGAGATTCAGGAGGCGAGGAATTTGGGCGGGACGGCCCACCTGAAGATGCCCGCTACAGAATCGTCGGGCGCCGGTGCGGGAGATGACTGGCGGAGAGGATGAGTTGGTTTTCGCGCAAGGCGGCGCGGAGTACAATGCCGCCGGTTCAATTGATCCAAGAGGAGGCTGAAATGAAGAATGCGCGAATCTGCCTTGCGATTCTATTTGCGGTCATGGTGGCGCTGGTAGCAGCAAACTACGCGCGCCCAGCGGACGGCGTAAAGACCGCCGTTGGCGCGCCCGCGTCTTCGTCGAGCTTTGTGCTGGTGGCGCATGGCGGCGCGGGCAACTACAACCACATGAAGCCTGAGCAAATCGAATCGCGGCGCGCTGTGATGATCGAGGCGATTCAAAAGGGGTACGCGATACTGGCGGGCGGCGGATCGAGTCTCGATGCCGTGGAAGCGACGATTCGCGTGATGGAAGATTCAGGACAGTTCGATTCCGGGCGTGGCGCGTATTACACGCGCGAGGGAGTGCCGGAACTGGACGCGGCGATCATGGACGGGCGCACGCTGGCCGCTGGCTCCGTGGCATCGGTGAAACACATTGCGAATCCGATTCATCTGGCGCGGCTGGTGATGGAGAAGACGCCGCATGTGCTTCTGGTGAGCGCGGGCGCGGAGGAATTTGCGAAATCGCAGGGGATAAAGCTGGTATCGCCGTATTACTTCTTCAACGAGCGGGAGTGGCAGCGTTACGAAAAGGCCGAGGCCGGAGCGGAGAAAAAATCTTCGGCAGTGGTAAAGGAAGATGAACACGGAACGGTGGGCGTGGTGGCCCTGGATCAGGCAGGAAATCTTGCGGCAGGCACCTCGACCGGCGGGACGACGATGAAGATGCCGGGGCGCGTAGGAGACTCTCCGATCATCGGCGCGGGAACATATGCGAATAACGAAAGCTGCGCCGTCTCTGGCACCGGCGTGGGCGAATATTTCATGCGCAATATTGTGGCGGCTGATATTTGCGAACGCGTGCGGTATTTGCACGTGACACTGGCACAAGCAGCGGACGATGTAGTGATGAAAGAGCTGGCGGACCAACACGGTGAAGCCGGCGTGATTGCGCTGACGCGGCAGGGCGAAGTCGCCACGCCGTTCAACACCGATGGGATGATGACCGGCACGGTACGGGCGGATGGAAAGATCGTGATGAAGGGTTGGAGCAAGACGGCGGAGCCGATTGTGGTGCCGGCGGTGAAGTAGGGCAACCCTAAAGCAACCACTGATGAACACAGCTATCACGGCTGATAAAAGACGAACGGGGACAACCTTAAGGCGACCACAGATTCCACAGCCGCGCCCCGCTCGGCGGGCTGGCGAGCGAAGTTCAACCGATGTGAGTTTGAATGGCGACCGCTGCCACCGAACGGTCAGATTCCTTTTGCAAGAGCGGTCGTTATTTTCCCGATAATTTGCGCGCCAGTGCTCGTCTCCCGGATTCCCTGCACCTGAATTACAAAAACCATTGAGTGGGCTCCAAAAAGAATCGTGGCATCGCGCAAGGCGGTTGCGGCGACAGGCGGCGCAGGCACGGGAGGAGGCAGAGTCGGGCCGGATGGGTGGAGGCCTGAGTGGGCAATGAGTCCCACCATTTCCTTGCTGGCGCCGGGGCTGACGGCCTTTTCGGTGGCGAGAGCCCAGAGCAGAGCCATAACTGCTCGCGCGGAAGTAAAATTCTTCACGTTATTGGGAAACGGCGCGGCGATTACCATGCCGTCGGCTCCGAGCGACTTGATGCGCTCGCGGACGCGTGGAAGGGTCAGGCGCTCGATCAGCAAGTTGGTGGCGAAATCGCTGTTGTGCGTGATCATGTCTTCGTTGAGTTCGCGCAGCGTGCGCGTCTTGCCGGCGGTTTGCGTGAGTGTGGGATCGGCTTGGTGGTCCATGTGGTAGACGGGGCCGTCGGCGTCAACGCGAACGCCGTCGTGGACCAGCAAAGCGTCGCTGAGCTTCAGCTCGCCTGCTTCGGCCTCTGCGTACAGTTCGATCATGATGGGGATGCGCAAAGCGTGGATGTCGTCGTAGCGTTCGTCGGCACGGATGAGAAGTTCCTGCGAGTTGTCGAGGGAGCGCGCGGCGACGGAAACGTTTGCGCCGCTTTCCTTGATGATCTTATCGATTTCGGCGCGCCCGGAGACATCCTGGGACGAAACATCCTGTGAATTTTGTGTTGCGGCAAGCGCAACGCCAGCCGCAATGAGGGCGAAGAAAAGTGCAAGGCGAAGCTGGAATGCACGGTTCATCGCGCAGGCATTCTATGATGAGAGCCCGGGTGAATTGAACGAAAAGAAAAAGCCGACCTGATGGTAGTCGCTACCGCTGCGCGGGCCTATCATGCAAATTCGAGCTAGGTGCCCTCGGACCAGGAGGCGAGGTATTGCTCCTGATCGGGTGTGAGCTTGTCCACCTGGATGCCCATGGACTCGAGCTTGAGCTTGGCAATCTGGCGGTCGATCGGCTCGGGCACTGAGTACACTTGCGGCTTCAGACTGCTGGCATTCTTGACCAGGTACTCTGATGCGAGAGCCTGATTCGCGAAGCTCATGTCCATGACGGAGGCGGGGTGGCCTTCGGCGGCGGCGAGATTGATGAGGCGGCCTTCGCCGAGGAGATAAATTTTGCGGCCGTCCTTCATGGTGAACTCTTCGACGAAGGGGCGAACGTGCTTGCGGGCGCTGGCAAGTTTTTCGAGCGCTGGAATATCGATCTCTACGTTGAAGTGGCCGGAATTGGAGATGACCGCGCCGTCTTTCATTCTCTCGAAGTGCTCGTGAGCGAGGATGGATTTGTTGCCGGTGACGGTGATGAACACGTCGCCGATTTTTGCGGCTTCGGCCATGGGCATCACGCGGAAGCCGTCCATAACGGCTTCGAGCGCGCGCGTGGGGCTGATTTCAGTGATGATGACGTCTGCGCCGTGGCCCTTAGCGCGCATGGCTACGCCCTTCCCGCACCAGCCGTAGCCGGAGACGACGACGTGCAATCCAGCAATCAGAAGATTCGTCGCACGCAGAATTCCATCAATTGAGGATTGGCCGGTGCCATAGCGGTTGTCGAACATATGCTTGGTCAGCGCATCGTTGACCGCGATGATGGGATATTTCAGCGTGCCGTCTTTGACCATGGCGCGCAGGCGAATCACACCGGTGGTAGTTTCCTCCGTGCCGCCGATCACACCCTTCAGCAGATCAGGACGCTTGGTTAGAAGTTGCGTGACGAGGTCAGCGCCATCGTCCATGGTGATTTGCGGATGGTGGTCGAGCGCGGCACTGAGATGCGCGTAGTAGGTAGCGTTATCTTCGCCCTTAATTGCGAACGTCGGGATGTTGTAATCTTTCACAAGACAGGCGGCAACGTCGTCCTGCGTCGAAAGCGGATTCGAAGCGCAGAGGGCCACGTCGGCGCCGCCGTCTCGGAGCGTGATGGCAAGATTCGCCGTTTCGCTGGTGATGTGCAGGCAAGCGGACATGCGAATGCCCTTCAGCGGCTGATCCTTTATGAACTGTTTGCGGATGAGCTGGAGGACGGGCATGTGCTGATTCGCCCACTGAATTTTGCGCTTTCCCTCGTCAGCGAGAGCAAGGTCCTTCACATCGCCCGTCAATTTGGGTGCTGTTTCCACAAAGAACTCCCTATCGAATAGATTTTCAGAGATTGCAGCGAAGCGCCGGCCTAAAGGCCGCCGCTACATAATCTGCGGCGAAACTTTGCGTCTAACCGCGTGAAACCGCTACTGGGCGGCGTCCCCCAGCTTCTTTGCGGATGGCGTCAGCCTTGTCCGTGCGCTCCCAAGTGAAGCCCGGGCCGGTGCGGCCGAAATGGCCGTAGGCAGCCGTCGGCCGGTAGATCGGGCGGCGAAGATCCAGCGTTTCAATGATCCCCTTGGGTGTCAGTTTGAAGAACGCGCGAATCAATTCCGTAATCTGCGCGTTGGGGATCACGCCGGTGCCGAATGTGTCGGTCATCACGGACACGGGTTCGGCCACGCCGATAGCGTAAGCGAGCTGCACTTCGACTTTGCTGGCAAGGCCGGCGGCGACAATATTCTTCGCGACATAGCGGGCCATATAGCAAGCCGAGCGGTCAACCTTTGTTGGATCTTTTCCGGAGAGCGCGCCGCCGCCATGACGGCTGTAGCCGCCATATGTGTCCACGATAATCTTGCGGCCAGTGAGGCCGGCGTCGCCCATGGGCCCGCCGACGACGAAGCGGCCGGTCGGGTTGATGTGGTACTTCGTGTTCTTGTCCACCATCGCCTTGGGGAGGACGGGCATGATCACTTCTTTCATGATGCCGTCGTGGAGATCACGCGTGGATACTTTGTCGCTGTGCTGGGTGGAAATGACCGCGCAATCAACGCGCGCGGGGCGGCCGTCAATGTATTCGATTGTGACCTGGGATTTTCCATCGGGACGAAGGAAATCGAGTTTTCCAGACTTGCGGACTTCAGCGAGGCGGCGGGTGAGCTGGTGCGCGATTTGGATTGGCATGGGCATCAGCTCAGGAGTCTCATCACACGCGTAGCCGAACATCAGGCCTTGGTCGCCGGCGCCGCCGGTGTCAACGCCCATGGCGATGTCTTCTGATTGCTTCTTAATAGTGCAGATGACGCCACAGGTTTCGGCGTCGAAGCCGTACTTTGCGCGCGTGTAGCCGACGTCGCGGATCACTTCGCGGGCGATGTCGGAAAAATCCACATAAGTCTTGGTGGTGATTTCGCCGGCGACCATGACCAGGCCGGTAGTGACCAGCGTCTCACAGGCCACGCGGCCCATCGGATCGTCTTTCAAGACGGCGTCTAGAATGGCGTCGGAAATCTGGTCGGCAATTTTATCGGGGTGGCCCTCGGTGACGGATTCCGAGGTAAACAGAAACTTTTCATCGGCGTGCGCCAAAACAGTGTCCTCCAAGGGAGTCTAAGGCAATTCAGGGGCCGTGTTGCGCGACTCAATCGGCAACTAAACAATCGAGGCTAGCATGCGTGCATAGGGGTGTCAATCTTCTGCAGCAAAAGGGCTTAAATCGTTGTCGAATGGCCGAAATCGGGGCCGGAAATGCCATAGCGCCCGGGAATAATCCGCGCCGTGGAGGGAAAAATTCTTCCCTCGAATTACTTTTGTACGGTCTGCCCTATATCCCGGCGGTACAGCAGAAAGGCCCGGATAAATGGATCGAGGTCGCCGTCGAGGACCTTCTGGACGTCACCGCGCTCGACTTTGGTGCGGTGGTCTTTGATGAGCTGGTAGGGCTGCAGCGTGTAGGAGCGAATCTGGCTGCCGAAGCTGATCTCGGGCTTGGAGGCGTCGAGCTTGCGGAGATCTTCGCGGCGCTTCTCGAGTTCAAGTTCGTATAGTTGCGAGCGCAATACCTTCATGGCGATTTCGCGATTCTTGTGCTGGCTGCGCTCATTCTGGCATTGGACCACGATGCCGGAGGGTAAGTGCGTGATGCGAACTGCGGATTCGACCTTGTTCACATTCTGGCCGCCGTGGCCGCCCGCGCGAAACGTATCGATGCGCAATTCTTCAGGCTTCACGACGATGTCAATTTGGTCATCGATTTCCGGGATCACGAATGCGGACGCGAACGAGGTGTGGCGGCGCGCGGCCTGGTCGAATGGTGAAATGCGCACCAGGCGATGGACTCCGCTTTCGCCTGCCAGCATGCCGTAGGCGTTCTCACCTTCGATTTGAACGGTGGCGGATTTAATGCCCGCTTCTTCACCGGGCGTTGAATCAATCACCGTGGCGCGAAAACCTTTTTGCTCCGCCCATCGCAGGTACATGCGCAGGAGCATTTCGGCCCAGTCTTGCGATTCGGTGCCGCCCGCGCCGGGTTTGATGGTGACGATGGCATTGAGGCGATCGTTTTCACCGGCGAGGAGCGTCTTGGTCTCGAGGTCGGAGAGATAAGTATCGGCGGCGGCGAGTTCCTTCGAGAGTTCCTCAAGGATGGAATCCCGTTGGGCATCGTCGGATTCTTCCTGCGCGAGATGAATATAAGTGTCGAGATCGCTGACTTTGCGGGCGAGCGAATCCTCGGCGTTCGTGCGGGCTTCAAGCACCTTGCGTTGCTGGAGCAGCGATTGAGCTTTCTGCTGGTCGTTCCAAAACTTTGGGTCGCCGATTTTTTCTTCGAGTGCGGCTAATTCTTTGCGGGCGGAAGCGGCGTCAAAGATAACTCCGCACAAGCTCGAGACGCTTCTTGAGCTCAGCGTAGCGCTGCTGGATATCTTCGATATGTTCAGCCATCTAAAAATCCTACATGGGAATGTGGGAAATTGAAAAGGGAAAATGGTGACGGGCTAAACTAGCGGAAATTTACGAGGCTTGCGTTGCCTCTTTCACATTCGCATTCTCTCTTTTCATAAGAATTGTGGTGACGAGAAGAATGGAAACAATGACGCACAGCCAGGAAAACCAGTCGCCGAAGCGGACGTAGGGCGTCAAGTCTCTGCGAAAATCGTAGGGCGCGTTGAGCTGGCCGCGAATGTCGGTCGCGAGGCTAGCGACGATTCGCCCATAGGGATCTACAGAAACCGTATATCCATTATTCGTGTCGCGGAGCATCCAACGGCGGCTCTCGATTGCGCGGACGCGCGACATCATCAGGTGTTGCACCGGCGCAGCAGATCGGCCGAACCAGCCGTCGTTCGAAACATTGACCAGCAACTCTGCCCCGCCCTTGGTAAACTGCCGGATTTCATCCGGGAAAATCGCTTCGTAGCAAATGAAGACGCCGAATTTGGGCCCTGCCGAAGGAACATATGTCTCAACCATCGGGAGATTGCCCACGCGATACTTGGTGCCGGGCGTGAAATCCGCGATGTCCGCCGTAAGCCGCCCGGCAAACTTGATCCACCGGCGCAGTGGCACGTACTCGCCGAACGGCACGAGATGAATTTTGTCGTAGGTGAAAATGCGGCGGCCAGAAGTGTCGAGCAGCGTCACGCTATTTGACGCATCCCACTGGCCTTGCGCGTTTCGCTTCCAATCCACCACGCCAACAAGGAAATCGCTTCCCGATTCACGCGCAATCCGAGTGGCGCGCTGCGCAAATGCGGGATCCTGCATGCTGAATGGCGCGGGCACTTCAGGCCAAATGATTAGCCCGGGAGTCTTTTTGGCAGCGTCAATGCTGATCTGCGCGAGCTCGTCAAGTTCCCCGGCGTGAAGCTGCATCCAATTCTGCGGGTAATGCTCGGACTGCGGAAAATTGGTCTGCACCAGGTGCGCTACGAAGCGCG
Source organism: Candidatus Acidiferrales bacterium (assembly GCA_050746945.1). Classification (GTDB taxonomy): domain Bacteria; phylum Acidobacteriota; class Terriglobia; order Acidiferrales; family UBA7541; genus Palsa-295. Next base: position 239,381 of record JBOGMZ010000014.1, on the reverse strand, counting down.
GCTTTTCAGAAGGGACCAGGTATCCGCCGCAGGTTGCGATCAGGATCAACACGACGGTGACGACCAGCGCCATATTCCGCGCGCGGTGAGTTCGGGCAAGGATCGCGTAAGCAAGCAAGGAGCTATATGCGGCAATCAAGAAACTGAGGCCGTAAATTCCGGTGATGGGCGTGAGTTGCAGCAGCGCGAGGCTGCCGCGGGCCGCGTAGCCTGTGAGATTCCATGGGAACCCGATGTAGGGCAAGTGCGTGCGCGCGAATTCGAGCATCACCCACCAGAACGGCGCAAGCGTGCAGGCAAGGGCGATGCTGCGCTTCGAAGCCTTGGCCACTGCCCAGGAAAAGGACGACCAGATAATTCCGCCGGCGAGTCCAATTAATCCGACGACGCCCGCCGCGGTCCAGGGATCGACATCGCCATACTGGCGGATCACGACGGCAATCCAGGGCAGGCACACGGGGTAAAAAACCAGCCCGTGCAGAAAGCCGTAGAGCAGCGATTCCGCGGGACGCGCTCCTGCGGACGCGAGGATCAGCAAGCCAACGGATAGCCATGCCAGTAGCGACAAATTGTAATCGGGAAAGGAGAGTGCCAGAGTGACGCCGCTGCCGAGGGCGAGCAGCGCTCGCGTGGTGCGCGGAAAATTCATTCAGCGTTTGATTATAGACTTGAAACCAGTTTGCTCAAGCGTGCGTTTTGCATTTTCCGCGGATTTCTCATCCGAGTAAGGGCCCACCTGCACATGGTACAGACTGTCGCTGGGAATCATGATCACAAATGCGGGATATCTTTTCTGCTGGATCTCGTCGGCCATTTTCAGCGCGTCGCCTTCGCGTTTGAGCGCCGCCACCTGAAGAACAAGTGAACCCTTCGGCAGTTTCGGCGGCTGATAACGCGCGGGCGGCTTGACGGGCGCCGCGACCGGCTTCGTGGTTGCCGCGGGCGGCGCGCCCTGCGATTTCGTGGCCACGGCGGGAATTTGGGCCGGAGCATGCGCCGTTTCCTTCGGGGTGGACTCGAGGCGGGTAGAGTCTTTCTTCGCGTAAAAATCCCACTCGGTGTTCGGTGGCGTAGCTGGAGGCGGCGTTTCTTTAGCTTTCGTCGGCGTTGGTTTTGAAGGAAGCGTAATCGGCGCGGCGCCATCGGCTCGAACGGCGCCGCCATACTGAGTGCGGCCCATCACGTAGCCGAGCGTGAAAAACACGCCACACAGCAGCACAACACCGAGAAATATTCCCACCAGATGCCGGCTCTCGAGCACCCGGTCTCCCCCGCCGCGTCTTCCGTTCCCTCCCATACGCTCCTGTTTATCGGCAGCTACTTCTTGGTTGCAGCCGCTTGCACCCACTGCGAAATAATGTCGACCGGCAGCGGGAATACGATGGTCGTATTCTTCTCGACGCCGATTTCAGTCAAAGTCTGCAAATACCGGAGCTGGATGGCCGCGGGCTGTTTTTCCAACACTTCGGCGGCGTCCGCCAGCTTGGTTGAAGCTTCAAATTCGCCTTCCGCGTGAATGATCTTCGCGCGACGCTCGCGCTCGGCCTCCGCCTGCTTGGCGATGGCGCGCTGCATATTCTCCGGAATATCGACTTGTTTGACCTCAACCTTCGTTACCTTGATACCCCAAGGCTCCGTATCCTGGTCAAGGATTTGTTGCAGTTTGGCGTTAACCTTTTCGCGCTCCGACAGAATGGAGTCCAACTCGAACTGGCCGACCAAACTGCGCAGGGTGGTCTGGGCCAATTGCGAAGTGGCGTAAAGATAGTTTTGCACCTGAGAGAGGGCCAGATTCGCGTCCACCACGCGGAAGTAGCACACGGCGTTCACTTTTACGGAGACGTTGTCGCGCGTGATCACGTCTTGGGGCGGCACATCGAGCGTTTCGATCCGCAACGAGATGCGCGTGAGCTTATCAATCGGGTAGAGGACCAGTTGCAGGCCGGCGCCCTTGGCTTGCGGCAGCATTCTCCCCAGCCGCAAGACCACGCCGCGCTCCCATTCCTTGATGACGTACACGGAATTGAAAAGCCAGATCAGAAAAATGAGGATGAACGCTCCCATTAGGAGCGTGAAGAAATCAAGAGTCATATCTGCCTCCAGGATAATCGTTTCAGGAATTGGCCGAATGCGGCGTCTTCACCGGCTCAACTTCCAGAGTCAGGCCGTTTACCTTTTTCACGCGGACGTGTGCGCCTGCCGGAATGGGTTGGCCATCAGAGGCGGCCGCGCGCCAGAGTTCACCGTGGACGAATACCATTCCGAAACCTCCGCCCGAGCCCAGCGGCTCCTTGACGTCACCGATTTCACCCACAAGCTCTTCCTTGCCGGTGGAAGCCTTCCATGATCGCGATTTCATGACCAGGCGCGCGAGAATGATGACAATGATCGCAAACGGAATCACGACCGCGAGCGCCGTCGGGAGCCGCACTCCCATCCCGGTGAAAGGCGAATTGATCAGAAATATCGCACCCATTACCATGGCTACCACTCCGCCGACGCCGAGTACGCCATGCGTAGGGAATTTTGCCTCCAGCACAAACAAGATGAGAGCGAGCGCAATCAACAAGATGCCGGCGAAATTCACGGGGAGCATATGCATGGCAAAAAGCGCCAGGACCAGCGCGATCCCGCCAATCACTCCCGGCGCGAAAAGTCCCGGATGCGAGAATTCGGTGTACAAGCCGAGGACGCCAATGATGAGGAGGATGAAGAAAACGTCCGGCTGGACGATGCGCGAGAGAAATTTTTCGCGCTGGGTCATTTCGTGCAGCGTGACAACCGGATGGGAAAGGGCGAGCTGCGTCGTCGCGCCATCGAAGTGGGTGATCGTGCGGCCGTCGAGCTTCTTGAACAAATCCTCCGTCGAGGACGCGACGAATTCGACCAGCTTCCCGTCGAGCGCTTCCTTGTCGCTGAACGCCTTTGCGTCCGTCACCGCCGTCGAAGCGAGATCGGGGTTGCGCCCGCGCTTGCTGACATAACTGCGGAGGTACGCGGTCGCGTCATTCACGATTTTCTTGTGCAGCGTCTCATCAATCTGCACGGGCGTGCCGCCGATGGCCAGGATCGGCGAAGCCGCTCCCGTTTCCGTTCCCGGCGACATGGCCGCGACATCCGCAGAAAGCAGAATGAAAAATCCTGCAGAAGCGGCGCGCGACCCTGTCGGCGCGACATAATTGACCACGGGAACCTGTGAAGTGAGGATGGCGTGGATGATCTCGCGCATGGACGAATCCAGTCCGCCGGGCGTGTTGATGGTGATCAAAATCAGGTCGGCGTGTTCGCGATTGGCCTGATCAATGCCATGGACAATGTATTCGGCGAGGATCGGCTCGATTTCGCCGTCAATCTGAAGCTCGTAGATTTTCGCAGGAGAATTTTCGGCGGCCGTCGCGGCGGCCGGAGCGGCAGCGGTTGCAGCAAAGGCGGCTGACAGTCCACTGGCAATACACGCGCACAGCGCCAGGAGTCGCCATGACCGGGAAGCCATTTCAGTGGCTATTATAGCAACAGTTTCAGATGAGACTGGTAACTTCTGCGCTTCAATCCACTGCGGCGTCGTGGCGGGATTCAGTTCGGATTTGTTTTCTTTGCGTCGTCCATGTACTGCGGCACTACCTGCAGTACGTCCTGGACGCGCGGATCCTTGATCACGCGGGCGAAGGCAGGATCCGTCTCGGCGGAACGGAATTTGGCGTAGCCATCGTCGCGCGCCAGTTTCAAGTAATGAGCGGCCCGCTCGGCGTCGCCTGCTTTTGCGAACGATTGCGCGACAAAGAAATTAAAAAGGCCGGGATCGGTGGCAGTGCGCTGCTGAATAATCGAGCCGTATCCGCTCTTGTGATCGAAGATGCCGGGATCGAGCGCCAGCGCCTTGCTGAAGGAGTCGGCCATCTCGGGATATTCCTTGTTGGCGAAATAGGCGTAACCGAGATTGCTGTAAATCACGGAAAGATCGAACTTGAGCAGGGATGCTTTTTTATAAAGCGAGATGGCCTTGCCGTAGTGCTTCTTTTCGTACTCGACAGTTCCCAGATTGTTGATGGGGCTGGCGAAATTCTTATCCGCCTTCATGGCCTGCTTGTAATACCGCGCTGAGCGGTGAAGATCGCCCAATTGCTGGTAGGCCACGCCCACTTTGTTCAACAACCGCGCATCCTTGGGACTCTCCTCCAGCACCTGCTGGTAAGCTTTGACTGCCTGCACAAATTCCTTGCGCGCCATCATGACGTCGCCACGCAGCTCGGCTTCCTGCTTCGGCGTCATCGGAGTGGTGACGGGAGACGCAGGAACGGACGTCGGAGTAGCTGGGGGTTGCGTTTGGTTCCGGGGAGCTTCCTGGGCCTGAACGTGCGGACTTAGAGCTAACGCCAGCGTGAAGGTAAAGAGGGCCAGATATTTCATCGCCCGCTCCTTTTCACTTCGACCCGCTGGGGCGGGTCCATCGCCGCGCGCTCGCCTACGGCTGGGGTTTTGGATTATCCGCAGGCTTCTTACCACCACCAAAGATACCAAAAACGCGGTCGAGAAAGCCCTTTTTCTTCTCCGGCTCTTCTGCCGGCGAAGTGCCCGGCGCGGAGGGCGGTTGGCCCGGCTTTGTTTTCCCGTGGGGTTTTTCCGCAGGGTTTGGAGAGTTGGACGCGCTGGCTGGCGAATTGATAGCACCAGGCGGCGGAGGTGGTTGATTCGATGTGCGGCCGAAAAGATGCGCGAGCCACGAGCCGGGCGGCGATGACGCAAAATGGCCGCCGCCGTGAAGCTCGCAGTACAAGGTGGGCTCGCTGCCGGCCACAAAATATTCCTGCTCGGTTTGCGGGCAGGAAGGTGTGGCGAGCTGGCCAGTCTGCGGGTCGATGGTTTCTTGGATCACTCCGGGAGCAGGGTCGAATTCCTGCGTGTTGCTGTATTCCGGCAGCGCCACTGCGCGCTTCATGAACTCGCCCCAAATCGGCGCCGCGGTTTGGCTGCCAGAGAGCCCGAGATCGCGGTTGTCGTCGAAGCCGATCCAAACGACGCAGAGAAGATTGGAGGTGAAGCCGGCGAACCAGCCATCCCGCGATGTGCCCGTCTTTCCTGCAGCGGGTGCGGTAAAGCCCAGCGAGCGGACAGTGACACCAGTTCCGCGATTGATCACGTCCTCGAGAATCGTCGTGGTGAGATAGGCAACGCGTGGATCGAGGACAGTGCGTGTCTTTGGCGTGATGGTTTCTTCGACGCTGCCATCTGCGGCAAGGACATTGCGGAGAAAGATTGGCTCCGCGCGGACGCCGTTGGTGGCAAAGGCGGTGTAGCCCGCGGCGACGTCGATCGGCGTCATTTCATATGCGCCGAGGGCAACCGCAGGGGTCGCCTGAATATTCGTACCGAGGCCCATCTGCCGCGCCAGGTCCACAACGCGCTGATAGCCGATCATTTCCGCAACTTTTACCGTGGCGACGTTGAGCGAATGGATCAGCGCATCGCGCACGGTGACCGTCCCGTAAAATTCCTGGCCGAAATTGTCCGGAGTGTAATCCTTGCCATCGAACTGAAACGTGGTGGGGACATCGTCCACGGTCGTGACCGGCGTAACCACCGGCTGCAGATTCTGCACCACGTCGTCGAACGCAGCCGCGTACACGAACGGCTTGAAGGATGAGCCGGGTTGCCGGCGCGCCAGTGCATGATTGAGCTGGCTCTCGCCGTAATTGCGGCCGCCGATCAAGGCGCGGATTTCGCCGGTGTGAGGATCCAGCGCCACCAGCGCCACCTGCGCTTGCGGCACCGGCTGGCCCATTTTCTTCCAGAGCGCATAGCGCTTCGCGAGCAGCTTGTCCACCTGCAGCATGCCGCTCTGGACGGCGATTCCGGCGGCGCGCTGCAGATCGGGGTCGAGCGTGGTGTAAATCCGGAAGCTCTGGGTTTGGAGATCGGCTTCGGAATATTGTTCCAGGAGATGATCCTTCACCATATCCACAAAATAGGGGGCTGCGCTGCTCTCGACGCCGCCACTGACGAAGTGAAATTTCAGCTTCTTGGCGGCGGCCGCTTCGTCCTCCTTGATGTAGCCGTCGTCCACCATCTGGCCCAGCACGCGGTCGCGGGATTCAATCGCGCGGTCCATGTGGCGCTCGGCGGCCGAATAGCGGTTGGGCGCGCGAATAATTCCGGCGATAAACGCGGATTCGCCCAGCGTAAGCTCGCGGACATCCTTGCCGAAATAGGCCTGCGCGGCCTCGCCGAATCCGCGGATGGCAAAGCTTCCCCGGTTGCCGAGATACACCTCGTTGGCATAGAGCTCGAAGATTTGCTGTTTCGAGAAGCGCTGATCAATTTCGAATGCCATCAGCACTTCCTTCACTTTGCGGGTCCACTCGCGCTTGGTGGTGAAGAAGAAACTGCGCGCCACCTGCATATCAATGGTGCTCGCGCCCTGGGCTTTGTGGCCCGCTCGGACGTCCGCCAATGCTGCGCCAACGACGCGGATCACGTCCAGGCCGCCGTGCTCGAAGAAGCGTTTGTCCTCGGCCGCGAGGACCGCATTTACGAGGTAGCCCGGAAGATCGTCGAAGCGGATCACGCGGCGTTTCTCGCGCGTGCTGTCGAAAAGATTCGTAATCAGTTCCGGCTCGATCTCTGCGGAATCGCGCGTCAATCCATTGCTGAGCTGAGCGATGCGCGAGACGCTCGAGTGCGAAAAATCCACCCGCAGGCCGTTGCCGCCGCGGAAATAGGAATCGGCGGACGGGCGAATCTCAACCGTCGAGCCGGTGACGCGATATTCGCCCGGTGACCCGGGAACTCTGCCCTCCTGATACCCAGCACGGAGCAGATAGCTGGCCAGGTCGCCGGGGCGCATGGTTTCGCCGGTGTAAATATGGCCCGGGGCGGAATACACACGAGAAGTGTTCTGGAAAATCTGGCCGGTGAGATGCTGATTAATCAAGCGGCCGAATTGAATGTAGTAGTACGCGAAGACGCCCGTAACCGCGAGGACGACGACGAGCGCTGTGGTCAGCAGCGCGATTCCGAAGCGGGATGTCCAAAAGCCAGGCGCAATTCGTATCCGCAATCGTTTTCTCCGCTACGTCCTCAGAATACCGTGCATCGGCATCAATCGGCGCGGCTGGGCGCGCAGAGCACTCCCGGGGCCGGTCCGTTCCGGCCCTGCATGAGTGTCGATTACTATTCTAGAGCGTATGGTTGTCCGCGTGGGGGTGAAATTCCAGATTGAATTGATAGACTTTCAGGTCCACTGGAACGCTGTAGTCCACTGCGATGGTAATGTCCCGCTGCTGAACGTTGACCTTAATGCTGTCTTTCGTCGCGGGGATTTCCAGCTCCTGCACTTTTTTCCAAATGTCCTCACGAACCTCGTCTTCGCCCTTGTGGTTGACGATGGCAAATCGCGACTCGGTCTCGATGGCATCCTGAAGCTGGTACTTCGCAAAAAATGCGGGAACGATTTTGACGGCAGTGAAAATTAGGAATCCAAAGATCAGCAGCGTCAGAATGGTGTTCATTCTCGAGCTGCCCCGTTCGCGTATCCTGTCTGGCTGGCACATAACGAATTTCTTCGCCTCTCTGGCCGGATCCCGGGGGAATCCGGCAAGTCTAGAATGATGCTAGCACTCTGGGAACGCGGAGGAGAGGCCGGCTCAAGCGCCTGTTTGCGATGAGTAAACGGCAGGGCTCAGCAACGCGGAACGGATTTCGCTAATAAGCGCGGGCGAAGATGGCCTTCTCGGCGGCCGGCTTATTGCAATAAATGCACTTACCCGAACCACCAGGCTGCTCAAGCGGGATGCACCGCATGGTGGCTTTGGTTTCTTCCTTTACGCTGGCTTCGCAAGCGCTGCTGCCGCACCACCACGTGAACGCAAAGCCTTTCTCGACGGCCTGCTTGAATTCGCCGTAGTCGGCAGGCTCCGCAGTGTTTGCTTTGCGGAATGCCAGCGCGCGGTCGTAGAGCGATTTCTGGATGTCTTCCAGCATCTGCACCACCGCGACCGCGATCCCCTGCTGCGGGACGAAAGACTTTCCTTCTTTTCCCGGGCGATCGCGGCGCGCGAGCACGACGGATCCTTTCGCCACGTCCTTTGGGCCCAGTTCCAACCGCAGCGGGACACCGCGCATTTCCCAGTCATTGAATTTGAAACCCGGACTTGAACCTTCGCGCTCATCCAGTTTCACGCGGATGCCTGCGTCCGCCAGTTCCCTGCGCAGCCTGTGGGCACATTCGAGGACGCCCGTCTTCTCGTCGTCCGTCTTATAGATGGGCACAATCACCAATTGAAACGGAGCCAGGCGCGGAGGCAGGATCAATCCCTGGTCATCGCCATGCACCATGATGATGGCGCCGACAAAGCGTGTGGACAGCCCCCACGAAGTGGTCCAGCAATGCTGCAACACGCCAGTCTTATCGAGGTAGCGGATTTCGAAGGCCTTCGCGAAATTCTGGCCCAGATTATGCGAGGTCGCAGACTGCAAGGCCTTCCCGTCGCCCATCATTGCTTCAATGGAGTAGGTGTGGTCTGCACCGGCAAACTTTTCGGAGTCGGACTTCTTGCCGGGAATCACGGGGATGGCCGCTTCCCGGACGGCGACGTCCGTATAGATGTCCAGCATCTGGCGCGTCTCGAATTCGGCTTCTTCGAGAGTGGCGTGTGCGGTATGACCCTCCTGCCAGAAAAATTCCAGTGTGCGCAGGAAAAGTTTGGTGCGCAGCTCCCAGCGCACCACGCTGTTCCATTGATTAATCAGCACGGGCAAGTCGCGGTACGACTGAATCCACTTTGCGTAGGCATGGCCAATGATGGTTTCAGACGTCGGACGAATCACCAGCGGCTCCTCGAGCTTCTCGCCGCCACCGTGAGTCACTACGGCCAGTTCCGGCGAGAAACCCGCCACATGCGACTTCTCTTTCTCGATGAAGCTGCGCGGAATCAGCAGCGGAAACGCGGCATTCATGTGGCCGGTGGCCTTGAATCGCCCGTCGAGCGCCGCGGTGATGTTCTCCCAGAGGGCCCAGCCGTAGGGTCGCACGATCATGCAGCCGCGGACCGGCGCATAATCGGCCATCTCGGCCCGCAGGACCACCTGGTTGTACCACTCCGAATAGTCTTCCGAACGAGTGGGAAGCTTCAAATCCGACATGCTGAAATTTGCTCTTTTCTGCGCCTGATTGGTCGACGACCTCGTTGACAATCGCGCGGGCAGCAGCGCCTTAAACGAGTTAGGTTAGGGGAGTCGCCCGGCGAAGTCAACCGGAGCGCGACCGGGCGCGACCAATATTATTTTTTGATGAATAAAGGGCAGGACCTAGTGTAGGCTATGGCGCGCGACCGGCCCCACCGGCGCGGGATTCGACACGAGGAGACAATACAGATGAAGATGCGCCAGGTGGTCCCAAGTCTTTTGGCGATCGCGGTGCTATCGGGGGTCCCACCAATTGCAATGGCGCAAACATCTGCCGGCAGCGGTGGTTCCACAGGCACCAGTACCAGCACTACCGCTTCAAAGCCGGGCCATGCGCAACCGGGCGCGAAAGCCGATTACGTTAAGCCGGATTTTGGACAAAGATTTCACAACTATCTGTTTGATTCGTTCGGCCCATATCCGCTCATCGGCGCAGGCATTGCGGCCGGCATCAATCAAGCCAACAGCACGCCGCCGGAATGGAGTCAAGGCGCAGAGGGATTTGGATACAGGTACGCCAGCAACTTTGGAATTAACCTAACGGCCACGACCGTGCGCTATGGTTTGGCTGAGGTTTTCCGTGAGGACACCATCTACTACCGTTGCGAATGCAGCGGGTTCTTCCCGCGGTTCAGCCACGCCATAATCTCCACCGTCACATCGCGACGTGGAGCCGACGGCCATCGGTTTATCTCGTTCCCGCAAATTGCGGCGCCCTACGCTGGAACTGAGACCGCGGCCCTGGGATGGTATCCCAGCCGCTACAACGCGATGGATGGATTCCGAATGGGAAATTACCTTCTGGCGACCTACGGCGGGCTGAACTTGCTGAAGGAATTCGTTTACGGCGGACCGCACACGCTGGTGAAAAACGTTCCGATGCTGTCGCACAATCACTAATCGGCTCGGACCAAGCGCGAAGTTTCAAATTCGAATCGGACACTACGGCGTCCCGGCAAGCTGGGGCGCCGTAATTCTTTCTGGGCTGCTCTCACTGAATGGTTCCATGAATTGCTGATCCTCGCGCCCACAGGCCGTTCGGCTTTGCTGGGCACTGATTGCATTCGAAACACCCCTCCGATAGAATCGTTGCGATTCCCCTATGCCTAACGAAACTCCTGAATTGCTGAGGATGAGCCGCCCTCTTGAGGAAGTGGACCCCGAGGTTGCCGAAGCGCTGCGCGACGAAGTGCGCCGGCAGGCGACCGGGCTCGAGTTGATTGCTTCTGAGAATTTCGTATCTGAAGCCGTGCTCGAGGCGATGGGTTCGGTCTTCACAAATAAATATGCCGAGGGATACCCCGGCAAACGCTATTACGGCGGATGCGAAAACGTGGATCGCGTCGAGCGCCTCGCCATCGAGCGCGCCAAGCAACTTTTCAGCGCGGAGCATGCCAACGTGCAGGCGCATTCGGGCACGCAGGCCAACATTTCCGTGTACATGACGGTGCTTGAGCCCGGCGCAACTGTTCTGGGCATGAATCTCGCACATGGCGGCCACCTGACGCATGGGCATCCGCTAAACTTCTCAGGAAAAACTTACAAATTCGTTGCCTATGGCGTCACGAAAGAAGCTGAGACGATTGATTACGATGAAATCGAGCGCCTCTCGCGCGAGCATAAACCCAAAATGATCGTTGCCGGCGCCAGCGCCTACGCACGCGTCATAGATTTTGCGCGCATTGCGAAAATTGCTCAGGGAGTGGGCGCTCTCTTCTTCGTGGACATGGCGCACATCGCCGGGCTGGTGGCCGCGGGAATCCATCCGAGCCCGGTGCCGCATGCCGATTTTGTTTCCACAACCACGCACAAGACTTTGCGCGGTCCCCGCGGCGGCCTGGTGCTCAGCCGCGAGAAATACGCCAAGGATCTCGACCGCATCACGTTTCCGGGCGTGCAGGGCGGCCCGCTTGAACACATTATCGCGGCGAAGGCTGTGTGCCTGAAAGAGGCCGCGGAGCCTGCATTCCGCGATTACCAGCGGCGCGTGGTGGCCAATGCGCGCGCGCTGGCCGCCGAACTCGCCAAGCGCGGATTCCGAATCGTTACCGGGGGCACGGACAATCATCTGTTTCTTGTGGACATGCACTCCCGCGGAATCACTGGCCGCGACGCGGAGCTCGCTCTTGAGCGCTCGGGCATGACGGTCAACAAAAACGCCATCCCATTCGATCCCCTGCCCCCAATGAAGGCCGGCGGCATTCGCGTGGGCAGTCCCGCGGTCACTACCCGCGGAATGCGCGAGCCGGAGATGGCTCGCATCGCAGGCTGGATGGCGGATGTGCTCACGCATCTGGGCGAAACCGCCACAGAGCAGCGAGTCCGCGCGGAAGTGGCCGCCCTCGCGGCGAAGTTTCCGCTGTACGCAAAGCGGCTCGCAGAGGCGGATGCGGTCGCCGCGGTGTCAAGTTATCGCGCCAATTCGTAAGCAAGTTTGCGCGCGCTTTCCTCGATGCAAGAAAATTCCCTTCGTGCGCATTTGTGGGCATTTAGAACACTTCCACGCTATTGCAAAGCCTGCTCATTTCCACCCTGCGCTAGACTGAATGAATAGTTTGCCACGCGATTTCCATCCGTGACCGCTTTGGCAGCCTGTGTGGCCGCTCATACCGCTATCGTTCGCGGAGGAGAGCTGTTGATATGGCGCTAGACGAAGCCGGCAAGGCGCGCTGCTGCGATCACATCTGCGGCGCCGATACGGTGGAAGCTCGGGAAATTCAGCAGTCCCTGATCCCCAGCGGTGGATTGAAAGGCGACCGGTTCGATGTCGCTTTCCGATTTTCTCCCCTGAAAGACGTTGGAGGCGATTTCGCTGATTTTTTCACTCTTCCCAACGGGCTTGTTGGACTTTACGTTGGCGACGTTGTCGGGAAGGGATTGTCTGCGGCCATGTACGCATCGCTGGTGATGGGCATGATGCGCGGGATTAACAAGACGGGCGCCGAACCAGTCGATGTGCTTGCACTATTGAACAGGCGGATTCGCATGCGTCCAGTGACGGGTCGCTACTCCGCTACTCTCTATGGGTTATTCGATCCGGAGAAAAACGAGCTCACGTTCTCAAATGCTGGCCTGCCCTACCCCCTGCTGGTCTCAAAGACCGGAGTATCTCAGCTCGGGCTGGGAGGCTTGCCATCGGGGCTGTTTCCCGGCGCTTCCTATGAACAACACGTCGTGCGGTTGTCGCCGGGCGATGTGGTTTTATTTGCCACGGATGGTCTCCACGAAATGCGCAATCAATCGGGTGAAGATTATTCCTGGAAGCAGCTCGGCGATACCTGGTCAAAATGCGCGCAAAAATCCGCGGACGAGTCCCTTGAGTTTCTTTTCGAAAACGCAAAGTCCTTTTCGCGGGAATTGGAGCAGCTGGACGATATTTCCGCCGTAGCTTTGAAAGTACCCGTCCGGCCGGAGAAGCGCGGACTTGAGGCGCGGTCAGATGCGCCCGATCGCGAGGCCGTGCAAGTTGCCTCCGGCCCGTCGGCGAGCCGGCAAAGCCCCAAGCGCTCCCGCTGAATCCCGGCGAATTCCCCGCGTCATTCCGTTCGAAGTTCCAGCTCCGTCACATTGCCACTGCGGATCGAGAAAGCGCGGACCGCTCCCGGTGTGTCGGTGCGAGGCGAAATAATGAAATAGGCCACGTCGGGATAGTAAGCACGCTCGACATCGTGGGCCGACGGCCGGTTGTCGCCGCCCGGATGCGAATGATAGATGCCGAGAAGTTCCAGTTTCTCCGCGCGAATTGCGCGCATCAGGCGAAATAATTCTTCGAGCGCAATCTCGTAGGCAACCGCCGCGTCGCCCGCCGCGTTCGCTGCGGGAAACGCACGAGTGATCACGCCGTCCCGCCCCGCCAGCAGTCCGCAGCATTCCTTCACCGGGTCTCGGTGCGCATGCTCCAAAATTGTCGCCAGGATTTTACTGCGGACTTCGATCGCGCCGAGCATAAGGCAAGTCTATACCGTTTGCGAGCTCGCGCCGGTAGGGGCACGGCACTTGTGGTGAGCGAAGCAGAGCCATGCCGTGCCCCTACGGACCATACGAATTGCTACGCTTTCTGCGCCTGACGCCGGAGGAACGTGGGCACGTCGAGATCGTCGGACGGCATCTCGGGCAACACGTCGCTCACGCTTCGCGCCACCTGCTGCACCACGTTGGTCTGCTGCGGAATCATGTTCGGCTGTTCACGTCCCGCTTTCCAAGTCTTGGGGAGATAAGACGGCCGGTTGTGCGTCTTCTTGCCCGCCACCTCGCGGAAGCCCGCTGCAATCACCGTGATTTTCACGGACTCCTTCATGGCATCTTCCTGGACCGCTCCGAAAATAATATTGGCGTTCTCGTGCGCCGCTTTCTGGATGATCGAGGAAGCCTCGTGCACTTCGTTGAGGGAAAGTGACGACGAGCCGGTGACGTTGATCAGAATTCCCTGCGCGCCCTGAATACAATTATCTTCGAGCAGCGGGCTGTTGATGGCGCGGTTCGCGGCATCAATCGCGCGGTTCGATCCGGAAGCCACCGCCGTGCCCATCACCGCGTAACCCTGGCCCGACATGATCGTCTTCACGTCGGCAAAGTCGCGGTTAATAATGCCGGGAATCGTGATGATGTCGGAAATCCCCTGCACCGCCTGGCGCAGAATGTCGTCGGCAATGCGGAACGCTTCGAAGAAACTGGTACCGTGCTCGACGCACTCCATCAGCCGCTCGTTCGGAATCACGATGACGGTGTCCACGCAGCCAATCAGCTCCGCCAGCGACTGCTCGGCCTGCTGCATGCGGCGCTTCCCTTCAAACGCGAAGGGTTTCGTGACCACTGCCACCGTCAGCGCGCCTAGCTCGCTCGCCAGATTTGCCACCACCGGCGCCGCGCCGCTGCCTGTGCCGCCGCCGAGGCCAGACGTGACGAACACCATGTCCGCCCCATCGAGCGCTTCGAGAATTTTCTCCGTGTCCTCGAGCGCCGCCTTGCGGCCCACCTCGGGGTTCGCGCCCGCGCCCAGCCCCTTCGTCAGCTTCGCGCCAAGCTGTAACTTTACCGGCGCCTGCGAAAGCTTCAGCGCCTGCAAGTCGGTGTTCGCGGCAATAAATTCCACGCCCTCCACTTTCGCGCGAATCATGCGGTTGACAGCGTTGGACCCGCCGCCTCCCACTCCGATCACTTTGATCTTCGCGCCGTTCTGCAACTCTTCCTGAAACGAAACTCGAATGCTCGATTCTTTCGGCGTCATGCTTCCTCCCTCAGTTCTTCCCCCGATAAAATTTCGTGCTCAAGCTCCTGCAAACATGCTCTTCAATTTGCCCATGAAGCCGGTGGGGCGCGCGCCAGCAAGGCGCCGCGTACGCGCCCCGTACAGCGCCAGCCCCACGGCCGTTGAATATTCGGGCCGGGAAACGTCTTCGCTCATGCCCGCAAGTCCACGCGGCACAGCCACGCGCACGGGCAGGTTGAAAATCCGTTCAGCGAGTTCCGTCAGTCCGCGGAGATGCGCGCCGCCGCCGGTGACAATGATTCCGGCCGGAACCTGCGACTCAAGGCCTGCGCGCCGCAGCTCGTCGCGCACCAGCATCAGCAATTCCTGCGCGCGCGGCTCCACAATGTCCGACAGCATCCGAGCAAAAATTGTTCGAGGCGGGCGATCGCCCACGCTCGCAATCTCAATGGGGAAATCCTGGTCGAGCAACTCGCGCCACGCGCAGGCATATTGACGCTTGATTTTCTCCGCTTCCGGAATTGGCGTGCGCAAACCCACGGCGAGATCATTCGTGAAATGGTCGCCGCCCACCGGAACCGCGGCCGTGTACCGGACCACGCCGCCAGTGAACGCCAGCATTTCCGTGGTACCGCCCCCGATATCGAGCAAGCAGCAGCCAAGCTCGCGCTCGTCCTGCGTCAAGCAAGACTCCGCAGAAGCCAACTGTTCGAGCACCGTGTCGTCCACGCGCACGCCCGCGCGATTCACGGCCGTCACAATGTTCTGCGTCGCCGTGCCCGACGCTGTCACGATGTGCACATTCGCTTCGAGCCGCACGCCGACCATGCCGATCGCGTCGCGAATATTGTCCTGCGCATCGAGGAAAAATTCCTGCGGCAGCACATGTAGCACTTCACGGTCTTCCGGCAGCATCACGCCGCGAGCTGCTTCAATCGCACGGCGCACGTCCTCGCGCTGGATGTCGCGCGGCCGCGCTCCCACGGTGATTCCTCCGCGGCTGTTCACGCCGCGCACATGCCCGCCCGCAACCCCAATCAATGCCGATTCCACGGGCACGCCGACTATCGTTTCCGCTTCCTCCACCGCTCGCCGAATCGAGCTGACCGCGAGATCTAGATTGACGATCTGTCCCTTGCGCCATCCTTTCGACTCCGCAGCGCCCAGCGCCGCGAACTTCACGCCGCCGTCGTCATCCAGCTCGCCAATCAAAGCGCAAGTTTTCGCGCTGCCGATGTCGAGCGCCACAATGTGCCGTTCTTTCTTGGTCAATTCCGCCGCTCCTTGCACGTACTTCTACTGCTGCCGCGCGATCACCTCGCCTGTTTCTTGATTTGCTTTGCTGACTTTTTCTTCGCCACATGCGCCGGCGCGGGTTTCGTCGCACGTTGCAGCGCCACTTTTGGCGTCACTTGTTGTGCCACTTGCCGCGGGCCCGCGCTTGTATCCGGATTCGCCACCACTTCTCCGTTGAACCGCATGTCGAGTGATTCCAGCCTGCCAGCTTTGGCGCGATACACGCCGATGTTCTCCAGCAGCGTGCGATATTTGCCCTGGAAATCGCTGTCGCCGAAATGGACCAGCAGTGGGGCATCCGTTTGGCCTGGCGCGGCGCCGGAGTTTCGGCTGGAAAGCGGCGCGCCCTGCAGGCCCATTATCGTGGCGCGCAAATCGACCGCGACCGAGAGGTCCACTTCACTCACTTGCTCGCCCGCCCCTGCACGCGCCAATTCCACCTGCTGCATGAACCCGGCATACATCTGCATACGTCTCTCGCGCTCGTCGGGCGTCATCTCTGAGCTAACCCCGGTAACCACTGGAAAATGGAAATCGCCCTTGAGCGGCCGCTCTAGAATCACGCCGTGAAGATCCACCAGACCCAATTCGCTCCCCTGGCGCAAAAATGCGATAGGAGTGCGCTCCGCAATATCGACTTCAACTTTGTTCGGTAACGCCCGCCGGACGGTCGCGCGCTCCACCCAAGGAAGCGCTTCGAGCTGGTGCCGGCGCTGGTCGAGTGGAATCCGAAGCACGCTGTGGTTGCGGTCCGCGGCAAAAATGCCCAGCACGTTCGCCTTCTGCACGTAGCGGGTTCCTGTGATCTCCACTTGCTCCGGGTGCACCAAAGCCATTTCCGGCGAGGCCAGCAGATAATGGCCAAAAATGTACGCCATCCACGCGCCGGCCAGGCCGATCGCGATCCATAGCGTCACACGCAGATACAGGCTCCAGGCTTGCCGGCCGAATTTCCGCCGCTTAATCTCCAGCGGCTTCTGCCGCCGCAGATATTTCGGCTCTTCGTCCGCGAGCACTTCCCGGGGATAAGCGTCCGCGTCCATGGCTCTCAGTTTTTCCAGACAATCACCTCGTTCTCCAGCTCAACGCCGTAAGCAGCACGCACGCGCTCGCGCACATCGTCAATCAGCCGCAGCATGTCCGCGCACGTCGCGTCACCCGCATTCACGAAAAAATTTGCGTGACGGTCACTTACCATCGCATCGCCAACGCGGTGCCCCTTCAATTTCAATTCGTCGATCATGCGGCCGGCCGAGCCGCCCGGCGGATTCTTGAAAATGCAGCCTGCGCTTTTCTGGTTCAGCGGCTGGCTTGACCGGCGCTTTTCATTGCATACGCGAATTCCCGCGAGAATTTCCTTGTAAGGCTTCGACGGCAATTCCAGTTTCACGCGCAGCATCATGTCGTCCGGCGCAAACGACGTGTGCCGGTAATCGAAGCGAATATCATTGCCGCGCACGGTTTCAACTTCGCCGGTCGATGCGCGATAAAGCTCTACCTCGCGGACATGCGTGCCGATTTGCGTGCCATACGCTCCTGCATTCATCCGCAACGCGCCGCCCACGCTTCCTGGGACGCCGATCAGCCCTTCCATCCCACCCAAATCGTGCTTCGCGCAGAATGTCACCATGCCGCCGAGATCAGCCGACGCATCCACATATGCGGCGTTCCCCTCGATTCGCATTCCGGGGCGCATCGCCGGGAGATGCAGCACCACCCAGGGCAGCTCGCCGTCAACAATCAGCACGTTCGTGCCGCCGCCAAGAAACCGGTATGGGATGTGCTCGTCGGCAAGCAGCCGCATCACTTGCGGAATCGTATCGTAGCGGCGCAAGAGCAGCTCATCCGTCGTTCCTCCAATTCCGAGCGAGGTTTTCTCCTTGAGCGAAACCCCGGGACGCAGCTCAACCTCGAGCTCTTTCAAGCGCGCCGTCACTAAGTTGTTGTCAATCCGCATGTGAACTCGAAACGTTCGTTCCCAGCAGCATGGCCAGTTGGTCAAGCACGCGGCCCACGCTACCCGCGCCAATCGTCATCACGGCGTCGCCCGGACGCGCTTCGCGCAACATGTATTCCATGCCCGCTTGCATGGTGCTTGTGTAAACCACATTTTTATGCCCCGCGGCGCTGATGGCTTCTGCAAGCTTCTCGCCGGTGATGCCTTCGATCGACGCTTCGCCCGCCGCGTAAATTTCCGTGGTCACCACAATGTCCGCCTGATTGAAAGCGCGGCTGAATTCTTCCCAGAGAAATTTCGTGCGCGAATAGCGATGTGCCTGAAACAGCACCAGCAGGCGCTTGTAATCGCATCCGTGCGCCGCCTCGAGCGTGGCGCGAATTTCCGCCGGATGGTGGCCGTAATCATCAATCAGCGTGACGCCCGCGTACGTTCCTTTGATCTCGAATCGCCGCCCGACTCCTGCAAACTTCGCCAGTCCCGCGCGGATCAGATCCGCCGGCACGTTGAGCGATAGTCCAACAGCAGCGGCGGCCGCAGCATTGCGCACGTTGTGAATTCCCGGCGGCGTCGGCAGGTGGAACAAGCCGAGATCCTCACCGTGATAGGTCAACCGGAAATCACTCGAAAGTCCTTTCAGGGCGACGTCGCTGACCGCCAGGTCCGCTTGGCTCGACGTGCCGTAGGTGATCACCGGCCGCGTCACATTGGGCAGGATCGATTGCACGTTCGGCTCATCGAGGCAGAGAATCACCGTGCCGTAAAACGGGACGCGGTTCACGAACTGCAAAAACGTCTCCTGAATTTCTTCCAGCGAGTGGTAGTGGTCCAGATGCTCGCGGTCGATCGTGGTGACCACGGCGGTCACCGGCGCGAGCAGCAGGAACGAGCGGTCGCTTTCGTCCGCTTCCACCACCATATATTCGCCCTGGCCCACGCGCGCATTCGCGCCCGCATGATTCACGCGGCCACCCACGACAAATGTCGGGTCCAGATCCGCGGCTGCCAGTACGGAAGCCACCATCGAAGTCGTGGTCGTTTTCCCGTGCGCGCCCGCGACTGCGATGCCGTATTTCAGCCGCATCAATTCCGCCAGCATCTCCGCGCGCGGAATCACAGGGATTTTCAGCCGATGCGCTTCAATCACTTCCACGTTGTCCGGCCGCACGGCGGATGAAACAACCACAACATGCGCGCCGTGGACGTTTTCAGCCAGGTGGCCTTCATGAATTTTCGCGCCCAGATTTCGCAGCCGCTCGGTGATCGAACTGATCTTCACATCCGAACCCGAAACGGCATAGCCCGTCGAAAGCAGAATCTCCGCGATTCCGCTCATGCCGCTGCCGCCAATCCCGACCAGGTGGATGCGCTGAAAATTGCGGAATGTGACCGTCATGCTTGCACCATTGCCAGCTGCCCCTCGCGGCCATACGGATCCGCAAGCGTTTCGAGCAGGTCCACGATATCCTCAACCGCGCGCGGCTTCGCGAGCGAGCGGGCGCGCTGTTCCATCCCTGCAATTCTCCGGGGCTGGTCCAGGAGGGAGAAAATCTCGTTCGTCAGTCGCTCGGGCTTAAGCTCGTCCTGAGGGATCAGTCGCGCCGCGCCGGCATTTTGCATGGCCTGCGCGTTGCGCATCTGGTGCGCATCGGTGGCGGCGCCGAAGGGGATGAAGATAGCGGCCCGTCCGGCGGCAGATACTTCCGCGACGGTTATTGCGCCCGACCGGCAGACGATTAAGTCTGCCTGGGCAAACCGCTCCGCCATATTCTCGATGAAGGGCACGACCTCCGCGTTGAATTCGCGCTGTGCATAAGCCACACGAACCGCATTATAGTCGCGTTCTCCGGTCTGATGCACGATGAAAAGCTGATTTTTTCGCGCTGCAAGCATGTCGAGCGAGTCCACCACGGCGCGATTGATCGGCAAAGCACCGCGGCTTCCACCGGTGATGAGTATCGTGAAGGTCGAACCGTGCTCCTTCGGGGGCACGCCGAAGAATTCCTTGCGCACCGGGCAGCCGGTCACCACCGACTTTCGCCCCAGCCGCGCGGCCGTTTCTTCATGCGCCACCGCTACTCGTGTCGCCAAGTTCGCGAGCACGCGATTCGTGAACCCAGGCTCCACATTCGGCTCGAAAATCACCGTGGGAATCGCATTCATCGTCGCGAGCAGCATCATCGGCCCGGACGCGTAGCCTCCCACTCCGAATGCAACATCGAACCGGTGCCGGCGGATAATTTTCTCCGAATCCCACAACCCCAATGGAAGCATGGCCGCGTTGCGAAAGAATTTCGCGCCGCCGATGCCCTTCAGCCCCGCCACTCGAATGGTTTCGAGCGGCAGCCCGCCCTGGGGGACCAATCTCGCTTCCAACCCGCGCTCGGTGCCCACGATCACGACCTTTCGCTCTCCTTCATTGCTCCGCTGCAGCCATTCTCGCGCAACTGCCACTGCCGGAAACACGTGGCCGCCCGTGCCGCCGCCAGCAATCAGCAAACTTTTCGCGCTTGGCTTCTCACCAAACTTCACGATTCATCCGCGTGCTGGCTGATGTTCAAAAGCACTCCCGTTGCCAAAAGCATTCCCAGCAAACTCGAGCCACCGTAACTCACGAACGGCAGCGGAATTCCCTTTGTGGGCATCAAGCCCAGCACCACGCTCAAATTCACGAGTGCCTGCCCGACCACCATGGTCGTGATGCCCAGTGCCAGCAGCCGGCCGAATTCATCCGGCGCTTTCATTGCGGCAATAAATCCACGCCAGCCGTACACCGCAAAAAGCGCCAGTACGATGACGGCGCCAATGAATCCGATTTCCTCGCAAATCACTGCGAAGATGAAATCCGTGTGCGACTCCGGCAAGAAGAAAAGTTTCTGCCTGCTTTCCATCAGCCCCACGCCGCTGAACCCGCCTGAACCAACCGCGATCAACGATTGCAGCAGTTGGAAGCCGTGGCCCTGGGGATCGGATCCGGGCGAAAAGAATGCCTTGGCTCGTTCCAGCCGGTATGGTTCAAGAATAATCAGCAGCGCGATCATGGGAATCGCGGCGAAGCCCGTCGCGAAAATATATTTGTACGAGAGCCCCGCGACGAACAGCATCACCATGGCAATCAGAAAAATCATGCAAGCAGTGCCCATGTCCGGTTCGGCAAGGACCAGGCCCGTGATCAGGAGCACAGCTCCCAGCGCGGGCGCAAGCGTATGCATCGGGTCATTCACGCCAAATCCGCGCGGCGCTTTGCGAATTTCCAAGAACCAAGCGAGATAGAGAATCGTTACCACCTTCGCCAGCTCCGAAGGCTGCATGCTCAGTGGCCCCAAACGAATCCAGCGATGTGTCTGGTGCGAGCGGTCCAGAAAGAAAACTGCCAGCAGCAGCACCAGCGTCACCGAAAGCCCGGTGAAAATCACCCGTGGCTGGCGTAGCTTGCGGTAATCCATGTTCATCAGCCAGAACATTCCCCCGATTCCAAGCGCCACCCACAGAAGTTGCCGCAATAGAAATGTGTAGCCGTTGCCGGTCTGCTGCCCGAGCGTGACGGCCGAAGCGCTGAATACCATAACGGCGCCGATGAAACACAACGCCAGGGTGACGCCAAATAATTTCCGGTCGGGCTGCAAGCTACGCGGCATCGTCGATTCCTTTTCGCGTGGCAGGACTCGCGGCCGATTTGTTTTCGAGTTTCAATACCAGCTCCTTAAAGACGCGGCCCCGCTGCTCGTAGTTCTCAAACTGATCGAAACTCGAGCAGGCAGGCGCGAGCAGCACCGTGTCGCCAGGCTGGGCGTACTTCGATGCGATCTGCACAGCCTTGTCCATCGTTCCCGCTCGTTCCACCGCCACCGCGTCTCCTAAATCCGCTGCAATCTTTTCCGCAGCCGCGCCGATCAACACCGCGAGCCGCGCGCGCTCGCGCAGCGGCTCGCGCAGCGGCGTGTACGGACTGCCCTTGTCCTTGCCGCCCAAAATTACGATCAGCGGCCCGGGAAATGCTTCGACAGCCTTTATCGTTGCGTCCACATTCGTGGCCTTCGAGTCGTTGTAAAAATTCACGCCGTCCAACTTCGCGACGAATTCCAGCCGGTGTTCCACGCCCTTGAATGTCTTCACGCCATTCGCAATCGAGGCCGGGTCCGCGCCCGCCAGATAGGCTGCCGCGCATCCCGCCAGCACGTTTTCCACGTTGTGTTCGCCGCGCAGTTGAATATCTTCACGCCGCGCCAGTGCTATTTCCGTTCCATCGATGCGAAAGATGATTTGCTCGTCGCGCAAGAACGCACCTTCCGCCACGCGCTTCTGCCGGCTGAACCAGTAAATGTGTCCGCGCGAGGGCATGCGCTTGGTGATTTCCGGATCGTCCGCGTTCAGCACCGCGGCGTCGCGCTCGACTTGGTTTTCGAACATGCGCATTTTCGCGCGCGCGTAGTCATCGAATGAAGCGTGCCGGTCAAGATGATCCGGCGTCAAATTCAGCAGCACGCCGATTTCAGGCCGAAACGCTTCAATCGTCTCCAGCTGAAAACTGCTGATTTCCGCCACGGTCACCGTGGTGTCCATGGACGATTCGACCAGTGAGAGCAGCGGCACGCCGATGTTTCCGCCCAAGAGCGTCGAAATGTTTGCGGTCCTCAAAACGTGTGCGACCAGTGAAGTCGTGGTTGTCTTGCCATTTGATCCGGTGATGGCGATGAGCTTGCCGCGCAGCAGTCGCCACGCTAGCTCGATTTCGCTCCATACGGGAATTCCCTTCGCGCGCGCTTCTTCCAGTTGCGGCAATCTCGCCGGCACTCCGGGACTGACCACGATCAAATCCTGCTCAAGAAAAATTTCCGGCCGGTGTCCTCCAAGCTCGAGGGTGACTCCGGCCGCACGAAGCTTCGCGGGTGCCTCGACAAGCTCCGACTGAGGCTTTTCATCCGTGGCAGTCACCATGGCGCCATAACCGGCGCTGAAAATCGCGGTGACCAGGCCCGTGCGCGCCAGTCCCACCACCAGCACCCGCTTCCCCGCCAGATCGATCCCCGGTCTCACTTCCCTTTCACCTCAGTTTCAATGTCGTCAGCGAAAACAATGCAAACACCAGCGCCGCAATCCAGAACCGCACGATGATTTTCGATTCGCTCCATCCCATCAGTTCAAAATGATGATGCAGCGGCGCCATGCGGAACACGCGCTTGCCCGTCAGCTTGAATGAGCCCACCTGCACGATCACCGAAAGCGCCTCGAGCACGAACACGCCGCCGATCGAAAGCAGCAGAATTTCCTGCTTGATGATTACAGCAATCGTGCCAATCGCTCCACCCAGCGCAAGCGACCCGACATCGCCCATAAACATTTCCGCCGGATGCGCGTTGTACCAAAGAAAACCGAGCGAAGCGCCCACCAGCGAGCCGCAGAAAATCACCAAGTCGCCGGCATCAGGTATTTTCTGAATCTCGAGATACTCTGCGAACCGTGCGTGGCTCGATAGGTAGGTCAGCACCGTGAGCGCCGTGGACGAAACCAGGATGCAGCCGATCGCCAGCCCGTCGAGCCCATCCGTCAGATTCACCGCGTTAGAAGTACCCACAATCACCAGCACAAGAAACACGACAAACGGAACGTACGCCAGCGGCCAGATGAAGGTGTGCCCAAGCAGCAAATCGATCACGAGATCCGGGTGCAATTTCTTCAGAAATGGCACGCTTAATTGCGTTGAGTAGGCGCCGCGCGCCTGCAATCCCAGCAGCACGCCACCCACAAGAATGCACGTCAGCACTTGCAGACTGAACTTCTTGCGGGGCGTCAGCCCCAGATTCCGCCGCCGCACCACTTTGTTGTAATCGTCCACGAATCCGATCGCTCCAAACGCCAGTGTCGCGCCCATTGCCAGATTCACGTATGGATTGCGCAAATCGGCCCACAGCAGTGTTGGAATTATGATGGCCGCAACAATCAGTACTCCGCCCATCGTCGGCGTCCCCGCCTTTTTATGATGCGTTTTCGGGCCTTCCTTGCGGATGAACTGCTTCACCTGCATTTCGCGCAGCCGCTCGATTACCCACGGCCCCAACAGCAGCGAGATCAATAAAGCCGTCAGGCTCGCCACCGCCGTCCGCACGGTGATATAGCGGAACACGTTCAGCGGGCTGAAGTAAGGGCGTAGCACGTAGAAGAAAAGGTAGTAGAGCATCTCAGCTCTGCCCCTTCCGGCCGGTTTCTAAGGATTCAGTCGCGGGCTTCGCAGCGAAGCGCGCATGCTTCGCCTCAATCGCTTCGAGAATTTTCTCCATGCGCACGCCGCGCGAGCCTTTCAGCAGCAGCAAATCGCCGCGCGTGACGAATTCCGCAATAAATTTCGCGGCGTCCGCCGAATTCTCGAAGAATTGCGTGTGTTCTTTCGGATGGCCGGCCGCAACTGCAGCGTTCACGATCTCTGCAGCGTCGCCCTGCACGCCAAAAATCCAATCGATCTTTTTGTGCGTCGCAGCGTGGCGTCCGCATTCGCGATGCAGCTCAGGCGCCGACGCCCCCAGCTCGAGCATCTCGCCCGCCGCGAGAATTCGCCGGTGATACCCGGGCGTGCTCGCGAGCAGATCAGCCAGCGTGTTCAACGCTGAAGGACTCGAATTGTAAGAGTCGTTGATCACCGTAAATCCGCTATCGAACCGCACCACTTCTCCGCGCTTGTCCGCGGGCACGAGTGACGGGAACACGCGCCGCGCTTCCGCCGCGCCGATCCCCCAGACGCTCGCAGCCGCAAGCGCCGCCACCGCGTTCATCATGTTGTGCCGCCCGATCAGCGGCAATTCCAGCCGCGCGCGGCCTCCGGGCCACACAAAATCAAACGCAGAGCCTTCCACGCCGCGCTCCTCAATCGCTTCCGCCCGGAATCCCGTCTGCGTTGACGTCCCGAACCAGATCACCGGCCCGCGCACAACTTCCACAAATTTCGTCACGCGCTCGTCACCCGCGTTCAGCACCGCCGTCGCATTCGGCCACGCGAGATTTTCAATCAGTTCGCGCTCAGCCAGCGCAATCTCGTCAATCGACGAAAAAAACTCCAGGTGCTCCACCGCCACTCGCGTAATCACGCCCACGTCAGGCCTCGCAATCTGGGCCAGGCGCGCGAGCTCTCCGCGATGCGACATCCCCATTTCGATCACGGCCGCATCGTGTTCATCGCTCAGTGTCAACAACGTCAGCGGCAGCCCGTACTCATTATTGAAATTCCCCTGTGTCTTCAATACGCGGAACCGCGCGGCCACAAGCGCCGCCAGGATTTCTTTCGTGGTGGTCTTGCCGATGGACCCCGCCACGCCCGCGATTTTCCGCCCGGGTCGCGCTTTCCTCCAGATTTCGCATGCGCGTGCCGCCAGACGGTGGAGCCCCTCGAGCGTATCGTCCACGGCGAAGAGCCGTCCGCGAATCTCCGCCGGGTATTGCTCGAATCGCTCGCGCGCCACCACCCCGGCCGCAGCCCCTCGAGCCAGCGCCCCGGCGACATGATCGTGTCCATCGTGACGCGGACCGCGTATGGCGAGGAACAGTTCTCCCGGCTGAACAGTACGAGAGTCAATCGAGACGCCGGCCACCCCGGCCAGGGGGTTAAGCCCCGCGGGAGCCGCGACACCCATCGCTTCAGCCACTTGAACCACTGTCCACCGCATTGCGTCTCCAATGGGCTCGGTTTCACTCTCAAGCGCTGGCTCTCGAAAGTGCAAATTACGTGCCGTTGCGTGACGCTACTTCTCTACCGGCTGCTTCGAATAACCCTTGCGGCGCAGGATGGCCCGCGCCTTTTCGCGATCGTCGAACTCAAATGTCCGGTCGCGCAAAATCTGATAATTCTCGTGGCCCTTGCCGGCCAGCAGCACAATGTCTCCCG
Source organism: Candidatus Acidiferrales bacterium (assembly GCA_050746945.1). Classification (GTDB taxonomy): domain Bacteria; phylum Acidobacteriota; class Terriglobia; order Acidiferrales; family UBA7541; genus Palsa-295. The sequence continues at coordinate 213,866 of JBOGMZ010000014.1, read as the reverse complement.
GCCGCGCTTCCTCAATGGCCATCTCCAAAGCCGCGTCGCGGTCCTGCTCGATGCGATAGTTGGCGTTCACTTTTTGCAGGCCCACCACCACGTCATTGATAATCCGCAGCGGATCCTCGCCGCGCGGATTGTCGCTCGTCAGAATCACCAGATCGCTCAGCGAGCCGGAAGCCTCACCCATCAGCGGGCGCGTCGAACGGTCGCGCTCCCCGCCTGCGCCGAACACGGTGATGATCCGTCCCGAGGGATTCAGCTCGCGCGCCGTCGTAATGAGGTTGCGCATGGCATCGTCCGCATGCGCGTAGTCCACTACAACGAAAAATGGCTGGCCCTCATCAATCCGCTGGAATCTTCCCGGTACCAGCGCCAACCCCGCGATTCCCTCTTCGATTTTTTTCACTGGAATGTCGAGTCCGATCCCCGCGCCGATCGCGGCAAGAATGTTGTACACATTAATTCGCCCCACCAGCGACGACCGCACCTGGATTTTTCCCGCCGGCGTCTCCGCCGTAAATTCCAGGCCATTGAAACTGAGTGCAAATTTCTTCGTGGTCAAATCGAGCGCGCCATTCAAGCCATAGGTCCAGGTGCGCTTCGCAAGACCTTCGAGTCGCGGGGCGTAAGGATCATCCGCATTTACCACGGCCACATCAGGCGCGCCCGCGCCCATGCCTTCAAAGAGGCGCCGCTTGGCCGCGAAATAATCCTCGAACGTCTTGTGAAAATTCAGGTGGTCGCGCGTCAAATTCGTAAAAATCGCCACGGTAAAATGGCAGCCCCACACCCGCTCCATCGCGAGGGCATGAGAACTTACCTCCAGCACCGCATGCGTGCCGCCCGCGTCGCGCACTTCCGCAAACATCTGTTGCAGGTCGAGCGATTCCGGCGTCGTATTCACCGCTTTGCGGTCGCCTTTTGGTGTGCGATAACCCGTCGTCCCCACGAGCCCCGTAGTGAATTCCGCTGCGCGCAGAATCGAATCAACGATGAATGAAATCGTGGTCTTCCCGTTCGTCCCGGTCACGCCCACCAGTTTCAACGCGTCCGCGGGATGCCCGTAGAAATTCGCCGCCGCACGCGCCAGTCCTCGCCGTTCGGAACCGGGCAACAGCTGGACCCAGGTGATTTCCCGTGAAACTCCTTCCCGGCGGGGCTGCTCACTTGCAATCACAATCGCTCCGCGTTCGATCGCATCAGCCACAAACTCCATGCCATTCAATTTCTCGCCGTGAAATGCAAAAAACAGCGCTCCCGGCGTCACCTTGCGGCTGTCGTACGAAATCGAGCCCACCTCGAGTTCCGCCGGACCAGTGATGGTCGCGATTTCCGCTCCCGCAAATATCTCTGGCAGTTCCATTTCTGATTCCTTAAGCCTCGCACCTACTCCGCCGCGTTTCAATTCCCGCCCGTCCTTCACACTCAACTTCAATTCCCATCCCCCCGCAGTGAAGTTGGGACAATTTCGCCCGCGCGCCCAAACCGCACGGTCACACGGCTGCCGGGCTGCACGCGCGCTCCCGCCTCCGGAAACTGTTCCACGGCGACTCCGCTGCCAATCGGCAACGGCACCAGCCCCAGCCGCGTGCACGCTTCCATCACGCCGCGCAGCCCTTTCCCAGAAAAGTCCGGAACCACCACGGCGTCTTCGTCTCCAAACGCCATTGTGTTTGCCGACGCACCTTTCGATGAATTTTTCGCCACGACTGCCTGGAATCGCGCGCGATTCGCATCTGCGACCGGCGTCGAATGCGGCGCGGCCGGTTGATTTTTTGCGGTTTCTGTGTCCTGCGCCGCGGGCACGTCGTGCGGCACCTCCAGGTACGCTAGAACTTGCTCGGAAATCCGTTTGAACACCGGCCCGCCCACCTCGCCACCGAAATGCGCTCCTACCGGAGAGTCGAGCACCACAAGAATCGCGACCGCCGGCGTATTCACCGGCGCGAAGCCGACAAACGACGCGATGTACTGGTTCGGTGAGTAGCGGCCCGTGGCTGGATCGATTTCCTGCGCCGTCCCGGATTTGCCCGCCGCCGTGTAGCCGTCCAATTTCGCGGGCTTGCCGGTGCCCTCAAGAATCACGCTTTCCATCATGTCCCGCAGGGTCGCCGCAGTTTTCTCGTCCACCACTCTTTCTGGCTCGCTGCCCGCTCGGGCGGCCGGTAGCGCGCCGCCCTCGACCTCCTCAACAATCCGCGGACGGTACAGCGTTCCGCCATTCGCGATCGCTGAAATCGCGGAAATAATCTGTACCGGCGTCACACTCACTTCCTGGCCGATTGCAATCGAGCCGATGGAGCTCGGCGTCCAATTCTCAAGCGGCCGGAAAAGCCCGCGATTTTCACCCGGCAGTTCGATTCCCGTCAGTCGGCCGATCCCGAACTCACGAATCGTGTCGTAAAGCTTAGGCGCCCCTAGACGCAGTGCAATCTTGATCGTTCCCACGTCGCTCGACTGCGCCAGCACATCCCGCACGCTCAAAATGCCAAACGGCTTGTGATCGTGAATCAACCGCCCGGCCACGATGATTGATCCCATCTGGCAATCGACATATTCGCGAGGATTCGTTATGCCGTTCTCGAGCGCTCCGGCCAGGGTAATCATCTTGAAGGTGGACCCTGGCTCGTACGCGGCAGTTACGGCGCGGTCCCTGCGCACTTCATCAGAATATTTCCCGGCGTCATTCGGATCGAACGTTGGCCAATTCGCAACAGCGAGCAGGTGCCCGGTGTTGGGGTCCTGCACCACCACCGAGCCGTTCTTCGCGTGCGTCTCCGCAATCGCGCGGGCGAGCTCTTTCTCGGCGATGTACTGGATCGTCTGGTCGATCGTGAGCACCACGCTCGCGCCCGGATCAGGGGGCGCCTCGCTCCGGTCATAACGCCGCCGGCGCCCGTCGGCCATCACCATCATCCGTCCGGGTTTGCCGCGAATCAGTTTGTCGAGCGAGAGCTCGATGCCGCCCAATCCTTTTTCATCCACATTCACGTAGCCCACCGCATGCGCCGCCAGTTCATGCTGCGGATACACGCGCCGGTATTCCTTCTGAAAAAAAACGCCGCGCAGGTTCATGTCCTGCACTCGCTGGACTGCTTCAGGCGGAATTTTCCGCGCGAGCCGCACGGGCGTCTTCGCGTCGCGAATTTTTGTTTCCAGTTCTTCGGCGGGCACAGCGAGGATGGGACCGAGCAGGCGTGCCACCATCGCGGCATCCTTGATCTCGCCTGGATCTCCAAAACAGGAGTCCATCGGGATGCTGACGGCCAATTCTCGGCCCTTGCGGTCGTAGATCGGACCGCGCTTCGGGCTAATTTCAAATGTACGCTGTTGTTGACGCTGGGCCTTCGCGAAGTATTCGCTGTAGCAGAAAAGCTGGAGGTAAGTCAGGCGGCCCAGCACCGCCCCCATCCAAACCACCGCGAGCACCCAAACAACCAACCAGCGGAGACGCGGGCTGCGCTGCTCCATGGACTCCGGCCTAGCCTATCGGAAAATCAGCCCGATGCGCATCTGCTGCCTTGCGCCGGGAAAGGCCCGAAGCGCCGGGCCGGTGCGATTTCATGTCAGGGCCGGGATGGCTGACCGATGCCGCGCGCTTGAGCCAGCACCGCATCGCTCGGTCCCTCGGCCGGAGCCACCTGGCCAGGCACCGGAACCGTCAAGCCCAATTGCTGGCGCGCGATCGCATCGACTCGCGCGGGAGAACGCAACGTGGCCACTTCCAGGTGCAGTTGTTGATTCAGCTCCGCCGCCTGCGTGCGGCTCGACTCGAGCTGCTCGAGCTGGTAGCGAAGCTGGATGCATTCGAAATGTTGCCAGGCGTAAAAAAGCAGGCAGCCGGCCATTCCCGCGCCTGCCGCTACTCGCCGCCAGAAATCACGCAAACGCGCTGGTTCTGTCGGCCGGACCAATCTTGAATTATCAATGCGTTTTACGGTGTGGTATTCCGTCATCGCGAGCCCCTTTGCCGCCGGGTTTCTTCCGGCGCCAATTTTTCCGCCACGCGCATTTTTGCGCTGCGGGCGCGCGGATTACTGCGCACCTCGTCCTCGCTGGGCTGGATGACTTTCTTGGTCAGCACCTGAAATGTTCCTTCGCGGGCCAGTTGCTGAAAGGCATGCTTTACTGGACGATCTTCGAGCGAGTGGTAACTGATCACCACCCATCGTCCTTCTGAATTTAAAGTAGCAGGGGTCCGCGAAAGAAACTGCCCGAGTTCCTCCGACTCTCGATTCACCGCTGTCCGCAGCGCCAGAAACGTTTTTGTCGCGGGATGCAGTTCCTGCCTTCCCCTTGCTTTTCGGACCCCTGCTACAACCGTTGCCAGGTGTTCGGTGTCGCGTATCGGCCGCGACCTTACAATTGCCCTGGCGATTCTGCGTGAATCACGTTCCTCTGCGTTCTGATAGAAGAGGTCGGCCAGTTCCTTCTCCGACCACTGATTCACAATCTCTGCCGCCGTCAGCGGCTCGTCGGGATTCATGCGCATGTCGAGAGGCGCCGCCCAGCGGAACGAAAATCCGCGCTCAGGGCTGTCCAGCTCGAGGCTTGATATCCCCAGATCGGCAACCACTCCATCAAGCAGAGGCAGTTTCAATTCCGCCGCCACTTCGCCGATCTTCGAAAACTCTGCGTGCACCAGAATCACCCGCCGCTCATGCGGCCCCAGACGCTCCCGCGCAATTTCCAGCGCCCGCGGGTCGCGATCCATCCCCACCAGCCGCCCGGTTGTGAGCCGCCGCGCAATTTCGATCGCGTGGCCGCCCGTGCCGGTCGTAGCATCCAGGTACGTGCCTTCGGGCCGAATCCGCAACCAGTCCAGAACTTCTTCCAGCAGAACCGGTGTATGCAGAACGCTCAAAAGCTAGATGCCCAGTTCGTCAAACGCCTTTTCGTCTTCCGCCGTTACAGGATTACGGTTCAGTTGTTCCAGGAACCGCGCATGATTCCAGACTTCCAGGTACGTCAACTGCCCCTGAACGTCCACTTCGCCCTTCATTTGCGCTGCTTCCCGTAAAACAGGTGGAATTAGAATGCGCCCTTGCCCATCCACCTCGACCACCTGACCGTAGTAATTGGTGCGAGCCAGAAATTTTTGCTTTACCGGGTTGTAGGATGACCGCTGCGCCAGTTTCTTCTCGATCTCTTCCCACTTTTTCATGGGATAGATCCGGGCGTGATCCCCTTTGGCGCTGGTGACGTAGAATTTCTTCCCGGACTTGCGCAGTTCCTCCAGAAAGTCGGCGGGGATTTTCACCCGTCCCTTCTCGTCCACAGTTGCTGGATAGTTGCCCCGCAGCATGTAAGCCCTTCTGAAAGCCGCCCGGCGAGTACGCCCTTCGGATCACTCTAGGTTTCGCCCCTTCCACTGCCCTACATTTCTTGCCACTCTGCGCCACTTCTTCCCACTTTGTGCCCCGATTGTAGATAGGTTCGCCCGCGTGTCAAGCGGTATTATTCTCAAATTGAAAATTATTTTTCACAGCCCAAAGTAGGAATTGTGGCCGCAGCTCCTAAAACCACAATTAGTAGCGGAGAGGCCGGAAACGCGCTCACACCGCTAGTCGGTCGCTTGCTGATGGCCGTCAGAATTGTTCTGTAACAGTTAACACCACGACCAAAAAAATGTTCTTCCAGACTTGATTCGACTCGAAACGTTGGGCTAAGGCGTGCGCGGGCTGGCGAATGAATTCAAGTCGCGCACCATGGACTGCTCGTCAGGCGAGAGGCCGTGCATGAATTGAGGGTCGTTCGTCGCCTTCTGCCGCTCCTCCGGATTCATATCCTGGAGCGCACCAAGCCGCTCGTTGATCACTCGCTTTCGATCGGGCGGCATCTGCTCCCACTTCGGAAGAACTTCATTCTGGAAGTGCTGCCGTTGCTCAGGCGACATTCCCCTCAATATATCCCAGTTCCTGCGCAGCCGGTCCTTCTGCTCCGGTGACAGGTTGTTCCACCGTTGCAGGTTTTGCCTGATCCTGGCTTGCTGTTCGGGCTGGAGATTTTGGAAGCGCTGGTTATTGCGCAGGAAGCGTTCCTGCTCATCTGGAGACATATGGCCCAACTTCTGCACCCATGGGCCTGGCAAATTCCCCGGTAGACGCGGGTTGCCCTGTACTTTCGCGTCGGCGGGGCGATTGGGATTCGCGCCCTCGCTTTTCGCTTCAGCTTTCGAAGAACTTTCTTCCTTTGCGTCGCCCTTCGCCGCAGGTTCCGGCGGCTTCGTCGAGTTTGCCTTGGCCTTCGCCGCCTGCCGTTGCGCCTTGCGCGCGGCGCGGCGCTGCGCCCAGGGATGCAGGTGCGGGCGTGGCTGCTGCGCCAGGGCAGATTCCGCCGCCAGCCCCGTAAGGAGCCCGAACGCCAACGCAAGAATGAGGGTGAGGCGTCGCATCTGTTATCCGCCATCTCCTTTACGTTGCGTCTCATCGTCCGGGGGCGCTTGCTCCGGCGGCGTCCTTGCGGGCAACTTGGAAAGCACATCCGACTTCGACAGCAAGTCGAAATTCTCGAGCACGCCGAGATGATCAATCATCTGAAATTGTTCTTCCTCGCTTGGCGAATTCGCATAATTTGCCGTGCGATCCTGCGGCAGCCGCCCCATCCAGATGCTTAGCGCTACCAGCATCGCCATCGTGAATGCCAGCCGCGGTTGCGGCACCAGCCACGCAAACCATCGCGGCCGCGGCTCAGCAGCAATTCGCTGGCGGAGCTTCGCGTCGAATGTGAACGACGGCTCGTGCACCGGCACTTCGTCGAGCACGTTCCACAGCTTCCGGAACTCCTCGGCGCGCGCGTGGCAGGCGGCACATTCTTGCAGGTGCTTCTCCACCGCGTTTCGTTCGGCCGAATTCGCCCGGCGATCCAGATACGCAATCAGTTCTTTTGAAACATCTTCACACTTCATGAGGGCCTTCCTTCTCCTGCGCGGTGCGCCGCCGGCTGGGCCACAAGTGGTGCCAGTTGCACCCGCAGAGTCTCGTAGGCGCGAAAAAGAAGCGATTTCAGCGCGCTTTCCGAGCATTCCAAAATTCTCGCAATTTCTCCATAATCCATCTCTTCATACTTATGCAACAAGACCGCCACACGTTGCTTTTCCGGCAATGTGGCAATCGCCCGGCGGATAAATTCAGCGCGATCGCGTTCCACCATGTGCTCGTCAATCCTCAAACCTCTCGCCGGCACTTGAATCGGCGCTTCATCCTCTTCTACCGGCGCGTCGATTGACACCTGCATGCGCCGGTAGCGATTGTCCCGCACGGAGTTCAGCGCCAGGTTCGTCGCAATCCGGAACAGCCAGGTCGTGAACTTTGCGCTGGGAGCATACTGCTTGCGCGCGCGGTAAACCCGCAGAAAAACTTCTTGCGCCAGATCTTCCGCCGTAGCCGAGTCTCTCACCATCCGATAGAGGAAATTGACCAGTGGCAATCGATACTTCTGTAGCAGCAAGTCAAAGGACGCCTCGTCCCCTGCCTTCACGTCCAGCATCAATTGGACGTCGGTCCTGGTCATGGCCTCCACAGTTTATCTAACACGCGCCCTGTCATAAAGTTGCAAGCCGGTGCCTGTTCCAGAAATGGGGGACGCTGTCAATGTTGGAAACACGCCACTCATTGAAAAGTTGCTGATTCTAGGAGGCTTAACACCGCAGATTCGACAGCGGCTGAACTTGTCCGCACTACAGGTGAAACAGTGCTTTCAGGGCCAGCAAGATTGCTACCCCCAGGAACACGAGTACCGCCATACCGAAACTCGGCTCCCGGTTCACTTCAGGAATCAGGTCCGACGCCGCCACGTAAAGCGTGACGCCCGCGGAAAACGGCAACGCATCCGCCACCGCGCCCCGCAGCAAAAACATCAGCGCCATCCCCGCCAGCGTCGCCCCGCCAAGGATCGCTGACGACACGAACGCCACGCGCTGACTTTGCCCGCTTGCCAGCATCAGCGACGCCACCGTAAATCCCTCCGGCAATTTATGCAGGAAGACGGCCAAAAAAATCACGCCGCCCAGCCAGGTCGAAACCAGCAGCCCGGACGCAATCGCCACGCCGTCAAAAAAAGTGTGAATCACCAGGCCCAGCAAAGCGGCATAGCTCGCATGCGAGTGTGAAATCTCCTCGTGATGCGTCTCCTCGCCGAAATGAAAATGCGGAGCGACAGTATGCTCGAAGAAGTGCACCAGGAAATATCCAGCCAGCACGAAGAAGAAAACTGAATTCGCATTGTTGAAAAATGCCGAGGAGTTGTCGTCCCGGAGTTTCAGCGATTCCGGAATCATTTCGATTAGCGCCGTGGCCAGCATGAATCCGGCGCCGAGCGCGATGAAATACTTCAGAAAACTCCGCGACCACTTGCGATGCGCGACGAGCCACCCACCAATCAAGTTCGCCCCCGCCGCAGACACGCCCAGCAGCAGCGCCACGAGAACGCGTGTTGCGTCAGGGGATGCCATCGTAGCTATCCGGAGTGGCGAAAGAGAATCACGTCACCTTCCTGCACAATGTACTCTTTGCCCTCGAGCCGCACCTGCCCTTTCTCACGCGCCGCTGGAAAGCTCCCTGCCTTCAGCAGATTTTCCCAGTTGACCACTTCCGCCTTGATGAATCCCCGCTCGATGTCGCTGTGAATCGCGCCTGCCGCTTGCTGCGCGGTCATCCCGCGCTCAATAGTCCATGCACGACATTCGGGCTCGCCACAGGTAAGAAACGAGATCAATCCGAGCAGCCGGTAGCTCCCTTGAATCAACCGGTCGCGGCCGGATTCCGCCAGCCCGTACGCGCGCATCATTTCGGCGGCTTCGAAATCTGGCAGCTCCGCCAATTCCGCTTCGATCTTTCCGCAGAATGGGACCACCGCCGTGTGTGGCTTCGTGGTCAGTTTTTCCAGATGATGCTTCTCGATGACGTGGTCAATCTCCGGCGGCTCTTCATCGCCGATATTCAGCACGTAGAGCATCGGCTTGCGCGTCAGAAACATAAACCCGTTCAACATCTTGTATTCTTCCGGCTTGAAGTCGAGTTCCCTCAGCGGCTGCTCGCTCTCGAGCGCCTTCCGGCAGCGCGTCAAGAGCTGCAGCTCGGTTTCGAGCAGCGTTTCTTTCCTTTTTTTCAGATCTTTTTCCAGCCGCTCCATGCGCTTCGACGCTTGCTCAAGATCCGTGAGCATCAATTCAATCTCGACGCTCTCGATATCTCGCATGGCGTCGAGCGGGCCATCATGCGGCACCGCGGGATTCTCGAACAGCCGCACCACATGCGCCAGCGCGTCCGCTTCCCTCAACGGCACGAGCGACGCTGAATTCTTCTCGCGATCCTTTTGAATGCCGCCGATATCCACGTACTCAATCGTCGCGTAGGTGACTTTCTTCGGCTTGAACACTTCCGCTAGTTTCGCCACGCGCCCATCCGGCACTCGTGCGATTCCCACGTGCGTCTGGGTTGGCGCACTGTGCGTATCCACGCGCGCGCGCGTGAGGATGCGGAACAAACTCGTCTTCCCCACCAGCGGCAATCCAATTATTCCTGTCTGCATAAGCGTTCGATACTAGCATACGCGCGAACCCGCTCCATGTAGCGCCGGCGTCTCGCCGGCTCTCTTTCTTAGTTCCCCGCAGCGCTGTGCTAACTTCTGGCCCCCGCTCGCGTCGAAATCTCCTGGCGCGGTGCGGGATTGTGGCCGCATAGTGACCTCCGCTATGCTGGGTGCTCCCTCAATGACCAACGACAGACTCTCTTTGCCCTTCGACCACGTTGCCGCTCACGAATTCCTTTGCCGCACAGACAAGAAACTCGCGCACCTGATCGCGCAGATTCCGGAATTCCAGTACCGGCTCGACGAGTGCGAGAGCGTCTATGAATCTCTCCTTGAAGCGATCGCCTACCAGAGCATCTCCGGCAAGGCCGCCGCCACGATTTTCGCGCGCGTCAAAGCGCTTGGCTCAAACGGCATCTGCCCCACGCCCCAGGAAATTCTCCGCGCGCGGCCACGGACTCTGCGCAAGGCCGGCCTCTCAGGCGCAAAAGTGCTGGCGATGAAAGAGCTCGCGAAGAAAACCATCGAAGGTGTGGTGCCCACACTTGAAGACGCGCACAAAATGTCCGACGAAGAATTGGTCGAGCGCCTCATCTCTGTCCGCGGCATCGGCGCGTGGACCGTCGAGATGTTCCTGATTTTCCGTTTGGGTCGCCCGGATGTTCTGCCCATCCACGACTACGGCGTGCAAAAAGGTTTTGCGATCACATATGGCAAGCGGAAGATTCCGAAACCTAAAGAGCTTTTGAAGTTTGGCGAGCGCTGGCGCCCTTATCGCACCGTCGCGAGCTGGTACATGTGGCGCGCCGTCCAACTCGCCGGCAAAGACGCCCGCAAAATCAAAAAAACGCCCCCGGCAAATCCGCGCAAGGCCACGAAGAAACGTCCCGCCGGCAGGAAGCCCCTCACGAAGAAACGCGGCGCAAAAAGAAGTCGCCGGTAGGGGCACGGCATGCGCGTCGTTTGCGCCCCGGACGGGGTCGCGGGGCTGTGCCCTTTCAAGCAATCATTGCACCGCGAAGCACGCCGTTGATCCTCGTAGCGCCGGCATCTTGCCGGCGTTTTTGAATTGGCCTGGGATGAAGGAGCCAGCGAGACGCCGGCGTTACACCGGCTTGCTTGAAACTGTGAGGTAGAGCGCCGCGAACCCAATCAGCAGCGTAGCGCCCTCGAGCTGAACGGAGACGCGATGCAGCCGGTCGAATTCGACTCGCAGCGGGTTATCCGGAGGGGTAGCTACGACGGAGACCATCTCGCGCCGCAGGTTCATCATTCGCCGGATGACCATCTGCTGCGACACAACCGTCAGCACGAGCATCACCGCAACCCCCGCCGACGGCAGGATCAGCGACCTGCCTGAAGTCTTCGCAGACATCGCCAGAACCGCCGAGGCAAAAAGAAAAACCAGCGCCGCGACAACTCCAAGGGTATGCAATCTCCGCAAAGTAAATTCCACCAGCAGGCCTGCCAGGTCCTGGCTCGGCAGCACGCGAAACGCTCCCGGCGCCACCGCCGCGCTAAAGTAGAAAATCGAGCCGACCCATGTGCCCAACGCAAAGATTTGAATAAATCGCAGAATATTCGACATCGGGCAAGGTTATCACAGTAACGGAAAGTAGAGTCCTGTTCCGGGCCGCGCCAGCCCGAACCAAACTTATGCGGCTCCCTGTATTTCCAGCGGGAATACGGTGTCCATAATCGAAGCGCCTCCATCCACGTGGAAGATCTGGCCGGTTATCCAACTCGATTCCTCCATGCAGATGAGCATCGTTGCATTTGCGACGTCTTGTGGAGTCCCCGTTCGCCGCGAGGGGCACCATCCTCCCTCATGCCAGGACTTTATGGCCTGCTGCACCTCTGGAGGGAGACCGACCAACACGCCGCCGTCGACCAAGTTGGGAGCGCCGAAGATTACGCCCGGACTTAGTGAGTTCACAGTGATGCCGCGCTTGGCAAGCGCGACAGCAAAGTAACGCACCAACGACTCCAAGGCAGCCTTCGCCGACCCCATACCCACCCAGGGCTGCCAGCTTCCCGTGCGCGCGCCCGGCGAGTGAGTGATGGCGATGATCCTGCCGCCACTCCCCATGAGGGGCACCGCCAATTGGACTCCCAGCAGAAAAGCCGTGGCCTGTGAATTGATGGCCTGCTGCCATTGCTCGACTTTGATCTCCAGCGGCGGCTTATAGAATTCCGGTATTTCCGGCCGAGCGTTGCTGATGAAAAAGTCGAGCTTCCCGAATTCAGCCTTCACACGATCCATCATTCCGCGAATCTCTTCAGTCCTGTTTACATCCGCCCGAACGATGAACCCATCCGAGCCGTGCTTCCGCACTTTCGCGAGCGTGTCATTCGCGGCATCGATGTTCTTATGGTAGTGGACGCCAATCTGCGCGCCGCATTCTGCCAACTTCATAGCAATGGCCCTGCCAATCCCACGCGAGCATCCCGTGATCAAGGCGTACTTGCCCTTTAGTGACATACCGTATCGTCCTCCTTTCACCGAGAGTTGAGATGATCAGATTTTGCCGGTGGGCCGTAGGAAACATTAAGTACACGGGCCGAGTGCATGTTCAGAACACCTGCACGAATCGCAAAATGTTGGTCATCACGGAGCCTCAGGCAGCGAGTAGTCGAATTCGTAAGAATGCTTCCCGTCGGCGGCGATGATGACAATGATGCTCCCGGTAAGCCCGGTAAGCTGGCCGGTGCCAGAGTCCGGAACAACAGTGACACTTTGATGCGGCGCGCCGCGCGTCAACGTGCTGCTGTGCTGGAAAACAAAAGTGCCGCTGCGCCCAATCAGCGTGCCACTGACCCGCTCGATCGCAACGTATCCTGCCGAACCCGTTACGTCCGTGACGGCAGTCAGCATCTGCCCCTTGGCGGTCGCTTCCAGATCCCCGTGAAAATGCTTCTCGATCGAGAGCCGCGCCAGAGTCGAGCCTTCGGCCTTATCGTCATCGCCCTGAGGCACGAGTTTCACTTCAAACGGTCCAGTTGCACGTATCGTCATGTCCGCCTCTTTCTGGCGCGGGTTCGATGCTGGCGCCACCGCCGCGCTAAAGTAAAAAATCGAGCCGACCCACGTACCTAACGCGAAGACCTGCATGAATCGCAAAATGTTGGTCATCAAACTTTCGCTCCACCTAAATTGTCATCTCCGTTTAATTTTGCCCGACGTGACGTTCGAGGAATTGGCGGAACGCCACGACTTGCTCGGGAGACAAGCATCGCTTTGGCAGATTGTGAAAAACTTGTTCATTCGTGTGAAAAAAAATGAAACACTTGTCATCTTCAAAAAACTTGCTGAAGTTCTGCCAGCTCATAATCGTGGAGGATAAAGGGCCGCGAAATTGGATGCCTTCATCTTCTACATCAAGAACGAGTTTGCCGTGCAGGCCCTTGCTTTTGGCATAGACACGCTTGTGCGCTTGTTTGGTCCAAATCGGGATAGAAATAAGGAACAGACAGAAGAAAAGTCCAAATGACAGCCCTGGCAGGGCGCTTAATGTAATGCCTTGCCGGAATGCAGTGAAGATCAGCGCACCGAGCAACAGCACCCCGAAGACCGGCAAGACGACGCGCGTCCAGCGTACGCCACGAACGGGTGAACTCTTGATCGCCAGCTGCTGGCAATCCAGATAGTCCTGCTCCGTTACCTCGTACTCAATGTGCATAATAAATGTGCCCAATTCCCCTTGGAACTTGAGTCTCGAATTGGAAGTTTACTCGACAACTGGGGCTTTTCAAATTGAGTATCCTGAAATTAACTCGCGCCACTCGGCCCATCGTTTGGGCACATCCATCCAAATGAGTGGTGCAAGCCGTCTCACGATTGATGGCAGAATTAGGTGGGGCATGGTGGGCGACAAAGGACTTGAACCTTTGACCTCTCCCGTGTGAGGGGAGCGCTCTAACCAACTGAGCTAGTCGCCCACGAAACAGACTGGCGCGCTAAGCGGCGCCATCACTTTTTGTAGCAGAAGGCCACGCGAATTGCAATCAACGACCAAAGTGCCCACGGGCGCCGCCAGCAGCCGCCTCGCCGAGCTTCAGCGCTCGATTGCCCGCGTCGTCAAGGGTAAGGAAGACGTCATCCAGCTCGCGCTCACGGCTCTATTCGCGCGCGGCCACCTGCTCATCGAAGACGTCCCCGGCGTCGGCAAGACCACTCTCGCACAAGCGCTCGCGCGTTCTTTCCACTGCTCGTTCCAGCGCATTCAATTCACTTCCGACCTGCTGCCAAGCGACGTGATCGGCGTCAGCGTCTTCAATCCCGCGGCGCAGGAATTCGAATTTAAGCCCGGCCCCATTTTCGCCAACATCATCGTGGCGGATGAAATCAACCGCACCACGCCAAAAACGCAATCCGCTCTGCTCGAGGCGATGAACGAATCGCAAATCACCGTGGACAATCACACGCACACCCTGCCGCGACCGTTCTTGGTGCTCGCAACCCAGAATCCCATTGAGCATCATGGCACCTATCCGCTGCCGGAATCGCAGCTCGACCGCTTTCTGATGCGCATCCGCATGGGCTACCCCGCGCGCGAAAGCGAAAAGGAAATTCTGCGCAACAATGCCGGCCACTCGCCCGCCGACGCCATGCCGGCACTGCTCGAAATTCCGGATGTCCTCACGATGCAGGAAACCGTGGCAAAAGTGAAAGTGGACGAAAGCCTGCTCGACTACGCGCTCGAAATTGTGGACCGCACGCGCCAAACCGAACAACTGAGCCTGGGTGTGAGCCCTCGCGGTGCCGTGATGCTGCATCGCGCGGCGCAAGCTCGCGCGTTCCTCGAAGGGCGCGATTATTGTCTGCCCGACGATTTCAAGCGCCTGATCCTGCCCGTGTTCGCGCATCGCGTCGTCGTCAGCTCGCGCTACGTTTCCACGCAGAAAAAATCCGAGCAGGCCGAAGCCATCCTCCGCGAAATCCTCGAAACCGTTCGCGTTCCGGTTTAACTCCCATGGCAGAATTCATCGTCGCTCGCTGGTGGCAGGGGCGCGACAAGCCCGGCTGGCGCAGCTTCGGCATCGCCATGCTGGTGCTCTCGGGCGCGCTGCTGGTCGCACTGTTTTCCGCGGCCGCGGCGCAAACCGGACGCGTCTGGCTCGCCGCCATCACCACGGCAATCGCGCTCGGCCTTGCCGGATGGGTCGCGGTCACTATCGTTCCCACGCTCGCGCGGCGCACCAGCCTTCGCTGGCTCGTCTATCAGGTGGACTATCGCCTCACGCGCGAAGGCATCATTTATCTCGGCGCGGTCTTCATCCTGATCCTCGCCGCCGTCAACACCGGCAACAACTTGCTCTTCATGATTCTCGGCTGCTCGCTCGGCGGCATTTTGGTTTCGGGAATTCTCTCGCGCGTGGTGCTTACCGGCATTGACCTGAGGTTCGACCTGCCCGAGCACATTTTCGCCGAGCAGCCCGTCCTCGCCGAACTCGAGCTGCGAAACGAAAAGCTAACATGGCCGTCGTTTTCGTTGCGTGTCGTCGGCGAGTCAAAAAAAAGCGCGGCGCAAGTTCTCACGCGCCCCGTTTATTTTCCTTACATCCCGCGCTTGGGCTCCGCACGCCAGAAGGTAGAGCTCGTTTTTCCCCGCCGCGGCGTTTATCGCCAGGACGCGTTCAGCATCCGCACGCGCTTTCCCTTCGGCTTCTTCGAAAAAACGCGCAAGGTGGATTCGGATATCGAAATCGTGATTTATCCGCGGGTCGAGCCCACTGACCAGTTCTACGAAGTGCTCCCGCTGCTCAGCGGTGAAATGGCCAGCCATTTCCGTGGCCGCGGCCACGAGCTTCATTCCTTGCGGGACTATCAACCGACCGACAGCGCGCGCTTCGTCGATTGGAAAGTGACCGCGAAGACCGGACGCATGATGGTCCGCGAATTCGCGCGTGAAGATGAGCGCCGCGTGATGCTCGTCCTCGATCCCTTCCTCGGCCCCCCGCGCCCTGACCTCGGCCCGCTCGCTGAACCCGAGCACGCCGATCGCTTCGAGCGCGCCGTTTCACTGGCGGCGTGCATCGCCTGGCACTTCAACGAAATCAATTCCGTGATGCAATTCCGCACCGACCGTTTCTCGACTCCCATGGCCCTTGCCCACGAAATCATATACGACACGCTCCGCCACCTGGCCATGATCGAGCCCGATAACACAAAAACCGGCGGCGTGTTCCTCGACGAACTGGTTGCGGAACGAGAAATTTTCAAGATCATCATCACCAGCAGGCCGCAAGCCACCATCCCCAGCGCGCTCTGGTCCTCTTCCTATTTCCTTTTCACCGACGCGCTATAGTTGCCGCCGTTCGTGCGAGAATACGGCGCGCATGGCGATTCACCTCGCACCCTCAGCGCGACGAAACTTCCAGAAGCGCTTGCTGGCCTGGTTCCGCACGCACCAGCGCGATCTGCCCTGGCGTCGCAGTCGCGACCCCTACCGCATCTGGGTAGCGGAGGTCATGCTCCAACAAACGCGCATCGCCGCGGTAATGCCCTACTACGATCGTTTCCTCCGCCGCTTCCCCCGCGTCGAATCTCTCGCGCGCGCCCGCCAGGATGAAGTGCTCAAACTCTGGTCCGGCCTCGGCTATTACAGCCGCGCGCGAAACCTCCATCGCGCCGCGAAAGAAATCGTCACCCATCAAGACGGAAAATTTCCGCGCGGCCCGGAAGCCGCGCTGCGTCTCCCCGGAATTGGGCGCTACACTGCCGCCGCGGTCCTGAGCATCGCCTATGACGAACCGCTCGCCGTCCTCGACGGGAATGTCGCCCGCGTCCTCGCGCGACTCGGTGCAATTCGCGGCGCACTACGCGCACCCCGCCGCTGGAAATCTCTCGCCGCTATATCGCAGCAATTGCTCGCACCCGAGACACCGGGCGATTGGAATCAGGCGCTGATGGAGTTAGGTGAAACCATCTGCACGCCGCAAAATCCACGCTGTCCTGCCTGCCCAATTTCACGCTGGTGCCGCGCGTATGCGCAGGGCGCCACGAACGAAATCCCCTCTCCCCGCCGAAAGCGCGCATCCGTCCAGATAAAAATCGCCGCCGCAATTTTGCTCGACCCCGCCGGCCGCACTTTGCTTGTCCAAGATCCCGGCGCACACGAGCACGTCCTGTTCTCGCGCATGTGGCAATTCCCCGCAGTCGAGGTGGCCCGCAACGCCCGCGCCGATCTCGCCGAACATCTGCACGCGACTCTTCATCTGCGACCGCCATCGTTCGAAGCCCTCGCGCATGCCAAGCATGGCGTCACGTTTCGCAACATTACACTCCTGCCGTTCCTTGCACGAATCTCGCGGCTGCCTGGGCTGAAGCGCACGCGCATCGTGCCGCTCGAGCGCCTCACGGGCCTCCCCATCTCCAGCGCCACCCGCAAGCTGGCCCAAGCCGCGCTGAAATCGCGCTAGCGGCCTCGCCTTCAACGCGTGGTGGATCTTTCGTGGCCCGTCGCGGATATACAAGGAATGCACTTGCACCGAATCGAACAATGTGCAAAATATACTCCGCTCTGGCGGCAGACTTGGGTGACCGGCCATCCTCGGAGAAAACAACTCGTCGGGCGCTTTATGACTGCCATTCAGCGGCGGGGTCCGCTTGGGCCGCAGGATTCGGCAAAAATGGGAGCTAGACTTTGATTCACAAATCGCACACAACAATCTCACAATGCTTTTCTGCGACGAAACGTGTGGCTGGCATGAAATTGCTCCTCGCCACAACCCTACTGTTCGTGGCAGCCGTTCCGGCGCTGATCGCTGCCAGTTTCACCCCTCGACTCAGCCCCGTTCCGCCGCAGACCACTAGCCCGAGGGCTCCGAATTCCGACCCTGTCTATCTGCAGTTGCGCAATATCACCGCCGGCGGTAAGGCAATCACGGTTAAAGACTTCGTGATGAAGCGTGACGCCGGCACTTTCACGTTTCAATCCGGCAATTTCTTTTTTCTCACGCCCGTCGAGGGCAAGACCACCGGCGCCGTGTTCATCGGAAGTGCGACTTTTTCCTTGAACCCGCCGCTCGAAGCTGAAAGGCGCAGCCTGAAACTGCTCACCAAGTCCAACGAAATGCTCGAACACTTTAAATCGGCGATTTTTCGATTTACTGACGGCACCGAAGAGGAAATCGAAGCGAAGGGCAGCGTGCCCGCGCAACCAGTAGCAGGTCCGGCGAGCGAAATGCTGGCAGACCTGCGGAATACGCTGCGAAAGAATATCCAATACAATCTTGATGCTCGGATCCTGGAGGACGTGCTGAACTCCCAGCCCGGGTATTTTTTCTGCGCGTTCATCAAGGGTGAAAAGTACAGCGGCAAGGAAGTTTACGTGATGGATCCTCACGGAATTCCAGGCGACTTCATCGGGATGGACGTAGCACCGGAAGAGGTGGCGTTCTACACTTACGACGACAGAAAGAACGGCACCTGGGCTTCGTTCCATTATTCGGATGAGTACAAGGAAGGCACCGCGTCCGGGCGGCAGGTGAACGCGCCATACCGAGTAATCGGTCAAAAGGTGGATGTGACCGTTGAAAAAAGTGGGCACCTGAAAGGGACGGCGACGACGACGATTCTCCCTTTCGCCAACGGGCTCCGCGTGATTCCCTTGCAACTCTATCCGACACTGCGGGTAGAAGCTGCGACGGACGAGAGCCATCAGCCCCTCGCGTTCATTCAGGAGAAAAAAGACGAGGATTATCAGTATTTCTTGATCGCACCTAAACCATTGACCGCCGGAAAGCTCTTTACATTTACCACGCAATACGCAGGGCCCGACGCTGTTGTGAATTTGGGCTGGGGGATCTTTTACCCAGTGGTGCGATCGGATTGGTATCCGGCGCCGTATTCCTCGGGCGACTTTGCCAAATATGAGCTCACTTTTCGAATCCCCAAGGGAATGACGATGTTGGCGACAGGATCCAAGACCGCCGAGAGGACGGAAGGCAACTACGAAGTATCCGAATGGAAAACGGAGGTGCCAATCCCAAATGCCGGATTTAATTTTGGAGAATTCAAGAAAAACGAGATTGATCTTCCGGATCAGGGCATCAAGCTTGAGAATTACGCAAACGTCGTGATGAATTACAACACGAGCAACAAAATGAAAAGAACCCTCGGCGAAGGACAATTGGCGATTCCACTCTATACCGATTACTTCGGCCCCATTCCATATAAACGTCTTGCTTTGACCGAGCAGCCGACATTTTACGGTCAGTCCTTCGCGAATTTGATCTTTTTGCCGGTACTCTCGTATGTGGATTCAAGCAGGATGAATTTTCTGGGATCTGATGCCTCAGCATTCTTTCGGGGAGTGGGCCCGCACGAGATTGCCCATCAATGGTGGGGAAACACAGTGGGATGGGAATCGTACCGCGACCAATGGATGAGCGAGGGGTTCGCGGAATTCTCTGCATCCCTGTTCTTGCAAACCTTTTTTAAAGATGGCACCTACGACAAATTCTGGGATGTGCAGCGGAAATTGCTGGTCGAGAAAGACAGGGAGGGATACCGCGCGATCGACGTTGGCCCGGTGACTCTTGGCTATCGGCTGGGTACTTCGCGGGCCGGCTTCCAGGTTCCACTGAGGCTGATCTATCCCAAGGGCGCCTATATCCTGAATATGATTCGCATGATGATGTGGGACAACGAGAGGCAGGACGCCGACTTCAAGAAGCTGATGCACGATTTTGTGCACTCTTATTCGGGCCGGCCGGCGACAACCGAAGATTTCAAGCGGGCGGTCGAGTTGCACATGACCCCCTCAATGAACCTCACGGCCGACGGCAAGATGGACTGGTTTTTCAACGAGTATGTGTACGGCACGGCTCTCCCCAACGAAAAATTCGGCTACACTTTTTCCAATGCTCCGGATGGTTCTGTCGCCCTCAACTTCAAAGTAGAGCAATCAGGGGTCGATCCTTCTTTCCGGATGACGATTCCCGTCTACATCGAGCTGGCCGAGGGCGGCGCCTTCCGCGTGGGCAACGTCCCTCTCACCGGCAACACTTCCTTTGAGACTCAAACCGTCCTCCGTGGCTTGAAGACCAGGCCCAAACGCGCCATGATCAATTATTTTCACGACGTTCTCTGCACCCAAAACTGATTCGCGCGCTGCATTCTGCCGTTGACGCGCCCCGCTCGGCTCTCAAATTCGACCTGCACGGAAAAAATTCACATGGCGGCGTTGGATACGCCGTTATGGACTGCGGTTTCTTTGTAACCGAACGGCAGGGGCCTTGCGTCCTATGTACGAGAAAGGTACTTATGTCGAGATGCGATTTCGAAAAAACATCGATCCTGCTGGCAGGCTAACATGGCGAGCCACCTTCTCTTCGATTGCACCTCGCCAAACCCACCGTTCCTTCCTGTGGATCGGGGTCCGCACAAAGGGGCGCGTGCCTGTAATGCGAAAGGACGGGCGACATGACCTTAGCCAGAACCAAACCCAGCGCCGCTGGTGTTTCAGTTGGGGGCACACATGCGTTTATGCTGTTGTTGGCGGCCGCCTTCATTTTGTGCGCTGCGCTCCTCCCTTTTGTTCGCGCTGAAGGATCGAAGACTCTCCATGCACCGACCCCGGCACTAACTGCCACTCCCATTGCCCCAAATTCCGACCCCATATATCAGCAGTTGCGCAATATCACTCCGGGTGGGAAGACCGTGGTTGTAAAGGATTTTGTGATGAAGCGTGACGCGAGCACATTTACTTTCAAGTCCGGCAGCTTCGCCTTCCTCACCCCCGTAGAAGGCAAAACAACGGGCGCGGTCTTCACCGGTAGCGGTACATTTGCGCTCGATCCCCCACTGGCGAATGAGAAATGGAGCCTGGGGCGTCTGACGAAATCCGCCGAAACGATTGAACCATTCTCCACTGCTGTATTTCGCTTCACCGATGGAACCGAAAAGGAGATCGAAGCGAAGGGTGCCCCTCCAACCGGATTAGTCGCAGCACCGGTGGGAGAGGCGCTTGCTGTTATTCAGAGGACGTTGCGCCACGATCTCCGCTTTAACCTGGACGCCCGTATTCTGCAGGATTTGTTGAGTCGCGAGCCGGGAGGGTTCTTCTGCGCCTTCATCAAAGGTGAAAAATTCAGCGGCAAGGAAATCTATATTCTGGATCCTCACGGAGTGCCAGCAGATTTCCTGCAGGTCGATGTAGCCCCCGAGGAAGAAGCGTTTTCGACGTATGACAACTCAACGAATGCGGGCGTTTGGGCGTCGTTTCATTACAGTGACGAATATGCGCGAGGTACCGCCTCAAGCAGGCAAGCGAACAATACCTTCGGTATCGCTCATCAAAAACTTGATGTGACCATTGAGATGGACGGGGCGCTCACCGGAACTGCAACAACGACGATCACGGCTCTCACTGATGGCGTTCGTGTGGTGCCCCTCAGGCTCTATCACACACTCAGGGTAAGCAGCGTCACCACTGAAGATGAGGAACCGCTATCATTCATCCAAGAGCACGAGGACGCGGATTACCAATTCTCCGTGATTCTTCCTGCTCCGCTCACTGTGGGAAATAGGTTCACGTTTACAACGAGATATGCCGGTCGCGATGCTCTCGTGAACCAGAGCTGGGCGGCCTTCGCCCTGATAGCCCGAACAAGTTGGTATCCGAATTCGTTTTCGTCAGCCAACTATTCAACCTACGACGTAACCTTGCACGTGCCCCAAGGTTTGACGTTGGTAGCCACGGGGACGAAAACCGCTCAAAGAACAGAGGGAAATTTTGATGTTGCTCAGTGGCATACCGATGTTCCCTTCGCGGAAGCGAGCTTCGATTTGGGGGAGCTTAAACGAGTGGACAGCGCGCTCCAAGATCAGCATATGACACTCGAGACTTACGCAAACGTCGCCGCCCTAAAATTGCTCAGCAGCATGAGCAATAAGATGAAGAGAATACTGGGAGAGGAAGAGTTAGCGATCCCGCTGTATACCGACTTCTTCGGGCCCACACCCTATAACCGACTCGCGCTGGCCGAGCAGTTTTCGATCCCCTACAACCCACGACTATTCCGTGAGCGGTCGCCGTATCCGGATAAACAGATTATTTATACGGAGAGGCCGCTGTTCTCCTCCCGACGATTTGGCGCCACTGACGAGCCGCCGTTTTTTGGCCGGTCCTTCGCGACTTTGATACTCCTCCCGCCGACATCGTTTTCAGATCATGGACAACGCTTTGTCCGGGATATCCACGATTCATATTTTTTTGCCCTAGATCCATATGAGATCGCGAAGCAGTGGTGGGGAAATACGGTGGGACAGATTTCCTACCGGGATCAATGGATGGTCGGGGGCTTCGCGGAATTCTCCGCATCTCTGTTCTTACAGGCCTTTTTTAACGTTGGCACTTACGACGGGTTCTGGGACGAAGAATTGTATCTCTTGACTGAGAAAGATGTGCAAGGCCGTCGCCGGATTGACGAGGGGCCAGTGACACTCGGCTCTCGATTAGGCGTTTTTCGCGGGGCATTCCGAACTCCTACCCGGCAAATCGGTCCGAAGGGCGCGTATATCCTTAACATGATCAGGATGATGTTGTGGGATAACGAGAGGCACGACGCTGATTTCAAGAAACTGATGCACGATTTCGTCCAGACTTATACGAATCGGCCGGCAACCACCGAGGATTTCAAAGCCGTCGTCGAGCAGCATATGATTCCGGCGATGGACCTTGCGGGCGACGGAAAAATGGATTGGTTCTTCGACGAGTATGTTTACGGCAACTCGTTTCCGAATGAAAAATTCCGATATTCCTTCTCAACTGCTCCGGATGGCGCGGCCGTCCTCAACTTCAAAATCGAGCAATCTGGCGTCGAGCCCTTATTCCGCATGATCATCCCCGTGTACATCAAGCGCCCCGACGGCAACGCTCTGCGAGTTGCCTCCGTTCCCCTCACAGGCAACACCAGGTTCGAAAGCCAAATCACCCTCACTGGCCCGAAGCCCAAACGCGCAATGATTAATTATTTTCACGACGTTCTCTGCACGCAGAACTAATTCGCATCCTCGATCCGCTTTCAAGCCGCCCCCATTAGCGCATTCGCTTCGCGTCCAAGCGCGCCCATCGCCTGAGTGCTAGCATGGAATCAGCGCCATGGCCTCCACCGCCCCTGTCCACGCGCCGCCGCTTTCGGCGGTACAGCGATACTTCGAAATCTCGCTCTACCTCCTCGTTGTCACCGGAGTGCTCGCCGTCATCTCCACCAGCAAACTCGATCTTTTCAGTACCATTCTTCCAGTACTTGCGCTCGGCTACAAAGCCATCCGTCTCTGGCGCGGGCGCCCGGTCGAGCTTTCCGTCCGCGTGGCCACCTGGCTGGTCCTCGCCTATTTTCTTTTCTTCCCGTTCGATCTCTGGGTTCTTTCGCGAAAATTAGCTGAAGGCACGCCCAACGCATCGCTCTATTCCGCCCTTCTTGCCGCCGTCCACCTGTTGCTTTTCGCCACCCTCGTTCGGCTCTATTCCGCGCGCACGAATCGCGACTACGCTTTTCTCGCGATCCTGGCTTTCGCTTCTATCCTCGCCTCTGCAATTCTCACGGTTGACACGAGCTTCCTGATTTCGCTCGCTGTTTTTCTCGTCCTCGCCGTCTCCACATTCGTCGCACTGGAGATCCGCCGCGGCGCGGCAGGCGCCGTTTCTCCCCCGCTCGAGCCGGGGACGCCGCTGGCCAAGCGCCTGACGCGCGCGCTCGGTCTCACGTCGTTGCTCGTTGCCATCGGCACGCTGATGCTCGGCGCCGTCATCTTCTTCCTGATTCCGCGCTTCACCACCGGCTACCTGAGCGCCATGAACATTCAGCCCACGCTGATGACCGGCTTCAGCGACAATGTCACGCTCGGCGAAATCGGCCGCATCAAGAAAAATTCTGCCGTCGTGATGCGCATCCGTGTTCAGGACGATCCCAGTCGCGCCGAAGGCATCCATTGGCGCGGCATCGCCCTCACCGATTTCGACGGCCGGCGCTGGTTCACACCGCTGCACGATCCCGTCATCGTCAGCCCCAACAGCGAAGGCGAGTATCAACTCCTCCCTCCCTCGCTACGCAGCCCCAATGCCTATCCTTTGCGTTACACCGTGCTGATGGAACCCATCGCCACCGATGCGATTTTTGTCGCTCCGCGCTTACAAAACATTCACGGCCGCTTCACCAACTCGACCGAGCGCGCCGGCGACCGTCGCCGCCCGGGCTACTTGATGATCGACAAGACCGGCTCAATTTTTAATCCGTTTCACAACGATACGAAAGTCCGTTACGAAGCCACTTCCCTTCTCCCAATCATCCCGCCGGCCGAACTGCGAAACGCCTCGGCCACGTACCCCGATATCATTCGCGCGCTCTACCTCCAGCTGCCCCGTCTCGACCCGCGCATCCCAAAGCTTGCCGAACAAATCGTGGGGGGCTCGGACAACAATTACGACAAGGCCGCGAACATCGAGCGCTACCTGAAAACGCGCTACGGTTACACACTCGACCTCACCGGCACGCCCACCGCCGATCCGCTCGCCTACTTTCTTTTTGTGCGCCGCGCAGGCCATTGCGAATATTTTGCCTCGGCCATGACCGTCATGCTGCGCTCGCTCGGAATTCCCGCGCGCTACGCCACCGGGTTTCTCCCCGGCGAATTCAACGACGTAGGCGGCGATTACATCGTCCGCGCCAGCGACGCCCACGCGTGGGTTGAAGCCTATTTCCCCGGCTACGGCTGGATCACCTTCGATCCCACGCCGCCCGCAGACCAAAAGCCGGCGAGCCTGCTTTCGCGCTTCGGACTCTACTGGGATTGGTTTCAGTTCGCCTGGAGCGAATGGGTCATCAATTACGATTTCACCCACCAGATCACGCTGGCGCAGAATTTGCAGAAGTCCTCTCGCGACTGGAGCGACCGCACGCGCCGCTACTACCAGCAGAAACAAGGCGAGGCCCTGAGCATACTGCTGGCTGTCGATCGCCGCATTGAGGCCTCGCCGTATTTTCTGCCCACGCTGCTCGTTTTTCTGGTCGCGTTGCTTGTGTACCTCCGCGGCCGCTCGTTGATTGCCTACGTCCTCGCGCGCCTGGCATTGCGCGCGCGCCGCGGTGGCAATTTGACCGCCTCGCTCGCCTCACTCGAGTATCGCGAGATGCTCCGCCTGCTCGAAAAGCGCGGCTGGAAAAAGGCTGCGTCGCAGACGCCGCTCGAATTCGCTGCTGCCATCCCCGCACCCGAGCTGTCCGCGCCCGTTGCCCAGCTCACGGATATCTACCAGTCTGCCCGCTTCGGCGATCATCCCGCCCCAATCCAGCAAATGTCTTCCCTCCTCCGCTCCATCCGCGATTCCCTCCGGGTCCGCAAAGCCTGAGCCTGGGCGTACTCCGGAGATACATTTAAATGTATATTTCTACATTGTTTTCTGCTATGTTTTGTCTCTGTGGGCAACTCGACTGAGAGGCCGCGCCAGGCGACAGTTGTTTGGGTGGGCGATTCAAGGGATGTCCTTACCGCCTTCCCGGGGGGCGTGAAACAGAACTTGGGGTTTCAACTTTGGCAGCTGCAACAGGGCGAAAGGCCGCGCAATTATAGGCCGTTGCCTTCGATTGGCACGGGCGTCTTTGAGCTCCGAGATCAGGACGAAAGATCCTGGTATCGCCTCGTTTACCTCTCGAGGATCAAAGACGTGATCTATGTCCTCCATTGTTTCGAGAAAAGGAGCCGGGAAATGCCGCGGGGAGATTTCGAGAAAGCACGGCAGCGGCTTAAAACGGTCAAAGCTTGGTTGGCAGGGGAGAGAAAACATGAAGAGGCCCGCTAGCAAGCCAGCTCATGTGACGCGAGGAAACGTGCTTGATGATCTCGGCTTTTCGCCGGAGCAGGCAACCGCTCTAAAGTTCAAGGCCGAGTTGTACCAGGCGATTCTGAAGTATGCGCAAAAGTATTCGCAGAAAGAGTTGCAGGCAATTCTCGGAGAACCTCAGCCACGTGTCAGCGAATTACTGAACGGGAAGATAGCAAACAAGAGTGTGGATAAACTCCTTCACTATGCTGGACGTCTCGGCATTGAGGCGAAAGCGAAATTCTCCCAAACCCGCAAAGAAGTGGTTGACAGGGAACTGGAGATGGCGGGGACGAGGGCTTAGCCTCCCGTTTTAGAACCCACAAAATTGGGGGGCAAGGGCAACCCTGGTCACTGATTGCTGGGCTTTCGCGACCCGAACTTCTCGGGCGTGCCGTCGTCGATGTGGCGCTTGGTTCGGATAATCTTTAGGATCCCTTCGATTTCTGCTGTGCTAACCACGTCCACGCTACTGTCATTCAAACGGTGGCAGTATGCCTGTTCACGCTGAAATACCCAATTGTCGCAGAGCAATCCACGCAGGGGCGCTTTGAGTTGTAAACCCAGAAGGTATAGAAATCGACTTGGTTGAATTTGTCGGTCGACTGTAGCTCCCAGCCTATCTCCATTCCGTCGCGTCGAACCTCGTGCGCTTGCGGTAGAACGTAAATAAGTATCTCGGCCTCTTCAAGGGAGACTAGCTCTGGCGCAGGCGCCATCTGTACAGTTGGGCGAAATGCGGAGTTCGGACTGAACACATACACGAGCAAACCCGCGGCGAACAATGCATTTAAAGGCCTCACAGTTCCCCCATGAATTGGCTGGATCCATGTAGAAATTCGAACTTATCGAGAGTTTATCACCGAAAAGCGTGACGAGCTGAATGCCATGCTAGAATTGTGTGTTTCGAAGCAGGTCAAGGACGCGCGCTGAGATGCCTAAAGTTGGATTCGTGAGCCTGGGATGCCCCAAAAACCTCGTCGACAGCGAGGTGATGATGGGTATCCTTGCGCGCGCGGGGTATGAAATCACGCCGCGAGCGGGCGATGCGGACGTCCTCGTCGTCAACACCTGCAGCTTCATTGCGCCGGCGCAGCAGGAATCCGTCGATTCCATCCTCGAAATGGCCGAGTACAAAAAGTTCGGCCGCGCGCAGAAATTAATCGTCGCCGGATGCATGGTCGAGCGCTACCGCGACGACATCCGCGCCCAAATCCCTGAAGTTGATGCCGTCATCGGCACCGGCGAAATCGAAAAAATCCTGGAAGCCTGTGAAGGCCAGCTCCGTCCGGATGCGGCAAGCGCTGGCGAGCTCCCCACATTTCTCTACCACGACCTGACGCCGCGCATCCTTGCCACGCCGCGTCACACGGCCTACATCAAAATCAACGAAGGCTGCGATCACCCTTGCACTTTTTGCGTGATCCCGCAGCTCCGCGGAAAGTTCCGCAGCCGCCGATTCGAATCCGTCGTGCGCGAGGCCGAAAATCTCGCCGCTGCAGGCGTCCGCGAAATATCCTTGATCGGCCAGGACACTACTTTTTACGGCGAAGATCTCGGCATCCGCGACGGCCTGCCACTCCTCCTCGAACGGCTCGCGCGGATCGAAGACCTGCACTGGATTCGTTTTCTTTATTGCTATCCGAACCGCATCACATCGCGCCTTCTCGACACCATCGCGGCTCATCCGCATCTTGTAAGATATTTAGACGTTCCGTTGCAGCACGCCAGCCGCAGCGTCCTCGCGCGAATGAAGCGCGGCTCCAGCGGCTGCGCATTCCTGAAAATGCTCGAAAAGGTTCGCAGGGCCATCCCCGGCGTTTCCATCCGGACATCCTTCATCGTCGGCTTCCCCGGCGAAACCGAACAGGATTTCCACGAGCTCTGCGATTTTGTCCGCGAGGCTGAATTTGACTGGATGGGTGTGTTTTCCTACTCCGATGAAGATGCCTCCGAAAGCTTCTCGCTCGAAAATAAAGTTGATGCAAAAACCATCGAGCGCCGCCGCTCGATGCTGATGGCTATCCAGAAGAAAATTTCCGCGCGAAAGTTGCGATCGCGCATCGGCCAGCGCGTCCAGGTGATGCTCGAAGGCCCGTCGAAGGATACCGACCTCGTCTGGGAAGCGCGCCTCGAAGGCATGGCTCCGGAAATTGACGGCAAGGTTTACATCACCGAGTTTGAGGGCGTCACCGACGCAGCCGATTTGCCCGCGCCCGGCACCCTTGCGACCGTCGAAGTCACGGAAGCAAAGGATTACGATTTGATCGCCCGCGCCGTCGAATTCGTCGCGCCGCCGGAGCAGCAAATCCCTCTCGCGCCGACGAATTTTTTTCCGATTCTCAGTTCCCGCTGAATTAGCGGTATCCTGTTTGGCATGAAGTGGCGCTGCCCCATTTGCCGCAAACCGACGGATTTGGAAACCGGCGCGGACTTCCCGTTCTGCAGCGAGCGCTGCAAGCTCCTTGATCTCGGCAATTGGTCGAGCGAAAAATATGTCATCAGCGAACCGGTGATCGACGAATCCACTCCCGAAAACTCTGGCCAAGATGCTGATGACAAATAGCGCCGCTTCGTCGTTACCCGCCTCGCCGGTTGCACCTGTTCAACCAAAGCCGCGCTTCGCAATCTTCATCGCCACCGCCGCCGGACTCGGTTATCTCCCCAAGGCACCCGGCACCTGGGGCTCCCTCGCGGGACTCGTTCCCGCCACGCTTCCCTGGCTCGCTTTTTATGGCGTCAACGCAGCGCTTGGGTTTGACGTGGGCTTCAGCCCAGTAAAATTCTCGCGCGCATCTTTCACCATGGATCCATTCCTGTTCTACAATTGCGCGCTCCTGCTCGCCTTCGCCATCATCGGTGTCTGGTCCGCGGGCCGCGCGTCCCGGTACTGGCAGCAGAAAGATCCCCAACGTGTAGTCATAGACGAAGTGTCCGGCCAGCATCTCACTTTGCTGCTCGGCTGTTTGCTTCCTGTTTCGAGCAGCCTCCCAACCACGCCCTGGACAGGATTTCCGATTGGTCTCATCACCGTGCACACGCCGCTTAACTGGAAATATTTGTTGCTGGGTTTTATACTTTTTCGGGGATTCGACATCTGGAAGCCGTTCCCTGCGCGGCAAGCCGAATCGCTTCCCGGCGGATGGGGCATAATGGCGGACGACTGGATTGCAGGCATCTATGCCGCGCTTGGTTTATGGATTGCTCGAGGACTCGGCTTCTAGCTCAAAGGAAAATTTCTATTCATCATGGCGGGCGCGCCAAAAATCGAAAGTGTAAAACCTGCCGCCGCTCTGCCTGGTGGTGAAATTTCCATCAAAGGCAGCGGCTTCAGTGTCCGCAACCACACGCGCCCGCAGGTGCAATTCGGGCCCGCCGAAGGCAGCCTGATGATGGCTGCCGATAATCTCCTCATCGCGCGCGTCCCGGATGGCGCGGCGGGCGGCGCCGTTCGCGTAAAGATGGGCAACGTCGAAAGCGCGCCGTATCCGATGGCGCTCGGCGTGCAAGTTGCCGACAATTTGCATCCGGTCGCGAATCCCGCCGTTGACGCCGACGGCAACGTTTACGTCACCTTCAGCGGCCAGCGCGGACAAAAAGTTCCTGTCTCGCTTTACCGCGTCACGTCGAACAACACCGTCAAGCCTTTCATCACCGAGCTGATGAATCCCACCGGTCTCGCGCTCGATCGCGACGGAAATCTTTTCGTTTCCTGCCGCCAGGATGGCTCGATCCATCGCGTTTCTGCCGATGGCCGCTCGATGCAATGGATTGAAGGTATGGGCATCGCCACCGGACTCGCCTTCGACCACGCCGGAAATCTTTACGTGGGGGATCGCAGCGGAACAATTTTCAAAATCGGCGCGAATCGGGAAATTTTCGTTTTCGCCACGCTTGAGCCTTCCATGTCCGCGTATCATCTCGCGTTCAGTCCCGCGGGCGATCTGTACGTCACCGGCCCCACCACTTCCAGTTTCGATCGCGTTTACAAAATTACGCCGGCCGGAGACCTCAGCACTTTTTTCCGCGGCCTTGGCCGTCCGCAGGGCCTCGCCTTTGATCGACAGGGCAACCTCTATGTCGCGGGCTCGCTCGGCGGCAAGCGCGGAATCGTTCGCATCACGCCCCACGCTCAGGCCGAAGTCGTCCTCGGCGGCACCAACATTGTCGGCCTCGCTCTCCTCCCCTCGCATCGCGCGATGATTACCACCAACAACGCTCTCTACAGTCTTGATTGGGACGTCGAAGGCCTTTCGCTGAACTGCTGAGGGTCGCGCTTCCACGATTGAAATTACGCGTATTTCCCGAATCCCCGGACAAGCTTGCGCGCCACGCATCTCATCGAGTAAAACTGTTCTCGATGAAAGCGGAGATCATTGCCGTCGGCTCGGAACTTCTCACGCCCTATCGCCTCGATACAAACTCGCTTTTTCTCACCGATGAGTTGAACCAGCTTGGCATCCGCGTGGTGCACAAAGCGGTCGTCGGCGATTCGCCCGACGAGATGCGCTCCTCATTCCGTCACGCGCTCGATCGCGCCGAACTGATCGTTGCCTCCGGCGGACTTGGACCCACCGACGATGATCGCACGCGCGAAACCGTCGCCGAGCTTCTCGGGCGCAAACTTCGCCGCGACGAAGAAATCCTCCGCGGCATTCAAGAACGTTTTCGCCGCTTCGGGCGAGCCATGCCGGATATAAATATCCGCCAGGCCATGGTTCCTGAAGGCGCCACCATTCTTCCGAATCCTCGCGGCACCGCGCCGGGGCTTTGGCTCGAAGCCGATGGCCACATCATCGTGCTCCTCCCCGGCGTGCCCAACGAACTGCGCGCCATGTTCGAGTCCGAAGCGCGGCCGCGCCTCGCCAAGCTTGGCCACGACGAGCGACTTTTCACTCGCGACCTGCGTGTCACCGGCCTGCCTGAATCCGATGTCGAGCAGCGCATCTCCCCGCTCTATGCCCTCTATCCCGACACGGAAACCACGATCCTCGCCGCGCCCACCGGAATTCAACTTCACCCGCGCATCTGGTCGCGCGACGCCGCAAAAGCCGCTCAGTTGCTCGACGAAATTGTCGAGCGCATGAGGCTCGCGCTCGGTGAGCATCTTTACTCGACACGCGGCGAATCGCTCGAAGAAGTTGTCGCCGGCGCGCTGCTCGAAGATCGCGCCACCATCGCCGTCGCCGAAAGCTGCACCGGCGGCATGCTCGCCGAGCGGTTTACCAACGTTCCGGGTAGCTCCGGTTATTTTCTAGGCGGCGTGGTTTGCTACAGCAATGAGCTGAAGACATCGCTCGTCGGCGTCCCGCCGGAAATGATCGAATCGAAAGGCGCTGTCAGCCCCGAGGTCGCGATGGCGCTCGCCGACGGCATTCGCAAGCGGACTGGCGCAACGCTCGGCGTCGGCGTCACGGGAATCGCGGGCCCTGGTGGTGGCTCACCCGAAAAACCCGTTGGCCTGGTGCATCTTGCCATCGCCGACGAGCGCGGCCTCCGCGAGCGCGCCGTGCGTTTCCCCGGCGACCGCGACCGCATTCGCATTCAGGCCACACAAACAGCGCTCGACTTGGTGCGCCGCCATTTTCTCTACTCCGCGCACGGCCGGACGTAACCTGTGCGGCTTTTCGTCGCACTCGATTTCCCGGACGCGGTCCGAGACGCGGTGCGCATCTTGATTGCGCGCCTTAAGCCCGAATCCCGCAGCGCGAAATGGGTGCGACCCGAAGCGATGCATGTCACGCTGAAATTTATCGGCGAAGTACCCGCCGAGACGCTCGACCCGATTCGCGCCGCGCTCACCGCTGTCCACTTCACGCAGCCCGTGGACATGCAGTTTCACGGCCTGGGATTTTTCCCGAACGATCGCCGTCCCCGCGTCCTCTGGTGCGGCGTCGAAGCCTCGCCCCAACTTGCGGAGGTTGCCGCGAGCGTCGATCGTGCGCTTGTGCCGCTCGGCATCCCAGCCGAGTCGCGCGGATTCGTGCCGCATCTCACACTCGCCCGATTCCAAGCCGCTGCCGGCTCCCGCGGTGACCTCGAAAAACTTGTCCGCGCCGCCTGCGAATTAAAGTCGTATGATTTCGGCCGGACCCGTGAGACTGAATTTCATCTCATCGAAAGCAAACTGAAGCCTTCGGGCGCGGAGTACCGGCGTCTGCAAACATATCCAATCGTGAAGGGATCGGGATGAATAATTATTGGCTGGTTCCGGTTGCCGCCTACTTGCTCGGCTCAATTCCCTTTGGCCTTCTCATCGTCAAGATGACGGCCGGCACCGACATCCGCAAAACCGGCAGCTGCAATATTGGCGCGGCCAACGTCGCGCGCAACGCGGGCCCGGTGGCCGGCGTGGTCACGCTTCTTTTCGACGCCGCCAAAGGCTACGCCGCCGTCTGGCTCACCGCCCGCCTCACAAACGGAAACATTCGCTGGATGATGTTCGCCGCCGTCGCCGCCGTCATCGGCCACATGTTCCCGGTCTGGCTGCGATTCAGCGGCGGCAAAGGAGTGGCCACCGGACTCGGCGTTCTTATTCCTATCTGCTGGCAAGCGGTCGCCGCAGGAGTCATGCTCTGGTTGTTGGTCGTTGTGTTCTGGCGATATTCTTCGCTGGGCTCGATTATCGCCGCCGCCGCGATGCCCGTGTTGGTGTATTTCCTCTACGCTCCCGGCCATGCTCCGCCCGACATTGTCACGCTCGGCACCACCATCATCGCCGTCTTCATCATTGTCAAGCACCGCTCCAACATCCAGCGCCTGATCGCCGGCGAAGAAAACAAACTCAAATTCACGCGATAGCCAGGACCTCGGCTCGCTTCACTTCACGTTGACGACCACCAGCGTCACATCATCCTGAAAATTTCCGCCACAGTATCGCGTCACTTCCTTCGATACCGTTGCAAGCAACTCGGAAGCGCTCAGCCCCAGGTTCCGGCCCGTCAACTCAATCAATCGTTCCTCGCCAAATTCCTCTCCGTCAGCACTCGCCGCCTCCGTCAGTCCGTCGGTATAGAGCACCAGTTGATCGCCTGACTCCAGGTTCACTCCCGTGTGCTGATAAATCTGGTCCGGAAATATTCCCAGCGGCGTGCCTCCCTCTCTCAACGAAATCGCTTGTCCCGACTTGCGAAACAGGATCGGCGGCCAGTGCCCCGCCCCGGCGTAGCTCAAGCTGCCCTCATGCACGTCAATCACGCAGTACCAAAACGTTATGAATTTATCCGCCGCAAGATTGTTGCAGAGCACATCATTCAATTTTCCCGTGAGCAGCCCCGGAGTGCTCAATTCCGACGTGAACGCGCGGAAACTGGCCTGTACATTGGCCATCAACAGCGCGGCGCTCAGCCTCTTGCCGACCACGTCTCCGATGCAAATCCCAATTTGTCTCTCGCTGAACCTCACCACATCATAAAAATCTCCGCCCACCGCGCGCGCCGGCTGCCACTCTCCCGCGATTTCCAGCCCTCGTACCTGGGGAATCCTTTTCGGCAGCAGCCCTTCTTGAATCTCCCGCGCCTTTCCAAGTTCTTCCTCTTGCTGCTGCGATTCCGTCTTTCCAACCTCGAGCGTTTGCTGCAGTTCCCGGTTCCTGCTCTCGAGCTTCGCGCGTGTGTCCTTGTAGAGGTGAATGATGATGCCCACGATCATCACCACAATTACTCCCAGTCTGCCGCCAGTCAAGAATTGGGCGCGAAAGACGGAGAGGGGAGCTCGATAGACGGCCAGTGTCACGAGTAGCGCCAGCGTGGAACTCGACAGAGCGACTGCAAACAAAGTGGGAATGAAAACGACCCAGTTGTAAGGGCTGCGAAACCGCTCGGAAAATGGCGCCAGCACGTTCATCACTGGCCAGACCAGATTGCCGATCACCAGCGAATAGATCAGAATCGGCCCGAATTCCGCGCCCTCCCAATCCGTCACCTTCAGGACTGCGAATAGCGCCACCGCAACAACGATGAACACTTGCTGCCAGGAGACAAATTTGCGAAGACCACGGGTGCAGGTTTGGAACCACGCGCTGGAGGACACCATCGGTATTTAGCCAGGAATCGCCGACTCAATCCGAAATCGCAAAGCATGTTAGGCAGCGCCCCGGCCAAAGTCAACGTCGCATCCCTGTGCCCTGGAAGTGTGCGCAGGACACCATTTCTCGGCAGTCAGGAACACTTCTGCACGCCCGTTTTGCTCGTGATAATCCTTGTTCACAACAGCTAACGTCAATGCCCTGCTACTTGCGGCATGCCTTCGTTGACTTGTCACAACGTGCCCCCTAAGATGTGCGCGATATGGCAGACTCCCAGCCATTGATTGGCCGCACGATTTCTCACTACAAGATTATCGAGAGGCTTGGTGGCGGCGGGATGGGTGTGGTGTTTGAAGCCGAGGACCTGACCCTCGGCCGGCACGTCGCGCTAAAATTCCTGCCCGACGATTTGGCCCACGATCGCCAGGCCCTCGAGCGCTTGCAGCGCGAACCGCGTGCCGCTTCCGCGCTGAACCATCCCAACATCTGCACCATCCACGAAATTGGTGAGCAAGAGGGGCGACCGTTCATAGTGATGGAACTGATGAAGGGTAAGACGCTCAAGCACCAGATCGAAGGGAAGCCTCTGCCGATTGAGGAAGCGATCCAGCTAGCGATTCAAATTGCGGATGCTCTCGATGCGGCGCACGCGGAAGGAATCATTCACCGGGACATCAAGCCGGCGAATATCTTTGTCACGCAGCGCGGGCAAGCAAAAATTCTGGATTTCGGACTGGCAAAGCACGCTCCGGTTGCAGGTGGCGCCAGAGTTTCATCGATTCCGACGGTGACCAAGGAAGAACTATTAACCAGTCCCGGCACGGCGCTGGGAACAATCGCGTACATGTCTCCGGAGCAGGCGCGTGGCGACGAACTCGATGCACGCACGGACTTGTTCTCTGCTGGCGCGGTGCTTTATGAAATGGTGACTGGCAGGATGGCGTTTCCCGGCAACGCGCCTGCGATCATTCACGAAGCGATTCTGAACCGAGCTCCGATTCCTGTGGCACGCGCAAATCCCGAACTCTCGCCGAAGTTGGAAGAAATCATCAACAAGGGGCTGGAGAAAGATCGGAAGCTCCGTTACCAACACGCGTCGGACCTGCGCACGGATCTGCAGCGACTGAAGCGCGACACCGATTTTGGGCGAACACGCGGCGCAGAGCAGAAAGTGAGTACGGCCGCAGGATTGCCCGCGCCCGCAAGCGGTTCATCCGCAGGACTTGAGTCGAGTAGCTCCATGGTGGTGGAGGCCGCCAAGCAACACAAGGTCGGCTTGACGGCCGGCGTGCTGATCATGCTCGCGGTGCTTGCTGCTGCTGCCTACGGCGTGTTTGCCCTGGTTCACCGCACCGGCCCCACACCCTTCCAGGACTATTCGATCACGCAAATCACCAACAACGGTAAAACGGTGGCTGCGGCCATCTCCTCCGACGGCAAGTATCTACTTAGCGTTCTCGAAGATAAAGGCAAGGAAAGCCTATGGCTCCGCAACCTGCCCACCAACAGCGACACACAGGTGTTCCCGCCCGCGGCTGCTGTGTATGAGAACCTGAACTTTTCTCCCGACGGGAACTACATCTACTTCCGCAAGGCGAAACAAAGTTCCGACACCGGTGCCGGGTTCGATCTCTTCCGAGCGCCCGTGCTGGGCGGCGCAACACAGGCTGTCGCTCGCGAGATTGACACAGGCATCACGTTTTCTCCGGACGGCAAGCGAATTCTCTTCATGCGCGCCAACGTTCCGGAGATCGGGAAATTCCAAGTATTTGCCGCAAATGCCGATGGAACGGATGCAAAGTTCATCTATGGGGGGCCGAAGGCTGTATCGGATTTGCCGCAACCCATGGCATGGTCACCCAATGGTCGCCAGATCGCCTCGGTTGTTCCTCTGGAGGGTGGCGCCTTCAGCACGATTCAACTGACGGACGTGACTTCCGCGAAGGTGCAGACCCTTGTCCGGTTTGAGGACTTGCTATTGGATGAGCTGCTGTGGATGCCTGACGGCAGTGGGCTTCTGAGCGCCTTACACGTTGGCGGCACACCGCCGCCGCACCGTTTACAAATCGGCTTCATTGCAAATCCCAGCGGTAGATTTCGGCCGATCACGAAAGACACAAACAGCTACCAGACGCTGACACTTTCGGCGGATGGAAAAACGGTGGCGGCCGTACAGCAAAGAAGGACGCAGACGCTTTATCTTCTGCCCCCGGGAGGCTTCTCAGGGATTCCCCCTGCTCCCGCGCTGGCGCAAAGCCCGGATTCCTTTCTCTTCGGCTGGGCGGGTAACGATGCCGTGTATTTCGACCTGAACTTGGTGCGAATTTCCCTGGACGGTACCGGCAGGAGGCCGCTGCTCGGCGACCTGGCCAGCCGCGTCTTCAAACCAACGGGATGCCAGGAGTCGCGGTATATTGTTTTCGTTCGCACGAGCCGGGGAAAAAACAACAGCGTAAATATATGGCGCGCGGACGCTGACGGGGCGAACCTCAAACAGCTCTCGCATGGATCGGCCGACGTGGGAGGCAATTGCTCGCCGGATGGCCGCTGGGTGTACTTCACCGATGCGAAAAACGCACGTGTCATGCGTGTTCCGATAGAGGGAGGGGAGTCCGAGGTCGTGCCCGGCTCAACAATACCGGGATTGGTTGTCGGCACCCCTGGAATCGGGCTTTCGCCGGACGGAAAATGGCTCTCGTTCGTGGCTTTGAAAGGCGGGCAGGGGACAGCGGTGAAGATTGCCATTGTGAATCTGGTTACCGGGTCCACAGCGGATACGCGCCTTCTCGATCCAGACCCCAGGATCGTGGCTCTGCTGCGCTTTACGCCAGACGCAAAATCCGTCGTCTATATCATCCGAGAGGAAGGTGCTGATAATTTGTGGCTCCAGCCTCTGGACGGTTCGCGTGGCCGCCAGATAACGAATTTTCCTTCCGACTCGATCGCCTATTTCGAATTCTCGCCCGACGGAAAAACGCTTGGCGTCTTACGCTCACACGTCGAATCCGACGTTGTATTGCTGCGAGACACGGGAACCTCGCCGCATTAATGCAGCCGTTCGCCGCCTGCAACGATTTCTTAATGCTGTACAACGTCGCCGACCCCGACAGTCCCATGCTGAAGCAAGCCAAAGCTGAGTATGCAAGACCACAGTAGCTCCAGGGAGTTCACGGCGAGTGTGACCCAAACGGGGTGCCTGTTCATAAATCCGGTTATCACAAGCTATCCCCTGTTCCCAACAGCAATCCAAACGTGCCATGGCTCCGATACGTAGTCTCTCCAAAGCCCTAGAATCGGAGCAATAGAGACGCCTACCAGAGAGCGTCGGGGAAACTCCTTGTGCTCAGCAACTATCTGGAACCACAACACTTTCTCACAAGGTGCATCTTGGCACAGCCTTGTTAACTCGTCGGGGTGATCGGGACTTTCGTACTGTTTACTGCTCCGAAAGCCTCCTTTAATGTTGACCCATGTCCGCCGGAAGTAAAGACCCAACGAAAATCGTCATAGGCTTAACGCTTGTCGTGTGTGGATTCCTTCTTGCCGTCGGTACACCAATTGAAATCGTGCGGCACGGAATGGCGGAAGCCTCAATTTCTGCCTTAGCGATCCCTGTCGCGTTTGGATTTCTGGTCCTGAAGCTGGGAACGGAACTCATCCACAGCATTCACCGGATCCCTCAGCCTCACCCGTCCTACTCCGCTTCACGCGGTTGGCGTCGGCCACACCAACCTGGACGGGACGCTTAAACAAACCACCCTCGGACACACCACCCACGAGCGTTGAGACACTTACGGGTTGAAGACTGGGCACCCATAAGGTGGTAGCGACTCCAGGGTCCCGTCGTCGCCAGTGCATGTGCCGTAGTCAATGGAACCAGCATCGTAGCCGCCATAGCTTCCGGGATCGCCACCGTAGCCGCCATAGTCCCCGTAGCCTCCTGAACCCCCACCGTAACCACTGTCAGCGCCGATCGCGGACTCGAGCAGGTTCGCGCCTAGGCCAATCAACCCAAAACCGGGCGACCCGAATCTCCCGAACGATAACGCCAGGTCGAGCAAGTCGGGGAAGAATGAAAATCCGTCTCCGCCGAATGAGGATTCCTGAACAAAGCCCCTTCCACCGCCGTAGAAATCACGGCCGCCGCCGAACCCCCGCCGCCCGAACCGCTCGCCTCCGTGAAAATCGTTGCGACCCCCAAACTGCGGCCTCTCGAACCGCGATTCATGAGGTGCGAATCGTGAATTCGAAAAAGAGGATAGGCTGGACGGTGAATTCCCGAATCGAGTGTGTTCGATATTCGAAAGCACGCGGCTGGTAGAAATCGCCGATCCTGACTTCCTTGACGAACGTTCCGTGGAATTTCGATCTGAAATCGTGACGCGGCGATTTGATTCCCATCTGGGCGCCGCACTCCGTGAGAACGTGTTCGATCCTGAGTTGTTCCCCGCCCTCTGGCGGCCCTGGCCCCCAGAGTTTCTCGTCGAGCCTCCCTGCCAGGGGCCCCATGAGCCTCGGGCTGTCGCGACAGATGAATTCCCGCGATTCCCAAATGAGTGCCATTGCCCGCTCCCGGCGATACTCGATTGACCTCGCGCAGCTCCGACAGACGAACTGCCGCGACTTCCAAACGAGTGCCATTGGCTGTCACCGGCAAAATTCGAGGCCCCTCGCGAGAACGCGAGTGAAGGATTCCCGCGGTTTCCAAACGTACGCCACTGCCCGCCGCCGGCGGCAGGGCCTTGCGTTCCGAATGTCCTCGCTGAAGACGCCCTCCCCGACCGATTGAAACCGAAGGCTGATGTGGGTGGGCCGCTCCTGCTCTGCGAACGACTAGAAGGTACGCCACTCCGAAAATTGCCGCCGGCAGAGTGTTTGCCCCCACCGCTGTGAGAACTGCCGCCAGCGCGGAGCCCCTTGCCACCACCTGAATTGCGCCCACCTCCTCTGCGGGAACCTCCGATGCTATGAGAGCCACCGCGATGGGAACCGCCCCCGTGAAATCCACCGCCGTGCGAGCCGGATCGATGTGAACCGACGCCGTGGGAACCTCCGCCATGAGAGCCGCCACCGTGAGACCCTCCGCCATGGGATCCTCTTCCATGATGCTGAGCCATCGTGGGTTTGGGGCTGCACGCAAGCAAGAGCATTACAAGCAAAGCAAACAGGAGGCTAACGGGCGAGAATCTTATCATCTCATTTTCCTCCACCCACCGAGTGCGTTTCCGCCGAAATTGCGGTCTCGGCCAGCCAGGCAGCAGAAAGACCGGTCGCGTCCTCATGCTCATCGCATGGACGCGGGCAGGCTGGCGCTCCTATGCCCAAATGTCATCCGGTGTAATTGCAAGCAGGTGGCCGATGAATCGAGAACGTCGGCTAGTGAAAGGAAGGGCGATACAGCATGATGGAGCCAATGGACTGCAGTCATCCTGTAAGCTATGGCTGACACTGGCAGCCATTACCGACGGTTTCCGCGCGCCTCCGATCGCCACTGGAGCGGCCATTTCTCAATGGATCTTGGCTGCGCAATGCGATTAGGCGGGGTTGCCGTAAATTAAGCCGGCAGTAGGCTCAGGCTTCTGCTGTATACTCAAGCAGCCCCCCGCCCTCAGCATTCATCTGACTTGAAAGGGATTAATCGTTGCCTTTGCGACCTATCTCGCGGCGAGAACTGCTCAAATTAACCGGCGCCACGGCTGCATCCGGCCTCGCTAGCGCGCTGCTTGCAAGCTGCGGGGCAGGTGGCGGCGGTTCGGGAGGTGGCCCCGGCCCATCATCATGCGCCAAACTTAGCGACATCGAACATGTCGTCATTTTCATCCAGGAAAACCGCTCCTTCGATCACTACTTCGGCAGCTATCGGGGCGTCCGCGGATTTTCCGATCAGAGCCTGGCATTCCAGCAGCCCGACCCATTGAACACAACCAGCCCGCCAATTGGCGCGCTCTTGCCATTTCATCTGGACACGGCCACAACGAATGCGGCTTGCACGCACGACATCACGCACGCCTGGGTGCCGCAGCACCAGAGCTGGAATAACGGCGCGATGAATGGCTTTGTGACCTCTCATCTTCCGATTGATTCCAACGATGCAGTACTGACGATGGGTTACTACACCCGCGCGGACATTCCTTACTATTACGCCCTGGCCGATGCCTTCACCATCTGCGACAACTATTTTTGCTCGGTCATGGGCCCGACGGACCCGAACCGCCTCTACACCATGGCGGCCTCACTTGACCCGCATGGAAAAAATGGCGGACCCATTCTGGAGACTGTCATCACAAATCGCGCAGCCCTGACCGGCCGTCTCACCTACACGACCATGATCGAGCAGCTTCAGGCTCGAGGAATTTCCTGGAAGGTTTATTCGTCGCCGGATGAGACTGTTCTCGGCGGGATTCTCTCGGACAACGTTCTCAGCTACTTCAAGAATTTTCAGGACCCTGCTTCGGTGCTGCACCAGAACGCCTTCGGACCACAATTTCCCGTCGATTTTCTGGCCGATGTGGTAAGTGGAAATTTGCCGCAAGTCTCCTGGCTCGTGGGATCGATCCTTACCTCTGATCACCCGCCTTCGCCTTCGATCTTTGGCGAAAATATCGTTTCCCTTCTGGTGAGCGCATTGATGGCGGACCCGGCCCTATGGGCCAAAACAGTTTTGTTTGTTACCTACGACGAAAATGGCGGATTTTTTGATCACGTTGCACCGCTCACCGCGCCTCCCGGCACTCCCGGCGAATTCGTTACCGCGCCCGCATTTCCAGACCCAACCGCAATCGGGAGTCCGCCGATTACCGGCCCGATTGGATTGGGATTTCGAGTGCCGACGTTGATCATTTCGCCGTTCAGCCGGGGCGGGTTTGTGTCATCGGATCTCTTCGATCACACCTCCGTTTTGCGATTCCTTGAGACACGTTACGGTGCGGAAGTGCCCAACCTGAGCGCTTGGCGCCGCGCCGCCGTCGGCGATCTGACCAACGCTTTTAATTTCGCAAAGCCTGACCGCTCGATCCCCAGTTTGCCGTCCACATTGCCTGCCCTTCAGCAAGAGATCCAGCAATGCATCGCGAACCTCGCTGGAACCACTCCGTACACAGTGCCAGGCGTGCAGGCGTCTCCCACACAAGAATCCGGCACCGCAATTCGTCCCAGTGGTAAGTGCTAGTCAGGATAGCGGAACAGATCAGCACGGAGAGCAGTTGATAAATCCCATTATCGCCAGTAATCCCACGATGAGACGATTCGAGCGGAACGCTGTTATAGATAATTGGGAAGTCAGTTGGTCGGGTGGTTTGACTTTTCAACAGCTGGCTTTTGCGCCGAATCAACGACCGAGACCTGACAAGTATGGAAACCGACTTCGATTACACCTACGTTCGTGAGGTCGTAGACGACGTGTGATGGGATTTGAAACGAGTCCACTTTCGCGTACTCCACTCGGAATGTGACTTCCATTGGAGGAGCTGAGGGAGGTTGATTCACTTCAGACGCGACGGCAGAAACAACAAGTCCCTCGTTGGTTCTCACATAGGTCGGTATTGCCACAACTTTCACCTCGGGGGTGTCGACTACAACTTGAGTGAGCAACATGTTCTTGTCGAAATTCTCGTCAAATTTCGTTTTAGTTGACATTCCGTGCAGGTGGATTCCATCTCCCGCTGTAGTAACTTCTACGTCCTTGGTGGGAAACGGCACCATGCTGCCGTTCATGTAGGCATTCCATGACTGGAAGAAGCCATCCATCATCATTTGCAATCCATCACGGATCTGCTTGACAGCCTCTTCCTCTCCCTTGGGTGGAACTCCAGTGTCGCTCCACTCAATCGACCCTTTGCCCTTGAGTTGATCCACTACAGAAAGATGGACGGTCTGCAGATATTTCAACGTAGGGTTGTCATCCGGGATCTCTGCTCCGCTAAAACGCGTCAACATGGCCTTCCAATCGATTGTGGCTTCACAATGGAAGGACTTCAGACCATTAGCAGTAGGTGTGTAGTACTGGGCATGCGCGGCGAGTAGCCGGTCGCTGGCGGCTTTATCCTGTGCGAGTATCGACGCGCTGCAAAGGCAGGTGATAACAAAAGGAAAGAGATACTTCACTTTGCGGTTCATGTCGGAACTATAACGCGAATCTCGGCCGCCTAAACCATAAGCTCCCGATAAACAACTTTATCGGTAACTGGGAATTCCTGCTCCACCTCCGAAAAACCACGTACCGATAATGCGCTTGACGGAGGTGATTGCCGATTGTTATTGATAAATCCTGTTACCGCCTGTAATCCCCACAAGCGGCGATAATCCCTTCCAATTATCACCGCCAATCGCGCGCATCGCGAAGGTCGGGAGATTTCAACTTCGCTCAATCCATCTCACCAGCAGGGCCGACCTCTGGGTGGTCACTCGCTGCCATTTCCCGTTGGTCACCAGCATTTCAGCGCGCCCGGATTGCCGCCCTTTATCCCGGATGCCGATCTCGATCCTGCTTATCACAAATGTCCAGCGTCAGTAATCCGGGAGCGCGATCTTGTCGGCGAAATCTCGCCCCACCGCATAATCCGCAATCCACGGGATCTTCATCAGCTTCATGCCCTGATTGCGGATGAACAGGGCCATTCTGGATTTGGGAGCGAAAAAACCGGCAAACCGCAGCGCCGCTTCTTGTTTCGCATGAACAAAAGGCGCGAAGAGACCCTGGTAGCGCGCAAACGCTTCTGCATAGTTCCCTTTCGCGCGGTGAAGCTCGCCCGCCAGGATGTACGCCGCGACCATCGCCAAAGCGCTACCTTGCCCGGCAAGCAAAGACACACAGGAAGCCGCATCACCAATCAGGGTCACGCGGCCGCGCGTCCATAGCCTCTCGTCTGCATCCATCCGAATCTGGCTCACGCGATCGAAATAGAGATCCTTCGCCGCGTCGAGCGCATCAAGAATCCGCGGACATTCCCACCCGCTTTTTCCGAAGCGCTTCCGCAACAAAGTTTTCTGAGACGAAACGTCGCCGGCTCCCATGACATCTTCATCTGCAAACGTAAACAGGAACAAGGTGCGATCGCCGCGCATCGTAAACCGTCCTACCTGCTGGCCCACTTCTGTGTACAACATATAGACTAACTCGTCTCTCGGCCTGTAGCCCGCGACTTCGAAAGCCGCAACTTTAC
Source organism: Candidatus Acidiferrales bacterium (assembly GCA_050746945.1). GTDB lineage: Bacteria > Acidobacteriota > Terriglobia > Acidiferrales > UBA7541 > Palsa-295. The sequence goes on along the minus strand of JBOGMZ010000014.1, from coordinate 171,324 downwards.
AACCCAGATACTTCTCAAGTCGTTCTTGCGGGCCAAAAACGATCTCGCGAACTCGTGAGTGAAGCCCATCCGCTCCAACGACGAGATCGAACTCGCGTTCCGCTCCACTTTCGAAAGCGACGCGAACGCCTTTCTCTGCCTGGTCGATTCGCGCCACGCTGTCGCCAAAGATCGTCTCAACCTTTCCGTCCAGCAGTCCAAAAATCGCCGCGCCCAAATCTCCGCGAGGTAGGGTGGTATAGCGGCCGCCTGTCACGCGGGAAAATGCATCGACAGGAAATCCGGTTATTTTTTCCCCGGCCCGATTTACAACTCGCAGCTCCTGGATCGTGTATCCCTTGCTTTTGACCTCGGGCAGTAGCCCCATGCGATCTGCGATTTCAAAGCCCGCGCCCCAGAAGTCAATGACGTATCCGCCGGTGCGGAATTGGGGTGCTTTCTCGATGAGGGTAGGCTCCATGCCATAGCGGGCCAGCCAGTAGGCGAGAGTGGGGCCTGCAATTCCCGCGCCTGATATCAACACTCGCATCTCAAGCTATAGAATACCGCAACTGAAATCATCGCGTCCCTTCCACCGTGCCCTTCGAGAAACCGGCTGTGACCAGTGAGCGGCAACAATTTGCGTCGTCAACGCCTTTCTCAGGCGTCTCAGTTTCCAGTTCACGCACCTAAAACACCTTTGATAAGATTTCACCCCGGTCAGCCCGGGTGGCGATTTTGGTGTGTCGGAGGATGCGGAAGATTAGTCCTTGACGCGGGGTCCATGTGAAAATCAGCGCGGTACCGATCTTGTTTACACGACCGTAGCAGTACAGCCCAATCTTTTAGAGATCGAGGTAATCAAAGATGCTGAACGAAGCGATGATTGCACCCTTCAAGGCCAGCTTGCGCGGGGATTTGATCCAGCCGGGCGATCCCGGTTACGACGACGCTCGCAAAGTTTACAACGCGATGATCGTACGGCGGCCGCGCCTGATCGCACGCTGCGCCGACGTCGCCGACGTCATGGCCGCGGTGAATTTCGCCCGCGACCAGAAGATGTTGGTCGCCATCCGGGGCGGCGGGCACAACGCCGGCGGCTTGGGCGTGTGCGACGACGGATTGGTGATTGATCTCTCGCGAATGAACTATGTTCGCGTCGATCCGAAAAAGAAAACAGTGCAAGTCGGTGGTGGCGCCCTCTGGCGCGACGTGGATCATGCCACTCACGCCTTCGGACTGGCAGTTCCCTCCGGCATCATTTCAACCACCGGTGTAGCCGGACTGACGCTAGGCGGCGGGATGGGTTACCTGACGCGCCGCTACGGCCTGACAATCGACAATCTGCTCGGTGTTGAAATGGTTTTGGCCGACGGACGGTTCGTCACTGCCAACGCCAGGGAAAATCCCGACCTCTTCTGGGCGGTGCGCGGCGGCGGCGGCAACTTCGGTGTCGTCACTTCGTTTCTGTTTAAGGCACAACCCGTGCACACCATTTACGGTGGCCCGATGTTCTGGGAGATGAGAGATGCCGCGGACATGATGCGCTGGTACCGCGATTTCATCGTGAAGGCGCCCAACGACCTCTATGGGTTCTTCGCGCTCCACACCATTCCACCGGGGCCGCCGTTCCCCGAGCACCTGCACTACAAGAAAATGTGCGGCATCGTGTGGTCCTACACCGGACCGATTAAGAACGCGGAAAAGGTCTTCAAGCCGGTCCGCACCTTCAAGACTCCCGCGCTCGACCTGGTCGGCCCGATTCCCCATCCGGCGCTGCAGAGCCTGTTCGATGCACTCTATCCACCCGGCATGCAATGGTATTGGAAGGCCGATTTCATGTGCACAATTCCCGATGAAGCCATCGCGCAGCATCTCAAGTACGCCGCCACGTTGCCGACACTGCAATCGACCATGCATCTTTACCCAATCAACGGCGCCGCAGGCCGCGTGAAGAAGACCGCAACACCGTGGTGGCACCGCGATGCGAATTGGACCGAAGTGATCGTCGGAGTCGATCCGGATCCCGCGAACAAGGAAAAAGTCTCCGCCTGGGCCAAGGAGTATTGGAGCGCGCTTCATCCCTTTTCTGCCGGCGGCGCTTACATCAACTTCATGATGGACGAGGGCGAAGAACGCATCCGCGCGACCTACGGCAAGAATTATGACCGCTTGGCGAAAATCAAGAAGCGCTACGACCCGGCGAACCTGTTCCGCGTAAACCAAAACATCAAGCCGAGGTGAGGCTGGTTCAATCTCAACCCCTCTCAATCAATCTCGGTGGTGTAATTGGTCTCGTCGCGAGTGCTCGCAGGATGCTCTCCGGTGACGACGGCAAAAACGCTGCGCTTGCTTCGCGCATATTGAAGCAGTTCCCAGTCGTTTTTGAATTCCAACATCGTCTCGCGACTGTGTTTCGGGCTCTTCAACACGGAATGCGTTCGCGCGAGGATCAGTTCATAGGCCAGCCGCGGATTGGAATTTTCGGTCAAAATATTGCTCGCGCTTAAGCCCACGCGCGAGGATTCTCCGCGATCCGAAATTACCATCCAAATCATTCCATTGCCGCCCACCGCCGGCGTTCCCGACTTATCAAGACGCTTGAAAAAATGATCCATGTCGCCGGGCTTGGGGACGATCTCTTCCGCCACCGATTCATTCACGATCGAATCGAAGTCCGCACGGTATTGTTTCCACTCTTCCGAACTCCCCACCACCTTATCCCGCTCCTCGCCCTTCGCGGCTTCGAGCTCCACCACACGCGCGCTTTCTTTCTCCGATTTCGCCTGCTTGATTTGATAGTTGATCTCCGTGGACTCCACGCTTGGATGCTGTTCCAGCTCATGCGTCGGGTTGAACCGCCCCGTCAGCAGATAGGCGGCCGCGGCAAATGGCAATTCGTGATCCGCAAAAATGAGCATGGGCACCAATAATTTCTTCGAGTGGTACAACTGCTCCGTTCCCGCGCGCGCCTCGCTGCTCCGCTTGATCGTCCCCGGCACCTGCGCAAAATGCAGCACGTGATAATTTGTTTCCGGATGTTTCGCAGCGTAGCGCGTGAACGATCGCGCCATCGCCTTCGGACTCGTCATCCCGAAATCGTTGAGGTAGTCAGTGCTGGTGGCACGCGGAAAATATTTATTCACCACGCGCATGGTGAAATCCGCGCAATTCCGCGTCATGCCGTTGAAGTGATTCACGTTCGGCAACGAATCGAAGTCTGCAATCAATTGCCGGTCCTGCTCGACCGTCGTTTCAGCGACGAAAATGAAAATGCTGCGCTCGAGAGTCGCGCCGACCATCTCCCGCCATTCCGCCCCCTTGCTCTTCTGGCACGATTCGCTCGCGGAATACGCCGATAAATATTTCTCCCGGTATCTTTCCTCGAGTGCCCTCTTGATTTTCCAGGAACCGAAAAGCGGCCGGTTCTGCGGGTCCTCCACACCGTACAGATAAATACTCAGCGGCACCACGTTCCATTCCACCGGCTGGTCTTCGCCCAGCGTCGTGTAGTTGCTGATCACCGACCCCAATTCGCCCGGGCGGCACAGCCGCAGTTTCACCGGCGATTCTGCACAAATGTTCGAGAGATAGACGGCGCTGTGTCCCGAACCCGTAATCCGCGCCACGCTCGTGTCCAGCGACTCATTCAATACCACGCCCACATCGCCGTAGGCTCGACCACTCGCCAGACACACCACCAGCAACGCAACCGCACATGAACACACCATCGGTTTCAGCGCTCGTTTCATCGAATCTCGCGCCATTTTGAAGTACCTGTATAAATTGGCGTCTTCGTGCATCGCGATTTTTCGCCTTTCTTTACGGCCATCTCCTCTGAATAGACTTCGCCGCCAACTTCAACTCCAACGGATCGGGTGCAGGCTGGGATGACCTGAGATTAAACCCGCTGGCTCCGCTTTTGTTGCTCGGCCGCGCGTGAGTTCACTCATGGGGCTGAGGCTATCCTCAACCACATTATCTGTTTAGATCCCCCTCCTCCTTCAATGGTTGCACCACTCCCCCTCGCCCCCAATTCCCTGTCGCGTAACTGCCAACTGCTCTGTAGCTTATCTGCTAACTCCAGTACTTTCGTCCCGTTGTGCCGCCGCGTTCTCTCCGATAGCATTTAGAGGACGGGAATCCTTGTGCCCATGCAAGCCCTCAAGCAGTTGAAGCCGCGCCGGTTGCGCATCCTCTGGATTGTGCTGGGGGCGCTTCTGCTCGTCAGCATCACGCCGCTCTGGCTCTACCATCGCCAGGTGCTTCAGCTCAGCGAACAGAAGCTTCAAGACACCGAACGCGTACAACAAAACGAAATCACTCGCTCGCTCGCCAATGAAACCCTGCAATTCGAATCCAACTTGCGCGAGCAGCTCCTCAGCCAGCGGCAAACTCTGGCTCTCACCGGCTGGATCCTGAACGTTGAGGATCCCACGCACGCCCCGCAGCTCTCGCGCCTGCTTCAAAATTTCGTTGAGAATAATTCCAACATCCTCTACGTCACTGCCGTGAACAAGCAGGCCAAGGGCGAGTCCGCCGGCAGCATTCGCGCCGACTCCGACCCCTTCGTCGAAGTGGCGCTGAAGCGCGCATTCACCGCCAGCATCCAGGGCCTCAATTTCGTCAGCGAACCCTTCGCGCTCGGCCAGGAGAATCGCCCCGCGCTGATCATGTCCGTGCCGCTGCTCTCTGATGGCCAATTCACCGGCATGCTCGCTTCCGTCGTCTCCATCGATCGCCTGCTCGGGCGCCTCCGCGATGCCAGCGTGCGCGACCGCACCGTGTACATCGTGGACGTTCACGGCCACATCGTGGCGCACCCGGACACACGCGACACCGTGCCGGGCCGCGATGTCACCTCCACATCGCCGCTCGTCAAGCAGTTCCGGGATTTGCCGCAGGAATTGCGCGCCACGGAAACGATGCATTTCACGCATTACGATAGCAACGGCAAATATCCCGTCGAGATGATCGGCACCTACAGCACCATCCCGGAATTGCGCTGGGCCGTCATCGCGCAGCGCAGCCTGAAGGAAGCCCGCATCGATGCCGGCGTCAATGAACTCACCGCCCAGGCGCTCAGCTTCGTCGTCGGCGTCACCTTCGTCGCGCTCTCCTTCGGGTATTTATTCGCCGTCGGGATCACGCGGCCGATTCGCGGGCTGGTCTTTTCCGTGCGTGCCATCAGCCGCGCGGAATTCCACGAACGCGTGGAAGTCCGCGGCGCCGCCGAAATCAGCGAACTTGCAGAAACATTCAACAACATGGCCGGCGACATCGAGCAGTACGTCGAGCGCCTGAAGCAGGCCGCCACCGAAAATCGCGAGCTGTTCCTTGGCTCCATCCGCATGCTCGCCGCCGCGATTGATGAGAAGGACCCCTACACCCGGGGCCATTCTGGCCGCGTGGCGAAATATTCCATGATCATCGGTGAATACTTAAAGCTGGCCACGCAAGATCTCGACCGCCTGCGCATCTCTGCGTTGCTTCATGACGTCGGAAAAATCGGCGTGGAAGACCGCGTTCTGAAAAAGCCCGGCAAGCTGACCGACGAAGAATTTGAATTGATGAAGCAGCACACCGTGAAGGGCGCCAACATCATGCGCCCCGTCGCGCAACTGAAAGACGTTCTCCCCGGCATCGAGCTGCATCACGAGCGGCTCGACGGCGCCGGCTACCCCTACGGCCTCTCCGGCGACCAGATCCCGCTGATGGCGCGCATCATCGCCGTCGCCGACACGCTCGACGCCATCACCACCAATCGCCCGTACCAATCCGCCATGGACCTCGAATACGCTCTCGACCGGATCCGCTCCCTCGCCGTCGCCCGCTTCGACCCCAAAGTCGTCGGCGCTCTCGAATCCGCCGTGAAAGACGGCCGCCTCCGTCTCAGCGCCACCCTCGTCGAGGTGTAGCAATTGTCAGTTTGCGCAGCATCTTGTTCGGGATTGGTGCGGCGTTGTGGGTCACGGGAGCTGTCTTGTTTTCTCCAGGTACGGAGCTCTCGACTATCGCATTCTGGCTGCTGTACCCTTCATTGCGTTTAACGGATGCGCTATTTGGGTCGCACCTACCAACTTCTGATAGTGGTGCGAACAATTTTGTGATTCTCCTGCTTGCAACTACAATTCTCAATCTTGCGCTGTACCCGATTGTCTTGTTTCTCCTCGTCAAGGTGCTACGCATCATCCGCCGGGGGACCTGACCTGAAACTCTTTGGTTTTGCCGCTGCCTTTGTTTGAAACTTCAAATCTGCAACCTGATATCTCTGGAAATCCATCCGGGCATCGCGGATCGCCTCCAACGGAACCCTTCGGAAACCCAGCCATTTCGCGTTTGGAACTGGTTTCTCCAAACTTTGCTGGTATGCTCGACACAGACCTCAGGAGGCGATATAACGGAGCCTGTTCCGGCGCCAGTTCAATGGCCACCGGAAACCGCCGAGTCCTGACGGGCGTCTCTAGTTGAGTCAGTCTCCGGGAGGGGACATGCGAATTGCGGTGTTGGGGGGAGATGGTTACTGCGGCTGGGCAACGGCATTGTATCTATCGCGCAAGGGTCACATGGTTGCCATTGTCGATAGCTTTGCCAGGCGCCAATGGGACGACGAACTGGGTGTTCGCACCCTGACTCCGATTCGGACCCTGCCTGAACGGTTGAAGGTCTGGAAAGACATCACGGGCAAGACCATTGACCTCTTCGTAGGCGACGTAACGGACCAGGAATTCTTATCCTCTACGATTGATGCATTCGAACCGGAAGCAGTCGTCCACTTCGCTGAGCAACGTTCAGCACCCTACTCGATGATTGACCGCAATCACGCGGTTTTCACTCAGGTGAACAACGTCGTCGGAACCTTGAATCTTCTTTTCGCCTTGCGCGAGCTCCGCCCCGATTGTCATCTCATCAAATTGGGAACCATGGGGGAATACGGCACGCCGAATATCGATATCGAGGAAGGCTACATCACCATCGAGCACAACGGCAGAAAAGACGTGCTTCCCTACCCAAAGCAACCGGGCTCCTTCTACCACCTCTCGAAAGTTCACGACAGCCACAACATGATGTTCGCCTGCAAGGCTTGGGGGCTCCGCGCGACGGATCTGAATCAGGGGATTGTTTACGGCACGATGACCGACGAAGTGGCGCTCGACGAGAAACTCATCAATCGCTTCGACTACGACGAGATTTTTGGCACCGTCCTCAACCGGTTTTGCGTTCAAGTGGCCATCGGCCACGCGCTCACCGTTTACGGCAAGGGTGGGCAGACCCGGGGTTTCCTCGACATCCGCGACACGGTCCGCTGCATCGAAATCGCCTGTCTCAACCCGGCCGCGTCGGGTGAGTGCCGTGTCTTCAATCAATTCACAGAACAATTTTCAGTTTTGGAAGTCGCGCATTTGGTGAAATCAGCGGCGGGCAAGCTCGGGTTCAGCGTGGAAATCGCCTACCTCCCCGACCCGCGCGTGGAGGCGCAGGAACATTATTACAACGCGAAACACTCCAAGCTGATTGACTTGGGCTTGCAACCGCATCTGCTCTCGGACTCGCTCCTCGATTCCCTTATGAATATTGCCGTGAAGTACCGGGACAGAATTGATGCATCGCTCATCCCACCGCAGGTGAATTGGCGGAATCCTCACAATAATCGCCGCGTGCCAGAAGCCATGGCCGCCAGCGCTGCTTCGTCCGGGGCGGGTCTGGAAACCGTCGCTACGTCTGCGGGCAAGGGGAATGGAGCCTCACGCCGGCCCAATGGTTCACGGAAAAGACAAGGCGAGCCCCAGAAGCGGTAATGTCGAAGACTTCCCCAATACTCTGTATTGCCGGTTCGTCTGAAGCTGGCCGCCCGGGACAAGGAATTTTCGGGCGGCACTGCCCTCGATAAAAAAAAATTGGTACCAGATCAACGATCTCTCGCGGGACATTCGCGTACCTCGACAGTCTCTTCGCTCGCAATCCTTTTTTCCACTTGGCTGCTCGTCTACGTCGGTGGAATGTTTTCTCCCGGCCTGCTCGACGACGCCGATTCCGTGCATGCCGAAGCCGCGCGGGAAATGGTCCTGCGCCACGACTGGGTCACCCTCTACATCGACGGCATCCGCTACCTCGAAAAGGCGCCGCTGATGTATTGGGGAATTGCGTCGAGCTTCAAGATCTTCGGCGTTCACGACTGGGCCGCGCGTTTGCCGCTGCTGCTCGGCGTGCTGGCTTTGATTGCATGCTTGTACGCATTCGGTTCCCGCGCATTCGGAGAACGCGCGGGATTTTACGCCGCGCTCAGCTTCGCCACGGGCCCCGGCATTTACCTCTACACTAGGTTCCTGATTCCAGACGTTCTGGTGGCGCTCTGGCTCGCCGCCGCGCTCTATTTTTTCCTGTTGGGATACGAGAACAAAATTTCCACGCGCTGGGCGTGCTGGGGACTCGCGGCTGCCACTGCTTTGAATGTGCTGACGAAGGGATTGATCGGCCTCGTCTTCGTTGGCGCAATCATATTCCTCTTTCTTCTGCTTGTCGGCGATCTGGCCTATCTCAAGAGAATGCGGCTGGGTTTCTCCAGCCTGATTTTTCTCGCGATCGCCGCTCCCTGGCACATCCTTGCGGCCATTCGCAATCCCGCACTGCCCCAGAGCCCGGAAAAGGGTTTCCTATGGCTATACTTCGTCAACGAACATTTCCTGCGCTACTTAAACAAGCGCATCCCCCACGATTATGACAAAGTCCCACTGCTCATCTTTTTGGGCCTTGTGCTCGTCTGGCTGATTCCCTGGACATCCTTCATCGTTCCGGCAATCAAGCAAGTCCCCTCGCGTCTCCGCACTTTCCGCGGTGCTCTCGATTCGCGTGGCCGCGCGTGCCTTCTCCTCGCCATCTGGGCCGCAGTCGTCGTTGGCTTTTTCAGCTTTTCCAGCCGGCAGGAGTACTACACGCTTCCCGCCCTTCCCGCGCTGGCTCTGTTGATCGGCGCTTGGCTTGACCGCGAGTCCAATTCCCCCGCGGACAGCGCGGGCAGGCGCACAGGTAAGCGCATCGCTGCGGTACTTTTTTCCGTCGGCGCTCTCTGCTTTCTGATCGCGGAGACGCTTTTCCTTTCCGCCAACCCGCTCCCGCCGGGAACACAAATCTCCGACGTGCTGATAGATCGCCCGGGCACTTACAAATTGTCGCTGGGCCATTTGAGCGATCTCACCACTCGATCACTCGGAATATTTCGCACGCCGCTGTGGGAAATCGGAGTCGCTCTTCTTTTGGGCACAGCCTTGAACTGGTGGTTCCGCCGCCGCGGTGCAACCCACAAGGGAAATCTGGCCCTGGGAGCGATGATGGTGGGAGTGCTCTTTTGCGTTCATCAGGGTCTTGTGATTTTCTCGCCGGAAATCTCATCGAAGCCGCTGGCCATCGCCATTCGGCAGCAATACCAGCCGGGCCAAATCATCGTTTTGAATGGGGAGTATGCCTGGGGCTCGACGCTGAATTACTACACCGGGGTTCAAGTGCACCTGCTGAATTCGAAAAAAGTTGACTTGTGGTTCGGATCACTTTTCCCGGACGCGCCCGCGATATTCGAGGACAACGAATCGTTCACCCGGATTTGGAACGGCAGCCGGCGCGTCTATCTTTTCACGAAGGAATTCAACAAGAGCGCGGCTCTGAAGAATATCGATCCTGCAACGGTATTTCTTCTGGCGCAACAGGGCAACAAACTCGTGCTCACCAACCGGCCCGCCGCCACCACGCGAAATCCAGCAGTCCCGTGAGAACCCGCCCGTTCGGCTAGTCGTCTCCCTGATTCGAAATCACGGGGATGAGCGCGCCATCGCGAATGTAGTATTTGCCGTCGCGCCAGCGGATGCTGTTGCGCGAAAAGCTCGTCAGCCATATCAACAGCGCCATCGCATCCCACAAGGGAATCAAAGCAATATTTCGCCACAGCGCCCGCTGTTTCAGACCATGGATTCCGATAGTCCATGTCATCGCAATTCGCAACGCAAGATATGTCCCCAAATAAGCCGCCGCCACGACCGGCGACGGATGAATCGCAATCGCTACCAGCGACCAGAGCAATCCCTGCGTGAGCAGCAACCCCAGATGTCCCCACGGTCGCAGATGGCGCATCACCACAATCCAACGCAATCGCTTCTGGAGAAGTTGACGCATGGATCCGAAATCCGCCACCGTCAGAATCGTGTATGGCAGAAGCCGGACTTCATGCCCGTGGTCCGCAATCAAGCGGCCCACCAGCAGGTCGTCGGCGGGCTGATTTACAATCGACTGGTAGCCGCCGAATTCGGCGAGGCGGCCCCGCGTTGTTGCGATCGTTGGCCCCAGCGCGAACTTCACACCGTCCAACTGGCGCGCCACCAGGATGCCTGCATAGAAATCCGATACCATCCCAATCGTCTGAAGTTGCTCCGCGAAGCTTTCTTCACTGATGGGCGCATAGAAGCAGGTCACGGCCCCGACTTTCGGGTTGCAAAGCGGCGCAACCACTGTGCGCAGGTAATCCGGCTTCACGCGCACGTCGCTGTCGCTGATCACTAGGTATTCGTGCTCGGCTTCGGCCACAAGTCGCGCTAGCTTTGCCACCTTGTCGTTGGCTCCGCTGCTACCCGAGCCGTAGAGCACGCGGATGGATCGCTCGGGAAAATCGCGCGCAAGCTTTTCAATGATCGGAATAACTGGATCGTCCAACTCGCCCACACAGAATACGATTTCGTACTTGGGATAATCCTGCCGGCAGAAGCTGGCAAAATTCTCGTACGCCTTCGGGTCCAGCCCACGGATGGGTTTCAGAATGCTGACGGGCGGCGCGAAATCCGGGTCGGTCGCTTCGCGCCAGCGCCCCCGCGCGAAAAATTCCCAGGAGCTGTAGATGGCAATCAAATAATAGATGAACGGGATTGCTGCCGCTGCGAGTAGGACGTAGATCGCGATGTTTAAAATCATCGCGCTCCTCCCGATAGGCAAAAAAATGTCTCCGCGCCTGCCGCGGTTTGTTCCATCTCGTTTCGCTTTGAAGGCAGACCAGCAGTTACACGCGTGCCCGGCACCGAACGCTTCTCGGTTCTTCGGCCGCTCGAAAGGGAGTTGATTTTCAGTTATACGCTCCGGCACCCTTAAGCATACCAAAAAAACCGTCGTTCCCGCTCAACGCAGACCAAGTTCGCTTCCAATCTCTCCCCTCCCCTTCGCGACGTGCCTCTTGGCCGAACTGCCTTACTTCATCGGCCTCCGCTCCTACAACCCTAGCCTCGACCGCCTCGACCTCTGGCTCAAAGCCAACCGGTAGCTGCCCCTAGCGGCCAACACCTTGACCTCCAGCCTCTTTTGAAATCTCAAATCTGAAAATTGAAATCTCCTCGGCCTCGCAACCCTCGTCCAGGTCTAACTCTCGGGTCCACTGTTTTCGTGGCACAGCGACTCTTCCCTGTGCGCCTTTTTGCTCGACACCTCCCCTGCCACTCCGCCGCACAGCCGCGCCGCTTGTAACGCCGGCGTCCCGCCGGCTCCTTTTTTGTCTTTTCTCTTCGCTTCTCGCCTCTAAGTTGTCATCCCGTAGCTCCGCCCCGCGCGCTCGCCCCCTTCAATGAGCGTGTGGCGCAACCGTTTTTTTGATTCATGCAATTTATTTACCTACGTTAATATGCTATATTAATTGTAGTTAAGAACGGAATGGTCTCAGATGAATGGAACTGAATCTGTGGCGATGCGCCGAATTGCTCTGTCGATGTGTATTTTTGCCGTGCCGCTTTTCCTCCTCTTGCCTGAAATGGCATTCGGCCAAGGTGAGACTACCAGCTCGATTGTCGGTCAGGTGAGCGATGCAAGTGGCGCGGCTGTCCCCAGTGCTACGGTCACGGTCACCAATAAGGACACCGGACTCAAGCGAAGCGCCACAACCGATGACTCGGGCCGATTCAATTTCCCGCAGCTAAAACCGGGCACTTACTCGGTCAAAGTGGAAGCGCCTGGCTTCGAATCTCAGCAGATTGAAGCAGTGCCCTCCTCCCTGGGCCAAAAGAAATCAGTCGAGTTCACCCTCAGGATCGCACGATCCAAACAGACCGTCGAGATAAGCAGTGAAGCTCCCATCCTCGATCCGGAGAATGCGAACACTTCGACAACTCTCAATGCCCGCGCGCTGGAAGACCTTCCCAATCCGGGTGGCGATCTTACCTACCCTCTGCAATTTTCTGCCGGTGCTCTCGTTAACACAGCCGGGAGCGGCAATGACTTCGTTGGTGGCACAAACGGGTATGGCAACGTCGAGTTCAATGGACTGCCGGCTCTCTCGAATGGTTATATTGTCGACGGCTTGGAAACCAACGACCCGCTTACGAATCTGAACAGCGGTCTCTCTACAAACCTTGTCCTCGGACTGAACTCGATCTCCGAACTGACAGTGAATACGCTTTCCTTCTCCGTGGATCAGGGCAGATACGGCGCGTCGCAGGTCAATTACATTACAAAGTCCGGCTCGAACCAGTTTCACGGAAATCTCTACGAACTTTGGAATGGTTCGAAGTTCAACGCGGCCAACTATTTTACGAATGCCACTCCAGGAAATCACAAACCTCGCTCAACGGTAAACCACTTCGGAGGCAGCGTGGGTGGCCCGATCGTTCATGACAAACTATTTTTCTTCTTCGATAGCGAGTGGGTCCGGATTGCGCTACCCATCGTCACAGCTACTACTGTTCCAAGTCCCGCGTTTCAGATTTACGTTCTGCAGCAACTCCCATTGGGAGGCGTCGACTCCGTCACCGGGTCGGTTTATCAGCCATCGCCGCAGTCGGTCCCGTTCTACCGGAAAATGTTTTCGCTCTACGGCAATACCGGCGGAACGCCTCTCGCAGTCCTTGGCTGCCCATTCGATATTAGCGGACATGCGCCCGCAGTTGCGAATGACGGCAACGGTTGCGCAAATCGCCAGAGTATTTCGCATTCAAGCTCTGACCACGAACAAGTTCAGACGCTTCGAATCGATTACAACATCAATCAGAAGAACATCACATGGATTCGACTCCAGACGGACAATGGACTCCAGGCTGCCTACACCGATCCCATCAACTCTCTCTTCAACGCTCTTTCTCCGCAGCCTCTGTACTCCCTTGCAGCGGGATATACACACGTTTTTTCCCAGAATCTTGTCAATTACTTCAACCCAGCGTTTTCCTGGTATCAGAGCTTTTTTGGACCCAGTGATTTCCAGAAGACCCTCTCCGCTTTCCCCATCGTTTTGCAGGGCAGCGGCGCGAATGCACCTTTCACCACAGTCGGCGGACTGGACAACGCCTGGGTTCAGGGAAGGAGCGCGTCCCGGTTTTTTATCAATGACAATCTCGCCTGGAACATCGGCGCACACGAGGTACGCTTCGGAACCAATACCCGTATCTTCCGCCTGAACGACTATGACTTCGGTGAGGGTTCCGTTCCAACGGTCACGTATACGACCCTGCCCCAATTCATTTACGGAGTCGCATCGACCGCGACAAAAACGTTTCCACAGTCGGCGAACGAGCCTTTCAATTTCCTAAATCTCGATCTGTATGCGCAAGACGCGTGGAAGATCACCAGGAAGCTGACCTGGACTTTCGGCATGCGGATCACATTCAATTCCAACCCAGTGAATCCTCATGCGCAAATCGCGCGTCTTCCCGGCTCCTTCGATTCGATTTCGCACGACGTGAATCAGCCGCTCAATGCCGCCATTCAGACCAGGCTCCGAAGCGTGTTCTCCTCATCGCCCCTCGCAATCGTGCAGCCAAGAGCGGCGGTTGCATGGCAATTTGAACCTAAGTCCGTGCTGCGCGCAGGATTTGGAATCTTCAGCGACATTTTGCCTGGCAGCATCGCCGATGTGGTCGGCGTCAATCCGCCCTACGTCAAGACTTTCCAGGGCGGACTTCTCGGAACGGTCGGCGGTACAGCCGTTGCTCCCGGAGTTCCTGGCAGTGCCGTTGATGCTACCGTGGCCGCCAATCAAACATTCAGTTCAGGATTTACAACGGGCCAGTTTTCCTGCTCGTCTCCTCTGGCTCATGCTGGATCTTGCCTTCCTTCGATCGCCATCGCAGCGGTACCAGATGGAAAGCTTCATGCGCCCTACTTCATGGAGTGGAGTCTAGGGTTGGAACGTGAGTTTGGATCCTCGGTAAGCATCCATGCTCAATACGTCGGCACTCGCGCTGTGAATCAACCCTATCTGACGCAAGTGAACGGCTATCAGACCGTCTGCGATGGCTGCTTTGCTCCCTTCCCTTTTGCGCAATCCACGGATCCTCGATTCGCGGCAGTGACCCAGTTTTCTACAGGCGCGAACAGCCACTACAACGGACTGCAATTGACTGCGATGAAGCGTCTCGGCCATGGCCTCATGGGACAAGTCAATTACACCTGGAGCCATTGCATGGACACCGTCTCAAACGGTGGCTTCCTGCAATTCTCAGCAGGAGGAATCCTCTCGCCGCTCCCCGGAGATTTAGCGCGGGACTACGGCCCTTGCGACTACGACATCCGGCACAACCTGAACGCTCAATATCTTTATCAACTGCCGCTTAAGGTCCGAAACCGGTTTCTTGGCTACGCCCTCAATGGCTGGCAGGTGTCGGGAACCGTGTTTTGGCATAGTGGCATTCCGTTTTCTGTCCTGAGCACACCGTACTCAGCAGATGGAAACGGCATTGTCAACGGCAGTGGGCCTCAATTCGCGAGCGGCGTCCCCGGCGTGCCGCTCTATGATCACAATTCCATTCCAGGTGTCACCCAACCGGGCACGGTGCAGTGGCTGAATCCCGCCGCCTTTGTCTCCGCCGTTGATCCGAGCACCGGCGCATGCCTCGGCGGCAACAGCCCCAAGAATTGTCAATTCGGGAATCTCGGTCGGAACGCGCTACGCGGTCCGAATTTCACTTGGAGCGATTTTTACATCACGAAATCGTTTCCGCTGACGGAATGTGTAAAGCTGCGCTTTGACACTCAATTCTTTAATGTATTCAACCATCCGAATTTCGGACTTCCCAGCATGGTGCTGGCAGGCATCCCGGGAAAGCCGTCCACTCAGACAGGGTTTGGCTCGCTCACCTACACCACTTCACCGCCCACGGGCTTGCTCGGTGTCGGCTTGGGCGGCGATAGCACGCCACGGATGATCGCGTTTCAACTGCGCGTAGACTTTTGATTCGATCGCCTACTGGGGAGCTAAAGGCGCGGTTCTAGACCGAAGGAGGCCGATTCGAATTCTCACGGCCTCGTCTATTCCGGGTCGCCCCTACTGCAAATCCGTCCTCTGCTACAATATTGAGCTTCGGCTCATCCGACGAATCCGATGATCACACTTTTCGGCCCACCCGAACCCACACTCCTTGAGCGGCTGAAGGATTCCGTCGGCAAGACGCGCACGGAACTCGCCGCTAAGGTCGAGCAAATCCTCACGGGCGACCGCCCCGTCGATCCCGAGCTGCTCCACCAACTCGAATCCGCCTTGCTCAGCGCCGACATCGGCGTGCGCACCACCAAAGAAATCCTCGCCGCCCTCCGCCAGCAGGTCAACGAGCACAAACTCACCGACTCCAAAGATTTGCGCCGCGAGCTGAAAAATCAGGTCCTGAAAATTCTCAACGCGCCCGCCGCCAACTCCGATGGCAAAGTCGCCGTCGCGCCGCGCGTCCTTTTCGTCGTCGGCGTCAACGGCACCGGAAAAACCACCACCATCGGCAAGCTCGCCAATCGCCTGAAAAAAGAAGGCGCCACCGTCCTCCTCTGCGCCGCCGACACTTTCCGCGCCGCCGCCATCGAGCAGCTCGAAGTCTGGGGCCGCCGCGCCGGTGTTGAAGTCATCAAGCAGAAATCCGGCGCTGACCCGTCCGCCGTGATCTTCGACGCGCTCACCGCCGCAGCCGCTCGCGGCACCGACGCCGTTATCGTTGACACTGCTGGTCGCCTCCACACAAAATCCAACTTGATGGCCGAGCTCGAAAAAATGAAGCGCACCGCCATGAAAGTCGTCCCCGGCGCACCCCACGATGTCCTGCTCGTTCTCGACGCCACCACCGGCCAGAACGGTCTCAACCAGGCCCGCGAATTCTGGAGCCACGCCGGCGTCACCGGCATCGTGCTCACCAAGCTCGACGGCACAGCCAAAGGCGGCATCGTCGTCGCCATCACCCGCGAACTCAACCTCCCCATCCGCTTCGTCGGCACTGGCGAGCAGATGGACGATCTGGTTCCCTTCGACGCGCAAACTTATGTCAACTCGCTCTTCGATTAAAAAAACGGACGACGCGTGGATGCTCCGCGCTCTCATCCTCGCCAGGCGCGGCGTCGCACTCGCTCATCCGAACCCCGTGGTCGGCGCCGTTCTGGTGAAAAACAATCGCGTCATTGGTGAGGGCTTTCATGACTACGACCATCGCGCCCACGCAGAAATTGTTGCCCTGAAAAAAGCCGGCAAGCGAGCCCGTGGCGCCACGCTTTATGTAACTCTCGAGCCTTGCTGCACCAGCGGCCGCACCGGCCCGTGCACGAAAGCCATCATCGCCGCCGGCGTGAAGCGCGTCGTCGCGCCCATGCGAGATCCGAATCCTGCCGTCGCCGGCCGCGGCTTCGCAGAGCTCCGCCGCGCGGGCATTCGCGTCACTGTGGGCCTTGAAGAGGACCACGCGCGCCGCTGGAACGAAGACTTCGCCCGCTGGATTCGCACCGGCCTGCCCTTCGTCACGCTAAAAACTGCGGTCACTCTCGACGGCCAAATCTCGCAGCGCGCCGGCAGCGTTACCTGGATTACCAGCGAGCGCTCGCGCGATGCTGTCCAGAAGCTGCGCCACGAGGCCGACGCGCTCCTCACAGGCATTGGCACCGTCCTTGCCGACGATCCGCGCATGACCGATCGCACCGGCCAACCCCGCCGCCGCTCGCTCCTCCGCGCCGTGGTTGATTCGCGCCTGCGGATGCCGTTGAAATCCAAGCTCGTCCATTCCGCGAATGCCGATCTCGTAATTTTCACCACGCAGTCCCTTAATTCGAAAAAAGCCCGCGCGCTCATCCTTGCGGGCGCGGAGGTGGTTCGCTTACCGGCCAAACGCGGTATGGTGGATCTCCACGCCGTCATTCGCGAGCTCGGCCAGCGCCAGATGCTCAATGTCCTTCTCGAAGCGGGCGCGGATCTCAATGGTGCCGCGCTGCAATCCGGAATTGTGGACAAGATGGTTCTCTTCTATGCTCCGAAAATCATGGGCGCGGGAGGCGTCCCCATGGCGCGAGTTCCTTCGCGCTGGTTCGCAAAATCGCCCGCGCTTGAGAATGTTACAGTGGAACGCTGCGGCCCGGACTTCGTCGTCCAAGGATATTTTCACGATGTTTACAGGGATCACCGAGCACGTTGGAAAGATTGAATCGCTCGACCATGCCGAAAATGGCGGCCGCCTCCGCGTCAGTCTCGCCAGCGCTCGCGAAATCGCCAAGGAAATGAAGCTCGGCGACAGCATTTCCGTCAACGGCTGCTGCCTCACCGTCGCCGAATCCGACAAAGATCACTTCGTCGCAGACCTTTCAGGCGAAACTCTCCGCCGCACCGCCTTCGGTGAGAAGAAATCCGGCGAACCGGTAAACCTCGAGCGTCCGCTCGCCGCCAACGCGCGCCTCGGCGGCCATTTCGTTCAAGGTCATGTTGACGGCATCGGCCGCGTCACGCGCCTTGTCCCTGAAGGCGAAAACTGGTGGCTCTCCGTGCGCGTCCCTGAAGATTTGCGCCGCTACGTCGCCGAAAAAGGCTCCATCGCGCTCGACGGCATCAGCCTCACCGTCGCACGCTGGCAGGATGGCGTCGCCGACATTGCCGTCATTCCGTTCACCTACGAGCACACCAATGTCCATGCCATGACCGTCAACGACGCCGTGAATATCGAGACCGACATCCTCGCGAAATATGTCGAGGGTTTGCTCGCCGCGCGAAAATCGCCCGCCACTTCGCGCCTCACCATCGGCGAGTTGATCGAGGAAGGCTTTTAGAACGCGGCTCCGTGCGATGCACTTCACTTTTTCGCGCCGCCAAATCCTTGCAGCCCTCAGCGGCGCGGCGGCACTCGGAAGAAAATGGAAACTCACGTCATCCCAATCGAGAGCAGCCTCCATGAGTGAGCGCAGAACGTTCGACGTCGCCGTCATCGGCGCTGGCGTCTTCGGCGCCTGGGCCGCCTATTACTTGCAAAAATCCGGCGCCGCGGTCGCGCTCGTTGACGCCTACGGCCCCGCGCACGCCCGCGCCAGTTCCGGCGGCGAATCCCGCATCATCCGCATGGGCTACGGCGGCGACGAAATTTACACACGCTGGTCCATGCGCGCGCTCCCGCTCTGGAAGCAGCTTTTCGACGAAGCCGGCCAGCCGGGCCTTTTTCGCGGCACCGGTGTCCTATGGATCGCGCACAAGGACGAACGCTACGCTCTCTCCACTCTCGCGTCCCTCGAAAAAGCAGGCGCGGTATATGAAAAGCTTTCGATCGACGATTTGCGCCGCCGCTATCCGCAAATTAACTTCGACGACGACTCCTGGGGCATCCTCGAACCCAGAAGCGGCGTCCTGATGGCCCGCCGCGCCGTTCAGGCAGTCGTCGAGCGCGCCCAAAAACTTGGCGTCGAATATTGGTCCGAAGCGGTTCTCGCGCCGGAAGGCCGCGGTCGTCTCGCCAAAGTAAAAACGGCGAGCGGTGAACCAATCGCCGCGGAGAAATTCGTTTTCGCCTGCGGCCCCTGGCTCCCGAAACTTTTTCCCGACGTTCTCGGCGCCCGCATCTTTCCTTCGCGGCAGGAGGTTTATTTTTTCGGCGCCCCGTCAGGCGACGCGCGTTTCGGCCCGCCCGCCATGCCCACGTGGATCGAATTGAAGGACGAATTTTACGGCATGCCCGATCTTGAAAGCCGCGGGTTCAAGGTCGCAAATGATCGCCATGGCGAAGCCGCCGACCCCGACACCCAATCGCGAATCGCCACTGCTGAAGGAATCGCCGCCGCAAGGAATTATCTCGCGCGCCGCTTCCCTGCTCTGAAAGATGTGCCCGTCGTCGAAACGCGCGTCTGCCAGTACGAAAACACTTCCAACGGAGATTTTCTGATTGATCGGCATCCCGCATTTGAAAATGTCTGGCTGATCGGCGGCGGCTCGGGTCACGGCTTCAAACACGGCCCATCGCTCGGTGAATATGTCGCCGCTCGCGTCACAGAATCGGCCGACACTGCAATCGAGCCCCGTTTCTCGCTCGCCACCAAACAGACCCTGCAGCATCGCGCCGTCTTCTAGCGGGCCCTAATTCCCCGCCGCCCTTGCATCCTCACGCGCCTTCTCTCGCGCTCCGCGAAAATACAGCCCAATCCCCAGCAAAATTGCAAATCCCGTCGCGCCCACCAACTTCACTTCGAATTGCAATTTATTCACTGTCTCGCCGGGCGGAACCAGTGACAGCAAAATCCCCGCAAGCGACACCACAAATCCCAGTCCACCCGCGATCCACACTCCCAGTACGCCGCCTGGAATCAGCACCGCGCCAGGTGACGCGTTGCGATCCGGCCTGTATGCAAGTTTGATCGCCGCCGCGTACATGTACATGAACGGAATGAAATAAAGAATATTCGTCCCGTCCACGAGAATTTGATAAGCGCTCACCGTTGTCTCGTTGATCTGGCTCAGCAGCAAAATCATTCCCGAAATAATTGCCTGCACCAGAATTGAAACGTATGGCGTCTTCCACCGCGGATGAATCTTGCCGAACGCCGGAGGCAAATATCGGTCGAGCCCGACGACGAACGGCACGCGTGCAATCCCGGCCACGGTCGATCCCACGCCGCCCGCGTTCCCGACCGTCACCAGCATCGCCGCGATCATTCCCAGCGCACTCACTTTCAAAGTCGCGGACGCAATCGTGAGTGCTTGAAACACGCCGCTCTTCGGATCCACCACCACGCTGTTCATCAGTGAAAGCACCGCCACGGTGCCCGAAATGTACAGCACCGCGATCACGATGCCCGATCCTAAAATCGCCCGCGGAAACGTCTTGCGAGGTTCGCGAACTTCCTCGGCCATGCACGAGACGAGTTCGAGCCCCGCAAACGCGAACGCAATCTGCGGCCAGAAATTCACCGTATTCCAATCCCAGTGCGGCCAGATATTGCTCCACGTAAATTGCGTCACCGATCCTTGCCGGTGCCAGATCCACGCCGCCACCACGACCAGCAATGTCAACGGCAGAAAAGTCGACACGCCCCCGACATTTTGCAGCCATTTCCCAATCCGTAGCCCGATGATATTCATGAACACCGCGACGAACAGCAGGACGAACGATCCAATCAACAGAAACGTGCGGTTTTGCGCCAGCGGCGCGTACCCGATTCCCCCGATGTACGCAGCCATCGAAGCGCTCGCAAAAAGCAGCGCCGGAAAATAGAAAAGCGTGTACACCCAGTAATTCCATCCCGCCACGAATCCATGAAATTCTCCGAACGCGTCCTTCGACCACGAGTACAGGCCTCCCTCTTCGGGATAGCGCGTCGAAAGCTCCGCGATCACGAGTCCCGTGGGCACGAAGAAGAAAACCGCTGCCAGAACCCATAGCACCACGGAAGAAGTCCCGTTGTGCGCCGCCGACGCGATCCAGCGCGGCCCCAGCACGGTCGCGATGTTGAACAGCAGCACATCCCACACCCCCATCACGCGCGGGAGTTGTTTTTTGACTTCGCTCGCAGCCGGAGTGCTCACGCAGTGGCGTCCAGGGCGGGAATCATTTCATCTTGCAGGAGAAAATTTCGCAGGAACGGGTCTTTCGAATTCTCCAGCTCCGGCCATGTTCCGAAAAATCCTACGCCCCCTTCCTGAAGAAAGATCACGCGGTCGGCCAGCTTTTTTGCCAGATGCGTGTCGTGCGTCACCACGATCGCCGTCTTGTGAAATTTCTCTTTCAGCTTGCCGATCAATTCGCTCATGTGCGCGGCCATCAGCGGGTCCACCATCGTTGTCGGCTCGTCGTAGAGAATCGCGTCCGGCTCTTCCGCCAGCGCGCGCGCGATGGCCACGGCCCGTTTCATCCCCGTGCTCAAGTCTGACGGCAACCGGTCCGCGAACTGCGCCACCTCCAGCATCTCCAACAATTCGCTCACGCGCTTGTCCACTTCTCCATCGCTCTCGCGACCGGCGCGGTTCACCAGCGGGAAAGCCACGTTTTCCGCCACCGTAAGGGAATCGAAAAGCGCTCCCGACTGGAACACCATCGTCACGCGCTGGCGAATTGCGGAAAATTGCTTCTCCGTAAAATTCGTCACGTCCTGTCCCGCTACAAATATTTTTCCCGCGTCCGCTTGCAAAAATCCAAGCAGAAGCTTCAGCGACACGGATTTGCCCACGCCGCTGCGCCCCATGATCACGCCCGTCTCGCCTTGCCCGACAAAAAAACTGACATCCTTCAGCACATCATTCGTGTCGAAACATTTCGAGACGCCGCGAAACTCGAAGTAGTGTTCGCTCATTTCTTCACTTGCCCGCCGAACCGGGCTTTCGCCTCTTCATAATCCGCGGGCGAATTCATATTCTTGAATAGGAGGCCATCGGAATCAAAGGCTTTCCATTCCGCCGGTTCTATATTTTCCACGCGCAGCCCGGCAAGTCCGTCGGTCACTTTTCGCGTGCCGCGTGCAAGGGCCGATCGAATCGCCGGCTCGCAATTTTTGTGGTACATCGCGCAGAGCGGCTCCGCCCCGCGCTCATTCATCGGCAGCACGGCCTTTGCCGTAGCCCTCATCCCGCGCGCGATCAAATTTTCCAACCAGGCTTTCGTCAAATAGGGCAGATCGCACGCCACGATCAAATTCCACCGGGCGTTCGTGGCATGCAGCGCCGTGGCAATTCCGCCGAGCGGACCGGCTCCCGGCCATTCGTCTCCAATCACCTTGAACCCAAGTGCACCCAACCGTTCCGGCGCGCCAACAATTGTTGGCGTTCCCGCAACGGCCTCGACCAGCCGCGCCGTCCGCACCACGAGCGGCACCCCACCCAATTCCAGCAGCGCCTTGTCGCGCCCCATCCGCGAGCTTTCCCCGCCCGCCAGTATGTATCCCTCGATTTGGCTTTTGCTCGTCATTTCCTGCCAGGGGTGCTCTGCTTTTCTCGGAATCTCATCAGTGTTTATCTGCGTTCATCTGTGGTCAGCGCCGTTTTCCCCGCTTCCACCGCGCTGCCGTACCTACTTCCCCGGCCTTTGAATCCCCAACTCCCGCAATTTCTCCTGCAGACTCTGCCGGTGCAGCCCCACCCCTGCTGCCGTCTTCGATACATTCCAGTGATGCTCTTCCAGTTTTCGTTTCAAATATGCGATTTCGAATTTCCGTTTCGCCTCGCGAAAATCCACTTCGGCCAGATAGGAATCGCCGCCAGCGCTTCGCGTGCCCGCGATGCTACCAGTCCCCTGACGAATTTCCTCAGGCAAATCGGCCATGGTGATTTCCTCCCCATCGGCCAGCACCAGCGTGCGCTCGAGCGCATTCCGCAACTCGCGTACATTTCCTGGCCAATCGTAGCGCCGCAGCAGTTCCATCGCTTCCCTGCTTACGCGCGCGTGTCGCCCGTGGCGCACACCAAGCTGCTCGAGAATGGAAGCAATCAGGATCGGCAGATCGTCCTTGTGCGCGCGCAAAGGCGGCAATTCGAGCGACACCACGCGCAGCCGGTAAAATAAATCCTCTCGAAACCTTCCCGCTGCGATTTCGGCTGCGAGATCGCGATGCGTCGCGCTGATCACGCGCACATCCACCTCAATCGAGTGCGACCCGCCCAGCCGCTCGACTTTCCTGTTCTCGAGCGCGCGCAGCACCTTCGCCTGCGTCAACGGATTCATGTCGCCGATTTCATCGAGAAAAATCGTACCGCCCGATGCCAGCTCAAATTTCCCTTTTCGTTGCAGCGCCGCTCCCGTGAATGCACCCCGCTCGTAACCGAAGAGCTCCGACTCGATCAAGTTTTCCGGCAGCGCCGCGCAGTTTACGGCCACGAATGGTTTCGCCGCACGCGGCGAACGCGCGTGAATTTCCTGCGCCAACAAATCTTTTCCAGTGCCGCTCTCGCCCAGAATCAAGGCTGTCGTATCCGTTGGCGCCACGCGTTCGGCCATCTCAAACACACGCCGCATCGCCGGCGACGCGCCCAGCATTCGCCCGAATTGCCCTTCGGCGACAAGCTCGCGACGCAAGCGTTGATTTTCCGTACCGAGTTCCGCAAGCCTCAGAATATTTGCCACACGCGTTCGCAACTCCTCAATGTCGAAACCCTTCACGATGTAGTCCGCCGCACCCGCCTGCAACGCCTCCACCGCCGTCTTTGCCGTGTCCAGCGCCGAGACAACCAGCACTGGAATTTCACTTCCGCTTTCCCGCAGCCAGCCGAGCAATGAAATTCCGTTTTCTTCGGGCATCACCAGATCGAGCAGAATCAAATCCGGATGCTCGCTCGCAACCGCTTCGCGCGCCGCGTTCGCCGAATCGGCCTCGACCACGCTGTATTTTCCTTCGAGCGCCCGCCGCGTCCCGTAGCGCGCCGAAGCCTCATCATCCACAATTAAAATTTTGCGCATCGCCTTATCGTGATTCTCCTTCCGCGATCGGCAGCGACAAACGAAACCGTGTTCCCTTCCCGTTGTGCAGCGGGCTTTCGCACGCAAGCGTCCCGCCCATCTCCGCTGTGCGCCGCGCCACAATCGAAAGCCCCAGTCCCGTACCCGTGGCCTTCGTCGTAAAAAATGGCTGGAAGATTTTCAAGCGCAGCTCTTGCGAAATTCCCGGCCCATCATCATCCACGGAAATTTCCAGTCGATCCGCGTGGCGCGCCAGGCCCACGCGCACTCGTCCGCCATTCGGCTGCGCTTCGATTGCGTTCACGATTAAATTCGAAAGCACTTCGCTCAGGGCATCCTCCGACGCAATCACCGAAATTTCTTCCTTGGGCTGCTCGAATTCCAGCCGCACGTTTCGCCGTTCCGCATCGTGTCGAAAAAGAATCGCCGTCTGCTTCGCCAGCGCGACCGCCGCAACGCGCTGGCCGTTCACAGAAGGCTTCGCAAAATGCAACAACTGCGTCAGCTTTGCATTCATACGATCGATCTCGGTCACCACCAGCGCGCAGTCACGCCGTACATCGATCGGGAGTTCCGGATTTTCGAGCTGCACTTGCAGCACCGTCTTCATCGAGCTCAGTGGATTCCGCAAATTATGAGAAACGCTCGCAGCCATCAGCCCCAGCAACGCGAGCCGCTCGCGCTCCGCCAGCTCGCGCTCCAGTCGCAACTTATCCTCGATCAACCGGCATAGATCCACCATCGCTGGTAGCTGTTCCGCAAGAAATTCCAGCGCAGCCGTTGCTTCGCCCGTAAGATACGACCCAGTCGAAGCCGCTTCGAGCAATCCAATATTTTTTCCGTCTTTCATCAACGGCACTTGCACCGCGTGCCCAAGCCCGCCCGGCGCTTCCAGCATTTTTTGTTGAGAATTGTGCGGGATCGAAATCCGCGCAACTCCCAATCCAAACTCTTCGCGAATGCGCCGCTCCGCATGCGCCATCAGTCGCGCGAGCTCCCCGTGCCGCGCCTCTTCCTGAAATTCAATCGCCAATTTCTGCACGCGTCCAAATCGTTCCTGATGCGCCCGGTGCAGCGCCGGCCCAATCACGCGTTCGAGCGGCTCAAATAGAAAAATCAAAATAAAAAGCAGCATCGCCACCGTCGCTTCCGGCGGCAATACTGGCTCAAGCCACCCGCTTACACGGCGCACGAGTGCAAGGTAAAGCAGTCCAAGAAATGTAGCTGAGAGGGCGTATATGAGATTTCGCTGGGATCCGAACTCCAAGAAATTCCGGCGCAATGAGTAGTGAATGAGCACGGCCCCGGGAAACACGCCAGCAATTGCAATCGCCGGAACCAGATGTTCAGGTCCCGTCACCGGTCGCAACCCGACCGCGCAACCAAAGAATGGCGACAGCGCTACCAGCGAGGAGGCACCGAAGAGCCAGTGAAACAGACTTCGCTCAATCGGATCCTGTGCAGATCGCGCAAGTCCCAATTGCAGGATCGCAGCGAAGACAGCAGCAACGAGCACGATTGGTCCAGATTGGCGAACTACCGTATCGAGGAATCCTCCAAACCCTAGTTTCGGATGCGCTCGAGCATTAATCGCAGCCACGGCAAGCATGGCTGCTGGGAGCAGATATAACGAGTACGAGAGGACCAGGGCCCAACTGGAGACTGAAGCATTTCGCACATGCCGGTCGTACTCCACGTGAGTCTGAACGACAATCGGAACAAGGAACAGTATGCCCAGTCCAACGAGGCTGTTATAGAAGATTCGAGTCGCTTCCGGCGGCGAGGCATATTGCAATTGAGAATTCAGACCGAGCAGCCCACCTGAGTAAATGAGGAACAGTTCAAGGATCAGAAAGAAAAGCAGGCGCTCAAGTTTTCGCGGCCGCCGATGACCTAGGATTAACGCGATCAGGAACAGATAGACTAGCGTCCCCGCGGTAAATCCAATCAGCCGGGCGTAGAAGAGATAAGTCACCAAGGTCCTTTAGGAACGGGATTCTAGCCTTAGTGAATTTGCAACTCAATGACCAAGTGTCGGAAAAATCGGACATGGCGCATCTAATTGTAATGAATATACTTAATACACGCTAGGGGGCCCGCGTATGAGTGCTGATTCGTCAGCTTTTCCCTTGACAGTCACCCTGGATTTGCTATATTAGCACTCGCTTGTGAGGAGTGCTAAGTGGTTCCCTTCCGCGGCATTCGTCAAAAGCAATTCTGAGCAATCAACCGGAGGACGTTCAAACATGGCAGTCAACATCACACCGCTACACGACCGCGTGCTGGTCCGGCGGCTAGAGGAAAAGGAAACAGTCAAGGGCGGGATCATCATCCCCGACTCGGCGAAAGAGAAGCCGCAAGAGGGTGAAGTGATCGCCGTTGGCAATGGACGCCGGGAAAAGGGTGAATTGATCCCGCTCGACGTGAAACCGGGAGACCGCATCCTCTTCGGCAAGTACAGCGGCAACGACATCAAGATCGACGACGAGGAATACATGATTTTGAAGGAAGACGAAATCCTCGCGAGGATCGGCGGCTCGGCCAAGGCGGCCGGCGGCAAAAGGTAACTTGCTGGCGCGGCGCAGTTCACGTTTCATCGGGACGACGCCGGGCTGGATCGCAATCAATAATTACCATTAGAAAGAATCTCAGGAGGAACGAGAACCATGGCAAAGCAAATCGTGACTGGTGAAAATTCACGCCAGTCCATTCTGCGCGGCGTCAACCAACTGGCGGACGCTGTCAAGATCACGCTGGGCCCGAAGGGGCGCAACGCCGTGATCGAGAAGAAATTCGGCGCGCCGATCATCACCAAGGACGGCGTGACCGTTGCGAAGGAAATCGAGCTGCAGGATCCGCTCGAGAACATGGGCGCGCAGATGGTCCGCGAAGTCGCATCCAAGACTTCCGATGTTGCCGGCGACGGCACGACCACTGCAACCGTGCTGGCACAGGCCATCTTCCGCGAAGGCGTGAAGACGGTTGCGGCCGGCGCAAGCCCGATGGCGCTGAAGCGCGGCATCGAGAAGGCCGTCGAAGTGGCCGTCGAGGAAATCAAGAAACTCCACAAGGATGTAAAGGGTGAGATGATCGCGCAGGTCGGCACCATCTCCGCCAACAACGACAAGCACATCGGCGGCATCATCGCGGAAGCGATGAAGAAGGTGGGCAAAGACGGCGTGATCACCGTTGAAGAATCGAAGACCATGGAGACGACGCTCGAAGTGGTCGAAGGAATGCAGTTCGACCGCGGCTACCTCTCGCCGTACTTCGTCACTGATCCGGACCGCATGGAGTGCGTGCTCGAAGACGTGCGCATCCTGATCCACGAAAAGAAAATCAGCTCGATGAAGGACCTGCTTCCCCTGCTCGAGCAAATCGCCAAGATGGGCAAGCCACTCTTGATCATCGCAGAGGACGTTGAGGGCGAAGCGCTCGCAACACTCGTGGTGAACAAGCTCCGCGGCACGCTGCAGTGCGGCGCGGTGAAGGCTCCCGGATTCGGCGATCGCCGCAAGGCCATGCTGGAAGATATCGCCACGCTGACCGGCGGCAAGGCCATCACCGAAGACCTCGGCATCAAGCTCGAAAACGTGAAAGTCGAGGACCTCGGCCGCGCCAAGAAAATCACCATCGACAAGGACAACACCACCATCGTGGAAGGCGGCGGCAAGTCGTCTGAAATCGAAGGACGCGTGAAGCAGATCCGCACGCAGGTGGACGACACCACCTCCGACTACGACCGCGAGAAACTCCAGGAACGCCTGGCGAAACTCGTGGGCGGCGTCGCCGTCATCAAAGTGGGCGCGGCAACCGAGACTGAGCTGAAGGAAAAGAAGGCTCGCGTCGAAGACGCCATGCACGCAACGCGCGCGGCTGTCGAGGAAGGAATTGTTCCCGGCGGCGGCGTAGCGCTGGTTCGTTGCATCGCAGCGCTCGAAAAGCTAAAGCTGCACGATGAAGAAGCGATTGGCGTCAACATCGTGAAGCGCGCTCTCGAAGAGCCCATGCGGCAGATCGCACTCAACGCCGGCCATGAAGGCGCCGTTGTTGTGGGCCGCGTGCGCGATTCGAAAGAAGACAACTTCGGCTTGAACGCCGAGACGGGCGACTATGGCGATTTGGTCAAGGCCGGCGTTATTGATCCGGCCAAGGTCACCCGCCTCGCTCTGCAAAATGCGGCTTCCATCGCCGGCCTGATGCTGACCACCGAAGCACTGGTGGCGGACATCAAGGAAGACGACAAGAAGAGCGCAGGCGCAGGCGGCGGTATGCCGGGCGGTGGCGGTATGGGCGGGATGTACTAAGAGTCTAATTTCCAGAGCACAGACAGGAGTGTCTGTGCTACCTAAAATCAAATCACAAGAAGGGCGTCGCGAGGAAGATGCGCGACGCCCTTTTTTATTTTGAGGGCACGCAAAATGAATAGTGCGCAACTATCGGTTGAGGAATTTGCTGGCGAGCACGTCCTGCTCGCGCATAGGGGAAAAACTTTCGCAGCACTTCATCAAATTCGCGATGGCGTGATAATAGAATTTGTCGTTGTCGCAGTGACGAAGATCCTCCACCGAATCCCAGACAGAAATTGTCGTGGCTTCGCGGCTGTCCTCTTCAGGGCCGCGCAATACAAGCAGAACGCGAAAGCCATGAAACTTGTCGAGCGCGGGACTCATGCTTTCGACCGCCGAAGTGAAAGCTTCAATTTTGCCGGGGCGGATTTTGTATTGCGTGACGCGGGCAACCATGGCGCCTCCCGATCGACGAGGAAGGTTGGAAGTGGGGCGATTCTACTGCGACTTGGCGGCGAGGTAAACAAGGTGGGGTCATCCGCAGGCGTCTCCGTATTTTCCACAATTGAAATTCTGGAGTGCCCGCCCTTAATCTGGCGGGCGCAAGAGTCGCGTTTTTTAGTGCGGGAACGGCGGTGTGGACCACAACAGCAAACACGCGTCGAAATGACGCGGCATGGCACCCGCGGAGCGTGGATTTGAGACAAAAACGGCGATTGGACGCAAAACAGAAAACTCTGCGCTCCTTCCGCGCTTATTTCGACCTGCTGGCGACGGCGGACTGGATTCGGACGGAGATGCGGGAGCAGCTCAAGTCGTTTGAGGTGACGCTGCTGGGTTTTCGGACCCTGGAACTGCTGTACCGGGAGGGGCCGACGCACATCCGGGCGGCGGCGAGGAAGTTGCAGGTGAGGCCGGAGAACTTTCTCTCGGTGGTCCGGCGGCTGGAGGAGGAAGGCTGGGTGCGGCGGAAGAGTGTCCGGCTGCCGCTGAAGGACAACCGAAAAAACCGGAAGGCGAAAGCGATGGGCGAGAAGAGAGAGGGTCTGCTGGTGGTGCGGATGCATCTGACGCGGCCGGGAAAGAGGTTTATCGCGTGGGTGGTCCCGAAACACGCGAAGGTGGTGAAGGCGCTGCTGCGCGCGCTGGATGGGCGCGAGCAGGAGACGATGAGCCGGTTGCTCCGGAAGTTACGCGAGGGAGACGTGCTGAAGTTCGTGAAGGAGATGAGAGTGTTCCGGTACGGGGAGGGGCTGGGGGTCGCAGGAGATGAGGAGTTGCGGATCGGCTGAAAGCCTTTTCCACAGATCCCTCGGTTTCACTCGGGACAAGTTAACACTGATAACCGGTGATTTGGAGAGGCCGAGGAGACAGGTTAACACTGTTCAGAATTGATTTGGAGAAGCGAAGGAGAGGTCATCGGCGGAGATGGTGCGAGCGGTTCTCGGTGTGGCTGGCTCTAAACACCCACCCTTTGCTCCGCAAAGGATGGGGCACGCGGAAGGGCTGGGCCACCCGCCCTAATCAAGGAGATCGGCAATGAGTCGAGTGGGAATTTCCAAGTCACGAAGTTGACCAGTGTCGGTTACGCACGTCAGCATCCCCGATGAGAGAATTGGGTAATAGTAGGAGATGATGGTCGCGGTATTCCTGCGAACAAGCTTCCCCGCAAGTCCCGGCGACATAGGGGAAAGCACGCCAGTTTTAAAAATTCTGTTTTGGATTGGCATGAATCTCTGAATCGGTTCGTCTGATTCAGGTGTGATGAGTCTGAGCGTTGAGCTCTCGGTTAGAGATTCGGGATTGCCCCGAAAGAATTCCCGAACTTCGCCGGCGATGATGTCGGCCAGTTGGAGGCCAATGTCATCGTGCGACCGAATACCCGACTCCATGCCAAGAAAAGATCTTTCGTTTCCAAATAGCTCAGGAATATTTTCGAGTCGCCCCATATAATCTGATAAAGCGTCACGAACTATCTCATCCTCGTGCTCTTGCCGAGGATCATACCGAACTCGAAAAACACAGTCGAAGGAGCTCAGAAGCGCCGAGAAGGCAGCGAACGGTGTTAGCAGAAGCCTGGTAATTAATGCAGATTGACCAACTCCGCGAAATTGGCCTAGCAACTCCTGCCGGGCGATATCATAGAGATCCAGATGGTCGTCAGGAACTGCATCAGCATTATCGAGTAGATTCGTGCGAACGTGCTCCATCACTACTCCACGTGTTGAGGAATAGAATCCAGCGACGAACCCGCCCGTCTCGATCAACTTATGAACCAATCCCCTCGTGAAATTCACCCTGAAGCTCAGCGGTAGATTTCGCAAAACGGTGAATTTCAATTCCTCGGGGGCACGACCAGTTAATCGTTGGACATGGTTGTTGTAAGCCTGAAGTGTGGGCGCGAGCAGTTGTTGCAATCGTGCATAGTTCGCTATGGGGACTCCGACAGCGGCGTGACAGAAATTTCCTCCTGCAAAATCAAAACCGAAGAATCGATGGAAGCTTTCATCTACAAAGACTAGGTATTCCTGATTGCGATATCTCTCCCATATCTGCCGACCGGGGCATATTTCGAGTGGCATTGGTGCCTGTCTAAGTCTTCGCAGCCGTGGGTTACCAACCAGACGCATTTGAGACGAACTCCTTGTGGTGCGTCGGGGCTTTCGACCCAGGGAAAACCAAGAATGTTGAGACTACCAGACTCGCTAAAATGGAATGTCTTCGTCTTGCACGGGAGGTAAGCCAAGGTTCAATTTGTGCTGGTTATTTACGAGCCATTCCTCTCCAAGCTCGGTTACAAACCAACTATCGAATCGGTTTCCGTTTCCGTCGAAGGTCTCTCTGGTTTCTACAAAGCTCTTACGTTTAAGACCGGTCAGAGCCAAAGCCGCCGCGGGCTTCGTATACCCGCCCTTCTCCATGTCTTTAGTCAGAATCCAAATCGTGACGCCATCTTCGTAGTGATACTGAAAAATGATCGTAAGAGCCAACAGTTCGTGTGGTCGAAGACCGTCGCTACTAGGCGCGAGCGACAATGTCTTAGCGGCATCGACATTCTTTCGCAAGGACTCACCTTTTGAGATTGCAGCCACAAGACGGGCTGTTATTGATCCTTTCAATGATTCGTAATCAGTTGGCAGCGGGTGAATCGGATACCGGATGATCTGTCGATGCTGAACGTCAAAGGGAAATTTCTCGCGGGTTGCTGCGCACACGAGACAGAGAGGCTTTTCGCATGCTATCGCGAAGCCCAATTCGAACCAAACGTTCGGATTGTCCTCGGAAATTTCGGCGAGACATGCTGACGACTCTGAGATCTTTTGTTCAATCGTTTCAATCGGGATTGAAGCAGATGGATCACGATCGACTCGGTAGGGCAATAGGTCTGCCTTCCGTATGGCCGGGTCAAAGATTTCGTCGTAAAGTTTATCGTAGTGACCGCGATCGAACTTCTGAATTACAAAACACTCTCTGTCCATGTGGAATCCTTTGATGTGTTTATACTAGAAAGGCTATTAGAAGTCACGCCATACAAGGAATGGGGAGATGTGGTTAGTGAACGCAGGTGGCCGGACCCTTGATCTGAGCAGGATTTGAAATTTCGGGTGGCCCATGGTTCGGCATAGCTCACCACAAGTTCCTTCCATGCAATTGGGAAGGGTGGGGCATCTGAGTTGGCGTTGGCGGGGGATGTCTCTGGGCCACGCGCCGGACAAAGGATTCGGCACGCGGCAGGTTTGCAGCAGCGCGCGGCTTCCGTTGACGGTTTTGTCGCGCTAATGATTTAATCTCCCCGTCCTATGAGACCTCTGTTCACAGTCCATGGCGGGGAATACCTAGTCGGGTCATATATCGAGCAACACTACAAGCGGGTGAATGTATGGGTGCCCTCTAGGGACACGGGTGTAGACCTACTGGTCTCCGACCGCAACTCCCGCCGCGCTATATCTCTGCAGGTGAAGTTCTCCAAGGATTTTCTCGTCACCAGCATGAGAGCAGAGTTTCAAAAGAACCTCCGCGCATGTGGCTGGTGGTCGATTAACCGGGCTAAACTTCGGTCATCTCCAGCAAATTTCTGGGTGTTCGTGCTGCTTGGGTTCGAGGGGCGCTCGACTGAGTTCATCATCATCCCGCCCAAGCAATTGCTGCGGCGCATTGAGTCAATTCATCGCTCCAAGAGCAAAATGGTTCAAAGTTACCTTTGGGTCACTGGGCGGAACGAATGCTGGGAGACAAGGGGGCTGGGACGCAAAGAGCAACTTCAGGTTGCGAAGGGTGAATACGTGGACACACACCGCGACCTGACGAAATGGCTCAATAAATGGACACCGATAGAAGAGCTCAACCAGTGACCGGAGGGATCTGGCAGGTGGCCACTCTTTGACCTGAACAGGATTTGAATTTTCGGGTGCCGTATGGTTCGGAGGCGCGATCCCGCCTTCGAGATAATGCCCCTGCGGCGCGGCGAGCAGCGCTACGAAGGACGAAGAGCCGGCGGGACGCCCTTCGGCTGGGCTCAGGATAAACCAGCGCTACGAAAGGCGAAGAACAAGAAGTAGGAAGCAGATCCCTCACCCAGCTTCGGCTGGGTTCGGGATGACAACGAAAGACAAAGGCAAAGAGCCGGCGGGACCTGACGAAGAGTTCGCTCCTCGTCAGCCAGGCTTGAATGCTTGCGAGCGGCGGCGTATGATTTGACAACACGCATCAAACCGAAAATGCGTCCTGCATTTTCGGAGTGGCAAAGGAGGTCCCCGCCATGCCTGTGACAAAAGAATTCACCGTGTTAATGGACGATCGGCCGGGCACGCTCGGAAAAGTGTGCCGCGCGCTCGGCGACCGCAATGTGAACATCCTCGGGCTTCATTCTTTCCCTATCGGAGGGAAGAGCGTGACTCGATTCATCGTAGACAATCCGACGACAGCCAAGACGGTGCTTGACGCCGAGCGGCTCCCATGCACCGAGACAGAAGTCGTCCAGGTGAAACTTCCTCACAAACCCGGCGAGATCGCACGCGTGGCATCGCGCCTGGGCGAGGCGAAGATCAACATCGACTATGCATACTGCGGCTTGGAATCCGGCACGAATTCGCCGCTGGTTTTCTTCGGTGTCGCGGAAGTTGGCAAGGCGGCCCCGATTCTCGAACAAGCCGCGGCCGCCGCTGCCAAGCCTTAAAGTCCAAATCACTCTTCAACCTAATCATGGGAGCGGGCAAGACCCGCTCCCTTCCTTCTCGCACGGAGCCAGTAACAACTAGAACAAGGGCGGCACATTCTGCTCATCAGAATCCCTTCGATGGAAGGAGCTGGCGATGCAAGCAGAAATTGGGACCGTTGCCGGAGCAATTTGGCAGGCGCTAAACAGCAAAGGCGAAAGCGAAGAGCCGGCCTAAAGGCCGCCGCTACATAAGCGAGGTGAAAGCTCTTACGGCGGGCAGGCGCCAGCGGAAGGCAGAGGCGAGAGCAAAGAGCCGGCGGGACCCGCCTTCGGGATAATGCCCCTACGGCGCGGCAGGCGACCGCGGAAGGCAGAGGCGAGAACAAAGAGCAGGCGAGACGCCCTTCGGCTGGGCTCAGGATAAACCAGCGCTACGAAAGGCGAAAGCAAAGAGCCGGACGGAGGCCGGCGTTCCCAGGACGACCAAAGACGAAGAACAAGGCAAGGAGCCGGCGGGACCCGCCTTCGGGATAATGCCCCTACGGCGCGGCAGGCGACCGCGGAAGGCAGAGGCGAAAGTAAGGAGCGGGCAAGTCCTCTCCTCCAAAAAGCTGGCGGACGCAAAAGGCGCGCTCCGGCGGACGCAAAGGGCGCGCTTGACAGGGGAGTGGCGCTGCCATAAGGTCATTTGCAAAGGTACAGACGAAGCCGCGACCCCCGGCTCCCCAAGAGGGTTACGGTTTGGGAGGCGCCCCATGCCATTGAGCCTGACCACTCTAAGATTCGTAGACCGGCCGGTAACCAAAGAAGAAGGACTGCAAATTCTGGAGCGAGATCAGCACAGGTGCCAATATTGCGGGCTGGATGGACTGGCGAGTTTCGAGAATGCGCTGGCCATGTCGGTGGACTTCGTGGTGCCGCGCGCGCGCAAAGGGAAAAAGGATCCGAAGAACCTGGTGGCGTGCTGCCGGTCGTGCAACATGATCAAAGGGACGCGCGTGTATCGCAATTTCGACGAAGCGAAAACGTACGTGCTGGCGCAGCGGGAAATGTTGCGCAAAGCGTGGGAGACCCGGAAGACGCAGCCGGCGGGCAAAGCGGCGAAAATGCCGAAGGCGGCAGCGGCTGCGCCGCCGGACAAGACGAAGGTGGCGAGCGCGTCGGTGATCGGGAGTTCGCCGCTTTCGATTCGAAAGTGAAGAGCGCACGAGGCGAAAAGCGAGGAACAAGAAGTAGGAAGCAGATCCCTCCGCAAAGGCGGCGTTCCCTTCGCCAGTGCGCTCAGGGCAGGCGGGATGACAGCCAAGGAGAACGGCGCGGCGCCGCGAACCCCTCTGGGTCCGATCTCAGGTCTCCACTTCAGACCATCGGGCTCCGCAAAAAGGAGACGCAAAACGCGCGAACCATCCGGGACGCAGAAAGCGCGCCTACTTCTTCTCGTTTTTCTTTTCTTTCTTCTCTCTGGCTTTCTGTTTCGCGGAAACGAAGCCGGAGATACGGGCAGCCACTCGAATATTGAAGCTTCCCAGAAGGGCGTTGGCTCTCTGGTTCGCATCGTACGCCTGTGCGCCGCCTAGTTCTTCGACGACGATGGTGCAACCCTCCTCGCCCTTTTTATTTTTCTCCGGCAGCGTGCGGACCGATACGGAGATATCGCCGCCGCCGCTCGAGAGCTCAGCGAACTGAGAGTTCATCACATGCTGGGCCTCGTCCGCGGAGACACCACGGCTATTTTCCTTGACGTATTCTTTGGCGTCCTGCCAACAATATTCCGGCGCGACTTTGACCCAAACTGTTGCCGACTGGGCCGACACAATAAGAGGAAACACGAACGCGAACAATAGAACGGATAGGAGTTTGATTTTCATCGTCGATGCTCCTTCAACAGCGTTGGGCTTCATTGTGGCACAGGTGTCGAAGTCCAAGCGCTAATTGTAAGATGCCGGTGGACTGCCGGCGGTTTCGCCTCGCCGAATTGTCCGGGCACATGTAGGCGCTGCGCCACGCGGCGATTAGTCTGACTTTGCGCGGCTGGCCGGCGGCACAATTCCGTTCATGCGCAAGTATTCGACCATCTGTCCGTAGTGATCAAATGCGTGGGCGACGCCAAATGTGGCCAGGTAGAGGCGGGGCGATTTGCTGTGCTCCGGAATCTGCAACATGTTTTCGGCAGTCAAGCTGGCTGCGGCGCGGTGACCCAGAGCAAAGGAATCCTTCAGAAATTTAATGATGTCGGCTTTCGTCTTCATGTTCTCGGGGCCGCTGCCGTTGTTCAAATTGTCCGGGAGCTTTTCGCCGTTGACCGGGGACCAAAGGTAATAGTTGGAGGCGGCGACATGCTTGAGCTGCATGGCGAAGGTGCGCACACCCTTGTAATCGTCGGCGGGAATGTTCAAGGACTCAGGAGAGAAGTTGAATTTATCCTCGGGCATGGCTTCGGCAACGTCCACAATCTGCTTTTCGATGCCGGTGACGAGGCGGTCCACGGTGGAAGATATGGCCGGCGGAGGTTGCTGCGACTGTTGCGCCTGAGGCACGCTCGCGGCTGCTGCGGGCGTCGCCGCCTGTCCCGAAGAGGCCGCGGTAAAGATGAGTGCTGCCAATGGCAAGAAGATGCGCATTCGATTCATTCGAGTGTCTCCCGTGAAATTTTTAAGGACTGAACATTTGCAGCGGCTTTACTGGCCGCGATAGGGCCGCCACGTTGTTCGCACCACTGGGCGCCGCAAGCTGGCTGCTGTGCCCGCCGATGTGTTCGACGGGCGCGGGTGGGGGATGGCGAGCCGACATTTGCGGAAGAATTGCAGGCGCGACGAGAGACGGGGCGCAGTCGGAGCCGACAAGAACACAGGCACAAAGGCGCACAGCCAAGAATGGCTGTGCCACCAGCTCCAGCGGCTGAAGTGTGGATCACTCGGAGGCGCTGAGGTCGGCGAGCCAGGATTTGAGCAGGGTTTGCTGTTCGGGCGAGATGTCGAAGAATTGGACGCCCATGCCCATGTTTTCCTGCGCGTACACGACGCGGCCCCAGGTCTTCAGCACGCCGATATCCCGCTGGATGGACAATTCGATGACGGTGCCTTTGGGCAAGGTGTTCAGGACGTCCACATAGCAGCCGCCCAGGCCGATTTCAGAAGTGCGGCCGGACAGTCGGATATTGCCGACGGGCTCGACGATTTCAGCAGTGGCAATAAGGGCGTAGCGCGGGGTGGAGCGGCGTTCCGCGAAGCGCGATCCAGCTTTAATCTCCATCGGATGAAGTTCTCGGGAGGCGATTTCGGGTTTCTCGTACGGCTTCTTCGTCATCGTTCGCCTCCCGTACGGATTTCGGGCAAGCGGATTGCAGATCCGATCGCGAAACGCCAGATTGAGACCGATGCAAAAGATCAGGCAGCCGGTTACACGAAGCAGCCGGCTCCACCACGGATGCACCTCCAACGATTGGCCCTGCTAGTAGTGAGATGGGAATTAGAATCGTTTCAAAATGGGAAAATTGAAATTGCGGGAGGCGGAACGCATGAGCTAGTCGCGATGGAGAACGATCAAGCTTCTTCGGGGCCGGGGGCATAGCGGCGCAAGAGGGTGATTGAGAAAACCAGAGCGAGCACAAGCATTCCGAGCAGGCCGAGTTCGATCAGCGAAGCGCGGAATACGCTACTGCCGTCTGCGACCCAACGTCCATCCTTTGAGAGCGTGGCCATTTCCAGAGTGATGACCAGGATGCGGCGGATGGAAGCGATCAAACCGATCACCAGGAAAGGTTCGGTGACGAGAAAATGGGAGCGGATAGAGATGCGCACGGTATGCAGGATCTCGACAAGCATCAGCACGACGAGGAGCTGGTTTAAGACTGCGAGTGTCTCAAGGCCAAGCGTCCAGCGGCTCAGGCTCTCCCAGAGCTGTGTTCCTGCACCGACTATCGCGGCGAGAGCAGTGATGCAGAGCAGCACGGCCAGGATGAAATAGATGCCCGTCTCGGCCCAAGTAAGATAGTCGCCAAAGTGCTTGTGAGTGTGCTGCTCGGGCATTTGCGGACATCCTACAACCAGGGTGAAGGTATTTCAACAAGCGGACCATTGCAGGAGGGCGCGGATTACTGAACGGCGAACTTGCGGGGGGGTATATCAAATGAGCGGTTCCCTACCCTTATTGAGGGAGAGTAGGTGGAGGATCGAGGTAAACAGTGAGCGCTCCCAGGAAGGGTCCGGACCCGAACATCTATGCTCAGCGGGCCCTGAGTCACCTGCGACAAGCGGAGCTGGAATTGCTGGAGGCGATCCATCCGGGGAATGATCCGCCCAATGCGGTTCTACTCGAAGTCCATGCGTTCGTGCGGCTGGCCATTCTAAAACTTACCAACGTTACCGGTCCAAAGGACGTGAAATGACTCGACGGGGCGGGGGAAAAATGCTGCGCATGCTGTCGAATTCGTGGCAGTAACGGAATCTATCCGCAGCCAGAGTTGTTGGGGGAGTGCAACGGAGCGGGCCTACGAAGCAGGCTTGTGCTGGATGATCAGCTCGGCCAACCAAGTTTCCAGCAGCGAGCGCTGATCGGGCGTCATCTCCGTAAAGGCGAGACCCATCCCATACCTTCCATCGGAATAGACAATCTTGGCCTTGGTCTCGAAGACACCGTTGTCGCGAAGAATCCGCACATTGACCAGCATGCCTTCGGGGAGCGGATTTAGAGTGTCAATGTAGCAGCCACCAAGGCCGATCTCGGAGGTGCGTGAGGAGAGCCGAGCGCCCGAAGCTGGCTCGTTCACCTCAGCAGTGGCGACGAGCGGGCAGCGGCGAACAGAGCGCCGCTTGGCCTGTGGCGAGGAATCCCCTGCGGAGGGCGCAGCGCCCTTGTTCGCTTGTTTGTGTCGATCATCGAGCATGCAGTGCTCCCAGCAGTCCTGCAACGGGAAACCTGAAATTCCCCCAATGACATCCCGTGCTGAAGCAAGTTTGTGTCGGCTGCGGCTGCGGAGGCAACAGCCAGTTGGCCCGTTGTGCTGGTGCTGATAACAGGGTGAGGGATGGGGCTATGGCGGGGCCCGGCTTGCGAAAAGTTTTTGGCGAGCCTATAGTTTGAATGAAATACGGGCCCCAATTCTAATAATAAGGAGATATCTGAAAATGCGGAAATCATTGTTGTGTTTGTGCGCGGTGCTGGTGTGCGGGTCCACCGCAATGGCACAGATGAAATTTGAAACGAAGTGGAAATGCGAGAAACCAACGGCGGAACAGAAGTATGACGTCGGCGACATGGCGGATCACTCCTACTCGATCGCTCAAGGGACGTGCGAGGCGACTGCAAGCAGTAAGGACTTCGCGGAAAAGTCAGGCGCCTACACGGAATTCAGCGAGGGGTGGAAGTCGAGCCTGAGCTCGCACGGGCGCTACAACTCGATCATGGCGGATGGAGATAAGGTTTACTTCAAGTATGAAGGATCCGGCCCAACCGACATCAAGAAACCCATCAAGAACAAGTGGGCAATCGAAGGCGGTACCGGAAAGTACAAGGGCATCAAGGGGTCGGGAACATGCGAGGGAATGCGAAACGCGGACGGGTCTGCCGAATGGACCTGCAGCGGGACGCACGAGATGGGCAAGATGAACAAGATGGAGAAGACGGAGAAGAAAGCCAAGTAAGCGGTTATCTCACGTTGGAAATCTGAAATTTCAAAGATGAACGCAAACCGGGGCTGCGAAGACATTCGTGGCCCCGGGGCGCGACGCAAAATACCCCCGATTGCCCAACCCCAAAAGACATGACGCAGCGACCGATTGGTGCGTAAAAAATGGCGAGCACACCTGCGAGACTGGGGAAGACGCACAAAGCCATCGTCGGCTATCTCGACGGGCGGCGATTGAAGGGCCACATCTACGACTTTGCGGCTTCGAAGACGGTCTTTCATATGTACCCGGCGGAGGATCCTCTGCACGCAAAGGCGATGATGGTGCAGGTGGCGGAACTGAAGGCGGTTTTTTTCTTGAAAGAATTCGAAGGCAAGAAAGAACACCAGGAAGCGCGCGAAGGGGCGAGCCCGAAGCATGGCAAGAAGGTGGAAGTGACGTTCATGGATGGAGAAATTATTGTCGGAGGAACAGAAGACTACAACCGCATGAAACTTGGATTTTTTCTCACTCCCGTTGATCCAGAGAGCAATAACATCCGGATATTTGTGGTGAACAAGAACGTCCGCGGAGTGAAGGTGCTTTGAGCAGGACAGCAGCCCGCCGCTGATTTCGATTCCGCGCAAGAGCTAGCCAATTAAAAAAAGGCTCGGGAACCTAACCAGCCGCCAACTATAGCGTCTAACGATATACTCGAACGTGTGGCGATATATGGAGCCCGCGAGCGAAATCAGGAGTGGGGGGCCTATAGGACCATGAAAATGAAGGATTTCACGCGAAGAGAATTGCTGGCGGGATCCGCCGCGCTCGGGGCAATGGCGGCGGCTCCCTTGTCATTGGCGGCCAGCGGGTTGGTCAACGCGAGATTCGGCGAGGACACTGAGCAAGAAAAGATCGCCGGGCCGAGCCCGATCAGTCCGCCCGCGAGCGGGTCGATTCCCGTGGCGTTTCCGATTTCAGATGGAGCCGTGGTGATTGATTTCTGCGGACCCTATGAAGTTTTCCGGGTGGTGGGTGGAAAGCACGGCAACCGCGCATTCAACATGTACACGGTCGCCGACAAGATTGCGCCGATTACAGCATCGGGCGGCATGATAGTGACGCCAAATTATACATTTGAGACTGCGCCGCCGCCGAAGGTGATCGTGATCCCCGCGCAGAATGGAGCGAGCGATGCGATGCTCAAATGGATTCGCGAGGCGACGAAAAAGACGGACGTGACCATGTCGGTTTGCGCCGGGGCATTCGTCTTGGCGCAGACGGGGCTGCTTTCGGGGAAGGCTGCGACCACCTACCACTTCGCCTACACAGACCTGGCGATGCAATACCCCGATGTTCACGTGAAGCGTGGCTACCGGTTCGTTGAAGAAGGCAATATCGCAACGGCCGGAGGACTGACGTCGGGAATGGATCTCGCACTGCGAGTGGTCGAACGATACTACGGGCGCGAGAAGGCCATGGAGACCGCCGACACTCTGGAATATCAGGGTGAAGGCTGGAAGGATTCGAGCGGCGCTGCGAACCAAAAGTATGCGACGAATGATCCGACCGGACAGACGTGCGTGATTTGCGGGATGGGTGTGGACGCCAAAACAGCGCTGAGTTCCGTTTACCACGGGCACACCTACTACTTCTGCAGCCAGGGCCACAAGGATACGTTCGACCAGGCACCGGAAAAAGTGCTGGAAATGTTGACGGCCAAGTGAACGCAAGACGTAGGAAGCAGATCCCTCCCCGCGAAATCATCCGGGACGCGAAAAGCGCGCACCTACCCAGCTTCGGCTGGGTTCGGGATGACAACGAGAGACAAGTGCAAGAGAAAGGAGCCGGCAAGATGCCGGCGTTACATTAAGGATTTTTCGAGGGGCTCCCAGTAATTTACGTGCCAGCCTTCGGCGTAGTGGGCGGCACCGCCGGCCGGGAAACCGGTATGGTCGAAGACGAGCTTGGTGCCGGAGCCATCGGCCGTGAGCTCGAAATGGGCGAGGGAGTACACGCCGGGGCTCCAGTCAACGACACGCCAAGCCTGCACGATTCGCTGGGCGGAGACGAGTTCAATCTGGCGGCCCACGATGTGGCCGCCGAAAATTGAGAATGCGCCGCCGACTTCTGAGCTGACCTGCGTGGGCACTTTGGCGGTGATCATGCCGGACTTCATGGCGGCGCTAAGCTGGACGACTTTGTCGAACTGCTTGGTATCGGTGAGCGCGTCGTAGATGCGCTTCGGGCTTGCCTTGAAAACCACCTCCTGATGGATGGATTCCGCAGTGTGGGAAATTTCGTCGGGCGAAGCTGCGGGCGGATTTTGCATGAAGGCGAAAGCTGGAGCGGCGAGGCCAAGCCCGGGGAGGAGTGCGGCAAGCCGGACGGAGAAATCGCGGCGCGTGAAGAGATGATCGGATGGCATGGTGGTCCTCGTTTCTGTGAATTAATTTGCGGCAGATTGTATATAGCCAGGAAAGAGTCCGCAAGGCTTCCGTGGAAAGGCGGTTTCTTGCCGGGGTGTAGAGGATTCGGTATAGTCAAGTGAAGGGGCGCGAGGAACGATGAGCGAGAGAAAATTTCCGTTTGTGACGGTCGAAGAGGCGGTGGAGGAAATTCGCCAGGGGCGCATGATTGTGCTGGTGGACGACGAAGACCGCGAAAATGAAGGCGACCTGACGATGGCCGGGGAAAAAGTGACGCCGGAAGCGATCAACTTCATGGCCAAGTACGGACGCGGGTTGATCTGCCTGGCGCTGACGGAGCAGCGATGCGATGCGCTGAATCTCGCGCCGATTACGCCGCGAAACACTTCGATGTTCGGCACGCCATTTTGCGAGCCGATTGACGCGCGGCGCGGGACCACGACGGGCACGAGCGCTGCCGATCGGGCGACGACGATTCTCGCGGCGACCGACCCGAACACAAGGCCGGAAGATTTGGCGCGGCCGGGGCATGTGTATACGCTGCGCGCGCGAAACGGCGGAGTGCTGGTGCGCGCCGGGCAGACGGAAGCGTCGGTGGATTTGGCGCGGATTGCGGGGCTGGATCACTCGGGCGTGATCTGCGAAATCATGAACGATGACGGGACAATGGCGCGGATTCCGCAGCTGACGGAATTTTGCAAGACGCACGGGCTGAAGCTGCTGACCGTTGCGGACCTGATTCGGTACCGCATGCAGCACGAGCGGTACGTGCGGCGGATTGCGGAATCGGTGCTGCCGACGCGGCATGGAAATTTCCGCATGATCGCGTATTCAAGCGACGTGGACCATGAGGTGCATGTCGCGCTGGTGCGCGGCGAGGTGGCGGGAGATGTGCCGCCGCTGGTGCGCGTTCATTCGCATTGCCTGACGGGGGATGTGCTTGGGTCAACTGCGTGCGATTGCCACGCGATTATCGAGCGGTCGCTGGGCGCGATTGCGGAGGCGGGGCGCGGCGTGTTTGTTTATTTGCATCACACAGGGCGCGGGTTTCAGATTGATGCGCGCAATGAGGATGATAATGCGCTGCCGCGGATTCGTTTTCACCAGCGCGAGGAAATTGAACAGGACCCGGGCAGGCAGCGGCTGGTGCAGCGCGAGAGCGGTATCGGCGCGCAGATATTGATTGATCTCGGGCTGCGGCGGATTCGCGTGTTGACGAATCATCCGCGTAAGGTGGTGGCG
Organism: Candidatus Acidiferrales bacterium; assembly: GCA_050746945.1. Taxonomy (GTDB): domain Bacteria; phylum Acidobacteriota; class Terriglobia; order Acidiferrales; family UBA7541; genus Palsa-295. The sequence goes on along the minus strand of JBOGMZ010000014.1, from coordinate 129,009 downwards.
CTCGAAGGGTACGGGCTCGAGATTGCGGACCAGGTGCCGCTGGCGATTGAACAGGGCAAGGCAAGTCATCAGAAGCTGTAGAGTTGACCTCACAGTAGGAAATCGCAAATCTGAAATTTTAAATTTCAAAAGTGCGGAGGGCTGCGCGCGGGCTACTTCTTCTGGGGTGGGGTGACGGTGACGTAGGGGCGTAATTTTTCGAGGCGCGATTTTGAGATGCCGTGGATGGCGAGCAAGTCTTCAACACGTTTGAAGGGGCCGCTTTTTTCGCGGAATTGAATGATGGCCTTTGCGGTCGAGGGACCGACCCCCGGCAGCTGCTCCAATTGCTCGAGTGTCGCTGTGTTCAGGTCGATTGGTTTCGCGGGCAGCTTCTTTTGAGCAGTCGCGATTCCCTGCCCCAACGCCACGAAAATCGCAACAACGGCAACGACGAAGATTCCGCGTCGAAATCGATTACTCCTCAAAGGCATCCTCTTAGTTTCAAACTGTCGATGCTCAAGTTTGCTGCCCGGCTGCGTCGTAGTTGGTGACTGGGCCGAAGAGAGCGGCTTGATCGGCGAGCTGGCCGCGGTCGCCGACGAGGACGACCTGGGCGTTGGCGGAATCGAAATGGCGGCGCGCGGCGGTGAGGATATCGTCCGAGGTGAGCGCTTGAATTTTTTCGCGGTAGGTTTCGAGATAATCCTCGGGCAAGCGGTCGAGATAGACGGTTGAGAGCTGGCCGAGTAATCCATCCTGCGTGGCGACGCCGAGCGAGAAAACGCCGCTGAGATAACTGCGTGCGCTATCGAGTTCCTCCTGCGTGACGGGAAGAGAGCGCATGCGATCCATTTCATAAAACATTTCAGTGAGCGTGGCGGCGGCAACTTCGTTGCGAACCGCCGCATGCACGGTGAAATATCCATACTGCCGCAAGGCGTTGACGCCGCTGCGCGGGCTGTAGGTGTAGCCCTTCTGCTCGCGGATATTGATTACCAGACGCGAATGGAACGCGCCGCCGTAGATTGAGTTTGCGAGCACGAGGCGGTACCAATCGGGATCACGGCGCGTGATGGCGAGATTTCCGAGCAGCACCTGCGTCTGAACGCTGCCGGGAAGATGGACGAGATGCACATGACGGCCGGAATAATGAGGCGGCGCAGGTGAAGGAGGCATCTCCGGCGCGGGAGCTTTCCAGCTGCCAAAAATCGTTTCGACCTGCGCGAGCATTTCATCGGCGGCGAAATCGCCAACGATGATTAGGATCGCATTTGCGGGCGTGTAGTTCTGGCGGTAGAGGGCAACGAGATCGTCGCGCTTGTATGCGGCCACTTGTTCTTCGGTGGGCGCGACGATTGCGTAGGGATGCTCGCCGAAAAGGACGCGGCGCAACCGTTCGCTCGCGAGGAATCCGGGCGTGGTGCGCTCGACGCGCAGGTTCTCGATTTTCTGGCGGCGCTCGCGCTCGAGTTCCTCGGCGGGAAACGAAGCGTTGCGCGCGAGGTCAGAAACGAGGGAGAGCAAGCCTTCGGAAAATTCCGCGAGGCCTGAGGCGGAGATTGCCGTGTTGTCCGCGCCCGCGTGCGAGCCGAGGTCCGCGCCCATGCGGCGAAGGTCTTCTTCAATCTGACGGCTGTGGCGGGAGGCGGTGCCGGTGCGGACGACGGTGGCCGTCATTTCCGCGAGGCCGGGAGCGCGATGAGCGAAGGCGGCGTTGCCGCTGCGGAAAAAAAGCTGCGCGGAAATTTTCGGGAAGGTGCGCGTCTCGGCCAGGACGACTTGCATGCCGTTTGAAAGCGTGCGAACGGTGCGGCGCGGCCAGGCGACGGGACGTTCCGCGCCGAGCGCGGGAGCTGAGTCGCGCTGCGGCGTGGGAATGGCGGGAGTGCCAGCAGTCGTCATCGGGCTGCTCCTTTGGCGACGGGCTTGCGCACCACGATGGCGCGATTGCGCGGGACCAGATATTTCTGCGCGGCGGCCTGCACCTGCGCGGGCGTGACGGCCTGAAAACCGTCGAGGATTGTGTTGACGCGTTTGGGATCGCCATCGAACAGAGTGAAACAGGCGAGATAGTGCATCAAGCCGAAGCGTGGCATGTAGGAGCCCATGCCGCCTTCGAGCATTGAATAATAATCGGAGCGGAATTTCACTTTCACCGGTTCGAGTTCTTCGGCGGCGATTCCCTGCTCCTGCAGTTCGCGGATGGCTTCATCGAAGGCGGCGATCGTCTTATCGGCTGAATATTCCGGGCGGTGATAGATGCGCGTGACCATTTGCGTGGGGCCGTTGGTGTCGAAGGCGTCGAAGCCGCCATCTGTTTCGACGGCGATTTGTTTTTCGAGGACGAGCTGGCGGTAGATGCGTCCGGCGCGGCCGCCGTGGAGGACCCGGTCGAGGACCGTCATGGCGTACCAATCGGGCGTTTCGCGCGCGGGAGCAGTGTAGCCGATGGCGAGCGCGGGGAGAGTGCCAAATGGTTCGGGAACTTCGCCGCGGCGTTCTTCCGTTTGCGGCGGCTCGGAAACGTCGGCGCGCGGAGGCGCGGGGCCGCGAGGAATATCATCGAAATAGCGCTTGGCGAGGACGAATGCTTCGGCGGGATCGAGATCGCCGAGCATGAGGAGAACGGCGTTGTTGGGCGAATAGTAAGTCTTGAAAAAAGTGCGGACGTCCGCGAGCGTGGCGGCGTCGAGATCGGAAAAATCGCCGTAGAAATTGTGCGCGTTGGGCCAGTTGCGGAATGCGACGGGAGGAAGATCGAGCCAGGGGAAGCCGCCGTAGGGCTGGTTCATCACGTTGACGCGGACTTCTTCTTTGACGACGTCGCGCTGGTTGCGGAGATTTTCGTCGTCCACTTTCAGGGCGCGCATGCGGTCGGCTTCGAGCCAGAGGACGCGCGCGAGAGCGTTCGAGGGGACGGATTCGAAGTAATTCGTGATGTCGTAATTCGTGGTGCCGTTGAGCAAGCCGCCGGAGGAATTGATGAGGCGAATGTGCTCCATTTTGCCGGCATTTTCCGAGCCTTGAAACATCATATGCTCGAAGAGATGCGCGAAGCCGCTGCGGCCGCGCGGCTCGAGGCGGAAGCCAATCTGGTAATAAACACCGACGGTGACGACGGGCGCGGAGCGGTCGGGCGACGCAACGACGCGGAGACCGTTGGAGAGCGTGGTGTGCTCGACGGGAATGTGAAGTTTTTTCGGCTGCTGATTCAATTAGTGCCTCCCCTAGAATTTTTTAAAGCGCGCTGGATTTTCTTGCGCGTTATGGCCGGCTGCTTCGAAAGAACGCGCGCAGCGAGCAGCGCAAGCGCGGCGTAGGAATCGTTGATCTCGCGCGGATAGCGGCGGAGCGCACGGCCGTGTTTTGCGACCGTGGAGTAATCGCCGCGAGCGATTGGGCCGGTCCAAGCAGCCTGCGGACCGAGCTGCTCATAATTATCGAGCATTTGGCGGATTAATGGGAGCAGAGCTTCTAGTGCGCGACGTCGAGAGAAGCCGAGCTTCACGAGTATTCGCGTGGCGGCTTCGGCAAGCGCGAGACTGTGGCCTGCGACCAGGGCGCCTGCCGCGTGGTAGGCGGGTTTGTTCGCGCCACGAACTGTGACTGGCACGCCTCCGAGGGAGCGTGCGATCTTTTGTGCCGCGCGGAGGGCGGCGCGGTCGCCTTCGACAGCAAAAATCACACCGGCGAGTTGCGGCGCGCCGCGGCCGCTGAAAGTCTGCATGGGGTGCAAGGAGCCGGTGGAAGCGCCGCGGCGGGCAAGCGGCGAAAGAACGCTGCGATCGAGCGCGCCGCTGGTGTGCAGGGCGATTTTGCCGCCGTAGTTTTCGCCGCTGAATTTCGCGAGAGATCTGGCGACGGTTGCGAGCATGCCATCTGGAGTGGTCACAAGAATGATATCGGCCGCGAGCGCTTCGCGCGTGAGGCTCGCGTGGGGAGTGCCGCCGCCGATTGCACGAACGGCCGCGCGGGAGGTTTTCTTTGATTGGGTGACGACCGCGCCGATGCGCCAGCCGAGCTGGCGCAGGCGATGCGCGAGCGTGCGCCCCACGCGTCCCGCGCCGACGATGGAAATAGTCCGGGCCATTCGACGTGATAGCATAGCTTGTTCGCACTTTTTGCGGTGGAGGAAATTGGACTTTGCATTTTTTCTGGCTCGGGCTGGTGTTTCTGGCTGCACTTTTCTGGATCCTCAACACCATTGACTTCGCGCTTGGAATTCCGCGTCTGAAGATCCTTTCCACTGTAACGCCGCTCGGGGACGCGGAGTGCCCGAGCGTCTCGGTCATATTTGCGGCGCGTGACGAAGCCGAAAAGCTTCCGGGCGCACTCGAAAAGCTGCTGGCGCTGGATTACCCGCGGTATGAAGTGGTGGCCGTGAACGACCGTTCGGAAGACGGCACACAGGAAATCCTCGAGAACGCCGCGCGAAGCGACCCCCGCTTGAAAGTCGTGCACCTCAGTTCCCTTCCCGCGGGATGGTTGGGCAAACCCCACGCGTTGCAGCAAGCTTACGAGCACGCTAGTGGCGACTGGATCGTGTTTACGGATGCGGATGTGCATTTTTCGCCGGACCTGCTGCGGCGAACGGTGGCGCTGGCGCAGGCGGAACGATGGGACCACATGACGTTGCTCGGGCGCGTGGAAATGCACGGCCTGGGCGAAAGAATCGCGCTGACGTTTGTGGCCATGGCGTTTCTGATGGGGATGCGGCCGTGGTGGGTGAGCAATCCACGATCGCCTTTCTACGCGGGCATTGGCGCGTTTCAGATGATACGTCGCAGCGCATATGAGGCGATCGGAGGGCACCGGCGGCTGGCGATGGAAGTGGTGGACGACATGAAACTGGGCAAGCTTGCGAAAGTGGGAGGATTCCGGTCGGGAGTGGCGAATTCGGGTGACTTGATCAGCGTTCGCTGGCACGCAGGGGTAGGAAACATTGTGCGCGGGACGACGAAGAATTTTTTTGCGGCGGGCGGCTTTCGTTTGTGGATCGCTTGCCTGCAAGTGACCGGGCTATTGTGGATGTTCGTGTTGCCGCTGGTGGCGTTGCGGTTGCTGCATGGTGCGGGGTTTGTGCTGGCCGCGATTGCGGTGGGACTGACGGTGCTGACAGAGGCGGGAGTGGCGCTGGAATTTGGGTTATCGCCGCTGTATGCGCTTACATTTCCGATTGGCGCGCTGATTTTTGCATGGATGATTGCGCGATCGACGATTGTGACGCTGTGGAGCGGGGGGATTACCTGGCGCGGAACGTTTTATCCGCTGAAAGAATTGAAGCGCGGAGTGGTGTAGGTGCTAGGGCGATGAAGTGAGGCGATGAAATTGAGTTGGAGAGCACAGACCCTTCGCCACGGCCCTCAGGGCGGGCAGGAGTGTCTGTGCTACCAAAATCGAAGAGCCGGCGGGACGCCGGCGTTACGACCTACCGGAAGAACGAATAGCCGATGAAAAAAACGTTGCTGTCCATGCCGGGATTGAAGTCCGCGCGATTGGCGTTGGAGATGTGATGGAGTTTGTAGCCGAGCGTCCAGGCGCGGTCGCGGGCAGAATTGTAATATTGGAGCCCACCCTGAAAATCAAAATCGAAATTGAATAGCGTGCCGCCGGGGACATCAATCGGCACCCGTTCGGTGGAAGCAATGAAGCCGGCGGTGGAGGCAACGAAAGGCTGCAGGCGGTGCTGGCGCAGAAAATTCATTTTCAGGCCGAGGGGGTTGATGCCGCCACCGTAAACATATTCACGGGGGCCTTCGACGAAAGTGGTTCTGGGAGGCGGGGTGGTGAAAATGACTTTCGTGATTTTTGGCTGACCGACGAGCGCGAGGGGCATGACGTCGAGCGTGTATTGAATGGCGATCGAATCTGTTTCGAAGAGTGTGCGGCCGTAGTGAATGGCGACGAGGCCGAGTTGACGGTGGCTGGTGGTGCCGATGACGTGCGGGGAGTCGAATGAGTAGCCGAGCCAGGCACCGAATTCGTTCTTCAGGCGATAATTTTCGCCGACTTGACCATGGGCGATGGGGGCGGCGGCGAGGATTGCGATCAGGACCAGCGCTGCAGTAAGGACATTTCTCGATGACATCCCGTAGATCCTTTCTGACGAGTTGAAGAGTTTCCTCAGGGGCTGAAGCCCCGTGCTTCTTGCGGCGTAATGTCGGAGCTAAAGCTCCGACCCCCTAAAAACCTTAAGACCTGAATTCAAGAGAGATCCCTTCGCTCCGCCCCGCGCCCCGCCGAAGGTAGGCGGGGAAGAAAAAGCACGCGGGGCTACACTATGGGATGACAGCTAAAAACAAAACCAAAATCTAAACAAAGAGCCGGCGAGACCCTTTCGGCAGGTTCAGGGCAGGCGCCGGCATTATGGAAAGCGAAGAGCACAGACAAGAGTATCTGTGCTACCAAATTCAAAGAGCCGGCGAGACGCTGGCGTTACCAACATCATCGAGCGTGTTTTCTTCCGGCTTGCTTCTGCAACGGGAGTGCGGGCGCATCATTGGGCGGTTTATTTTCTCCTGGAGGCGGCGCTGCGGCCGGAAGGGTAGCTGGAGCTTCCAGCGTGGCGATGACGCCGAGATCGCGCTGCTTGAGCGCGCGAATTTTATCGCGAAGAGCGGCGGCGCGCTCGAATTCAAAACTTTTGGCGGCTTCGCGCATTTGCGACTCGAGGAGCGTGATGGCCTGAACGAGTTGTGCTTCGCTTGTGATTTCGCCGATGGCGGCGTCGTCCGCCGGAACGGTGATGTAGTCGGCTTCAACGATGCGGGCGAGCTGCATGTCCACGGATTTGATGATGGAGAGTGGAGTGATGTTGTTCTCGCGATTGTAGGCTTCCTGTTTGGCGCGGCGGCGATTGGTTTCGCCGATGGCCTGGATCATCGAGTCGGTCATGCGGTCGGCGTAGAGGATGGCGCGACCTTCGAGGTGACGTGCGCAGCGGCCCATGGTCTGGATGAGCGAGGTGGCGCTGCGGAGGTAGCCTTCCTTGTCCGCGTCGAGAATGGCGACGAGCGAGACTTCCGGCAGGTCGAGGCCTTCGCGGAGAAGGTTGATGCCGATGAGGACATCGAATTCGCCGCGTCGAAGATCGCGGAGAATGCGCACCCGCTCGAGGGTTTCGATTTCGGAGTGCAGGTAGCGGACGCGCACGCCGACTTCGGCGAAATACTCGGCGAGATCTTCGGACATGCGTTTCGTGAGCGTGGTGACGAGCACACGCTCGTTGCGCCCGGCCCGGATGCGGATTTGCTCGAGCAGATCGTCCACCTGCCCCTTCACCGGGCGAACCTCGACTTCGGGATCGACGAGGCCTGTTGGCCGAATCACCTGTTCGACAACGATGCCGCCGGATTTGGTTAGCTCGTAGGGGCCGGGCGTGGCAGAGACGTACACAACTTGATTTTCGCGATGCTCGAATTCTTCGAAAGTGAGCGGGCGATTGTCGAGCGCCGAGGGCATGCGGAAACCGAAGTCCACGAGGGTTTGTTTGCGCGAGCGGTCGCCATGGTACATGCCGCGGAGCTGCGGAACGGATTGGTGCGACTCGTCCACGACGAGAAGATAGTCCGACGGGAAGTAATCAAGCAGCGTCGGCGGAGCTTCGCCCGGCAAGCGGCCGGAAAGATGGCGCGAATAATTTTCGATGCCGTGGCAATAGCCGATGGTGCGCATCATTTCGATATCAAAGAGCGTGCGCTGCACGATGCGCTGCGACTCGACGATTTTCCCCTGGCGGCCCAGCTCGGCTTTCCACCAGTCGAGCTCTTCGTAGATGCTCTGGATGGCGCGTTCTTTTTGTTCGGCGGGGAGGACGTAGTGCGTCTTCGGATAAATCGGAAGACGCGCGATATCGCCTTCGCGCGAGCGAATTTCGCCGGTGAGAGGATCGATTTTGCGGATGGCTTCGATCTGCGTGCCCCAGAGCTCGACGCGGACGGCGAGCTCGTCGTAGGGCGGATAGATTTCAATCATGTCGCCGCGGACGCGGAAAGTGCCGCGGCGGAGATCTTCGGAGCGCTCGTACTGGATTTCGACGAGTTTGCGCAGGATGGATTCGCGCGCGATGGATTGGCCCTTTTCGAGCATGAGCATCATGCCGTAGTAGGCTTCGGGAGAACCGAGGCCGTAGATGCAGGAGACGGAAGCAACGATGATGACGTCGCGGCGCTCGAAGAGCGAGCGAGTGGCGCTCATGCGCAGCTTGTCGAGCTCGTCGTTGATGGTGGCTTCTTTTTCGATGTAGGTGTCGCTCGAGGGAACGTAGGCCTCGGGCTGGTAGTAATCATAGTAGCTGACGAAATATTCGACGGCGTTATTGGGGAAGAACGAGCGGAATTCGTGGAAGAGCTGGGCGGCGAGCGTTTTATTGTGAGCGAGGACGATGGTCGGGCGGTCGATTTGCTCGATGACCTTGGCCATCGTGAAGGTTTTGCCCGAGCCGGTGACGCCGAGGAGGACCTGATGGCGCTCGCCGTCGGTCAGGCCGCGGACGAGCTGCGAGATGGCTTCGGGCTGATCGCCGCGGGGCTCGTAGTCGCTGGCCAGCTTGAATTTCATGAGTGGGGCGCCTCTGGGCGCAAAATACGCGCTGCCTAAACTTACCATTATAGCCCATGTGTCCAGCGGGAGCTGGTGACTCGGCCCCTGCAGTAGGAAGGAATGCTTTCCATGCGGGACGGGGGAGCAGAATCCTGTTCGGTCGGATTGGCTCAATTTTGGGAGATCATTCGAAAGGATGACGTCAAGGAAAGAAACGAAAGAGAAGGCAAGAAAAGTCAAAATTCCCCATCCTTTGTAAAAAACCGCAAACAAAAGGTGGGGCACCCAGAAAATCAAAAGACGATCAAATCAACGGCGTGAAGCGCTGGACCGTTCGCCGAATGTGTCAACGTGGCTCCGCCGGTGTGGCCGAGCCGGTTGCGCAGGCTCGGGCGCGATCCAGCAGCAGTTCGCGCTCGCGGGTGTTGCGCGTGAGCGTTGCCGCAAGCTCAAACTCAGCGCGGGCTTCGTCGAGGCGACCGAGCTTTTTCAGGAGGTCGCCGCGAACGCTTGGCAGGAAGTGGTAGGACTTCAGCGCGGGGTCGGACGTCAGCGCATCAACAAGATCGAGGCCGGCGGCGGGACCGGAGGCCATGGCGACGGCGACGGCACGATTCAGCTCGACAATGGGCGATGGCATGAGCGTGGCGAGTTCATCGTAGAGTTCGACAATGCGCTGCCAGTCCGTTTGCTCCGGGGTGAGCGCCCGGGCGTGGCAGGCGGCGATGGCAGACTGGAGTGCATACGGGCCTCGACCGCGCCCAAGCTGATCGGCGCGATCGAGAGCTGCGAGTCCACGGCGGATGAGGAGCTGATCCCAAAGAGTGCGGTTTTGGTCGAGCAGCAGGATCGGCTCGCCGGATGGGCCGACTCGCGCGTGTTCGCGTGACGCCTGAATTTCCATGAGAGCGACGAGGCCATGGACCTCCGGCTCCTGAGGATCGAGTTCTGCGAGGATGCGACCGAGACGTAGGGCGTCTTCGCAAAGGCCGGGGCGCATCCAGTCGCCGCCAGAGGTCGCCGAGTAGCCTTCGTTGAAGATGAGGTAGATCACCTCGAGCACGGAGGCCAAGCGCGCGGAAAGATCAGAGCCGCGAGGGACTTCAAATGGAACGCGCGCCTCAGTGAGAGTTCGCTTGGCGCGGACGATTCGCTGAGCGATGGTGGGCTCCGGCGCGAGAAATGCGCGGGCAATTTCGTCGGTGGTCAGGCCGCCGAGCAAACGCAACGTGAGAGCAACGCGCGCATCGGTAGAGAGCACCGGATGGCAGGAGATAAATAGGAGGCGCAGCAGGTCGTCGCCAATTTGATCGTCAAGCGCGGCGTCGAAATCCGGCACAGCCAACTCCTGCTGCGCCTCGAGCTCACGACGTAATTCCTGATGCTTGCGCTCGAGGAGCTTGTCGCGACGCCAGTGGTCGATGGCGCGATGCTTCGCGGCGGCCATGAGCCAGGCACCGGGATTGTCCGGGATGCCCGATTGAGGCCACTGCTCAAGCGCGGCGACGAGAGCGTCCTGGGCGAGTTCCTCGGCGAGGCCAACATCGCGGACCATGCGCGCGAGACCCGCAATGATCCGAGCGGATTCAATCCGCCAGACGGCATCGATGGCGCGATGTGGGGGGGTAGATGTCACGTCTACCCATCACATCACCTTCGCCTTTGTCACGCAAGCGGACCGCGTCGTCCGCGGTTGCACGGCCCCTTACTGGCTGTTTGTTGGCGGAAACGACTCTACTACTTGGGACCGCAGTCTTCCGGACCGAGCATCTGGCGAATTTCTGTCTCGCCCTCCCAGCCGGGCCAGTATTTTTTGTGCAGTTCCATGAATTGCACGGCGGACTCGACGGCTACTGCCTTCGATTTCAGCTCGAACTGCGCGTAGCCGCCGATGATTTCTTTGGCTTCCGTGAACGGCCCATCAATCACAGAGACTTTCCCATTGGAGAGCCGGACGCGTGCGCCTGTGGCAGTCGGAGCCAGTCCACCATTGCCGAGCATGGAGCCATCCCTGACCGCCTCCGCACTGAGCGTATTAATGGCATCGATCAGTTCTTTCGGTGGAAAGCCGTAGCCTTCTTTGTGCTTAACGATCATCATGAATTTCATCTGCACATCTCCTTTTCGATTCGAGTTAGGAGCCGATTCCCAGGTTTTGCTGCGACCGCGGAAACCTAAGCTCTGATTTTCTGTTCTACTGAAGCGTCGAATGTGAAACAGTGAAATCGACAGGTTGGAAAACTTTTTTCAGCCGGTACAAGGCAAGGGCCGTAAGGATTAGGGCTTCTTGTTGGCGGCCTTGGCGCGCAGGCGCTCCTCCTGCTCCCTGAGCTCGGGAGTCAACTGGGGACCGAAGTCCTCCGCCTCGAAGACCCGCCGAATTTCAATCTCAGATTCTCCTTCGTGAGGGTTGGGGCAGCGTTTAACCCATTCGACCGCCTCTTCCATGGACCTCACCTGCCAGAGCCAGAACCCAGCGATCAGCTCTTTGGTCTCAGTGAAGGGCCCGTCGATGATGGTCCGGTTCGTACCCGAGAACCGGATGCGCTTGCCTTTGGAACTCGCTTGCAGCCCGTCGGCAGCAAGCAGCACTCCAGCTTTCACTAGCTCTTCATTGAACTTCCCCATTTCAGCAAGCAGCTTTTGGCTCGGCAGAACGCCCGCCTCCGAATCCTTGCTAGCCTTAACGATGACCATGACTCGCATTGTTATGTCTCCTGAATCGTTCGAATTGGGGCCGGGCTTCCAGACTGCTTCGACCGGCTGAATCCGGCCTCCATTCTAACGTCGAACGATGGGCCGCGAAATCGACAGGTTCAGTATCTCAATTTGACAGGACTTGCTTCGAGCCATCAATTCATTCCAGTTTGCCCGGTTGGGGGTTGTTTTCGGGAGTGTGTTGGAATCCTGCGGGTCGAGACACCCCAGAGCGAGGATTCGGGTTAGTATTGACATGCGACTTGATGCAAGCCGAGGAAAGCATGATCTTCCATCAGTTTTATCTCAATTGTCTCGCGCACGCTTCGTACCTGATCGGTGACGAGGAGACCGGCACAGCCGCCGTCGTTGATCCGCAACGCGATATCGAGCGGTATCTGGAATTTGCGGCCGAACATGAACTTCAAATTCGGCACGTGATCTTGACGCATCTTCATGCGGATTTTGTGGCCGGACACCTGGAATTGCGGGACCGCGCCGGTGCGATGATTTATCTGGGCGCGAAGGCGCAGGCAGAATACCGCTTTACACCGCTCGCGGACGGCAGCACCGTGGAATTCGGACGTGTGAGATTGAAGGCGCTCGAAACGCCCGGGCATACGCCGGAATCAATTTCGATCCTTGTGTACGATCTCGATCGGAGCGCGGCCGATCCATACGCAGTGCTGACGGGCGACACATTGTTCGTTGGCGATGTGGGACGGCCGGATCTTCGTGCTTCGCTCGGCTGGTCCGCCACCGACCTCGGCGCTTTGCTCTACGATTCTCTGCGATCGAAATTGCTGCCGTTGCCGGATGCGAGCCTAGTTTATCCGGCTCACGGGGCCGGGTCGCTGTGCGGAAGGGCCATCAGCAAGGAGACAGTCTCGACGATTGGAGAACAGCGGCGGTTGAACTATGCGCTGCAACCGATGGGCAAGAAGGCGTTCATCGAGCTGGTGACTGCCGACCAGCCAGAAGCCCCACCGTATTTCACCTATGATGCCGTGCTGAACAGCAAAGAGCGGACCACGCTCGATGACTCATTGGAGCGCAAGCTGAAGCCGCTGACGCTGGACGCGGTGCTGGCGTTGCAAGCGGAAGGCGCGCAGATTCTAGATACGCGCGACCCAGAAGAATTTGGCGCGGCGCATCTTAGGGGCAGCATCAACATCGGGCTGGGCGGACAATATGCAACGTGGGCCGGAACGGTGCTCGACCGGGCACACCCGATCGTGATCATTGCGGCTCCCGGCCGGGAGAACGAATCGGCCGTCCGATTGGGGCGCATCGGTTTCGATTACCTGGCTGGATACTTGCAGAACGGATTGCAAAGCCTGGAATCACGACCGGATTTAGTCGTATTCATCGAACGGCTCAGCGCGCAATTCGCAGCGGAACTGCTTGCAACGAACGAGCCGCCGCTGGCCGTGGATGTGCGCATGCCGCGCGAGCGTGAACAGAAACACATTGGCGGCAGCCTGAGCATCCCACTGAATCATCTGGCTGAGAATCTGGGAACGCTGCCGAAAAACCGTGAGCTGCTGGTGCACTGCGCGGGAGGCTACCGGTCGTCCATCGCCGCGAGTTTGTTGCAGCGCGGCGGATTTGATTCCGTCTGCGAGATCGCCGGAGGCATCGCAGCATGGGAATCGGCGAACTTGCCGGTTCAAACCGCAAAAGTTTAGGGCGCGACGGCGCGGCCAGCGAACTCAAAAAAATCGCCATTCGAGGGGTTCTTATGAATCGGAAGAACGGCGAGAACGCGAAGCCGCCCGTCGGGCACCTCCAATTCTTAAATCCCCCCGGTGACGCGGACCGTTTCGCCGGTCATGTACTTCGAGTCGGACGACGCGAGATAGACGGCGGTAGGCGCAATGTCGTCGGTCTGCCCGACCCGCCCAAGCGGCGTCATTGTTTCGGCCAGCTTGCGGAATTCGTCTGCAGCTTTTCCCTGTGCGTGAAACCCTTCGGTCAGGATCACACCGGGATTGATGGAGTTGACGCGAATTTTGCGCGCGCCCAATTCTTTGGCGAGGATGGAAGTGATGGCATCAACGGAAGCCTTGGTGGCCGCGTAGATGGATGAGTTGGGCGGGAGAAACGTGCTAATGCCGGAGCCGATGTTAATGATGCTCCCCCCTTCGGGGCCGATGAGTTTCACGGCTTCTTTGGTGGCGAGCAACAGGCCGAGCACGTTGAGATTGAAGTGGCGATGGAACAGCTCTTCGGTGCTCTCCTCAAGCGGTGCGAGTTGATAGATGCCCGCATTGTTTACGAGGATGTTGAGCTTCCCGTAAGCCTTCTTAGTTTCAGCGAAGAGGCGGGTGATGTCCGCCTGTTTTGAGACATCGCCTTGCACGGCGATGGCTTTCCCACCCTTTGCGGTGATTTCTTGTACGACGCGGTCCGCACCTTCCTTGCTCGAAGCATAATTCACCACCACTGACGCGCCTTCTGCGGCCAGCGCTTTGGCGATTGCTGCGCCGAGACCTTTCGATGCACCTGTTACAACTGCAACTTGTCCTGTCAATTTAGCCATGCCAATCTCCGATCTTAGAAGTAGTCTTTCGCTGGGCACTGTGATCAACACATTTGATGTTAGAGAGTGAGAGGGGGGTTCTAAAAAAATGAACGCTTGCAGGATGGTCACCGGCCGAGTGTGGGGCAGGATTGCCGGGTCCTTGTCAGGGGACATGAAGTGATATACTGCGCGCGGTCGTGCCCTCGGTGAAGAAAAAGGAGCGCGATTGTGGGCCTTCAGATCTCAATCCGGCAATCTGCTGACGTCACGATTCTCGACCTGCAAGGCCGAGCGACGATTGGTCGCGGCAGCGAAATGCTGAATAGCAGTTTGCGAAAGTTGATTGACGACGGCACGCGCAAGGTGCTGCTAAATCTGACGGGAGTGGCGCAAGTGGATAGTTCGAGCCTGAGCGCTATCGTGCGGGCATTTGTCAGCTTTGAGCGCCAAGGAGGCAGCCTGAAACTGCTGAAACCGCATGGGAGTGTGAAGCTGGTATTGGAGACTCTCCACTTGATGGATGTGATCCCCAACTATGAAGACGAGGGTCAAGCTCTGGCCAGCTTTGGCTAGAAAACGACTTCTGCCTCAAAAGTTCGAGAGTCTTTTAGCACCCGTCAGCCGAAGAAGCAATTTGCTGGGGTGCCAGGAATTTTCCTTCGCTTCAGGCTAATATTCGCGCATCGTAAGATTGCTAACCCCCTCGGGAGGCTCGGTTGCACCATTTACTGCGAATCTGCCTAACCCTTCTGCTCGTTCTCCCCTCATCTTCAGATGCACAAGATACCCACAGGCATGGCGCACCTGAAAAACTGGGCGCGGTGTCTTTTCCAATTTCCTGCCTGCCGAAAGTTCAGCACCAATTCGACCGAGGCGTCGCGCTGCTACACTCGTTTGCCTACGCCGCCGCCGAGAATGCATTCCGCGGTGTGGGAGAGCAGGATTCACAGTGTGCGATGGCACATTGGGGCATGGCCATGACATATTTTCATCAGCTCTGGGACCCACCCATTGAGCCCACGACAATTCCGAGGGCGCTACAGGAAATCCAGCGGGCGCAGCAGCTCGAGACGGGCTACCAACGCGAGCACGAATATATCCGTGCGCTGTTCTTGATCTACAACGACGCTGCCACCGTTTCGTACGGCAAGCGCGCGTTGAACTACGAGCACGCGATGGGCGAGCTCGCTTCAGAGAACAGGAAAGATGTCGAAGCACAGGTGTTTTACGCGCTCGCGCTCCTGGCGAACGCATCTCCTGCCGACAAGACGCATGCGAACCAGAAGCAGGCGGCCGATTTGCTGGAGCCACTTTATCGCAAATACCCGCAGCATCCGGGAATCCCTCACTACCTCATCCATGCGTGTGACAATGCGGAGCTCGCACCAAGAGGCCTGGCGGCGGCAAGAGCCTACTCACAAATTGCTCCCTCAGCGCCGCACGCGTTGCATATGCCATCGCATATATTCACGCGCCTCGGCCTTTGGGAAGACTCTATCGCCTCCAACCTTGCAGCACGGGAAGCGGCGCATCAGCAGGGCGACACGGAGGAAGAGCTACATGCCATGGATTATCTGGTGTATGCCTACCTGCAAAGTGGCCACGATTCAGAAGCGGCTCAGCTCGTTGAGCAACTGAGAGGCATGTCCAATCTGAACTCCGCGGATTTCAAGATTGCGTATGCCTCCACTGCAATGCCGGTTCGCTACGCAGTCGAAAGGGGTCAATGGGACGACGCAGCCCACATTCTTCCTTTAACGGGCGCCCCGCCTCATGTGGTCGCAATTGGGGTTTGGGCTCGGGGCCTGGGATTAGCTCGGAGCGGGCGCACCACCGAGGCACACACGGAAATTGCCAGGTTGGAGCAGATTCAAAAACAGCTTCGCACGACAGGTAGCGACTATTGGGCCACTCAGGCGGGGATTCTGGTCCGCGAAGTTATGGCCTGGTGTGCAGAAGCTGACGGCAAACCGGAGGAAGCCGTGACCTTGATGCGCAAGTCAGCAGATGAAGAGGACGCGACGGAGAAACTCCCAGTAACCCCAGGGCCGATTCTTCCGGCTCGCGAACAACTTGGTTACATGCTTCTGGAGAAGAATCATGCTGATCTAGCGTCCAAGGAATTTGAAACGGCACTCGCAAACGCACCCGGGCGCCGGGGTGCTTTGCAGGGTAAAGCGCGAGCTGCTAAACTCTCCATCCATAAATAAAATTTCGTGACTGTCTTCGCGATTCATGATTCCAAGAATCTCGACCGTGCGCCAAATGTAGAATGAGCTAAGCTGTTAAATAAATGAGCAACGACCCCACACGTGGAATCATACCGAGAGCGACGCCACGCACGGACCGGGAAACCGCCGAAGTCGTGCAGCAAGTCGAATCGCAGCCGGGTGAGATTGAACTGGACGCGGTGATCCGCGCGCAATCGCTTGCGCCGGAAGTCCGGCAGCGGATTATGGAACTCGAAAACTGTCTGTGGGCACTGGCCGAGCGTTTACAGCTATTCGTTGTGAACGATTCTGCGGTAGAACGCGCCAAAATCCTGCTCTTGCAGAGACTCGAAATACCCAAGGACAAATAACAGGAACGTGAACGATCTTCGGTGCGGTGCCGACCTGTGCGCCCCAAGGCGAGCCGCCATCCGACCGGTTTCCACATCGAGCTCCGCGCCGACGCGCCCCATGAATTACGCTTCGCGGCCTGCCGTGGGAAGCATCCCAGTCAGAAAAAGCAGATTGCCCCTCTGCACTGCCTCTGTGTAGGTGCCGAACGGCGCAGAGGGCGCCGGGAGCTTGATGCCAGGTTCTTTCAACTGCTGCTCGGCGCTGACAGGCCGAGAGCCTTCGCGGGCTACCATTGGCCAATGTGTGCACCACCATCCACGTGCAGGACCTCCCCGGTGACCTGACCGGCTTCCGTCAGATAGAGGATCGCGTCCACAATATCCTTCACAGAGGAAAACCGCCCCATCGGTTGCAGCTTTCTGAGAGCGTCCATTGAGTCGTTCTCGTGCATATTCGTGTCCACGATGCCTGGCGCGACGGCGTTGACGCGGATGCCTTGTTTCGCGTATTCCAGCGCCAGGCTCCGCGTGACGGCCTGTAGGCCGCCTTTCGTGATCATCGCAACCGAAGCATGCACACCGGCGAACGGGTGGTCCACCATCGTCGTCGTGATATTGACGATGCTTCCGCACGTCCTCTGAGCCAACATCTGTTTGATCGCGAGCTGACTGATGAAGAGAAACCCTTCGATGTTGACGGAAACGAGGGCCCGCAGGTCGTCCAACGTGTAATCCGTGAAGGACTTCGAGAAATATATGCCGGCATTATTGACGAGCGCGTCGATTGATCCGAATGTGCTCTTGGCGGCTTCGGCGATCTTTGCCGCCGTGGCAGGTTCGGCGATATTTCCATCAACCAACGCGAGATTTTCTGACGCCTCGAACGCACCCGACTTAGTAATGTTCCGTGAATTCGCCACGACGTAGTAGCCGCGAGCCAGAAAGGCATTCACAAGACCTGCGCCGATGCCTTGCGAGCCGCCGGTCACGATCACTGTTTTCCGAGAATCCGTCATGTATGAGCTCCTATAACATCAGCGCCGGCTCATGAGCGCGGTGTATTCTTGGCGTGCTTTCACGAAGTCGGTGACTTCTCCGGCGCTCCCACCGGCCTGAGCCAGGGCCTAGTAGTGAGAACTTGGGGGAGGCCGATCGCAGGAGCGGCTTGCGCTTGGGGCGCCGTCGTCGCTGCTCTACCCTTCGAGTTTGCAAGAATTATTCTCTCCTGATCCAAGTGCACACTACGCAGCGCTGGCGCGTGACGTGAGCTTGCGTTTGAGGAAGTCGCCAACTGTGGTGGCGATCTCCGGTGCGTGTGTTTCGAGCGCAAAATGACCGGTGTCGTAGAACAGCACCTCAGCGGTAGGGTTGTCGCGCTTAAAAGCTTCAGCTCCCGGAGGGAGAAAGAACGGGTCGTTCTTGCCCCAAACAGCAAGAAGGGGCGGCTTTCTTGTTCGAAAGTACTCCTGGAACTTGGGGTAGAGCGCGACATTGCTTGCGTAGTCCAGGAACAGATCGAGCTGGATTTCGTCAATTCCGGGGCGAGCCAGAAGAGCGGAATCGAGTTTGTAAGTCTCCGGGGCCACCAGACTTTCGTCGGTGACGCCGTGGACGTACTGCCATTTGGTCGCTTCAGGAGAGAGGAACTGGCGGAGAGCCGCGCGATTTTCCACGCTTGGTTCCTTCCAATATTTCTGTATGGGGTTCCAGCCATCACTGAGGCCCTCCACATAGGCATTGCCGTTCTGCGAAATGATGGCGGTGATTCGCTCGGGATGCGTCAATGCCAGGCGCAAGCCGACCGGAGCTCCGTAATCAAAGATGTAGATGGCGAAGCGGCCGAGCCCGATCGTCTGCGTGAAGCCGTCGATGACCTTAGCGAGATTCTCGAACGTGTAGCGGAAGCGATTGCGATCGGGCGCGTCCGAAAATCCAAAGCCTGGGAGGTCAGGTGCGACCAGGTGATAGCGGTCGGCCAGGGCGGGAATGAGATTACGAAACATGTGTGAAGAGGTCGGAAAACCGTGCAGTAGAAGGAGATGTGGCGCAGTTTTCGCGCCGGCCTCTCTATAGAACACGGAGAGCCCATCTATCTGTATGGTGCGATAAAAAGTCGAGTGATCCACGGGAAGCTCCTTTCCTTAGGCATGGGTCTGGGCCAATATTTGAAATGAGACGAGCATCACAGAAGTAACCAAAGGCATGCAGAGATGTTGCAAGCATCGGGTCCAACGGGGTGAGCTCAGGAGGCGCATCGCTTCGCTCCGGAGAAATCGTAAATCGGTGCACCGGCTAGGCTGGCCATGCAACATTTAACCTCGAATGTCGAGACACCGCAACCGGGCCTGACATTAAAATACAGTTGCGTCGTGGGACGTGCAAACTGTAATTAGCGTTTCCGAAATCGCACGGTGGGCCGGTAAATGCGGCGACCGGATGCCGGCGTTCGGAAACGACAACAGCGTTGCCATGATTCCGGTACGGGGCTACAGCAAATTATCCGCCTGCGATGGGTGAGTGGGATTACTGAGAGGGGCCGGAATCGCGGAGGAGAACGATGTCGGATTCGGTGTGGTTGCGGAGCACGACGAGAGTTTTCCCGTCGGGGGAGTATCCATACCAGGCAAAACCATCGGCGGCGAAATTCGTAATGCGGCGGCCACCACCGCCGGGCCCCGGGCCGTCAATCGGTTGAAGCCACAGATTCTGAACGCCGTTTTCGCGGATGGCGTACACCACGGACTTGCCGTCTGGGGAAAACTGCGCAGGGCCTGACATCAACGGATTCGGATCAAGGATGCGCTTCGGGGGCTGCGGCCCGGCGTCGAGCCCCAGCAATACGATCTCTTGTTTAGCTTCTCCGCCGGCACCCGGGCGTGGCGATATGGTCGCGATGAAAACCAGTGTCTTCCCGTCGGGAGAAATGTCAAAATAAAGGGTCGCTATGATCCCGCCGGGAATCTCACTTCCGGGGATTACTTCCGGCTTCCCGCCATCAATCGAGACTCGCCTGAAGCGATCCGCGGGTCCATCGTGGTAATACACCCATTTCCCGTCGGGCGAGCACTTGGGACCGAAGTCGCCCCTGGTGTCGGAAAGTTCCTTCAAATTTGTGCCGTCCGGATCTACCCGCCAGACACTCCGCCCGACGATCCCAGAAGTTGTGCGTTGACTAGTGACAAATACGATCGGGCGCGACTGCGGCGCCCCAACGCCTGGCTTTCCGCACGAGGCCGGCTCCATGGCAACTTGATTGAGGATGACGGTCCGGTTGCTGCCGTCGGGTGAAATTCGCACAAGCTTGCCCGGCTCCGACAGATAAAGATCGCCAGTCGGGCTCCAGCCGAAAGACTCGGAATCCCTTTCTTGAGCAAGAGCAGGGCTGGGAGGAGTGCCAGTGCTTCCCGAACCCGGGAGAAGAAATAAGGTCCGGGTATCCTTGTGAAGGACGGTGGCGATGGTCTTGCTGTCCGCGGACACGCTCAGGCCCTCGTAGCTATTTATATCGTTGGTGATGGAGTGCATTTTCGAGCTGGGAAGCGAAATGTACGCGAGTTGTTGATGAAAATCGAGCGCATCAACACGGGCCAGCCGGACGAAAACTCCTGCGGCATCCGCCGCCGGGATTGCTCCAAACAGGATCATGTCGTTGTACTTGGCTACGATCTTCGATTCACCGGAAGCCACATCGAATGTCTGTAGACCCGTCAGCGAGTCGCCCGACTGGATCACGGTTCCGAGGATCTTTTTCCCATCCGGCATCCATTGAAAAGACCCGGGAAAGGATGTAGTAGGTCCGCCGACAATCATCCTTTCGTCGCTGCCGTCCGGATTGGCTGTAAGTAACTGCCACTTGCCGACTTCAGGGTCGTTAGCGCGGCCATAGGCAATGCGCTTTCCGTCGGGCGAGAAGGTAACGTTTGTGTCCACATCATGCGCGACGATTTTGGGGGTGCCGCCCAGCACCGGAGAGCGATAAAAGTCGTGCACGCTCCCCACGCCGGTGGCCTCGCGGCGGAAATAAAGGTAGCCACCGTCGGGAGAAAACGCGAGATCGGAATAACGCGTGACCTCCGGCGGAATCACCTGCGTGTCGCTGTTGGTCTCCACATGCCGTAGCCAGAGGCTTTGTTTACCGGCATCCGCGATGACGCTCAGAATGTATTTTCCGTCGGCTGAAATCGCCGCCTGGATGGACTTGCCGTTGTCGGTGATTTTCGTAATCGTGTAATTTTGGAATGGAATCGCGGCGACTTTGCCTCGCAGAAGCGAATAGATCCCGTAGACAGCTCCGACGACGAGCAGCAGGACGACGACAGCGCCCGCGATCAGCTTTCTCTTGTGCTGGTGTGCCACGACCGAGACAGCGGAGCTGCCGGATTCGTGAGTCACGGCGGGAGCGATTCCCGTTGCGCTCAGAGCGGTCGCAGATGCCGCGCGGAATGAGCCGGACCTGCCGGTATCGGTGTCGCGCTTCAGCCGCTGCAAATCAGAGCGCAAGTCCGACGCATGCTGGTAGCGCAACTTCGGATCTTTCTCCAGCGCCTTGCCGATAATCTCTTCCAGTTTCGGCAGGAGGTCTGGATTCGCACGCGTGGGAGCGATTGGATCGCGTTCGAGGATGGCAGCGAAAATCACGCCGGAAGTATTTCCATTGAATGCCTGACGCCCCGTGGCCATTTCATAGAGGACCAAACCAAACGAAAAAAGATCGGAACGCGCGTCGAGTTTTTCTCCGCGCACCTGCTCCGGCGACATGTAGGCGACGGTACCGAGGGCCGTTCCGGGGCTGGTCAAGTTCTGGTCCGTGCCCAAGGTAGGGCCGCCAGCTGTGACCGTCTCACCGACATTTTTGGTGATGAGCTTCGCGAGGCCGAAATCGAGGACTTTTGCCTGGCCGCGTTCGGTGACGAAAATATTTGCAGGCTTGATGTCGCGATGGACGATGCCTTCGGTGTGCGCGGCGTCGAGCGCGTCGGCCACGTCAATGCCGATTTCGAGGAGCAGATCGAGCGCCATGGGCTGGCCGCTGATGCGATGTTTCAACGTGGCGCCCTTGAGCAATTCCATGGCGATGAAGGGCACGCCCGAATCTTCGTCAATGTCGTAGATGGTGCAGATGTTGGGATGATTGAGCGCGGAAGCGGCTTGCGCTTCGCGTTGGAAGCGTTCGAGCGTGGCATGGTCGGCGGTGGAGTCCTGCGGGAGGAATTTCAGCGCCACCGGGCGCTTGAGCTTGGAGTCTTCGGCCTTGTAGACAACGCCCATGCCGCCGCCACCGAGTTTTTCGACAATGCGGTAGTGCGAAACGGTCCGGCCAACCAGGGATGGAGTTTCCGCCACGGTCGAGACATCTTAGGTGGCAGCCGAAAACAAGTCAATCGAGAGAGAGCGTCGAGGGAGACTTCCGGGAAACAAAATTTGAGCAGGAAAGCGGATATGGCTGGGCGCACACCTGTCGACGGCTCCCATTGACTTCGGGTTCGTTGCACACCTAAGATGTGCGCAAATGGCCGAATCCCAGCCGCTCAGTGGGCAAACTGTCTCGCACTACTGCATCCTCGAAAAGCTAGGGGGCGGTGGCATGGGCGTTGTGTACAAAGCGGAGGATAGCGAACTCGGCCGCTTCGTCGCATTGAAATTTCTTCCGGATGAGGTCGCGAACGACCCTCAAGCGCTCGAACGCTTCCGTCGCGAGGCCCGTGCCGCTTCGGCGCTGAATCATCCCAATATCTGCACGGTGTACGAAATTGGGCAAAACCAAACTCGGCCGTTCATCGCCATGGAATTCCTGGATGGTCAGACGCTCAAGCACATGATCATGTCCAAGCCGTTGCCGCTCGATCGTTTGCTTGAAATCGCCATCGAAGTTGCCGAGGGTCTTGACGCCGCCCATTCCGAAGGCATCACGCATCGTGATATCAAGCCGGCGAACATATTCGTGACCAAGCGGGGCCACACAAAAATTCTGGACTTCGGACTGGCAAAGCTCACGCCGATGGGCGCCCGCAGGAGCGTGGGAAGTGATGCCGATACAACGCTGGCGACCGCGGCGGTCGGTCCCGAATCGTTGACTAGCCCCGGCACGACGCTGGGCACGGTTGCCTACATGTCTCCCGAGCAGGTGCGCGGCAAGGATCTCGATCCGCGCACGGATCTTTTCAGTTTCGGGGTGGTGATTTATGAAATGGCCACGGGTTTGCTGCCATTTCGTGGCGAAACATCGGGCGTGATCACCGACGCGATCCTCCACCGGGCTCCGGTTGCGCCGGTGCGGTTGAATCCGGATTTGCCGCCGGAACTCGAACACATCATCAACAGGGCGCTGGAGAAGGATCGCAAACTGCGGTTCCAACATGCGGCGGACATGCGCGCAGAACTGCAACGAGTGATGCGCGACGCGACTCCCGTCGTCCTCATGGACTCGGACTCTGAATCAGCGGACCCGCTCGCTACGCAATTGGCAGGAATCGCCCCGGGGGCGACCAGCGATACCACCATGAGAATCCAGGCTCCCTACCCGCGCATCTCCTCGGACTCGGACTCTGATCTTCGCAAGAAAGAGAAGGAGCAAGAAGCGTTGGGGAGGATCGAAAAGTATCTCGTCACAGTTCTCGGTCCGATGGCGAGCATCGTGGTTCGAAGGGCTGCAGTGAAAGCGAAGGATCAGAATGAATTGATCGAGACCCTTGCCGCCACGCTGACATCACCAAGAGATCGTCAAGCCTTCCTTGCTCGAAAGGACGAGTTCTTGAGCGGCGCGGGACCGGCCCAGCCGGTGAAAGAGGTTTCGACGACGAAGGGCGCGTCGCGGCCATCGGCTAAACTAAGTGGACAAGAGCTTACGCCGGATTCCATTCGTCGCGCAGGCGAATTGCTCGCACGGTACCTTGGGCCCCTCTCCCAACTCCTGACCGAACGGGCCATGAAACGCGCCGACAGCCTGCCCGCTCTCTACCTGATTCTCGGGGAGCATCTAAAGGACGAGACGGAGCGGGCAAAGTTTCTTCGGGAAGCAGGCTTCACGGATTCGTAACCGAGCGATTGCAGTGCTACCGGCCTCGCTCTGTAAGCTTTTCGCGTTCGGGTACCCTCGCGAAGAAACAATGGCGTTCAAACCCTGAGCATTTTCATGGCTTCGACCAGGCTTCTTGCCATCCGATTGAACGAGTGCGACAGCTCCGCAATTTCATCCTTACCCGTGGCAGGAAACTCGCAAATCTCCGAATTCCCCAAGCTCACGCTGCTGGCCATTCCAGATAACTTGTTTACCGGACGAATGACCATGAAGATGAGAAGCGCATTGATGGCGACAAGCAGGATTCCAAACACCGTTGCGAGGGAAATCATGAAGGTCCGAAAGACGGTGTGTGCGCGCTGGAGAGCAACCTGCGTAGGCACGGACACAATCTGGGCCGTAATGACATCGTTCAACTTCCATCCAAATCCATTGGCGGTACCGTAGCGCTCCACCATCGTCCGAGGAGCGTCCTCCGGCGTGTCATGACAGGACAGACAGGCCATGCTGGAAACAGTCATCGGACGCGCAATATAGAGTTGCCTGCCGTTCGGAGTGTCGCGCTCGCCGATAATCTCTTTCTTGTCGCGTGACTTGCGGAATTCCTCGACCAGATCGGCTTCCCAGTCGGTGGCCCGATTGATGGGATTCGTCGGGTTCAAGGTCGCCTCTTTGTAGGAGTAGTCGGGGAATTTCTTTTGGAGCTGGCCGAAATAGGAGTTTGCCGAATAGGCCGGGACGCTTTGCGGCAGAAAGCTGTACTTAATCTGCGTTTCCAGCAGCGGCTTGATTTGCGTAGCCGTGTAGGTGCGCACGGCGATCGCGGCTTCCATCATGATTCGAGCGTTCTCCATGATTTCTGCCTTGGCATTTTGCTGCAGCAGGCGATTGCAGAAGTAGCCGGCGGTGACGAAACCGACGGCGAACACGATGCACAAGACCAAATTAATCTTCATCAGAAGTTTCATTTTCAAGTCCTCGGAAACCCAAATTCAAAATTAGACATGTCAGGTGACGGTCACTCTTGTCACTGCTTCTCCGGATGCAAAATCGGCGCCCATTCCGGATACTCGGCCGCGTGAATCTCAAGTTCCTTGCGGAATGCAGGGTCCTTCAACCGCGGCTCAAACCGTTCCACGAAGCCCCTTCTCCATTCCGAGGGCATCGTCAGCCACGCCTGAATCTCCGCGTACGACACCAGATGCTGAACCCTTGGTTCGACGGGCTTGCTAGTAAAATGAGCGAGAAGAGATGGGAGAGCATCTCTGAAAGCGCGTGGCATCGCGTCAACGAATGCAGCGTTGGGATGCGAAGCGCCGGACAGACCCTTGCCCAGGCGCCGGGAGTAATATTGGCCGGCAGTCGCTGCTGTTGGCTTACCCACGCTGCCGTTGGGGCTCACTTCAGCGATGGCGGCCGAGCCTGATTCGACGAAGATGTCACACCCATTTTCGACGCTGTGGATAACGACCGTGCCATTTCCAGTTGTGGCGGCGAGCGTGGGACTCTGATACCGGTATGAGCCCACATGGGAATCGGACTGACCCTTCAGCCAGCCGCTCAAGAGCACCAACTCCGTTGCACTGGTGCCTTTAGCCGACTTGCCGACCGGGCCCTGCCACAGGACATACAAACGGGTCGAGGGCCCGAGTGCGACAACCCCACCGCCGACAAATTCCGCTTGGGCAAACCCTTTGTCGGAAGTTTCAACAATATCGCTGTGCCTCAGGCGGGTTCCTTCAACCGCCTGAAGGACTGCGGTCCCGCGAATGATTCGCAGTGAACCTTCCAAGTAGGTGACAGTGCCCACGTCTGGTGCAGCCGCTGGAATCGGCAGCAGCCACGAGAGTGCCAACACTATGCGTAGAAGATCCATGTGGGCCCCAATGTTGGGGAATTACGGGAATGTTGATCGATTGTCAGCGTCAGTCGCCGCTATCTTATAGCCACACATTCAGAAGTCAAGGCGATTGCCCACAGTGAGCACTGCGAATCGCTTGCGAGCATCCCGTTATCCGTGAGCGACTGGTGGGAAGTGGCGGCAATCGAATTCGAAATATCCCACCGCAGGACGTCTGAGGATTCAGTCCACACTTACTGCAGCTTGGCGTACTCGGCCTTAGCTTGCTTGAGGATGGGAATGCCGGGGTCGGCGTCTTTTCAGAGTGCGAAGAAATCCTGATAGGCGGCGCGGGCTTTTGACTCATCGCCCGTGAGGGCGTAAGCGCGGCCCAACTGCAAATGCGACAGCGCGCCAAGAACGGAATTGAGCACAACTCCCGGATGGTCCAAGAGTTTCTGAAATTCTGCGGCGGCTTCGTTGCCCTTGTGCAAGAGCAAGTAGGCCTGGCCGCGCTCGTACGCACTCCGAAGCCCTCTCAATGGTGCCAGGTCGTAAGGAACGACGGGCTGGAGGATTTCTACCGCTTTGCTGGGATTGTTGCGGTTCAACTCGACGGCGGCGCGGATTGTTGGAAGGAGATATACATTCGCAAGAGTATAGGAAGGGCGCTCCTTGGCCACCTCGCCGGCAAGTGATTCAGCGCGAGGCGCTTCTCCCGCGCGCGCAAAAGCGTAAGCCGCTTCACTTTTAATGCCGATCGAGGATTCAATGGCCAACGCTGCGGCGGCGTCTTTCCGGGCAGCCGCCGGATCGCCTAACTCGGCTTCCGCCCAAGCCCGGTCAGCCATCACAGTGGCAGCCAATTCTTTCGTGCCCATTCTTTCAAACACTTCCACGGCGTTCTGGGTCAACCCCCGGGCCTTTTCGAGATGGCCGAAATATGCCTCCGAGCCCGCTGCGAGTAGAGGTGCGAAGGCAGCTATATCTTCCGAACCGGTGGAAAGAGCCGAAAGTTCGTGCGCCATGGCGGACGAGTCGTTCTGCAAGAATGCCACCTGGTAAAGCACGCGGTGGAACGTGGGAGCTTCCACTTTCCGCGCCATGCAGTCATTAATCGTGGCCTTGGCCTCATCCAGGCGCCCGACTCCCAGATACACGGAAGCGAATACAAAACAGGTGATGCTGTCGTCAGGCCTCAGCTGGTGCGCCTCGCGGGCTTCAGGCAGGGACTTTTCCCACTGGCCCAGCAAAGTGTAAGCGACTGCCAAGTTGTTGTGCGGAATCGAGTCGCGGGGATAGGTCTGCGTCCAAAGCTGGTAAACCTGGATGGCCTGCTCGCTATCACCGGTGACATTCTCGTGGTAGTGGGACTCGATGTAGAACCTCTCAAGCTCGCTCGCCCGCTCCCGCAAATCGTAAGCTTTCTTCGTGTATTCGGTGCCAACGCTTCGTTCTCCCAGATTCGTTTCCACCTGCCCCAGTACCGCAAGCGCCATCGCGAAATTCGGGTCGAGCGTGACCGCCTGCTTGAAAAAAGGCACCGCGGTGTCTTCACCCTTACTCCTGCGCGCTTGCATTCCCAGGCTGTAGGCCTTCAGCGCTTCGAGGGAAGACGTGGTGGCCTGTGCGATGGGCGTGTTGTATTTCTGAATGGAAGCTAGGGATTCGCCGAGTTTTCAACGGATGTCCTCTGCAACTTTGCCCAGGGCGCCAAGGACTTGATTTTTGTCTGTGGCTTGGCTGGAGGCGGTGGCAAGCGTTTCGCCGGAGGCGCAATTTATCGCATTGAGGATGAGGCTGTAGGTGCTGCCGATTTGGGTGATGGAGCCGTCGAGGACGGCGGCGCTCTGCGTGCGCTGGCAAACCTGCCTCGCCAAGTCATTCGTCAGGCGCGCCGTGGCAGGCTGGCCCATGTACTTGAGTTGCTGGTGGATTTGCTGGTCCGAAAGAATGTTCAGAAAGGGCGACTGGGCAAGCTGAGCAGCGAGGCCCTGGCGGAGTGCGTCGTCAAAGACAGCGTCGCCGGTGGTGTTCGTGAAATCGGCGAGGACGATGGAGCCTTTTCCTGTGAATTTCGGCGCGCGATGGAGGTAGAAGTATCCACCAGCGGCCAGGATTGCGATCACGACGATCGCCGCCGCGATGTTCTGCCATCGGCGGCTGGCCGTCGCTACGACTACCGGCGCAATTGAGGCAGCGCTCGTCGCGGCTGATGGAGGCGCAGGAGTTGCTGCGGCACTGATTGCGCTTGGCAGCGTCATGGCTGCAACTGCAGGCGAGCTCGCGGGCGCCTGCCGGAACGCGGCGTCGCGAATTGCCCCGGATGAAGACGTGGACATGACCGCCGCGGAAATGCGGCTCGAGTCCGTGTCGCGCTTCAGGCGTGCGAGATCAGTGCGCAACTCGGCGGCATGCTGGTAACCCATGCGGCGGTCTTTCTCGAGCGCCTTCGAGATCACTTCTTCCAGACGCGGGGGAATGTCCGGGTTGAGGCGCACCGCAGGTACGGGCGCTTTTTCGAGAATGGAGTTAAAGATTACGGCGGTGGTGTCGCCACGGAAAGGGAGCGCGCCGGTAGCCATTTCATAGAGCACGGCGCCGAAACTGAAGAGGTCGCTGCGTGCATCAAGCTCTTCGCCGCGCGCCTGCTCCGGCGACATGTATGCAACAGTGCCGAGAGTCATGCCGGGACTGGTGAGGTGCGCGTCGTCAACTGTCTCTGCTGCACCTCTTGTCGCGAATGCGCTCGACTGGCCGGGAGCGCGGAGGGATTGCTTCGCGAGGCCGAAATCAAGAATCTTGGCGTGGCCGCGCTGGGTGACGAAAATATTCGCGGGCTTGATATCGCGATGGATGATGCCCTTTTCGTGTGCTGCGTCGAGCGCGTCCGCTACTTCCACTCCAATTTCGAGCAACATATCCATCGGCATGGGCTTGCCGGCAATGCGGTGCTTGAGCGTCTGGCCTTCGAGATGCTCCATGACGATGAAGAATCGCCCGTCCGCCTGGCCGATCTCGTGAATGGTGCAGATGTTCGGATGATTCAGCGCGGAAGCAGCGCGGGCCTCGCGCTGAAATTGTTCGAGGGCGTAAGGGTCGCGCGCCAGTTCATCGGGCAGAAACTTCAGGGCGACATGGCGGCCAAGGCTGGTGTCCTCAGCCTCGTACACCACTCCCATGCCTCCGCCGCCGAGTTTTTCTATGATTTTGTAGTGGGAAATTATGCGGCCGATCAGGCCCTGGATATCCGCCAAGTCGCGCGATGATAGGCCACGCTCAAAGGCAAGTCAACTTGGGCCCCATGAGTGTAAGCCCGCTGGATGCTTTCCATACTCGAGCGCAGGGGGTGGAGGGTTGAATGCTGGGAACTGGCTCGCCGCGAGCATTCAGCGTTCGACGAACGACTTCAGCCGGGAGAGCGCTTGATGCCAGTGCTCAGAGACGAGATCGAGGTAACGCCTGAGTTGTTCCATCGGATGGGGATCGAGTTCGAACAAACTCTCGCGACCGACACGGACGCTATGCACCATCTCTACGCTCTCCAAGACCCGAAGGTGCTTGGTGATCGCCTGGCGGGTAAGCCGGGAGCCCTGCGTGAGCTGAGAAATTGAGCGCGGCTGCCCGCTGGAAAGCTGGGCGACCAGCGACAACCGCGCCTTGTGGCCGAGTGCGGCAAAGACGTTTGCATTCACCTGCTGTTTGGCCGCGCCGCTGCTAGGGCGTCTGCGCGACATAGCTCTCGATATTCTTCATCTGTTCTGTCCAGCCGCCGTCGTTCATCCGGAATGCTTCCAAGCGGCGATCGCTGGGGATTTTGTCGAACCCTGATTCGGTGAGGGTAAGCAGCGTGCCGGTCGCGGTGTTCTCCAGCCTGAATTCGACGAGGGTGGGCGTCTCCTTCGAGTAATCTACTTTTGGATCGATGCCATAGGGATGCCAGGTGAAGGAAAACAGCCGCTCGGGCTCCATTTTTTGCACGACGGCTTCCCATCGAAGGTGCTCGTAGCCGGGGTAGGTAACCTGGCCGTGCGTGACTCGCCCGGGCACAAACGGGCCATCGAGTTTTACGCGAAACCACTCGCCGAATTCGCGGTAGTCCGTGAGAGCGCGCCAAACGCGGGAGACAGGCGCTATGAGTTCAATGCGCTTCACAATCTGGCTCTCCATAATATGCAACCTCCTGGTTGCATATTATCGCGGCCTAGACGAAAAGGCAATCTTTCACTATTGAATTAAAGAATCAGGGGCGCGGTCGGGATTGGGGCGAGGACTGCGGCGGCGCCGATCCCTGCGGGAGGAGGCGGATTTCGGTTTGGCTTTCGACGTGGCCTTTGTAAGTGATGCGAGAGCCGGAGCGGACGCTGGTGACTTCGAAGTTGATGTCCTGCGTGCTGGTTTGTGTTGAGCTGATGAGAAAACCGGTCGTGAGTGAGATGGAGTCGAGGCTTTGTCCGGAGCCGGTCCATGTGCCGGAGGTACGGAGACTGTTGCGGCGGTAGTCCTCGGGTGTGGAGTCGTCCTTCGAGCCGTGATGGAGGATTTCGAAGCGCGTGAGAATTACGGCGCAGGATTCATCTGCTGTAAGCGGCGCGGTGGTGCCGCCCTGGTTCCGTGAAGTCGCGGCGCTCTCTGGCGGCGGTGGCGCGAAAGCGCTGCAAAACTCGTTGCGAAGGTAAGTGGCTTCGGTGTGCCAGACCAGGCCGTCGAGCGGAGTGCCGGTGAGTGGCTGCTCTTTGCTCCACTTTTGACCGATGGTGATTCCGTTGGATGGGAATGCAGCGCCCGAGGAGAGCCCGGTCATCCAGGAGCGGACGGATTGGGCCGTGGAGGGATTCGAGAGAATGTCGTCGAGGCCAGCGATGTTTGAAAGTTTTCCGTCGGGCTCTATGGTGAACTCGACCGAGCGGCCGCGGAGGCGAGTGTACTGGTCGGCGACGGCGGCGGCTGCAGCATCGTAGGCATCGGATTCGGAAGTGGCGTCGGATTTTTCGTAAGTCGCGCGAAGGTGGACGCGGCCCATGGCGGTACCGGTGGCGGCAGGTTGCACATCGAGGATGTCGATGCGGATGATCATGTCCGCGGATTGCTTCAGTAGCGAAGCACCCTCGGGATTGTCAATCGGAGTGGCGGTGGCTCCTGTCGTGGAGAGCCGCGTGTTGATTTGGTAGCGCAGCGTTTCACCGGCAGCGAATTTTGGGAGGAGGTGGACGCCTTGGTCGCCTGCGGCTGCGAACACAAGCCCGGCGAGTGTGATTGTGATTGTTGCAACGGATCCGACGCCCGCGAGGAAAGACATGCGGAAAGAAGCCGAGTTCAAGGGCGCGCCGCGTGCGCAGTTGCGCGAGAAATCTGGGGAGCAGCGAGCGGACCCGTGATTCGAAAGGCGTCTATGGGCGCGTTTGAGGCGCGGGCGTCGTGTGCGGAGGCAGCGCCGGAAAAAACACCCAGGCGGAAGTCGAGATTGCGGCTGAAATCGACCGTTCCGGAGCCGTCCAACTCCGTCTTGGGCCCGAGGAGCGACAACTCTTGAAATTGAATCTTCTGACTGGCGCAGGTGAACGCTGCCGAAGCCTCACGAAAGGCGGAGTTGCCAGGATGGCCACCGGAGGCGCGCAACGATTCCGGGAGGATGGTGCTACGGATCTCCGGGTTATTGACACGGGCGGCACCCTGGCAATCGAACGACGCGAGGAGATCAGCACGATTGGCGCCTCGCGTGTGCAGTGCGATTTGTCCAGTGGCTGCACCGGCAAAGAGATCAGCAAGATTCGGCGAGGCGGCTGTGAAGGCGGCCAAATCCACGCGAGAGAAATTAAGGAGCACGCGGTATGCCGGGGGCGATGCCAAATCCGAATCGAGCGAGCCATCCAGTTCTCCGCCGTAGAATTGCGCTTTCACACTTGTGAAGTCGATGCGGCGGCCTGCGAGTCTAACGTCACTCTGCAAGCGATGCAGGACGTAGGGGGCGAGCGCGAATTGATCCACGGACAATTTTCCGCTGGCGCGTAGATTTTCCGGGGCGGCGTTCACGGGGGATGAAGAATTCAAAAATGGGAGCATCCGATCGAGAAAGCTCTCGCGCCAGCGCGGATTGAGCCAGCGATCGAGGTCGGCAGCGACCAGATGGTCCGCGTTCAAGGAGAACAGCCAACCGCCAGCGCCGGAGGGGTGACTCACGCTGCCCTTCCAATGCGCGCCAAATGCTTCCGCGGAGCGAAGATCGAAGCCTTGCCCGCCCCGTCGAGAATCGACAGTGGCGCGAATATGTTCGGCAGGCAAATTGAGGAACGGCGCGGCGAGCGCGCCCCCGGACCCATCCCCTCCCCACAGCAGCGTGACGTAAGGTTCAGCCAACCAGGGATAGCGGCTGCCGAGCCAGACGCATTCGAATGCGGCCGATCCCGAGACGTCCCACCCGCGAGAAATATTCCATCCGAGGGCACCGGCAGTGGCAACAACATCACGAATCTGATTGATGTGCCCGGAGACTCGAAGGTTGGAAGCACCCTTCGAAGATTGCTCGGAGTTTCCACCATCAGCGAGGACGTAACCGCCAAGCGGGCCGCCCTCTGCTCCAAGAAACAAGGCGGCATGGGTGAACGAGATTCCGCGCTCGTCATAATGAATTCTGACGGGGCCGAGGCGCAACGGGACCCGCAAACGCTGGCTGGACAACTCGGCACTCTCGATCGCGAGCGTACCTGCTCCGATCCGCGACGGCCAACCGCGGAGCGAGCCGGAGACTCTTGCGAATCCGTGCAGCGAAATATCGTCGGCGACCCCGGCGTGGAACGCGCGGATCCAGGCGAGCAGGTCGCTGAGGTCAAGCGCGGCGGAACGCACGTCAACGGCGATGGGCGAAGGCTGCTCCGTTCCGGAGGCGTACGGATGTTCCCAGGAGATTTCAGCGCGGCCGGAGGCGTTGGAATGCGGAGCTTCGAGGGTGGCCTCGTCGATCTGAATACGGGGATTGACGGGATTCCAGCGTGTCTTGACGTTGAGATTCACGGCGGGATCATCGGGGCGCAGGGAAAGATCCCAGCGGTGAATTTGACGAAGTTCGGCGCGGCCCTGGAGCAGCCAGGTTTCGGCGTCCGTCTGCGCGTGGAGCAGGAGGGTGAGCGAGCCGCGTACGCCATAGTCGGAATTGCGTGCGAGCCGCAGCACGTCGGAAAGAGATGCGTGCGTCCAGGATAAATCGAGGACTGCAGGACGCAGCCGGGAAGAAGTGCCTCCGACATGGCCGCTGAGATGGAGCGTGCCGGCTTGCTGCGAGATCACTGCCGCGCGCATGGGCGTCGCTTCCAGGTCCAGTTGCCAGCGGCCGGGGGTTTCCGGCTTGAGATAGCCCTTCACGCCGACAAACGCGAAAGGCAATTTCTCGTCGCCGCGCTTGAAATTGATTCGGCCGGAGTCCACTTCGATGCGCGTGAAACGCAGCGGAGGAGACGGAGGACGCTGCGGACCTACCGGGGCGATCCCTGGCGGAACGGTGGGGCGCGGGAGCCACTCGGCGAGATTCCAATCCCCATCGGCATTGCGCACGAGATTAAGACTCGGCTGGACGAGTGAAAACGTGCCGAATTCCAACCGGCCGTGGAGAAGGCTTCGCCAGCGAAGTTGCATGGTAAGCGATTCGGCGCGCAGAAAATATTCGTGGCCGAAACGCGGATCATCGCCAACGGTGATAGATTGCGCTTCGAGCGTGGGCCAGCCCCACAGGCTGAATTCGTAGCGGCCGACTTCGACGGGGCGGCCAAAGGCGGATTCCAGACGCGCGGTGATTTTTCGTTGCAGGCGGCTATGGCGGATGGACAGGGAAACTGCGATGTTCGCAAGCCAGACGAGCATCACGAGCAAAAAAATCAGCTTCGGCCAACGGCGCCAGGCGGACCGGCGCACAGCGGCCGATGGCATCGGCTCAGCGCGCATCACCGAATCTGAAACAGCATTCGCCAATCTAACGCCTCATTTCGTCCGTACTAGTTGCGCCCCGATGACGGGCTCAACCCAACGAGCGTAAGCATCGGTTCCGATTTTCGCAAGAGGCTTGTTGAATCACCTTCTGAGACATTTTGCGCTCCCTCGAGGGGCATGGCTAACAGAACGAGATTCATGGCGTCTATCGCTGA
Source organism: Candidatus Acidiferrales bacterium (assembly GCA_050746945.1). Lineage (GTDB taxonomy): Bacteria > Acidobacteriota > Terriglobia > Acidiferrales > UBA7541 > Palsa-295. The sequence goes on along the minus strand of JBOGMZ010000014.1, from coordinate 95,709 downwards.
CGAGGGCGAGATCGGAAGCAGTGGCAGAGTCTCGCGTGGGAGGAGATCCGTGCGCAAAGTATTTCTGGCAGGGCTTCTACTGGGGACGAACATGGCAGCATTCGGACAGGCTGAGCGGCCAAAACCGGTCTATGACTTCTCATTGTCGCGCGAAGATAAAATTAAACTTGCGGAGAGCGCCGCTCCAGCGGAGATTTCAGGCAAAGCGACCGTGCACGTGCTCGATCGGACGGGATACGTGAAAGTGCGCGAGGGCACGAATGGATTTACTTGTTTCGTGGACCGGCAGGCTCCGCTGAATTCGGAGCCAACTTGCTTCGACGCGGAGGGGACCGCGACGACGCTACCGACCAGATTCCTCGCTGAGGAGATGCGCGCGCAGGGAAAAAGCGAGGACGAAATTAACGCGGCGATTGAGTCGGGTTACAAGTCCGGAAAATTCAGCGCTCCGCGAAAGCCGGGGATTGTTTACATGATGTCGGACTCCGTTTACATCTATATTGAGTCCAAGAATGTGATGGCCCATGTTCCTCCGCATTTGATGTTTTACGATCCGTATGCGACCAGCAAGGACATCGGCTCTCCACCAGCGGCGGCGAACATGCCGCACGTGATCAGAGACGGGCAGCCGGATGCGTATATTATTGTGGTGCCGGGGCATGGCGCCGGGCATTAGCGGGACGCGCGCCAAGCGAGAATATCGCTCAGTTACAAGCTAGTGGACTTCGCGAAACATGCGTTGCCAGCGGGTGCGGCTGGGGAGATGGAGCAAGGTTTCGGCGATGCCGCGGAGGGCGCCCGCAACTCCGCGGTCGTTGTAATCGCCGGAAGTTGCCTGCACCGACCAGTAGACAATCATCGGGCGGCCCATGATGGCGTTGCGGTCCACGAAACCCCAATAGCGGCTGTCCCAACTGCGGTCACGATTGTCGCCCATGACGAAATAGTGGTTCGATGGGACTATGAGTTCTCCTTGGCGCACGTGGTGCATGATTGATTCGGCCCATTCGGGACGAAGACCCACTTCAATGAAATAGGGATCGGCAGGGGGAAAATCATCGCCGAAAGAATCCTGCCCTGCCGGATCGTGGACGACGTAGGGCTCGGAGAGCGCGACGCCGTTCACATAAACCTGCTGGTGCACGATGCGGATGCGGTCGCCCGGCAGACCGATGACACGCTTCACGTAATGCGGATGGTCATCGAAGGGGAACTTGAAGACGATGACGTCTCGGCGACGGACGGAGCGGTACGGCAGGATTTTTTCGTACCATGCGCCGCGGCCCTCGAATATGAATTTGTTGACGAGCAGATGATCACCCACCAGCAGAGTCGGCTCCATGGATTGGGAGGGAATTTTGAAGGCCTGGACGATGAAGGTGGTGCCGAATAGGGCAAGTAAGACGGTGACAAGAAGTGATTCGAAATATTCCGCCAACGTGCTCTTGCGGGTTTCGTTGCCCCCGCGGACCGGGACGGACGGCGCGTCAGCGGCAGTGACTGTTGAGTCTGACTCCATGAGCTCCCTTCAGGAGGTGGGACGGCTGGCTTCGAGGGCTTCGAGCGCCATGCGGGCCGCAGCCTGTTCAGCCTCTTTCTTGCTGCGACCCGCTGAGCCAGCAAGCAATTGCTGGGCGAGCCAGACTTCCACTTCAAAAGTTTTCTGATGATCTGGACCCGTCTCGTTGTGGAGGCGGTATTCGGCCGGGCCAAGGCCGCGCCGCTGCAGCCATTCCTGGAGAGCGGATTTATGATCCGGGCGCTCGAGTCCTTCGGCGTGCCCCTCGAGCGCAGGGGTGAGAAGCGTGCGCTCGAGGAATGAGCCGGCGGCGGTAAGACCGGCGTCGAGATAAATTGCGCCTACAACCGCCTCGAATGCATCCGCAAGCAGCCGCTTTTTTTCGCGGCCGCCGGTCTTCTCTTCGCCCGGTCCCAGACGCAGATGGTTGCCGAGCTTTAGGCGCTTCGCGGCGGCGTGGATGGAAGAAGCACTCACCAATCGCGCAAGGCCTTTCGACAATTTGCCCGAATCCCAGTCCGGAAAGCTGCGGCAAAGACGTTCGCTGGCGACGAGGCCGAGGACGCGATCGCCGAGAAATTCGAGCCGCTCATTGTCCGTCCCATTGTTGTTTTGCCGGTGCGAACGATGAGTGAGCGCTCGCTCAAGCCGTTCCGCATGTTCGAAGCGGTGACCGAGGATCGCCTCCAGGTCCGCGCGTTCTTCCTCGGTCATTGAGCGATCGCCTCGATTACGGCTTGGGCTGAGCTGCCGCGAGTTTCTTCGCGTCGGCTCCCTTTGATTTGCAGCGGTCCTGCATGGCGCCGGGCGTCTGCGCACACTTCGAGAAGGAATCCGCCGCGTCGCTATAGTGTTTCAACTGGAATTGGCCGATGCCCATCACATACATGTCGACCGGATCCGGACTGGCCTGCCCCTTCACCGATTGTTGCATTTCACTGACGGAGTTGGCGAAATCCTGCCTCCGGAAATAGATGAGGCCAAGAGCACTATGTGCCTGAGATTCCGCAAGTGCTTTCGCCTTGGCGAATTGTTCATCGGTGCTGGCCTCAGGCTTCGGCATTACGGTGAGTTCCGCCAGTGCCTCCTTCTCATATTTTTCCGCTTTGTCGAGCCGCCGGTCAGCATCCATATCGTTGGGGTCGTAGAAATGGGGAATCACCCAGCCGACGAGGACGAGCACCTGAACGTCCTTCGAATTCAGTGCGAGGTCCTTGTCGGCGGCGGCGTACATCTTGTTCATGTCTTGTTTTTCATAGTAGGCCGCGACCAACTTCGAATACACGGATTGGGAGTACCGGCTGCTGGGATACTTTTGCAGGAACTGCTCGCCCAGCATGATGACTTGGTCTGCAGCGTCAGGCTTGGTGTCGAAAAAGGCCTTGTAGGCAGCCTGCTCCTCGGGGTCCACGCTGGGTGTGTCAGGAGCCTTCGCTGGCGCCGGCGGCGCCTGCTTGGCCTGGGAGTCGGCTTTGGGCGGCGGTTGCTGCTGTTGCTGCTGCGCCAGCGATGCGGGAGCCAGCGCCAGGCTGCCAGCGAGTAGAATCCCCATGATCCGGATTCCGTTGCGGATTGATCGTACGTTCATCTGCCTCACCTTCCTTAGTAGGATGTCCCCGAACGCGCAACCGAAAGCGGTCTCAGGGTTTTTGTGGTCCGTTCGCATTACTGTTTTCCTTGTCACCGTTTTCATGCGCGCGCGGATTGTACACCTGCTCCAGGCCGCGCTGGGCTGCCACGCGCGCCGCCTCCGGTGCGCCATCCACTGCCAGCGCGGCATGATACTCGACCAAAGCAAGATCGCGCTCGCCTTGCAAATCGTTGATCCGGGCAAGATAAATATGCGACCAAGCCAGAATGGCGGGGCTCGCAGCGTCCTCCGATTTTAGCGGCGGAGAAAGCGCGGACACCAGCTTTTCAAACAACTCCCGGGCGCGGTCGGCATCGCCGCTCAGAACCGAGGCGATCGCCATACCATAGACGGCGCGCGGGTCGTCCGGATATTTCGCGAGAATCTTTTCGAATGTAGCCGCTGCCGCCCCGGCATCCTTGACGGCGATTTCGTGATTCCCTTCCGCCAACCAGCTTTCCAATTCCGAGGATTGGGGCTTCGAAGCCGAGCTTTCACGAATCGGCTCGGCAGCGGGTTTCGCAGCAGCAAACCGGACGTTCTTCAGCCGCTTCTGCTCGGCAGCGACGTCGATTCCCGCAATCAGGTCTGGGAAATAATACGACATCGCGGGCTCCGCTTTTTCGAATTTCTGCAATTGGCTGACCAGAGGGCGGACGAGGACGAAACCGTTCTGATCGGCGTCGGACATCGCCGAATCGAGTAGAGCGGGAGAGAGGTGGCGGAGGCGAAGCTCGACGGCCTTGATGAGGCATTCATCAGCAAAAGCCAGAAAATCAGTTCGATATTCGACGGGGAGGCGCGGCGCGCGCGCAGCCGAATTCAAGAGCGCGCTTTTTGTGAGCACTTCCTTGCGGTATCGCAGCGGCAGCGGGTCCAGCATGAAATGAAGATAGGCGTGCTGGATTTCGTCGACTGGAAATTGCAAACCTGTGCCGACCACAATGGCGTAATGGTCGCCGTTGTTGCGGAAATTGCTTCGATTGCCCACGAGAGGTTCGACGTACACGGTGAACGTCCGGCTCTGTCGCGGCTTCAATAATTCGCGCAGATAAGCGTTGGTGAGCGTCACGATGTGGCGCACCGGGGATTGATACCGCGCAGCGGCGCGAGCGTACTCCGGCTCGATTTTGGTCCAGCGAGTTTCCAGTTGGGCTTCGAGATAAAAATTGACGAGAATTTGCTGGAAACCGTCGAGCGCGAGAACATCCGGCGGGAGCAGATCGCGTTTCACCTGAAGGTGAAATTGCGGCGCCGGACCGGCGAGCAGGGCAAAAGCGATGTAGCGCGAAAGCGTCGCACCCGGATCCGCGAGAGCGTGGTCGCGGTAGAACTGGCGCAGCGCTTCCGTCGCGGGGCCCTGCATTTTCAGGAGATCCTCGCGCAGCATGAGGCGGGAGGGCAACTCCGCCAGGGTGCTTTCGTCCGCGGCATACGCGGCGGCATCGAGTGCACACATGGTGGCAAATATCTGGGGGCTGGCCTCCACAGTGATTCCGCTGTAGTTAATTAGAGGTGTTTGTTGGGCCTGCGCGTGTGCGGCGAGGGGAACAAGGAACAGGTACGATGCGGCAACGACTGCGCGGGAGAGAGAGGTGGTCACAAGTTTTCGAATGAGCAAACTCCCGAACATTGTTGAATTCAAAATCGGAACTCGTTGTTTGGACTCGGGGTGTTCCTGAGGCCCTTCGGGACGCATTCAGCCGCCGGGCGGAACGTGCCGCCCCACGCGCTTCCCCCATCCGATTGGCGCGTGCTCACCGACTTTAACGGGCGTCTCTGGCAGAGTCAAGGCAGCGGGAGTTTCACATGCAGCGAAGTCGAAGCCGGACACCTGCCCGCCGAAGAGTTAGCCCCGGACGTGAACCTCACTGAAACTGATCATTACGCGCCCTCCGTCCGTCGGGCGCCCAAAACTGAATTGCGGCCGGAAACGGGAGAAGAGCAGTACCTGATCCAACTGGCGTTCAACGAGAGGACTGCTGGCGCCGGAGACGACCTTGTAATAGACCACCTGGCCTTGCGAATTAAGCGTCGCTTCGACCAGCAGCACTCCGGAATCCGGACGACCCTCGCGGGTGAAGGCGCCGGAAACCGGAAACGGCGCGAGGCTCTCGAGACGCGCGGGCTGAATCGTGTTCAGCGGCGGGTCGTTGGGCACAATCCCTCCTAGCGGCATGCCAACGATCACACTGTGCACCAAAAGGATGAAGGCAGCGAGAGCCGTAAGAATCCCGCCCGTGGCCGGGACGGCCAGCGGCTCGAGGATATTTTCAAAGACGAGGACAGCGCGAGCCCAAAGGCGCCGCACATGGTCCCAGGGCGGGGCGACCCGTGAAGCCTGCGCGCGAATCCGCCACGCCAGATCCAGCGGGGCTGCGACCACCTCAACCTGCGCGAGATGAGAAGACAGCCGACGGTAGTCGTCGAGTTGGTGGCGGCAGGCATCGCAGGAGGAAAGATGTGCACGCAAGAGGGCATGATCCCGCGTGCTGATGGCACCATCGAGATAACCGGGCAGGCGGCGCTCCGCTTGACGGCAATTCATCGCCGGCCTCCTTGCGCTTTCGCGGATTCGTGGGTGGAGTTGTTTGTCAGCATCGGCGCGTGAGAAGCATGGCGAGTGAACGCGTGGCGGCGCGGCGCGGGCTCAGCCGATTGCATGGGCGGCTCTGAGATTGTGATTGGTTCGGTCGCGTGGAGCAAAGGCTCTAAAACTTCCTTGAGCAGGCGGCGCCCGCGCAAGATTCGCGACTTCACTGTCCCAACGGAAACTTCGAGCACTTCTGCTACCTCTTCGTATGAGAGACCTTCTAGATCTCTCATGATTACGGCGCTACGGAAAATGGGCGGCACTTGTGCCAAACCCCGCCGCACCCGGGCCTGCGTTTCGTGTGCCTCGTACTGCTCCAGTGGCGTCGCTTCCGCGTCCTGCAATTCGTTCGTAGAATTCTTCCCTTCTTCTTCGGCGTCGATCGAAATCTGCTGCCGATGGTGCCGCCAGAACCAGCGGCGATGGTTCAGCGCCTGGCGCACGGAGATGCGGTACAGCCAGGTCTTCAGCGAACTGCCGCGGCGGAATCCGCGGATGCCGCGAAAAGCTCGCAGAAAAACTTCCTGGGTCACGTCGGCCGCATCAGCAGGGTCCGAGAGAATGCCGTAAACGAGATTGAACACACCCGCGTGATAGTAGGTGACGAGCCAGTCGAAAGCCGCGTCGGATCCCGCTTGAAGCTCGGTCACCAACTCGGCTTCATCGCGTCCCCACGGCAATGATTGTGCAAGGTCGGACATGCGTTGCGCCGCGTCTCCTCGTCGTCAAACCTGCGGGGCGTGTCCCTGTAAACTTAGACACCGAATGGCGCCCCAATGTTGCAAGGATAGCAGATATTTCGTGATGACATATCCACCGGAAGTACTACGAAGCCGGCCAGAAGCAACCCATGCAAGTCGCTTGTTTTGAGTCAGTTGGCGTCCAGAGATCGAATCATCGAATTTTGATTGTCGAACGATTTGCAGGGGGATGTTGACTTTGAAAATGGTGGAGCCGGCGGGGTTCGAACCCGCGACCTCCTCGATGCCATCGAGGCGCGCTCCCAACTGCGCTACGGCCCCACGGAATGCAGGAACTGCACTGAACTTTTATAGCACCTCGAGAGTCGCAGCGTCAAACATCCGATGTACTTGCGTTGGCATAAACGAATCTCCCCCGGTGCCGGAACGATAATTCTGGCCGGGAAACGGGGGAGATTTCGAAATGATTTATCGCTAGAGAGCTGGCTTCGCTTGGGAATCCGGCGCCCTGGCTAGTCTTTTCCCTCAATCAGGTCGTTCATTGGCTTCACATTTTTCTTGTCGCAAGTGGAAGCAAGACAGCCGAGGTGCCAACTGTCCTGGATAGTCGCGAGCATGGAAATGTGGTTGAAAGGGTCATTGGACGCTCGGGCCTGTTGCACCTTGCGTGAGACGACGAGCCCCAGCACATGTCCGCCACCCGGATTGGCATCACAACAGCCGCTCGTATCGCCGAACCCGAATGGCCCGGAGCCGGTGAAATCGCTTTCGTCCCAAGTGATGAAGATCACCGAATTTCCGGTCCATGTGGGCGAATTCACGATTGCCGCGACCGTCCGGGAAAGGAACAAGTCGCCGGTTGCGATGAGCGATTGGACCTGTGAGAAATCGCAAGGATCGGTAGGTCCGCCGCCTCCACGACCGTGCATGTCGTTGCACTGATCGGGGCTGATCCAGGAATAATCAGGCACCGTGTTGTTGGCTAGGTCGGTGGCGAATTGGCTGAAATCAACGATGTTATCCAGCCGCGCGGGACTTGACTGCACGTCCTGGTAAGAAACGAAAGGATTGTGCTTGCGTTCGTAGAGTTGGTTTCCACAGGCGTGGGCGAGCACATTCCCGTTGCAGAGGGAGAAAGACTGCATGTATCCCTTCCAGGTCTTATTGTGTGCTTCCAGTTGATCGACGATGTTTGGAACGTTGATGGTGATGTCATTGTCGTCGGGGACGCCGTTGGTTGCGCCGGAAGTAGCGGCGATGTAATTCGGCTGGCTGGGATGCGCGACGCCAAAGTAGCTTGAAGCGTAGCCGGCTGTCGCGATCAGATAGTTGGTGAAGGGCGCGTTAGGGTTGCCGATCAACGCGGCGGAGCCGGTGTTCTCCATCATGATCACAAACACATGACGGAAGCTTCCGTTATCATTGTCATCCGCTTTTATTCCTGTTGGAGTTACCTGAATCAAGAACGCAAGAACAACGGTCCAGAGGACTCCTGCCCGAATCCAGGGTCGAAGCTGCTTTGTTGCACCACGTCCAAACATTAACCCCTCCTTGAGTAAATTCCCCCATTGGCATTGTGAAAAACACGGACCACTGGCGTTGCACACCTGTTGCTGGGAATCGCTGAGCGAACTCTTATCCGCGTATCAAAACGAAGTCAAGAGGTACACCCGTGAAAGCTGAGGAAAACTCCGCGAAACGTGATTCGCTGAGGCAAACGCATATTCATGCCGGGCTAGTACCACTAGTCCGAAATACACACGCACGCAGCATGGATCTCGTCGACGCATTCCCCATGCTCGTGCTGCCTGCATTGAAAAAACGAAGGGGCAATCATTTTGCTGGTGGGTGAGCCTTCAAGAAGTCGGTGATGGCTTCCGGCTTGAACCTCGCGATGCTGAACGGATAGGGGAGCGCGTCTTCGAATGTCGTCATGCGGTACTTCCCTTCCCCGTTTGTGAGGATCAAGGTGATTGGCGGCTTTCCCGCGCTGTGATTGAAGCTGCTGGCTTCGAACCCATACTGCCGGTCGCGATAGTTAATCACCGGCCACTTGCCGGGTTCCCCCGCGACAACAATTATGCGCAGGAAATAATCGCGCTCGGTCTGGGCCTGTTGCAGCAATCCACCGATGGGATAGCGGTAGTGGAATGCCGCGTCGTCCGCTCCAGCCGCTCGATAGGTCTTGCCTGAAAGCGACAGTCCTGCCGCGCCCGTGTGCCGTTCGGAGGTGAAAAGAGTGACGCCGCCGAGCCGCGCTTCTTGCGCGGATTTCACTAGGCGCGCGAGCTCCGGCGCAGTCACCGGAATTTTTGCGGCCTCAACCTCCGGGAAATTCTTCTCGCAGACGAGCTGGTCCATGAAGCGATGGACGCGCACCGTGTGGTCGGAAGCCTGCCCGCAGGCGATGAGGAGATGCTCGTAATCGGTTGCCGCAATCTGGTAGTCGCGGCAATCGCCGCAACTTCCACTCCCCCCGCAGGTCTGAGTGTAGAAGGCAACGAACCGGACGGCTTCGCGAGTGGTCTCTGCGCCATACAACGCTGTCACGTGGTTCAGCAGCGAAGACTCGCCATGGATCGCTTCGGGGATTTCGTATTCGGTGTTGCCGCCGAGGACAACGTGCTCCTGCCCGTCCTTCTCGATGATTGTCGCGGCGCGAACTTTGAAATGAGAAATGGTGGGACTGGTTCCGGCATTTTCGGCGTCGTCGAGCGCGCGGAAAATTTGATCGCGGAGCTTGGCATCGGGGACGACTGCCTCCGCTTCCCTCGTGAGCGTCCAGGTGGCGGCCGCTGGTTTTTCTGCACGCGCTGAGCATCCCGCAAGAATAAGAACAGCCACAAACGACCACAGCGATTGCTTTTTCATGTGTGTTTGCTCCCGCGGCGAGGGTTCAGAACGACTGTCGTGCGCCGCGCGATCACTTTCTGGTCTTGTACCAGGTGTAGCCAATGGAAAAGGTGAAAAACGCGTTGTAGCCGGGGTTGTGATTGCCGAGGCTCGCGCTCGAGAGGTGGCCGAAGGCAGCTTCGAGTTGAACGGCGCGGCTCTGGCGCGTGAAGATGTGCGCGCCGAAAACGCCCTGCGAAGTGAAATTTACGGTGGAAGTATCGCCCGGAGGAATATTGCTGCGGCTGAAAACCACGCCGCCATGGACGGCGACGTAGGGAGCGATCTTTTTCGCGCCGGTGAAATTCCATTGCCAAATGACGGGCTTGAAGCTGCCTCCGTAGACAGCGTTGAGCGGCGGAAAGACGATGTAGGCGGGCATGATGTCCACGGCCCATTCGAAATTTCCGCGCGCCCATCCGGAGAGGTGTTCGCCCGTGAAGATACGGCCGGCGCGTCCACCTGCGAAGAAAAATTGCGTGTTGTCGGATTTGCCGAGGCCCGTGCCGCCGCCAGCAAATGCTCCGAGTTCCCAGGTGCCGCGCGTGAGCGAAGTGGAGGGCAGGTCCTGTGCCTGGACTGCAGCCGCAAGAAAAAGCGTTAAGAATATTCCCGCGACGATTTTCATGGTCCCCCGCATCAACCAGTGTTCTTCATTGGCTGTCATGGAATGCGAGAGCGTAAGACAGGAGGGCACGCGGGTCAAGCCGTAGAATGCTGAAACCATGGGCGCGAGAAACGGCGCAGGAATCTGGGTCGATTCGATTTACAATGACGCCCCCATGGCAAAAATTACTTTTCTTGGCGCAGCAGGCACAGTAACAGGATCGAAGTATCTGGTGGAGGCGGGCGGCAAGCGGCTGCTGGTGGATTGCGGGCTGTTTGAAGGGTCGAACGAGCTCGAACAGCGAAACTGGCAAAATCTGCTGGTGGAACCGGCCACCATCGACTGGATCCTGCTGACGCACGCGCACATTGATCACACCGGGTACATTCCACGAATCGTGCGCAATGGATTCTGCGGTCCGATTTATGCGAATGCGGCCACGATAGAATTGTGCGGGCTCCTGCTGCCAGACTCTGCGCATCTCCAGGAAGAGGATGCGCAGTACATCGCGAAGAAGGGGTACAGCAAGCACAAGCCGCCACTGCCGCTCTACACTGTGGAAAATGCGGAGGCGGCGCTCAAGCAATTGTACGAGATCCCGCGAGCCGCCTCCTTTACGATCAGCCCGGAGTTTTCCGTAATGCCACACGATGCGGGACACATCCTGGGCTCGTCGTGGCTGGAGCTGACCATCACTGAAAACGGCAAGCAGACGCTGATCGTTTTTTCAGGCGACCTGGGCCGCTACAACCAGCCGATCCTCAAAGATCCAGAAGCGCCGACGCGCGCGGATTATCTGCTCTGCGAGTCCACTTACGGCGATCGCGATCATCCGGCAGGTTCGGTGGCAGATGAGCTGGCTGACGTAATCGGGCGGACGGCGAAGCGCGGAGGTGCAGTAGTGATTCCGGCGTTCGCGGTGGACCGGACCCAGTTTGTCATGTACTACCTGCGGTTGCTCGAAGACCAGCAGCGGATTCCGCAGTTGCCTGTCTATGTGGACAGCCCGATGGCAATCAGCGTGACGGATTTTTACGTGCGGCACCATGAGGACCACAACCCCGAATTCATGAAGGAGGAAGAAACGGGCGGTCGCGATCCATTGAATATGCACGAGGTGCACTTCGCGCGCTCTGTGGAAGATTCGAAGAAAATCAACGATGTGGCCTCCCCATGCGTGATTGTTTCGGCGAGTGGCATGGTCACGGGCGGGCGCGTGCTGCACCATTTGGAGCAGCGTCTGCCGGATTCGAGAAACACGGTGCTGCTGGTTGGGTATCAGGGGGAAGGAACACGCGGGCGGGCGTTACAGGATGGCGCGAAAATTCTGCGACTCTTCGGACAGCAGGTTCCGGTGCGCGCGGAGGTCGCGACCCTCGGGCAATTGTCGGCGCATGCGGGGAAAAGTGAGCTGTTGCGCTGGCTCTCGGGATTTCAGACGCCGCCAAAACGGGCATTCATGGTGCATGGTGAACCGGTGGCGCTGAATTCCTTGCGTGATGCGATCGTCAGCCAGCATCATTGGCCGGCGACGATTCCGGCGCATTTACAATCGTTCGATTTGGGATAAGGGTTTTCGATCGCAGGCAGGGGCAGCCAAGCCTCGAGTCGCCTCGTGAAACCGTAGGGGCGCGGCATGCCGTGCCCCTACGGATAAGACGCAACGGGTGGCGCGGAGACCTTGCGCGACAGACCGCAGACTACGCAGTCTTTTGCGCGAAGGCAGGAACTTCGCTGAGATGGAGGCCCAGGACAAACACGGGGTGTGGTGCGACACGGCCCCAGCGCGCGAGATCCCATTTGGCACGAATGAAGCGGACGTTTGGCTGCATGGAGAGATCGAGAACCTGACGCGTCTCCCCGCGATAGAAACGCTGCGGAATTTTCAAGATCGGAAATTTCCCGAAATCCTGGCCGTCGGTGGAGCCCCAGATGGAGACGTCCACGGACTCCTGTTCCAATTGACCAGTGATGACCATGGAACAGAGAAACGTGCGCGATTGACTCGCGCCGATGTCGCGCGGCTCGCCTTCGCCATTCGCAGTGAGGCGGGTGCCCGCGGGTATCAGATCGAATTCCATCGCCATCCAGGTCTCTCCTGACTCAAAAATCTGGCGGATTCTAACACAGTTGCGCTGATTTATTTTGTGGCTGCGGCAGAGCCAGGTTTGAGCTTTGCCAGCCGTTCGGCAGCGGCCTGAAAAGTTTTTTCCGTCTTGCAAAACGTGAAGCGGAGGTGGGTGCGGCCGTCGGCAGGATCGCGATAGAAGCTTGAGCCCGGAACGGCGGCGACGCCAATTTCCTTAACCAGATGCTTTGCAAAGGTCATGTCGTCCGGAAAGCCGAACGCGGAAATGTCGGTCATGATGTAGTAGGCGCCACGCGGCTTGAAGCACTGGAAACCCGCACCCGTGAGGATTCCCAGCATGCGATCGCGGCGCGCGAGATATTCCTGGGAAAGAGTTTGGTAGTAACCGGCTGGAAATTTCAGCGCCAGCGCTCCGGCCTCCTGGAGCGGCGCGGCTGCGCCGACCGTCAGAAAATCGTGCACTTTGCGGATCGCCGATGTGGCTTCGGGCGAGGCGATGGCCCAGCCGACACGCCAGCCAGTGACACTGTAGGTCTTCGACAAGGCGTTGATGGTGATGGTGCGGTCGCGCATGCCGTCGAGCGTGGCCATGGAGATATGTCGCGCGCCGTCGTAGAGCATGTGCTCATAGATTTCATCGGTGATGGCGTAGGCATTCCAGTGCACACAGAGGTCGCGAATGCCCTCGAGTTCGGCGCGTTCGAAAACTTTCCCGGTGGGATTGTTCGGCGTGTTCAGAATGATTGCTTTTGTGGCCGGGCTGAATGCTGCAGCAAGTTCATCGGGATCGAATGTCCAATTGGGGGGGCGAAGCTTTACGAAGCGAGGGTTGGCGCCAGAGAGAATCGCGTCGGGGCCGTAATTTTCGTAAAAGGGTTCGAAGACCACCACTTCATCGCCGGGATTGATGATCGCCATCATGGACGACATCATCGCCTCGGTTGAGCCGCAGCAAACCGTGATCTCACGTTCGGGGTCGATCGAAATTCCCTGCCAGCTCTGGAATTTTTCGGCGATGGCGTCGCGCAGCGATTTCGCCCCCCAGGTGATGGCGTATTGATTGATGTCGGCGGCGATGGCCTCCTGCGCGGCGCGCTTGATTTCTGCGGGCGCAGGGAAATCCGGGAAGCCTTGCGAGAGATTCACGGCGCCATACTGGAGCGCGAGGCGCGTCATCTCGCGGATTACGGATTCGGTGAACCGGCCGGCCTTAGCGGAGATTCTTGCGGCGATGTCTTCGGCTCGGTGCGGGCTTGCGGGATTCATTGGGCACCCCGTAAATCTTGCGATAGATGTCTGCGTTACGAGTGACGATTTCCACGTATTCACGCGTCTCAGTGAACGGAATTGAGTCCACGAATTCAGCGAGTTCGCGATACGACTGGCCGGTGTTCCATTGCGCCACCCGGTCTTCACCGGCATTGTACGCGGCCAGAGCCGATTCCACACTTCCCATGCTCTTGCGCAGGCCTGCGAGATAAATTGTGCCGAGGCGGACGTTGTAGTCGGGGTCGGACAATTGATAGCGGGAATAGCGCACTTTCCCCTGCCTCGCAACCAGTCGCGCGGTCTTCGGCAGAAGTTGCATTAATCCCATGGCGTTCGCGGGGGAACGCGCCTCGGGCTGAAATGCGGATTCCTGGCGGATCAGGCCGGCCGTGAGCATGGGATCCACACCGGCATGGGCGGACCACTGACGGATCGAGGATTCAAACGGGAGCGGGTAAGCAGCCTGCCAGGCCTCCAGAGGAACGTCCTTGAAGGGGCGCGATTCAAGCTGCGGGAAAATCTGGCGGATAGTGGCAATCGCGGCGCCGCAATGACCGGCGTTGACGGCTGACTGCGCGGCTTCGAGAAGGAGGCGCGACTCGCCGGTTGTCGCGTAGGCAGCGCGCAACTCGAGTTCGGCTGATGCGTCGAAAGCGATCGAGCGCAAGGCATCCGCGCGCGCCTGCCGCTCGGATGCAGCCGCGGGAATCGATCCGCCAATTGGCTGCGCTGGCGGGACAGGTGGAATCGACGCAAGCACGGCTGCATTTGCCATCTCGCCTGATCCGAGCGCTTCGAGCCGCGTGAGTGCCACGCTCTGGAAATAATTCTGCGGGTAGCGCTGTTGCAATTTTCCGTAGTAGCTGCGCGCGAGAGCGGCATTGCCCGCTTCTTCAGCGAGGCGGCCAAGCCAGTAAAGCGCGTCGGGAGTGAATTGTGAGCCGGGAAAGAGCCGGAGATGCTCCGCAAGAAATTGCGACGCTTCTGGCTGCCGCTTGAGGACCGCAGTCCAGGCAACGCGCCATTGGGCAGCGATGGCGTCGGAAACCGCGGGGAAATTTTCGACAACGCGTTTGTAATAGCCCACGGCGCGATCGCGATCGAGCTGGACCCAGTAATAATTCCCGGCGAGAAAAAGCGCGGCTTCGGCCCAATGGCTGCGGGGCGAGCGAGCCGCCGCGGCTTCCACGGCCGAGATCATGGGCGTCTCATCAGGCGGCAGGCGATAATAATTCGCGAGCCAGTAAAGCCGCTCGGCGTCCACATCGGCATCTTGCACTTTCAGCGCTGCAATCGCAGAGGGGCCGGCGCCAAAAGCCACACCGCACTCCATAATCCGCAGCTCGGCGCGTTCGAGCTCGGCGCCGGAGAGCAGCGGGAGAAGCTGCGCGTATTCAGCGCGAGACTCGCTCCACTGTTTCGCGGCCAAGAGGGTGGCGGCATGAGTGATTCGCTGGTCGAGTGGAATTGGCGGAAGCTGATCGCCGAGCGAACTGCGGAGAAAATCGAGTTTCAAGCCTGCTTCCCGGGATGGATCGCTGAGCGGAAAGCGGAGAAAGACATTCTGGTAGTCCTGTGCCGCCTGTAATTTCTGTCCAGCCTGTTCGCGAGCTTCCCCGCGGAGGAAAAGCAGCGCGGGCCGATCCTGCGTGGCGGAATAAGAGTCGAGGGCAGCAACGGCTTCCTCCGGCTGATTCAGTGCGAGCGCGGCGGTGCCCAGCGATTGCAGCGCTTGCTCGGTCATCACCGACTCGGGGAAATCTTTTCTGATTTGCTTGAGTTGGGCGAGGGCTGCGGCATCGCGGCCGAGCGCGATATTGGTTTCGGCGCTCCAGTACAGCGTGTGGTCGCGAAGTAGTGGATCGGCAAGAGCGCGGTCGAGCCATTTCGCGGCCGGTGCGTAGTTCCCTTTGTTGTAGTCGTAATAACCGAGCGCGAAGGCGGCGCGCATTCCGAGCACGCCCGATGATTTCTGCAATGCGAGTGCGCTGAGCTTGGCGTAGGCAGAGCCGGGGTTTCTTTTCTTCAGTTCCCGCGAGTATTGTTCGAGCTGTTTCGTCGACGGGGTAGCACCCGCTGCTCCCGACGACGGTCCGGCGAATGCGCCGGCGCAAAAAGCCAGCAACACCCCGGCGGCGCACAAGAGCCGGCCCGTGATTTTCATCGCGCTGAGCTTAGTGCCGCAGGACCGGTGAGGGATAGGGGTACTCTCCGAGGGCTTGGCTGTCGCCATCGGCGAGTATCTCCACCATCCAGTGATGGAAGTAGTCCACAGGATGATCCGAAATCGCGCGGAAGCGGCGGTCGTATTCTTTGCGGGCTTTATCAATGTCACTTCGCAACCGTTGACAGATGTCTTTGTGTTCGCGGGCCAACTTTACGTCCTTGGGCCGCAATAATTTGATGTCCTGCATGGCCACTTTGGCGACGCGATTCGCGCGGCGGTGCAGATCCTGAGTCTCCGGCGGGAGGGTGGCGAGATCGAACGGTTGGGCCGCCCCTGAGGCGACTTCTTCAGCGACAACTTCTGCAACCTCTTCTGCGGCCTCACCCTGGACTGGGGCGGTAACCCGCGCCACAGCGGGCTCTTCAGCCCACTCGGATTCTGTTTCAGCTTCTTCGACGACTGCGCCATCGTCGGCGGCGCGGTGCTCGCGCGGGTTCAGCGCGACAGCGACGAAATTCGAAAGTACGGAGAGTCCGGCGGCAAGCGCGGAAGCCGCGGTTTGCGCCCGGAGCATCGCCGGGAGAGCATTACTCGGCCGGCTGGAGGAGCAGGCGGCTACGAGATCAGCATAGGCCTGGTGCAGCTCGTCGGCGGTGCGCTGAAGCGGGGCGAGATTGTCGCGCAATGCGCGCGAAACCGCCTCTTCCAGCGCTCGTTCGAGCGACTTTTGACGCTCTTTCAAATGATTTCTTGCCCCTTTGGGATTATGAAAACCGTTCGGGGGGGTGTCAACTGACATTCCGCGACCGCGTTCCTGATGTGCAGGGCGGGCGAAGAGGGTTGGAGCTGGCGGAAGCCTTTGCTTGCTACCGCTGTCGGGCTTATTCAGTTGACTCCGAATGGGCGCAAATTTAACATCTAGTCGAAAACCTTCAATCGGGCCCCGAGAGCACCTCGCTCCGCAACTTCAAACCAGCGATTCGTGCGGATTGGAAGGAGGACATGGGGACCATGAAATCAACTCCTGCCAGCTACCTTCTCGCTGCGATTTGTCTCTTCGGATTCATGTGCGACGCGGGCACACGCGCAGCCACATGGACAACGCACAATGATCCCTCGGGATTTTCCGTGGAGACGCCGGATGACTGGCGTGTTGGCCGTGATGCCGGAAGCGGGAAGATCGTGATTCAGGGCCAGCACGGAGAGCGTACTGTGATCTGGCCCATATTCCTCCAGCGGCAGCATCTGGATACGCGGGGGGCAGCGGCTGTGCGAGAAATTGCGGGAGGGTGATCTCCGGTCCTTCGCCGCAGCGATCGCGACGTTGGATTCAAGTGTTGTGTAGGCGTCATGAGGGTCGCGAGAGGTATTGTACGTAGGGATGCGTGAGAACTAGTGAAGGTCAAAACCTCCCACCCTTTGTCCGCCGCGGACAAAAAGTGGGGCACCCTGAAAATCCAACTGCGTCCAGTTCAGCGACGTGAATGGCTGGGCCACCCGCCCGTTACAGCCCTGCTCGCTCCGGGGCAATCGCCTCTCTGGGCCGTCTACCGGTTGTATGGTTTCATCGTCTCTCCTGGACGCCAGGAGGATGCAATCAAAGTCGTCACCGAAGCTGTCCAACCGTGGAAATTCAATCCGCAGTGGGAGGCGCAGCAGAGGAGCACAGCGAATGCGGCGGTGCAGCAGGACAACATGCGTTCGCAGCAGATTCAGCGCCGGGCTCTGCAAGCCATCGCGGAAGACCAGCGCCAAACCTCCGAAATCGTCATCAAGGGCTACGAGGCGCGTCAGAAGGTTTACGACGAAATCTCCCGCAAGCGAGAAAATGCCATCCTAGGAACGATGGATGTGGTGGATCCGCAAACCGGAAGCCGGTACAAGGTGAGCAACTACGGCGATTATCACTACATGAGCAGCGAGGGCTACATCTACAGCACGAATTCCGCGAACTCACCCGGGCCCGACTTGCGCGAGTTGATTACCCTGCCCTGAGTCCCGTGCGTTCCTGATGTATAGGGCTGAAGCATCCGGAGGAGGGGTGGTGGACCAGATTTCGGTTACTGCATCTCTCGGGACCTAGATGTGCGGAGTCTAGGGGATGTGTTCACGAGGATCGGCTCATAATGGCAGGCGCTTCGGCGGTTGCACGCTACTGACCGACGTTGAGAGTCAAATTCTGAATCGTTTGGGTCACGCCATTGATCGTTATTGAGACGGAAATGCCGGGGTAGTTCCCCGGAGGAGTGCCGCTGCTTCCCCCACCGCCCCCTCCGCCGCCGCCGCACGCCGCACCGAAGACGATGAATGCAAGGACAATCAGCGCTAGCACCGTATGCTGCTTGTACGGCGTGCGGCGCAATCCGAATGCAGCGATCCAAATGCAAATGGGAATCGCCAACGCTAGTTCACCGGTTGTAGTTCTCCAGCCGCTGAAAATTCCGCGATCGTGCTTGTTGAGATCGGCCAATGATGGACCCTTAGTGGAAAAATGGAGCGCCGCCGTAGTGGTACCGTTTGCAGGCAGGCTAAACGAATCAATGCTGCACGTCGTCTGCGGGGGCAAGTTTGAACAAATTGGCTTGGGCGTCGTGGGGCCGTTGCTGCTGAATCCGTTCTGTGACGAAATTGTGAGCGTCGTCGTACCCGATTGCCCCGGGGCCGTGACAGAGATCGTCGTCGGATTCGCGATGACCGTGAACGACGGCGTGGCCGGAAGTACAGTTTCCAAGAGGGTGTCGGCGGTACTTCCGTAATAGATGTCGCCGCTGTAAGTAGCCGAAATCTGGTCTGCGCCCACGGGGAGTGAATTCGTCGTGACCTGCGCTTGCCCGCCCGACAAATTCACCGGGCCGCCGATGTTGGATCCGTTGCTTGAAAATTGCACGTTGCCAGTAAGCATGGGCCCGCCAGCTTGACGCGGCATGACCTGGGCAGTAAAGGTTACGTCTTGACCGACTTGAATGCTCGTATGGGAAGCCGTCAGTGCTGCAGTAGTGAAAATGATCATGTTAACCGTACTGGGGGATGATGTCGTAGACCCTGTATAATTCCCATTACCGCTGAATTGTGCCGTAATGTTGTTGCTCCCCAAAGGCAACTGATTGGTCGAAAGGAAGGCGTTGGGAGGCACGATGCCTGGACCGACATCAACTGGAGGACCCAGCTGTGTACCGTTGGAATAGAAGATCATAGTCCCAGTCGGCAAGGTGGGAGAAATCGAGTCGCTATAAACCGAGGCAAAAATTGTGACGTTCGAACCGAGACTAAGAACACAGGGTCCGTTTGCCGTAATGCATTCATTGATCCTGGTCACAGTGCTCGTCTGAGCCTTATTAATAGTGAAACTCACCGCCGAAGACGTACTTGGATTGATGCTCGCGTCTCCGCTGTAACTCCCCGCAACTGAGTACGCCCCCGGCGTTAAGAACAGGTAATATGCACCGGGCAGCGGTGTCATCGTATAGCCTTCGCTGTTGAGTGGGAACGGGTCCCCGGCAAGATTAGTTGTCGTACCATTCGACGTTTCAGTGAGGTTCACCGTCCCCGTCGGAACACCCTGGCCAGATTGTCCCGCTACATTGGAACGCAGGTACACAACTGTGCCCCCGTACGGACCCGTGGTGAATGGAATGGAATTGCCGTTCTGATCTATCGAAAATGCTTGAACAGTTGTGATGCTAGGTTCCGCGGTCACAGTGACAGGAATTCCAGGCGAGGAATCGCTTGCGGCGTATTTGCCATCCCCGGCATAGTGCGCCGTCACACTGTAACTACCGCCAGGCAAGAGGCGGGTGGTTGCGGCAACGGAGCCATTCGCTAGCGTGAAAGTGCCTGCCTCCGGCCCTGCACTGCTAAGCAGGGAAACCAGTCCGGTGGGCGTACCCGTCCCCGTTTTTGGTGTCACGGCGATGTTCAGGTTCACGGAGGACCCATGCGTGATCGATGTCGTTGGGTTTAACGTAAGAGTGGAAAGGGTCGGCTGAAAGCTGACAGAACTCCAGTTGTTCACGAGGTTGGAGACGTTGACGCTTCCAAGCCCAGTTGCCAAATCATATCCCGCCGTCGTGCTATATCCGGAGAGCACTCCGTTTTGATTGCCGCTGACATTCGTCACGCAATTTGGACTGCCTGTCACGCAGGACATTGCGACAGTTCCTGTGGTGACATCATAGAATATGCATGAGGGCCCGACAGCCCCACTTGAGTTGCAACTTGCTCCTGGTTGCGCTGCTAGCGGATAAAACACATAATTCGCATTCCCCTGCCGGGACTGCGTCTTCTGATTGACCAGCGCCATGATTCCTGCAAGCGCCGGAGTCGGCGCTGAGGTGCCGCCGATTCCGATAACACCAAATGGATCGTTAGCGCAACCTCCATAGATGTCCGATTCGCAAATAACATAAAAGTTTGCGTTGAGACCATCCCCGGCAAACATAGAGATGTCCGGCACATCGCGTTTGCCGTCATTGGGCACCCCGACACCTGTTTGCCACCCGGGCTTCGCATAACCTCCAGAGCAGGTTGAGACTGACTGGTTCATTGATACGGTGCAATTGCTTGCGCCACCGCTTCCGCCGATTGGAGCTAGAAAAAATGGCCAAAGCGGACTGGTGCTATCATTGCAGTCGCTCTCCGCGTTTGCCGCTCCCGTGAATTGGAAAAACTCGCTGTTCGTGCAGGAGTCATTCCAGGCCGTTTCGGGGATATAGCCTTTAGCGGAAGCGAAGGTGACTGAATTATTGGTTGTATTCCAATAGGTGGTTGGGTTCTGCAAATCGTTGAAATCCGTGCCGCCGACAGCAATATTGTACGGAGTCGAGGAAATTCCATTTACGGAAAGCCCGCGTGTCGCTGACTCAGATCCTCTGTCGCATACCGCCGAGCCGCTGTCCCCCGTCGAAACAAAAACCGTTATTCCCTCTGCGGCTGCCTGCTGCCAAAGCTGGTAATAAAACTGGTTTCCGGCAGTCCCCAAATCGAGTTCACAGGCTCCGTAGCTTTCGCTCATCACCGGCGCAATGTCATTGTCAACGATGTACTCGGCGGAAAGATCCACGCCGGCGCTGGAATTGGTAGACCCTGAAACAACAAAGTCGATAGTCGCGCCTTTTGCGATCGCGCCAGACCACTGCACATCAAGATCGGACTCCGCTTCGTCGCCCTCCGTCGCCAGCTTTCCCGGATCTGGCCCGTTGTTAATAATATTCAGGTTCGGTGGGGGCAGCCCGAAATCAGTCCGGAAATCGGCCACGTCGTGTATGTAGATGTCGCTCTGGCCCACGATCGCGATGGTCTGGCCGGTACCATCGATCGCGGGAGTCGCGTTCCACAATGGCAGCACATTGTAAATTGTCGCGAAATCGTAGGGTGCCAAAGCGTAGCAACTGCCGAGCAGCAGTCCGCAGTTGGCGCCCCCTGTAAAAAGCGGACCGCCCGAAATCTGCGGGCGGAAGAGGTGGCTGTGTTCCGCGCCTTTCCCCTGGGAAAAAGCTCCCAAGAGCCTGTGTAGTGGCTTTCGCGGGAAATTGTGCAGACTTACGATTCCGGCTACCAACGGTGTCAGGGCAGAGGGGATTTCGGGATCCGTAGAATTGGCCCACCGCTCCTTGCCGTTCACTTCATACTTATGAATTTCAGCGCGAAAGGCGTCCTTGAGTTGTGCGGCGGTACCTGAGAATTCGATGATGGTGCGGCCGTTCGCCACGCGGTTAACTTGGAACCCGTGCGAGGCAAGCCACTCCGTGATCGTCTGAATGTCTTGCTCTGCGGCGCCAAACTGTTCACCGAATTGTCTAGGTGTAAGCCAGGCGTGATAGTTCAGTGAAGATTTGTCCTGCTGCTGGTCGAGCAGCGCTTCAAGAGTGTCCTCCTCCTCCGGGCTCCGTTTCAAAACGAGCAGCATGCGCAGCAACATCAAGCTTGGCGGGGCTGGGCCGCGGTCGAAATCCGCGCGCGCGAGCGGGTAGGTATTGCCACGAAGAACCGTGAGGTTATTTTCATCCACCGCGGCGGCGACGAGCCGACGCTTCTGAATAGATTGTGCCACGCTCACCGAAGCGCAAAGGATGCATACCCCGAAAGCCACGGAAAGAATTCGAACCAGATTCGAAAAACGTCGAAAGAAACAATCAAACATACCGCAAGCTGGGGATCCCATGGTTCGCCTTGACTGGGTGGTGTGGATATCCCAGCTTATCTACTACAGTAAACTATCTAAATCAACCATTGCTTGATATCGCTATTGCTCTGGCAAGTTAATCGCACTTCCGAGGAATTTGGCTTATCCTCGCCGGGCGCTCAGTGTTGAGTTCGAGTGTGGATAACGGATGATAAATCCCGATATCACCAGCTAATTGCTGGCACGCCGTTCGATGACTTCAGATCAGTTGGGCAATCGGAAACTCACCTGCTCCCTGCGAACGGCCTGAATTGGCAGTGGTTTGCACTGGGTGGTATCCTATAGGGAGTCCAACGGGGGCGAAACGGTCTCGACGGAGGCTGTCGCGTCTCGAAGGCATGCCGGGCGCCACCTGCCCGTTATCGGGTGGAACAGTACAACTGGCAACTCACAGTTGGCACTCGCTGCCTAAACAAACTTAGGTAGCGCGTCTCCTCAATCGTCGCCTACGCGATTGAGATGAGGCGTCACACAGTAGGCTGGCCGTTGCGTTTCGGTCCGTAATGTAGCGGCGAGATTATCGGACTAGTCGGGGGCGCGTCTTGCCCGGTCTGAGCTCCTCCGGCGAAACAATCGGAACGGGACAAGCATGTAGTCTTCGGGTAGCAAGGCTTCTCGGACGGGGGTTCGACTCCCCCCGCCTCCAAGCTTCTAACTGCCACGTAATCATTAGATTACGCTACTTTTTGTGTCTGTGGTCCACATGCGTTACAGAGGTGTCCATATTCCCTATTATATACATTCGTACGTGCAATTGGATTGAGACCCCAGAACGTTTAAAAAACCAGGAGCCATGACTAGAATACAAATCGATAAATGAGGAGCTGATTTCGCAGAACGCCGGCTCTGGAGAACTCCCGGGTAGCCGAAGCTGCGGACTCCTTAGCCCTGTACCAGCTGTATGAGATTGCCGCAGGTATCAACCTCCCGCTCACATCAATTCATTCAACCGTCAACGAGTCACTGCCGGATGCCGGCCATTTCCCCGCCCGAAGACGGCCCGAAGCATAGCTTCAGGAACCAATCTCTCGCCGCAGGGCTCGCGGGCTAGAATTCTTGTGCGTTCCTGCGGACCGCGCCGTCCGGCCGATGTACTTGGAGGGCTGGGAAAAGGCACGGCCCCCACCAACCGCAAACTTTCCTAACTGGTATCACCATTGTTTGTAGTGTGAAAAACAGGGCTTCCGCAGTGACGGAAGGGAACAGATCTGACAATGCTTCGCTCCTCTGAGAACTTAGTTTTGGCTGGACCGACATTTACGCCACTATCTAAACACGTCGCTAGGTGGATTCAGCCTGCTGCCGCCTTCGCGATGCTGCTGGTTTTCCCATATTTCACAAGTAGCTCGCGTTCTGCTTGCAACCAATCTTCCACGTCACTCCCCTCAGCATCGGCACGCTTGACGTAGATCTGATATGCAAGTTGCTCGATTTCTTCACGTGTCGGTTGATCTTCAGCAGGTAGTGGCGCGCTCGCTACCTTCGAGGATTCTTTTGTGGGCTTGGGCATCAATTCCTCCTCTAGGCTGCAGTTTATGGTCCGAATTCTACCTCTGGGGAATATCATGCGCCAGTAATTGCTCTTGTCAGAAGCTCACTAATTCAGGCGCTGCCGAACCAGTGTGCTTTTGCGGAAATAACCTCAGCGTGATGTGTCGAAAGGGAATCCTTTCTGTAAGTCATTGAATTCGTGCAGCTCATTGTACGCCCTTCAACGTACGTTAAAACCGCATGTTTCTGAGCGCCAAGGCGGGATTGACGCTCGTGGCACATTATCAAATTGCTTCAGGATGTCGAACGGTTTCGACCAACGATACCACCATGTGGTCTGTCGGGTATATTATGTCGTCGAGTTCGGGGGATTGGAGTTTGTACTGATGGAGCAGTCACCCTCAAGGAGACTTGAAGATTTAATCCGCGAGCGCGCTCGTCTGGATGCCGAGTTGGAGCGTTGCAAAGAGCTCGTGACTGTGCTGTTCGTGGATATCGTCGGCTCCACCCGCTTTTACGATGAACACGGGGACGTTGCCGGGCTGGTGATGGTTCAAAAGTGCCTGGATCTGCTGATCCCTGTTGTCGAACAGCATGGCGGTACTGTGATCAAGACGATCGGCGATGCGATCCTGGCGCGCTTTTGTGACGTGGAGTCCGCGGTTCGCTCAGCGGTAGAAATGCAACGCAACCTGGCCCAGGGCAATCAAGGCAGGGCTCCGACCGAGCAAATTCATGTCCGCGTAGCTATCAACCTCGGCCTTGCCCTTTTGAAGGGCAACGATGTCTTCGGCGATGTGGTTAACGTGACTGCACGGATCGAAGCCGCTGCCGATGCAGATGAGATCGCCATTTCGCCCACGGTCTACGAGAAAATCCAGCACCTTCGCGACATCCCTGTGCGTAAGAAGGCGTCCGGCGTAGATCTGAAAGGGAAATTGGCGAAGCTGGATCTCTACGCAATCGTGTGGCGGTCGGACGAGACTGCAGGCCCTGCCCCCCCACGACCTTCCAAAGAGCAGTTATTCATCGCCACGGGCCTGCACACCGATCTGGCGGACCTAGCCCAACGCGGCGCTGGCGGCTCTGCCGTTGGTAAATCTGGAGGGATTCAACAGGGAGCAGGCAACCCCAACAAGACTGTGGTCCTCGGCGCGCCCGAGGTGGAAGAGCTGCCCGAGGTGGGAGTACGATTTGCGGTAGCGCGCGTGTGCGCCGACGGCAGTCTCGGGCAGCGCTATCCCCTCAACCACCCCGGAATGATCGCAGGACAGAAGGCCGAGATCTCGCTCAACGATGATCCGCTGGTGGCCCCGCAGCACGCGCGGTTTACGCAGCTCGGCGAAGGTGTTTATGTCGAGGACCTAAGTAGTCCCCAAGGTGTGTTCCTGTGGCTCCGGGAACCGCACCGACTGAAAGATGGCGATACGATTCAAATCGGCCGACAGAGACTGCGTTTCGGCGCCCACGCGGCCGAAGTCTCTGCCTCCATGGACGTATCTCCGGGCCGCACAGCCGTTTTCGATAGGAGCACCAAGGCGACGACGCAACTCGCCTCGTTGGTCCTGCTGAATTCGAAGGAGGAAGAAACCGACCGCTACGAACTCCGTGGCCCGGAGACTTCCTTCGGGCGTTCCAATGGAACTCATACCTTCCCCAACGATCCATATCTCTCGGCTACTCACGCCCGGGTCAGGCTTCGTGATAGTCAGTACTTCTTGGAAGACCTCGGCAGCACAAACGGGACGTTCGCTCGCATCCGCAAGCGCGCTCTGGTACGGGATGGTGATACCCTGCTGATCGGGAAGCAACTGTTGCGTGTGCTTGTGGAACTACCCCCGCACCCATCCGATTGAGCCGGATTTCACACGATGCTAAGATACGCGCCATCTCGATGATGGCTGCAGCAACTACGCTGATTGGCTGAGTTGAGCGTCCCAGCACGCTATGTTAACCAAACTCGGTAAATATGAAATTACGGGCGAACTCGGCAGTGGCGCCATGGGTGTCGTGTACCGGGCCGAAGACCCGCGACTGGGCCGGCCCGTCGCCCTGAAGACCACGAATGCAGAGGTAGCGAGTAATCCAAACCTTCTGAAGCGTTTCTACCGCGAAGCGCAAGCCGCCGCTAAACTTGCTCATCCCAATATCGTCACCATCTACGAAATCGATGAAGCCAATGGCGTTCCGTTCATCGCCATGGAATTTCTCGAAGGAGAGAACCTGCAAAAGATTATCTCCGACCGCAGGGAACTCCCAATTCTCAGGAAACTCCAGATCATCATTGACACCTGCAAGGGCCTCGACTATGCGCATCAACACGGTGTCGTGCACCGCGACGTCAAACCGGGCAATATCGTCGTGTTGAACAACAACCAAGTCAAGATCGTCGATTTCGGTATCGCACGAGTCGGCGTTTCCTCGATGACGCGTACCGGCGTGGTACTGGGCACCGTGATGTACATGTCTCCTGAGCAGGTGCAGGGCCAGACGGTTGATGCCCGCTCCGACATCTTTTCTCTTGGCGTCGTTCTTTATGAATTGCTGACCTATCAGACCCCCTTCCCGGGTGAGGATGTCCCCTCGATCCTCATCAAGATAATGAACGAGCCCCCGGAACCTATCACGAAATACATTCCCCAATGTCCCCCACTGGTGGAACAAATCGTCCAACGGGCCCTGGCGAAAGACCGTGAGCAGCGCTACCAGACCGCCGAGGATGTCGCGTTCGACCTTCAGCGCATAGCCGATAGCTTAAAGCGCGAGACCGTGGATGTTTACCTGCAACAGGGCCAGCGGTCGCTCCAGAATGGAGACTTCACGTTGGCAAAGGAGTCCTTGCAGAAGGTCTTAGAGATCGACAGCAGTCAACAATTGGCCAAGAGCCTGCTAGCCCAGGTTCGGGAGAGCATCCAGTCTCGCCAGCGCGCTCAGAAGATTGAACAAGTTCTGCACCAAGCCAATGAAGCGATCCAAACCGAGCAATACGAAGAGGCAATTGGCTTGCTTGAGGAAGCACTCCGCCTCGACCCTACGCATGCGCAGGCACAGAAGGACAAGCAACTCGCGGTGGAGCAACGGGACCGCGCCGAAAAGGTTCGCCGCCAAATGGAGCGCGCCGAGAAGTTTGCCGCCGAGGCCGACTTCCAACGCGCGAAGACTGAGCTCGAGGGCGTACTGGGCATCGACCCGGGGAACGTGTCCGCAAAGACGATGATGGGATGGGTTCTCAAGGAACTCACTGAGCAGGATAGGCTCCGCCAGGTGCGGCAATACCTTGAGGGTGCTCGCACGCGCCTGACGGAGAAGAACTTCACCAAATCGCTCGAAGTGCTTGACAAGGCCCGTGAGCTCGATCCCAACAACATTGAGGTTGAGGCACTGACCCGAATGGTCCGCAGCAGCGAGGAAAAGGAAGAGCGACGCAAATTACTTGTGAAGCGCGTCGCGGAAATCGAGGAAAAACTTAGCAGGAATAAGCTGGACCTCGCGATTGCGTGTGCCGAGCAGGCGCTCCGCGAGTTCCCCGACGACCCTCAGGTGATCCGGCTCCATACGCAGGTGCTGCGTCGAACGGAGGTCCACAAAAAGCGGAGCTACGTAGACGAGCAGCTTCAAGCGGCTCGCGAGTTCCTGCAGAAGAACCAATACTCCGCCGCCCAGGCCGTGCTGGAAGGGGCGAGCCAAATCGTCCCGGACGATACTCGGTTGACCTCCTTCCTTAAAACCGTCCTCGAGGCAAAGGAGCAGGCCGCACTGGAAGCCTCGCAGCGCGATGCGATTCGCGAAGCGAACGAGCAGATTCGTACACAGAACTTGACTGCCGCCATCGAAACTATGGAAAGGAGCCTGGCCCGTTCCGGACAATCTACGGAACTCATGGATTTGCTCCAGTTCACGCGCGAACGGCTCGCCGAGCAGCAGCGGCAAGAACAAATCCACGCCGTACTATCGCGGGCGCAAAACTGTCTGCGGGACGAACAGTATGAGGAAGCGATGCAGGTTCTGGGGCGCTCTCAGAACGAACTAAAATCCAGCGAGATCGATGCGCTGCTGGCGACTGCGCGGGACCGGCAGAAAGCATTCGAGGGCCGGCGTGAAGAGATTATCGCCAGTGCTCTGAAATTGCTCGAGACGGGCGACGTTGCCAAGGCGGTAGCGCTGTTCGAAGCGGCTCCAAATGTGTACTTCAAGAGCGAAAACTTCCAGCGAGTGTATTCGCAGAGTCGGCGGAGCCTCGACCGGGCCAATTTCCTTCGAACCGCCGCAAAGCAGATCGAGAAATGCCTGGCCGAGGAAGACACAAGCTCGGCGGAATCGCTGCTCAAGCAAGCACTCGAGTCCTATCCGGATGAACCGACGCTGCACGCCCTGCAGAAGCGGTTGCGGGAAGAAAAGTTTCGGTTGCGACGTGAGCAACGGGTCAAGCTACTCGATGAAGCTCAGGTGGCACTGGGCCGGATGGAATACGCGCAAGCCGCCAAGTTGCTCAGTTCGGTATCGTGGGAATCCGGAGACCTTCCAGAGTTGGCCGCTCAAGCTAAGTCGATATTGGAAGAGACCAAACGACGCGAGCGTGAACATCAGGTACTTTTGCGAGCCCAGTCCTATCTGCGGGACGAACAGTATGACGAAGCGTTGCAAGTTCTCACGTCAGCTCGGGACGAACTGAAGAGCAGCGAGATTGATATGCTTCTGGCAACGGCTCGGGAGCGGCGGGAGGCCTTTGAGCGCCGAGGCGAAGAGATCATTGCTCGCGCGTTGCAAATGCTTCAGTCGGGTGAGGTAGTCGAAGCGGTGAAGCTTTTCGAAGAGGCTCCGAAGGTCTATTTCAAAAAGGGGAATTTCCAGCGCGTGTATTTGCAGTGCCGGCAGAATCTGGATCGGGCCAAATTTGTGCTGACGGCCGTCGAACAGATCAAGAAATGCTTGGCCGAAGAAGACATCACCTCAGCTGAATCGCTGCTCGAGCAAGCGTTGAAGCAATACTCGGATGATTCTGCACTCCTGGCGCTTCAGAAGCGCTTGCGGGAAGAGGAATTTCGGCTCCGACGGGAGGAGCGAGTAAAGCTGTTGGAAGAAGCGCAGATGGCGGTTGGGCGGATGGAATACGGGCACGCAGCAGAATTGCTGACGTCAGTGACGTGGGAATCGCCCGACCTGCCGGAGTTAGCCGCGCAGGCAAAGTCGCTGCTCGAAGAAGCACGGCGACGCGAATGCGATCAGACCATCCCGCAATTGGTCCCTATTCCGGCAAAACGGCGGGAACCTCGTGGAGTATCGAAGCACGCGCCAGCGCCAGGGCCGACGCCGGCCAAGAAGCCGCGGATTGCCCGCGCGGCCATATTGGGCGTGGCGGCTGTCGCCTTGGCCAGTGTTGGGACTTGGTACGTAAGGGGCCGCAACGCTCCCGGGTATATCCAACTTACGGCCGCCCCTTGGGGCCAAGTGGCCAGCGTGAGCAATGCGAAAGGCGAACGTCTGAACATCACAGGCGAAACACCGCTTCAGGTGGCGCTTCCGCCGGGCCATTACGTCATCGAATTGAGGAACGCCCAAGCCAGTTGCAAAGTGGAAGCAGCCGTAGAGCGAGGATCGGTTTCAGCCTATAGCTGCGTTTTTCCTGAGGGTAAGATTGACGACCTGGTGCAAAAAGTGCTCTCAGCTTATTGAGCTCATTGGACCGCTCCTTCTCGGGGCTATAGCGGCCGTGTCCCTCTGTGCTGCCACTGCGTCTGCCCAACAGACACTGGAGGACCGCTATCAAAAGGCGATCCAATCCTTCAACGGAGCCAGGATGGAGGATGCTTGCGACATCTTCCAGCAGATCGAGAAAGAAAGCCCGGGTTACAAGGACATTCACACGTACCTGAACCCGGCGTGTGATTCCGCGAAACGGACCTACGAGCAAGAAGAAAGACTGTACAAACAGGGATTGGAGCTCTTCAAGCAGCAGCAATTTGAAGAAGCCAAGCAAAAGTTCATGCAGGGCCGCAATCTCGTTCTAAGCCACCCCAAATACCGCGCCGAAATAAATGATTATCTGAAGCAAATCGAAACTCGCCTGCGAGAGGAAAGTCTTTACGAACAAGCAGTTCAACTCTTTAACGGTGGGCGGGACGACGAAGCTGCCGTTCAATTCAGCCAGATCGAGCAGGCAAAGGGCGCTAAGGCTCACGATGCCAGTTCCTATCTTGCTCGTATTAAGGAGCGCCGGGAGGATGCTGCGCGCAAAAAGGCGGTCGAAAGTGATCAGCAGGCATTCGATGAGGCCGCCAAGGCCTTCAGCGACAGGAGATATCCGGATGCAAAAGCTCGGTTCCAAGCCTTGATTCAAAAGGGGAGCCCCCACGTCACCGAGGCTCAGTCTTATCTGCAACGGATTGATGCTGCCGTACGGGAAGAGGCCGCCGCGCGCGAGAAGGCCAAGAAATCAGTGGTCGAGTCTGGAAAGAATCCCCGACAGGTCGCCCAACAACTCATCGCTGAAGCTCACACGGACATGGGTAGCGGGCACTATGGCGCAGCTGTCGACAAACTGAAGACAGCCGAATTGCTTGATCCAGCAAATCACGACGTTCCACCCACGCTACAGACTGCCCAGCAAATGCTGGACGAGCAGCCGCTGCGTCTGGGCATCGGCGCGTACTTTACAGGCAAATATGAGGAGGCAGACCAGCAATTAGGCGTGTACGTGGCAAATCACGGACGCAAGATTGCTCTCGCCTACTTCTTCCGCGGAGCTGCCCACGCCTCGCGCTACTTCCTTTCGGGCGAACAGGATAGGCACCAGAAGGACCTCGCGATGGCTGACTTTCGCGCCTTGCAAAAGGATTCACCGCAATTTAAGCCACCGACACAATACGTCTCGCCGAAGATCTTGTCTTTGTATTCGCAGGTGGTTGGTGTCCACCAGAAATAACCAACGCAAGTGGAAGAATCAATTTGACAGTCAACTAGTGTTTAAGTAGCATTTCGCGCATGAAATTCCTCTAGCGGCCCCAGCAGCGTATCTCCCGGCCAAGGAGCGATCCGATGAGGACGCCTCGCCATTTCGTCATTCTTGCTCTGGCCATAGGTGTGATAAGTCTTCACGCTTGGGCTGGGACCCAGAACGCCACGATCACGGGCTCGGTCTATGTCCGCTCCTCAGGGGCTCAGCTCTCAGGAGCCACAGTTCGCCTGATTAACGCCGGCATCGGCTTCTCTCAAACGCAGATCAGCGGCTCCGACGGCACATACAGCTTCAACAATGTTCCCCCAGCGGAGAACTATGTAATCTCCGTCGAGAAGAGCGGTTTTTCCCCGGTAGTTCTTACCAATATCGTCGTGCAGGTAGATGAGGAGAAACTTGTGCTGCCGCCTTTCCGACTGGAAGCGACAGTCCAAGCAAACCCGCCAGTCGTGGCGCAAACTCCCACACAAGCTCCTGCGCAGGTCCCGGCGCCGGCTCCCAAGCAGTCCTCGAAGGCGCCCTCGGTTTCGCTGGATCTCCTGAGCACGACGCAAAGCGGCGTGGAGGACACTCGCTCGGTTCACACCCTCCCGCTGTTGAACCGCGACTTCATCGATTTGGCCCTGTTGGTTCCCGGCACGTACCCCGTGGAGCAAGGGTCGGTGCTGCAAGGGGCTTCTCTGGTGGTCAACGGCGCGCGCGCCGACATGAACAATTTTTTGCTGGATGGAGCCGATAACAACGACTACACCATTAATCAATCCTTGCCCTTTCAGATTGTCGAGGCCATGCAGGAATTCCGTGTGCAGGCCTCCACCGAAAGCGCAGAGTTCGGCCGCAGTGGCGGTGCTCAGATTAATGCTGTCAGCCGCAGTGGCAGCAACGCCGTCCACGGTGAACTCTTTGAGTTCAACCGCAACTCGGCTTTAAGCGCCCGGAACTTCTTCTCCGCCTACAGTGGAGGCAGTTTCGACCAATTCGCAGGCGAGGTGAATCAAGCTGGCTTTGGAAATCCGCTGACTGATCCCAAGCTGGCCTCTCTCTATAACTTGCATAATCCTCAAGTAAACCAGAATCAGTTTGGCGGCAACATCGGTGGCGCACTAGCCAAGGACAAGCTATTCGGCTTTTTCAATTGGGAAAGCTTCCGCCTCTCCAACCCCCGGCCCCTGTTCGAGCAGGTGCCGGGGATAGACCTGCGCTCCACCGCTAATTGTCCGGCCTTCGTGGGACAAGCTACTCCGTGCGACCCGACTGCTCTTGCGCTCTTCAACCTTTACCCGGCGCCCAACGTGCCGGTTACGCCTTTCAGCGATCCGAACACTCTTACAACTCCCAACTTCCTCGACACAAGCGGCTTCCCCGTAGGTTCGGGTGCGTTCAGCATCGGTCAATCCACGAACCGAACCTCCAGTGACAATTTCCTTGGACGAATCGACTGGCGCGTGAGCGACCGGGCCAGCATGAGCTTCAAGCACAATGTCCTGCTGATCGACCAAGTTCAGGGTGGCGATGTCCCTGCTTCCTCGACCTATCCCGGCAATGGCACTCACGTCGGCGGGCGCGATCAAAACTTCAGCTATAACTACGTTCAGCAATTCACGCCCCGGACGGCCAACGAATTCCGCTTTGGGTGGAACCGCTTTCGATTGACGACCACGGCGCGAGACGCCAGCATCAATCCGGCCACACTGGGCTTCCAGAACTTGAATTCGAACACTTCGGGTCTGCCGATATTAACAGTTGGTGGCGGGATCGCCACGTTTGGTACGTACAGCTCGCTCGGGTCCAACTTCACGACGCCAAGCAAGCGGGCTGACAACGTCTGGTCCCTTGCAGACAATCTTAGCCTGACACGTGGTCGCCACACCTGGAAGTTCGGCGGTGAGTTTCGGCACGTTCGCTTGAACATCGATAACGAAGCTGCCCAGCGCGGTTTGGTTACCTTTTTCTCGGCGCCATTTGTCGCCGCGAATGGGACTCCGGATATTGCCTCGATTGCGCGCGTTTGTCCCCAATCCTTGCCGTCTTTCGGTACGGTCTTTGCGACACCCTGCGCCCAATTTGGAAGCGGTCTCCAGCGCCACTTCACTTCCAATTCGTACGACGCGTACATCCAGGACCAGTGGCGCGTGTCGCACAATTTCACGGTCAACTACGGAATCCGCTATGAAATAAACACGGCGCCGGTAGAGCAGCGAAATCTTCTGGTGAACTTCTACCCGGCACTCGGGACTCAAGGGGCCTTGGTGCGCGGTGGCTCGACCACGGAGTTTGATCCCTTTGGCAACGTCATCGGCACCGCGCCTCACTCCGCTCCTCGCGCCGGGTACAACACCGACTTCAATAATTGGGGACCCCGTCTCGGCTTTGCGTGGGATCCCTGGAGCACTGGGAAGACGGTCGTGCGGGGCGGTTACGCCTTGATGTTCGACCAACAGCCGTTTGAGCCTTCGGTCAACCAGTTGCTCAACCCGCCCTTCATTCAACAGAATTTCGGCTTCTTCAATTCTCCGGGTCCGAGTGGGACTACAGTGAATGGATTTGCTCTCGCCGACACCTTTTCGGCCTGTAGTCCGCAGCTTTTGGTTGGTACCGGCGGCTGCCTGTCCACATCGAGCGACCCAAACTCAACTTCTGAGTGGTTCCGATATCCTTACTCGATCACGGCCATCGATCCGCACAACAAGACTTCCTACATCCACCAGTTCCATTTCGGCGTCGAACAGCAACTCGGAGGCAAGGCCGTCTTTGAGGTCGCATATGTGGGCTCGGCAGCCCACCGGCTGCCGCAATTGAGGGACAGCAGTGAATGCACCCCAAGCGAATTCTTCTCCACATTCGATCCTGCCACCGGTGGGGACGCCTGCTTTAATTTCGCACAGAATCCCTTCTTGTTCCCCAGCATCATCAACCAACAGAACACCGCCAACTCAAACTTCCACTCGCTCCAAGTTCGCTTTGAAGCGCGGAATTTCCATGGCTTGCAACTGCGCGCGTTTTACGTGTGGGCCAAATCTATTGACAACTCCTCCTCGCTCCAATCACAACAGTTCCTCGTCTCCCCTTTGATTGCTAGCCTTCTGACCTCTGTCGAGACCATAAATCCCGACAATTTTGCGGGCGTCAACAACATCAGTCCGGCGCTGACCCTACAGGGCACTCTTCCCGTCATCACCACGCGTCCGCGCCTCCCGCAAGATTCCAGCAACCTCGCCGGCGAGCGAGCTCTATCGGACTTCGATATTCGTCACCGATTTGTCCTTGACTACATTTACTCCGTGCCTCGCTTTGCCCCGAGGATCGGCACGGGATGGCAACTGGCGGGCATCACAACGCTTCAGTCAGGTCAGCCATTTACCGTGTTCTTGGACTACTTCGGAACGCCTCTCCGCCCAAATGTTCTCGGGCCGGTGCCGATTGACAACAACAATCCGCAAGGGGCAATCGATAACGGCATCCCAATGAACACTCCCGGCAGCGTCTTTGATCTCTCTCAAGCAGGACAGCTTAAGCCCGGGTCGCTTGGACGCAACGCCTTTAGAGCCCCGAAGTTCGTTAACACAGATTTCGCGATTCTGAAGAACAACCATCTTGGAAAGAATGAAAGGGCCAACATGCAGTTTCGAGTAGAATTTTTCAATATTTTCAATAATGCGAACTTCCGCCAGCCGTACAGCCGCGGCGGCGTAGTGTTCGACGACCTGGCAGGGAACTTCTGCGGGGCAGGTAAAACGTGCCTTGTCAATGATCCATTCTTCGGTCAGATCCTCCAGGCATTTCCCTCGCGCGAGGTCCAATTCGCCCTCAAATTCTCCTTTTAGTATCAAGTCATTTGAAATTGCCTCGTGTAGAGACAGTGTGAAAATTATTCCACTGCAAATGCGACAAGACCGGCGTTCTTGGATGAAAGTCGGGATCGAAAGGAGCCAGTACCCGAAAACCCTGCTTCGCGCGCAATTTAACTCAGCAATCGCTCGGACAAGTTGCAAGACTAATACTTCAGCTACGGCATGATGCCCGTGCTTCTCGTCAGCCAAGGGTGCGAGGACAGGGTAAGAAACAGCCGGTTCCTCCCAGCGCGGATCTTGGGAAGTTATTCCACCAGAAATCGATGAATGAAGTTTTCCGAATGCCATGCGTCGCCACGCGGCCGATGCGGAAGATTTTCTTTTTGACTCGTCTCACCACCGCGGGAATCCTGCGACTCAAAGTGTCTTTAGGTGAGCCCAGGAGGGTTCCTGAGATCGATGCCAACGCCTTTTAATACCCTTCCACGGGGTTTTTAGCACACTAGTTCGAACTACACTACAAGATGGCTTGCTGTTCACGGACGCTGGAATGCCAGGAGCCAGATTCTTGCAAGCGGGCCGTGTACCCGCGGTGTACCTTACTTTGACTATTCACTCGATTATGGCGTTTTAGGCGTTTTGTAGAATCAATAAGTTACGTTGTTTCAGTCTCCGGCGAGGGTCCGAACGGTGCTCTCTCCCGGGCCGGTTTGGGATTCCGAAACGACGATTGTCCACGATAGCTTCTGGTGCGATACGGTGCAGAACTCCCGTTCGAGGAAGTGAAACAAGTCTGCTTGCATCGGAAAATTCAAAGTATCGGGAAATTCTGGTCGACCAGCGAGGAATCCCACGTTCCAGATGCGTCCCAGTTGGGCGCAATTTTGTGGTATTGTGTGTTTTTGGCGAGTCGAAAAAGCAGTAACTTACGTGGTTTCAATGCCCCTGAATACTCCAACTCCCCCCGCCTCCACCATATTGGCGTCAAGACATTACAGACATCTCTGTACTCCTTTTCCTCGCCCTCGAGGACTGCCGATCGCGTAGTGTCCCGCTTGGAGTAACAGGTCGGTCTCTTCCACAATTCGCCGCCAGCGTTAAGAATTTCAGCTATCTTTCAGATATGCGAGTCAGGATGTCTCAAGGACGCGGATGCGAGTGCTGATCGTTGAGGATGATCGAAGTATGGCCGGGCTCATCCAAAAAGGGCTCGAAGAAGAAAACCACGTCATCAGCCTCGCGTTCGAAGGACGCACGGGTCTTGATCTCGCGCAGACGTACGAGTTCGACGTAATCGTGCTCGACTGGATGCTCCCGGGAATGGACGGCCTCGAGGTCGCACGCCGTATTCGCAAGAGCGGCAAAGCGACTCCGATTCTCATGCTCACCGCCCGCGACGCGGTTCCTGACATCGTCAAAGGCCTCGATGCGGGAGCCGACGACTACTTGACCAAGCCCTTTTCCTTCGCGGAATTTCTCGCCCGGCTGCGCGCCCTGGGCCGGCGTCCTGCCGATGCTCCTCTTTCAGCGCGCCTCGCAATCGCTGACCTTGTGCTGGATCCCTCCACCAGGCAAGTGTTCCGCGGCCGCCACGAGATTCATCTCACGCCCACGGAATATCGCCTGCTTGAATTTCTGATGCGCCGCTCCGGCCGCGTGGCATCCCGCCGCGCAATCGTCGAAGCGGTGTGG
This sequence comes from Candidatus Acidiferrales bacterium, assembly GCA_050746945.1. Classification (GTDB taxonomy): domain Bacteria; phylum Acidobacteriota; class Terriglobia; order Acidiferrales; family UBA7541; genus Palsa-295. The sequence goes on along the minus strand of JBOGMZ010000014.1, from coordinate 60,132 downwards.
GGCCTGGAAGCGGACGTCGAAGAAAACACCCTCGATGCTTTTGTCCGCCTGCTCCGCACCAAGGTGGACGAAGGCCAAAAACCAAAACTGATCCACACGGCCCGCGGATTCGGATACTGCGTGAAACAGGAATCGGAAGAATGAAGACGCAATCCATCCGCGTTCGCCTGACGCTCTGGTATTCGCTGATTCTAGCGCTCTCCCTTTCTCTCTTCGGCGGCGCCTCCTACGTCGCCATGCGGCACAGCCTATATGCCACTCTCGACGCCGAGCTCCGCCAGCGTCTTGAGGGTGTTCGCGGAATAATCTCCGAGGATGCTCCCAACGGCGCGACGGCGCTCGATGACGAACTCCGTGAATTTTCGGCGGGCCAGGGCTCGAGAGGCCGCCTGCGAGTTGCCGATGCCGCAGGCCGCGTCCTCTTCGGTTCGCGCGGGATGGAATCCGCCTCCGACCGCGGGGCCAACCAGACAGAACCAGCCGCCTTCAGCGAGAAGATATCCGAAGAAGACTTTCGGGTTCTGCGCGGAAGAATCGACGCCGCCGGCAATCGCTACGACGTCGAAGTAGCCACGTCGACCAAAGATCTCGACGAGGCACTTGAACGCTTCCGCCACGTGCTCTATCTCGCTGTCCCTGCGCTGCTCCTGCTGGCCGGGCTCGGCGGCTACTGGATGAGCCGTCGAGCACTCGCTCCCGTCGATGAAATCACGCAGGCCGCCCGCAACATCGGAGCGCAAAATCTCGCCATGCGGCTTGCCGTTCCGCAAACCGGCGACGAAATCGAGCGGCTCGCAACCACTCTCAATGAAATGCTCGCGCGCCTCGATGCAGCTTTCCTGCGCATCACGCAATTCACCGCCGATGCTTCCCATGAATTGCGTACGCCGGTCTCCGTGATGCGAACCAGCGCCGAGCTGGCGCTCCGCAAACCGCGCTCCGATGCCGAATACCGTGAGGTACTCTCCCAAATACTTGGGGAGGCCGAAAAAGTTTCAAGGCTAATCGAGCAACTGCTGCTGCTCGCCCGCACTGATTCCGGCGCTGCCGCGATTCCCATCACGCGCACCAATCTCACCGAAATCCTTGAAAAAGCGTGGCGGCACGCGCACATTCTCGCCGAGGCAAAACAAATCGAACCGGTGGACGATGTGCCGAGAACTCCAATCTGGATCCGCGGAGATGCCGCTTCGCTCGAACGCCTTTTTTTGATCCTGATCGACAACGCGGTGAAATACACACCCGCGGGCGGCCAAATCGCGCTGCGCCTCTCCTCTGAAAACGGCACTGCCTGTGCGGAAATTCGCGACACTGGAATCGGGATCGCGCGCGAAGACGTTCCCCACATCTTCGATCGGTTCTATCGGGCGGACCGCGCCCGCTCCCGGGATACCGGAGGCACAGGTCTCGGTCTCGCGATCGGCCGCTGGATCGCGCAGGCAAACGGCGGTGACATTCGCGTCAGCAGCGAGCCGTCCAATGGATCCGTGTTTCAGGTCCGGCTTCCCCTCTCGAACGAATAACGTTCACGGGGGCGAAATTGATTTGCTGGAGCATGGTCTCCATGTTTTCTGTATTCTTCAGGTTGTTTTCAGTTTCATTCTCTACCCTGAATTTTCAACTCTGAGGAGGGAAGAATCGTGATTCGGCAGGTCGCAATTTTCGCCTCCGTGGTTTTCGCGCTCGCTCTGGCGAGCCTCGCGGCAGCGCAGCAGTCACAACCGCTTACCCTCGCAGGAGCACTCGAGCGCGCCGAGAGACAGAATCTCGACCTTCAGGCTGCGCGCGCCCAACGAGCAGTCGCCGCTGCTGGTGTGCGTATTGCCGGTCAAATTCCAAATCCGACTGCATTCTTCGGTGTTCTTCGCGACTCGCCGCACGAAAACTTGTTCTTCGACCAGCCGCTCGAAATCGGCGGGAGGCGCGGAAAGCGAATCGAGCTGGCCAAACAGGAAGGCGCGCTCACGGAAAGTTCCATCACGGTGTTGGAACGCCTGGTGCGCCGCGAAGTCCGCGTAGCCTATTTCAATCTCGCATTTGCGCGCGGCGTGACCGCGCAAAAACTGGAAATCGCGAAGCTCGCCGCGCGCCTAAAAGAAATTGCCCAGGCTCGGTTTGATTCCGGGGACATTGCGCAGCTGGAAGTGACGCAAGCGCAGCTCGAACTTTCCCGCGCGAACGCCGACGCACAGGTTGCAAAGCGTGAGGAATCCATCGCCCTGAGCCAATTGAATGTCCTGCTCAACGCACCTGACTCCGCGAGTTGGGATTTGGCCAGCGGTCTCGACAGCCTTCCGCAGCCGCTAAATCTTGAAACTTTGGTCGCAAAAGCTGCCGAGGCGAACGGAGAAATCGCGCGGCTCTCGCAGGAAATGAAAGTGGAAGAAAGCCGCGGGGGCTTGCTCAGAGCCGAGCGCATTCCGAACCTGGGGCTCGAGTTTGGCGTTGATTTCAACTCGCCGGGCCCGGGCGGCTTCCACGAAGGCGGCCGCGGACAAATTTCCATGGAGCTGCCCATCTTCAGCAGAAACCAAGGAGCGCTCGCGCAATCCTCCGCCACTCTGCGAGCCCTCGAACGGGAATCCGCGGCAAAACACCGGGCTGTTGCCGGCCAGGTCGAATCCGCCTACTACCAACTGGACTCCCGCGAAGCGGAAGTGACCCTGTACAAGCAGACGCTTGTGCCGGCCACGAAACAGCTCGAAGAGCTCGCCGAGGAAAGTTACCAATCGGGGAAAGCGAATATTTTGACAGTCCTCGGCGCGCAGCGCGACGTCACGCAGGTCGAAAGTCAATATCTGAACAGCTTGCTCGCCATGCAGACATCTTTCGCCGAGCTGGAAGAAACTGTGGGTGCGCCACTCGATTAAGTGGGAAGCGAGGATATGTACAGAACAATCGCGATTTATATCGCTGGTTTAGCGCTTGGCGCGATTTCAATCGGCGGCTGCTCGCACGAGCCCGGCGGCGCAGAAGCGACCGGAGGTGACGCTCGTTCGGCGAACGCGGAAGTGACGCTTACAAGAATCGTGCGCGAAGACATGCGCGACACTGCGGCGGTCAGCGGCACGGTGGCGGCGCTGCCGAATGAGGATGTGCGCGTCAGCGCCCTCGTCACGGGCCGCATCGCAGCAATGAAGGTAGGTGAGGGAGACGCAGTCCACGCTGGCCAGGTTATCGCACAGTTGGATCAGCATCCCTACCAGGATCAACTTGTGCAGGCAGAAGCCGCCGCGCAACAGGCCAGGGCAAATCTAGAGAATGCCCGGCTCTCTCTCAAACGCAATGAGGATCTATTCCAGCGCGGCATCGCCGCCCGAAAAGACCTGGAAGACGCACGCACCCAGGAAAGTGTGGCCGCAGCAACGGTGCGGCAAACGGAAGCCGCCGTCGCGCTCGCGCATCTCCAGCTGAACCGCACTCAGATTCTTTCGCCTCTCAATGGCCGCGTCGTCAAGCGCTTCGTCAGCGTGGGAGAGCAGGTGGACGGCACGGCCGCACAGCCCATCGCTGAAGTGGCCAATCTCGCGGAAGTCGAGCTTCTCGGTAACGTGCCCTCGAAGTATCTTCCAAACCTTCGCGCCGGGGAGTCACTCGAAATCACAAGCGACGCGGCGGCTGGGAGATCACTCAACGGAAAAGTTGTCGCCGTTTCCCCGGCGGTGGACGCAGCCACAAATCTCGGCCTGGTCCGCATTCGAATTGCCAACGCGGGCGGATTGCTCCGGCTCGGCATGTATCTTTCGGCGCAAATCACCGTCGAGAATCACAAAAACGCGCTCACTGCTCCACCCGAAGCGATCTATCGCGATGAAAAAGGCCAGTCGCGCGTGTATCAGGTAAAGAATGACGCCGCAAATGCTGTTGATGTGACGCTTGGAATTCAAACGAAGGACCGCGTCGAAATCCTCACCGGCGTGAAGGAGGGCGACACCATCATTCTCACCGGGGGCTACGGCGTCCCCGACTCGGCCAAGGTTCACGTCAAGCCATGAACATTGTCGCCTTCTGCCGCCGCAACAGTTTCGCGCTGTATCTGCTCACGGCCTTTCTCACGGTCGCCGGGTTATTTGCCGTCTTCCAGCTTCCCAGCAATATTTATCCGGAGCTGAATTTTCCCCGGATCGTCGTGCTCGCCCACTCGGGCGACCTCTCGCCAGAAGCGATGCTCCTCACGGTGACGCGCCCGCTTGAGGAATCTGCAAGCTCGGTGCAGGGAGTCCGGCGGGTCCGATCGAAAACGATTCGCGGCGAAACGGAAATTTCCGTCCTGTTCAACTCCAACATGGACATGCAGTACGCGCTGCAACTGGTGCAGGCCCGCGTCGGCGAGGCACGCAGTTCCCTGCCGGCGGAGACGGAAGTTCAAGTCGAACGGATTTCGCCCGCCCTCTTTCCGGTGCTGAGCTTGATATTGAATGGCAATGTTCCCGACGCCGATTTGCGCGACGACGCTTTTTATATCCTGCGGCCAATGTTCAGCCGGATTCCGGGCGCGGGTGTGATTCAGGTGCAAGCTACAGACACACGCGAAGTCTCGGTGATCGTGAATCCGCAGAAGATGCTGGCGCAGCGGCTCTCGCTCCTGGACATCTCCAATGAGCTGAAAGCTACGAACCAGGTAAATTCTGTTGGCCGGCTCTCGAAGGACTATTTGCAATATCTGGTCCTCACCACAGGGCAATTCCTGAGCCTTGACGATATACGCAACACGGTGGTTGCGATCGAGAATGGCACGCCCATCCACGTAAGCGATGTCGCGGAAGTCCGCGACGGAGTAGAAGACCGGCGAACGCTGATTACGGGGAACGGACAACCGGCGGCGCTCATCAACATTTCCCGTCAAATCGGCGGAAATATCTTGCAACTCGCGTCCGACGTAAAAGCACAAATCGCAAACTTAGGCTCCGCCATCCCAAAGACGCTCCGGATTTCCGTCGTGTACGATCTCGCCGAGTTTGTCTCCGAGTCGATCGGGAGTGTTCGCGACGCGATCCTGATTGGGGCGATTCTAGCGGTGCTGATTTTGTTCGGCTTCCTGCGCGACCTGCGCACCACACTGGTGGCGGCTATTTCTCTGCCCCTGTCAGTGATCGGGACCTTTTTCTTTTTGAAACTTTTCGGCGGGACGCTCAACCTGATGTCGCTCGGTGGATTGGCGATCGCGATTGGATTGATCATCGATGATGCTGTGGTGATCATCGAGAATATTTACCGCCATCTTGGTCTCGGTGAGTCGCCGGGTGAAGCAGCCGAATCCGGCACGCGCGAGCTGCTCGGCGCCGTTGTTGGTTCGACCGCCACAACGCTGGTCGTATTTCTGCCACTGAGCCTGTTGAAGGGATTCGTGGGCGACTTTTTCTCCGCCCTATGCATGACGCTGAGCATTTCCATACTGCTTTCACTCATTTACGCCGTCACTGTGATTCCGTTGCTTTCGCAGCGCTTTCTTTCTTCGCAGACGCACCGCGCGGAATCCGCGCATTTCATCGAGCCCGTGAACCGCGTGTACGAACGAAGCGTCCGTTGGGCGCTGAAGCATCGTGGGATTGTTGCCGGAGCTGCTGCCGTCACGGTTCTCCTCGGCGTGCTCCTCTATATGAACCTTCACACCGGATTCCTCCCGGAGATGGACGAGGGCGGCTACGTCCTCGACTATCGAACTCCGCCCGGCACTTCTCTCGAAGAAACCAATCGCATCCTCACCGAAGTTGAGCGCCGCATCGCGGCCATGCCGGAAACAGCCTCCTTTTCGCGCCGCACGGGGGCGGAGATGGGATTATTTGCCACGGAACAGAACAAGGGAGACGTGCTGGTGAAAATGAAGCCGCTCTGCCGGTGGCCTCGCACCTGGATCGGCTGCCCCGCGTACGAGCGGCAGCGTCCGACGAATGAAGTGATTGATGATCTGCGCGCGCAAATTACGCAAAATATTCCGGGGCTTGATGTGGAGTTCGTCCAAATTCTGCAAGACATGCTGGGCGACCTGGAAGGCTCGCCGGAGCCCGTAGAGTTAAAGTTATACGGCAACAACACGCAGGTCCTCGAGCAACTGGCAAACGGAATTCAGCCGCGCCTGGAAAAAATCAAGGGCTTGGTCGATTTTGTAGGTATCTCAAAAGGAAACCCGGAAATCGTGTTTCAACTGAATCCAGCGCTCGCCGGCCGGGCGGGGTTGACGCCGGAGCAGGTGACGCAGCAAGTGAGTGCCGGGCTGCTGGGCATTACCGAAACGCAATTTCGTCAGGCCGACCGGACGATCGGCATCCGATTGCGTTTTCCTGATTCTTTCCGGGGTAACTTCTGGAATGTGCAGCAATTCCCGCTGGTCACGCCCACAAAACAAGTCCTGCCGCTCTCCTCCGTAGCGCAAGTAGAAGAAATTCACGGGGAAAACCAGTTGCAGCGCGAAAATCAAAGGTTGATGGTCACGCTCACGGCGCGGCTCGACAACCTGGATCTCGGCACAGCGATCAGCAAGGTCCGTCAGTTGATCAACCAAACGAATTTTCCTTTGAATACGTCTTACGAAATCGGCGGGCAATATGAAAGTCAACAGAGCTCGTTCCACGATCTGCTTTCTGTGCTGGGCCTGGCGCTCAGCGCTGTTTTTGTCGTGCTGGTGATCCAGTTCCGCTCGTTCGGCCCGGCATTGATCATTCTCTCTGCTGCACCGCTTTCGCTGCTCGGTGTCTTCGCAATACTCATGGTCACAGGTACGGCTCTCAATGTTTCTTCTTTCATGGGAATTATTTTGATGGTGGGGCTCGTTGTGAAAAACGGAATCATCCTCTTTGAGTATGTTCACAAATTGCACGATCAGGAATCGCTTCCGTTGAATGAAGCCTTGATCAGGGCAGGGAAAATCCGCATTCGTCCGATACTGATGACCACCCTCGCCACCTTGTTTGGACTTCTACCACTCGCGCTCGGGCTCGGAGCCGGCGCCGAGCTTCAAAAGCCGCTGGCCCTCGCTGTAATTGGCGGCCTTTTGTTATCAACATTCATCACGCTCTTGGCCATGCCCGTGCTCTACTCGCTCCTTGAGCGCCAAACGACGGTCGGTTGAGATTTGAGGACGCCATCAAATGCGGCAAGCTTGGCGCTGCTAGAATGCACTCGCCAAGTTGCCGCATCAGATATCGGTATTTTCAGAGATTGTGCACCGAAACAGAGCGTGGAGCCCCGCACGGCGGGCGGATGTTGGCACTCGATGATTATTTCGGTCTCCCTCGGAGAAGTTGAAGAAATGCCGCTCTCGAGAAACCGAAAATTCGCTTGATCCTATGAAAATGCTACGTTCCACCTACGTTCCAGCGGGCCGCAATTTTGTGGTATCGTGCGTTTCTGGCGGGCGACAAAATCAATAACTTACGTTTCTTCAACACCCGTGAATATTCCGATTGCCCGCCCTCACCATTCGCAATTGACAATCCTGCAGCTAAATATTCTCGAGCGGTCGCTAATTGACTTGAACGACGTGCGGGCATAGCGTGCTTGCTGGTTGTTCTCGTGGGACCGTAATATGGTTGGGCTTAGTCAGGGCTTCATAAAGATTCTAGGGAGCTGAGTAGGCATGAGAATCAGGGTGCTCTACAAAGGTCAAGAGCGCGTCTTCAGTTCCGAAGTGCCGGACATCACAATCGGAAGATCCAAGCATGGCCATGTTGTAGACCTGGATCTTGTTGAGGATCGGACGGTCTCCGGCAACCACGCACGAATCTGGCTGGAAGAAGGCCACTACTGGATCCAGGATCTCAACAGCCTCTGCGGCACTCGCGTGAACGACACCGACATAAAAGGCAAGGGAAAACTGATACTCGTGGAAGGGGCCTCGATCCACCTGGGCGAGACTACTCTCCACTTTGTATCCGACGATGCCCCGGCGGCCACAGGCGCGGCCTGGCGAATCACGGACAAGCGGGTCGAAACGCCCGAAAAGATTGCGCATTCGATCGGCGCCGAAACGGGCGTATTTTCTTTAACGGGATCTGCTGCCTCGAAACTCCAAAAGCGTCTGGCCCTGTTCTATGAGCTGCCTTTGCAGCTCGGGCAAGAGCGACATCTCGATGCGCTGCTCCAGGCCATTGTCGAACGGCTGGTTGACACCATCCCCAGGGCCTCGCGCGGGGCGCTACTTGTTCAGGACACCAACGGCGGCGAGCTGCTCCTGAAGGCACAGGTTCCGGCCGGCGAGCCCGCGATCAGTATGACGCTGGCGCGACGAGCCATGGAGGAGCGAAAGGGTTTTGTTTGGCAGCGCGGCGAGGAGGATGTGACCTCCAGCATCGCAGGAAATGAGATTGCTTCGGGGATGTACGCACCGCTGATGTGGAAAGGCGCGGTATTGGGAGTCATTTGCGTTGACATGCCTCGAACTTCCATTACTTTTGGTGGGGACGACCTCCGGCTGCTTGTAGCGATCGCTCAACACGCGTCCATGGCCCTGGCACACCATCAGCTACAAGAGGACTCCCGGAGAAATTCAGTGCTTCTCACGCGGTTGTTGACTAATTTCTCGCCCAGGATCCGCGAGCGGCTGCTGGAAAAAGCCAGTCATGGAAGGCTGAGGCTGGGGGGCGAAAAATCCGAAGTTACAATCCTGTTTTCGGACATTCGTGGCTTTACGAATCTCAGCGCGGGAATGGACACCGATAGTGTCGTTGATCTGCTGAACGACTATTTCTCAGCGCTCGTCGATCCCATCTTCAAGAATGATGGGACGATAGATAAATTCGTTGGGGATGCCATCCTCGCGGTCTTTGGGAGCCCGGAAGCTGACCCGCAGCAATATGACAAGGCCGTCCGAGCTGCCTTTGGCATGCAGAAGGCTATGGAGGAGATGAACAAGAAACGGGCTGAGAAAGGTGAAGTAACTTGCGGCATCGGAGTGGGGATTCACTGCGGAGAGGTCTTGCACGGATTCATCGGTTCTGCCGACCACATGGAGTTTACGGTGATCGGCGACGCCGTCAATCGTGCCTCGCGTTATTGTTCAGCGGCGAACGCCGGTGAGGTGCTGATCAGTCCCGATATGCATCAACGAGTCTGGAGACTAGTTAAATCGGAGCGGAAGATTATTCCTACGAAACATGAGGGCGATCTCGTCGCTTTCCGGCTCGAGAACCTCAAGGGCCCGCGCCCGGCCTAGCGTTCCCATCCGATCGAAATCCTGCGGACCCGCACGTTTATTCCGGCCGCTCATTTTGCAGCGGAATCGATCTGGCAGCGATCAGTTGCCGGGTCGCAGGCTCAGTGTGACGCCGTTTGCGGCTTTTCCGTCTTGCTTCCGATAGAGTTGGCCCGCCGATATATGCGCCTTTTGAACCAAGTACTCCTGCAATTTCTGAAGTCTCAGAGCCGAGAGCGACTTACTGTTTCCGCTGGTCTCGGCTGCCAAAGTGATCGTGCACTCGGTCTTCGGGAATTTCGTTAGAACCGCCGCCACTTTATCCACTAGCTCCGTCTCCGCCTGCGAGAGTGCGCTGCTCCCTGCGCGATAGTGCACAGTCCACGATGCCGGAACTCTGTTAAATCTGACTTCCAGGGAGGGCGCGGCCAGGCTATCACCGAGCCCCTTACGTATGGCCGCTTCGCCCAACGGGCCCAGATCCTGGTCCGAAAGGAACGTGAGGTCAATGATTGGCGCGGGCTGGTTCGAGTCGAGGGTTACGTTGTAATTCAGCAGGGGAGCCTGCCCAGTGGGCCAAGCTGCAGATATCGACGAGCTCATGCGCGAGAGGAGCGCCGCGCGCATTTCATCGAGGGTCTGAATGATCGGCCCTGTCCGCGCGCTGAGGCGGCCCGTCAGGGCAGACAAGTCCTCACGAGTTGCTACGTCATAAATGACGACATCCGCCTGCCTTCCCGTCCTGGTCCGGATCAAATCCTCCAGGCGGCGTTTCGTATCCGCGGGGAAACTTGCCGGAAGCACGGCCACAACGCGCACGCGCACGCCCTCAGCCCCGATCTGCACGTCTTCTTGAACCACTGACTCTCCAGGATTCAGCGTGCTGAGCTCGGCCATAACCGAACGGCGGATAAACGCCTCGCGGCTCAACCGAGTCAGCGATTGCTGCAAGGGATACGAGACGAGGACCAAAAAGTAAGCAGGATCAGCATCGCACCAATCACCACAGCGGGACTGCTGATAATCAGTCCCAGGGTTGCGATACCGATCGAGAAAATGACCTCGAGCCAGTAATTGAAATCCGCGAATTCCGCGCTCTCGAAAACCTGGAAGTAAATTTGGGGCTTGTTCCGGTCGTTCACACGAAGCAAGCTCCCTAACCATGAACGGGCAACTTCAAAAGAATAACTGAGCGCTGTCCGCAGACGGCTTAGTTCCCTGGCCTCTGATCCTCCGTTCTGCGAATTTTCAGTTTGCGGCATCGGTGATCCAACGCTTCGCATATAATCTCGAAGGCATCGCCGTCAAGGGCGATTGTCCGCCAAGATGAGCGCAAATCCCGCTATCGAGTTTCTGCTCTTTCTGTTTATCGCCGCCGCCGCGATTGCCATCCTGGCGGGACGCCTGCGCATTCCTTACACAGTTGCGCTCGTCCTTGGCGGGCTGATCTTGGGTTCTGTCAATTTGCCGCTGATTACCACTCTGAACCGCGGTGAGCGGCCGGACTGGCTCACGCCGCAGGTGATTCTAATCTTTTTTCTGCCGGCATTGCTATTCGAGGGCAGTTTAAAAATTCAAATTCGGCAGCTGCGAGAAAACCTCGCCCCTATTCTTCTGTTCGCGAATCTGGGTGTTTTTATTGCGACGCTTTTTACCGGAGTTACGCTGCATTGGGCCGTGCAGCTGCCCTTGCTGGTGGCGCTGCTTTTCGGCGCGATCATTTCGGCGACGGATCCGATTTCGGTGCTGGCCATATTCAAGGATTTGGCAGTACCGAAACGTCTCGGTGTGATCATTGAAGGCGAAAGTCTCCTCAACGACGGCACGGCAGTCGTTCTGTTTGAGATTCTCCTGGCCGGGATTATCACCGGAGACATGAATGTAACCGCGGGCGTCGAGCATTTTGTGGTGTCCGTATTGGGCGGTGCCGCGCTCGGATTCATCGTCGGATATCTGATGAGCAAGGCCACCGCCAGGATCGACGATCCCCAGATTGAGATCATGCTGACGACGATCGTCGCCTATGGTTCGTATCTGCTGGGCTCTTCCCTGCACGTATCCGGCGTCATTGCGACTGTGACCGCGGGACTGGTGGTTGGGAACCTTGCGACGGAAGCCGGAATGAGTGCACGAACACGCGTGGCGCTGTGGTCGTTCTGGGAATACGTGTCGTTTGTTTTCAATTCACTCATTTTTCTGCTGATCGGGCTGGAGGTTCGGGTCCATGATTTGTTGTTTGCGTGGAAGCCGATTCTATTGGCCGTGGCTGCGGTGTTGTTGGGGCGCGTGATCTCAATCTACAGCCTGGCGCCAGTCAGCAGTCTTTTTTCGGAAAAGATCAGCGCTCGGTGGCAACACATCCTTGTCTGGGGAGGCCTGCACGGCTCTTTATCATTAGCGCTTGCTTTGAGCCTTCCTGTCAGTTTCCCGCACCGGCAGTTGCTGCTGAGCTTAACGTTCGGCGTGGTCGCATTCTCCATTGTCGGACAGGGATTGACGATCAAGCCGCTGCTCGGGCTTTTCGGTATCTCAACCACTGCGGACGACGAATATGACCGCGCACGGGTGAGGCATCGCGCACTCTCCGATGCTCGTAACGAACTCCGCGCGATGTATACGGACGGCTTGCTTTCACCATCAGTTTTCGAACGGCTTAAAGCTGCTTTGGACGCTCGAGTCGAACAAGCCGCGGGCCGGATCGTTTCATCGGATGCCATGGGTTCGGCGCGAGTCGCGCAGGAGCTGCAGGAGGCTAGACAGCGCCTCGTCACTGTGGAGAAGAGTTCTATTGAGCGTGCCGTTCACGGCGGACTTATCTCAGCGGCTGCTGCTGCGAAGATGATTGAAGCCGTTGCGGGGGAGCTGGATGAACTCACTGGCTCGGTCAATCCTGGAACGGAAAAGGCGGTCAAACAAAAGGAGCGGTCAGAGGCTGAACAACCAACATCCACAGAAAGTGTAGATCGCAGGTGACGGCGTACCTCCGCGAGACACTCTGCGACTGATTGACTCTCCTCACGATTTTCCTGCCCACCTGCCTGAGTAGCGAACAGCGCGAGGCGCCGAAAGTCAAAAAGACCTGCGAATTGGGCACTGGGACGATGTCTGGAAGGACCGTCGTTAATGAGGCCCTTGAACAAGGCGCGAGCGGCATCTTAATTGACTGGCTTCACTGATTCCATGAGACCGAAGAAACCTTCCGCGAGCGTTGGGTGGATATAAACCGCGCCTTTCAGCACCGTATACGGAGCGTTTGCCAGAATCATCGCGCCGAGAATTTGAACCAGCTCGCCGCCTTCGATTCCAAGAATCGCAGCGCCCAGAATTCGATCCGTCCCCGCGTCCACAATAATTTTCATCGAGCCCGCTGTCTCATCGCGCTCAATCGCCCGCGCGACGTCGGCCATCGCGTACGTTCCGATTTTCAATTTCCGGCCCGTCGCGCGAGCTTCTTTTTCCGTCAAGCCCACGCGCCCCAGTTGAGGATCGGTGAAGAGCGAGTAAGGCAGGTAGCGATTTTCAATTGTCAGATTCTTCCCTTCCACAATGTTCGCGTAAGCAATCTGATAATCGTTGTAGGAAATATGTGTGAAGGCCGGACCGCCTTTCACGTCTCCCAGCGCCCAGATGCCCGGCACACCAGTTTCAAGCCGCCCATTCACTTTTACGTAGCCATGCGCATCGAGTTCCACACTGGCTTTATCCACGCCGAGGTCATCGGTATTTGGCCGGCGTCCGGTAGCAACAAGAAGGTGCGAGCCTGTCAAAGTTTCCATGCCCTGCTTGGTCTCGACTGTCAGCAGGATTTCGCCGTTTCGGCTCTCGACGCCCTTGGTGCTGGCGTTGAGCTGCAGGGCGATTCCCTCTGCCATCAGCGCCTTTTGCAATTCCTGCGTGATGTCCGGATCTTCACGCGGAAGGATACGATCGCCGCGATGGACAATCGTGACGCGGCTACTGAACCGCCTGAACATTTGCCCGAACTCGAGCCCGATGTACCCGCCCCCGAGGATCAATAAATGCTTGGGCACCTCCTGCAACTCCATGATGCTGGCGTTCGTCAGGTAAGGCACCGTTTCAATGCCGGGAATCTTCGGCACCTCCGGGCGAGTGCCGGTGTTGATGAAAATTTTGTCGCTCTCGAGAACGTCGCTGCCTACTTGAAGCTGCCGGGGCGAGATGAACTTCGCGTGCCCGCGGAATAGCTGGAGATTGGGGCGCTGATCCACCTGCCGTTGCTGGCCCGACCGAAAGCTTTCGACCACTTTTCGCTTGCGCGCGACGATGGCCGGTAAATCGACGCGCACATTCTCCGCGTGTACTCCCCACTTCGCCGCGTTGCGCGCGTAATGCGCCACCTGCGCTGATGCCACCATGGTTTTTGTGGGAGTGCAGCCGGTGTTGATGCATGTCCCGCCAAGATTTCCACGCTCGACGAGTGCGACCTTCCAGCGGAGATCCGCCAACCGATGAGACAGCGGATTCCCGGCCTGGCCTGAGCCGATAACGATGGCGTCAAATTTCATCAATCACTCCTTCAGAATTTCCAGCAGCGAAGCCTCGCGGTCCTTTTAATTTCAAACTTCCGTCTTCTCTAATCGCTTGCGGAAATATTCCTTCCAGCTTTCGGGCAGTGCAGTCGCACCCAGAGCAGCGCGCGCCATGGCAATCTCGGCGTCGCCATACCGCTTCGCCACGTACAAGCGGGTGATGTCGGGGACCGGGACGCCATTCGAATCGCGCGCGATCCTTTTCATCTCGTCCCCAGCTCCGACTTCTCCCTCACGTGTGACCTCCAAGTAGAATCCGGGGCGGTTACTGACCAGGAATCGCTTGACCATTTCGTCAGACTGAAATCGAATGCCCAGTTTGTAGCAAGGCATCCGCGGCTGCGTCACAATCACTTCGGCGGTGCCGATCGAAAATTTGTCGCCGACCTTTACTGAGTCCTCCAGCAGCCCCTCGATGGTAAAATTTTCTCCAAACGCGCCCATCGGAAGCTCCGTGCCGGGCAATTCCTTCTTCCAATATTCGTAGTGCTCGATGGGATAGCAGTAGACGGCCTTGTAGGTGCCTCCATGAACGCTCAAGTCCGCCTGCCGATCGCCATCCAGATTCAGTTTTCGCAACGCCACGCGCCGATTGACCGGCTTTTTGAATATCGATGTGCTCACCACTCGACCATGCCAGGTCACATCGACCGGGAGCCCAGTGCATACCGTGACCAATCTCATTGCACACCACCCTTTCACGCGGTCGCTGCGTCGCCGAGCCATCCTCCGGAACAGCAAGAAACGGCTGAGATTCAGAGTCGCTAGCCGACCTTCGCCGGTTCTTGAGATTCTGCGTCCTGCTCCCCAACACTGCAAGCCCCGTCCAACCTTCGATCCCCAATCCTCTAGACAATTTCCGCCTGCGGGCCAATCGGCCGAGTTTCGCCCTGGCGGCCTCCAATTTCACCTGGATGCAAAGTGACTCGGTGCACTCGCAAATCCTCCTACGAAATTTCGGATACGTCGCAACCCATTTAATCCTCGGTAATTGCTTGACAATGAGGCCCCACACGAGTATCTAGGCTGCAATTTCGCTCATGGAACCGGGGGGTTCTCTCGAGGTCAACGAAGTGAGCGCGAGGTTCGAAGCAAATCCTTCCGCGGAGGTGTCGGTCAATGATGAAAGTGCGTTTTTCATTGGTGGCGATGGTGCTGACTGTTGCACTGGTGTCGCCTGCCTTTGCCCAGCAACAGGCGGATCACCAGGCTACACCACCGCTCATTCAGCTGCTTCAATCCAAGGGGATTCTGTCCGCGGATGAAGCAGCGCAGCTGAGTCAGGCGGCAACCCCTGACGAAGCGAATGATCGGTTGGCGCGGTTGCTCGTGCAGAAAGGATTGATCAGTCCGGATGACTACAGCCGAACGGTGGCGGCCTCGGTACCAGCGAGCGACAAGGGCTCGACCGGCGCCCATCTGTTGAACGCGATTATTCACGTTCCATCTAAATCATCTTCCGCGGCTGGAGGAATTGGCGGCTCAGGAATTTCTGAGCCAGCCGCAAGCGAAGGGCCGGCTGTGATTCCGGCCGTGGCTCCCGTTCGCGTGCTGCCGATTGATACGCCGAAACAGGGCGGCCTGGTTCCTGATATCAAACTCGGAAGCGGCGCCAACATTAAGCTCTATGGGTTCTTCAAGGCCAGCGCGGTTTCTGACACTGCCTCCAGTGGCGGCGCGACGTTTGGCAGCCAGGACTGGCCGCTTCCGTTACTTCTCGCCGACACGGGACCGACTGCGGATCCTCAGGTCCACATCAAGGCTCGCAGTTTCCGCATTGGCAGCCTGTTCGAATGGGTGCCGAAAAACTCGGGCTTGACCGTGACCGCAAAACTCGAAGGAGACTTCGAGGGCGACTACACGAACGTGAACAACACCAACATCAGCGCGACGCGATCGAACCAATTCCGTCTTCGCATCGCGTACGTGCGGCTCGGGGCGACGTGGGGGGAGACACCCGTGTTTGCCGAGTTCGGCCAGGATTGGACGCTGCTGGGGTCATCCACCCTGCCGAACCTATTTGAGACTACGGGACTGGGCGTCGGGATGGGTTCGCTGTATGAGCGCATCCCGCAATTCAAAATTGGCGCGCAGTTCGGTCACGGCAAATTCAAAGTGCAGCCCGAATTTGCCATGACATTGGCAGGCGCTGGTACGGCGGCTCTCACCGACGAGCAGCGTGCACGGTTCGGTGACCGGGCTGGGGCGGAGAGCAATCAACCTGGTGTCGAGGGCCGGGTTGTGTTCCAGTTCCCGCTCAACAGCGGTTGGAGGGCCGTTGCCCCCGCGCAGATCATTTTCAGCGGCCACCACGCAGAGATCAATGAAATTATCCCCAAGGGGAACCTGTCGGCTGTGATTGTCGGCGGTGCCAGCGGTTGTGGCGCGGCAACATGCTCCGTCCTGAGCTTCTTCCCGACGGGCGTGCAGACCACCACTTCTCAAAACATCTGGTCCGCCGAGGCACAGCTTCCAACCCCTTGGGTGACCGTGGTCGGAAAGTTCTATGAGGGTGGCGACATGCGGTTCTTCTTCGGCGGCCAGGTGAACGACGTCTTCACGGATTTGAACGGCGGCGTCTCAGCGGGGTCGGCGACTGCATTGGACAGCCGAGTCATTCCCTTCAGTTGTCCGAGTGGTGCAGCCATCGATGAAACCTGCAATGGCCCAATCACTATTGCTAATCTGCGGCCTGTTCGGGGACTCGGTGGGTTCGTCGAAGCGAGTTTTCCGCTTTCGCGAATCTTCAACGCTGATCCGGAAGGCCACAATTCAGGATGGGTTTTGCACGTCTCGTATGGCACGGACCGGACAAGGGCTCGTGATGTTCGCCGTTCAGGCGCAAACGGTCTTGCCCGCACCGACCTGGACTCGACATCTCTCACTTACAAGTTGAACAAGTGGGTGACGTTCGTACAGGAAACCAGCTACATCAACACGCGCGCCGCGACCGCCGACTCCAAGACTTTCCGGGGAATCCCGGCGACTCAGGCGCACTCGTGGCGAAACGAGTTCGGAACGGTCTTTACGTTTTAGCCATTCCGGACTATAACTGCGGCTCCCGCGGAGCTGCCTCCTGGGGCGGCTCCGCAGGGGACTGCAAGAATCGAGCAGGAGTCGGGAGGTAACGTTGCAGATGGAAGGCCCACGCAGAACTCCACATTCGGCGAGAGCAGGATCATGTCGGCCCGTGCTCAAGAAGGGACGGATCAATTCTCGATCAGTGGGTGGTGGCGGGTTGTCGGTGGGCCATTCTTCCTGCGGTGGGCCGTCGCAGGCAGTCTGGTTAGAAAAATTTCAATCTGTGGGCCATTAACGATGAGGGGCTGAAACGCGCTACTACGAAAAGGAGAAAAGACATGGCGGACTTCCCAGACGCGGGTATCTATAAAGAATGGTGGGCGAATCCGGCGGTTGTGGGGCTGATGGGTTTCGGCTTGACGACGATGGCAACGGGCCTGCATAACGTAGGATACTGGGGCGCCGGACCGACTTTGGCGCTGGCAATCACTTTCGGCGGCACTGCCCAATTCATTGCGGGCATCGTGGACCTTCGGAAGGGAAGCATCTTCGGTGGGTCTGCCTTCATGTCGTATGGTGCTTTCTGGTGGGCGCTTTTCATGCTGCTCTATGTCCAGCCCAAGACAGGTATTCCGGCGGGGCATCCCGAAGAACTTGGCTTCTTCTTGATGTGGACGCTTTTCACGTTCGCGTTTTGCATAGCAGTGCTGAAAGTGGGGAAATGCCTGTCCGTTCTATTCTGGCTGCTTCTGCTGGCGTTTATTTTGCTCGATTTCGTCGTCGTAGGGAAGATTCCCGCGCCAGTGGCAGGATGGGAAATCCTTCTCACAGGGCTCGTTGCCTGGTACATCGCGGCAGCGACCCTTGTGAACACGGTGCATGGCAAGAAAGTCCTGCCGCTTTCCTAATAGCGGTGGATGCTATCTCCGATAGACCGGCTCAATGTCCGGTGAGACGGGCCGGGTAGGCATGCGCATTGGGAGTCCGCACCGCGGCAGTCCTCGCGGTGGTTGCGCTGCTGTGCGAGTTTGCGGCAAAGCGGCCGCAGGTTCCGGCTCAAGCTGGGACGTGATTGCAGCCGCCCTGTATTTCGTCAGGCGGAACGAAGAATGCGATTGGCAACGATTTCACGCGGTCCGGGGCTGATTGTGGGCCGTTCGATAGAGACGTAGTATAGCGTTCAATTCACCAAAGCAAGGAGATCATCACAATGGCTACCCCTCAGAAGCCGATAGGCGGTTCTGTAGCAAGCGACGCGCACATTGCAGTTCACTGGAAGGAAGAGGAGCTCTACCAGCCCTCGAAGAAATTCATCGAGCAGGCTAATCTAAAAGATCCCAAGGTCATGGAGCGATTCAGCGAGAAGAATTTTCCGAAATGCTACGAAGAATATGCCGAGATGCTGACATGGAATCACAAATGGCACTCGGTTCTCGACACTAACGACCCGCCTTTTTGGAAATGGTTCGTCGGCGGGAAGCTGAATGTCAGCTACAACTGCGTGGACCGGAATCTCGCGAAGTACAAGAACAAGGCTGCCATCATTTTCGTGCCCGAGCCGGAAAACGAAGAGCCGGTGGTCCTCACCTACCAGGAACTTTACAACCGCGTGAATGAATTTGCCGCCCTTCTGCGCGATTTTGCAGGCCTGAAAACCGGCGATCGTGTGACCGTTCACATGCCCATGGTTGCGGAGCTGCCGATCACGATGCTGGCTTGCGCCCGGCTGGGAGTCATCCACTCCGTCGTCTTCGGCGGATTCAGCGGAGAGGCCTGTGGCCTCCGGGCGGCGGATTCGGGGAGCCACGTCCTGATCTATATGGATAGTTACTACCGCAGCGGGAAACTGGTCGATCAGAAATCCGCTGCGGACCTTGCGGTTGAGGCTGCCAAGCGAGAAGGTCAGGAAATAGAGAAAGTACTCATCTGGCGGCGCCACCCGGGCAAGTATGGCTCAGCCGCACCGATAGTAAAGGGCCGCGACTTTTTCGTGGATGAAGTTCTCAAGGATTATCGCGGTAAGAAAGTCGAGCCCGTTTCGATGGACGCCGAAGCGCCGCTCTTCCTCATGTACACCAGCGGAACGACGGGAAAACCCAAAGGATGCCAGCACCGCACCGGTGGCTATCTGGCCTATGTCACCGGCACTTCTAAATACATCCAGGACATCCATCCGGAGGATGTGTATTGGTGCATGGCGGACATTGGATGGATTACCGGTCACTCCTACATCGTCTATGGGCCGCTTGCTTTGGCTGCTACCAGCGTCATCTACGAGGGCGTTCCCGTTTACCCCGACGCCGGGCGTGTCTGGAGAATCGCTGAGCGGCTCGGTGTGAACATCTTCCACACGTCACCGACGGCCATCCGCATGTTGAGAAAAGCCGGGCCCGATGAGCCGAAAAAGTACAACTATCACTTCAAGCACATGACCACGGTCGGCGAGCCGATCGAGCCGCAAGTGTGGCGATGGTATTACGACACGGTTGGAAAGCGTGAGGCTGTGATTGTCGACACCTGGTGGCAGACGGAGAACGGCGGATTCCTTTGCAGCACCAAGCCGGCGCTCGATCCTATGAAACCCGGCAGCACCGGTCCCGGCGTGCCGGGAATCTACCCGATCATCTACGACGAGAATGGAAAGGAGTTGCCCGCAGGTTCGGTGAAGGCCGGAAACATTTGCATCCGCAATCCCTGGCCCGGGATCTTTCAGACGATCTGGGGCGACCGTGAGCGTTTCATCCGGCAGTACTACCAGAAGTACAACAAAAACGCCAAAAGCAAAGACTGGCACGACTGGCCGTACTTCGCCGGTGACGGCGCGCTGCTCGCCCCGGACGGTTATTTCCGAATCTTGGGCCGCGTGGATGACGTGATCAACGTGGCAGGGCACCGCCTGGGCACCAAGGAGCTCGAATCCGCATGCCTGACGATCGACGAAGTTGCGGAAGCAGCCGTCGTTCCCGTGGTGGATGAAATCAAGGGCCGCATGCCGGAAATTTACATCGCACTCAAGCCGGGCGTCACCACCAGCCATAAAGAAATGAGCGAGAAGGTGATCCACACGATTGAAACCATGATCGGAAAAATTGCGCGTCCAAAAACAGTCCACGTCGTTCCCGACATGCCCAAGACGCGTTCCGGAAAACTCATGCGCCGTGTGCTCGCGGCGATCTCGAACACCATGGACGTGGGCGACATCACCACTCTTGCAAATCCGGACATCGTCGAGCAGATACGTGTGCAGGTGCAGGGGAAGGGACCGGTCCAGAAGAAAGAAGGCCCGGAGGACATCAAGCAGTTTGGAACAGTCGAGTAAAGGGACTCTGGGACTAGGCAGCCTACTAAGTAGTCCGCGTGTTCCGCACTTTGCAACGGGTGTGTGTGCGGGGGTTTCGAAGCTAAGCATAATTTGAAGGAGGAATACCACCATGACGAAAAAGACGGGCCGGGGAATTTCTCGCAGAGAGTTTGTCAAGGTAACTGGTGCGGGGGCGCTTGCAGCCGGACTGGGTCCCGCGTTTCTTTTCCCTGAACGCGCTCTGGCGCAGCAGAAGACTCTGAAAATCATTCAATGGAGCCACTTCGTCCCCGCCTGGGACACCTGGTTCAACGGAAAGTTCACCAAGGAGTGGGGACAGAAGAACAACACCAACGTCATCGTGGACAACATCAACCTGGTTGATCTCTCCGCCAGAGCTGCCTCGGAAGTCTCCGCTCAGAAGGGCCACGACATCTTCATGTTCCTGTCTCCACCAGCGGCCTATGAGAAATCAACCCTCGACATGACTCCCGTGTATCAGGAAGTCGAAAAGAAACACGGAAAGAAAATCGATCTCGCGCACAAGTCCACCTACAACCCGAAAACAAAACGATATTTTGCTTTTTCGGACGCCTACACTCCCGATCCGGGCAATTGGCACAAGGACTGGTGGACCGAAGCCGGATTTCCCAACGGGCCCGACACGTACGACGATCTACGCGCCGGCGCCAAGAAAATCCGCGACTCGAGCGGCCATCCCTGCGGCATCGGACTCGCGCAGGAGCTGGATACCAGCATGGCCATGCGCGCGATCCTGTGGTCCTTCGGCGGCGCGGAACAGGACGAAGCCGGCAATGTCACCATCAATTCCAAGAACACCATCGAAGCGCTCAAGTACATGCGCGCTCTCTACCAGGAAACCGAAACCCCGGAGGTATTCACCTGGACGCCTCCTTCGAACAACCAGGCCATGCTTGCGGGCCGCGTCTCGTTTGTGATGAACGCCATCTCCATTTCGCGGCAAGCTGAACGCGAGCACCTGCCCATTGACAGCAAAATCATGATCAGCCACGCGTTGAAAGGTCCCGTGCGCCGTATTGCTGCCGAGCACGTGATGGACTGCTACGTCATCTGGAATTTTGCGGAGAACAAAGAAGGCGCTCAGCAGTTCCTGATCGACTACATGGACCACTTCCACGAGGGATTCGAGGCCGGGCAGTTCTACAACTTCCCGTGCTTCCCGAGCCTGGTACCCGACCTGAAGAAGGAAATTGCCTCCGACACACGGGCAACCCCCCCAGACAAGTACAAGGTTCTCGGCGACGTGCTCGATTGGGCAACCAACGTCGGCTATCCCGGCTATGCTTCCGCGGCAATCGACGAGGCGTTCAAGACCTGGGTGATTCCAACCATGTTCGCCAAAGTCGCGCGCGGCGATGAATCTCCTGAGGACGCCGTGAAGGTGGCCGAGGCGGAGTACATCCGAATCTTTGCCAGGTGGAAATAGCATGGGGGCCCGATGGCTGTCGTTGAAGCACGGAATCTGACCAAGGTTTTTAAGCAAGGAGAGCTCGGAGCAGTCAACAACGTCAATCTGGAGACCCGCGAAGGAGAGTTTCTGGTCCTGCTGGGACCTTCCGGTTCCGGCAAGACCACTCTCCTCCGCATGATCGCGGGGCTGGAAACGCCCACTTCCGGCGAAATCTGCATCGGCGGCGACGTCGTCAACCATTTGACGCCGCGCGAACGCGGGATCGCCATGGTGTTCCAGAGCTACGCGCTCTATCCCCACCTGAGCGTGTACAACAATATTGCCTTCCCTCTGAAGGCTCAACACGTCCCCAAACTCCAGCACAAGCAAAAAGTGGAATGGGCCGCTGGTCTCCTGGGCATCGAAAGGCTTCTACACCGCAAGCCGCGAGAGCTTTCGGGCGGCGAGCGGCAACGAGTGGCTCTCGCCCGCGCGATCGTGCGCGAGCCACGGGTTTTTCTCCTGGACGAACCTCTTTCGAATCTCGACGCCAAGCTCCGCGCCTCTGCACGCGAAGAGCTCGACGAGTTTCACGACCGCATCAAAACCACCACCATTTACGTCACTCACGATCAGGTGGAGGCCATGGCTCTGGGAGATCGCGTGGTGGTTTTGCATCAGGGCGTGGTGCGGCAAATCGGCACGCCACGCGACGTGTACGACGAACCGGCGGACACGTTTGTCGCCACCTTCCTCGGTTCCCCACCGATGAACTTGCTCGAGGCGGATGATGTCATCGTTGGATTCCGGCCCGAGCGTTTTCTTCCCGCTGATTTGCAAACATCCGGCAAGCGTGTTGCGTTGCGCTTTCGCGTGCAGCATTCGGAATTTCTCGGCGCCGAGCGCATCCTTTACGGAATCCTGGAAGGAACCCGGTTCCGCGAAAAACCCGTTTGTGCCCGCGTCTCTTCCAGCGTTTTGGAAAACTACCCCCCAGACACTGCTTACGACTTCGCAGTCCCGGATCACGAGCTGAAATTCTTTGACGCGAAAACCGGCAAGCGTATCCCCTCGAGGCCGCTCTCGTGGCAGTAGAAAACCGCAGGCTTGGCGCGGCCATGTTTTTGCCGGCGGTCGCTTACATTCTGCTGCTGATCGGCGCGCCCTTCGCTCTCGCCGTGATGTACGCCTTCAGCGACGCGCGCATTGGCAGCCCTGGCTTTCATTATGTCGGCCTCGAAAATTTCCGCAGCATCCTGCAGAGCCCCAGCTTTCAAGCCGCCCTCAGGAATTCCATCGTGTTCACGGTCGCGGTGCAGATTATCGTGATCGTATGCTCCACGATCCTCTCAATTGCTCTCGAAAAACCATTCCGCGGCCGCAAGCTGGTGCGCTACCTGATCCTCCTTCCTTGGGTGGCCCCCATTTCTCTCGGCGCCATTGGATGGAAATGGATCCTCGACTCCATCTATAGCGTCATCACCTGGGTGCTGGTTTGGGCCCATATTTTCAAGCCCTACAACGCTCCGATGTGGCTGGGACAGCCTCGTCTGGCGATGGCCTCTGTCATTCTCGTCCATTGCTGGCGTCTGATTCCCTTTTCGACCGTCGTCATGCTGGCCGGACTTTCGGCCATCCCCAAAGACATACCGGAAGCTGCCGCGATTGACGGCGCGGGTTTCTGGCGCAAGTTGTTCATGATCGATATCCCCATGATGACGCCGATCATCAGCGTCGCAGTGCTCTTCGCCACAATCTTTACATTCACGGACATGACCGTCGTTTACATCCTCACGGCTGGCGGTCCATTCGACTCCACCCAAACGCTGCCTTCGCTCGCGTTTACCGTAGGCATTCAAGGAAGCGACTTGGCTGCCGGCGCAGCCACGTCGCTGTTCCTCGTTCCCGTCCTGATCGTGATTGCCTACTTCATGCTCCGCGTGGCGCACCGGGCGGAGGTCACCTGATGTCGAAGGGGGCACGCCGCGAATTCTGGGCCGGGGCGCTGCACTTCTCGGTGCTTGCACTCTTCGTTGTGCTGCTCGCCTTCCCGTTCTACTGGATGCTGATTGCCACGTTCAAACAAAACATCGATCTCTATAACACCGCAAACAATCCGTTCCTATTCAATCTCAAGCCGACGCTTGAGCATCTGAAACTTCTTTTTTTTGAGACCGGATACGTCCGCTGGCTCGCCAATACCGCGCTCGTCGGTGTGATCGTCGTGTTCATCACGCTCGTCCTGGCTGTTCCCGCCGCCTACGCTCTGGCCCGCTTAACGGGGCGCTGGGGCCAGCATCTTGGAATTGCCATTTTCCTGACCTACCTGATCCCGCCGACACTCCTCTTCATTCCCCTCTCGCGAGTGGTCGCGGTGCTGGGGCTGCAAGATACGATCTGGTCGCTCGTGCTGGTCTATCCCAGTTTCACAGTGCCCTTCTCCATTTGGCTCTTGATGGGATTTTTCAAATCAATTCCGCGGGAACTCGAAGATGCCGCCATGGTCGACGGCCTGACTCATTTCGAGGCCTTCTACAAACTGGTGGTTCCGATTTCCGTTTCAGGAATTCTGACCGTGGTCATTTTCACTTTTACGCTGGTGACTCAAGAATTCGTGTATGCGCTCACATTTATTTCTCCCGAATCGCAACAAATGGTCGGCGTAGGTATTCCCATATTCCTTGTCCGTGGCGACGTCTATTTCTGGGGTTCGCTGATGGCCGCGTGCCTGATTACAAGCCTTCCCATCGCGTTTCTCTACAATATCTTCCTCGATCGCTTCATTGCCGGGTTCACCGTCGGCGCCATCAAGTAACGCAACCTGCCGCAACGAAACGGCTACTCATGTCGTCAAACAGGGTGGCAGACTAACGATGAGTCTTCGGTTCATCCCGCCGCGGTGGAAGTCAGCGCTCTTCTCCGCACTGGCTTTCTCGACTTTCTTTGCCGCGGGCGTCAACGCACAATCTCCGCCGGAGCATCCCGCACGCGTGCAACTTGTCTGGGACGGGAGACCGATTCGCCCGGGCCACAAACTTTGGGTCGGGGTGCTGTTCCGCCTCAAACCGGGCTGGCACATTTATTGGCAAAACCCCGGCGATTCCGGCGAGCCACCGAAAATCCAATGGAAGCTGCCGGCGGGTTTCAACGGTGGCGACATCCTCTGGCCGCGGCCCATCTTGCTCGGCAAGGGCTCCGTGCGCGACTACGGCTATGAAGGAGACGTGCTGCTGATGACGCCGCTCGAGACGCCGCCCAACTTGCAAGCCAGTTCTCCCATCGTGCTCGCGGCGACATTGACATACGTGGCTTGCCGCGAGATTTGCATTCCCGGCAAGGCCGAGGTTACGCTTTCGGTTCCGCTCTACGGCCAGCCAAATGAAAATCCGTCTCCGTGGCGCGAACTTTTCCAGATCACCCGAGGGCAACTGCCGAAACCGCTGCCGCCCGACTGGAAAGCGAGTGCGGCTTCGGAGGGAGAAAATTTTGTGCTGACGGTCGAATGCGCGGGCGCTGTGCAAAGGGTGATATTCTTCCCGCTCGATCCCGGCGTGATTGAGAATGCTGCGCCGCAAATCATGTCGGTGGATGATAAGACCGTGCGGCTGATGCTCAAGAAATCCGAGCAGCTCGTGAAGCCACTCTCTAATTTGCGCGGCGTCATCGTGTTCGATAAAAATCACGCGTATAAAATTGATGCTCCGGTGATGACAACCACAAAAGCCGATTGAATGTTGTGACTCAAGTTTCAGGTGGCCAAAATGAGAATGAACGCATTTCGACGGATCGCCCTCGCCGTGGCGTTCGCGCTGGTGCTCGAATACGCCTGGGCTGCGCGCGTGGGCGAGCACGCGCCCGATTTCACTGCCACCGACAGCAACGGGCAGGTGCACAAGCTTTCGCAGTATGCCGGAAAATTCGTCGTCCTCGAATGGCACAATCGCGGATGCCCGTACACCGCGAAACACTATGACACCGGCAATATGCAGCGCTTGCAAAAGGAATGGGCCGCGCGCGGCGTAATCTGGCTGACGGTGATTTCCTCGGCGCCGGGCAAGCAGGGCTACGTCACGGCCGCTGATGAAAACGCGTTCCTCAAGCAAGTGAACGCCGCGCCAACGGCAGTTCTGCTCGATTCCACTGGCGCGCTCGGCCACCTCTACGACGCGAAGACCACACCGCACATGTACGTCATCAACCCGCAAGGCACGCTGATCTACAACGGCGCGATTGATGATCGCGCCACCACGGATCGCGCTGACGTGACCGGCGCGAAAAATTACGTCTCGCTTGCCCTCGACGAAGCCATGGCCGGTAAGCCCGTCAGCGAGCCGGTGACGCGCCCCTATGGCTGTTCAGTGAAATATCCGGATTGAGCTGAGCGGTGCGCAGAAACGCGAATCTCCATACGATATAAGTCGTGATCATTGCTGGTACCTACTCACTACGATGCTGGCGGGAGAACCGGCTCAACCGGGCGATTCTATTCGCGGAGAATCACGTTGAGCAGGGAACGGTTGATCGTGAGGCCGCTTTTATATTCAATGAAACCCATTTTCCGAAATTTGTTCATGAAATAATTGACGTGCGTGCGCGTCGTCCCGATCATCTCCGCCAATACCTGTTGGGAAACTTTTGGCAGCCTCGTTTCATGATCCTGAGGATGGCCATAGCGAGCTAATCGCAGAAGCGCCCGGGCCAGGCGCTTCTCTGTAGAATTAAAGAGCTGGTCGATTAGATCCTCCTCAATGCGCATGGTCCTCGCGAGAAGATACGAAATAAAACTGTCGGATAGCGCGTGTTGCTCGTGCAGGGCCCGAAGCATCTCCTCCCGGCTAATCACGACGATCGTGGTGGGTTCCATGGCGGTGGCAGTGGCGATGCATACGGGCCTCTCCGAAAGGCACCAATCGCCGAAGAAGTCCCCCGGACCTAAAATTCCGACGACGGCCTCCTTGCCTGAACGCGAGACCACTGTGCGTTTTACCCTGCCTCGCCGAACAAGCAGCACCTCCTTTGCCGGATCTCCCTGATAAAAGATGACTTGGTTCCTTCGATATCCCTTCGTGATTCTCTTGATTCCAATCGAATCGAAAAACGTCTCAATTTTGAATGTCGCTTTTCTTGCGGAGCTCATAAATCCAGTTCGCCTCGCGGGCTAAGCCCGCAAATCAAATCCTAACAACAGGCTTCTATCGGCGACAAGCGCCGAGGTCAACCAGATAAGTCGCGCCAATCCTGCAGTTTAAGATTGTTTCCATCCCTGCGTTAGACCCGCTTTCAAAGTGTCTACTTTTAGACAGCTTTTTTGTAATGGCTGCCTGAGAATTTTTGTGCGAGCACACGCGAGCAGTCGCTCGAACATCGATACCAGCGGCGGACGCGAGTGTTTCGCCGGGTTTGAGTTTAACCATAAGGAGCATACGATGCACCAGGCCACAGCAAACGAAACCAAATCTTCAACGCACACGGTAAAATCAACCTCCAGACATGAGCCCAACAAGGAAGAAATACGAATACGGGCTCATCAAATTTATTTGTCCCGTAATCGCAAACAAGGTCACGAGCTGGACGACTGGCTTCAGGCAGAGCGCGAGCTGCTTGCCCGCAACTAATTCCATGTCCTTGATTTCGACCCAGCCCGGCAGTCGGGGACTCGAGCCTCTTCATCACGGTCCGGAAGCGCTGCAACTCTTTCATCATCCAGTAAGGCCTATTCATGCGTTGGCGTACACCTCTCTGGACGGCTCGCGGAGAGGTATGCCTCAATTGCAGGAAAAACTTTCATACGTAACTGAAGACGTAGTGAACGATCGAAAAAGGAGAGATGTGAACTATGCTTACGATACCTCATACCAGGTTCGCAGCCCTGATGTTTGTAGTTTTCTTATTCGCCATGCTGCCGGCAAGTGCGCTGGGTAATCAAGAAACCGGCAAGCTGAAAATCCATGTGAGCCCCAAGCAGGCTTACGTCTTCGTGGATGGTAAGGCCATTCGCGACGGGAGCCAGACAATCGATCTGTCGGCGGGTATGCATGAAGTAGGTGTCGACAATTATGGATTCATTCCGAAAACGCAGGTGGTTCACATCGGCGCCGGTGAAACCACGGACCTCGCCGTTGTGCTTCAATCTTCCGGTGACGTGGTGGCGGGTCCGTTTGGTGAAATCGAATTCAAGGGCGACCCCCGTGCCGCTGTCTTGCTCAACGGTTCGACACCGGATTACTTCGTGGGTCACGTGGACGAGTTCGATTGGAATTGGATCTGGCACCAGCGCTTGTTGGTTCACCCCGGTACTTTCCACGTCATCGTCACCCAGGAGGGCAACACTAATTGGTCTGGCCCGGTGACCGTGAAAGCTGGGCAGCAAGTGACGGTTTACCTGGATCACAACGGCGAGATGGCTACGAGAAATTGGCCCGAAGGGAACACTATGCCGCCTCAACCACGATTCCACGCGGGCATGGCCAGCGCGACCGTGCCGGTAGCTCCGGTGACCGCGAAACTCGCCGCTCAGTCTACTGAACTCAGTTGTGGGCAATCCACGCAATTAAATTGGAAAGCGACGGACGCAGTGGCTGTTTCCATCACCAAGCTCGGAAATGTTTCAGAGCAGGGCGACCGCAATGTCCGACCCGAGAAAACAACGACCTATGAACTGGTTGCGAAGGGCCCCGGCGGCGAGGCTACACGAATGGCAACTATAAACGTTCAGGCGCAACCAACGGCAAGCCTGACTCTGAGCGAGCCGGTCGCGCACTATCACAAGATTGGCGACAAGGTAGTCACCAATGACTCCGTCACTTTGAAGTGGTCCGTCTCGAATGGGAACAAAGTCGCCATCACTCCACTTGGCTCCGAGCCAATCAGCGGGACTCAAACAATCGATCCCCAGCCCAAGCAAATGGGGACCGGCCCCGTAAACGAGACCTTTGGCTATACGCTTTCAGCCTCGAACGCCTGTGGTGGAAAGGCCGATCAGACGGCGCTTTTGCACGTGGTCGGCTCGATTGACCCGCCACCGGCGGTGACTCTTGCCAGCATTTTTTATCCGACAGACTATCCGGTCGCCAGACATCCGAAGATTGGTCTGGTGGCCAGTGAAAAAGAAACTCTTTCGAACGCCGCGCATCACTTCGAGAATCATGCACAGTATGACGAACACGCCCGCCTCACGATCGTGGGACATGCCGACGTTCGCGGCTCGAAGAAGCACAACCTGGAACTCAGCGACCGGCGGGCAGACCTCGTGAAGAGCTATCTCGTTTCTCAGGGCGTTCCCGCGGATAGGATCCAGACTCGGGCGGTGGGTAAGTCACAGGAGCTGAGCAAAGAGGAAGTCGCGAAGCTCCAGTCCGAGGATGCGCAGAAGCCCGAGAAATGGATGATGCGTCATTCGCCGGATACTTGGCTGGCTTACAACCGCCGAGTCGATATCATCCTTGAACCTTCCGGGCAGCTATCCAAAGAAATTTATCCGAACGATACCCCGGAGACGCGCGTGCTTTGGCAGCGGCCTCAGCCAAGCTTGAAGAAGGTCGAGTTGGCCGCGAAAACGCCGGTCACCTCCCAACCCTTGCACGCCGGCTTGACGCGCAATTAGTGAATTTATCGGGGTCGAACCATGTGCGGCTCGGCAACGTTCGTGAAGGAAATACGCCCCAGGACATCACTGACGGTGGCCGAGCCGCAGTTCATGCATTCCGATTCGATTTTTGAAAAGGAGATACCATCATGCGACTCTCATTGAAGGCAATCACTCTTGCGGGAGCACTCTTATGGGGCAGCGCAATTCTACTCGTCGGGTCGATCAATCTCATGTCACCCGGTTACGGGCTCACCTTCTTGCAAATGACGAGTTCCGTTTACCCGGGCTTCCACGCGTCTCACACGATTGGAAGCGTCATCATTGGAACAATTGATGGGCTTGTGGACGGAGCTGTTGCAGCCTTGCTGTTTGCATGGCTGTACAACAGCTTTTCTAGAATCCCGAGTCACACTTAGGTCGCGCCGACGGGCCCCCTTCCCCTCCGAGACTCACGCTGGGGCCCGTCCGCGCCCTCCTTCTGAGGACGGCATGACATGGATGACGCAAGATTGTCTCGAGTCCGGTGGGTTTGTTAGGCAAGGCTGTGCGATGGTGCTTTCATGTTTCCAAGTTCGCGGCCCATGTCCGGTCGCTGGTTCAAATGGATGTGGCTGCTGATTCCCACGGCGGTAGGTCTGGCTTCGATCCGAAGCTACTACGTACTTCAATTGCTTTCGGCCACTCTGATATTCACGGCGCTCTTCCTGACAATTGCAATCCTGGTGGCACTGTATGCTCTGCTTGTGCTCCTGGCCGACTTCACAATTCGATCGTGCGTTGATGTGCTCGGAGAAATCGGGAGCCACTTGCAATCGTCGTTTCGCAATCTGGCCGCTCCCTCGCTGAGCTCGCCTGCCATTCTTCTCGCGGAGGGACGGCAGGAAATCAGGAGGCTGCTGGCGTTTCACCGCGGGCGCGCATGACCGAGGCGTTCGGCAGCCCGATATTCGTCCCCGCGCCACCATCAAGGATAATGTTGGCGCGGGGCGGAATCTGGAACCTGAAAATTGCGCCAAGGACATCCTGCAGCGCATGTGTGATCATTCCAGGGCGGACGCTTCCGCGCCACTGCGCCAGAATTCCGCTCATCGCGCCGAGCAAGCTGATTTGCAGGGCCTGCCATAGTCCGACATGCGAATGCGCCCCGCCTGATAACGCGGCGGAAAGTATAATGCCGGCCGGAACGTTTCTTGCGAGCTCGATGAATTGCTGCTGGAAGTAGCCGCGATAAACCGCAGCTTCGCAAATCCCCGCTGAAATCGCGAGCACGATCCACAGCGCCAGTTCCGCGCCCGGCCTCGTCTTGGATGTGCGGGGTCGGATTTGAACCATTGGCATTATGTTGTTCGATTTTGCTTGAAATCTTCTAATGCTTGTGTTATCATGGGGTTGCGTTTGATGAGGTGGGAGCCTTTGGATCAGTTCAGATGGCCCTTTAGGACCATTCCGCACTTTTATCGTTCCGCTCTCTGAAGGCCTCAAGCCCCACCAAATAGCTCATATAGGCCAACTGGCCAGGAGCAATAGCAACTCCTCAGAACTGTGGTGAGTTGTGTTCGTCCGCCCCATTGGTCGGCCAAGCCATGGAGGCTACATGTTTGCACGCAAACTTACCCTGCAGTTGAAACCAAATTCCAAACCAGAATTCACCAAGACCATGGATACCAACATCATCCCTCTCCTTCGGAAACAGAAGGGCTTCCAGGACGAGCTCGTGTTTGTCGCCCCAACCGCGAATGAAGTGTTCGCGATCAGCGTGTGGGACGGAAAAGACAACGCAGAAGCTTACGGCCGTACAATCTATCCTGAGATCATGAGAACCCTGTCAGGAGTCGTTGAGGGAACGCCGCAAGTCCACAGCTACGAAGTTCTCAGCTCCACACTGCACAAGAATTCCGTCGGCGTATCCGCCTAAATCACTCAACGTCTGAAGGGCGGACGGCGTCCGCCCTTCAGATGTCCCTTCACGACACGCGGACTGTCGAACTTTACAAATATTGAGGAGGAAAACCAATGAGTAGGAAATTGCGCAAATGTCCCAATTGCGATGTGGCCTTGAAGGAATGCAAGGAGAGTGCCGTCCTGCTTACGCGGAGGCATACTTCCGGGCAAGTCTGGATTCAGGTAGCCCCGCTCGATTTCGGTTTGACCGTCCGGCCATATTCATGCCCCATGTGTGGGCTGGTGCAACTCTATGGCAATCGCCAGCAGGCTCGCGCCTCCCGCACCGCGCTGAGTGCTTGGCCGTCACCCTCCAAGTCGTCCTCGCGGCGAGTCACATCATTATTGATGTGACGAGATTAGTACGGCGATGCGCCGTACCCCACAGATTACTGCGCCATTGATGAACGTCTGATTGACAATGTCCTGCCCACAGGAGTAGCTTTGGCCGACTTCGCTTCAAAAACCCACGAAACTGAGGAGAAAAAACATGCGAGTGTGGCTAGCGTTGTGTGCGGTGGCGGCGGGTCTATCGCTCGCGCCAATCGTGTCGGCCCAGGATGCAGCGAAGGTTGATCCCAAGCATTACACTGTGGTCAGCGAAAACGCCCATGTACGGATTCTGAAGATCCACTACGGGGCGCACGAAAAGTCGGTGATGCACAGCCATCCGGCTTCGGTAGCAGTGTTCCTCACAGACGGCAAGGGAACATTCACGGCTCCCGACGGGAAAAAAACGGATTTTGACGTCAAGGCAGGCACAGCACAATACACAGCGGCCGAGATCCACTTGCCGGAAAACACCACCGACAAGCCGTTCGAGCTGATCCTGGTCGAGCTGAAAGGCAAGGCGCCAGCCAAGGCAGCGGCGGCGAAGCCTAAAGCGGCAAAGCCAGCAGCGAAGTAATTTCCGGCTCTGAGGTCTGCTTTTTTTTATTCCAGGTGCCTCCCACCCTTGCCGCTCAACTTGCAAGGGTGGGAGTTTATTCGCTCTCGACTCTAAAGTTCGCCTTACCTGCTCTCCCGGCTTTTCTTCCTCAGCGCCCTCCGCGCCTCTGCGGCGGGATCTCGCTTCGATTTTGACTCCCCTGACGCTTGCAATCACTACGGCTCCTGCCCAACATCCACAGGCGCGCACGCTTGCCTTCCCGGTCACTTCGCGCTGAATTGGAGAATAGGAGCCAAAGGCCGGAATCATGGATGTACGCTCAGCAGTCGCAGCACCGGCAGCCCACGGTCTCGAGTTCCTGGCTCTCATCTCGCCGCGACCTTCTAACGCGTGCTTGCTTACCTCGGGCTCCGTCTATGGGGGCGCGCGGCAAGTGCTTGGATCGAATTCGAGCGCTCGATGGTTGCTACTCACTCATCGCCCATCACAAAATTGCTGCCTTTTCAATCGACACTCCGGCGATTGAAAACCACCTTAACCCCTTCACAATGAACATGCGGATCAGCTTCAATCGACACTCCCAATGAGGGTTTCCAACACGCCTTTCAGCCGATTCTTTCGAGCCAAGCAAGACCCTACACAACCCAGCGACAGCGTTACGGCGGCCGATTCGCGTCGCGCAAATCTGTGCCGAACTCGATAAAATTGTGGGATTATTGGCGTTTGTTCGTCTAATTCCGGAGGGGGATGCAATGAAATCAAATTGGTCACCGCTGATTTGGGTTAGTTTGTTGTTTGGTTTGGGGATGCCCGGGGCTGCGCAAGCGCAGCAGAGCGGCACGACTCCGCCCGCCAAATCCGCAGCAACATCCACAGACGCTTCAGCCAAACCTGCAGCCGGTATCGCGAGCAGGCCTGCCGGTATTGAAAACGACCCGGCATTAATGGTCACCGACGAACAGAAGGCCCGCATCAAGGCCATCCGCGACGACGCAGAACTGCAGGTCCAGGCTGCGGAGAAAGACACGGCGCTGACCGACGAACAGAAGGAGCGCCGCATCAAACAGATTCACAAGGAAACTCGCGCGAAAGTGTTTGCCGTCCTGACGCCGGACCAGCAGAAGACCTGGGGCGCGGAACAACATGAGCGCCATGAAGCCAGAAGCTCGAAGCCTAAACCGGAATAGACTGCCCCGCGCGCTGTGCAGTCGAAGCTGAGCCCTGGTTCCCTAAGGATGGCTTAAAGGTTTTTGGGGATTAATTTAAATGAAGATTGGGCCGGTACGGCGAGTGATTGGCAGCGTCAATGCCAGGTCGCATCCGGCCGCTGGCAACTGCCAAACTGACGTCAACAAATGGGAATTGAACGATGATTGCGCCCGACCCGCTTCCTCAGGAAAAACTTTGCCTTCCGCGCATATTTCTCTTGCATCGGAAAATATTTTCCGTATTCTGCAGCTTGCCTAATCGCTCCGCATGCGCGGCTGGGAGAGAGCGAGGAACGCATTAGGAGGACGCGACAATCAATTGAGCACATTATCCCTCCCAGCCCAATTTCCCTCCCGGGCGCTTCCCTCCACGAAACGAATTGCAAAACTCACACTCTGGCCGCTCGTCGCTGCGACATTTTTCATGGTGTCCGGCGGCACCTATGGAACTGAAGACATCATTCATGGCGCGGGCTACGGCCGCGGAATTCTGCTCCTTCTGTTCACGCCGCTGATCTGGAGCTTGCCGACGGCGTACATGATTGGCGAGCTGTCGAGCGCGCTGCCGAGCGAGGGCGGATACTATGCATGGGTGCGGCGTGCGTTGGGAAATTTCTGGGGATTTCAGGAGGCCTGGCTGTCGCTGGTGGCGAGCATCTTTGATATGGCGATTTATCCCACGCTGTTCGTTCTCTATCTCACGCGCCTGTTCCCCTGGTTTGCGGTGGGGCATCGCGGCGTGATGGTGGGGCTCGCGGTGGTGACGGTCTGCGCGCTGATGAACATCGCGGGGATTCGGGTGGTGGCGATTTCGTCGCTTTGGCTTTTCTTCCTGCTCTCCGCGCCGTTTGCGCTGATTGTCCTGATCGCGCCGACAAAAATTGGCGCGCTTGCCGATGTGTCGATCGCGCCGACCACTTCGACTGTCGGCCTGGTTGGCGGGCTGCTGATCTGCATGTGGAATTACATGGGCTGGGACAACGCCTCGACGATTGCGGCGGAAGTTCGCCGGCCGCAGCGGACTTATCCGCGAGCCATGATGCTGGCGGTGATCGTGGTTGCACTCACCTACGTGCTGCCGTTTGCCGCGATGTGGTTGACGGGCGTTCCGTCGTCCGCGTTTGAGACCGGTTCGTGGGCCGATCTCGCGGGGATGATGGGCGGGCTGGTCGGCGGGCCGCTGGTGGCGCGCGGGTTCCGCGTGGCGCTGGTCCTGGGCGGAATGATGAGCGCATTTGGAATGTTCAACGCGCTGGTGATGAGCTACTCGCGATTGCCGCTGGCGATGGCGCAGGATAGGATGCTGCCAGGCGTATTTGGCAAGCTGCAGCCGAAGACGCGGGCGCCGTGGGTTTCGATCGTGGTGCTGGCCGCGGGATGGGCGCTGTGCCTGGGGCTTGGCTTCGAACGACTGGTTACAATTGATATTTTGCTTTACGGCATGGCGCTGCTGCTTGAGTTCATCGCCCTGGTTGCGCTGCGGATCAAGGAACCAGAGCTGCGCCGGCCTTTCCGGGTGCCGGGCGGATTAGCCGGAGCGATTCTAGTGGGCGTGTGTCCCACGCTGCTGCTGGTATTTGCAGCACTGCACGGACAGGACGAACAGATACTGGGCATGAATGGATTGGTCTTTGGCGCGCTGCTCATCGTCGGCGGTTTCCTGATTTATTTTGCGAAATCCAAAGTCGAAAAAGTTGGCTGGATGTCTGCAGTGCTCAAGCAGCGCAAGGCAGCCTAGCTCCCTGCCAGACCCCGCGGTGGTGCACATCTAGGTTTTTCGCGCCGTTGTTTCTTGGCGCTTGCGACTTCCCTCAATAAAAAGTTGTTGCGCAACTTCCCTTAGCATCTAATCTGTATCACATCCATGCCGCAAAAAATTGAGACGTACGACTACATCATCGTGGGAGCAGGCTCAGCGGGGTGTGTGCTGGCGGCGCGGCTGAGCGAAAATCCGCGCACGCGAGTGTTGTTGCTCGAAGCCGGTGGGCCCGACGATGCGAAGGAAGTACGCATTCCTGCGGCGTTTTCAAAACTTTTTAAGACGCCCGTTGACTGGGATTTCTCGACGGAAGAAGAGCCGCATCTGAATAGAAGGCGGCTCTACTGGCCACGGGGGAAAATGCTGGGCGGATCGAGCTCGATGAACGCGATGATTTATGTGCGGGGGAATCATCTCGACTACGACCACTGGAAAGAATTGGGGAATGCGGGATGGGGCTTTCGCGATGTGCTGCCATATTTCAAGAAATCGGAAAACCAGGAGCGCGGCGCATCGAAGTATCACGGGATTGGCGGCCCGCTGAATGTCGCGGACTTGCGCTATGTGAATCCGTTGACGCGCGCATTTCTTGCCGCGGCGGGCGAAATCGGAGTTGCGGCGAATCCCGATTTTAATGGCGCAGTGCAAGAAGGCGCGGGGCTGAACCAGGTTACACAGAAAAATGGCCAGCGGCACAGCGCTGCCGATGCGTACTTGAAGCCGGCCAAGAAGCGGCTCAATTTGCGTGTGGTGATGCGCGCGCATGCGACTCGCTTGCTGATCGAGAAGAACCGCGCGGCCGGAGTCGCCTACTTGCGTAACGGCGTTCCGGAAGAAGCGCGCGCGGCGAGCGAGGTGATCCTCTCCGGCGGGACGATTCATTCCGCGCAGCTCTTGATGCTCAGCGGGATTGGGCCGGGGGACGAATTGAAGCGTGCCGGCGTCGAGCCACTGCACGACTTGCCCGGCGTGGGGAAGAATCTACAGGATCATCCGATGGTCTCGGTGGGATATCTGTGCAAGAAGCCGGTGAGTCTCGCGAGCGCTGAAACGCTGGCGAATCTTTTGCGCTACCTTTTCCTGAAGCGCGGGCCACTGGTTTCAAATGTCGCGGAAGCCGGAATTTTTTGGCGGACGCGTGACGAATTGCAGACGCCCAATCTGCAGCTTCTTTTTGGCCCGGCGTACTATCGGAATCATGGGCTCGAAAAGCACAAGGAGCATGCGTTCGGTTTCGGGCCGACACTGATTGCTCCGGAAAGCCGCGGATGCATCACGCTCCGGTCAGCAGATCCGCTTGTGCCCGGAGCCATTCATGCAAATTATCTTTCGACCGAAGCCGACATGCGCGTGCTGATCGAAGGAGTGCGATTAGCGCGGAAACTGGCTCACGCGAACGCCTTCGAGTCGTATTGCGGGGAAGAGGTGCATCCCGGTCCGCAAGCCACAACGGATAGGGACATCGTCGAGTTTCTGCGAGCCGAGGTGCAAACGCTTTATCATCCCGTGGGAACCTGCAAGATGGGGAGTGATTCGATGTCTGTGGTGGATGCGCGGCTGCGAGTTCACGGCCTGGATGCGCTTCGTGTGGTGGACGCATCGGTGATGCCGCGGGTGATCGCCGGGAATACGAATGCGCCCACCATCATGATCGCGGAAAAGGGCGCGGACATGATCCAGGAGGATGCGTAATCGTCTGGGACCTCCCCGCTTCTTCTCCACTGTGCCATCAAACATTTCTGCTATTCTTTTCGCCGTGCGACGGCTCTTAATATCTGCAATTTTTCTGCTCGCGGCGGGCGCCTCAACAGTGATTGTGCGGGACGGGGACGCGCGAAGTCTGACGCAGCAGGCGCAATCGCAACAGCAGCAAACTTCTCCACCTCAAGACGGATCTCAGCCACCAGCGAATCAGCAAACGCCGCCAGCACAAATCATCCCTCCTTCCGCAATACACTCCGGGCCGATTGTGATCCTGGATCCCGGGCATGGAGGCACGGACACAGGAGCGCGAGGTCCGAACGGCACGATGGAAAAAGATATCGCACTTTTGTTTGCGCGAATCGTGCGCGTGGAACTCGAGCGGCAGGGCTATCGCGTGGTGATGACGCGCAATGACGATTCGAATCCTTCTTATGACGATCGCGCCGCGGTGGCAAATTCGCGTCGCGATGCGCTCTTCATCAGCATCCACCTGGCTTCGACAGGAGCGGTTGGGACGGTCCACACCTACTATTATCAGTTCTCGAGTCAAGGTCCCGTGGCGAGCAATCCAAGCCAGGCGCCTGCCGCGTTGCCGCCTGCGAACGGAATATTGACTTGGGATGAAGCGCAGCAACCTTACGCGGAGCCGAGCCACCATTTTGCCGATATCCTCGAAGGCGACCTGGCGCAACATTTCAGCGGTTCGCCGGCTGCATCCACTGCCGCCGCCGTGCGCCAATTGCGCTCGGTGGCCGCGCCCGCTGTGGCCGTGGAAATTTCAAGCGTGGCGGTGAGCGATTCCAATTCTCTTACGGCGTTCGCGCAACCCCTGGCTACATCGATCTTTAGAAGTATCGCCGCTTTCCGTGCGGCGAGTTCGATAGGGGCGAAATAATGCCGCGCAATCTGAGAATCATGATCGGAATCTTGAGTGTTGCCGTGCTCATCGGACTGATCAGCCTGC
Organism: Candidatus Acidiferrales bacterium; assembly: GCA_050746945.1. Classification (GTDB taxonomy): domain Bacteria; phylum Acidobacteriota; class Terriglobia; order Acidiferrales; family UBA7541; genus Palsa-295. The sequence goes on along the minus strand of JBOGMZ010000014.1, from coordinate 22,645 downwards.
ACGGACTGCACGAACGCATTCAAACGCTCACTGAAAACCAGACATCGGAGGGTGAGGCCCGGCGCGAACTGTTGGAGCCGACGATTTCGACGCCGACAGACGTGAAGGTGAAGGCGAAGATTTTTTTTGCCGCAGGCTCCGACCAGTGCGCACCGGTGGAAATGGAATTAGCGCTTTCCGCTGATCCGGCACAGCGCGCGAGACAAGTGCTGCACACATTGATCGCGAGTCCGGCGACCCCGGACCAGCGGACCGTTCCGGCCGGGACGATTCTGATGGGCTTCTACATTCTGTCTGATGGAACGGCCATCGCGGATTTTTCGGATGCGCTCGCGTCGGAACTACCTTCGGGAATCATGAGCGAGAGGTTGGCGGTGGATTCCATTGCCAGGACTCTCGAAAGCAACGTGCCTGCGCTCCACCGGCTCAAAATATTGATCCACGGGCAAGAAGTGGAGACGCTCGCGGGTCACTTGGATCTCACGGGGTTCTTTGATCTAAATCCCCCGGAGCCGCAAGTGGCATCCCCGACTGCGACGGGCGTCGCGCCTGCACCTGCGCAACCCGCGCGATAACTGGCCGAGGCTTTGAGCCAAAACAGCAAATCACACGCGGCGTGTTGACACATCGCGCCTCAGTCGTCAAACTGTGACGGAGAAATCTCCGCGACATCAAAAACCGAATCGTAGAGGGAGGATGTACTTGCGAGCAGACGGACGCACGGCCGATGAATTGCGGCCAGTGAAAATTACTTCGGACTTCATTCCCAGCGCGGAAGGCAGCGTGCTGATTGAGGCGGGCCAGACGCGCGTGATCGTGACCGCGACGGTGGAAGACGGCGTGCCTTCGTTTCTAAAGGGCAAGGGAAAAGGCTGGGTGACCGGGGAGTACGGGATGCTGCCGCGCTCGACGGAGGAGCGAACGCCGCGCGAGTCATCGCGTGGCCGTCAGTCGGGGCGGACGCTGGAGATTCAGCGCATGATTGGGCGCACACTGCGCGCCGTGACGGATTTAAAATCGCTCGGCGAGCGGACGGTATGGCTCGATTGCGACGTGATCCAGGCGGACGGCGGCACACGTACCGCTTCGGTGACAGGGGCGTTTGTGGCCCTGGCACTGGCGCTCGAGCGAATGGTGTCCGCAGGGATGATCCGCAACGTGCCGTTGATTGATTCGGTGGCGGCCACGAGCGTCGGAATTGTGGACGATCAACTCCTGCTCGATCTTGCCTATGAAGAGGATTCGCGCGCGCAGGTGGACATGAATGTAGTGATGACGGGCGGCGGGCGATTTGTGGAAGTGCAAGCCAGCGCCGAGGGGCGACCCTACACCGAGCGCGAATTGCATGATCTGATCACGCTCGCGGCAGGCGGAATTCGCCGGCTGGTCGAAGCGCAACAGGACTTGTTGCACATGAATTTCGCGGCGCGTGTCCGGTAAGACGACCAAGGGCATGCCCGCGCCGATTCGAGTTTTCCTCGCGACGTCGAATCCCGGAAAATTGCGCGAGTACTCCTTGCTCGCGAGTGAATTCAACGTTGAGCTGGCGCTGCTGCTAAATATTCGCGAGATTCCTCCCTTTGAAGAATCGGCGCCAACCTTTGCCGAAAATGCGGCAGGGAAGGCGCAGCACTACAGCAAGTTTTCTTCCGGAATCGTCCTCGCCGACGATTCAGGGCTGGTGGTGCAGGCACTGGGCGGCGCGCCGGGAGTTCACTCGGCACGATATGCCGGGCCGAATGCCACCGACGGGGACCGGGTCCGCAAATTATTACGCGAGATGGAAGGGAAAGTGGGTGAAGAGCGGCGCGCGCGATTCGTCTGCGTGACGGCCGTGGCACAGCAAGGCCGGGTGACCGCCATTGTTTCCGATTTCGCCGAGGGAATACTCACCGAAGAGCCTCGCGGAACGGACGGATTTGGCTACGATCCGATTTTCTTCTTTGAGAAGTTTGGTTGCACGTACGCGGAAACCACGCGGGAAATCAAAAACCGCCATAGCCACCGGGGCAAGGCCTTCCTCAAAGCCCTTGATGTTTTAGGCAGTTCAAAATCTGTCACTTTTCCGTAACCTGCCGCATCTAAACCCAGCGTGTGACGAAATTGCTTGCCTGGACGCTACGGGTCGGGGTAAAAATAGGCCCCCTCAGAGGTGAATAATGGCGACTCCCCAAATAGCGCCGAAGCTTCACCCGGACCTAATCTCTCGCGTCGACGAGGCCCGCGGGCGTACGGACGTCCTGTTTCATTTACTGCCTCCGAATTCTTTTTACGAGCGGCCGGTTGCAGAGCGCCATCGGCTGATTTTCTATTTGGGACATCTGGAATCTTTCGATTGGAACTTGTTTGCCCGCGTGCTCGGCATCGAGTCGCAGGAACCCGCATTCGACAAATTATTCGCGTTTGGGATCGACCCAGTGGGCGGCGGCCTGCCTACGGACACGCCTGGTGATTGGCCAGCAATCGCGCGGGTGGAGAAATATAACCGGCAGGTGCGCGAGCGTTTGACTGCGGCGCTGCGCGATCCGTTGATGGTGGTGGGCTCAGGGGATGCGACTCTGATTGACGGGACGCTGCTGCACGTTGCCATCGAACATCGCCTGATGCATGCGGAGACGCTGAGCTATCTGCTGCACAATCTGCCGCTGGAAAGAAAAATCCCGCAGCCTGCCACGAGCTGCGATCCGAGACCTTCACCAAGGCAGCGCCAAGTGACGATACCTGCCGGGCTCACCACGTTGGGACAGTCCAGCAGGCCACCGCATGTATTTGGCTGGGACAATGAGTTCGACACGCAACAGATTGAAGTGCCGAGTTTTTCGGTGGACGTCTTCCCTGTTACGAACGGCGAGTATTTGAAATTCATTCGCGCCGGCGGCTATGAAAATTCGAGTTATTGGCGCCTTGAAGACTGGGATTGGAAGCGGCAGCAGAGACTCGAGCATCCACATTTCTGGCTACCACGATCCAGTTCACATGCGGCCGACCCGGACACGCAATGGGAGTACCGCGCCATGTTTGGCACAATTCCTCTGCCGCAATCCTGGCCGGTGTTTGTGAGTTACGCGGAAGCCTCCGCGTTTGCGCGCTGGGTGGGCAAGAAACTTCCAACCGAGGCGCAATGGCATCGCGCCGCATACGGAACGCCCGGAGGAACCGAGCGGGAATATCCGTGGGGCGATGCGGCACCGGACAACACGAGGGGCAACTTCCATTTCCAGCGTTGGGATGCAGCGCCGGTAGATGTGCATCCGAAAGGCGCGAGCGCTTTTGGTGTTCATGATTTGCTCGGCAATGGATGGGAATGGACCTCGACGCCTTTTGGTCCACTGCCGGGATTCCAGCCCTTTCCCTTCTACCCCGGCTACTCAGCCGATTTCTTTGACGGAAAACATTTCGTGATGAAAGGTGGATCGCCGCAAACGGATGCCTGCATGCTGCGGCGATCCTTCCGCAATTGGTTCCAGCCGCATTATCCGTATGTGTACGCCACTTTCCGCTGCGCGGAGGACTAGTCGATGGGCATATCACCGCGAATGGTAACCGTACCTGTCCTCACACCGGCGCTTTCCGAATTCGCGTCGGAAATAGTTGTCGGGCTCAGCAATCCGGGACAAAAAGAACTGCCTTCAAAATATCTTTACGATGAAGTGGGCTCGGCGCTCTTTGATGTGATTTGCCTGCTACCGGAGTATGGATTGAGCCGCGCGGGCATGCGTTTGGTGAAACGCTATTCATCGGACATCATTGGCCGGCTGCCGACGCCGGTGGTGGTGGCGGAACTCGGCAGCGGCACCGGTCAGAAGACCCGCTGGCTGCTCGAAGCACTTTCGAAACGACAGCGCGTGAATTATTACCCCATTGATATTTCCGGGAGCGCACTTAATCGCTGCCAGCAGGAATTGGGTCAGATGGATATGGTGAGCATCGTGGGGTTCGAGCGCGCCTACCTGGATGGATTGCAGGAAGTGGCCTCGCGGCGGCGCGAGGGGGAACATATCCTCGTCCTTTTCCTCGGCAGCACGATTGGAAATTTCGACCGGCCGGCCGGAGACCAATTTTTGCGGGAAGTGCGCGGTATCCTGCAAGAGGGAGATGCACTGCTGCTTTCGACCGATCTCGAAAAGCCCGTCGCAAAATTGATGCTTGCGTATGATGATCCGGCGGGCGTGACGGCTTCGTTCAACAAGAATCTGCTGGCACGCATCAACCGCGAACTGGGAGGAGACTTCGACCTCGCACGGTTTGAGCACGTGGTGCGCTACGACGAAGCCGAGCGGCGCATCGAAATGCATCTTCGATCAACCTCGTGGCAACGAATCACAATTCGCAAGGCCGGGTTCGGCTTCTCAATCCGCGAGGGCGAAACGATTTGGACGGAAAGTTCTCACAAATATAATCCGCAAGAAGTGATTCGCATGGGCGAACGAACCGGATATCGTTGTGCCGGACAGTGGTTCGATTCGGAATGGCAATTCGCGCAGAATCTTTTCTTCGCCGTATAGCAATCCCGAGGGGATCAAGATGGCCAAAGCAATTTGGAAGGGCGTAGTGTTGGCGGAGAGCGATCGCACTGAAATTGTCGAAGGAAATCATTATTTTCCGGTGGAGTCGGTGAAGAAGGAATATCTAAGGCCGAGCGAGACCCATACGGTGTGCCCCTGGAAAGGCAGGGCCAGCTATCATACGGTCGAGGTGAACGGCGAGCAAAACGCCGATGCCGCCTGGTATTATCCCGAACCGTCTGCTGCAGCCGCGCAAATTAAGGATCGCATCGCATTCTGGAAAGGCGTCCGCGTCGAGCCGTAACCTCGCGTGTGATATAGTTTTCGGCCTCATGGCCAAATCGAAAAAGAAATCTACGAAGAGCAAGCTGCGCGGGACGCGCAAGCATTCAGGTGCGCGCGGCCCCAAATCGGCAGCCCGTGCAGGCGCGGGACGCGGAACTGATCCGTCGCGCGTTCGGGCCATCCTCGAGAAGCTAGATGAGGCTTATCCGGCCGTCACCTGTGCACTGAACCACGACAATCCATTTCAACTTCTGATTTCGACGATTCTTTCTGCTCAGTGCACCGATGAGCGCGTAAACATCGTGACTGCGACGCTTTTCCCCAGGTATCCGAACCCGAAGGCGTTCGCCAATGCGAATCCGAGGGAACTGGAGCAAGACATACGTCCGACCGGATTCTTCCGCAACAAGACGAAGTCCATCATGGGCGCGAGCAAGAAAATTGTGGAGGAGTTTCATGGCGAAGTGCCGAAGACGATGGAGGAGTTGCTGACGCTGCCGGGCGTCGCGCGCAAGACAGCGAACGTGGTTCTCGGCACGGCGTTTGGGATTGCGTCCGGTGTCGTGGTGGACACGCATGTGCAGCGGCTTTCCGGGCGTCTCGATCTAACGAAAAACACCGACCCCAAGAAAATCGAGCAGGATTTGATGCAGATTATCCCTCAGGAAAGATGGATCCTTTTCTCGCACCAGTTGATCTGGCATGGCCGGCGCGTGTGCCAGGCGCGCAAGCCGAAATGCATCGAGTGCAGCCTCGAGAAACTGTGCTACTCGAAGGACAAAACGAATTAAAGCGCGCGCTTGTCGTAATCGCGCTTCGGACAATTGCTCGCCGACATGGTCGAAATGGCAGCGGCTTCTGCTTTAGGAGTAGATGAGGTTGGCGTCGACAGAAATTCCCTCGAGTGCAGTGAGGCAGGCAGGTGGGCCTTGCACGACGAGACGGCGATGATAAAGCAGCAGGGCGCGCAGACCGGCGAGTTCTTCACCGCCGCCCGCTCTTCCTGGCCCACCATGCAGACAACTGGGCACCACGTTTCCGTGGCCCGTCGCCTGGGTGCCGACTGAAGAGTCCACCACCATCAGTCGTCCATGCAAGTCGCCAATGCCAAGGATTGCGTTCTGCACGAAAGCTGCGTCATTCGAAAAAATTGATGCTACCAGCGAGCCCAGACCGCGGCGCGCAAGAGCGATGAGATCTTCCGGCCCGTCGTACGCGACGAGAGTTGCGGCCGGTCCGAATACTTCGACATCATGGACAAACCTTGCTTCAAGGCCATTCCGACAGGAGAGAAGCGTCGGCTGGACAAAGGCGGACTTTTGCGAATCGGCGTCGACGGGTTGAAACCGCTCGTCACCGCCATAGATCACATCGCATTCCTCCTTCAGCTTCCGCAACCCTTCCAGACAAGAAGATTGCTGCGCTTTGTTCACCACCGGCCCCACTTTCACTTCCGTGTTGCGCGGGTTGCCAACTTTCATGGTGCTCAACCGCTCTGAGATGGCGTCGCCAAGCGCCTTCACATGCTGGCGCGGCACCAAGATTCGACGAATCGCGGTGCATTTCTGCCCGGCCTTTAATGTCATCTCGCGGACCACTTCTTTGGCGAAAAGTTCGAACATGTCTGTTCCCGGCGTGACATCCGGCCCGAGAATAGCGGAATTGAGACTATCGGCCTCGACGTTGGTGCGGACGGAACGGCGCAGGATGTTTGCGTGCGCTCGAATGCGTGTGGCCGTCTCGGCGGATCCGGTGAATGAAACGATGTCGCCCTCGGCAACGTGATCCAGCAGGTCTCGCGCAGATCCGCAGAGGATGGAGATGGCGCCAGGCGGCAGAATTTCTGCCTTCGCGATGTCCTCAACCATCCGGTGCGTAAGCCATGCGGTTGCCGATGCTGGCTTCACCAAAATCGGAACACCGGAAAGCAGCGCGGGTGCACCCTTCTCACAGAATCCCCAAGCAGGAAAATTGAAGGCGTTGATGAATACGGCGGCGCCTTTTGCGGGCAACAGAAAATGTTGCGCGGAAAAAACGTTGGTCTTCGACAGCGGAAGCAGCGCGCCTTCTTTCAGTATTTTTCCTTCCGCCAAGCCGCGGCCAATCATGGCGTAATACTTCATGGTGTAGATGGCGCCGTCCACGTCGAACGATGCGTCCGCTTGGGTGGCGCCCGAATTCAGCAGCGAAAGACGAAAATATTCGTCGCGATTTGCGGTGAGCACGTCGGCGATTTTCGCAAGCAGATCGGCCCGCTCGCGATAATTGGACCGGCGAAGCGCCGCGCCGCCCTGTGAACGCGCGAAATCCAGTGCGCCCTTCATGTCGACGCCTTGACAGGAAATACGCGCGAGTTCGTCGCCGGTAACAGGATCAGTCATCGGATCTCCTGCCCCAGTGCCCACTTTCCACTGACCGGCTACAAGATTAGGCAGCTTCATCAAATCCCCCCAGATGCATAATACTGCATCGACGAAGTCACTAGGCATAGCCCGAATACGTAACCAGACCGACGCAAGTCTCTCAAAACCAATAGAAAAAATAAACTTATTAAGAGTTCAAATCCTCTTCCAGACTGCGCATCAATGCCCGCCACGATTTTAATTTTGCCTTGACCATCACATCGGCGTATGTATTATACTGCATATGCTACTTCTTATGGGCACACAATCCCCGATTGACGCTGATCCAAAAGCCACTACACCGCAGCGATCTGCACCGGTTCGCGAGGCCGATTTTCTTCAGTTCCTGGGCACACGCGTTCGAGTGCTGCGCAACCGGCGGGGCATGACGCGAAAGATGGTGGCGAACGACGCGAACGTTTCCGAGCGCCACCTGGCGCAACTCGAAGCGGGCGAAGGAAATGTTTCGATCGTGTTGCTGCGTCGAATTGCCGCGGCACTGAATGTTTCGCTCGTCGAGTTGTTTGCTCCGGAGGTAGAGGAGCCAGTGGAAAAGCGGCTCATTCGCCGATTCCTCGAGCGGCTTCCGGGGCACCGGCTGGAAGATGTGGTGTTCCGGCTGATGCGCGATTTCGGGCCCGACGAAAAAGTGCGGCGAAGGCGCATTGCGCTAATCGGCTTGCGTGGCGCGGGTAAATCAACGCTGGGTTCCAGGCTCTCCGAAGAAACAAATATTCCGTTCATCGAACTCGACCGCGAGATTGAAAAAGATACCGGGATGCCGCTCGCGGAAATATTCTCGCTGTACGGGCAATCGGGCTACCGCGCCATTGAACGCCGCACACTTGAAAGGGTGATTCGCGAAAATGATCGCGCGATACTTTCCGTGGGGGGCGGCGTCGTGTCAGAAAAAGAGACCTACGACTTTCTTCTTTCCCATTGCTGCACGCTGTGGATCAAAGCGCAACCGGAAGAGCACATGGCGCGCGTGATCGCGCAGGGCGATTTTCGTGTGATGGCCGGGAGTGATCAGGCCATGGAAGACTTGCGCCGGATTCTGGCGGCTCGCGAGCCGCTTTATCGAAAGGCAGATTTTTCTCTCGACACCTCGGCGAGTTCCGTGGAAGAAAGCTTCGCCAAATTGAAGGCCACGTTGCAGGCTAATTTCGAGTAGGAGGATTTTGTGGATATTGCAGCAACTCATGAGCCTCAGGAAAAAATGGAATCCGTGGATTTCCGGACCGATCCTTCCCGTTATAAGCATTGGCGGCTCACATTTGATGGGCCAGTGGCGACGCTGACGATGGATGTCGCCGAAGACGGCGGAATCCGGCCGGGCTACAAACTGAAACTGAATTCCTACGACCTCGGCGTCGATATTGAACTCCATGACGCGTTGCAACGGATCCGGTTTGAACATCCTGAAATCCGTTCCGTCGTGATTACGAGCGCGAAGAATCGCATTTTCTGCTCCGGCGCCAACATCTACATGTTGGGCCTTTCTTCGCACGCCTGGAAAGTGAATTTCTGCAAATTTACGAATGAAACGCGGAATGGAATCGAAGATTCGAGCGCGCACTCCGGGCTGAAATTTCTCGCGGCTTGCAATGGAACGACGGCCGGCGGGGGCTACGAGCTGGCGCTTGCTTGTGATGAAATTATTCTTGTCGACGACCGCTCTTCAGCGGTCAGTTTGCCGGAGCTTCCGCTGCTGGGCGTTTTGCCCGGAACGGGCGGTCTGACGCGCGTTACGGACAAACGCAAAGTGCGCCGGGATCATGCCGATATGTTCTGCACGAATCCGGACGGCGTGCGCGGACAAAGGGCCAAGAATTGGCGGCTGGTGGATGAAGTGGTGAAGCCGCAGCAATTTGCTGACCACATCAAACAGCGTGCGGTGAAGCTGGCGGAGCAGAGCGATCGCCCCGCAAACTCCAAAGGAATCACGCTGACTCCCTTGAATCGGAAAGTAGATGCGGCGGGGCTGCACTATGAATTCGTTGATGTGCAATTCGATCCAGAAGCTCGCACGGCGACGATCATGGTGCGCGCGCCGCAGTCCGTTACAGAGGACACGGTTGAAAAGGCTACCGCAGCAGGCGCGAACTGGTGGCCGCTACAGATGGCCCGTGAATTGGACGATGCCATCCTCAGCCTGCGCACAGGTGAACTGGACCTGGGCCTGTGGATTATAAAGACCAGCGGCAATGCAGACGCGGTGATGGCGATAGATGAATTCATCTTGAACCATCAGGACAACTGGCTCGTGCGTGAAGTTCTGGGCATGATGCGGCGAACATTTGCGCGACTGGACGTCACCTCGCGTTCGATTTACGCGATCATTGAGCCCGGTTCTTGTTTTGCTGGGACGCTGCTCGAGCTGGCGCTCGCAGCCGACCGCGTTTACATGCGCGACGCCAGGGAAGGCGCGAGCATCGCCGCCGTCGCGCTATCGAAAATGAATTTTGGACCCCTACCGATGGTGCATCATCTTTCGCGTCTTGCAGCCCGTTTCTACCAAGATACAAGCCGAGTGGACGCGCTGCATGGGCGGATGGGAGCGAAGCTTTCGGCCGGCGAGGCGCTTCAGGACGGACTCATCACGGCTGCGCCGGATGACCTTGATTGGGATGACGAAATTCGCCAGGCCATCGAGTTACGCGCTGCACTCTCTCCGGACGCGCTTACGGGACTCGAGGCGAATTTGCGCTTTGGAATTCCGGAAACGCTTGAAACGCGAATCTTCGGCCGGCTTTCGGCGTGGCAGAACTGGATTTTCGTTCGTCCGAATGCTGTCGGCGCAAACGGAGCGCTCAAGGTGTACGGCTCCGGCGCACCGGTGAAATTCAATTGGGAAAGAGTTTAGAAAATAGATTCGGGCCGACCTACTGAGGAGATGGTCATGATTAATTACACGGACAAAATTCCAAACAACATTGATCTGGGTAGAGACCGGGTGCTACAGCGCGCGCTGGAACACTGGCAGCCGGCCTACTTGAATTGGTGGCGCGACACAGGCCCGACGGAGAGTCACTCCTTCGATGTGTATCTGCGGACGGCGACCAGCGTGGAACCGGATGGCTGGGCGCAGTTCGGCTACGTGCGTATGCCGGACTACCGCTGGGGGATTTTCTTGCAGCCGCGCGACGAAAAGCGCGAGGTGAATTTCGGCATTCACAAGGGCGATCCAGCGTGGCAGGAAGTGCCGGGTGAGTATCGCTCGACATTGCGGCGCGTGATTGTTACGCAAGGCGATACGGAACCGGCATCTGTGGAACAACAGCGCATGCTGGGGCTTTCTTGTCCTTCGCTTTATGATCTGCGGAATATTTTTCAGGTGAACGTGGAAGAGGGACGCCACTTGTGGGCCATGGTGTATCTACTGCACCGCTATTTCGGGCGCGATGGCCGCGAGGAGGCGGAAGCGCTGCTCGAACGCCGCTCCGGCGACACCGACAATCCAAGAATCCTTGGCGCGTTCAACGAGCCGACGCCAGACTGGCTGGCATTTTTCATGTTTACGTTTTTTACCGACCGCGACGGAAAATTCCAGCTCTGCGCGCTGGCCGAATCCGCATTCGACCCACTGGCACGGACCTGCCGCTTCATGCTCACCGAAGAAGCGCACCACATGTTTGTTGGAGAGACGGGCGTGACGCGCATTATTCAGCGCACGTGCGAGGTGATGAAGGAAAACAAGGTTGAGGATCCCTCGGACGTGCGAACGCTGGGTGTAATTGATTTGCAAACAATCCAGCGGTACTTGAATTTTCACTACAGCGTGACGCTCGATCTTTACGGCTCGGACGTTTCTTCGAACGCGGCCAACTACTACACCAGCGGCCTGAAGGGGCGGTTCGAGGAAACCAAGATCAGCGACGATCACCTTTTGGGTGATGCCACCTACCCGGTTTCGGAGGTCGTCGACGGAAAGATTGTCGTCAAACAGGTGTCGGCCTTGACGGCGCTCAACGAACGATTGCGTGAGGATTACATTCACGAGATCGAATCGGGCGTGAGTCGTTGGCAACGCGTGATCGATAAGGCAGGGATTCCCTTCCGCTTAACGCTGCCGCACAAAGGATTTCATCGAGCGATCGGAAATTTCACCGGACACTTCATCAGCCCCGACGGCGAAGTGCTGACCGAGGAAGCCTGGAAAAAGCATGAGCAAGAATGGCTGCCGAGCCCGAAGGACCACGCCTATGTGCAATCGCAGATGAAAGGGCGCGTGGTCGAGCCGGGAAAGTTCGCGAACTGGATTGCTCCGCCGGTGCGAGGGATCAACAATCAGCCGCTGAATTTCGAATACGTGCGCTTCAACTAAGATGCCAAAAGTGACTTACGTTTCGGCCCAGGGCGACGCCCGGGAAGTGGATGTGCCGGTGGGCACCACGGTGATGGCCGCGGCGCTGAAGAACGGGATTGACGGGATCGTCGCGGAATGCGGCGGTGTGTGCATGTGTTCTACATGCCATGTTTTTGTGGACGAGAATTTTTTCAGCCGACTGCCGCCCGCGCAGGACACGGAAGAAGCTGTGCTTGAGATTGCGGCGGAGGAACGAAAGCCAACCAGCCGTCTTAGTTGCCAGATCAAAGTGACGGACGACCTCGATGGACTCATTGTTCGCCTGCCGGAAAGGCAGCGCTGATGGGCGGCGGCACGGTCATCGTGGGCACGGGCCAAGCCGGATTTCAAACTGCAGCATCTCTTCGATCAGAAGGCTATGAGGAGCCGATCACTTTGATCGGCGAAGAAGCGCACATTCCCTATCAGCGCCCCCCGTTGTCGAAGGGTTTCCCGCTTGGCCAACTAGATTTCGAAAGCATCCTGCTTCGGCCGGAGAGTTTTTATCAGGACCATTGTATTGATTTGCTTGCCGGCAAGAGAGTCACAACCGTCGATCGCTCGAAACGTGAGGTCCGATTGGAATCAGGCGCACGAATTCCCTATGACAAGCTGGTCCTCGCTGTCGGAGCACGCAACCGATTGCTGCCCGCCAAGGGTGCAGAGCTCGATGGCGTCGTGTATTTGCGATCATTTGACGAGGCGGTTGCCATCAAGGAGCGGCTCAAGAGTGCGCATGAAATTGTAGTGATTGGCGGCGGATTCATCGGCCTTGAGCTGGCTGCTGTGGCCTGCACGCTGGGAAAATCCGTGACAGTTTTGGAAGCGCTGCCGCGATTGATGCCGAGGGTGGTCGCGCCGATTATTTCGGATTTTTATCGCGAGCTGCATACGAGCCGGGGCGTGAAAATCATTTGCGGCGCATCCGTCTCGGCGATTGCCGGCTCAGGTGGCAAGCGGCAGCAAGTGGTGCTGAGCGATGGCGCCGCATTCCCGGCGGATTTGGTGCTGGCGGGGGTCGGCGTGGTGCCGCATGTCGAGCTGGCGCGGGATGCCGGGCTGAAAGTTGCGAATGGAATCGCCGTGAACGAGTATCTCGAGACGGATGACAAAAACATTTTCGCCATCGGTGATTGCGCCGAGCATCCCTGTGTTTTCGCGGGGGCGAGGATTCGTCTCGAATCCGTGCAGAATGCGGCGGATCAAGCGCAGCGAGTGGCGACCACGATTGCCGGGCATCGCACGGCTTACGGCACCTTGCCTTGGTTCTGGACCGACCAGTTCGGCATCAAGCTGCAAATGGCGGGAATTTCGCAGGGGCACGATCGAATTGTTACGCGAGGAAAACCGGAGAGCCGGAAGATTTCCGTTTTCTATTTCAAGGATGGCAGGCTGGTTGCAGTCGATTCGATCAACCGCCCGCTGGACCATATGATTGGGCGGAAGCTGATCGCCGGGCACGTGCCGTTGACGCCGGAACAGGCTGGCGATGAGAGCGTGGACTTGAGAGTGCTCGAACGCGCCACGACACAGCAGATGAGCCGTCCAGTGGTTCACTGAACGCTGCGTGCCAGTCGAGGGGGGACGTGGATTCCGTACAGCCGATCATCGACATTCACGTACACATCATGCCTTATCACATGATGAGGCCGTCCGCGCTCGAATTGATGAAGCGGGGGCGCAAGGATTTTGTTGAGATCGAGCGCTATTCGGCCGATCCACAGGAATTTCTTTCCCTGTTGGATCGGCTGGGCGTTGAGCGCGCGGGACTCATCAATTATGTTGCGCCGGCGATTATCGGCTTTACGCCGGAAGTGAATGATTGGATTGCGAAATATTGCAAGGCGGCGCCGGATCGCCTGCTGGCGTTTGGCGGCGTGCTGCCGGGCACGGTGGCGGATGCGGGTGCGGAGGTGGACCACATGGCGAAGATTGGAATTCGCGCGATTAAATTGCACCCCTCGCATTCAGTTATTTCACCGAACGATTACATGGACGGAAACCCCGGCCTGGCTGCGATTTATGAGCGGGCGCAAGCAAACGGCCTGCCGGTGATGATTCACACGGGAACTTCGATTTTTCCGGGCGCGAGAAATCTGCATGCGCAGCCGATGCTGTGTGACGATGTGAGCATCGACTACCCACATCTTGTCGTTATTCTGGCGCATGGTGGCCGGCCGCTGTGGATGAACGAGGCATTCTTCCTGGTCCGGCGGCACAAGAATATGTATATGGACATTTCGGGAATTCCCCCGCAGAAACTTCTGGAATATTTTCCGCGCATCGAAGACATCGCCGACAAAGTTTTGTGGGGTACGGACTGGCCCGGGCCGGGCGTGCCGGAAATCAAGGGCAACCTCGATAAATTCCATTCGCTGCCGATTGGCGCCGCCGCCAAACGCAAGATTTTGTACGACAACGCGGCGCGGCTATTTCCGCGGTAACCCGCCAAATAGATTTGATTCCTTTCCCTTTAACCTCAATACAGGCTAGCTGACATGAACGACCGTTCTCTTTCTGAACATATGTTCAGAATTGATTGACAGGCGCGGATTGGCATGATAACAGTAGCAAAGCAGCTTGCCGCCGAATCGGGCGGGAAGGAATTAGATTGCCACGCCGCCGCAAAACAAGTGGGAGCAACGGGCGCGTCCGACGGCGCTATCTGGCGCGCCGGCTGGAAATTCTGCGCGCCGCGGGCAAGCAATTCCGCGAACAAGGGTTTGCGGAGACCGGCATGCGCGACATTGCTGAAGCGGCGGAGCTCTCCCCTGCCAATCTGTACAACTACTTTCAGGGCAAGCACGAGATTCTGTTTTTCTGTCAGGACAATTCGCTGGACCGGATGATTGCTGCGCTCGAGAAGGCGCGCCGCATGCGCGCAAGCGCCGCAGAGAGACTTCGATTTGTGATCGTATCGCATTTGCGATGCGTACTCGATGAGGTAGAGGGCTCGGCGGCACATCTATTGACCAGCGCGCTGCCGCCACGCCTGCAGCGCAGTCTCATCGTGAAGCGCGACCGGTACGAGGAGGGCGTGCGGCAATTGATCGCCGCGGGTACGCGCTCGGGCGAATTTGTTCGATGCGATCCGACGCTTGCGGCCTGCGCGATGCTGGGTGCGTTGAATTGGAGTGTGCGCTGGTTCAGTCCAGAGGGGCGGCTGACGTCGGCTGAAATTGCGGAAGGATTCGCGGACTACTTGATTCGCGGATTGCTCGCCAAACCCGGTTTTCTCCGGCGCGCGCCGGCGGGACGGGCGAGCCAACGAATCGCGGCCAAAATGTTGTCGCAAAGTGCCAAGGGCCGCGCGACGGCTTGAAGATTTTTGCAAGAGGTGATCAGAAATGGCGACGCTGCCAATCGAATCGCAGAAGACATCTCAGATTCGAATCAGTTTGAACGGCGAACTGACCGATGTTTCGTTTGCGCCTTACAAGACCTTGCTTGAAGTCCTGCGCGAGGACCTCGGCCACACCGGCACGAAGCACGGCTGCGAATTGGGGGAGTGCGGGGCTTGCGCTGTTCTGTTGGACGGCAAGCCGATGCTTTCTTGCCTCGTTCTGGCACTCGAGTGCGACCAGAAAAGCGTGTTGACGGTCGAGGGCCTTGGGGAAGACGGGCACTTGCATCCCTTGCAGGATGCATTTGCAGATTTGGGAGCGGCGCAATGCGGTTATTGCACTCCGGCGATCCTGGTGACCGCGAAAGCCCTGCTGGATCAAAATCCGCATCCGAATCGCGACCAAATCCGTGAAGCCATTTCCGGAAACTTGTGCCGCTGCACGGGGTATTTGCAGATTTTTGAAGCGGTCGAAGCGGCCGTATTGAAGATTGCGGAGCAGTCGAAGCAAGCAAATTAGATTCGGAGAATGCAGGCAGGCAGCAAAGAGCGCTGAGGAGCGGGGATGCCGGACGAGAAAGCTAATCCGAAGACACCAGCAAAGGATTCAGAAGCAAACGGCGAAGAACTGCGCGTGATCGGTGTCTCGCGACGAAGAATTGACGCGCGCGCGAAAGTGACCGGGCAAACGCGGTTTGCCGACGACATTTCCCTTCCCCGCATGGCGCATTGCAAATTGCTGCGGTCTCCGCATCCGCACGCACGCATCCGAAATATCGATGTGTCGCGCGCAGCCGCTCATCCGGGAGTTTATCTGGTCCTGACCGGAAAAGACCTGCCCATCGAGTACGGAATTCTTCCCGTGAGCCAGGATGAGCAGGCGCTTTGCCTCGATCACGTGCGGCATGTGGGGGATCCGGTGGCGGCAGTGATTGCCCGAGAGGAATTGACGGCGTTTGAGGCGTGCGATTTGATTGACGTGAAGTATGAAATTCTGGCGACGATTTCTGATCCGGAGGAGGCTCTTGCGACTCCGGAGCCGCGCATCCACGACTACGGCGATGAAGGAAATATTCACAAGCGTGTCGCCCTTGAATTCGGTGATGTAGAGAAAGGCTTCGCGGAAGCGGATGAAATCTTCGAGGACACGTTTTTCTATCAGGGGAACACGCATCTCCCGATCGAGCAGCACGCGGCAATCGCGATCAAGGATCCGGAAGGAAAGCTGACCATCTGGTCGAGCACGCAGACACCGCATTACCTGCATCGCGCGCTGGCAAAAGTGCTGGAGATGCCTGCGGCGCACATTCGCGTGATCGCGACGCCCAATGGCGGCGGCTTTGGTGGCAAGAGCGATCCATTCAATCACGAGCTTGTGGTGGCAAAAGCGGCGCTGATCCTCGACCGACCCGTGAAGGTTTGCCTGACCCGCGAGGAAGTCTTTTACTGCCACCGGGGCCGGCATCCCGTACTCATGAAATTCAAGACCGGCGTGAAGAGGGACGGCACGATTACGGGTATGCATCTTCAGACGCTGATTGATGGCGGCGCGTACGGCTCCTACGGCGTCGCCAGCACTTTCTATACTGGCGCGCTGCAAACGACGACGTACCACATTCCTCGGTATAAATTTCAAGGCTGCCGCACGTTCACAAACAAGCCGCCCTGCGGCCCGAAGCGCGGCCACGGGACCCCGCAGCCGCGCTTCGGGCAGGAAGTGCAGCTCGATAAAATCGCCGAGAAACTCAAGATCGATCCCGCAGAGCTGCGGCTGCGCATCGTGGAATCCTCGAACACCGTAACGGCAAATTTCATGCGGCTGGGGACTGTGAATCTTGCGGAATGCGTTCGCCGCGTGGTGAAGGCATCAGGCTGGAACGAAAAGTTCCGCAAATTGCCGGAAGGACGCGGCGTCGGGCTGGCGTGCTCAGCTTATTTGACGGGGGCGGGTCTGCCGATTTACTGGAACAAGATGCCGCACTCGGGAGTACAGCTCAAACTCGACCGCGGCGGCGGCGTCACGGTTTTTTGCGGCGCGACGGAAATCGGGCAAGGCTCTGACGATGTGTTGGCAGCCATCGTTGCCGAACTTCTGGGTGTGACCACATTTGATATTCGCGTGTACACCGGCGACACAGATCTCGGACCGGTGGACCTGGGGTCTTATTCGAGTCGCGTCACGCTGATGGCCGGCAACGCGGCGATACAAGCAGCGGAGCGAGCTAAAGAAATGCTGGCGGACGCTGTTGCAGCGCGCCTGGAAATTGCCAAGGAGCGCCTGCGCTTCGCGGACAACCGCGTGTTCGACATCACTTCACCGGAAAAAGGCTTGACGTTTCAGGAAGCGGTCTGCCTCGCAGAGGCGCGCTTCGGGACGATTGGCACAGTTGGTTCCTACACGCCGCCGAAATCTCCGGCGCTCTACAAAGGCGGCGGCGTAGGACCTTCGCCCACCTATTCCTACTCCGCCGCAGTGATTGAAGTCGAAGTAAACCCGATCACCGGGTGGGTCCTGGTGCGAAAGGTCTGGATCGCGCACGACATTGGGCGGGCGCTCAATCCGGCGTTGGCGCGTGGGCAGGTGGAAGGCAGCGTGTACATGGGGCTCGGCGAAGCGCTGATGGAAGAGCAGGAGTTCCGCCGGTTGCCGAAGAAACTTTCTCACGCGCTCGTTCACAAGTTCCCCTCGATCCTGGAGTACAAGAGTCCGACCTCGCTCGACATGCCGGACGTGGTCACCGAATTAATCGAGGAGCCGGATCCCCGCGGGCCGTTCGGCGCAAAAGAAGTCGGACAGGGTCCGCTGCTGCCGATGATGCCGGCGGTGGCGAACGCGGTGTACGACGCGGTGGGCGTGAGGATTGACGAAGTGCCCATCACGCCGGAAAAAATCATGAAGGCGCTGGCGGAAAAGAAAGCGGGGCGCGCGCCTCGCTTTGGGCCGACACACTTTCCGAGTGTGAATTGGCCCGAAGCATTGCGTGTGCCTCCGCCGTGGGAGGGAGGGGACGGCAACGCCATAAACGATGTTCCCCGCCCTGCGAAATCGCGGCCGGGGAAGGAAAAGGTACTCAGCTCATGATGCGGCTGCCTCTTTTCGAATTTCGCGCTCCGCGCACGCTCGAAGAAGCCGCGCGCATTCTGAACGGCGAGGGCGGGAATGCGATGCCGCTCGCAGGCGGCACGGACCTGCTGCCGAACATGAAGCGCCGCCAACAGGTGCCGCGCACATTGATGAGCCTTCGCCATATCGAATCCTTGACGCAGGTCCAACTGGGCGAGACAGGCTCACGGCTTGGCGCGTGCCTCACACTCAGCGAGATCGCGAACGATTCGCGTTTCCGCAACGGCCTGACCGCTTTGATGCAGGCAGCTTCACAGGTGGCCACACCGCAGATCCGTAACATGGCTACGCTCGGCGGAAATATCTGCCTCGACACGCGGTGCAATTACTACGATCAAAGCTACGAGTGGCGGAAGGCGATCAATTTCTGCCTCAAGAAGGACGGCACGACGTGCTGGGTTGCGCCGGGAAGCTCGAAGTGCGTGGCGGTGTCCTCAACGGACACGGCGCCCGCATTGATCGCACTGGGAGCGCGCGTGCGACTGGTGTCGCATGCAGGCGAGCGTGAGGTGGTGCTTTCGGATTTGTACAACAATGACGGCATGAATTATCTCCGGCGGAAACCGGATGAGATTCTGGCGGAAGTGCTGCTGGGTTCCATGCATGGCTGGAAGAGCACGTACTGGAAACTCAGGCGTCGCGGCTCATTCGATTTTCCGGTGCTGTCTGTGGCTGCGGCAGCGCGCTTTTCTACAGACGGCGTCGTCGAAGAGGCACGTATCGTGGTTGGGTCGGCCGCGTCCCGGCCGCTGGTCGCCGTGGAGGCGGGAACATTCTTGACGGGCCGCACGCTGAATCGGGAAACTATCGCAGAGGCTGCGGTGCTTGCCGCTCAAATTGCGAAGCCACTCGACAACACGGACTTCAACATGACCTGGCGGAAAAGGGTTACTTCTGAATTTGTGAGTTACGCCTTACGGGAATTGCGGGGCGACGACATGAATGCGGAACGGGAACGATTGACCCGGCTCCGACCCATCTGATCACGATTTCGCGCGGACAAGTCCGAAATTTGCGCAAATGAAATCAATCGCCAAATCTAGTCTGCGACTGATCGCATCTCGTCAGGCCTGGGTTTTTCACCGTTGGCTTTAGAAGCCTTCAGATTCAGAGCCGCTACGTAGAAACGGCTCAAGTATTCCTTGACCATCCGCCGGGCGCTAAATTGCGGCGCGACGCTTTTGATGGCGGCCTTCATGATTTGAACAAACTCGTGCGGGATTTCGTCGTCGGACCGGCGATAGTAGAGCGGTATTACGTGGTCCTCGAGGAGGCGATAAAGCGATTCTGCGTCCGCGGGGGTCCGGTCGCCGTCACCAAAATCTCCGCCAAAGGCCCATCCGTTCGCGCCGTTGTAGCCTTCGAGCCACCAACCGTCGAGAACGGAAAGACTGGGAACGCCATTCGCGCCCGCTTTCATTCCGCTGGTGCCGCTGGCCTCGAGCGGGGGCATGGGATTGTTGAGCCAGACATCCACTCCGCGCACCATTCGCTGTGCCAGATGCTGATCGTAATCCTCAACGAACGCGATTCGGGCGGCAAATTCGGGATCTTGAGCGAGGTGAAAAATCTTCTGGATTAACTGGGCACCGGCGACGTCGGAAGGATGAGCCTTACCGGCAAATATGATCTGCACGGGCATCAAGGGGTTCATGAGCATGCGTTTAATGCGGTCGAGGTCGTGCAACACGAGATCGGGCCGCTTATAAGCGGTGAATCGTCGCGCGAAACCGAGGGTCAAAATTTCAGGATCGAGTAGGGCGCCGAAGGCGATGACCGTCTCCGCACGAACCCGTTTCATCCTCCATTCCTCGCGCGCGCGTTCATTGATGTCATCGATCAACAGACCTTTCAGCCGTCTTCGGAGCCACCACAGTTCCTTGTCGGGGATATCGTCGATGCGGTCCCAAGCTTTGGACTGCTCCTGGTCACGCACCCAGCCCGGTCCCACATATTTATCCAGTATAGGCTGGAGCCAGATGGGATCCATCCAGGTGAGCAGGTGAACCCCATTTGTGATTGCGGTGATGGGAACTTCCTCTTCCTTCTTGCCAGGCCAGATGCCGGCCCACATGCGCCGCGCCACTTCGCCATGCTTCTTGCTCACCGCATTGCAATAATTCGACATTCGAAGGGCGAAGACCGTCATATTGAAACCAGCGTTGGGGTTGGAAGGATTCGTTCCGAGTTGAAGCATGCCATCCCGGTTGGTGCCAAACTTATCGTACTGCGTGCTGAAGTACTTATCGATGAGCGGAAACGGAAACACATCGGTCCCGGCCGACAGTGGCGTGTGCGTGGTGAAGATGGAAGTTTTCCGGACTTCCGCAACGGCGTCGTCAAATTTTGCGCCCGCTTCGACAAACACACGCGCGCGCTCGAGAAATGCGAGAGCCGGATGGCCTTCATTGATATGGACAGCCGCGGGGCGAATTCCGAGCGCGTGCAAGACGCGCATGCCGCCAATGCCCAACACGATTTCCTGCCGGAGACGTTGCTCAGGATCATTCGTATAAAGCCGGTGAGCGATGGCCCGGTCCCAGGGCTGGTTGCTCTCTACCTCCGTATCCAGCAAATAGACGGGAACGCGGCCGACATCCGCTTTCCAAACGTAAACGTGAACAGGAGGATTAAATAATGGCACCTGAATCATCAAGGGCTCATTGTTGCCGTTGCGAATCAGCTTTACGGGGTCAAAGGAGCGGTCAAGCGTCTTCTCGTCGTCTTGTTGCCAGCCATCGTCACGAATCTTCTGGGAAATATAGCCGCACGAGTAGATAAGTCCGACTGCGACCACTGGAATGGCAAGATCGCTGCACTCTTTGATGTAGTCGCCGGCGAGAACTCCCAGCCCCCCGGCGTAGAGTGGCAACGAGTGGTGAAACGCGTACTCAGCGGAAAAATAGGCGAGCGGCGCCGGAGCGCCTCCGTAGGCCGTCGTGAACCAACCTGTTTGCGAAGCGATGTTGGCATCAAATTCATCCATTACCGCGTCGTAGCGCTCGAGAAATTCGGGATCTTGTGCCGCGTCGCTCAGCATTTCCAGAGGCAACGTTGCGAGCATTCGCAGCGGATTGTGATCGCTCTCGCGCCAGGCCTGCAGATCCAGCGCAGGGAACATTTCCCTGGCTCCCCGATGCCAGCTCCACCAAAGATTGTAAGAAAGCCTCTCAAGTCCGCGAATCCTATCCGGCAAATTCAGGATTCGAGGAGTTGAGTTCGAATTGTCACCCATCAATCTGATCTCCCCCTAAGACGCTACCATAGGCGCATCCCACGGTCAGAATGAAAATGCATCTTTCAGTTCTCATATCGAATTCGTGTGAACCAGCAAGCCTCTGGGAAGATTCCTCTAGAATGGGGGAAAATCAGGCAGCGTGCTGGTACAAACCAGATCAAGGTTGGTGGAAGGTGGCGGACAATATACGCTAGAATCGTATCTGATCCACGTCGGGGCGTAGCGCAGCCTGGTAGCGCGCCTGCCTTGGGCGCAGGAGGTCTCCGGTTCAAATCCGGACGCCCCGACCACTAACTCCTGAGTTTTCAATTCACTCTTGTTGATGCCGCTTGCGTCGAAGCCTGAACTTGGGTCCATTTGGGTCCAAATACAAGCCTCTCGACGCTTTCTACTGCGCGACGTTGCTCCTCCGGGATCGCGTGCAAATAAATTTCGCGCGTGATGTCCGGTGTGGAATGCCCCAACAGGGATTGGATTGTCCCTATCGGCGTGCCCACGGAATCGAGCATCGTTGCGTGGCTATGCCTCAGAAGGTGCCACGTGACGCCTGGAAGCCCTTGCTTCTTCGCGGCAGGCTTCAGGTGCTTGCGCAAGAGATTCCATCGATCTAGCGGCAATCCCTCGCGTGTGGCGAATACTAAGGCTCTTGTATCAACAGCGGCAGGACGGATGGCGGCAAAGATTTCTGCCGTCTCCGTTCCAATCGGAATCGTTCGCGCACTGCGCTTCGTCTTGGGCTGATCGAAATGCCCGTCATACACCGTTTCGCAAACACGGAGCATGCGAGCATTCATATCGACACTTCCCCAGCGAAGCGCAAGCAACTCTCCAACGCGTAGTCCAGTAAGCACCAATAGCAACGTGACGGAGCGTGCCGGGTCATTCAAGGTGGTAACAAGGTTCCGCACCTGGACCGGAGTAAGGACAGTTCTCTCCGTTCCACGCTGCCGTCGTGGGAGTTTTGTTTTCTGAGCTGCGTTCTCGGTGATATAACCCCATTCCTCGGCTGCACCGAGAATCTTGCTCAAACCGCACTTGAAGTGATGAACGGTTTCCCACGAGAGACCACCCTTGAGCTTTCGACTGAGAAAGCTCTGCAACTCTTCCCGCGTGAGTTCGCGAAGCTGCCTCTGGCCGAAAGCTGGAATGATATGCACGTCGAGCATGTACCGATAGTGTTTCTGGGTTGCGTACTTGAGTGTTGGCAAAACCACAGGTGTCCAATCATCTTTGACAAAACTGCCAAATGTGCGGACCGATTGCGGTCGTGCCTTGCCGGTGTTGATTGTCCCGAGCCTCTGAGACAACTCTTGCATCGCGAGGCGGCGTGTCGGGAATTCCGCGACGGTCCCGATCACTTCGGATCGTCTCAGTCTGCCGAGCGTGCCGTCCGCTTGAAT
>JBOGMZ010000013.1:0-33070 GCA_050746945.1 Candidatus Acidiferrales bacterium | reverse complement strand
GGGCCGGGCCGGCCCGGCCCGGAATCTCTGTATGGTGTGCTGCGCGGGTCTAGCGGTGGATCGCCGCCGCAGATGGATGTGGGTGCTGTTGCTGCCGGCGGGGCATGGCAGCAGCCAGCCGATCGGTAGCCTGCGCTGGCAGCGGCCGCACGTGGTGATTGGTGCTTACATGCTCGCTGATCGCCTGCAACCTCTTCAGGATGCCCTGCCACTGTGCCCAATCGAGCTGCCGCAGATACGGACGGAGCCCTTGAATGAAGGGGTCTTCGAGCACCGTCTCGCCATTTGTCTCCGGAACGAAGAACCGGTTCAGTCCCACTCCCAATGCTTCGGCAATCTTCTCGAGCGTGCCGAGGCTGGGCGTCATCTGACCGCTTTCGATTCGCGACAAATACGAGCGGCTCACGCGCGAGCGCGCCTGCAATTGGCTCTGCGTCATGCCGCGCGACTCCCGCAACTGCCGGATTCGCTGGCCGATGTTCTCCACGGTTTCGCGGTTCGGCCAGTTCTCGAACAGTTGGCGGTCGTCCCCCGGTAGATCCTGCGGCGACGGCGTCGGAATGACGAACGTCACCTTCGGGGGCAGCAAGCGCAGACACCTTCGGCAGTTGTCTGTGCGTGTGCGGTATTGAACTAACCCGCATACCTGACAGCGAATGACTTCACGATCTAGTTCCATGCTGGTTGCTATGCCATCTTTTTCCGCCACCGGATCTCCTCGCAGACTATTCCGGCGTTGCGAAGGGGAGGAACGTCACTACAGGGGAAGGCAGGAACTGGCGCGCGAGTGATTCTCCATAGCGTGCCAATTATTGTCAAGTCTTTTCTGTGTTCGACCCCGTCTTACATCCTAACCACATCGGCCAGACCGAAACAAATCATTAGAGTTGCCGTGGAGAAAATTCTCGCGACCCGCTTCTAATTATCTTCGCCTGACCTTTCGCGGCTGTTGACGCATTCGCCGAATCAGCCGCCGTTCGTCAAGTTGACATTTTTCGCGATATGCTGCCTCCTGATTTTGGGAATTGACCATCGCCGCGGTGAGGTTTTCTTTTACAATCACTTTTCGCGCTCAGAATCGTCATTAACTCTGGATTTCGATTCGCACGCTCGCGAATTCGCTGCGCCGCGCGAATGTGTCCAATTGATGAGGAGAATAAATGCCAAACCGTGATGACGCCTGGAAGCTGCTGTGCGAGCACACCCAGAGCGAGAGCCTTCGCAAGCATGCGCTGGCTGTCGAAGCCTGCGTGCGCGCCTACGCCCGAAAGCTCGGCGGCGACGAACATGTCTGGGCGGTCGTTGGATTGCTCCACGATTTCGATTACGAGCGTTGGCCCAACTCGGCACATCACCCCACTGAGGAACATCCCTACGCCGGCTCGTTGATTCTGCGCGAACACGGCTACTCCGAAGAAATCATCACCGCCATTCTCGGCCACGCCAACTACTGCGGCGTGCCCCGCGTTTCGCAGCTCGACAAAACTCTCTTCGCCTGTGACGAGCTCGCTGGATTCCTCACCGCCTGCGCGCTCATCAAGCCCTCAAAGAGCATCCATGAAGTGGAAGCCGCCTCGGTGAAGAAGAAATTGAAAGACAAAGCTTTCGCGCGCGGCGTCAGCCGTGACGATGTTTACAAGGGCGCTGAGGAATTGGGCGTTCCTCTCGATGAACACATCGCCTTCTGTGTCGAAGCGCTCCGCACTGTCGCCACAGACCTGGATCTAAACGGCAACTCGCCCAGCTAGCCTGCGGCGCTACGAAGTCTGCGCACGGGGATCCAGGACAATCGCATTCCGCAAAACCTCTTGAAGGATCCGGCTTTGCCAGTAGAACACGTGGGAAGCGAGCGGGACACACCCTTCGGGATCTACCAGATTTTGCACTCTCTTATCATTGTCCGGCCCAACAGGTTGTGCAGGATCGGGAAGGTCATAATATTCCAGTGAGCCGCTGATCCAATCGTCTGGCGCGTAGAGGTTCACCCAATGCTTGGGCCGAAACTTGTAATCCAACACCATGGGCTGTTTTGTGCCGGCCAGCGCCTCGCGTACCTCATTCTCTTCCGGCCGCTGCGTGCGGAATACGAATGCTGTCTTGTCCATGGGCGAGCCGAACGTGATAAACGCCTTCGTGCGGCCGGGCACGTCGAGCGATTGTCCATCCAGTAGGCTCTCCGGGGGAAGGTTGATCAAGGCGTTCAATGTGTCGTAGGCGATCAAAGATCCCAGTGAATGTCCCGCAACCACAACCTCCCTGTACTCGAACTCAATCTCCGATATCCTTTCGCCCCGCGTTACCTGTTCCGCCCTGCGCGCTTTCGATTTTTCCGACTCCAGCTGATAAACATGCTGGAAAACATTTAACGTGGCTGCCTGGATTTGATTCCTCAGTTCGTCGAACTTGCTCACCGCGAACGAAGACACGTACACCGCCACATCCCCCACGTACTCCCGCAGAAACCATCGTCCCGCATAAGCAATGGCCACTCCGATTCCGAGGACCACCAATTGTCTGATGTTCGGTTGCATCTGGTTGAGCGTGGGATTGCTAGGCGAGGTTGGCCCGCCAAGCAGAAACACTGTGATGGCCGACAAGATCTCCCACACTTTCCCGATCAAGTCCCCTACGCTCGCCGGCAGTGTTCCGGCCACGTAACTGGTCGCCTGGTTCAAATCCGCCCTCAATCCGCTCACGAAATTGAGCGGCGATCCTCCGCCCTGGCGCAACAGGTGCCAACCCACACTCGCCCCCGACCGAATCGTCATTGCAATCGCGAGGAAAACCGAGAAACGGAGAAAATACTTCACCGGCCCCCAGAGCTCGAGAGTTTTCCGATTTTTCTGCCGCCAGCCGCGAAGCCACATCGGGATGCCGATGCCCAACAGCAAATACACGATTGCTCGCCACTCAAAAGCCCAAAAATCACGTGTGACCACTGGGAGTAGATTGCTGGGAGCAGCAAACGACTTCGCCGTGAGCGTCGCAATGGCCGCATTCATCACGAACAATGAGGCGATCACGCCCATCGCAAGCAGGAACGCCGCGAGCAATCTGAAATGATGGATTTGGAAGGCTTGCCAGTTCTGAAACATCCAGCGCTTGAATTGACCTTTCTTCCCTGACCCTCGAAATCCGCGCAGGCCGCCCATGAACAAAAACCAAATCGCGTCCCGCGCGGTCACTTTTCCTTCCGTGAGCGGCGCCCAGTACGCTTCGTACACGTGCAGATCAATCTCTCGCTGGTCGCTGTCGCGCAGTGTCATCTCTGCACGGGCGAGCAGTGTACCATTCAGGTCCGCAAGGCCGACTCTCACGGGTATCTCTTGCTGCCCCGTGCCAAAACCGTGCTTGCGAATCTCTTGCACGATCCCTTCTAGCGTCTCGTATGGGACCTGGCTGCCCATGCCATGCGCTACCACCAACGCCACTTTCCTTCTCTCGGCTGGTTTTCTCAATGCAACTTCGAGAGGAATCGCAACCGCCTGCGGCTGGCCCGGCAGATGCGCTGCAACGTAGTGATCTGACAGTGGATTCTCTTGCTTCATATCCGCCTTGGCGTTTTTCACTGCAACAATCCCAGCGGGCGCGCGTTCGTCCATGGCGTCTCCCCGTTCCGTGCGGTTAGCTAACCGGTAACGTTGGACGGATGGTACTGCGCTCGCTCAACAGTTGCAAGAACCACCGCATGAGGACTTCTCGGTGGAGAAAAAAATAACTTTTGACTCCCTTGCCTCCGCGGGTGAGCTAGAATGCACAGCCTTCGGCGAATTCTGTGCGTTGAGATTGGCGCGCTGCACCGATCCAGAGGCCGCCTCCCGTTCCTGCATACGTCGAAGTTCCGAATCTGCGAGGTCGAATGAAAAAGTTCGCGCCCGTGATTGCTCTGATCCTTTCACTTCTCTTCCCCGCCTCCGGTTCGGCTCAATCGAAAAAAATCAAAGTCATTGCCGACCAGGACAGCGCAGGACCGCAAGGTACCAATTTTCTTTCGCTTCTCATGCTTCTCCGCGCCCCTCAAATCGAGTTGCTCGGCATCACCACGGTGAGCGGCGACCAATGGGCCGAGCCAGCTACCGTCTTCGCGCTTTGGGCCACCGAACAGACCAGCCGCACCGATGTTCCAGTGATCAAGGGTGCTTCCTTTCCGCTGTTGCACACCAAACGCGAACAGGAGTTGCTCGAAGCGGTGTATGGCTCGCATCCTTCCTGGCACGGCGCATTCAATCCCGACGCACCCGATCCCAGTTTCACTTGGGCGCCACCGGGCGGTTACCCGAAGGTCAAGCCCCGCCCCGGCCGCGCGGCCGATTTCATCATCGACACAATCCGCGCGAACCCCGGCGAAGTGGTCCTGTATTGCGGCGGTCCACTGACCAACATTGCCCTCGCCGTGCGCCTGGATCCGGAAATCGTGCAGCTGACGAAAGCGATTTACATCATGGGTGGCAGCAGCAACGGGGGCTGGGAGCTGAATTGGTGGTGGGACGCCGAAGCGGCCGCCATCGTCCTGCGCGAGCCGTGGAAAGAGATCGTCGTCAGCCCAGCAGAGGCGGGCGGTCAGGTGTGGTCGAGCAAAGATTTGATGCAGCGGGTGGTGGACGCGGGTGGCCCGCTGGCTAATCACGTCAAGCAGCTCTACGTGGATTATCAGCCACCGGAGGGGACAACTCTGTGGTCGCCCATGTGGGATGAACTGCTCGTAGCCGCAATGATTGATCCTTCAGTGATCAAAAAATTCGCGACTATGTATCTCGATTGCGATTTCGAGCACGGACCGAAGTACGGCCACACCGTCGTGTGGAAACCGCCCGCCGACGTGCCCACTTTTTTCCTGCCTTACAGCGGCCCCGCTCCGCGCGACCGCGAAAAATGGCTCAGCCATATGACGCCTCCCGCCCAACTCCATCCCGCCAGCGTGGAGATGGAAGTTGACGTCGAAAAATTTCAAAAAATATTCGTGGCCCTAATGTCTCACTGATCGCTTTCGCGCTCTCGGGTCGAATCAGTCCTCGACTTTTCGCTCCACGCGAAATGTGTAGCATCCCGCCGTGGTGCTGCGGACATGGATGTAATCCACATCGGCGCGCTCCAAGAGCCGCTCGACCGTGGTGTCCACATTCCCGCCTTCGACGTATTCCTGCGCCACCAGCCGCCTGCCCCGCCCGTAGGCGTTCAGCGTTCTCGGGCTCTCGCGCAGCCCGGCAGGAAACCCGCCGTCTTCCGGATAACGCTCGCACGCCTCCGAATGAACATAGACCGGCCCTGGCAGCGGTAGCTTCTCAACGCCGTCGAAAGAATCGTAAGTAAAGAGTGTCTGTTGCATCCCCGGGGAAATCATTTGCAGGCAATGCCGGCACGGAGCGTCCCCCGCGGCGACGCTCCTGTGCGCCGGAAATCCATACTTCGGATCCTTCATCGTCTTGCGTACACTCTCCGCAATTTCAGTCGGTATCGCCACCACGCGTATCGGAATCATTTCTTTTCCCTCCCACCCGGCAGCCCGCAGTTCGATCTGTAGCCGGGTGTTGATGCCTCAAGTTTCTCCCCTGCCGCCGTTCGCAGCTATCCGCTTCTCGCGTTCAAATTGCCAATCCAGGCGGCCGGCTCTTTGGTTTTGGTAGCACAGACACTCCTCTCTGTGCTCCTCGCCTCGTCCTCCGCTCCGCAACAATGGGTTCCATCTAGCCCGGGTTACAATGAACGTTCGCAATGATTGAACATTCGCATGCCACCGAGCGCGTCTTCCTTTCCGCCGAATGGCGCGACCTCGCAATGTTGAATTACGAAATCACTCCCGAACTGTTGACGCCCTGCGTTCCCAGCGCCACCGAACTCGATTCATTCAATGGCAAAACGTTTATCAGTCTTGTCGGCTTCCGTTTTCTTCGAACAAAACTTTTTGGATTTCTCCCCCTTCCCTTCCACGCAAATTTCGACGAGGTGAATCTTCGTTTCTATGTCCGCCGCCAAGTGGGTGCGACATTTCGACGCGGCGTTGTCTTCATCCGCGAGATTGTTCCGCGGCGTGCCATCGCTCAGGTTGCCCGTGTCTTTTACGGCGAAAACTACACCAGCCACCCGATGCGCCATTCCATCACCAGAAACGCAACCGGCCTAAGTACGGAGTATCAGTGGCGGTTCAACGATGAATGGTGCTGCCTGTGCGCGGAGGCATCCGGCGTTCCCGCGCATCCAAGCGAAGGCAGCCTCGAACAATTCATCACCGAGCACTACTGGGGTTACACGGCCAGACCTGGCCGCGATTCAATCGAATACCACGTCACGCACATCCCCTGGCGGGTTTGGACCGCCACAACCGCGTGCTTCGATGGTGATGGCGACGCTCTGTATGGCCGCGGCTTCGGCGAGATCCTCAAACGCAAGCCTGACACCGCATTCATCGTCGAGGGCTCGCCCGTCACCGTCTCGACGGGCCAGCACATCAGATGAAGGGATCGATCTCAGTCGCCCATCAAGATTCACACAAGCGTTTTACTGCGGCTTGAGCTTGTGAATCTTATCATCCGCGCTCTGGCGGATTCCCTGCGCGAAAGGGGCATTCCCCATTGGATACTCATCGAGAATCTTCAGGGTTTTTTCGGAATATTGGAGCGCGAGTTCGTTCTGATGATCCGCGAGGTACGCATCTCCCAGGCTGTCGTACACATTGGCTGAGTGCGGATAGGCCAGCTCATTGATTTTGAAAATCTCAATGGCCTCTTTGGTTTTGCCATCCTGGATGCGCTGATAACCCATTAGATTTATTGCCGACTCCGGAAAAAGGAACACGTTCGGATCTTTTTTCTGCGCGTCGACCAAAATCTTTGTAGCTCGGGCCACGCCGCCCGGCTGCATCAGCGTGTCCCAGAATTCGATGATCGCCGTTGGTTTCCTCGCTTTGTTCACGTTTTGCGCCGCAGCCGTTTCCCACAACTTCGTCTTGTACCACTCGAGAATCATCGGCTGGAGGCTCTTCTCTACCTTGAACATTTCCGTGCCGTGCCCCGCGTCCTTGCAACTCACCAGTTTGTTTTGCGGATTTTGCGCGAAGCCCATCAGCCATCGCATCGTCGGAAGCATGTCGCCATCTTCATTGCTTGCCGCGGAAAGTATTGGGATTCGCGGGTTCGCCTCCACAAACTGGATGCTCTCGTCGTCCACAGGACCAGAGAGCAGCACCAGCGTCTTTACTTCCGGATGTTGATGCGCGACATGGATCGCGTTGTTCACGCCACAGCTCGCCCCACCTGCGCCGATGCGCATCTTGTCCACGCCGGGCCTGCTCAGCAAATATTGATACGCGAGCTCAATGTCTGCGGGCCATTTCTGCAGCTCAGCCGGTTGTTTCGCGGGGGCCATGGCGAGAAAGTTGTCTCCGCCGCTCTCGCCGTATCCGCGATAGTCGAGCGTGACCACGTTGATGCCCGCTTCCGCCATCTGCATCGCCAGCCCGTCCCAACTTTTTCGATCCCGGTTGCACTGGTGCAGCAGCAGCACGCCCGGTCCGGGCTTGCCCGCAGAAAAATAAGTGACTTTGAGCTTCGCGCCGTCCGGCGCCGCCAGGTCCGCGTCCTGTTTCGTCGCTTGCGCATTCGCGCACGCCACCCACAACAGCGCCGCGCAAGCCACCGCCCCGAGCTTCATCATGTTTCGCATCGCCGCCTCCTCCCACATCGCCGCAGCCTACCACTTCTCCCCAGATGGACGCGCGCCGCGACAAAATGTAATCCCCTTGTACTGGACTTCTCTCGCGGAAGCTGTGCTAGAATCCGCCAAACCATGGAACGCGCCGGAAATTTTCTCGGACGCACTCTGCGCCGCCTCGAATCTCCCGAAGCCGCACTCGCCTGGCTCACGAGCGCGTGGCCGACCATCGTCGGCAAAGCTCTCGCCGCGCGCACCCGCCCGCTGCGTTGCGAAAAAGGCTGCCTCGAAATTGCTGCGGATGGAAAAGCCTGGCAGAAACAACTCGACAGCATGAAGCGGGAATTCTGCGCCCGCATCAATCAAGCCTGGGGCGGTAACTTGATTCGCGAAGTGAAATTCACCGTGAAACCCGGACCCAAGCGCTCGCACGAACTCGACAACGAGCACACGCCGTTCATCCGCCGCCGCAAGGGCTAGCAAAACCCTGGCGCGATCTCGGGCCGCCTCTGCCGTCTTGCTCTTTTGCGTTGTCATCCCGAGGCTGAATTCGCCGAGGGATCTGTTTTTGGGATTTCGGTTTATGTTGTGGCCGCCGGGATTTATCCCGATAAAATCGGGAGGCGGGCCACTCTCTTTGCCTCCGCCTCCCCCGAAACATGCATTTATGTTGCGATTAGAAAAAGACGAATTCTCGTCTTTTGAATGACTTAACCTAATTTCTGAATTGGGTAATGTTGCGATTAGCCTTTTCTTCGCCCGGGTGCGACGGGTGGACCTCTGCACTGATGATGAACGGTGGTCCCTCAGCTCCCATTGGTCGTTCGGGATTCCGATCCTCATCGGATCGGGAATTGCGATTAGATTTTTCTTCGCCTTTCGCGTTCGAGAAGGATTCCCTATAAGAAGCCGATAGTGCACAGATTCGACCGCCAGCGTCATTTGAAAATTCTCCACTATTAGCATCGCACGACGATGGGGAGAATTCCACTGGCCGATAGTACAGTTTTTTCAGTTTTTCAAGGACCTGTCCTGTGCTCGGAAGACCCGATGGGAGAATCGCCGTCACGGTCATTGTCTATCGAGCGGCAACGCTCATATCAAGCCCGCATCCGCAAGATCGAAGTGGGTGCCGCTGACCACGATTCCTTGACATGTGGCAAGTTATGGACATAACGTCTTCTAGAAATAGAATTATTAAAGACTAGATTCGCATCGTCCCCTAACACGTACTGGCGAGTACTGCGTGCATGGATAGCATAACACCCTCCGCTTCTGATCAAAATCTGGCAGAGCGCGCCGAGTTGCGCGAATTCCTGTTGTATTTTCTCCGCCTTGGTACGCTCGGTTTCGGTGGGCCGATCGCTTTGGCGGGGCACATGCAGAAAGACCTAGTCGAGGAACGGAGGTGGGTGTCGGAGAGGGACTATGTCGAAGGACTGGCGTTTTCGCAGTTGTCTCCTGGTCCGCTCGCTGCGCAACTTGCGATGTATCTTGGGTGGATTCGCGCGGGAATTCTGGGCGCGACGTTCACCGGCGCCGCGTTTGTGTTGCCATCGTTTCTGATGGTTGTGGCGCTGGCCGCGCTGTATGTTCATTATGGCCAGCTAGGGTGGATTCAGGGCGAGTTCTACGGCATCGGCGCGGCCGTCATTGCTATCATCGTACGGAGCGCGATGAAGCTGGTTCGTGTGACGCTGAAGAAAGACTGGTTGCTGTCGACACTGTTTGCCGCGCTGGCGTTGACAACCGCGTGGACCGAATCCGAGATTGTCTGGCTTTTCATTCTTTGCGGATTTGTGGCGATGCTGCTGAAGGCTCCACCGCGATTGCGGGTTGCTCCCGGCACAGCGGCAGCGCTCATTGGTATCGGGCCGTTTACTGTGGGTTTATTCGGCGCAGCGGCGGCCAGCACGATCAGAACGCTTTTTCTATTTTTTCTTAAGGCAGGAGCGTTCGTCTTCGGAAGTGGTCTGGCGATTGTCCCATTTCTCTATGGCGGAGTAGTGGTCAAGTTTCATTGGCTCACCGAAAGACAATTCCTTGATGCCGTAGCCGTGGCGATGATTACGCCGGGACCGGTTGTGATTACAGCCGGGTTCATCGGATATCTCGTCGCCGGTCCGTTGGGAGCGGCATCGGCAGCCGCGGCAGTTTTTGCGCCCCCCTATTTGATCGTGGTTGGCGGAGCGCCGTACTATCGCCGCTTCGCACAGAACCCGCAGATAAAAGCGTTTGTGCAGGGAGTGACGGCCGCAGCAGTGGGGGCGATTGCTGGTGCAGCGTTCATCCTTGGACGACGGTCCTTGACGGACTGGCCAACAATCATGATCGCGGTGATCACACTCGGACTGCTTCAATGGAAGAAGATTCCTGAACCAATCCTGATAGTTGCAGCGGGGATCGCAGGCCTGTTGTTATTCAAAGGATGACAGAGCGAGCCGGATAGAGCCAATGCTTTGGCGGCATCATTTCAGGAGATTTTCAGGTTCTTGGACGACATTCGGTGGCGAATACCATTAGCCATGGGACCGCGTAGTCCCGAAGGAGAATTCGCAATGAACCACTCAGTTCGTTTCTGCATAGTTCTCTCCGTCGCGCTTGCTTCGGTTGCTTTCGCACTCCCCATCACAGTTGGCGCACAGACACGTGATCGCGTTTGGAACTTTGACCATGACGCAGCGGGAAAGCCGCCCGAAGGATTTACGTCGGCATTGACGGGGCAAGGGACGATTGGTCAATGGACCGTGGCGAAAGACGCGACGGCGCCATCGCAACCAGATGTCCTGGCGCAAACATCGCAGGATAAGACGGACTACCGGTTTGCACTAGCAATCGCTGAAGGAACGAATTACAAGGATCTGGCGTTGAGTGTGCGATTCAAAGCCATCTCAGGGAAAGTGGATCAGGGAGCCGGGCTGGTATTCCGGTTAAGGGACAAAGACAACTACTACGTGGTTCGCGCCAACGCGCTCGAAAACAATTATCGTCTCTACCACGTTGTGAATGGACGGCGGGTTCAGTTTGCAGGCGCAAACTTCAAGGTGACCTCGCAGGAGTGGCATGAAATCAAAGTCGAAGCGCGCGGCGGGGAATTCAAGTGCTATTACGACGGCCAACTCAAAATCACCGCGAAGGACAGCACTTTCAAAGATGCCGGGAAGATCGGGCTCTGGACAAAGGCTGATTCCGTAATCTATTTCGATGACTTGACGGTGAAGGACCTGAGTGGCTCAGCCTCTGTGCCATCGTCGGAAATGATCTATGCGCAGCAGTTGGTCAACGAACTGGTAGCCCGGCACCCGGAATTAGTGCGAATCGGCATGCACGTCACGCCCCCCAACAAGCCTGATAACATTATTGTCGCCTGCAACGTGCCCGAAAGAATCGGACGGAAGTCCGATCTGGAGGACTTGAAAGCGATGAATTCCGGCCAGCCCGTGGTAATGAAAGAAGGAGAAAATTTCGATGTGACACTGCCGCTCCATGATGCGGTGGGCAAGGCTATCGGTGCAATTGGACTGACTTTCAGGCCTCTGCCGGGCGAGCAGGACAAAGATGCAGTCCGCCGCGCTCAAGTTATGGCCCACGAGATCGAGAAGCTGATCACTTCGACCGGTCAGTTGTTCGAGCAACGAGGTCAATCCTGAGGAAGTATCGCACCCGACAAGATGGCCAGCGGAATTGCCCGAAGAAATTAAGTGGCCTGCAACACCGAAGACTTTACATCGAGGGTAATGCGGGGCGGATGCAGCAACGTATTGTGGATCAGGCAGTGGTGCACAGCGTCTTCGATTCCCGCGTGTTGCGCCTGTGTGAGCGCGCATGGAATTTCCAGCTCAATCTGAAAATTATCCAACCGCGACGGATCCTTCGCTTTTTCCGCGGTGACGCGAACCACCGTGCCCTCCTGCGCCAGATTGTGCTTCTTCAAATACATGGCCGCATAAAATCCCGCGCACGAGCCCAACGACGCCAACAGCAATTCCGGCGGGGTCATGCCCTCGTCAAACCCGCCGTTCTCGACCGGTTGATCGCTCTCAATCGTATGTTCCCGCGCCCTGATTTGAAATTGCAACGCGCCCAGATGCTCAACGAGGACTTCCATGTGTCCCTCCCCTACTGCTAGCTCACATCAAAGCCTAGCACCTAGGAGAGAATTGAAATGTGACCGCCGCGACTCCTGCCTGTGAGCACCATCACACGGGGAAGTCCACTTACGAAGAAAAATGAGAACCGCGCGAGGCCGACTCGGAGGAAGTCGAGCAAACCTCGCGCGGGGGTTGGACCAACTTGTGTCAGCCCTTTACGGGAATTGTGACCGGCCGAGTCAGGCGAAACGTCAACGCAGTTTCCACTGGCACGCGGATATCTTTCTTGCCGGTGTACGCCGCGCCGGCTGTCCCGGCACCCGCACCGACTGCGCTGCCAACCGCAGCCCCAACGCCGCCGCCGGCAATGGCACCGACAATCGCGCCGAATCCTGCGCCGCCTCCGATCAGGATGGCGTTGCGCTTGTTGTGATTCTTGCCGCGGCGGCCTTCGTCGTCCGTCGAAAGATCGTAGGACTTGCCATTCACCTCGACGCTGTCAAGCGTCAGCTCAAGCCTGGCCACTCCCTTCAGACGTCCGGATGGCACGGACTCGACAACGTGGCCCGCTACCCGTGCATCTTGCGGGATCACCGTCTTGCCATCAACGACGATGGGAGCAGTGAGTATCGCAGTGAACGTATCGCCGGAACGATTGGTAGCTGTTGAAATCGTTTGGTTCAGAACGACCGGCAGATCAGTTCCTTCCGGAATCGTGAGCGGTTTTGTGGAATCGAAAATTCGGCTCAGCAAACCGGGTTTGTCATTTGCAGCATCCGGCTTTTCATTGGCCTGCGAGTTTTGCCCGCAACCAACCAGAAGCAGAGAGAGCAGGAACAATGACAGAGCTGATGCAACTGTTCTGTTCAATCCTGAAAATTTCATGGCCCCAAACCTCCTAGGAATACAAGCTAGTACTGGGCAAGGCTCGTTCCAAACTGCCCGCCTGTAACTCACTGTCCACAAGGGATTTAAAATATACGGGGCGTCCTAGAACTGGGTAAAAATTGCAGGGCCTGGCGCCTACACCCTCTTGAGCCGTCTTAGCAGCCTCAGCGTCTCTGCGGCGAATCTGCTTGAGATCCAAAACGCCAGCACGAATCGCTTGCTCTGCTACCGGAAAACGACAGGCACGGGCGCAGAAAAGAGTGTCTGTGCTACTCTTCACAGGATGAAAATTTCACGCGAGGATGTTCTGCGCGTCGCTGAACTTGCCCACCTCGAGCTTACTGCCGAGGAGGTTGAGCTCTATCGCGGCCAGCTCGACGAAATTCTCAGCTACATTGGCAAACTCGAGGAGCTGGATGTCTCGAAGGTCGAGCCCATGGCGCAAGTTCTCTTCGGCGCACCCGGCGGCTCGCATCCTGAATTGCGCGACGACACACCGAGCCCCTGCGATGTTGCCGACGCGGTCCTTGCGCAAGCCCCGGAGGCGGCGAAACCATTCTTCCGCGTCCCGAAGGTAATCGAGAGATGAGCGCCACGACCTGGACGGTTCCGAGCGTTCGCGAGGCTCTCAAGACCCGGAAAATCTCCGCGCACGAACTGACCAAGGATTTCTTCGCGAGAATTGAACGCCGCAACCCGGAGCTGAATGCCTACCTCGCGCTCTCGCCAGAGCGCGCCTATGCCCAGGCCGACTGGGTTGATTCCGCGATTGGCCGTGGCGAGGCCTTGCCGCCCCTTGCAGGCGTGCCCATCGCCATTAAGGACGTCATTTCGACGCGCGGCGTCCGAACCACCTGTGGATCGAGGATCCTTGAAACCTATGTGCCCCCCTATGACGCCA
This sequence comes from Candidatus Acidiferrales bacterium, assembly GCA_050746945.1. Classification (GTDB taxonomy): domain Bacteria; phylum Acidobacteriota; class Terriglobia; order Acidiferrales; family UBA7541; genus Palsa-295. The sequence goes on along the minus strand of JBOGMZ010000013.1, from coordinate 19,543 downwards.
CAGCGATTGAGCGGCTGGAGGCCGCCGGGGCGATCTTCCTGGGTAAGACCAACTGCGACGAGTTCGCCATGGGCAGTTCCACGGAAAATTCGGCATACGGACCAGTACGGAACCCGGCGGCACTTGACCGCGTGCCTGGGGGCTCCAGCGGGGGCTCCGCGGCGGCTGTGGCGGCCGGTTTGGCGGTAGCAGCCCTGGGAACGGACACTGGTGGCTCCATCAGGCAGCCGGGGGCCTGCTGTGGCATCCCAGCGCTAATGCCGACATACGGGCGCGTATCGCGCTACGGCCTGATTGCGTTTGCCTCCTCCCTTGACCGCATTGGCCCATTCGCCGGGAATGTGGCCGACGCGGCTAGGGTCATGGCGGTAATTGCAGGTCACGATACGAGCGATTCGACCTCGGCGGCGGTGCCGGTACCGGATTATGCGACGGAGCTTGAAAGGCCCATCCAGAGTTTGCGAATTGGGGTGCCAGAAGACTACTTCGGCAAGGGGCTAGATCTCGAAGTAAAGGCGAAAGTACAAGCAGGCATTGCGCTCCTCGAGCGGCTCGGTTGCCGACGCATTCCTCTGAAAATGCCACACACTGACTATGCCATTGCCACCTACTATATTGTGGCGACCGCCGAGGCGAGCTCGAATCTGGCCCGCTACGACGGGGTTCGCTATGGCCTGCGTGTCCCCGGCTCGACGCTGATCGAAATGTACCGCAAGACGCGCGAGCGGGGGTTCGGCCCGGAAGTGAAGCGCCGTATCATGCTCGGCACCTATGCACTGTCGGCCGGCTATTACGACGCCTACTACCTGCGCGCACAAAAAGTACGCTCACTGATCGCGCGCGATTTTTCGGACGCCTTTCAAAAGGTGGACGCGATCATCACGCCCACCGCACCCACGCCTGCTTTCAAGCTTGGCGAAAAAACGGCGGACCCACTTCAGATGTATCTCGCTGATATTTATACGGTTACAGGATCACTTGCGGGGGTGCCGGGAATTTCAGTCCCCTGCGGCAGAACCACGGCCGGCCTTCCCGTGGGCCTGCAGATCTTTGGGCCGCATTTCAGCGAGAGCCGCGTGCTGCAACTTGCGCACGCATTCGAACAGGCCGGCGGCGCAGCAATTTGAGCGCGAAAAAACGCCGAAAAGCGGCAAAAAATCGCGAAAAAATGCAGGCACAAATAGTGCGGCAGAATTTTGTTTGTCAAATTCTGCCGATTGAAACAGATCCCTGAAACTGTAGAAACATTCCACAGTTAACCTCACGCTTTCCATTTCGCTCCAAAAAATATTGTTGGAACTTGTGTCGCGTTTCGCCCTTTCGCCAGTCAAATGATTGAGGACACTTGAGTTTGCGCCTCCTCCTAGCTCCGTGGTTTAAAGCCGATAGAACGGAAGGACTATTGCAGGGAAAGCGTGCGGCATTTAGGCTTGCATCAGCATCGAAGTAAGTGAGAGGCGGAATTCATGGTCCGAATCAAGTCGAGCCAGAAATTTTTCACCATGGACGAGGTTTCGAGCCTGACGGGGATCTGCCAGGATCACCTGCGCTCCCTCGCCCGGAATAAACACCTGGGAAATCTTGCACGTGTGGCGGAAGCTGCAGGCGCCGAAGCTGAAAAGTGGCTGTTCACCAATTCGGACCTGATGATTCTCACAGTCCTCCATCCGCGCTGCCAGCACTAGTCCGCGCACCGCACTACCAACACAAGAATTGGCCTTCTGGATTACCGGGAGGCCATTTTTATTTTTACGCGCGCGAACAGGTTGTAGCGGGAAGCGCGCCGGGCTATTCTGGATTCTGCTCAACCCTGAACCAGTAATCCGCATCCTAGTTTCAAGGGCAGCAGGTTCGGAATGGTAGCTCAGCCAAAATCCGCTAATCGCAAATGGGGAACTCGCGTTCTTGTCCTGCTTATTCTGCTAGGCGCAGGATCTGTTTCCTTCGCCGTTTGGGCGCGCGTTCCAGCCCGCAGTTCGCCGAGGCCTAATTCTTCGCAGCCCACTTCTCCCGCGCAATCACAACAGCAGAACAAGACCTCGCCCAAGGTCACGCCGCCGCTACCCCGAGGAATGAAGCTGATGCTGAAAGACGGCGATTTTCAATTGGTGCGGGAGTACAAGATCGATGGCGATCGGGTGCGGTACTACAGCATGGACTCCCACCAGTGGGAGGAGATGCCGAAGGAGATGGTGGACTGGGACGCCACTCGCGAAGAAGAAGCCAAAGAAGCAAAGAACGATGCAGCAGAAGTTGCGAGAATTCGTGTGCAGGAACAAGCGCGCAACGGCATGCCGCTGGATATCGACGCTAGCCTCGAGGCGGCTCCGAATGTTTTCATTCCCCCGGGCGAAGGCGCATTTGTTTTCGAAGGCAAGGCCGTGGTGCCGCTCGTGCCTGCGGAGACCGATGTTAAGAACGACAGAGGCCGCACATTCAAGCAAGTACTGGTGCCGATCCCCATCGTGCCGTCGCGACGCAGTATCACGATCCCGGGAACGCGCGCGAAAATAAGAATAACCACGAGCCAGCCGGAGTTCTATGTACGCACGGGAGACGCACAAGAGCCGGAAATGCAATTGATTCGGACAAAAGTGAAAGGCTACTCTCGATTTATCGAAAACGTGGACACACTCTTCAAGGAAGAGACGGTAAAAGCGGTGACGCTGCCGATGCAGCGCTGGCTGATTGCTCGCGGGGTGTATCGATTTACGCTGGGCGAGTTGCTGCCGCCGGGCGAGTATGCGCTCGCTGAAGTCGTCCGGACCGAGGGCGTCAACATTTATGTATGGGATTTCGGCGTAGACGGTGGCAGTCCGGCTTCTGCATCGAAGGCGAAATAACGCGTCCCGATCGGATCTAATTGACTCTGGCGGGTTGTGGCTGAAGCAGTTCGGTCAACAAAGTAACCAGTGCAGCGACGTGGAATGGCTTCTGCATCACAAGGGCGCCCCTTTCTCCAAATGACGAGAGGATGGCAGGGTCAAGCATGTCGCCGGTCATGAACACGAATCGGGGGGCCGCGTTGTTTGTCCGCGCGCGGAGCTGATTGAAAAGCTGTTCGCCATTCAGGCCGGGCAGATTGTAGTCGCAAAGCACGACGTCATAGCTATTCGTGGCGAGATGCGCGAGAGCATCTTCCGCGCTCGCAACACCTTCCACCGCCATCCCTCGCGCGGAAAGCCCTTCCTGCACAATCTCGCGAATGCTCTCTTCGTCGTCCACAACGAGGGCCGAATGCCCGCGCAAGACGGGCGAAATAGAAGTGGCAACTCGCGCCCCGGCAACAGGCGCGGCCGATTCCAGCGACTTTCCGCCTGGAACGGGCAACACGACGCGAAACGTTGCGCCGCCCGGCGGCAAGGACTGAAACTCGATCCGGCCGCCATGCTCTTTCGCAACAGCGAGAGAAATCGTGAGGCCGAGACCCGAGCCGCCACCGGGCCTCTTGGTAGTGAAAAATGGGTCGAAGAGTTTGCCGGCGTTTTCGGGGGCGATTCCGGGCCCGTCGTCCGCAAAAGTAGCGATTAGATCGCCGCCGGAGCATTCCAGCGAGATTTTCAGCGTACCATGATCGCGGACTGTTGAAATGGCCTGTTCGGCGTTCGTAATGATGTTTAAGAAAACCTGCGTGAGCAGTTTCGGATCACCTTCGATTTCGGGAAGAGGCGGCGGCGGCTGGAAATGAACGGTGATGTTCTTTTGCTTGAGCGACGCCTGCTGCGATTGCAACGCGCGCTGGACCAGATCATCGAGCCTCACCCTGGCGCGCCCCAGCACCGTGGGGCGAGAAAAGGCGAGAAGATTTTGAACGATGCCTGCGGCGCGGCGGCCCTGCTGCAACACGATATCGACGTGCCGGCGAGTGGCGTCGTCGGAGGCGCGCTCGCGCAACAGATCGCTGACTCCGAGAATGGCCGTAAGCGGATTGTTCAATTCGTGGGCAGCGCCCGCCATCATCTGGCCCATGGCCGCAAACTTTTCTTTCTGGGCCAGCTGCTGCTCGAAATCCCTGGACTCTGTAATGTCGCGAACTGAAGAAACAATCCCGCTGATTTTTCCATCTTCATCAAAAATCTGACCGGAACTTGCGCGGACGATGCGCCAGGAACCATCGGCATGAGCCGCCCGGAATTCGATTTGGGAGGATTGAATCTTACCGGATATCAGGTGCTGAAACGCCTCCGCAGTGGTGGTTTGATCGTCCGGGTGGACAACAAAGTAAAACGACCGCCCGACGTATTCTTCGGGTTTGGCTCCGAGAATTTCGTGGATCCTCGGGCTGACGAATTTGAACCGGCCCTCACGATCAAATACCACAATCAAATCGGGAAAGTTATCGATCAAGCGGCGGACAAACTCCTGCTCCTCATGCAGGCGCCTTTTGATTTCGAAGCGCTCCGTTACGTCGACCAGCGTGCCCTGCAACCTGATGAGGCGTCCGAAGGTGTCGTGGATTGCAAATCCAGATGCCAGGCACTGAATTTGCGCCCCATCCCTGCGCCGCAGGTAGAGCTCGCGGTCTTGCGCCGATCCGGTTTCATTCATTTCACGGACGATGGCTTCGCGCCGTGACGGATCTACGTAGAATTCCCTGAAATTGTGCTTCTTCAGATCTTCCAGATTTTCGAATCCCAGCATCCGTACCAGGGCCGGGTTGGCATCCAGGATTTCGCCCTCAGGTGAGGTAAAAAAGATTCCTTCGCGGAGAGATTCAAAAAGCTCCTGAAACCGGATCTCGGATTCGTGCTGCGAGGTGATGTCGCGCGCCCAGCCACTGACGGATCTTAGCTGACCATCGGTGCGGAGGGCCTGGAACCGGCAATCGAAGTAGCGAAGCTCCCTGCTCTTCATCAAGCGCAAGGGTATTCTGCCCGTCCAACTGCCGAGAGAAAGCAGTTGCGAAAGTGCGCGGCCGGCATCGGCGGGCGCCGGTTCGGCAATGAATTCCTCGAAGGGATGGCCAATCAAATCCTGGAACGCAACGCCGAGAATCTGCGTGAGGTAGCGATTCGCGACTTGAAAATTCCCGGCCGGCGACAGAGTGAAAACGGCGTGGTCCAGGTTGTCGATCAGCTCCCGGTAGCCGTGTTGCGAGCGAGTGACGATGTGCAGCAATTTTTCGAATTGCGCCTCAGTGGGCGGGGCCGAAGCGGCTTCGTGCAACTCGCGGAGCAGCGCGCGAAGATCGCCCAGCTCGCGTTTCTTGTTCCAGACATAAATCCCAAAAAGAACGACGAGGATCACCAATCCGATGGGCAAGGCACTCGGATTCGGTGTGACAGTTCGCGCCCCGTTCAACGAGGCGAGGGCAAGACCGACCGCAAGCGCCAGAAGCAGGAAGATGCTATTGCGCCAAAGAGCGTGCTCCGCGCGCTCCAGACGCTCCCATTCGCGCGAGACCCGCTGGTCCGGATTTTTAGCTGGCTCGGTGGACATCGAAAACGCCCAGCAGCACTCCCTTGCCGCGAGGAACCCGATACGCGAGGTTCTCCTGGTTAAATTTTACCGACCGGCGGCGCCTGGCGGGAAAAGAAAGCGCTGGCACTTTCCAAGTTGCTCAACAGAGCCTGCGATGAGGGGAGGATTGTAGCAAAAAAAAGAGGGCGCCCCTGAAAACAGGGACGCCCCATAAAGCAAAGCTGAAGCTCTAACTCTCGGCGACCGCGTCGGTATCCTTGCGCAGGAAATCGAGCGCCGCGGCTTCTTCCGGCGTGAGGTCGGGCTCCATCGCTTGCGGCTCCTCCCTCGGAACTTCCGTGAGAAGCTGGATATTGCGATAGCGCTCGAGACCCGTGCCGGCGGGAATCAAGCGGCCCATGATGACGTTTTCCTTCAGGCCGCGGAGGTAATCGACCTTCCCGGAGATAGCCGCTTCGGTGAGGACGCGGGTGGTCTCCTGGAAGCTCGCCGCGGAGATGAAGGAATCAGTTGAGAGCGACGCCTTGGTGATGCCCAGGAGCAGCGGACGACCGGTTGCGGGGCGGCCGCCATCGTGGATGATGCGGTCGTTTTCCTCGCGGAAGCGGAACTTGTCCACCTGCTCCTCGAGCAGGAACGACGTGTCGCCCACGTCTTCGACTTTCACCCAGCGCATCATCTGCCGGACGATCGTCTCGATGTGCTTGTCGTTGATGTTGACACCCTGCAGGCGGTAAACCTCCTGGATCGAATTCACCAGGTAAGCCTGCGTGTACTTTTCGCCCAGGACGGCGAGAATATCGTGGGGATTGAGCGGCCCATCGATCAAAGGCTCGCCGGCGCGCACGTGTTCGCCTTCCTGAACGTTGATGTGGACGCCGCGCGGGATGGAGTATTCCTTGATGGTCTTTCCATCTTCACTCTCGACGTAAATCTTGCGTTGGCCCTTGGCAATTTCGCCGTATTTCACCACGCCGTCAATTTCGCTGATGACGGCGGGATCTTTCGGCTTGCGCGTCTCGAAGAGTTCGACGACGCGCGGGAGACCGCCGGTGATGTCCTTCGTCTTGGTGGTCTCGCGCGGGATCTTTGCGAGCACGTCGCCCGGCTGGACTTCATCGCCATCGACGACCATTAAGTGAGCGCGCGAAGGCATCAAGTACTTCTTGGTGCGCCCCCCAGCGCCACGGATATTGATCGTCGGCTGGTGCTTTTCATCACCCGGCGGCAGCGTAACGACGAGCTGCGAAAGCCCGGTGACCTCGTCCACCTGCTCTTCAATAGTGATGCCCGGCTGCAGGTCCTTGAACTGGACACTTCCGGCGGTTTCCGTGAGAATCGAAAACGTGTAAGGATCCCATTCGACCATGGTCTGTCCGAGCGTGACCGGCTGCCCGTCTTCGACCTTGAGGCGCGCGCCGTACACAACGTGGTGACGTTCCTTTTCGCGGCCCTTTTCGTCAACAACGGCGATCAAGCCGGAGCGATTCATGGAAACGATTTGCTTGCCGCGGCCCTCGACCACTTTCAAGTCGATGAATTTCACGAAGCCGTTGTTGCGGGCTTCGACCTTAGACTGTTCGGTGACGCGAGTAGCCGTGCCGCCGATGTGGAACGTGCGCATGGTGAGCTGTGTGCCCGGCTCGCCGATGGACTGTGCGGCGATGACTCCGACGGCTTCGCCCATCTCGACGAAGCGGCCGGTGGCCAGGTTGCGTCCGTAGCAGCGGCCGCAAACACCGCGACGGGACTCGCAGGTGAGCACGGAGCGGATTTTCACCCGCTCGATGCCAGCAGCCTGAATCGCGTTCGCGAGTTCTTCCGTGATTTCCTGGTTGATCTCGACGATCACGTTGCCTTCGTAGTCTTTGATCTTCTCGAGCGAAACGCGGCCGACAACGCGGTCGCGCAAGGGCTCGACTTCGACGCCGGCCTCAAGAATCGGTTCGACGTAAATACCGTCGGCCGTGCCGCAGTCGAACTCATTGATGATCACGTCCTGCGCCACGTCCACAAGACGCCGCGTCAGGTAGCCGGAATCGGCGGTTTTCAGCGCCGTATCGGCCAAGCCCTTGCGGGCGCCGTGCGTGGAGATGAAGTATTGCAGCACGGTGAGGCCTTCGCGGAAATTCGAAGTGATCGGAGTCTCGATGACTTCGCCGGAAGGCTTGGCCATCAAGCCGCGCATGCCGGAAAGCTGGCGGATCTGCTGCTTCGAACCGCGAGCGCCGGAATCGGCCATGACGTAAATCGGATTGATGACGCCCTCTTTATCCTGCTGCTCGAGAGCCTTGAACATTTCGTCGGCAACTTTTTCGGTGACGTCGGACCAGATGGCGATGACTTTGTTGTAGCGCTCGCCGTTGGTGATGGCGCCATCGAGATATTGCTGCTGCACCTTCACGACTTCATGTTCGGCGGTGTCCACCAGCTTGAATTTCACGCTGGGGATGACCATATCGCTGATGCCGATGGAGACGCCGGCCTTCGTGGCGTACAGGAAGCCGAGCTCCTTCAGCTTGTCGAGCGCGACCACGGTCTTTTCGAGGCCAAAGCGCAGGTAGCAATATTGCACCAGCGCCTGAACGCCTTTCTTCTTGAGCAAGCCGTTGATGAAGGGCATGTCGGACGGCAGGTGGTCGTTGAAAATCACGCGGCCGACAGTGGTCTGCAGGAACTGTTTATTCAGATTGATCGGCTCCGTGTGCGAAACGTCCTGGTCGTCGTAAGCATTCGTGAGATCGATCACTTCGCCGGTGTAGCGCATACGAATCGGCGTGAGCAATTCCACTTCGTTTGCTTCGAGCGCCATGATGACTTCTTCGTTTGATCCGAACGCACGGCCTTCGCCCTTGGCCTGCGGCTTGGCCTTGGTCATGTAGTAGATGCCGAGGACCATGTCTTGTGTCGGGACGGCGAGAGGATAACCGTTCGCGGGCGAAAGGATGTTGTGCGAGCTGAGCATCAACACGGACGCTTCCACCTGCGCTTCCGGCGAGAGCGGAATGTGCACGGCCATCTGGTCGCCGTCGAAGTCTGCGTTGAATGCGGTACAGACGAGCGGATGGATACGGATCGCTTTTCCTTCGACGAGCACGGGCTCAAACGCCTGGATGCCGAGACGGTGCAGCGTCGGTGCGCGGTTCAGGAGCACTGGATGCTCGCGAATCACGTCTTCGAGAATGTCCCAGACGATGGATTCCTGCGCTTCGACGAGTTCCTTGGCCTGCTTGATGGTGGTGCAGTGACCCGCGGCTTCGAGCTTGTGATAGATGAACGGCTTGAAAAGCTCGAGCGCCATTTTCTTCGGCAGACCGCATTGGTGGAGTTTTAGTTCCGGGCCAACAACGATGACGGAACGGCCGGAGTAATCCACGCGCTTGCCAAGGAGGTTCTGGCGGAAGCGGCCCTGCTTGCCCTTGAGCGTGTCGGAGAGCGACTTGAGCGGGCGGTTGTTGGTTCCGCGCAGGACGCGGCCGCGGCGGCCATTGTCGAAGAGCGCGTCAACGGCTTCCTGCAACATGCGCTTTTCGTTGCGGACGATTACGTCGGGCGCGTGAAGTTCCATGAGCTTCTTCAAGCGGTTGTTGCGGTTGATCACGCGGCGATAGAGGTCGTTCAAATCGGATGTGGCGAAGCGGCCGCCGTCAAGAGGCACCAGCGGGCGCAGCTCCGGCGGAAGAACCGGAATCACGTCGAGAATCATCCACTCGGGCTTGTTGCCGCTTTTGCGGAAGGCTTCGAGAACCTTGAGGCGCTTGGCGAACTTGATGCGCTTCTGTAGGCTCGGGTCGATCTTCATCTTCTCGCGCAGCTCTTCGGACAGCTTGTCCACATCCACGCGGCGGAGCAATTCCTTGATGGCTTCGGCGCCCATGCGCACGTCGAATTTTCCGAGGAACTCCTTTTGGAGTTCGCGGAACTTTTCCTCAGGAATGATTTCCTTCTGCTTGAGGCCGGGGACTTCGCCTGGATCGACGCACACGAAGGTTTCGAAATAGAGAATGTGCTCGAGGTCGCGCATGGTGATATCGAGCAGGTAACCGATGCGGCTGGGCAGGCCCTTGAAAAACCAGACGTGCGAGCAGGGCGAAGCCAGCTCGATATGTCCGAGGCGCTCGCGGCGGACTTTGCTGAGCGTGACTTCCACGCCGCACTTGTCGCAGATAACGCCGCGATGCTTCATGCGCTTGTATTTTCCGCACAAGCATTCCCAGTCGGTGACGGGGCCGAAAATCTTGGCGCAAAACAGGCCGTCGCGCTCCGGCTTGAAGGTGCGGTAATTGATGGTTTCCGGCTTGGTGACTTCGCCATGAGACCAGGACCGGATTTTTTCAGGACTCGCCAAGCTGATGCGAATGGAATCAAAATCCGCGATCTGACTGGCGCGATCGTACGGGCTCGATCGATACAAGGGCGGTTCCTCCTGTCCGGCAACGCCGGACCAAAACCAAAACAAAAATTATCGGGCGGTCACGGGAAAAAACCCGGACCGCGCTAATCGGCTGCTTCCGCCTTCTCCGCTTGCGGCTTCTGGCGCTTCATCAATTCAACGTCGAGGCAGAGCGATTGCAGCTCGCGCACAAGAACGTTGAAGGATTCGGGCACGCCGGGTTCGATTCCCGGCTCGCCCTTCACGATGGCCTCGTAAATTTTGGCGCGGCCATACACGTCGTCGGATTTTGCGGTGAGCAGCTCCTGCAAGATGTGCGCAGCACCATAGGCCTCGAGCGCCCAGACTTCCATTTCTCCGAAGCGCTGACCGCCGAACTGCGCCTTACCGCCGAGCGGCTGTTGCGTGATGAGGGAGTATGGGCCGATGGAGCGAGCGTGAATCTTGTCGTCCACCAGGTGAGAGAGCTTGAGCATGTAGATATAGCCGACAGTCACGTTCTGCGCGAATGAATCGCCGGTCATGCCGTCGTAGAGCGTGATTTTGCCGCTCTCCGGCAGTTCGGTGAATTCGAGCAAGTGGCGAATGTCCGCTTCGCGCGCGCCGTCGAAAACGGGCGTGGCGAAGGGAACGCCTTCGCGGAAGCTCTGGCCGAGGTCGAGGATCGCCTCGTCATCCAGCTCTGAGATGGTTTTCCAAACCGATGTGGGGCCGAAAGCATCCTTGAACCACTTGCGCACGGCATCGGCGCGGCTCTCCGTGTCGTCGAGCACTTTGGCGACACGCTCGCCGAGTTCCTTGGACGCCCAGCCGAGATGGGTTTCGAGAATCTGGCCGACGTTCATACGCGAAGGAACGCCGAGTGGGTTGAGAACGATTTCTACCGGCGTGCCATCGGGCATGTAGGGCATGTCTTCTTTCGGAACGATGCGCGCGATGACGCCCTTGTTGCCGTGGCGGCCGGCCATCTTGTCGCCAACGGAAAGCTTGCGCTTCATGGCGATGTAGGTTTTTACCAGCTTGATGACGCCCGGCGGCAGTTCGTCGCCCTTCTTGAGCTTAGAGATGCGCTCGTCGGTGATTTTCCGCAGCACATCAATCTGCCGCGAAGTCATCTCCTCGATTTCGTCGATTTTCTCGATTAGGAGCGGGTCTTTGTCGTTCAAGCGCAGGCGCTTCAAGTTGCGCGTGGTGATTTTTTCGAGAATGTCGCGCGTGAGCTCGGTGCCCTTGGTGAGCAAGCGCTTGTTGGTGCGCTCGTCGTGCAAGTCGGCCATCAGCTTCTGGCCGCCGAGCAAATCGTTCAGGCGCTTCAGGCGCTCGTCGGTAAGAATGCGGATTTCATCGGCGAGGTTCTTCTCGAGCTTGGCCACCTGCGCGGCTTCGATGGCCTTGTGGCGTTCATCTTTCTCCGCACCTTTGCGGCAGAAGATTTTCACGTCCACGATGGTGCCTTCGATGCCCGGCGGGCAGTAGAGCGAAGCGTCGCGCACGTCGCCGGCCTTTTCGCCGAAGATCGCGCGGAGGAGTTTTTCTTCCGGCGTGAGCGTCGTTTCACCCTTGGGCGTCACTTTGCCGACGAGGATGTCGCCGGGCTTTACCGTGGCGCCGATGCGGATCACGCCGCTCTCATCGAGATTGCGCAGGAAGCTCTCGTTGATGTTGGGAATGTCGCGCGTGATTTCTTCGGGACCGAGTTTCGTATCGCGCGCTTCGATTTCGTACTCCTCGATGTGAATCGAAGTGTAGTAATCCTCCTCGACCAACTTTTCGCTGACGAGGATGGCGTCTTCAAAGTTGTACCCGCGCCAGGGAAGGAACGCGACCAGCACGTTGCGCCCGAGGGCGAGTTCGCCGCGATCAGTACAAGGACCGTCGGCGAGGACTTGTCCCTGCTTCACTCGGTCGCCCGCGCGAACCAGCGGCTTCTGGCTGATGCAGGTGTTCTGGTTCGAGCGCTTGAACTTCGTGAGAAGGTAGATGTCCGAACCGACCTCGCGGCTAAGCACGCCAGACTGGTCGGATTCGACACGCACGATGACGCGCTCAGAGTCCACCTGGTCCACGATGCCGTCGCGACGGCAGACGATGACGGCGCCGGAGTCGCGCGCAGTCACACGCTCCATGCCGGTGCCAACCAGTGGCGCTTCGCCCTTGATCAGCGGCACGGCCTGGCGTTGCATGTTCGAGCCCATCAATGCGCGGTTCGCGTCATCGTTTTCAAGGAACGGAATCAAGCTCGCAGCCACAGAGACGAGCTGCTTCGGCGAAACGTCGATGTAATCCACTTCGTCGCGGCCCTTCAGAACGAAGTTGCCAGCCTGGCGGCAGTTGACAAGTTCGGTCGTGATTTTTCCGCGTTCATCGAGCGAAGCGTTGGCCTGCGCGATGACGTAGCGGTCTTCTTCCCACGCCGAGAGATAGAAGCAGTGCGGCTCGACGACCACGCGCCGGCGCTTCAGCTCGTCATTTGTGTCTTCGACCTTTTCTTTTTCGACCACTTCGCCGGCCTTGAATTCGCTGTCGCCGGAATTCACGACTTGCACGAAATCAATCACGCGGCCGCTCTTCACCTTGCGGTAAGGCGATTCGATGAATCCGAATTCGTTGATCCGCGCGTAGCAGGAAAGCGAGCTGATCAAACCGATGTTCGGACCTTCCGGCGTTTCAATCGGGCAAATGCGTCCGTAGTGCGTCGGGTGAACGTCGCGAACTTCGAATCCAGCGCGCTCGCGCGAAAGCCCCCCGGGCCCAAGTGCGGAGAGGCGGCGCTTGTGAGTGATTTCGCTGAGCGGGTTGGTCTGATCCATGAATTGCGAGAGCTGCGAGCTGCCGAAAAATTCGCGGATGGCAGCCATCACAGGCTTCGCGTTCACCAGATCGTGCGGCATGGCCGTGGACATTTCCTGGTACACGGACATTTTTTCCTTGATGGCGCGCTCCATGCGGACCAGGCCGATGCGGAACTGGTTTTCGAGGAGTTCGCCGACCGCGCGGACGCGGCGATTGCCCAAATGATCGATGTCGTCCACCGAACCAATGTTCTTGCGCAGCTTCAGCAAGTACTTGATGGCGGCGACGAAATCCGACGGGTCGAGCGTGCGCTTGTCGAGCGGCGTCTGCAGATCGAGCTTGATATTGAACTTCAGGCGGCCGACCTTGCTGAAATCGTATTTGCGCGCGTCGAAAAACATTCCGTTGAAGAGCGCGGTCGCGGTCTCAAGCGTCGGGGGATCGCCGGGACGCAGCTTGCGGTAAATTTCAATCAGCGCTTCTTTCGGAGTGCGGATGGTGTCCTTCTCGAGCGTGCGACCGACGATCACGCCGACGTCGTCGCGATCCGGGAAGCAGATGTCCACTTCCGTGATGCCCGCTTCGGCGATGGAGGCCCACATTTCAGCAGTGAGCGGCTTATTGGCTTCGAGCAGGACTTCACCGGTCTGGCGATTCACCAGCTCGCCGACGGTGACGGCGCCTTCGAGATCCACAACGCCGACTTCCACCTGGTTGACGCGCGCCTTCACCAACTCCTTGTAGAGCGGCTCGGTGATGCGCTTGTGCGCGCCGACAAGCACTTCTTCGGACTTGAGGTGCTTGATTTCTTTCGAAAGCTTGCGGTCAATCAGGCTTTCGGAAAGGTTCCAGTACAGGTCGCCCTCGCGCACGGAAATGCGCTCAACCTGGTAAAAGGTGCGCAGAATATCTTCGTTCGACTTCAATCCCAGCGCGCGCAGGAAAATCGAGCCGAGGAATTTGCGCTTGCGGTCGATGCGGACGTAGAGAATGTTTTTCGTGTCGTACTCAAACTCCACCCATGAGCCGCGGTACGGGATAATTTTTCCAAGGAAATAGCTGCGGTTGTTGGCGGTCTCGAAAAACACGCCCGGCGAACGGTGCAACTGGCTGACAATGACGCGCTCGGTGCCGTTGATGATGAAGGTGCCGTTTTCAGTCATCAGCGGGATATCGCCGAAGAAAACTTCCTGCTCCTTGATGTCGCGAATGGACTTCGCGCCGGAGTCGGGATCCTTGTCGTAAATGGTGAGACGGATGGTGACCTTGAGCGGCGCGGAATACGTCATGCCGCGCTCCTGGCACTCGTTCACGTCGTACTTGAGTTGCAGCGTGACTGGGTCGCCGCACTTGTTGCAAAACGTGGGCGTGTTCTTGTTGAATGTGCCGCACTTCGCGCAGAGCACGTCGCCCGTCTTGTACGGGTTCGTGACCACAGAGGCTCCGCAATTCCGGCAGGTGGCGCGCAAGTGGTGCAGGCCGCGCAAATGGCCGCACTTGCACTCCCAGTTGCCGATCGCGTAGTCCACGAAATCCAGCTGCGAGAGTCCGCGAAAATCCTGGATCGGAAACACGGACGTGAAAACGGACTGGAGTCCGGTGTCCTCGCGCTCGCTGGGCAGCAAATCCATTTGCAGGAACCGCTGATAGGACTTCTTCTGAACGTCAATCAGGTTGGGAATCTGGACGGTGGTCTTGATTTTTGCGAAGTCCAGGCGTTCTCGTTCCCGATTGGCGCGATTACCGTTACGATTGCTCATGTACCTTCCTCTTCAAAGAGTCACGCCGGAAACGACAGTGCGGAGTGACACCCGCCCCGTCGGTCCGGGAAGGACGTATGGTGAGGTTCTGAGTTCCAAAGGAGCGCGCGCGTAGCGAATTCCTCGGCAGCCCGGGCACTGGGCCCGCACAGGCTGTCACTACTTGATGTCGACCTTGGCTCCGACTTCTTCGAACTTTTTCTTGATCGTGGCGGCCTCGTCCTTGTTGACGCCCTCTTTCACTGTCTTGGGAGCGCCATCAACCAGGTCCTTGGCTTCTTTCAAGCCCAGGCTGGTGACTTCGCGGACCGCTTTGATCACGTTGATTTTGTTCGCGCCAACTTCGGTGAGAACGACGGTGAATTCCGTCTTCTCTTCCGCAGCGGCTCCGCCGCCGGCCGCGCCCGGGCCGCCCGCAACCATCACGGGAGCCGCAGCAGCAGCCGAGACGCCAAAGGCTTCTTCCATCTTCTTGACGAGATCGGAAGCCTCAAGCAGCGTGAGACCCTTGATTTCTTCGAGAATACCTTCCACTTTGCTGGCCATTGCCGTTTCCTATCCTCCTCGCAGATAAATAACGATTGCCGAAAACCCGTCTACTGAGCCGTTTCAGGCACCGGAGCGCTTTCTGGTGCAGCGCCGCCCGGGCCGAACTTGTTTGCCTTCACCGCTTCGCTTGTGACCACCGCGAGATTCCGCGGCAGCGCTGCAAGCGCCGTTGCGATTCGCTGCGCCGGAGCATTCAGCAGGAACATGATCTTGCTGAGCAGCTCATCCTTGCTCGGCAACGCTGCGAGCTGGTTGATCTCCTGGATCGAGATGACGCGGCCTTCGACCCAGCCGGCGCGAAACTTGAACGCCGGAACGTCCTTTGCGACCTTCGTGAGAATCTTTGCGAGGGCAACCGGATCAGCAGTGGTGAAGGCGATTGAATTCGTGCCCTTCAAGCCCTTCAGCAGACCCTCCGCCGGAGTTCCGGCAGCGGCGCGCTCCGCCACAGTATTTTTCACGACTTCGTAATTGCCACCCGCGGCTTCGACGGCGCGGCGCAGCTTCGTATCCTGCTCGACCGTGATGCCCTGAAACGTCGAGAGAATCACGGTCGAAACATTCGCGAGTTGCGTGCGAAGCTCGTCCGCGTGCGCTATTTTTTCGGCCTTCTTCTTCATGCCGAACTCCCCTTTTCCCGGCGCGATTCGATCGGGCCGGCTACTACAAATCTCTACGCTGCGACGGCCACTGCAACGTCCGCTTCGGCGTGGTCAATCGGAACGCCAGGACCCATGGTCGAAGTCAGCGTAATTTTCTTGATGTACTTGCCCTTCGCTCCCGCGGGCTTGGCCTTGATGATCGCTGCGAGCAGCGCCTGCGCGTTTCCAGCAAGCTGCTGCGCGGAGAAACTGATCTTGCCCACAGGCGAGTGAATGATTCCGGTCTTGTCGAGCCGGAATTCCACTTTACCGGCCTTGATTTCCTTCACGGCGCGCGCAACCTCGAATGTGACCGTGCCCGTTTTCGGGTTAGGCATCAATCCGCGCGGGCCGAGTACTTTGCCCAGTCGTCCGGCGGACTTCATCATGTCGGGGGTGGCGATCACGGCTTCATAATCCGTCCAGCCTTCCTGAATTTTCTGGACCATGTCTTCGCCGCCAACGAAATCTGCGCCGGCTTCCTGCGCTTCCTTCACTTTGTCGCCGCTCGCAATCACCAGCACGCGCTTGGATTTTCCCAGGCCGTTCGGGAGCACCACCGTGCCGCGAACCATCTGGTCAGACTGTTTCGGATCGACGCCAAGATTCAGAACCAGCTCGACGGTTTCGTCGAATTTCACGAAGTGCGCCCTGCGGAGCAGTTCCGCGGCTTCCTCGAGTTTGTAGGGACGCGCCTCGACCAGCTTTCGGGCGCGATCAATATTCTTCCCGCCTTCTTTCAGACTGCGACCCATCGCGTGTGTCTCCTGATTCCGGACTAGCCTTCGACTTCGATGCCCATGTTGCGCGCCGTGCCCATAATCGTGCGAACTGCCGATTCGAGGCTCATGGTGTTGAGGTCGGGCAACTTGGTCTTGGCAATTTCTTCGACCTGCTTGCGCGTAACCTTCGCCACCTTGTTGCGGTTCGGTTCGGGCGAACCCTTCACGATTCCGGCCGCGCGCTTCAAGAGTTCAGAGGCCGGCGGCGTCTTCAAAATAAATGTGAACGTGCGGTCGCTGTAGATCGTGACCAGCACGGGAATGATCATGCTGTCCGGCTCTTTCCCCGTCTTGGCGTTGAACTGCTTGCAGAAATCCATGATGTTCACGCCGTGCGGGCCAAGCGCGGTGCCCACGGGCGGAGCCGGCGTTGCCTTGGCGGCCGGCAATTGCAACTTCACCATCGCTTGAACTTTTTTCGCCATCTCTCGTTCCCTTTACCTCGAAAACCAGCAGCGGGCCGAACCAAATGGCCGCGCGAATTCGTTATGCGACTTTTTCAACCTGCGCAAAATCCAGCTCGACCGGAGTCGAGCGGCCAAAAATCGTGACGGAAACTTTCAGGGTGCTGCGGTCGGAATTCACTTCCTCGACCACACCCGTGAAATTCGCGAACGGTCCCTCACCGATACGGACTTTTTCACCGCGCTCGAATGAAAGACGCGGCTTGGGCTTTTCCGCCGTGGTGGTGGCGCGGTTCAGAATGTTCTGCACTTCCTCGTCCGTCAGCGGCGAGGGCGTCTGGCCCGAGCCGACGAAACCGGTCACGCGCGGCGTGGAGCGGACGACGTGCCAGGTGTAATCGTCCATGTCCATTTCGACCAGCACGTAGCCCGGGTAGCACATTCGCGGCGAAATCACTTTCTTGCCGCCGCGCACTTCCACCACCGACTCAGTGGGAATAATGATCTGGCCGATTTTGTCCGTCAGCCCGAAAGCCTGCACGCGGCCTTCGAGGCTTTCCTTCACCTTTTTCTCAAACCCCGAGTAGGTGTGGACGATGTACCACTGCTTCGACATTTCGCTTCCTTCAGTGTCTCTTTGCATAGTTAATCAGCAATCCGATAGCTTTGCCGAGCAGCGAGTCGGTCATGAAAAAGTACACGCCGAAAAAAGCCACGGTGATGGTGACCACGATGGTGGTCGAAATCACGTCGGCGCGCGACGGCCAGTTCACCTGTCTCATCTCCACACGCACGTCGTGCAAAAACGAACGCAGCCGGCGGGGATATGCCGCGAGCTTTCCCATCGGCTCCGCCAGGGAGAATGCGTTTACGCCGCGGTCTGCTTCGTCTTTATTCAATTTCGCCGCCTGTGCCATTTCGCCGGTCGCCTTTGCCCATTGAACTCAACTCAATCCGCCCGCCAGCTCCCGCTGCAGCAAAGCTGGCAGGGGAGGAGGGATTCGAACCCCCACTCTCGGTTTTGGAGACCGATGGTCTACCGTTGAACCTACTCCCCTTTACCCTGAGCACCCGCCGGTGGCGGGTTCGAAGGGTGACTCACCCCGCGACGCCCGCTGCACCGAGTTTGAAGGATGCGCTTTTACTCTTTCGTGATCCTAAGTGCGACCCCACTCCAAATCCGTTCTGTCGACCCTTCGAGCGCTTCGCGCTCTCAGGGCAAGCCGACGGTCTACCTTGCTTTTCGAGCCGCCGTCGCGATTAATTGAATCTTCTTCTCGCGGGTCCAGCCCTTAATCTCTTTTTCTCGACGCCGTGCAATTTCTGATAAGCCGCAGCACTCGCTCCAAACCAGCACCACAGGGCGGCGCCTGGCGGTGAATGTTGTCCCTACGCCCCAGTTATGCCGCTTCACTCGCTGTTCGATGTCCGTCGCGATTCCCACATAGAGCGAATCGTCACTGCATCGAACGATGTAACAAAACCACGGCGTCTCGGCCTTTCGCATCGTGCCCGTGCCGCCTACCCTTCGAGCCGACACCGGCGGTTCTCAGGGTGAACTCGTCAAGCCCTTGACGAGTTCATTTAACCTCTTTGTGCCCCGTATGTTTCCGGCAAGTGTTGCAAAATTTCGAAGTCTCCAACCGGTCCTGATGCTTTTTCCGGTTCTTCGTGGTGGTGTAGTTCCGGTTTTTGCAATCGTTGCACTGCAATGTGATGATTTCGCGCATCGGTTACTCGATGATCTCGGCGACAGCGCCGGCTCCAACCGTGTGGCCGCCTTCGCGAATCGCGAACCGCAGCCCCTTCTCCAAAGCCACCGGCGTGATCAAACTGATCTCACACGATATGTTGTCCCCCGGCATCACCATCTCCACGCCCTGGGGCAGCTTCACGTCGCCCGTCACGTCCGTCGTCCGGAAATAAAACTGCGGCCGGTAGCCCGTGAAGAATGGCGTGTGCCGCCCGCCTTCTTCCTTCGTCAACACGTACGCTTCCGCCTTGAACTTCGTGTGTGGCGTGATCGAGCCCGGCTTGCACAGCACCTGCCCGCGCTCCACTTCATCTTTTTCCGTCCCGCGCAGCAGCAACCCGACGTTGTCCCCCGCAATCCCTTCATCCAAAAGCTTGCGGAACATTTCCACGCCCGTCACTGTCTTCTTCATCGTCGGTCGGAAGCCCACAATTTCGATTTCTTCGCCCACCTTCACCTTGCCGCGCTCGATCCTGCCCGTCACCACCGTCCCGCGGCCCGAGATCGAAAAAATATCTTCAATCGGCATCGCGAACGGCTTGTCCACATCCCGTTGCGGCAGCGGAATGTTCTTGTCCACCGCTTCCATCAACTCCAGAATCGTCTTCTCCCACTTCGCGTCGCCTTCGAGTGCTTTCAACGCCGAGCCGCGCACCACGGGTACCGTGTCGCCCGGGAATTGATAGGTCTTCAACAGCTCGCGCACTTCGAGTTCGACGAGTTCGAGCAGCTCAGGATCTTCCACCACATCGCACTTGTTCAAAAACACGACGATGTATGGCACGCCCACCTGCCGAGCCAGAAGAATGTGCTCGCGTGTCTGCGGCATCGGACCGTCCGTCGCCGCCACCACCAGAATCGCGCCATCCATCTGCGCCGCCCCGGTGATCATGTTCTTGATGTAGTCCGCGTGTCCCGGGCAATCGATGTGCGCGTAGTGGCGGTTGGCCGTCTCGTACTCCACGTGCGCCACCGCAATCGTGATGCCCCGCTCGCGCTCTTCCGGCGCGTTGTCGATCGAATCGAACGCCCGGAATTGCACCTTCG
>JBOGMZ010000012.1:0-87560 GCA_050746945.1 Candidatus Acidiferrales bacterium | reverse complement strand
GCCGGTCGCCTCCATCGCCCCGACCTGGGAAGGTTCGGATGTGCAGGAGCCCCGGAGTGCTAACTTATGACTGGACTAAAAACGGGGGGCAGGTCAGATCCTCCCCCGCCCCCCTCATTTGCAGACGACGGAGGCAGCCCGCCGTGATGAAGGTCACAATCGCGTATCGCAGAGATTCTACAGCGTCGCTAGTCAGCGCTTCGGAGAGCTTAAACATCCGACCATCTTGCTTTCGCAATATCCTAAGCTCGGACGCGGCAACCTCCCTATGGAGAAATGAGGAGACAGTGTCCTTTTCCTTGCTCTGCTCAAAGTAGAAGTCCCCGCCTATGTACTTGTCGTGGACTGGGACCAAGGTTGTAAACGCCGGCTTCACAGGAAGGAACGTCTGTGTCCCATCATCTGTCCGGGGATCTTCTGGCTGGAGGTAGAGCGAGTATGGCGTGGCGGTAACTTGTAGAAAGCTCGTTGACTTCAGTCTCTTGCGCAGGCTGTCAATTTGACCTGCGATTTTATTAATCTTTATTCCCTCTTCCTTTGTCCTTCGGAATCCAATGCTCGCAAAGTCAGCCTCGTCGTCTACGATGAGGCAGCTGGACTGGCCCAACTTCGGATAGGTCGTAAAGAGACCCTCCTCAAGTCTGCGAATGTTGTCGTCTTCCTTCTTACAGACGATAATCAATTTCTGATTTGTGACATAAGGGGGAAGCCCTGAAGGCAGGTGCATGATGTCAAAAACCTGGACTAAGTCGGAGTCAATCAAGGATCTGAATTCTTCTTTCAGTCTTTCCAACGTTTGCTCGGCGAGGGCGACAGTCCCTTTCGTGAACACAATTGCGAAGTCGAATTTGTTATCAAATGCGAGTGCCAATACCCCGAGGAATGTCCTCGTCTTTCCGCTCTGAATCTTTCCCAGAAGCATTCCGGGGCGGTCGGCGGTGGTAATGATACTTATAAGTCTGGCGACCGTTTCTTGAATGCACTGCTTAGATTCCCTGGAGTAGTCTTTGTTTGCTAGAAATCTTTCATAAATTGGACCATCCAACCCCACTCCCATCGCCGTTGTTCCTCCGAATTGAGCGCCTGAGTACAGATTAGCAAATACTATAGTTTTAGCAATCGTAACCCTGCCGCCCTCTCGAGAGGAGTTGACGAGGTGGAGGATCGCGCGAGCGCACGGAATGGTATGCTCGGACGGTGAGCGCGGAAGAAATGACGGCGGCGGAAGAGTTTCGCGTGGGGTTGTGCGCGGATTGCGGGCAGGCGCGGCGGATTGAGTCGAGGCGCGGGTCAGTGTTTTACATGTGCGAGCGGTCGGCGACGGATCCGGCGTATCCGAAGTATCCGAGGTTGCCGGTGATGCAGTGCGCGGGGTATGAGAAGAAAGATTGAAATATTGAATCTCAAACCCAATATTCGAGAAACGAGAACGGCGAGTGCGCGGGATGCTGGTGCGGATTGGGCACACAAACCGGACGTACTATTGGAGGGAGCGGGGCCGGCCTCTAGGCTGAATCAAGCGCGAGTGAGCCTGGAGAGGTGGCACCGATGCGAAGAATCTTCACACCTGTGGGAATGGTGGCGTTGGCGCTGACCATCTCCGGCATAGCGGCGGCACAGAATCCACCTCAAGCGGCGGCGCAGAGCCTTCCACAGCAATCCGCACAATCCACACCTAACGCGACCACGCAGACGGCGGAATCATCCCGGAAAGAACAAACGCAATCGGTACAAATCTCGACGAAATCGTACGCACAATCAATTCTGCCGCAACGGGATGAGCGAGCGAACAACCTTATTCAGCCGGACCAAGCGACATCGCTGGGCGAATTGGCGCGACTGGCGCGAGCCAAGAAGAAAGATGAGCAAAAGCCAGCGCGCGTTTATGACGACGACAATTTCCCTCGTTCTGCCAACAAGGGCGACCGGGCACCGGAAATTTCCATTGCAGCGGCGACGGGCGCGGGCTCGTCACATGCCAGCCTGACCGGGAAAGTGGTGCTACTGGATTTCTGGGCTTCATGGTGCGGGCCGTGCAGGGAATCTCTTCCGGACTTGAAGCAATTTGTGGGCACTTATGGCGGCAAGCAGCTCGAGGTGGTGAGCATTAACGAGGACGAGAGCGAGAGTGACTGGCAGAACTTCATCTTGAAGAACCACATGGATTGGACCCAGCAGCGCGATGCGCACGGAAGCATGGCGAAACGGTTCGGCGTGGGAGCGTTGCCCACGTACGTATTGATTGGGAGCGACGGAATTATTTTGCAGCGGTACGTGGGAGCGAGCCCGCAAGAATCGCTTGCCGACAGAATTGGCCCGGACCTGCAGCTAGCCCTCGAAAGCAGATAGCAAAATTTAACGCGCGGCGACGGCGCGCGTGGCACGATGCTCGACGAAATTCGAGAGACGGTCGAGCGCCTGCGGAAATTTTTCGCCCGCCGCGGCAAAGCCGAGCCGGAAATGAGCCGGCATGCCGAAGCAGTCGCCGGGGGCCAGCAGGACACCTTGTTCGGCGGCTTCGGCGCAAAACGCGCGCGAATCTTCTCCGGACTTCATCCACGGAAACACAGTCATGCCGCCTTGCGGGCGGAACCAGCCGAAAAACTGCGAATGCCGGGTGAAAAATGCGTCGAGAAGCGCGAGGTTTGCAGACGCCACTTCACGAACGCGCGCGTATATTTTTTCGCGATTGCGCACTGCGATCACAGCCAGAGTTTCGCCGAGTGCCGAACCGGAGACGGTGAAATAACCGTGCGCATGGCGGTATTGCTCCATGCGATGCGGGTCGCGCTCAACGATCCAGCCGAGCCGCAGCCCCGCGAGGCAAAGGGCTTTCGAGAAATCGCCGAGAACGGTTGCGTGCGGCAGGCGCGCGGCGGTTGCGGTGGGACGGCCGTGATAAATCGGATGGTACACCTGGTCCGAGACGAATTGGATACCGCGATTGGTGGCGAAATCGTGAAGCGCCGTGAGCTCGTCGTCGGTCAAAGTGGCGCCGGATGGATTGTGAGGCGTGTTGACCATCAGGATTTTTGTATTGGAGTCGGCGAGCTTCTTGATTTCATCCAGGTCAACCCGGAATTGATTTTCCGGGCGCTGATGGAAATGGCGGACCTCGAGCCCGAGCCCGCGGGGAATTTCATAAAATGCTGGAAAACTCAGAGCCGAAACCAGGACATTTGCCCGAGGCGCCGTGGCCGTTGTGAACAGGAGCAGAAGCGCTTCCGCGGCGCCCGTGGTGATCTGGATGTCTTCGGCGCGCGCGCCTTCCATTTCTGCGATCGCCTGGCAAAGCGCCCGCGTGCCCTGGGTGCGCATGTAAACGAGACGGGTGTCGAGCAGCTCGTCGCGGTGGTCGGCGCCGTCGAGCGCGAGCAATTGGCGCACGGTCCATGTGGGGCCGGTACTCGCGGCGAGGTCAAACTCAATCGGTGGAACGGAGTTCTGATGATGGCTAAGCCAGTCGTCGAGCAGGAAAGGAGCGAAATGCATGGCGCGGGCCTCCCGTATGGCGGTCTCGAATACAAATTGCGCTCAAGTCGGTGAGGCGTCAACGACCAAAATGGCATGCGGGATGCGTGCTGATGCTTGTGTTTTATTGCATGAGGCAGCTAAGATGCGCAGCCAAGGATGGGGGCCGGAGAAGCGTCCGGTCCGTTATGAAATCCAGACCCGAGAAAACGTCCGGAACCGCACACTTCAGGGAACTTTTTGGCCGCCAGATGCGTTCTATAGGGTGAGGCCGAGACGGGATGCAAGCTGCGAGGCTGAGGAAGATTGGAGCCCGACGCTCAACTGGTGCAGAAATGTCTCCGGGGCGAAGGGTCGGCCTGGGAGGAACTTGTGCGGCGGCACACGCGGCGCGTTTTTGGGTTGTGTTACCGGTTCACAGGCAACCCGACGGAAGCCGAGGACCTGAGCCAGGAAGTTTTTCTGCGCATCTACCGCACACTCCCGAGTTACCGGCCTGCCCAAGGGGCGTTTCCGACGTGGCTGACAAGCGTGACGCGCAATCTGCTGGTGGATCACTACCGGCGGACGCGGCGCGACCGCTTGACGGATTCGATCGAAGACGCCATGCCCGTGCTGGAGGAAAAGCATTCCAGCGGGGGGACGCCGGACCGGCTGGCGCAAGCAGCGGAATTGAGCGTGCAATTGCAGCGCGGGCTGGCGCGGCTTTCGCCGGAATTGCGGGAGGCGGTGATCCTGCGCGATTTGCAGGGGCTCGAATACAATGAGATTCAAGGCGTGCTGCAAGTGCCCGGAGGCACGGTGAAATCGAGAATCAACAGAGGGCGCATCGAGCTGGCGCGCATCCTAGGAGAAATGGGAGTGAAGCCGGACAGGATGTAAAGGGCAGGACGAGTAAAACCATGGATTGGAACTGCACAAACTCGGAAGAGCGGCTGAGCGATTACCTCGACGGCCAACTGACGACGGAAGAAGGCGCGGCATACGCGGCGCACGCAGCTACTTGCGCGCGATGCAGCGAGCTGGTGGCGCAAGTGGGCGGGCTGGTGAGCCGGATGCACCAGCTCGAAGAAGTGGCGGCGCCGCCGCAACTGGTGCAAAAAATTCTGGATGCCACGCTGGGCCCGCGCACGAAGAAGGCAAGCTGGAAGCGATGGTTCACGTGGGCCCCGGTGCTGTGGCAGCCGCGGTTTGCGATGGGCGCGCTGACGGTTGCGGCATCGTTCGTGATCGTGTTCCACACCGCCGGCGTGACACCTGCAAAATTGAGGAAGGCGGATCTGAGCCCGGCGAATATTTATCGGTCGGCCAACCGCCAGATTCATCTGACGTATGCCCGCGGCGAAAAATTTGTGAGTGATTTGCGCGTGGTGTATGAGATTGAGTCGCGTCTGCAACCGGGGCAGGAGCCGGCAAGCGCGCCGGTTGTCGCGCCGCCGCCCGACCAGCACGCGCGTCCGCAATCTTCGAATCCGCAGGAAAAATCGGAAAAGAAGCAGCCGCATGACCGCACACAGGTGCGCAGCGGTAATCTGGTCGCGCTGCTGCTGCCACAAGCTTTGCCGCTTAATTTGTTCGAGGTCAATACCAGGAGCAAGCGATGAACTGCGCCGCACATGCCGACGTGGAGGCAACCGGATATTGCCGGAATTGCGGCAAAGCGCTCTGCCCGGAGTGTACGCGGGATGTCCGGGGCGCGCTCTACTGCGAAAACTGCCTGGCGGGAATGGTGGCTTCTGCTCCCGCGCAGCCGGCGGGTCAACTACCGGGACAGGCAGCCACGCAGACCGATGTGCATCCGGGGCTTGCGGCAGTCCTGGCTTTCATTCCCGGGCTCGGGGCGGTTTACAACGGCGAGTACGTCAAGGCGCTGATCCACGTGCTGATATTCGGCGGACTGATCGCTTCGCTTTCGAGCGACGTGAACGGCGAATACAAAGTGTTCATCGCCATCGCTCTCGGGTGCTTCTATTGCTATATGCCGGTGGATGCCTACCGCGTGGCGAATGCCCGCCGAACTGGTCGGCCGGAAGAAGCCGGGCCGCTGGGCGAGACTCCCGTGATGGGACGGAGCGGGGCGCCGATCGGCGCGTTCGTGCTGATATTTCTGGGCGTGATGTTTCTGCTCGCGAATTTCGGATTGTTGAATGAGGATTGGCTGGCGAAGGCGTGGCCGCTGGGATTGATCGGTATTGGCGTGTGGACGCTCTGGCAACGGATGAGCAGGAAGAATTCTTAGGAGAGGCTGCGATGGCAGACGGAACAAAAACGCGATGCAATTGCGCGCATTGCCGGGTCTCCGGTTTGATGGGCCCGATGATGCTGATTACAGTCGGGGCGATATTTCTGGCCGCACAGTACACACGCTACGGAATCGGGGATCTCTGGCCGCTGTTCCTGATTGTGCCGGGAATCCTGATGGTGGCGCAGTCGTTCGCCTCGAATGAGGGGCATATCTCCCCATGAGGAAATCTTGAGCGACGCGCGCCGCGACCGAAGCTCCGCATTCAAGGGACTGCTGCTGATCCTGCTGGGACTCCTTTTCCTTCTCCACCGCTTTTATCCGGAGTTTGGGATTGGACACCTGATACGAATCTACTGGCCGTTACTTTTCATCATTTGGGGCGTCACCAAGCTGATTGAACATCTGGCGGCGAAGGGCGATGGCGGGGTGCGGCCGTCCTATCTTACCGGTGGTGAAGCCGCGCTGCTGATTCTCGTGGTCTGTGTGCTCGTCGCGTTTTCGGTGGCGGACATGGTGCAGCGACGGCATCCGGGAATGGATCTGCACATGGACATGTTTTCGCAAAGATACGCCCAGAGCACGGTAGTTCCGCCGGCAAAGATTCGCGCGGGCGCGATGTTGACGGTGCAGACAGGCCTTGGAAACATCACGGTTCACGCCGGAGACACCGATGAAGTTCACGCCACGACACATGAAATGGCCAGTGGTCATTCCGAATCTGCTGCTCACGCCCGAATGAACGAGACGGGCGTGGTAATGGAAAAGTCGGGCGACGGATATCTGCTGCACGCGTTGAAACAGGATAGTTCCAGCGGACGGGTGAATGTGGATTTCGACGTCGAAGTTCCGAAAACCATCACATTGACGGCGATCACGCCGCATGGCGACATCAACATTTCGGGAATCACCGGCGGAGTGACGGCGATTGCAGAAAATGGCGACATCGAAATCCACGATTCGGGCTCAGATGTGAGCGTGCAGATGAAGAAAGGGGATGCGCGCATTTCAGATGTGGCCGGCGACGTGCGCATCACCGGCAAAGGAAGCGAGATTGACGTTACCGATGTGAAGGGCGACGCCACGCTCGATGGCGATTTCTACGGCCCTATCCGCTTGCGCAATGTGTCGAAGACCACCCATTACACATCGCAGCGCACGGATCTGACATTGTTGCACCTGACTGGGCGGCTGGAGCTCGATTCCGGCGAGATTGATATCGCCGACGTGGCCGGCTTTGCGAAAATCAACACGCACAATAAGGATATGGACGTGGAAAACGTCGCGGGGCGGCTGGAAATTGTGGACACACACGGCGACATTAGCGTGAATTATTCCGAGCCGCCGCGGGAAGAAGTGAGCATCGTAAACGAGTCCGGGCAGGTAGATCTGACTCTGCCTGCGAAATCCAGCTTTGAGATTTCCGCCGTTTCACGGAACGGTGAAGTGCAAAGCGACTTTGAAGACCCTTCCTTGAAACAGGCGAATGACAGTGACACCGGCGGGCTGAACGGCAGGATTGGGACGCGCGGACCGAAAATCGCGATTGTCACGAGCTATGGAACCGTTTATCTTCGCCGCTCTTCATAAGTTCGGGCAAGAACGCCTGCTGGAAATCGAAGAGAGATCCCTCCGCTCCGCCCCGCGCCCGCCAACAGCAGGCGGAAAATGCAAAATCGCGCGGGGTTACGCTACGGGATGACAGCACCAAATTAAGCAAAGACAACCACGAAGAGAAAGAGCCGGCGGGACGGCGGCGCTACCAAAGGCAGGCCCTCCTTCGGCGGGCAGGCGCTCCGGCTTTACAAAGTTAATGCGCGGAGAGAGGTGCGCCGCGCAATTTATCGAGCGTGGCGAAAAAATCGGGAAACGAAACCGCGACACAACCGTTGTCCTGGAGCGCGGTGTCGCCCTCCGCCCCGAGCGCAGCAACTGCCAGAGCCATGGCGATGCGGTGGTCGCCTTGAGGATCCACTTTCGCGCCGCGCAATTTCCCGGATGAGCGTCCCTCGACGCGCATTCCATCTGGGAATTCCTCGACTTGCGCGCCCATGCGTCTGAGTCCATCCGCGAGCGCAGCAATGCGGTCGCTTTCTTTCACGCGCAATTCTTTCGCGTCGTGAATCTCGATTCCCTTCTCCGTGAACGGGCCCAGTGACGCGAGCAGCGGCAACTCGTCAATCATTTCGGCGACTTGGCGGCCGGCGATCGTTCCGCCTTTGAGCTGCGCATGACGCACAGAAATGTCGCCTACAATTTCGCCGTGGCACGATTGCACAGAAGCGAGATCAATTTTTGCGCCCATGGCGATCAGAAAATCGAGAACTCTCGCGCGGGTGGGATTCAAACCAACGTTGTGCAGCACGAGCGCCGAGCCGGGCAGGACCAGTGCGGCGCCGATCAAAAATACACCCGCTGACAAATCCCCGGGAACAGTAAGCTGCCGGGGCTGAAGCCTCGGCCGAGAATGGATGCGGACGGAGCCTTTGGCCATCTCGATTGTGGCGCCAAATTCACTCAAGGCGAGTTCCGTGTGGTCGCGCGTGCGGACGGACTCATGAACGCAGGTCACCCCATCGGCATAAAGCCCCGCGAACAGAATCGCTGATTTCACCTGTGCGCTCGAAACTGGCAATGAATAATCGATCGCACGCAATTTCGCGCCGCGAATTTCAAGCGGCGCCAACTCGTCATCGCGGCTGTGAATTTCCGCGCCCATTTGCCGCAGCGGCTCGATCACGCGGCGCATGGGACGCCGGCGCAGTGAAGAATCTCCGGTGAGTGTTGAAGTGAACGATTGCCCTGCCAGGACGCCAGCGAGCATACGCATCGTGCTGCCGGAGTTTTGAGCATCGAGCGCGCGCTTCGGTGGCTTGAGTCCTGCAAGCCCCGAGCCCGCAATCTGCACGATGCGTTCGCGGCCAATTTTGATATCAGCACCCAATCTTCGCAGGCATTCGAGCGTGCTCTGGCAATCCGCGGCTATGGAGTAGTTCGCAATTTCGCTGCGGCCTTCGGCCAGCGCGGCCAGGATTGCGTAACGATGGGAGATGGATTTATCGCCCGGGAGTTCGACGACTCCGCTCACGCTCCCGCCGGGTGAAATCACTTTCTTCGCCATCGCGGGATTCTAGCATGCTGGTCAGAAGGTGCAGGTCCAGTAACCTCAAGCCCGGCTGCTACGCGCGAGAGCATGATCGACGAGCCGTTCAGCAATTGGTACAGGCGAATGAACCTGTTCCAATCCTATCCCCCATGACAGTTTTTTCTCGAGGCGGTCGGAGACTAGACTGCATTCACCCTCCCTCTAAAATCTAAGGTGGACAAATGGAATTTCTCCAGGATTCTTCCAAGTTCCGTGTGCTTCGCTGTGACGGCAAGATTGAATCGCGAAAGCATTTTCGAACTGCCTTTCACTTGATTCTGCTCTTGTCTCTTTTTTGTGCTCCTTCCTATGCGGGATGGAGGACGCGCCGCTTGCAGACTTCCACAACAAGCGTCAACTTCGGTAATGCCTTTACAGGGACCAGCACAAAGCAAGTGGTGACCTACACCTGCGTGTCGAATTCAAGAGCGACCATCTACGGAGTTTTTCTGAGCGGCAATGGCTTCAGTTTCACGGGCCCGACATTCCCGCTGACGCTCTCCCAAGGACAAAGCGCGAGCATCACCATTGTGTTTGATCCGTCCGCCACGGGCGCCACGACGGGCCAGTTGCAATTGTCAACGAATGCGTCGGTCACGCCATCGGTGATTCCGCTTTCGGGGACCGGCGTTCAGCAAACTGCCACGCTGGCTGCAAATCCAGCCAACCTCGGATATGGAAACGTGCCTGTAGGGAGCAGCCAATCAGTGACCGTTTCGTTGTCGAACCCGGGCACCGCGTCCGTGAGTATTTCGCAAGCAACTCTGACCGGCATCGGATTCACTATGAGCGGGCTCGCCATGCCGCTTACACTTGCGCCGAGCCAGTCGAGCTCGTTCACGGTCAACTTCCTTCCCACCGCGGCTGGACCAGCGAGTGGGAGCATTTCGTTGGTGAGCAATGCAACCAACTCGCCGCTGGCAATCGGGCTCAGCGGTGCGGGGACGCAGCCACAAATCTCGGTTGTTCCCTCGGCGGTAAACTTCGGAACTCTGGCGGTCGGCCTGACCAATTCTCAGACGGTGGCAGTGAATAACCCCGGCACGGCAAATTTGAGCGTCACGCAATCCGCCGGACCGGGTACGGGCTTCGGCATGGCCGGTCTTGGATTGCCGCTGACAGTGGCACCGGGGAAATCCGCGTCGTTCACGGTAAATTTCGGCCCCACTACGACCGGCAGTCAGACTAGCAGCATCGTCCTAGTGAGCAACGCGCCGGGCTCGCCAACGGCGATTTCGCTAAGCGGCACTGGGTCGGCATCTACCAACCAACTTTCGTCTAACCCTGCTTCGTTGAACTTCGGGACTGTCTCGCTGGGAACCGGAAGCACGCAGAGTGTGATGCTCACGAACGCGGGAACGGTAAACGTCACAATTTCACAGCTCAATGTGAGTCCGAGCACATTCAGTGCGACTGGCCCGGCCTTTCCTATAACGTTGGCGGCGGGTCAAGGTGCCAGTTTCAATCTCGCATTCACGCCGGCGGTTGCGGGAAGTATCACGGGGAGCGCCAGCGTAATCAGCACGGCGGCGGATTCCCCGCTCGCCATTTCACTCGCTGGCTCAGGATCGCAGGGTTCGCATTCGGTCGCACTCGATTGGACCGCGAGTCTGTCAAGTGTGGTTGGGTATTACGTGTATTCGGGGACGCAAGCGGGCGGGCCATTCGCGAAGCTGAACTCGACCCCAGTCGCCGGTACTGCCTACACGGAAACTTCGGTGCAATCGGGAACGACCTACTACTATGTGGTTACAGCGGTTGATTCGAACGGCGTTGAGAGCGCTTTTTCGAATGAAGTCTCCGTGCCGGTCCCCTGAGGGATTTTTACCGGAGTTATTTGCAAGGTTCGAGCTTTCCACGCAACACTCG
Organism: Candidatus Acidiferrales bacterium; assembly: GCA_050746945.1. Lineage (GTDB taxonomy): Bacteria > Acidobacteriota > Terriglobia > Acidiferrales > UBA7541 > Palsa-295. The sequence goes on along the minus strand of JBOGMZ010000012.1, from coordinate 76,833 downwards.
CCGGCGGGACCGCCACTCCCGATATCACCGGTGTGAGCGCTCGATCCATCCAGGTGATTGAGCAAACTTTCGCACTTCCCTCCCCGCTCTGATCCATTTCCGACTGCAGCAACCTACTGCAAAGCACTGTGGTCCTCACCGTGGGAATGTTTCGACTAATTGTGATGGCCATCACATCAGACGGTGATGCCTGTCATGGCTGCGGAGTCACCCAGGCCTCAATATCCGCCCTAGGTTACCGATAAAGCGTTATGCCAACTGCTCTTGCAAAGATTCAGCGGCCTGAACTTGAGGTGATGGGATGCGACACGGCGGCGGGACCAAAGACGGGGACGGAACAAGCGTGAAATTGGAACAAGGAGACAATTCAATGAGCCGACAGGGAATACGCGTTGTGGTAGTCACTTCTATCCTGCTGACGGGACTCCTAGCGTGGGCAATGGCCTCCGCGCCACGAGCAAAGGCCATTCCGGCATTCGCTCGGAAATACCAGACTTCTTGCACGACTTGCCACAACAATTTCCCCGAGCTAAATGATTTCGGCGAAGCCTTCAAGAAGAACGGATTCAAGTTTCCGAAGGATGATGAAACATTTGTGAAGGAGCCGCCGGTGCTCCTCGGGGCCAAGGCCCAGAAAGAGGTGTTTCCAAATACCATTTATCCGGGCGAAATCCCGGGGAATATCCCCATTTCATTCCGATATTCAGGGTTCGCGCAGTACAACAGCAAAATCCCGCTGGCTGTGGGCTACGTCCCGCGAACTGATCTCTTTGCCCCAAACACGTTTACGATCATTGGTGCCGGGAGCTTTGGACCGAATATCTCGTTCTGGATCGATGATGACATTTCCACGGGCGGATCCGGCGCTGATGGCGGGCTGGGGGATGGCTACATCAAGGTAAACGACATTGGTCACTACTTCCATCTTCCCAAGGACACTCTGAACGTTCGTTTCGGGCAGTTCGAGCTTGATCTCCCCTTCACGCAGGCGCGCACGATCAACCTCTCCGACTACGACATCTTCGACCAAGCCAGTGTCTCGCTGGCGAATCCGGCATTGTGCGCCCTTGCACTCGATCCGGTGGGCACGTCTTGCACGACGAACAATCCGTTCGTGTTTGGAGTCCCGCAGCGCGGCATTGAATTCGGCGGCTATCCCAATGACGGGAATTTTACCTGGTCGGTGGCGATTGTGAACGGCAACAATGATGGCCCGGCGCTCCGCAATACAAAAGACGTGTATGTCCGGGTATCGCAGCGCTTCAATCTCGAAAGAGATGCGAGTTCTCGAAATGCAGTGCAGGCCGCAGGTCCGACCGGGCCAAGAGATCACACCTCGCTGCGCATTGGCGCTTTCGGCTACTACGGCCGCAACGCACTGAACATCGGCGGAAACCTCTTCCCGACCCTCCCGACAATTCATGAGCCGTTCTACCGGGTTGGCGGAGACTTCCGGTTCAAGTATCGGCACTTTGAGCTTTGGGGACTCGGCATGTTCGGGCACGACACCAATCAAGTACCGAACATACCCGGCACGGCGTTTGTCTCGGCGACTCCGGTGACGTTCGCGGGCGGGTTTGCGGAGGCCGAGTACTGGGTCTACCCCTGGCTCATCGGGTTGATGCGGTACGACGTGGTCAATTCGCCGACGGATTTTCAGAATGGCTTGTCGCGGCGCGATACCCGAAACCGGTTCAGCCCCGGGGTACAGCTTTTCGCACGGCCCAATCTTAAATTCTCATTCGAATATCAACGGCGGTTCCAACAGCCGATCCCGGGAAGCACCCAATTCTTCCGGGCCAACGGATTCGCAGCCGGAGCGGATTTCTTGTTTTAATGTCTGGAACCAACCACGGCCCGAAACGGCCGGAGGAACTTTTCTAGAGGAGGCAATTGATGAGCACTCGTAAGCGGGCCGCAGTTGCAGGAGCAATCTTTCTCGCGGGACTCTTTCTGGCCAGTTATGCGATGGCCGGGGACGTGAAGGGCAAAGTCTCGGTGCAGGGAATGAAATCGGCGGAGAACATCGCGGTTTACGTTGAGGCAATCCCGGGGAAGAAATTTGAAGCTCCCGCGAAGCATGAAGTGATCGATCAACGCAGAATGGCATTCGTTCCACGCGTCGCGATCGTATTGCAAGGAACCACGGTAGATTTTCTGAACAGCGACTCCGTGGGCCACAACGTATACTGGCCATCCATCAGCGGCAACAAGAAGCTCGCGCACAATTTGGGAACCTGGCCGAAGGGCGAAAGAAAGTCGTTCCAATTCAATGAGCCCGGCGTAGCCTCGCTGCTTTGCAATGTGCATCCTGAAATGTCCGGTTACCTGGTGATCGCTCCCACGCCGTATTTCGCGGTGACGGATTCTGATGGGACGTTTGAGATTAAGAATGTTCCCGCAGGAACCTACACATTGAAAACATGGAGCGAAGAGGGCAAGGCCACCACGCAGTCGGTAACCGTAGGAAGCGGTCCGGTGAATGTAGAGCTGACCGTGAAGAAGTAGCGGAACGGATAGGACGAGCGTGAAACCGCAGATCAAAAACGGGGAGCGGGGCTGGCTGACTCCGGATTTCATGTCCGAACAGGCCTGCCCCGCTCCCCGCGGTGGAATTGAATCTTCCCGGAGGCGTGGCTCAATGAATTCAAGACAACGCAGGTTCGCTCGAGTGATTGCATGTTTGCTTGCCGGGTGTTCACTGGTTCTCGCTGCGGGGAGCGCCGCGAGCGCTCAAGTGATTCCTTCCGACATCATGAATCCAAAATTGCGAGCCGTCGAACAGACTTACCTTTCACATCTCCAATCGCTGCACCATTCGATCGGTGGGATGCAATTCCCGCACACGTTCGTCCTGACGCGCTACGTCGGTGTTGATCCCGACCGTCAGACGTCATTGGATACGCGCGGACTTGAATTCGTCAATTTTCAAAACCGAATGCTCTTGAAGACTTCCGGGTTCTACTCGGCCGCGTTCGACTCCGGGCAGCTCACGCAGAATGAACGCGCCGGACGGACGTTTCACGAGGTGGTGGTTCCCATTCTTCGCCTGATCGTGCAAGAGCTTCCGCCCGAAGCGGAGTGTGACGGCATCGGATTTGAAATCGCGTATCACGTTCGGCCACGAGGCAAGAATTCCGAGTATGAGGGCAGGGAGATTCTGGCGGTGGTGCTCAGTCGAGACGATGCTCTTGCACTCGCCAATGAATCGGGAAACGAGAAGCGGCAGGAAATTCTCGACCATTCGGAAATTTACGTGGACGGCAAGCTGTTTGGCCTGGCACTGGGCCAAAAGGGGCCGATCAACATTGAGGCACTCGAAAGACCCAGCTCCATCGAGTCTGCTTCTATGAGAGTGACTTCCGGCTCATCGAGCAGTTCGAGCGCGTGGGTATCGCCGACCAATTCCCCTCACACTCCGATCGCCTCCGCGCCGTCTGCGCATGCCAGCCCAGCGGAAAAACCGGCGGCCGATCTGAAGCCTGCGGCGTCTCCGGCTGACGCCGGGCGTTTGCAGGCGCAGGTGCAACCGCAGTTGGATGCGCTGCTGCAGGAATCTGGCGACAAATTTCATCTGGTGGCCTACGCGCCACCTTCGATCGCGGTTTACCACAAGCAATTAGTGTTGCAACTGACGCTTCGAAATCCTCTGACGTTTGAGATGGAAAAAAGCTCCATCTACAAGCGCGCTGCGCAAACGTTTGACCTTTTCCTCGCGCCGGAGTTGAAAGCGCTGGTGCCGAAGCTTCCACAGGACTCGCAGATCGACGCGCTTGATTTTTCGATTCTAAACCGACTCGGCAATGAGAAGGATACGTCCGAGGCGGTCGAATTCGTTTGCCCCGTGAAATCCATTCGAGCGTTCGTGGATGACGAAATAACCAGCCAGGGTCTGATCAACCAAAGCCTGGTGCTCGTCAATGGCGTGCGCGTCGAACTGCACCTGGAGATCGTTGAGTGATGCCAAACTCGGGTTTAGATCGAGTGACAAGCAAGCGCCTTTGCGCGCTCGGCGTGATGATGCTGTTCATTTTGGCGTCCTCCATGTTGGCTCAACCAAATAGGGCGACGGATGTTTCAGTCACTCCGGTGACCGGGGAAAGCTGGCTCACGCATCTGCACCGGCCATTTGCCGAGACCAGCATGGGCAAGACGTGGATCTTGGGACCAACGGAGCCCGAGCCGGGAGAGGCGTTGCCGCAGTGGCAGCTAGAATTATCGCCCAGTTCTGCCACACAAATGGTCAGCCTGCACGGATCGGATTTGTATCGTCTGAATTGCCAGGGATGCCACGGTAGTTCAGGTCAGGGCGCACCTCCGGAAATTAATTCTGTCATCAATCCAGTGCGCGCGACCTCCGTCGCACTCATCATGGAGCGATCGAAACAGACTGGCCAGGACATGAGCCGGGCAGATGCGGCAGTGCTTGCCAGCCAAGCCAGGACACTCCTGCTACAAAGATTTCACAACGGGGGCGTGTCGATGCCGCCTTTTCCCCAATTAGGTGAGCCAGAGATACGCTCGATTGTCGCTTACCTAGAGCAGCTAGCCGAAATCCCAGGCGCACAGAAGCGGCAAATCACAATAAAAGAATCCGACCACCGCGTGGGCGAGTTCATTGTTAAATCGACTTGTCACATCTGCCATGGCTCAGCCGGACCGAATCCTGATCCTCAAGAGCTCTTGGATGGAGCAATCCCGCCGCTTAGCACGCTCACGCGGCGGATGGGTCTGCCCGAATTCGTGCGAAAAGTCACTCGCGGCGCGCCGATCGTCATGGGCATGGCGCCGTTTTCATATCAGGACTCCTACAGGGGCAGAATGCCAGTGTTCGTTTACTTGACTCCGGAGGAGGCGGCCGACGCGTACTTGTATCTCACGGTCTATCCGCCAAACTAGTAGAGCGGCCGTCCGCGCGGCAAGGCGATTATCAACCCTTCTGCGAATAAATGGATTAGGGTTCGATGCAGGCAGCAAGCGAGCGGACGCCCGCCTGAATTTGTGCAGCGCTCGTAGCGCCGTAGCCGAGGATTAGCCCGCCCCTCGATGGTTTTTTCATGTAGTACATGGATAGCGGCAGGGCTGAAACGCCCTTCTCAGCGGCTTTGCGCGTGACGGCAACGTCATCGATCCCGGGCTGCAGCCAATGGCAACGTGCGGCATCTATCGCAACGGAGCAAGGACGGCGGCAGAACCTGGGATACGTATTTTGATGCCGAGTATCCTCCGGCGAGTCCGGGCGCTTCCACGAAAAAGTGACGGCCGGTTTCTGGCCGGCGCGATCGTGGTTTTTTTGGTGCCGCTGACACCGGCCAGCGGGTCATATTTCCAGGAGTGTTTCGCAACAACAATGGCCTCGATTTGCTTCCGGTGTAACCGCTAGGTATGATGAATGTCCCATGTATTCAGTGCTTCGGAGACTGTGTCTCACTGCTCTGGCCTATGTAGTTTTCGCCTTTCCCTTCCCGCTTGGCGCCACCGACAACCCTGACATCTTTCCGCTCAGCCGCGTCCAGCCGGGGATGAAGGGAGTGGCCTACACGATTTTTGAGGGCGACAAGATCGAAAAGTTTGATCTGGAAGTGATCGGTGTTCTGCACAACGCTCTCGGGCCGCGGCAGGACGTCATCCTGGTCCGATTGGTCGGCGATAAAGTGGAGCACACGGGTGTGGTTGCGGGAATGAGCGGCAGCCCTGTTTACTTCGATGGAAAACTTGCCGGCGCGCTCTCGCTAAAGCTCGGGATCTTTACCAAAGAGGCGATTGGAGGCGTGACGCCGATCGAAAATATGCTCGACGTGGAGAAATCCTCCCGCGCCCCCGCAACCGTGCCTGCTAACGGGGCGACGAGTTCCTCACTCGCGCCGCCGATGGGGCGCGTTCCCATTCCGGAGAATTTCATCGCTCGAGCATCCGCTGGCGGAGGCCAATTTCTCGTGCCAATCGAAACTCCGCTTATTTCTTCCGGCCTCTATCCTGAGACTTTGGCCCAGTTCAGCAAGGAGTTTTCCGCCTGGGGAATGACAGCGATGGCCGGTGGCAGCGCCCCGCCCTCGCCCGACGATTCGAAGCTTGAGCCGGGCGACATGGTTGGCGTCAACCTGATTCGCGGCGATCTGATTATCAGCCCGGGATGCACAGTGACGACCGTCGTCGGCGATCGCATTCTGGCCTGCGGACATCCAATTTTTGGTCTCGGGTCTGTGGCCATGCCGCTGACACGCGGACATGTCCTGATGACGCTCTCCTCTTCATTGGCATCCACGAAGATCATGAATGATGGCGGCACGATCGGCACGCTGACGCAGGACCGCCTGACGGCCGTGATGGGCAAGCTCGGCGCCGGACCGCCGATGATCCCGATGGAAGTGGAATTGGTAACGCCCGTCGGCTCGAAGGATTTTCATTTTGAGCTGATTGAAAGCCCGCAACTTACGCCCCTGCTGGTTGCGCTGGCGACGTTTAATGGAATCGTGGCCAATCCGGCGTACGGCGAGGGGTCCACAATGCAACTCGACGGAACGATCACACTGAAAGGCCACACGCCCGTAAAGCTGGAGAATCTTTTTGCGCCGACGGATACGCCGACCCCTACAGGGATCGGAATCGCGCTTTCCGTGCAAGGAGCGTTTGCGCGCATTTACTCGAATCCTTACGAGCTGGCGCACGTAGAAAAAATCAATTTGCGCGTCACAGCACTTAACGAGCGCCGCGTTGCGATGATTGACAGCGCCTGGATCGAAAAGACCGAAGTAAGGCCGGGAGAGACCGTCGCCGTAAAGGTGCTTTTGCGTCCCTATCGCGGGGCACCATTCATTCAGGAAATTCCCGTTACGATTCCATCGCAATCGCCACGGGGGAATCTGCAACTGGTCGTCAGCGACGCGGAGACGTTGAATCGCAACGTGCAATCGCTGGCCGCCAGTTCGCAAGCGCAGCTTTCCGGACTCGAAGAGCTGATTCAGTTGATCAACCGCGAGCGGCAGAATGACCGCCTCTACGTCACTCTCTTTCAACCCACCCCGACCCTGCTGATTGAGGACAAGGAATTGCCAAACGCGCCCGTCTCCGAAATCAATGTGCTGGACCAGCGGCAGAATTCGGGCGGCGCGCGCCTGCTGCATCAGTCGAAGGCCGGAGAATGGTCGGTCGAGATGCATCAAGTGATAGCCGGCGAGCACACCCTGACAATTACCGTGAAATGAATTCCGCGCGAAAAGGAGATTCCGCAGTGATGACCCGGCGAATCATGATTTCCTGTTTGCTGGCATTCGCGCTCGGGGCGCCTGCTCCGGTACGCGCCGAACATACGCGCTACTGGCGGCAGACGGACTCTGCCGAATTCGATAAAGGAGCCGCGAAGGGCGTCGCGATTCGCAGCGATGGCAGGTTGGTCCCGGCGCCGCGGTTCACTTCGTTTGCGGATCCGAATCTCGCGTATCTCTGGCAGCTTCGCATGGATTCCCGCGGCCGCTTGTATGCGGCGGGCGGCTCGGATGCAAAGGTCTTGCGCTTCGATGACTCCGGCAAACCCACGATGGTGTTCGAGTCGTCCGAATTGGCGGCCCAGGCCATTGCCCTGGACGCGGGGGACAATCTCTACGTGGGCACGTCTCCGGACGGAAAAGTTTACAAGGTAACGCCCGACGGGCAAAAGAGCATTTTTTTCGAACCCAAGACGAAATACATCTGGGCGCTGGCGGTGGACGCGCATGGCGCGGTGTTTGTGGCTACGGGTGATAAGGGAGAGGTGTTCGTTGTTAATCCTGATGGTAAAGGCCGACTCTTCTACCAGAGCGATGAGCGGCACGCGCGCTCGCTGGCGTTCGATGCCAAGGGAAACCTGCTGATCGGCACGGACCCCAACGGACTGATATTGCGAATCGAAATCGCGCGCAAGAATCCGCAAGCGATTCCTGAGGCGGGCGCTTCGTTTGTCATCTACGAGACCAACAAGAAAGAAGTAACTTCCCTGCTCACGGATTCAAATGGAAACCTCTATGCTGCTTCCGTTGGTGAAAAGCCCCGTGCAGCGGGCGCCCCTCCGCAATTGCCAGGCGTGTTGCCGGCTCCGATCGCCCCAATGCTGAGCCTTCCGGGCGTGGCTCCTATCCAGACGCTAACGCCGCCATCCGTGGCGCCGTTTTCTTTCTTCCCCTCGACCACGGGCGGCTCGGAAGTTGTAAGAATTTCACCGGATGGTTCGCCCGAACAACTATGGATTTCCCGCGAGGAGCTTGTCTTCACCATGGGGCTTTCGTCCGCGGGCAAAATTCTTCTGGGCACGGGTAACAAGGGCGCGATCGTGGAGCTCGAAGGCCAAAATGTGCATTCCAACATTGCGCGAACGGCTTCCGCTCAAGTGACCAGTCTGGTGGCCGGCACAGACGGAAAGATCTACGTTGCCACCGCGAATCCGGGAAAAATATTTTCGCTCGGCCCGGGCTTCGATCCCGGGGGGAGTTTTGAATCGGACACCTTTGACGCGAAGATTTTCTCGCACTGGGGGCGCCTGCGCTGGTGGGGAGAAAATGGCGCAACGGAAGGCAAAGTGGCTTTTTACGTGCGTTCCGGAAACACTTCGAGCCCGGAAAAGAATTGGAGCCCGTGGACAGGTCCCTACAAGACCGCTGCGGGAGAAACTGTGAGCTGCCCGCCCGCGCGATTCGCGCAATGGAAAGCCGTGTTTCTCGATACAGACCACAGCGGCGCGCCAAGCGTTTCCTGGGTGAGCCTGGCATATCAACCGAAAAACGTGGCGCCTTCGATCGACGATATCGCGGTGCAGGAGCCTGGGATTCGTGTGCAGGGATTTGCGCAGCCGACAGGCGGCCAGGGAGTGCCGTCACCGGTTCAGCTCCGAATGCCGCAGCGAGCAGGGGGCAATTTTCCGTCGCTTGCCTCGATGATGACGAACCCGGAGGGCGCGACGCGGCCAGCAAGGATCGATGTGCCGCCCCAGGGAATTGAGGATCGGGGATTCCAGAGCGTGCTGTGGAGCGCGCATGACGACAATGAAGACGACCTGGTGTTCTCAGTCTATTATCGCGGCGAAGGCGAACAGAACTGGCGGCTGCTGAAAGATAAAATCGCGCAGCATTTTTATTCCTGGGACACGGACACGATGCCGGACGGCGCCTACTATCTGAAAATTACTGCTTCGGATTCGCCCTCCAACCCGGCAGGCGAGGCGCTTTCCGTCGAACGTGAAACGGACCGGGTGGTGATCGCAAATACGCCGCCCCGCATCGAAGCGTTGCGAGCGAATATGAATTCCTCGGACGGACCGGCCGTCACCGTTTCCTTCGAGGCTGTCAGCGCATCCGCTGCCGTCGCGCGAGCCCAGTACAGCCTCGATGCGGGCGAATGGCAAATCGTATTTCCAGCGGGCCTGCTTTCCGACGCGCCCAAGGAGAGCTACCAATTTCAAGTCAGCGGGCTTTCGGCCGGGGAGCACACGATTGCGGTGCAAATTTTCGATCGCTTCGAAAATACGAGCGCGGCGAAGGTGACATTTACCGTGCCGCGACGCGCGGCGAATTAATTCCCACGGTGAGCCATATTGGTTGCTCCGCCGCATGCGCCAACTGACCGCGATTCTTCCTCCGCCATGATAGATTTGAACCTGGCTCATGGCGACTCACTTGAAAGTGGAAATCCCCGGCATAGAAGAGATTCGCGCGGCGCACCGGCGCATCTCTCCGAGAATCCATCGCACGCCCGTAGTCACGAGCGCATCGCTTGATGAAATGTCGGGTGCGCACTTGTATTTCAAGTGCGAAAATCTGCAAAAAACCGGCTCGTTCAAGATTCGGGGCGCAACCAACGCAGTCTTCTCGCTCACAGATGAAGAGGCGAAGCACGGAGTCGTCGCGCCCTCCTCGGGAAACCATGCGGCGGCGCTTTCGCTCGCGGCGCGCTGGCGCGGGATTCCTGCTTGGATCATCATGCCCTCGAATTCGTCGGCGGTGAAGAAGCGCGCCGTCGAGGCTTACGGAGGAAAGATCACGGAGTGCGAGCCGAACATGCCTGCACGCGAAGCAATGGCCGCGGCCGTGATGCAGCAGACCGGAGCGCATCTGGTTCATCCGTACAACGATGTCCGCGTGATCGCAGGGCAAGGGACGGCGGCGCTCGAACTGCTCGAGGATGTGCCGGATCTTGATTTCATACTTACTCCGGTGAGTGGCGGAGGGTTGCTTGGTGGTACCTCCATCGCAGCGAAGAGGATGCGGCCTGGCATTCGAGTGGTGGGAGGCGAGCCGCGGAATGCGGACGATACATTTCGCTCTCTGGCCTCAGAAAGGATCGAGCCGGGGTCAGCGGGCGAGACGATGGCAGACGGCCTGCGGGCCACGCTTTCGCCGCTGACATTTTCGATTTTGCGCGAACACGTGGATCAAGTCTCGCTTGTCGCGGAAGAAGAAATCGTGAGAACGATGCTGCTTTTGTGGGAGCGCATGAAGCTGGTGGTTGAGCCTTCCGGGGCCGTCGCCGCCGCGCCCGCGCTCTTGCGGAGAATCGGCGCGGAGGGCAAAAAAGTCGGAATCATTCTTTCAGGGGGAAACCTGGACTTACGCAACTTGCCGTTTGCCTGAGATAGCCCGCGCCGTGTTTGCCGCGATTCCCGCAGTGCAAGAAGCCATTCTGCCAGACGATCGTATTACAGGTCGTCGGGCGGGCGCCAATCCGTGGGGGGGAAAGCAATGCCCCAGAAATTTGGCGCCGGTGAATCGAATTCCAGTGGGATGTGAAAGCCTTCCGGCATTTCGCGCGCGGGGCGGGCAATCTTGCACACGACTTTCTCACGAGTCACGCCATGTTCGAGCACCAGTTTTGCCTCAGCGGGAAGCGTCTGTTTCATCACCACCAGCGCCCCGTGCGTATTGACGCTCAGCGTGGTCGCATCAATCGTCATCTCTTTGCCGTGCATCGCCACATGAACACTGGCATGCACGCGCAAAAGCACGCGCTGGCCGCGCCGCCGCTCATCTCCCGCGATCACATGCCTCGCCGGCGGCGCAACAGCCCGGGCCGCGATCGGGACGGGCTTGGGGTTCACCGGAATTATTCTTGGCTGCTGAACGGCCGACTTCACAGTTGGGACTTTCAAAGAGTTTAATTTCACAGGTCCACACCCCAGAAATTGAGATCGGCCGAGACGAGTTCAACCCCCATATCCCAACCGTCGGGCCGTTGCATGCCCTTGTGAACTACCACTGCTTCCGCCGACTGCCGAGTAGCCAGATTGGTAACGCGCAGCCGCTGCTGCAATTCGAGCTCCTTGGGGCTCACCAGCAGGCAGCCGTAATTGTTCACCACTCGCGTGAAGCCGGTTTCGAAATGCAACGGGCCGGCACGGCCATTCCATTCAATTGCCACAGGAACGCGCGAATTCATTCTCGGCCCACGCCGCTTGCGCCTCGCTCTAATGTCTCTTGGCAGGTCTTCTAAGAAAGGCATCCTGATTGACCCCCGCTGGATCCGGGCGAAACACGGGGACAAGGTACCCACATTCCGGGACGCGTTTTCCGCCCAGAAACCATGCTAGGAGCGGGGAATGTAGCGGTCAATGGTACGCAATGACAGTGGCCGGGGTGTACGGGAAGCCAGTTTCGCCTGTACCACGGGGCAATGGCGAATCCTGTCTGCAGTAAATCGCGTGGATCGCGATTCCTCCAAGACGCTTGCTAGCTTTCGGGTGTAATTCCCAACTGCGCCAGGTCGTTGCGCAACTGGGCGGTGTTCTGGAATTGAACAGTGCGCATGCCGAGCTCGCGGGCGCATTCCAGGTTCAGCCCGCGGTCGTCAATCATCACGCAGGCTTCCGGTTTCCTCTGCGTGATGGCGAGCACACGGCGATAAATCTCGGGGTCCGGTTTCCGCAGACGTAGATAACAGGAGCTGAAAAACGACTGAAAGTAATCGTGGAGGTGAAATTGGGCGATGCGGTATTCGTTGAGTTCGCGCGACTCATTGTTGAGCGCGGCCATGTTGCAGCGGCGCGTCCGGGCGAGCCGCGCGAGAAAATCAAGCGATTCGGGTAATGGCTGCGACTGCGAAAACATGAAGGATTTAAAGTCTTCGATGGTGAAGGAGCGCGGGCGGTAAAAAACTGTGCGTTGAAGATACTGGTCGAGGGTCGCCTCGCCCGTCTCGAACGCGTCCAGCATGAGCTCGTGGCGATCCGAAAAATCCTCCCAGTCGAGTTGGAATTGCGCGACGGCCTTTTTGCGTGACCCTCGGTCCCAGCCGTTGGTGAGGATTACGCCGCCGTTGTCCCAGAAGAGCGTCTCGATTTCAGCCATGAGAACCTCGCTTGAATTTTGAAGTGCGCGACAGACGGTAACGGCCTGCTATTATCATGCTGCGAGAGCCGCGGCCAAAGCATAATTCTCGAAGCGGCACCGGCGGTTGATTCCGATGGTGAGACGGAAGCAGACGACGCGGAGGAATGATGGCGAAAAAAAGCCGATATTTACCATCGGCCACTCCACGCGCCCGCTCGAGGAATTCATGAGTTTGCTGCAGACCAACGGGGTGAAGCGGGTGATCGACATTCGTACCATTCCGCGCTCACGCCACAATCCCCAGTTCAATCGCGAGACGCTGGGGCCGGTCCTGCGGAAATCGAGCATTGCGTACTTACATTTGAAAACGCTCGGCGGGCTGCGCCGTGCCAGACCGGATTCGATTAATCTTGGCTGGCACAACGCGAGTTTTCGCGGGTTTGCGGACTACATGCAAACGCCTGAGTTCGAATCGGGCCTCGCCCGCGTCGTCACACTTGCAGAAAAGAAGCCCACCGCCATGATGTGCGCCGAAGCAGTTCCCTGGCGCTGTCATCGTTCGTTAGTTGCGGATGCACTAATCGTTCGCGGCGTCGACGTGATGGACATCGTCGGTGCTTCCCCACCCAAGCCTCACACGCTCACGCCATTCGCGCGCGTCCGCGGAACGCGGGTTACATACCCCACGGACAAGCTCGTCGCGCGAAAAACTCGCCGCGTGTGACTTGAGAGCAGGATCGTTCTCGAGTCGCGGCTGCCTGACGGCGGGTGCGATTATTTCTCCGCGGCGCTCGCCTTGGCAGCAACTGCCGGGGTCATTGCGGGGCCTCCCGTTGAGTGCGCGGGAGTCCACGGCCGAACAGTCGTCCCGCCCGCGATCATGGACTGGATCGCATCGGAGAAAAACAGGTACGGATGAGTCAGCTCAAGCGCGCTCACTTCGTCGAGCCGCTTGCGGAGATCCGCGGGGATCGAGAAATCGAGCGAGGTCAGATTGTCGTCGAGTTGAGAGATTTTTGTGGCGCCTATGATGGTGGAAGTGATGCCGGGTTGGGTGGCAACCCAATTGAGTGCAACTTGCGCCGGTGGTTTGCCGATTTGCTTGGCAACCTCGACGAGCCGTTCGACGATTCGCCAGTTGCGGTCGTTGAATTTTTGGAACACTGGATTTGCCTGGCTCTTAGTTTTCTCCAGACGGCCATCACCAGTGCCGCTGCTTCCCTCCCGCTTATACTTGCCACTCAAGAGGCCGCTCGCAAGCGGACTCCACGGGCAAATTGCGATGCCCAATTCCTGAGCGACGGGCACATGCTCGCGCTCGATATTGCGTTCAACAAGCGAGTATTCGAGTTGAAGCGCGATCAGTCGCTCCTTGCCTTCCTTTTCAGTGAGCGTCTGGGCGCGCGCAACGTACCACGCGGGTGTGTCGGAAAACCCGTAGTGGCGGATTTTTCCTTCGCGCACAAGATCATTAAATGTAGATATCACTTCTTCAACGGGTGTGACGGTGTCCCAGGCATGGAGCCAATAGAGATCGATGTAATCAGTTCTCAGGCGGCGCAGTGAACCTTCGAGCGCACGGTAAATATTCTTCCGGCCGTTGCCGCCGGCATTTGGATTTCCCGGCTGGCCGTTGAACGTGAATTTGGTGGCGATAACGACGCGGTCGCGCAATTTTCCTTCGGAAACAAATTTCCCGACCAGCTCTTCGCTATGGCCCGCAGTGTAGCCATCGGCCGTGTCGAGGAAATTGCCGCCGCGCTCGAGATAGCGGTCAAAAATGGCGTGGGAATCTTTTTCTTCATTGCCCCAGCCCCACTCGGTGCCGAATGTCATGGTACCGAGAGAAAGCGGGCTGACCTTTAATCCAGAACGTCCCAGCGTTGTGTATTCCTGAAAACTCATTGAAAACCTCCTGTAGCCAATAGGATGCAGTAGGCGCCAGTTCCGACTCTGGAACACCCGATGGTAACAACTCAGCGCTACGACTCCAAGTCTGCGATGAGAGAGGCGCGGAGGCGGGCTTGATGTTCGGCCGTGAGCTTCGATCCCGCCGAGGTGAGGTAGAAAACGTCGATGGCGGTCTGTCCCTCGGTCTCGATCAGGGCGATTTCAATGTTGCAATTCTCCTGCGAGAATTTCGAGCTGATGCGATGGAGCAATCCCGGCTGGTCCTGCGCGATTACTTCCACAAGAGTGCTGTGGGCCGAGCAGTCGTCGTCGAATTCGATACGCGTTTTCACTTTCACTTTAAGCGGGCGATGCTTTTCTGAGCGCAAGCGATCGCGGAGCATTTTTGCGAGATCGGCCTTACCGAGCAGCACATCGTGGATATTGGTCTTGAAGCGATCCCACTCCGGCAGGTTCAGTTCGAGAGTGTGGAAGCGGTCGGTGAAATAAAAAGTGTCCACGACGATTCCCGCCTGATTCGAAAACGCGGCAGCCTTCACGATATTCATTCCCCAAGCGGCAAGGACGCCTGCCATCGTCGCAAATAGGTGCGGTCGATCCGTGGTGACGAGCGTCAGCTCGAACCAATGGCGGCCACGGCGGAGGCCAAGCTGTACGGGATCCTTTCCCAATTGCACGGCCATTTCCAGATGGCCAAGAACTTCTCCGGCGGGATGCGTGAGCAAATATCGCCGCGGCAATCCTACGAGAAAACTCTCCAGCCCCTTCCCTGCCGCTGGCGCGAGCGTTCGCAAATGGGTCACCACTTCGTCGTGCGCGTCCGCATGGACGCGATCGTCGAGCGTGCGATTGAGAAAATTGGATGTGGCGATATAAAGCTGCCAGATATTTTCCGCTTTCCAGGGTGTCAGAGCGTCGGGGTTGACCGCCTTGATGTCCGCGTATGTGAGCAAGCAAAGCATCTTCAAGCGCTCGGGCGTGCCGACTTTTTCGGCGAAGGCGCGGATAGTTTGCGGATCGAAAATGTCGCGGCGGAGAGCGGCGCTCATGTCGAGGTGCGAACCAATCAAAAAGAGGACTGTCTCTCGGTCGGGAGGATCGAGGTCGAGGCGATCGAGTGCGTCCGCCGCGATCAGAACACTCGCGCCAACATGGTTGTCGGTCTTCGTCCCTTTGCCCGTGTCGTGAAGAAGGATCGAGAGGTAGAGGAGATCGGGCTGCTCGAGTTCCTCGAGGAGTTCGGCGTAACGCTGGTCCCATTTGGATTGCGATTGACGGAGAGCGTGAAGGTTTTCGATGGCCACGAACGTGTGCTCGTCCACCGTGAAGCGGTGAGAATAATCGCGTATCACAAGCGCATCAATCGCTTGTAACTCGGGCAGGAGCAGCGTGAGCAGGCGGAGCGCGTGCATGGAGCGCAGTGCGTCCGCAGCGTGCGGCCCGAGCAGGATTTCCTGCAGTAAATGCCAGAGCTCGGAACCTCTTGGCGGATCGGCAGCCACCGACGGGAGGACCTGCTCGATCTGGGACTCGGTGGTGGAGCTGGGAATCAACCCGTGCCGCGCGAGAAAGCGAAACGCGCGCAAGAGCAGGTGTGGATCTCCTAGCGCTTCAGGCTGACGGACAAAGACCAGATTGCCCACGACAGAAAATTCAGCGTTCGAGAGGCGCGAGCGCAAACTCTGAAACTGACGGTAGAGAGAAGGGCGCGTGCTGGGCAATTCTTCGAGAAGTTGCGTGCAGACCCGATGGATTTTTCGCGCGTGGCTAAAATAGATGCGCATCCAGTCGGAGGGTGTCAGCTCCGCGGCGTGAGAGGCGCCGATTTTCAGCTTGGCCGCCTCTTCCTCAGCATCCCAGGCCAGAGAATTGTCGTCGCGGGCGTGGCGGAAGTGAAGAAAACAGCGGACGGCCATCAGAAATCCGAGCGCCGCTTCGAAGGGCTCGCGCACAGATATAGGGAGCGGCGTTTTTTCGTCCGGCCATGCGCGCAATGAATCCATCGCGGAAATAAGCGCGAGCCAGCAGGCCACATTGTAATCGCGGAGCCCACCCGGGCTATCCTTGACGTTTGGCTCGAGGTGGAAGACCGTGTGTCCGAATTTCGCGTGGCGGCTGCGCGTGAGGTCCGCAAGATGCTTAATGATGAGCGGGGCGTCGCGGAGGACGAGACGGCGAACGATGGTATCGTGCAGTTGCGCGAAGAGCGCGCGGTCGCCCGCGAGGTAGCGGCAATCCAGCAGCGAGATCGTGAATTCGAGATTGTCGGGATCGAAGCGGTCGCACTCGGCCAGCGTGCGGGTAGCGGGGCTGAGTTTCAGGCGGAGGTCCCACAATTCCTGCGAGAAACTTCGGATGCGGACTTTTAGTTCTCCCTCGGAGGCATCGCCCGCGTGGAGAAACAAAAGGTCGACATCGGAGTATGGAAACAGCACTCCGCGGCCGAATCCGCCGAGTGCGACGAGCGCGAAGTCCCTGGGGGAGTCGGCCTCGGGGGAGATGAGTTCATTCCAAAGCCGGAGAGCAACGGATTCAACGAGCGCGGTACGCCCGAGAACGGCGGCGCGCCCGTCCGTCGTGGCGTGAAAATTCTGTTGCAGGCGTGCAAATTCCTTCGCGTAGAGTTCGCGGAGCTCAGTTGCGAGTTGGGGCTTCGTGGGCATGGCGATGCAGCCGCGATATTACGACGGGCTGGACAGTGCAAGGAAATCTGGTTTTCTGGCGCGGGCGGGAGGACGCGCGCGTTGCGCGGCGGCGCTCAGAGGGCGCTTTCGCCCCGCTCGTCATTCCGTATCCGTACCGCGTCGTCCACTTTGGTGAGAAAAATCTTGCCGTCGCCGATTTTGCCGGTGCGCGCAGCGTTCACGATCGCTTCGACACATTTTTCGACCAGGTCATCGGCAAGGACCATTTCGATCTTGATTTTGGGGATCAGGTCCACGGTATATTCGCGCCCGCGATAGACCTCCGTGTGCCCTTTCTGGCGGCCGTGGCCGCGGACCTCGAGAACGGTCATGCCTTCGACGCCAATTTCGTGCAGGGCGTCTTTGACGGCATCGAACTTCGAGGTTTGAATGATTGCTTCGACTTTTGTCATGGTCGTTCGTCTCAAGAACCGCCTGCCGGCCTAAAGGCCGCCGCTACAAATTCGCCTCTCGAAGTCAGGGCATGCGCTTCAGGCTGACGTCTCCCAGTAATACCCTTCTTCGCCGTGTTGCGAAAGGTCGAGACCCTGCGTTTCCTGATCTTCGCTAACGCGGAGGCCAACAAGCTTGTCCACGATCTTCAATATGATGAGTGTACCCACAATCGCGAGCACCCAGGCAATCGCGACGCCAACAAGTTGATTGAACATCTGGTGGCCGTTGCCTTCCAGCAGGCCCGAAGGCAGGACTTTGCCGCTCGCGTCTTTAAACATTGGATTGATCGCGCTGACCGCAAAAACTCCAGTGAGCAGCGCGCCGATGGTGCCGCCCGCGCCGTGGACTCCAAACGCGTCGAGCGAATCGTCGTATCCGAAGCGCGATTTCACTTTGGTGACCATGAAGAAGCAGAACACGCCCGCAATCAAGCCAATGGCGAGCGCCGCCCGCGGGCCGACAAAACCGGCTGCGGGAGTGATGGCTACGAGTCCGGCGACGGCGCCGGAGATCGCGCCCAACACGCTCGGCTTGCCGTTGCGCAACCATTCGGCGCCGCTCCAGCCAATCGTTGCCGCCGCAGCGCCGAAATGTGTGGCCACGAATGCGCTGGTTGCAAGACCGCCCGAGGCCAGTGCACTGCCCGCGTTGAATCCAAACCAGCCCACCCACAACAGGCAGGCGCCGATGAAGCTGAGCACCACGCTGTGCGGCGGCATGGCAACTTTTGGATATCCCAGCCGCTTGCCAAGATACAGCGCGCAGACAAGCGCAGAGACCCCCGAGGTGACGTGCACGACCGTGCCTCCCGCGAAATCGAGCGTCGGGAATCGGCCGCCGAGCGACGCATTCAGCAGGCCACCCTTCCCCCACACCATGTGCGCCATGGGATCGTAAACAAAAAACGACCACAAAATCAGGAACAGGAGCATGGCGCTGAATTTCATGCGCTCGGCGAAAGCACCGGTGATCAGCGCCGGCGTGATGATGGCGAACATGAGCTGATACACCATGAAAGTTTGCGCCGGAATGGTGGCGGCGTAATCCGCGTCGGGCCGCAAGCCCACATGATGCAGGAAGAGGTTGTGGAAGCCGCCGAAGAAACTATTCCCAGGCCCGAACGCGATGCTGTAGCCGACGATTGCCCACAGAACGGTGATCACGGCCATCATGGCGAAGCTCTGCATCATGGTGGCGAGAACATTCTTCTTGCGCACGAGGCCGCCATAGAAAAGCGCCAGGCCCGGGCCAGTCATCATCAGTACGAGCGCGGAGCTGACCAGCATCCAGGCGTTGTCCGCGGAACTTTTCGCGTCGGCGGCTTGCTGCTCGAGGGCGGCGATGCGCTGGGATTGCGAATCAGTCGCAGCGGGGGAAGCCGGAGAATTTTGTGCGAGCAAGATTTGCGGGCTGAAGCAGAAAAGAAAAACGAGCAATGCTGACCGCGGGACCAGGTGTTTCAGCTTCAAGGCCTGTTTATCTCCGCCGGCGCGATCGAGTTCAGAACACGCCACTGTACCTGCGCATGCCCCAGCAGGGAAATTTAAATTATTTATGACCATTATCAGCAATATTTATTCGTTTGGTTGCGACAAGTCTAAGCCCAGACGCGACAATCCCGGCGGTGCGGCGTGAACGTAGGTCTCGACGCGAGAGATGGCCACGGGTGCGCGATGGACATGGCGATAGTTGCAATCGCCCACGTCTGGTAGAATCCCGCCACGTAAACAGGGCATTACCCGAGGGCTGAGGCATACTTGGACATCGAGATTCTTCTCGGAATAGCTCTCGTCGCATACCTCTTGGTCGCCCCGCTCATTGCCTTGGTCCGCTCCGGCCGTTTCTCGAAAAAGACGAATTCATTGGAACATGCGAACGATGCGCTTCGTCAGGAGGTGCGTGGCCTGACGTCCCGCATCTACGCGCTCGAAAAATCCATCGAGAAGCTTGGCGCGATACCGACGGATGCCCGGGAGGCGAAGCCGCAGGATCCTGCCGTAAAACCAGTACTCTCGACACCTCCTGTAACACCGCTCCCCGCCAAATTTGAGCGGCACGTTGAAGCTCCTCAGCCGTTCGCACCTGAGCGCGTCGCACCCGGGCCGCCAGCGGGCGCCGAACCGCAGGCACCGCCCCCACACGCACCGTCTTTTCCCGTAACACCACCGGCCCGCACATTCATGGGGAAAGTCTTATCCGGTGTGAAGCCCCATGAAAAGCACAATTGGGCTGATTTGGAAGAGCGGCTTGGCGCCAATTGGTTGAACAAAATCGGCACCGCCGCATTCGTGATTGGTGTCGCGTTGCTACTGAACTACTCCATGCACTATCTCGGCGCCCAGGGAAAAATCGTTTTGGGCTACGCGCTGAGCGTGTGCCTCCTGGCAGTCGGAGTATACGGCGAGCAAAACGAGCGCTATCGAATCGCGGCGCGTGCCGTGCTGGGCGGCGGCTGGGCGCTCGCGTATTTTACGACCTACGCGCTGCACAATATTGCGGCGGTGCGCCTGGTCACAAGCCCCAGTCTGGGGTTTGGATTGTTGTTCATGGTTGCGGTGGCGATGGTGGCGCATTCGTTGCGCTACAACTCCGAGGTAACGACTGGGTTTGCCTACCTGTTGACATTCGCGAGCGTGGCGGTAAGTGAAATCCCAATGGGTGGGTTGGTCGCATCTGCACTGCTCGCGGCTTCGCTGGCAGTGATATTGCGGCAGCGGCGCTGGTTTGCCGTCGAGCCGTTTGCAATTATTGCCACGTACGCGGTTCATTGGATGTGGCTCAATCAGGTGTACGAAAGGATAGGCGGACACAGACCGTTCCCGGAATTCAAGGCAAGCGTCGCGCTGGTCTCGGCCTACTGGCTGATTTATCTGGTCTCCTATTTCCTGCGACAAGAGAAGGACACCAGAGAATCTCAATTGCTGACCGCGTCATTCCTGCTCAACATCGCGGGCTACCTGGCAGTGCTTCACTATCAATCATTCCACCCAGAATGGCGATTCTGGTTCTTGCTTTTCGCGGGCGCTGTGTATCTGGGCGTTTCCGCATTCTCGCGCAAGATTGGCCGGCGCCTGAGTTTTGTTCTCGCAAGTACATTGGGGGCAACGCTGATGATTGCAGCGGTTCCCTACCGCTATTCTGGTGGACGGCTGGAAATTCTGTGGCTGCTCGAAGTGGAAGCACTCCTTGTCGTCGGATGGCGGATTCTCGACAGTCATCTTCGAAAGCTTGCGTGGGTGGGCGCGGCCATTCTCGCGTCCTATGTGCTGTTTCATGATCTAGGGCCGCGTTTCGATAAATGGGCGCCGCCCGATCCGAAGATGGGCTGGCTGCTGCTGGCTCTTGCAGTCGCCTTCTATGTGGATGGCAGACTGAAGAATCGCCTTGGTGAGCGGGCGGAGCAAATTGAGCAAATTGCCTTTGCGGCTTGTCCTGCGCTTGCAACGGGATTTCTGCTTTCTGCCGCGTGGGTCGCGCTACCTTTTTTCTGGACCGGGCTGGTGTGGACAGTCACAGGCATCGCGCTCGTGGAGGCGAGCCGGCCGCTGCGCGACAAGCCCCTGTGGATGTGCGGCCATGGCGCAGCTTTCTTTGCCGTATTGCGACTGCTCGTCGTGAATATGGCGCATGGAAATTTGTGGCACAACGTGAGTCTGCGTCTCATTACCGTGGGAATGTCGTGTGCGATTATCTACGCGGCTTCTCGCAGGAACATGGCCCGGGGCCTCGAGGGCGAGCCGCCACCGACAACCACGCGCTACGTATCCGCAGCGCTGGCAAGAATCGGAGGAATTCAAGCACTTTACACGTATGCAGGTACCCTGCTTGTGGCGCTGCTCCTGTGGGACGAAACGACTACAGCTGCAGTTGGTCTGGCGTGGGGGCTCTTTGGCTTGGCGCTACTGGAGACGGCGGAGGCTCTCCATGAAAAGCCGCTCCTTGTGCAAGGTCGTTTGCTGCTGGTCGCGAGCTTCGCGCGTATCTTCATTGCCGACTTGAACTCAACATCGCGCGTTGGCACGCTCGCTGCGCCGGTAATCACTGCCACTCTTCTCGCTGCGATCTACTACTACGCGGCTTTCAGCACGCGGGAATCACCGCGCTTCCGGGGGGCGCTACTCTGGTTCGGCACCGCTTCAATTGTGGCATTGCTGCGGTTCCAATTGCCTGCGGAATGGGTAGCGGTGAGCTGGGCAGCCCTGGCGGTGGCCGCATACGGACTTGGCCGGCAGTGGAGCCTCGCGACATTTCGTAACCAGTGCTATGCGTTGACGCTCTTCGTGGGTATTCGCTGCGCGTTCGACAATTTCTACCAAACCAGCCCGTGGCATTTGACGAACACGCGGACGGCGACCGTGGTGGCTTGTTCGCTGCTGCTCTACATTTTGTTCGCTGTCACGCAGCTGAATAAGAGGAAGGTCGGCGCTGAACCTGTCCAAGGGGAGAGCGGGACTGGAGCCCGGAAATTACTGCGAAAGATTTGGTCCATGGTGGAGAAGTATCCGCAGCATTTGTTTTTCTTCATCCCGACGATTCTCCTGACGGTGCTGCTGAGTCTTGAAGTCCGCCGAGGATACCTCACCGCCGCTTGGGGGCTGGAGGGCTTGGTGGTTTTTCTGGCCGTGCTGAAGATGGACGAACGCTCCTACCGCTGGTTCAGCTTGCTGCTTTTTCTGCTTTGTGTGGGCCGCATCGTCACGGTCGATGTATGGAATCTTGATGCGCTCGGCCGAATCGTCTCGTTCATGGGTCTGGGCGTAGCGCTGTTGGCGGTCAGCTTTCTATACGCGCGGCATCGCGAGCTCCTGCGGAGGGTGTTGTGAAGCGGCGGGTGGTACTGATTGTGCTGCTCCTCGCCGGGTGTGCGGCGCTATTTGAATTGCAACGGAGTGGCGCTACCGCTCCGATCACTCCGCGGCCGTTGCTTTACCTTCTTGCCGATACGCAGCGTGAAGCGGAACGCATTCCACTTGCGTTGACGCGCGTAAGCGATTCGGAGGAGATGAGAGTAGGTGAGCAAATCGCACGGGAGGATGGTTGGCTCGAGCCGCACCACCCGAAAGAGGACGAGGAGAGAATCACTGAACACTTGAATGTCGCCGGAAGAATTGTTGCATTACAAGTGCGGCGCAAAGCCATCCGCTATCACTTCTTTTTACGCGACGACACGAACTTCGTGAATGCCTACGCCATGCCGGGTGGTTACATTGTTGTAGGCCGCGGCTTGTTGGAACTGCTTGAATCGGAAGATGAGCTGGCTGCCATTCTGGGCCACGAAATCGCGCATGTGGACCAGCGTCATGCAATCGAGCGCCTGCAATACGATCTGGCCAGCAAGAAAGTTGGAATGGAGGGTCTCTACCAACTTGGCCGGCCGGTGGTTGAGTTGTTCAAGGCTGGCTACACCAAGGAGCAGGAATTGGAAGCGGATCGCGTTGGTCTCGAATTCGCAGTCGCCGCGGGTTATTCACCAGCCGGCGGGGTGGACGTGATGAAGCGATTCGAGAAACTAGAATCACAGTATGCGCACCGAGCCGCCTCACCAATCGAAGAATTCGCAGAGGTACCGCTCGGCGCACTCGAGGAATACTTCCGCTCTCATCCGGCTGCCAGCGAGCGGCGCGCGGCGATGGAAACCGAGATTGCCGCGCGGCATTGGAACGAATCAATTCCCGTGCGCCCTCTTGCCATTCGCTACATTTTCCTGACTGATGCAGCCGAACGGCTAGCGCGCAGGGGGGATTTCAAGGCCAGCATGTCTCGATTTGAGGAAGCGTTGAAGTTGAATCCGAATTACGTTAAAGCGTGGAGAGGACTCGCGGAAGTTAGCTGGCGCGCGGCTGACGGCGGCGAGACGGCGCGCGCGGCAACGGAGGCAATCCGTCGAAGCGAGACCGGCCGCGATTGGGAGCTCCTCGCACGGGGCCTTGCAGTGTCGAATCCACAAGAGGGAGTCAACCGCCTGGAAAGTCTTGCAAAAGAAGCGCGACCGAATGGAGAACCCGACAGTTATATCGCGGCAAGAACGGAGTTGGCGGGCTTCAAGTTTTTCCGCGGAAACAAGGAGGCGGACGAAGATTTTCAGGCAGCGCTGTCGTTCGCTTCTCAGCCGTCGGAGCAGGCGCGGGTGCGGCGCGAAATGGCCTGGTGGATGTATCGCTCCGGAAAATTCAAACCCGCTGCAGAGCAACTTGAGGCGGCAAGGCAAGTGTTTCCCGATTCGCCGGAAACGGCCCTGCTGCTAGTTTGGGTGCTAAGCGACTTGGGACGGCAGGCGGACGCGCATCAAATGCTGAGCGCCGCCGTGACTCGAGATAAAGACACGGGCGAGCGGCGAGCGGTCGAAGGCGTTCTCGAATGGCGAACAGAAAACAAGGACAGCGCCAAGAATCAATTCCGGGAGGCGGCACAGACTGACCCGGTTTGGATGTCACCCCATTGGGTGCAGAATAATTACAGCCCTGCCGCGTCGGGTGTGATCGAGCAGCTCCAGGCTATTGAAAACGCACGCCGCATTAAAGAATTGAAAGACCGCCAACGCGCAATGGCAGGCCAGCCTGCACACTCTCAGTAAATGGCTAGTCTATAAGCCCATTTTAAATCCCCCCTCAACAACTGATAACCTTCAGTTTGAGTTGTGGTTCGCGTGCAATTCCGGCGGGGGTGAGAGTATGATATGCGCCTGAATCCCCGCACTCCGCAGGTGAAAGGCCTGTCATGAACCACCGGTTCACGATTGGCGTTGAGGAAGAATTTCAGATCATTGATCCGGCAACGGGAGAGCTGCGTTCGCATGTAAGTAACCTAGTCGAGGCTAGTTCGGCTGGCCTCGGCGAACAGGTAAAGCCCGAGTTGCATCAATCCATCGTCGAGATTGGTACCAAGATTTGCGGCGATGTGCAGGAACTCGATTTGGAATTGCGGCGCATCCGGGGAGAACTCGTGCGCGCGGCCGACAGGGTTGGCTTGCGAGTGGCTGCGGCGGGCACGCATCCATTCTCAAGCTGGATTGACCAGGTAATCACGCCGGGCGACCGGTACAAAAACATCGTCGAAGAACTTCAGCAACTCGCTCGCTCCCTGCTCATCTTCGGAATGCACGTTCACGTGGCCGTGCCTGATCGCACCACGATGATTGACCTGATGAATATGGCCCGATATTTTCTGCCCCACTTGCTGGCGCTTTCCACCAGCTCGCCGTTCTGGATGGGCCGCAACACCGGACTGAAATCGTTTCGCACGACGGTGTTTCGCCGGTTCCCGCGCACGGGAATCCCGGATCACTTCAACTCGTGGAGCGAATACGAAGACTACGTAAATTTACTGGTGCAACTGCACTGCATCGATAATGCGAAGAAAATCTGGTGGGATGTCCGGCCGCACCCCACGTTTGGGACGCTCGAATTCCGGATTTTTGACGTGGCCACTCGGGTGAGTGATGCGGTGGCGATCGCCGCGCTCACGCAAGCCATTGTCGTGAAGCTGCACCGCCTGTACACGCGCAACATGGGATTCCGAATGTATCCGCGCGCACTGATCGAGGAAAACAAGTGGCGCGCGGCGCGTTGGGGCATCCAGGGAAAGTTGATTGATTTCGGCAAGCGAATCGAAGTCCCCATGCAGGAATTGGGCGAGGAGCTGCTGTCGTTCGTGGATGACGTGATCGATGATTTGGGGAGTCGCGAAGCGATCCGGCCAATTCATTCGATTCTTCGCGAGGGCACAAGCGCGGAACGACAGCTGCGCGTGTACCAGGAAACCGGCGATTTGAAAGCCGTCGTTCGGCACCTGGTAGAAGAAACGAGCGACGGAGTGAGCCCACAGGCATCGATTGCCCGGGGTTAGTGATTCAAGCGGAAATGCAGAACATGTCGCCACCCTACAGGAATTGCGCGAGTGAAATCCGCCGCTGGCGGTCGACATGAGAAAGGCTGCGGAGGGAGCACAAACCATGAAAATCGGAATCATGTGCGGGCGCGAATACAGTTTTCCGCCGGCGTTCATCGAAAAGGTGAATGAGCTGGGCAAATCAAAGAACATCAACGCTGAATTCGTGAAGTTGGGCGGAACCCGGATGGGTGAGCCGGCCGAATATCGCGTGATCGTGGACCGCATTTCGCACGAAGTGGATTATTACCGCGGCTATCTGAAGCACGCGGTGCTGCAGGGCACTTACGTGATCAACAATCCCTTCTGGTGGACGGCGGACGACAAGTTCTTCAACTATGCCCTTGCAGCGAAGCTGGGCATCGCCATTCCGAAGACGGTGCTGCTGCCGCAGAAATCGTATCCGTCCGACGTGGACATCAATTCCGAATCGCTGCGCAACTTGAAGTACCCGATTGATTGGGATGAGCTGCTCGACTACGTGGGACGCCCCGCGATTCTGAAACCTTTCTCGGGCGGCGGCTGGAAGCACGTCTACAAAGTGAACAACCGCGAAGAACTGCTGGCTGCGTATGACGGCACCGGGCCCCATTGCATGACGCTGCAGCAATTCATCGACTTCAACGAGTACGTCCGCTGCTTCACATTCGGCAAGATGGATATCATGCCCGTCGCCTACGATCCGAAGGAGCGGCACTACCTGGTGAAGCACGACTACCTTTCGGCAGAGCTTGGAGCGCGCGTGGTGCGCGACGCGCAAACAATCAACCAGGCGCTCGGCTATGAGATGAACACGATTGAATTCGCGGTGCAGGATGGGATTCCGTACGCCATCGATTTTCTAAATCCCGCGCCGGATTTCGAACGTGACAGAATCACCGAATTTTATTTTACGACCGTGGTGGAGCGCATGGCCAAACTGGTGATTGACCGCGCGCTGAACGGCAGGCCGGCAAGTTCCTGGCCGCGGTGGGAAGAAATGCTCGGTATCGGTGCGGCTTCCGGATTTACTGGCGCGCCGTCAAAGTCGCGGGCGGGAGCGAAGAGCGCATGAGCGGTGGTTCGGTGCAGCCTTCCCGGGCACCCACATCTCCCATCGACTTCTGGCACGGCCTCCTCCGCGCTGACGTAGAACTCACACCTGCGTTCTGCGCCGACCTGAGCGCGCAGATGCGCGCCAAGCGGCTCACCTTCGATGATCGCGTCCATTGTCCCTTCCTTCGGCCCTTTTTCATTGATGAGGCTGACGAAACACGTGTGCGGCCCGTAGCAGAAACGATTGCCGTGCTGGGCGAGCGAGTGGTGGAGGCTGCGCTTGCTTCGCACGAAATACTCGCGCAGGTGGGGCTGAGCGCGCAAGAAGCGCGCCTCGCTCGCATTGAACCGGGGTACAAGCTGGCGAGCACTGCTTCGCGCCTCGACGCCTTCCTGTTGCCCGATTCCCTCCAATTCGCCGAGTACAACGCCGAATCCCCGGCCGGCCTCGGTTACGCGGAAACATTAGCTGAGGTTTTTCGTGGCCTGCCGATCATGGCGAGATTCGAACAACGCTTCCGAGTGGATTCGTACCCGCTCTCTTCAACAATTCTGAATGCCCTGCTCGCAAGTTACCAGGATTGGGGCGGAACTTCTTCCAAGCCGACGATCGCAATTGTGGATTGGCGCGAAGTCCCCACCTGGAGTGAATTTGAAATTTTGCGCGAAAGATTTGAGGCGCGCGGGATTTCGGCGCTCGTATGCGATCCGCGAGATCTTGTATTCGATGGCCGTGCACTTTCAGCCCAGGGACGAAAGATCGATCTGGTTTACCGGCGCGTGCTGATCAACGATATCGTGTCGCATCCCTCGGACTGCAACGCGCTGGTGCGAGCCTATGAAGCGCGAGCCGTTTGCGTTGCCAACACATTGCGCTGCAAAATTCCACACAAGAAGGCCTTCTTCGCTGTCCTCACCGATGAACAAAACGAAAAACTCTTCAGCGCCGGCGAGCACAAGCTGATTCGCCAACATGTGCCCTGGACAAGGCGCTTGCAAGACACTCGCACTAGGCGGAATGGCGAGACGATCGAACTGCTCAAGTACTTACGCGCCAACCGCGAGAATTTCGTGATGAAACCAAACGACGAGTATGGGGGCACGGGTGTGACTCTCGGCTGGGAGACTGACGCGCAGGCGTGGGACGCGGCTATCCAGAAGGCACTCGCCGAGCCACAGAATGCCTGGGTGGTCCAGGAACGAATCAAAGTGCGCCGCGAGA
The DNA here is from genome assembly GCA_050746945.1 of Candidatus Acidiferrales bacterium. Classification (GTDB taxonomy): domain Bacteria; phylum Acidobacteriota; class Terriglobia; order Acidiferrales; family UBA7541; genus Palsa-295. Next base: position 49,348 of record JBOGMZ010000012.1, on the reverse strand, counting down.
CGTTTCCGCATTCTGACGTCCAGGGCAACGTGACGATGCGCGACATGCTGGTGGATTTTGCGCCGTACCTGTTCCGAGGCAAGCTCGCTGGGTATCTATGCAGGCTCAGCGCGACTGGACTTGCAAATGTGACGTCGGGAGGCGGACAGGTGCCGGCCTTCCGCGTCAGCCCTCGCGTTTCCGATTCGTTGTAACGAACCGACGCGTCACAAGTCATATGATTGTGGCAACAGGCGCGAACCAATTACCATCCGGGGCGGTGACACTTACAAGGAGGTCAGGGTAAACTAGATAACGCGATTTATGAACACGGACACATTGAATCTTGCGCTCCTACCGGGGGCGCGCAACGCGATTGAAACCTGCCTGGCAATTCTCCCTGGCGAAAAAGTTGCACTCATATTTGATGAGCCGAGCGAAGAAGTTGCCGCGAGCCTGAAGCAGGCCCTTGAAGATCGCAAGGCAGTTGCCACCACATTCCGAATTGAAGATTACACCGCCCGCCCCGCCACATCTGCCCCGAGAGAAATTCTTGCGGGGCTCGAAGTCGCCGATGCCGGGATTCTGTGCATGCAACCTCTCGAAGGCGAGCTTGGCGCGCGCAAAGATATCGTCGGAGTGGTGGAGCGTCGCCAGATTCGCTACGCCCACATGGTGGGCATCACTCCGGAAATCATGCAGCAGGGCATGCGCGCGGATTACCTGATGGTGGACTGGCTGAGTGAACGCCTCCGCCAGCGGATGCCGACGGCGCGCTCCCTGACCGTGCGCACCGAAGCCGGCACTTCGCTCGTGGCAAGCTTTGACCCTTCACTCGATTGGGTGAAGACCAGCGGCCTGATCAGCCGCCGCTACTGGTCAAATCTTCCGGCGGGCGAAGTTTTCACCACGCCTGCCCATGTGGACGGCACATTTGTGTGTGACGGCACCGCTGGCGACTACTTCTGCGGAAAATATGGAGACCTGAAACGCACGCCGCTTGTGGTTGAAATTCGCGATGCGCGGATGGTGAAGGCCACCTGCGCGCGCAAGGATCTCGAGAAGGAGTTTTGGAGCTATTGCCACACGGATGAGAACAGCGACCGTATCGGAGAGTTGGCGTTCGGAACGAATCTCAGTCTTTCGGATATGATCGGCGTGCTGCTGCAGGATGAAAAACTTCCGGGGGTTCACATCGCCTTTGGCGACCCTTACGGGAGCCAGACACATGCGCCCTGGAGTTCACGAACGCACATCGATTTGCTGGCGAGGCGCTGCGACGTGTGGATCGACGAAGAGCAGGTAATCGACAAAGGCCGCTACATGCTCGAGCGGTTCGGTTTCGGCGGGGTCCAGCCGGCGTAGGCAGATCAGAAGAGCCGGGTGATGTAGTGCCTCATTTGATTCTTCCAGTAGGGCCATTCATGGCCGCCTTCCGGTCCCCAATCATCCAGATGGTGGGCGATTCCCCGGCTGGCTAAGATGGCAGAGAGACGATACGAGGGCCCGCTGTTTTCCCATGGGCCGGTGCCGGTGGCGAGATGGATATCGCACTGCGCCAAGTGACCCAGAACTTGCGGATCGGAAATATTCGCAAGGTAATCCACCGGATTATTGAAGTAGGTGTTGTCGTCGTACGTTCCGTTCATGAATCCTTTGATATCGTACACACCTGAAAGAGCGAAGCACCGGCGCACCACATCCGGATGCTTGAACAGCGTGTTTGCGGCGTGGTACGCGCCAAAGGATGCGCCCATCGTCGAAATCGCAATTCCCGGCGACTTGCAATTGTCGTAAATGAATGGAACGACCTCATGTCGCATATAGGCATCGAACTGCGACTGCATCCAGCTCCGATGAAAAGGATGGGCGCCCTTATTGTACAGCCCGGCGAAATTCACGGAATTGACGCTGAAAAATTTTACGTGTCCGCCATCGATCAAGTCCGAAAGGCTGCCGATCAATCCCTGGTTCTCAAGCTCCCATTCATCGCCGGCGCTGGTGGGAAATCCGACGAGCGGAGGTCCCCAATGACCGTAAACAACGACGCCCAAATCCATCCCGAGGCGGTGCGAATACCAGCGGTGATATTCCCTTTGCATACTTCTCCTGTGCGTGTGTCGTTTCCGGGGTCTCCGGGAGCTTCGTAAAGCGTGCGGTATTATACGGGTTTTGCGCGCCATGGAAACTCGAAACAATTTCTCCGTGAATATTGTCTCTGCTATTCTACGTGATCGCGCCGCAGACTAGAGCGGCGCTGCCGGCGGCGCGCGTGGTGGTAAGATTCGTGACGGGCGCTTTTCAGCGGAAAAATATCGATTGACTCCTTCTTTGGACACAATCAGAGACTTGCGAGCGGCGGGCCCGGGCTCGCTGCATAAATTTGAAAGCTATCGCTCCCGTTTCTTGCGGGCCGAGCGGGACCTCATCGTTTACCTTCCCGGAGTGTATGACTGGAATCCCCAGCGCCGCTTTCCCGTGCTGTATATGCAGGACGGCCAAAATTTATTTGATCCTGCCACGTCGTTTGGAGGCGTGGCCTGGCGAATGGGAGAGACCGCCGACCGGCTGATCGCCGACGGCAAAATTCAGCCGCTTGTAATCGTCGGGATCTACAATACGGGGAAGCAGCGAATCCGCGAATACAGTCCCTCGCGCGCGAAAAAACTCGGGGGCGGCGGCGCCAACCGTTACGGGCGGATGCTGGTGGACGAAATAAAACCCTTCATAGAATCGCAATACCGAGCACTCGCCGGGCCCCACAATACGGGCCTCGGCGGCTCGTCGCTGGGCGGCTTGCTCACAGTGTACTTGGGCCTGCGCTCCGCGGATGTCTTCGGCAAGCTGGCGGTGCTTTCACCATCCGTGTGGTGGAACCAACGCTGGATTCTGAATTTTGCCGCGCGCAAACGCCTCAGCGCGCGGCCGCGCATGTGGCTCGATACCGGTACCCAGGAGGGCGTCCATACAATTTCGGACGCGAGGAAATTGCGCGATGTGCTGGTAGAAAAAGGCTGGCACGAAGGTCGCGATCTCCACTACGAAGAAATCCAGGGCGCCCAACACAACGAAGCCGCCTGGGCGCAACGTGTCGGCCCATTTTTGCAATACCTCTTCCCTGCCGGCGAGACCGCAGTATAATCCGCCCTTTCCTGCTCCCAACCGGGACCTAAATTCGCGCGAGCGGAACGTGGGGACGAGTGGCGTCAAAAGCGCGCCCATTGACGATTCTCTGCATCAGCTCTTACGAAAAAGGGCAGGAATTTCTGCGCACGTGCAAAGAGCACGGTTGCCGCGTGCTGCTCCTTACCACTGAGAAACTCCGCAACGCTGATTGGCCCCGCGAAGCGATTGACGAGACTTTTTACATTCCCGAGGATCTTCCCGTGGCGGACCTGATCCGCGCGGTCAGTTTCATGGCGCGCACTCAGCCCGTGGACCGCATCGTCGCGCTTGATGAATTCGACATGGAGAATGTTGCGGCACTACGCGAGCACCTGCGCATCCCCGGCATGGGCTTGACGACCATGCGCTATTTTCGCGACAAGCTGGCCATGCGCGGCCGCGCGAGAGAATCTGGCATTCCTGTGCCGGAATTTGTGCACGTACTCACCTACGACACCCTGAAGGAGTTCATGGCACGGGTGAACCCGCCGTGGCTATTGAAGCCCCGATCGCAAGCTTCCGGCATCGGAATGAAGAAGATCGAGAAAGCCGAAGATCTTTGGCCGTGGCTCGACCAATTGAGTGACCAGCAGTCGTTCTACTTACTAGAGCAATTTTTGCCGGGCGACATTTTTCACGTGGACAGCGTCGTGTCCGAACTGAAAGTCGTATTTGCCGAGGTGCACGCGTATGGCAAGCCGCCACTCGACGTTTCGCACCATGGCGGCATCTTCACCACCCGCACGGTGCCTCGCGCCGCGGCCGATTCGAAAACGCTCTTGAAGCTCAATCGAGAGTTAATCGAGGCGCTCGGCCTGATGCGCGGCGTGACGCATGCTGAATTTCTCCGCGCCCACGAGGACGGCAAATTTTATTTCATCGAAATCGCCGCGCGTGTCGGCGGCGCCTACATCGCGGACATGATTGAAGCAGCCACGGGTATCAATTTATGGCGCGAGTGGGCGCATCTCGAAGTCGGCGCGGGCAAAAAGCCTTATCATTTGCCTAAAGTGCGACACGAGTACGCGGGTGTGATTATTTCGCTGGCGCGGCAGGAAATTCCGGACACCTCTTCGTATGCTGATCCGGAGATCATCCTGCGAGTTCCGAAACATCACCATGCAGGGTTCGTTCTGCGTTCGGCGAAAGCGGATCGAATTCAGGAGCTTCTCGAATCCTACACCGCACGGTTTCGTGACGATTTTTACGCCACGCAACCGGTTCCCGACAAACCTTCTGCTTAGTCCACAATCTGAATTATTTTCCGCATTTGAGCTCGCCGAAATAAAAAGAGGGCAACGATTTGAGATCGTTGCCCTCTCTGATTCGGCTCGCCCCAGCAGCCGAGGTGGATTTGGAACTAGAACCCGAACGGGCGCACGGTCGAGAAGAACGTGCCCCAGTTTGCCAGCGAAGTACGGCATGGAAGCGTGAGCGTTGAGCACGCGTTGGGGATGTACTCGTTGGCGAACCAGATTCGATTGCCATCTGCGACCGCCGCGGAATAATCCCCCCACCGTCCCACGCCATTGCCGCCTTCTTGAGGATAGATTGTGAATCCATCATCGGGGTCCTGCCCCGCACCCGCGATGTGGACGAATGGCAGGCCGAAGCCGCCGATGACATCCGTGTAGGCTGCACTTGGGAAGTAATCGTTGCCGGAGAGTGTGACTGCGATTACGCCGCTTCCGTCGCCATTGAGTCCCAGCGACGGGAACATGACGTCTTCGCCCGCAACGGCAACGTAACCCTGCCGCACAACCTTGCCCTTGAGTGTTGGGCCGAAGAACGACGGCTTAACACCGAACCAGGCGATGCCCTGATGTTCTGCGCCCCTCACTTTGAGCAAAGAGTTCACGCCGCCGTACAGAATACCGTCGGCGAAGACCACCTGGTTCATGCGGTCGTCATTCGTGTTGAGCTGCCCCACCACGTTTGGCGTCGGTCCTGGGGCGAGAGTATCTAGAAGGTTGCCAAGCGGGATTTCGCCGGTCTTCTGGTTCGCCGGGTTCGGCTGGCCGTACACTTCAGAGCTGATCACGTTGAAGGAAAGCGTCAGCACTGGCGTGTTCGAATTCAGTGATCGGGTATTGGTGATGGCCCAGACTGCGATTCGATTGTCAAACGTGTCCACAAACTGGAGCGCGCTCAGGAAGTATTCGACGCCATTCTTGATGGAGCCTTCCTCATCTTCGTCCCAGTCATGGCTGCTCGGTGCCGTGGCGGGCTGAATGGAGTACGATTCGCCGCCGAACGGAACCAGTTGTTGCGAAGCGTCAATTTGCACCACCACGGGCGTGGGTCCGCCGTTGGCAGCGGCAACCAATCCGGCTTTCGAGATGGCGTAAATCTGCGCGCCATTGAAGAAATTGCCGAATTCATTCGTGGTCTGGTACACGCCGTATTTGTCGGCGCCGAGCAACGGCTGATCGCCGAAGCAGGGGCAGCCGACATGATTCGGGGTGCCGTTCAATCCGTCATCCGTCACATCGTAGGCGAACGCGGTGAATCCCTGTGTGGGATCGGCGGTCTGACTGACGGCGAGCAGGTTGAGGTTGCGTCCCGTTGCGCCCGGATTGCTGCCGTTGTCCTGCGCCAATTCACTCACGAACCAGCGCTGAGTGGCGTGGTCGTAGTAGCACTTGGGATCGCTGAGGAAGGGCCCAGGCACGGGCGGCGTGGTCCGGACGATCTGAGGAGCAAAGCCGAAGAATGTGTTCATATCTTCGACGCCAGTGAGCTGCACTCCGCTGGTGTTGTAAACGGAGATCACGTCGTTCACGGTTTCGACCACGAACCCGTTACCAGCGCAGAGTCCCTGGTCAGGCGGCTCGAGGCTGTACTGGTTGCCGCCATTGGCGGTGCGCTGATCCACGTGCCTCAGGCCATTGAATCCTGCAAAGCCGGGAGCTTGGAAGCCGACCACGAAGCTGGCCGGGACATTCGGTTCCGGTGGCGGGAAAGCCGATGAACTCGAAGAGGCATGCAAGGAGGCGGCGGCGCGCCGAGCTTCTACCTTTCGCGGAATCGCCAGGTTGGAGATGCGGGTGGGCATCTTGGGCGCGAGCGATCCGGGCACGAGCAGGCGACTCGCTGCATTACTGGACTGCCCTGGCTTTATACCGGGCTCATCGCCGAGGCTGGGAAACGTGTCAATCTCTGGCTCAGCGTAGGCGCCGCTGCCAATCGGTGTTGCGTGAATGGTGGTGGTGCCGAGCCGAGTCAACTGCAGTGTGGTTTGCGGAGCAGCGGCGGACGCACCCGTCGCTCGCTCCTGCGTAAACGAGAATGCAAGCGCCACAGCAATCAGGACGAACGCAACCAGGCCGATTCTGAAAATCACGGCCTTGTTGCGGCGTCCTCCCTTCAAAGTTGCAACGCCCATGTGTTGCCTCCTGGTAGGTCCCTGCTAGGCAGGGCCATTCTGAAGAAATTTAGAGTAATTGAGTCCGAGTTAGCGCTTGCCTCAATGGTTCAGACTGCAGCGAAGGGGCGGGGAAGCCCGAAAACGCAAACTCGCTGGCGGATTGTCCAACTCTGAACAGTTGTAGTCAACAGGAATGTCGCCATTTCTGAGGGCTCTCGAGGGGACAGGTAGACCTATACGTAGTAGAACCACCAAATCACAAGTCCGCTGCCCCATATCAGCCGACAATTCGGAGCGATTTTCCCTTCCCTGAAGTCTGAGAAAAGTTGGGTCAACGTTTACGGGCGGCTCTCTGGGACAGTCCTCTGGCCTTTCACGCGACGAGGCCAGGATCACAACTGGATACCCCGTTGTTCGGAATAGCAACCGATCCAGCGAGGAGGGGAAGAATTGGATTTGTGTGGCGCGGTCAGTGGCATAGAATCCGTTTGGTGTTGCGTCGGCATCGATGCGATCCGCTACGAGTCATGAACCGCCAGTTGAAGAATTACCTCGCACACTTTAATTAGAGGCAGTGAGTGATCAAAGTCCGAATTGGAGTCTTACTGTGCGCCTGGGGAGTGATTTTCTCGCCTTCCAGCGCGCAGCAATTCCTTGGTGGGCTGGCAGGCCAGGTTCTCGACGTTAGCGGCGCCAGAGTTGTTGGCGCGAACATTTCAGTGCGAGCCGTCGGCCTGTCGGCGGAACACAGAGCTACGAGCGACAGCTTCGGTGAATTCCGGATTACAGACCTCCCACCCGGCCCTTACCGAATTGCCGTTACTGCACCTGGCTTCGCCGATGCGAAGGCGACCGTAGATGTGACGGTCTCCTCAGTTCTGGATATCACCGTGACGATGAATCCGAAATCGCTCACGGAAACCGTGAATGTTCAGGGGCTGGTCTCGTCAATCACCGCTCAACCGATTGACCTCTCCAGTGGCGTGCATAAGAGTGCCATTTCCGTCCAGGACTTGGAAACAATCCCACTCGCCAATCGCAGTTTCGCAAACATCGCTTATCTCGCACCGGGCACTGAACCGGTTGAGCCCTCGGATCCGACCAAGGCGCGCATCACGGCCGTGTCCACAGGCGGCAGCTCCGGGGTGAACAACGAGCTTTCTGTGGATGGTGGCGACAATTCGGACGACTACATCGGGGGCTTCCTGCAAAATATTTCGCCCGACGCGATTCAGGAATTTGCCTTCCGTACGGCGCAGATGGACGCGGACACTGGCGGCACGACTGCGGGATCCGTCGTAATCACAACCAAACGCGGCACGGACGACTGGCACGGAAGCGGATCATTCTACGAGGGCGCCGCAGCCCTGAACGCAAGATTCCCCATTGAGAATCCGACTCCAAATCCCAAGCAGCCGTTCTCACGGCAGAATTATGTGGGCACGCTCGGTGGGCCGATCCAAAAAGGCAAGATCTGGTTTTTCTCGTCCTTCGAGTATGTGCACGAAAATGCCAGCATCGCCTACAGTAACGCCAGCCAGACCCAATTCAACGCGCTCGCTCAGCTCGCGACCATGGGTTTGATTCCCGGCATCAGTTCGATCCCGGTGCCCCGCAGCGTGCCCGTCCCTTTCCGCGATTACCTTTCCGATGTTCGCCTCGACTTGTCCCAGTCTTCGCGCTCGCAGTGGTTCCTCCGCGGAGCCGGCGATTCCTACCTCACGCGCAACGATTTGGTGGAACAGGGCTCCTTGCCCTCAACCGGCGCAACCTCTCATTCGAACTACCTGAGCATGCTGCTCAGCAACCAATACACATTCAGCCCATCCTGGCTTGGCTCTTTCATATTCGACGCCAGTCTCCTGCATCACACGGAGACGCGCACCTCAAACCTGGGCCTCGCTCTGGCGTTTCCTTACACAGCCACGTCGCAGACCACTTCGGGACTCGAGACTTTTGGGGACAATCAGTTTGTCACCGGGATTTCGGCCTTCCCGGTGTTGCGAAACCAGGAAAAATATCAATTTCGCTACGACGTGACGCACACCGTGGGAAAACACGCCCTGCGTTTTGGAGTGAATTTCATCCACGAGCCGGTGTTGAGCGGCGCGTTGACCGGCACACGGGAATACTTCGTCCAATTCGCAAACGATCCTGATTCTTACGTCGGCAATCCACTCCAGTTCACTTCCGATTTCAATTGCGATTATGTTCCCCCTCCGGGATTGCCCCCCGCAAATCCGAACACGGTGTGCACGGCGACTCCGGCCGGCGATGGAAGTTTTTCACAGAACGTGCAGCGGTTGGGACTGTACGCGCAGGATTCCTGGCGACTCACGCCTCGCTTCACTCTGAATTATGGATTGCGCTACGAGACGACTTTCGGCCTGTTCAAAGCCTCCGGCCGCACTCAATTGGATAATCCCGCCGTGCTCACCTTGAAAGCTCTGGGAATCCCGCTCATCAACGCCGCCCCCCACGACTACCGCGCGGCGTTTGCCCCGCGCCTGGGAATTGCCTACGCGCTGGGTCAATCGCAAAGCACAGTAGTTCGCGCCGGGATCGGCCTTTTCTACGACGATCTAGCGCAGAACGGTTGGGTGACTGCGTTTCAGGCAGTGAATGCGCCCACTGGACCCTGCGTGAATCCCGGCGATCCGGGTTGCATTCCCGGAGGCGCGACGGGCGCCTTGATTGACCCCCACTACAAGACTCCCTACGCGCTTCACGTCACCGGCGGTGTCGAGCACGCGTTCAATGCTAGATGGATGCTGAGCGCCGACTACACGCACGAGCAAGGCAATCACTCCTACCGGCATTATTCCTACGTCGCAGGCTCCACACTGTTCGCGCCCAACCCCGCGAACCAGCCCGACGTGCCGAACCTTGACGTGTTCCGCAGCGACAATCGCTCCAGCTACAACGCACTGTCCATCCACTTGCAGGGAAACGTTTCGCGCCGCTTCAACCTGATTGCGAATTACACTTTGTCGAGCGCGAAGACCTGGGGCTGCGTTCTCGGCGAGCTTTTCGACTACGTCAACGGCGTTTGCAATCCTCTGAATGCCTTCGCAAAGGGAGATTACGGCCCGTCGGGAGAGGATGCGCGGCATCGCTTCGTCCTCGCTGGCCTGCTGCATGTGCCCGGGGGGTTCGAAATCACCACACTGACACAAGCGGAAAGCGCTCGGCCCTACACGCTCACCACTTCGGTGGACGTAAACGGTTTCGGGGATCCGTTGAATGATCGCGCCGTCGTTAATGGTGTGCAGACTACGCTTGACCAGCTTCGCGGGACTCCCTACATCCAGATAGATATGCGCGTGGCGCGGCCGTTTAATTTTCACGAACGGTGGTCCGTGACTCCCTTCATCGAGTTCTTCAACCTCTTCAACCGGAATAATCCCGGCGCAAACTTTGTGACGGACGTCAGCGCGCTGCCCGTGAACAACCTCGCCAATGTCACCGCGCTCTGCCCCACGCCCGCCTGCGCCATACCCGTCACAAGCCCGAAACAGTTGCGCGTGCCAGCCGGCGGCCTGGGCGATTTCTTCGGCCCCGGAACCACCGTCGGAATTCCATTCGCCGCCCAAATCGGCGCCCGCTTTACGTTTTAGAATTCGCGAATCGATGTACTGAGAGAAGAAAAGGTCGGAGAGAAGGGGCACACCAAGTCCAGCTCAGCAATCAGGTGATTTTGCTCGAAAAACCTGAAAGAAAAGTAGCGGATGAGTCTGTAAGCCGGATTCTGTCCGCTGGGTCTCGCGCGGCAACTTGCGTCGCCGTACGATTGGCGCTCCCGGCAAATGCTGCCGGGACTAAACCGACCCATGCGCGATGATCATTCCTCTAGGTTCCGGATCGCTCCGGAACTCCAGCAGCCTACCCGAGGGTCAGAGCGCCGCGCTTTTTCAAGCGCAACGCATACGGGCCGGGCCAGCCCTCCCCTCCTATTTGGCCTTGCTCCACGCGGGGTTTTCCGTGCCCCGGATGTCGCCACCCGGGCGGTGGGCTCTTACCCCACCTTTTCACCCTTGCCAAATGATACCGACCGAAAGTGGCGGGCCTTTGGTTTTGCCTCAGGCCTGCCGCCGAGGTGCAAGCATCAACGGCGGTTTATTTTCTGTGGCACTTTCCGTAGCCGCGACTTCGCGTTCCGCCTTCGCGAAACGCGCGACGCAGCCCCCTGGCGTTACCAGGCGCGTTGCCCTGCTGTGGCCGACTCTTGCGAGCTCACCACAACTGGAGTCCGGACTTTCCTCCCGCCCGCTTCCCTTTCGGGCAGCAGACCGGCGATCATCCGACTCATCCGCCACAATTATTATACCTATTTGGGTGCCGGTTCGGGGATCGATTCCGTCCGCGGCGTAAAATTTTCGACACCCGTTGGGCGTGGGAAAAAGTGGAACAGTAGATAGCTGACCGCGAGCCAAAGCAGAACTGCGGCCCACCAAGGTGCACGAGCAATGAGAGAAAGATCGAGAACGCAGATGTTGTAAACCGCGTGTGCGACAGCGGCTGGCAATATTGACTTCGATGCGAGGGTCAACCAGGCGAGTACAAGGCTGAGGGCCACGCTAGTCGAGAGGCGGGACGCAAATTGGGCGAGCACTTGGACAGAAGACATGTATGGATGGAAATCACTCGAGAAATGAAACGCGCCCCACACGATTCCTACCAGAAATATCCCTCTGTATAAACCATATCTGCGAATGAAACGAGGCTGCAAGTATCCACGCCAGGCGATTTCTTCCACTAACGCATGCGCCAAATACCAAGCCGAAATCAGATGTGGAAGGCCGAGGAAACTTTCCAGAGAGGGCGTGAATGCCCTTCCCCACTCGTGAGTGCTCCATTGAATTCTTGCTTCAAGATACCCGAGGAACGCGGGGCCGCAGGAAATTGCGGCGGGAATCAAGGCCGCCAAGCCAAAGTATCCAACCGACGGGAGGCGAACCATTTCAGGCACAGTTTTTCGTCCGGATTTTCCCAATGCGAAAAGTACGAGCACAAGCAGTAAAACTGTCGAGGCGGACTGATCCAAGATAAAAACCCAAGAAGTATTCGGGTGCGCCGAACGAGGCCAAAATAGAAAGACGCCCGAGGTGACCAGACCCTGAAACAGATACGCGAGCGGTACAAGCCCTACCATCCTCCAGACAAAGAGCATTACGTTACGGTGGTCAGATTCCGATGGAGTCGCTTCCGACAATGGAGAACTGCGGATTCGGATTGGTAGACTGACTCGACCCCACTGGAGGAGCACCCAGAAAATCGCCACGAGTACAATGCCGAGAATTGCAAATTGGAGCCCCGGACCCAGATTTGCCGCCAATGAAATGAGCAAGCGGAGCCATGCAAAGGATGAATTGGCAGCGGGGGATAGTGCAATTTCTCCTGGTTCGCCCGGATGCCGAAACCAGAAAAACGCGACACACAGGATCGTCAGAATACTCGTCAAGCTCGGAATCAAGACCGCGATGATGAGTCGATTGACTGCATTCTTGCAGGACAGGATGCTGATGTAAAAGCCAAGCGAGCCAGCCACGAGCAGAGGAAGCGACAACACCATGGCGATTCCTGCCCAGTAAAAAGGCCTGGGCACGGTGAGAACAGGCTGGGGCCACCACCTCAGTCGGGAGGAAACGAAGAGGAGTGTCGACCCAATAAGAATCAGCCAGCCAGCGGGCTCGGACGGGATCGTGTCACGGATGAACGCACTTGCTCGTCTGGCGATATGGTCCCAAGCCATATTGGCGGCGAGTATCTCCTAGTTAATAGAAATGAGGCTACTCCTATTTCTGGCCGGGATTGCTGCTATGCTCGGAATTTTACCTCCCTGTGAGCAGCTTTTCGAACTGCGCTTCGTCGAGGATGGGTACGCCGAGGGTCTTCGCCTTGTCATATTTCGAGCCGGGGTCGGCACCGACAACAACATAACTGGTCTTTTTGCTCACGGAGCCGCCTGCTTTGCCGCCATGAGACGCCACCAGCGCTTCGGCCTCTTCCCGACTCCTATGCGCGAGCGTCCCGGTAAATACAAAAGTCTTTCCCGCGAATTTCGTGTCTTTCGGAGCCTGCCGCTCACCTTTCATGTTCACGCCCGCAGCGGCAAGGCGTTCGATGAGCTTGCGGTTCGCTGACTCTGAGAAGAATTCCAATATCCCCTCAGCCACTTTCGGTCCCACCTCCGTAACTTCCTTCAGTTCCTCTTCTGCGGCTTCAGCCAGCTTGTCCATCGAACCGAAATGATCCGAGAGCAATTGTGCGGTGCGTTCGCCGACAAATCGAATTCCCAGCGCATAAATCAAACGTGCAAGAGAGTTTTTCTTGCTCGCGGCGATTTCGTCAAGCAGGTTTTGCGCGGACTTCTCCGCCATGCGCTCGAGCCCGGCGACCGATTCGAGCTTCAATTTGTAGAGGTCGGCAAAATCTTTCACCAGGCCCTTGTCAACAAGCTGATCCACGATCTTGTCGCCGAGACCGTCAATATTCATTGCGTGCCGCCCCGCGAAATGCAGCAGCGATTCCCTGCGCCGCGCCGGGCAGGAAACATTCACACAGCGGTAGGCTACTTCTCCTTCTTCGTGATGAACGCGCGTGCCGCACTCCGGGCACTTCTCCGGCATGCGAAACTTCTTCTCTTCCTTCCCGTGTTTCACCACTTTCACGACGTGAGGAATCACCTCACCGGCGCGCTCGACAATCACCGTGTCCCCTGCATGCAGCCCCAGGCGCTCGATTTCATCCAGGTTGTGCAATGTCGAGCGGCGCACGGTGACGCCGCCAACCTGCACTGGCTCGAGGTAAGCCACCGGCGTCAGCACACCCGTGCGCCCGACCTGCACCTTAATTTCGTTCACGACTGTGGTTTCCTGGTGCGCGGGATATTTGTAAGCGATAGCCCAGCGCGGCGCTTTCGACGTAAACCCGAGCTCGTTCTGAAGCGCGATTTCGTTCACCTTGATCACAATCCCGTCAATCTCGTACGGCAATTTCTCGCGCTTCGATTCCCAGCGAGTCAGATATTTTTCCACCTCCTCGATTCCGTGCAGGATTTCCCAATCTTCGCTCGCCTTGAAATGCATTTGCGCAAGCGCTTCGAGCACTTCCGAATGGCGTTTCTTAGGCACGCGGCCGTCAACAAGCAAGTAGTAGGCGAAGAAATCCAGGTTGCGCGAGGCCGTGATGCTGGGATCGAGCACGCGCACTGCGCCCGCGGCCGCGCTGCGCGCATTTGCAAATCGCTTCCCTTCCTGCTCCGCCTGCTGTTCGTTCAATTCCTGGAACGCTCTGCGCGTCATCATGGCTTCGCCGCGCACTTCGAAGCTCCCGTGCAAACCCGCTTTTTTCAGGAGCGCGGCATCAATCTTTAGAGGGATCGAGCGGATCGTTTTCACATTCGGTGTCACGTCTTCGCCCGTCGTTCCATCACCGCGCGTCACGCCGCGCGCAAGAGTTCCCTTCTCATACATCAGCGACAGGCTCAGCCCGTCGAATTTGTGCTCGCCGATGTACTCGATTTTTTCGCGCCCCGTAATTTCGCGCACGCGCCGGTCAAACGCCCGCAACTCCTCGAACGAAAACGCATTATCGAGACTCACCATCGGAGTCTTGTGTCGAACTTCCGTAAAACCTTCGCGCGGTGCGCCACCGACGCGTTGCGTGGGTGATTCCGGCGTCACCAGATCCGGATGCTCGGCTTCGAGCTTCTTCAGCTGGTCCATCATCCGGTCGAATGCAGCGTCGGAAATTCGTGGATCGTCGAGAACGTAATAGAGGTATTCGTGACGCCGGAGCGCTTCCCTCAGCCGCTCGATTTCTTTTTCAACGCCGCGATTCTTAGCCATGGAAGCCCCGGCAAATCATGGAAACGCCTGCGGTATGCAATCGGTCAAAACCGCCGCGTATTATACAATGGCAGATTGCTTTACTAGGACTCGACAAATTTGATGCCCGACTCCGTCGAAGACGCGCTCCTCATCTACAACCCCACCAGCGGGCGCCGCCGCCATCGACGCTTTGTCGAAATCGAACAGGCCGTTCGCTTGCTGAAAGACTCGGGAATTGCCACCGAGCTCGCGCCCACCACAGGCCGCAACAACGCAACAGGGATTGCGCGCCAGGCCGTCCAGCAGCGCCGTGGAATGGTGATCGCCTGCGGCGGCGACGGCACGATCAATGAAATCGTCAACGGGCTTGCCGGGAGCCAGGTCCCGATGGCCGTGCTCCCCGCTGGAACTGCGAACATTCTCGCAAAAGAGTTGGGCATTCCTTGGGACATTCCGCACGCCTCCCGGCTCATTCCCGATGGGATCGTTCGGAGAATCGCACTCGGCATTGCGGTCCCGCTCAACGGTCAGCATTCCGAAGAGTTGCCGCGCGAAGGCCGCTATTTTCTGAGTGTTGGCGGAGCCGGCCCCGATGGCGCGATCGTCAATGCTGTGCACGGCGGACTGAAGAAAACAGCGGGAATCGTCGCCTACTGGGCGGAGGGCATGCGTCAACTGATTCGCTACAGTTTTCCGGAAATCCGCATTCGATCCGCGGGCGAGGAGCGCCGCGCCACAATCGTCGTTGTCGGGCGAACCGTGAATTATGGCGGCCCCTTCAAGATCACGACCGGCGCCAGCTTGTTCGAAGATTCCTTCGAACTGCTTACAAACAATGCTAAAAGTCGCTTTCGTTACGTCGCATGTCTCCCCGCCCTTTGGCTCGGCAAACTCCGAACTATGGATGGCATCGAAGTATGGAAAGCGACTGAGGCAATCTGCGAACCGAATGGAAATGGCCCGGTGTACGCGCAAGTAGATGGCGAGCCGATCGGAACTTTGCCGCTGGCGTTTCGAATTGTGCCGGATGCTCTCTCGCTCCTAACGCCTCGAGGCAAGAGCAAGTAAACATTCTCACAAGGAGGCGAGCGTGGAGCCTGTCACCCATGCCCTTACCTCTCTGGTCTTGGCCCGCGCCACGCAAAATCGGTTGCCGCGATTTGGCACGGCGATCCTCATCGTTTCCGGCGTGGCCGCGGACCTTGATTACCTCAGTTATTTCGGCGGAGCGGAGGCGTTTCTCAGATTTCATCGAGCTGTGCTGCATTCCCTTCTCGGCTCCGGGCTGATGGTGTCGGCAGTTGCGGCCGTTTTCTACTTCATGGGTCGCAGACCTCCCGCACGGGGGTCTGGCTCGTCGCTTCCGTTCATCGCAGCATTTGTATGTGCCAGTCTGGGTGCAGCCTGGCATTTGCTGCTCGACTTCGCGAGTGGCGAGGCCGTGCAGTTGTTCTGGCCTTTCCGCGTGGACTCATCCGCCTGGAATTTCACCACAAATATCGATCCATGGATTTTGATGCTTCTAGCTGCGGGACTTCTCCTGCCTGGGTTATTCCGTCTCGTGAGCGACGAAATCGGAGAGCGCAAGACGGCGAACGGCGGGCGCCGCGAGGCCGTGATCACGCTTTTCCTGCTCCTAGCCTATGTGGGTACTCGCGGATTCCTTCACCACAGCGCTGTCGACCTGCTCCTCTCTCGCGAATATCACGGCCGAGCACCTGTGTTTGCAGGAGCGTTTCCCCGCTCGTTGTCGCCACTTGATTGGCGCTGCGTTGTTTTTACGGACAGCACAATCGAAGAAGTGAACGTCTCGCTCGCGGCCGCCTCAAATTTCGATCCCGACCGCGGCATCACGCACTTCAAGCCCGACGAATCGCCCGCGCTCGATCGGGGAGAGACCACCCCTGTAGCAAAAAGATTTCTTAATTATGCTAGGTTTCCCCTGGCGAGCGTGTATCCGCTGGAAAATGGCTCCCGTTTCGAATTGCATGACCTCCAATTTTCCTCGGGCGACACCAACCTCGCGAATATTTTCGTGCGCGTGGATTTCGACGCCAACACTCACATAAAGAGCGCAGAGTATCGCTTCACAGCTTCACGCCAGCGATAAGCCGCTTTGGCTATTAGACCAGGTATTTCTCGAGCGGCTCCCAATAGTTCGATTTCCACCCCTCCGCAAGGTGCTGCCCTTGGCCATCCGGAAAACCTGTGTGGTCAAAGACAAGTTTCGTTCTGGAGCCTTGCTCCGTGAATTCGAACTTCGCAATCGAGTAGACGCCCGGATTCCAGACCACCACGCGCCAGGCCTGCACGATCCGCTCGTTGGGCACAAGTTCGATTTGTCTCCCCAGGATGTGCCCGCCATAAACGGTGAAGGCCCCGCCCACTTCACGGCTGATCTCCGTAGGCGCGGTTGGCAGAGCCATGCCGGACTTCATGGCGGCACTGAGCTGCATGACGTTGTCAAACTGTTTGGCGTCCGTGAGCGTTTCATAAACGCGCTTGCGACTCGCCTTGAAAATCACTTCCTGGTGAATGGCTTCTCCCGTCTTGGAAATCTCATCTTCGGCTCCGGCGCCGGCCCGGGCCTTGACGGAACTCAATGCCAGGCCACCGAATGCTGCGGCGGCACCGGCGATCATTTGACGCCGACTGACCTCAATCCCCCGCATGGTTGGATCGTTTCTCTCTTTCATCATTCCCTCCCCGATTTTGAACTCCACATTTCACTGCGGTCGCCCGCAGCGTCCGCATAAAAGCATGAATCCAAAATATGTTCAAAGTAATATTTTGCTAGCCAGCCGGCCACTGTTCGGGCCATACTTCCGCACCGAACCGCCAAGGAGAACCAATGCCCTATCCCGCTGGTCACCGCGCCGAAGTGAGAGGAAAGATCATTCAGAGTGCGCGCAGGTTATTCAATCGCTATGGCTTCGAGAAAGTCTCCCTGAAGGAGATCATGGCGGGAGCGAGCCTCACGCACGGCGGATTCTATAGCTATTTCAATAGCAAGAGCGAACTCTATGCCGAGGTATTGGGATGCTTCTTCACCGACCCGGAATGGAAGAGTTGTTGGAAGGGTGTGCATGTGGATTTGTCGTCCAGCGACGTGGGCCCGCAAGTCGTTCGCGCCTATCTCTCCCGCCAGCACTTCGAGGACGTCGAAAACTCCTGCCCCATGGTGGCGTTGCCGGGCGATGTCGCGCGCAGCGGCGACCACGTAAAGCAGACCTTTGAGAGTGTGTTCAAGGCCATGGTCAGCGTCCTCGAGCGCAGCTTGTCGGATAAGAACCGGCCCCGTCGCACCAGGGCGCGCGCCATCGCTGCTTTGTGCGTGGGCGGTATGGTCGTCGCCCGGTCCATGGTTGACCGCACCGTTGCCGACGAACTGCGCGCCGCCTGCATGGCCATCGCGCTCAAGCTTGGGGGCTGGGATAAGAACACCAGATCGAAATTAGGCAAGCGTAGGCGGACTCCCCCATACACGCAGCGCACTAGTTATGCGCATTCGGCGGCAAGTTGAGCACGCTTCGAAATATTCGGTCGCAAGTGCGAAGTAGCCTTTAGTCAGCCGACTAGTTGCCGGCAGGCGAATTCCGCGAAAACCACCGGCTGCCCACGTAGAGGACCAAAAGAACTGCAACCACAGAAAGCGCGAAGGCTCCGCCGTGTGCCATCAGGAACTGTACAGTCGCATCTCCATATTTCACCGCGAGCACTCCCTCCGCAAAATACCGCAATCCGCGGCCAAGAAGAATCGCCAGCACAAACGTCCGTAGCGGAACCTGAAATCCCCCTTCAGCGAGCACAAAAATCTTAAACGGCAGTGGCGGGGGCAAAATCGCCGGTATAAAAACGCTCAGAAACGCATGATCATCCACCCATTCTCTCACTTTCTCCGCTCGCCCCTTCGCGTGCCTATGAAAATATGCTTCGCCGCCTTTCTTGGCGAGCAGGTATAGCCACATGCTTCCCGCCAGCGAGCCGGCCGAAGCCATCGCGGCGTAGTAAGGCATGCGAGCCGGATTCGCGAAAGAAAGCTGCATCACCAGCGCATCCGTGATGAAAGGAAAAGAAAGTACAGAGGAGTCGAAGAAGGCTACAACGAACAGACCTCCGCCTCCCAAACCCGCAACCAGATTTTGAAGCCAGCCCGGCAGTTTTCCCTGCTTCATGCGCGAAAAACGCTCCAAATAAATCAGTCGATTGTAGCAGAGTCGCGCACACCAAGCCCCGCTGCCACGCTGGAGGCGGCTTCGAACAAAGTGTTCCACTCCGTGATTGAATTGCGCGCGGGGGTGTGCGGGCAGTTACGGGTGGGTCATTTTCTCCGGGCGTACGATTTCGTCGAATTCCTTTTCGGTGAGATAGCCAAGTTTCAGCGCTGCCTCACGCAGGCTCAAATTTTCGTGGTGCGCCTTGTGTGCTATCTCCGCGGCTTTGTCGTATCCAATTTTTGGGCTGAGCGCGGTGACCAGCATCAGCGAGTTCTCAACATTTTCCTTGATGCGTTTCGCGTCGAGCTCCATTCCCTTCACGCAATGGTCTGTAAACGACCGGCAGGCATCGGCGAGCAACCGCACGGAATTCAGAAAATTGTGAATGATCAACGGCTTGTACACATTCAGCTCAAAATTTCCCTGCGAGCCGGCGAAACTGATCGCCGCGTCGTTGCCGAACACCTGCACGGCCACCATGGTCATGGCTTCCGACTGCGTTGGGTTCACTTTCCCCGGCATGATCGAAGATCCCGGTTCGTTTTCAGGCAGCATCAATTCGCCCAGGCCGGCGCGCGGTCCGGAGGCCAGCCAGCGAATATCGTTCGCGATTTTCATCAGCGAAGCCGCCAATGTTTTCAGGGCTCCGCTGGCAAACACGATTTCATCGTGCGCGGATAGCGCCGCAAATTTATTCGGATGCGACTGGAATGGCAATCCCGTCAATTCGGAAATTCTCTCGGCCGCGCGCTCCCCGAATTCGGGATGTGCATTCAACCCTGTCCCAACCGCCGTGCCGCCGATCGCCAAGTCGTAGAGTCCTGGCAGCACCTGTTTCAGCCTCTCGACGTCTCGGTCTAGCAAACTCACCCAACCGGAAATCTCCTGCCCAACTGTCAACGGCGTCGCATCCATCAGGTGCGTGCGCCCAATCTTTACGACCTCCGCAAACTTCTGCGCCTTCTGATCCAACGCGTCGCGCAATCGCCCGACCGCTGGAATCAGCGCTTCGGCCACGCGCGAGGCTGCGGCAATATGCATCGCTGTGGGAAATGTATCGTTCGACGACTGCGACATGTTCACATCATCATTCGGATGAATCGGCGTCTTGCTCCCCAGCACGCCCCCCGCCATTTCGATTGCGCGGTTCGAAATCACTTCGTTCGCGTTCATATTCGTTTGCGTGCCGCTTCCGGTTTGCCAGACGTGCAGCGGGAAATGTTCATCCAGTTTTCCGGCGATCACTTCGTCCGCCGCTCGCACGATGAGCCGCGCCTTTTCCGCCGGGAGTTTTCCCAACTGTTGGTTCACCAGCGCCGCAGCCTTCTTCAAGATTCCAAACGCTCGGATCAATTCCGGCGGCATGGTCTCCCGGCCGATATCGAAGTGAATGAGCGAACGAGCCGTCTGTGCGCCGTAGTAACGGTCATTCGGGACCTGAATCTTGCCCATGCTGTCGGATTCGACTCGAGTCTTCTGGCCCGGGGCGGCCGAAGCCTTTGCGGTCGCGGGCATACCATCATTGCCAGCGGTTTTTCGGGTCTTCTCCGTAGGTTTCACTCGACGCTTCACCCATTCCTCCCAAAGGCGAGCAAACTCGCCGGATAATTTCGCAGCCTCTCCCGCAAGCATACTGCGGAAAGGCCGGTGGTGCAGCCCCTTGTTTTCCTGTACGGCAGTCAAATCGGCGCCACTTTGGCAGTCCCAGGCCCGCCCGAACCGGCGGCCAGCTGTACGGCTGTTGCACCTTCGTACAGGCAGGTTTTCGGAAACCTTCGCGATACGATATTTCTGGGCGAACAAAGAATCAGACTAAAATTGAGGTACGGGGCGGCTTCGCGCGAATCACTGGAATTTCGGGGCAACGCCGCGAGGCTGCCCGTTCAGGGTTCGGGCAGCAGAAGGGTCACCGCATGGGTTTTCGATTTCGGCTTGGATTTCGTCGCGAGGAAACGGCAGGCACAAGTGTGCAAACGGCCGATTTGCCACTCGAAGAATCTCCGGTCTCCGAAATTTCAGCTAGTGAATCTCCTGCCGAAGCGCCTGCTCCAAAAGAACTCCCTGTGACACCGGCCTCGGAAGTCGCCGCCCTCCCGCCCGAGACGGCACCGAAGGTCCCCGAGCAAGCGAGTCCTGCCGTCGAAGCGTCGGCCGCAAAATCAGCGCGGGCCGGGACGGCGAAGGCCGCGACTGCACAATCAGCCCCTGAACCGGTCCAATCGTCAGCGCCAGCAAGTAATCCGCCGCAAATAACGCCGCAATCCGAAGTCGAAGTCGCTGCCGAGCTTGTAGCCGAACACACGCGCGCCGAACCCACCGACTGGGCCATGGAAGAAAAACTCGCCAGCCACAAAGAATGGGTCGAATCGCACGGCGTAGCTGGACAGAAAGCGAATCTTGCCGGCGCCAACCTGGAAGGCGCCGAGTTAGTTGGCGTCAACCTGCGGTATGCCGAATTTCATGACGCAAATTTGAAATCTGCGGATCTACTGCTCGCCGATCTTCGCGACGCTTGCCTGATGCGTTCGAACCTCGAGGAATCCTGCCTCGTCGGCGCGAATCTCGAAGGCGCGAATCTGGAAGGTGCTGACCTGGAAAGCGCCATGGGTTTGGTCCCACGCCAGTTGGCCGGGGCGAATCTGCGCGCGGCGTCGCTGCCGGCACAAATTCTGGAATTTCCCGCGCTCGAGGAATTCGCAAGCGCGTCGCGGACCGCGATTTGGTTTTTCAGCGCGACCGCGATGGTCAACATTCTTTCGTGGCTGCTGATTTGGAAAACAAAAGATGCCCAGCTCATCACCGATTCCTCCGCTCTTCCCTTCTTGCGCTCATCGGCCGTTTCCGCGGCGCTACCAACCGCCAAGCTCTATCTGATTCTGCCGGGCCTGTTGCTGGCCGTTTATCTCGTTTTCCAATTCCATTTGCAGCGGCTCTGGGACACGGTGCTCGAATTGCCGGCGGTGTTCCCGGACGGGCGCGTCCTGGGCCACAAAGGGCCGTGGATCGTCATGGGACTCTTGCGCGCGCATTTCCGATGGATGAATGAAGACGCGCCATCCACACGGATGATTGAAAAGCTGATTTCGATGGTCGTGGCCTATTGGATTGTCCCGCTCACGTTGCTTTTTTTCTGGGGCCGCTATTTGACTTCGCAGGACATGCACGGCACAGCTCTCCATATCCTGTTTATTCTCGTTGCCACAGCCGTCGCGATGTACTCGACTACCAGAATTGGACGCCCGCAGCAGGTGTGGACACTGACTGAAAGCCGGACGCGCCGCATCTTGCGCAACCTGACGATTCTCAACCCGAGCTCGGCGACTATTGCACTGGGCGTCGCGCTCGCGTTCCTTTCGTTCGGCACCGTTGCGGGCGTGCCCCACGATCAA
The DNA here is from genome assembly GCA_050746945.1 of Candidatus Acidiferrales bacterium. Taxonomy (GTDB): domain Bacteria; phylum Acidobacteriota; class Terriglobia; order Acidiferrales; family UBA7541; genus Palsa-295. The sequence goes on along the minus strand of JBOGMZ010000012.1, from coordinate 27,399 downwards.
GGCCGCGCTCCACAATTCTCTGCCGGCGACATCCGCCGCTGGGCACCGAGCGTTTTTTGGAGCGTCGGTTACGATCCCTACGCAGATCTCACCGAGGCCGCCATTTCCACAAAGCCTGCGGACTGGACCGGAGCGGACGACCAGCTCGGGCGCGTGAAGGGCGCTCACCTGAACAATACGAATTTTCGCTATGCGCAAGCGTACGGAGTTTTCCTGGTGAACTCGCATCTCTGGCGCGCTGATTTTCGCGGCGCCTTTTTATCGGAGGCCGATCTGCGTGGAGCGGACCTCGGCCAGTCGAATCTGCACTCGGCGATTCTGGACCGCGCCCAAATGACTCACGCGAACCTCGATCGCGCCGAATTAGATGGCGCCAATCTTACGCGCGCAGATTTGCGGGGCGTGAACCTCTCATACGCCTCGCTCGCGAACGCGACCATGATTGACGCGCGGCTCGATGGCGCCAGTCTTTATTCCGCGCGCCTCGGCAACACCACGCTCATCCGCGCGAGCCTCGAAAAAGCTGACCTCCGGGATTCGCATCTCGATGGCGCAAATCTCGAACACGCAGACTTGAAGGAAGCCTACATGTGGTCCGCCAAACTCTACGGCGCGCGCCTGGCGTACGCCCAGCTTGCAAGCGCCATCTTTATTGACGCCAACCTGCGCGGCGCTGATTTGCAGGGCGCGCAATTTCTGGGCACGGTGCTCACCAACGCGGACCTGCGTGACTCAAATCTCGACGGCGCAGATCTTCGCGGAGCGCTTGGTTTGAACGCCGGCCAGGTTTGCTCCGCCAAGTCGCGAGCGGCAGCGCAGCTTGACGACTCACTCCAAACGCAGGTGGAAGCGCTCTGCGGGATCGCCCACTAGATTCATTTCGACTGCCCCCCACTCCAATTAACACTTGCCGGCGGCTAGGCTGAAGGCATTCGCTCAGGTACAATCTTTATTGCGGTCCCCGTATGGATAAAATCCTCGCGAATCCAATTCGGCAAACGTCTGCCTCTTCTGGCATCCTTTCCAACGCTTCCATTATTGCCATTATTTTTGCCACCTGGCTTCTGATTTATGTGCCCGGCCTATCGCGCCCCGGCTTGCTCGACGACGCCGATTCCGTTCACGCTGAAGCCTCGCGCGAAATGGTTCTGAGCAACGATTGGGTAACGCTCCACGTTGACGGCATCCGTTACCTCGAGAAGGCGCCGCTGATGTACTGGGCGGTGGCCGCCAGTTTCAAACTCTTCGGCGTCGGCGAGTGGCAGGTGCGCTTGCCTCTTGCTCTCGGCGTTTTGGGAATGATGTGGTGCGCATTTCTGTTCGGCCGGCGCGCGTTTGGCAATGAAGGCGGACTCTACGGCGCGCTCATCATGGGCACGGCGCCCGGCATTTATATTTTCACGCGCTTCATGATCCCGGATGTGTGGGTCGTTGTCTGGCTCACGGCGACGATCTATCTTTTCTGGGTCGCCTACGAACAGGAAAAACCGTCGCGTTGGGTTTGCTGGGGGCTCGCGCTCACTGTCGCGCTCAATGTCCTCACCAAGAGCCTCATTGGCCTGGCTTTTCCCGCGATGATCATTTTTGTGTTTCTGCTGATCACGGGCGAGCTTCGCAAACTTGCCAAACTGCGGCTGTTTTCCAGCGCGTTGGTTTTCCTGGCGGTCGCTGCGCCGTGGCACATCCTCGCCGCGATTCGAAATCCGGCCGAGCCGAGCGGCCCTCAAAAAGGCTTCCTGTGGTTCTACTTTTGGAATGAGCAGTTCATGCGCTACTTGAATAAGCGCATCCCGCACGATTACGGAAAAGTTCCGCTGCTGATTTTCTATGGACTTCTGTTGCTCTGGATCCTGCCGTGGTGCGCGTTTCTGTTTCCCGCAGTGAAGGAAATTCCCGGGCGAGTGCGCGCGTGGCGGGCGGGCCTCGATGAGAGAGCGCGCGCGAATTTGTTGCTGGGAACCTGGGCAGTGCTCGTCGTGGCGTTTTTCAGCTTCTCCAGCCGGCAGGAATACTATTCCCTTCCCGCGGTCCCGGCGCTCACGCTTTTGATCGCAGGCTGGCTCGAGCGGGAATCGAAATCGGCCGCGGGGAGCCGCGAGCGGCGGGCAGGCAGGATTGCGGCTTCGATGATGCTGATTCTTGGAGTCGCTGTCTTCGCTGCCACGGTCGCGATCCTCTTGAACGCCAAGCCGTTTCCACCTGGGACGGATCTCGGCGACGTGCTCACGCAGCACCCTGGACAGTACAAACTTTCGCTCGGCCATATGGAGGATTTGACCATCGGGTCTTTCGGTATGTTCCGGCCGCCGCTCTGGATTCTTGGCGTCTCGATGCTCGTGGGAACGGCGGCCAACTGGATTCTGCGCCGGCGCGGAGCGGCGCTGATAGCAAATCTCGCGCTTACGGCCATGATGGTGGCGGTGCTGTTTGCCGTGTACCACGGCTATGTGATTTTTTCGCCGGTGATCTCGTCAAAAGATTTGGCGCTCCAGGTCAAGCAGGAGTACATGCAGGGCGATACGATCGTCATCTATCATGATTACGAATTCGGCTCCACGCTGAATTTCTATACCGGGGTGCCGGTGCACATGTTGAATGGGCGCAGAGCGGATTTGTGGTTCGGCTCGTTCTTTCCCGATGTGCCGCACGTTTTTGAAGACGATGAATCGTTCGAGCGTCTGTGGAGAAGTCCGCACCGCGTTTTTTATTTCTTCGAAGAATCGTACGCGGAAGACGCGCTGAAGGGGATTGACCCGAAGACAGTGTTTGTGTTTGCGCGGCGCGGCGGCAAAGTGATTGTCACGAATTTTCCGATGCGGATGCGCGCGGCAGGCGCAGCCAGGCCACACCCGATGCCCGCGTTCACCGAGCCCTCGCCAAATTCGAGCAACTAGGAAGCCACGCCGCCAGCGAGTGGATTTGCTAGAATCCACTACGCTGCGCAGAAGGCGATTGGACTCTTTCCCTCCGGGAAGAACATGACAAGCATTCGAGGTGGTCGCTCGAGAACTGGGAAGGCAATCCACCCCGTGCTTGGAATCTGTGTCGCATTGGGCGCTGCGCTTGCCAGCGGCTGGATGCTGCCACGACAAAATACTCTTGCTGCTGCTCAGGAATTGAAGAATCCACTTGCTGGCAATCCCAAGGAAATCGCGGAGGGCGCCTTTCTGTTTCGGAGCAACTGCGCCCTGTGCCACGGTCTGGGCGGTCACGGCGGAAGCCGTGGTCCGGATCTCACGCGTGGCGTGTGGAACCACGGCGGCAGCGACGCGGAAATTTTTCACACCATCCTCGACGGAATCCCGGGAACGCTGATGCCCGCGAACGACCTGACCGATTTGGAAGCCTGGGAAGTGGTCGCATACCTCCGCACGCTCGCCCTGGCAACGCCGAAGGAATTCTCGGGCGACCGCAAGGCCGGTGAGAGGACTTTCCAGGGCGCTGGCAATTGCTGGTTGTGCCACATGGTTGATGGAAAGGGGGGGCGCGTGGGCCCTGATCTCTCGGGTGTCGGGAGCAGGCGCTCGCCTGAATTCCTCGCCGAAAAGATTCGCCATCCGAACAAACATCTTTCCCCAGGGATGATGGAGCCGCAGAAAGACTGGCCGTACGACACGGAAGAAATCACAGTTGTGACGAAGAGCGGAAAGACAATCGAAGGTGTGCTCCGGAACGAGGATTCTTTTTCAATCCAGATCATGGACTTGTCGGAGGACCTGCACTCCTTCATGAAGAAAGATCTGCGCGAAGTAATCCACGAACGGAAGACGCCGATGCCTCCCAGTGATGAAGCCACCTTGAGCGGACAACAATTGCGAGACTTGGTGGCGTACCTCGACAGCTTGCGCGGCCCCACACCGCAGGAAAAACAATGAGGAAGCTGCGACGATTTCTCCTTGTTGCCTCGCTTGCGAGCATTTGTTGCAGCGGCGCTCGCGCGCAAGTGGATTATGACCAGATCGTTCATGCGTCGCGCCAGCCGGAAAACTGGCTCACCTATGGCGGTAATTATTCCGGACACCGTTTCAGTGAGCTTCGACAGATCAACACGGATAATGTTTCGCGGCTCGTCCCGGCCTGGGTTTTTCAAACGCAAGTGGGCGGTAAGTTTGAAACCACGCCGCTGGTGATCAACGGGATCATGTATTTCACCGGGCCGGACGATCACGGCTATGCTTTGGATGCGCGCACCGGCCGCGCGATCTGGCGATACGAGCGGCAATTGCCCGCGAAAATTCCGGCTTGCTGCGGGAGGGTGAATCGCGGGTTCGCCGCAGTTGGTGATCTGCTCTTCATGGCCACGCTTGACGCCCACGTGGTCGCGCTGGATGCAAAAACAGGAAATGTTGCGTGGGATGTGGAGGCCGGCGATTACAAGCTTGGATATACATTCACGGTCGCGCCGCTGGTGGTGAAAGACAAAGTGATCGTGGGCGTTTCCGGCGGCGAGTACGGCATTCGCGGTTTTATTGACGCCTATGACGTGGCCACCGGCAAGCGCGCCTGGCGCTTTTATACGATTCCAGGGCCGCACGAGCCCGGAAATGACACCTGGGCGGGCGATTCCTGGTCGCGCGGCGGCGCTCCGGCTTGGGTGACCGGCACGTTTGATCCGGAGTTGAACTTGATTTATTGGGGCACGGGAAATCCCGCGCCCTCGGACGACACCTCGGAACGCGCCGGCGACAACCTCTACAGCAATTGCGTGGTGGCGCTTGACGCCGACACCGGAAAATTGAAGTGGCATTTCCAATTTACTCCGGCGGACGCGCACGACTGGGACGCCACAGAAGTTCCGGTGCTGGTTGATTTGAAATGGGAAGGCCGCCCGCGCAAGCTGCTCGCCTTCGCGAACCGCAACGGATTTTTCTATTTGCTCGACCGCACGGACGGAAAATTTCTTTTGGCCAAGTCCTACGGCCGCGTGACATGGGCAAAGGAAATTGGCCCTGACGGGCGGCCGCGAGTGCTGCCTGCAGCAGCGGAGAGCAAGGACGGAACGGTGGTGTGTCCGGCGGCGGCGGGCATGACAAACTGGATGTCTCCCTCGTTCAGTCCGCAGACAGGGCTGCTCTACGTATCCGTTCGCGAGCAGTGCGATTTTTTTGTTGGGATTCCGCAGGCATTCCATCCCGGGCATCCCTACATTGGTAGCGTGTATTTCAAGCCTGCCGACGACCGGCCCTGGGGCGCGTTGCGTGCCATCGATCCATTGACGGGCCAGGTCAAATGGGAGTTCAAACACGTTTCGGCGCCGTGGGCCGGGACGCTTTCGACGGCGGGAGGACTCGTGTTTACAGGCGACATGGAGGGCTACTTCATCGCCTTCGATGCGCAAACGGGAAAAGCTCTCTGGCATTTCGGCACCGGTTCGCCTGTGTACACTTCGCCGATGACCTACGCGCTCGATGGCAAGCAGTACATCGTGACCGCTTCGGGCGGCGCACTCTTCAGTTTCGCTCTCGTCGAGTAAACAGCTTTACGCGATTCCCCGGCGATGGATCGGTGCGTTGGAGTCTTGGGCGGCGCCAGTCGAATTAATCTGTAATCCTGAAGAAAGTTCGCCACAGAGGAGAACCGCTTATTAGGACGTCGAGGCGATAAATTCCCGGCGTCAGGTTGCTGATGTCCAGATGGCCAGCGAAAAAGGAAAGCTTCCCTGTTTGCAGCTCAATCTTGGAAGAACCGGTCTGGCCGATTAATTTGTTATCCAAATCGTAGACCGCAAGTGCGGAAGTTCCCTTGCGTTTCATCTTGGGCGATAGATTTAGAAAGACTGCGGCCTGGCCCTCGCGCCGCGAGAATTCAGACTTGTCATCCACGGCAACTGGGACGCCGTTGTCGTGCCGGATATCCCGGGCGAGAGTGCCAAATATCACATCATCGGAGGAGACCAGAGGAGCCAGAAACTGTCCCGTCCGTAGAAGGTCTTCAAGCGAAGTTGCATGGGTGTCCGGGTTTGGAACGGAGACCAAGTTCGAAGGAGTCGCCATTACACCCGAGTAACCTCTTGCAGAGCTGAGCGAATTGAGCCGCAGACCATAGTGGACTCCCTGAAGCACGGAAGCGCCGGGCAGCAAGCTTCCTCCCAAGATCCCAATTACCTCTCCAAATTCATTCAAAAGGGGGCCTCCTATAGCCTGGTGGCTTGGTGGACTTGAAATGTTGAGGCGCTCGCCAGCACCGGGGATTGCAGTTTGTCCAACCAATGAAACGCCTGCAATGATTCTGTTGCCTGGTCCCGCCACGTCGAGCAGATAACAATTGTCTCCAACCACCCAAGATTTTGGCTTGGCGAACACCAACTCCGGCGTGACCGACGCATCAATCCTGAGAATCGCCCAATCCTGGCGCCGATTCCAGGCCAGGATTTCCCGGGACTCTATCGCCTGGCCATCGGGGAGCGTGACACGGAGTGAACTTGCGCCATCAACAACCTGAAACGCGGTCAGGACCAAACCTTTGGAGAAAAAGAATCCAGAGCCCGTACTGGAGTGAACGCCCTGACCATTCAAGCTCTCGATCGAAACACTCGCCGCGAGAGCTCGTTTATAGATCTCAGCAGAGGTGTAGACGGTTCTGGCGGGCTCCGTTGAGATGGGCGCCGCGCCAGTGACAATCTGGAAAGAATGTGTCCCTGTGACTTCTGCGTCAACGCGCGCCTCGAGCGACCAAAGGCCGGTGGGGATGGATTCCGAAATGGTCATCTCCCAGTAGGCGCCAAATCTGCGTTCCTTGGCCTCGTAGTCGAAATCGGAGATGGAAGTGGATCTCCCTCCGGGGCCTTTCCAGATACCCTCAAAATGGTGCAGGCCCGGCGGGCCTTCCCACTCGAAATAAACGATTACACGATGATCCTGGGGAAGATAGAAAACTGTTCGTGGGTCTCGAATCACATAAGTGCCGCCTTGTTGAATCCCTTCAGAGCCTGAGATGGAGCGCACAACGCGGAATTTCGGCTGCGAGGCTTGCACGCCACCGCCTGACTGTGTCTGCTGCTGGTCATTCGACTGCGGCGACGGCGGAGATTGAAGGAGTGCGAGCGTTACGCCAAGCGCAATAAGGGCATTCATGCGGAAATCCTGTAGTAGTTAATTATCTTTCTATCGACGTGCGAAGCTTACTAAAAGGCGTTCAGCCCGACAAGGGCTTCCAATTGGTCGGATCAGCCCCCCGCCGAGCCAACTAGTGTATGGGCATCGAACCCCGTGTTAATTTCGCATCGATACGGTTGTGACTGGCGCCGGCAGTTTTGAGCGGATGAGGGAGTCCAGTCGTTTCCACACGGCGGGATCACATTCGATTTCGATGTGTGGCTTCTCGAACAAGCGCGCATACCACGGATAGCCCTCGCACGCGACTGGATTTGATTTGTACTCGTAGCGGAAATTTCCAAGGATTTGCGTGCGCGCAGGATCTGCCGCTCGAATTTCGGTGACACCGTGGAGAAGTCCGTCGGATTGAAAATAATTCACGGCCTGCGCGACATTCGCGGGAATCACCGAGTCGTTCTGGCCCATTCGCGTGACGCTATCGACCTGAATTGTGAGCAGGACGGGCACCCCATCCTTTTCGAGCTCGCGCGCAAGTGTGACCGTCTCCGAACCGCCCCAGCTATGCCCGTAGAGAATGATACGGGCTCTTTGTTTTTCCTCGGACGAGAGTGTGCCGTCGTGGTCCGCGTCGAGTAGCTCTAGAATTTTTGCGCGAGCTTCTTCACCACGGTGATTCTCGAATACTTCGACGTACACACCTTTGGGGTAATCCATGCGGAGTTGCGCAGCCAGCTGGACGCCCGTATGCACGGCGTTATCGTGCTTGATGAATCCTCCAACGAATCCGATTACGATCATGGGCGGCTTGCCGGAAGTGTCAGGCGGGGTGGCGGGATGTGCGGCCGCGGCTGCTCCGACCGCGGCAATAACTGCCGCAATAGTGAGAGAAGGACCACGAAGAGAAAGCCGCATCAAGCGCGCCTCGAACATCGGAATCATAGCAAATCGTGCAGCGGGAAGAAAACCGCTATGGCTTCGGGGCATCAGTCTTTGAGCGTAAATCGGTGAGCACGCTCCTGCGCCAAACGGGGAACTACTCACACCAGTAAATCTTCGATCTTTACCGGCAGCTCCCGCACACGAACACCTGTCGCGTGGTGGACTGCATCCGTGATCGCCGCGGCGACGCCGGCGAGGCCGATCTCGCCGATCCCGCGTGCACCAACTTCATTGATCACCTTGTCGGGGTAGTCGAGGAAATGCACTTCGGGCGGCGGAGCGTCTGCGTTCACCGCAACAATGTAGTCCGCCAGGCTGCTATTGATCGGTGCGCCGTTCTGCGGATCGTACGTGGTGTGCTCCAACAGCGCCATGCCGATTCCCATCACGACCGCTCCCTGAATCTGGTTCCGCCCGGCCAGCGTGTTGATAATCCGGCCCGCATCGATGACGGTCACAGTGCGGCTAACCCGCAAGCGAGCGATTTCCGGTTGCCAGGTGACCTCGACGAAGTGACAACCGTACGAGTTTGTCGAGAACTTTGGCTTTGGATCACCGAACGTCGGCTCTGACTTGCCGCTGCCAGTGACCAGACCAAGATTGGCACGCCTCAGCAAATCCGCGAACGGCATGCCCTTTGCAGGACCGTCAGCCTTCACGAAGACCCGGCCGTCGCTGAAGGCGAGATCATCAGGTTTACGATTCACGAACGGAGAACCGGGCGTTGCCACCGCAACCATTATCAGTGACGCGATCGCGCTGTCCGCCGCCGCGAATACGGCTGGGACCACCGACTCAGTGGCCATCGAACCGCCCGACAGCGGGCCTTCTGGAAGCGAAGTATCGCCGAGCGCGACTTCGATTTTGTCGAGCGGCACGCCGGTCTTCTCGGATGCGAGTTGCGCGAGGATCGTGTACGTGCCGGTGCCGATATCCTGCGTGGCGCTTGCGACGCGGGCCGTGCCGTCGTCGCGAAGTTGCACGCTTGCCGCGGAGGCGAAGCGGGCCGCGACCCACGAGCACCCAGCCATCCCCCAGCCCAATGCCAACCCGTCGCGCTTCATCGAGCCGACATCGGCGCTGCGCTTGGACCAGCCGAACTTCTCTGCGCCGAGATCAAAACACTCCAGCAAATGGCGCGACGAGAATGGGATCCCCAGGCTTTCATCGATCTTCGGCTCGTTCATGATGCGAAGCCTGACCGGGTCCATCTTGAGTTGGAGGGCGAGTTCATTCATCGCCGATTCGGTGGCGTAGAGTCCGGGCACCCGGCCGGGGCCGCGCATGTCGGCTCCCGCGCCGATGTTTCGCTTCGCGCGGCCGAACGTCACGCGCAGGTTCGGCACACTGTATTGAAACGGCGTTGCCTCGCCGCAATCTTCATGGTGAGCGTCGAGTATCGACCTTTCGTAGATGTAGTCGTGCTCCAGCGAGACGAGTTTCCCCTCTGGCGTTGCACCGAGGCGCACGCGCTGTTGAGTGCGCGGCCGATGACCGACAGCGTGGAACATCATCTTGCGGCCCAGCACGAGTCTCACGGGCCTGCCGACTTGCCGCGCAGCAGCTGCGGCGAGCGGGCAGAGCGTCCAGGGCCAGAGTTTGCTGCCGAAACCCGAGCCCACAAACTTGGTAATGACGCGCACGTTCTCGTTCGGCAAGCCAAACATCTGCGCGAGCACACTGCGGAGGTTGACGACTCCCTGCGATGAATCATAGAGCGTCAACGTCTCGCCATCCCAGACCGCAGTCGTTGCGTGCGTTTCAAGAGGATTGTGTGTCTCGGTCGGCGTGACATAAATCTGGTCGAGCTTGACGGGCGCGCTTGCGAATGCAGCATCCACGTCTCCGCGGTGGCTGTCCAATCGGTGCCGCGGGCCGAACGTGGTCATGACCAGGTCGGGTTCGTCGTCCGCTACCAGGTGTGTCTCGACGTTCGGCTTTTCGCTGGCGTAAGTAGCGCGAACCGCATCGGCAGCGGCTTTGGCAGTTTCGAAAGTGTCCGCCACCGCGAGCGCAATGTATTGACCGTAGTAGCGGACGACATCATCCTCGAACGGCGGACGCCGCTCTTCGCAGACGCCTGAGAATCCCGGTTGCAGGGTCGAGCGGAAGATTTTGCCGATGTTCTCGCGGTGCAGAATCGCGCGCACACCGGGCATCTTCTCAGCCGCGGCGGTGTCCAGCTGGACGATCCTCCCGTTGGCGATCGTCGCGCCCACCGGCACGGCATAAAGCATGCCCGGAAACCGGAAGTCGGAGGTGTACTGCGCCTGACCGGTTACCTTGCGAGGGCCATCTATTCGCGGCGTGTCGCGACCGATCGGAGAAACAGTCGGAGCTCCCTGTGTTGTTGGCATCTTCCCTCCTTCGCTCGGATCAACCCTTCGCAGCGGTTTGCAGCGCGTGCGCAAGGCAGCGCTTGGCCAATTCAATCTTGAATTTATTTTCGCTCTGGGGCTTGGCGTTGTGCAATGCAGCTTCGGCGGCTTTGCGGAAGTTTGCGGCGTTTGCGGGTTTGCCGGCGAGAGCGGCCTCCGCCTCGTGGGAACGCCAGGGTTTGGTTCCCACGCCGCCCAACGCGACGCGCACGGAGCTGACGTTTCCACCTTCGAGATTCAGCACCACGGCCGCCGACGCCAGTGCGAACTCATATGAAGACCGGTCGCGCAGCTTCAGATAGACCTGCCTGCTTCCCGGTCTTGGCGGCGGGAGCGTGACGTGCGTGATGAGGTCGCCCGGTTCAAGCACGGTTTCGCGGTGCGGTGTGTTTCCAGGCAGAAGATGAAACTCAGCGATGGGGACTGCGCGCGCCCCCTTCGCTCCCACTATGTGGATGGTCGCTTCCAATGCCGCCATCGCCACGCACATGTCCGACGGGTTTGTGGCGATGCAGTGTTCGCTGGTTCCCAGGATGGCTAGCATGCGATTACTCCCGGTGATCGCTGGGCAACCGGTGCCAGGTTCGCGTTTGTTGCACGGCATCGCCGTGTCGCGGAAATACATGCACCGCGTTCGCTGCAGAAGGTTGCCGGCGGTCGTTGCCATATTGCGAAGCTGCGCCGAGGCGCCAGAGAGAAGGGCCTGCGACAGCACAGCATAATCCCTTTGCACATTAGGGTGATGCGCAAGATCTGAATTTCGAACTGTGGCGCCGATCTTGAGTCCGCCCCCGGGCATTTCTTCCACCTTGTCGAGTGGCAGCCGATTGATGTCGATCAGTCGCGCTGGCGTTTCGACGTCGAGTTTCATCAGATCAATCAGCGTCGTACCGCCGGCAACGAACCTCACATCCGCGCCCTGCTGCGCGGTTTTCGCCTGCGCGGCTGTCTTGATCGCAGCGGCGGCATTCTCGGGCCGAGTGAATTCGAAGGTATGCATGAAGATCGCTCCTTCCCGTGGCTAGGAACTCTTGCGAACTTGCTGGATCGCAGCAATGATGTTGGCGTAGGCCCCGCATCGGCAGATATTGCCGCTCATCAATTCTTTTACGGCGGCGTCGTCGGGTCCGCAGGGCTCCTTGAGCAACGCAACTGCCGACATGATTTGTCCGGAGGTGCAATATCCGCACTGGTATCCGTCGCAGGCAAGGAATGCCGCCTGCATGGGATGCAAGGCGTCAGGTGTGCCGAGGCCTTCGATGGTTGTGATCTCTTCGTCGTCGTGCATGAGCGCCAGACTAAGGCACGAAACCACGCGCCGGCCGTTCACGTGCACTGTGCATGCGCCGCACTGACCGTGGTCGCAACCCTTCTTCGTTCCGGTGAAGACAACAGTCTCCCGGATGCAATCGAGCAACGTTGTCCGGGGATCGACGCGAAGTTTGTGATCCTTGCCGTTGATGCGCAGCGTGATTGCGACGGCCCCCTCGATGTTGGGACCGTCCGCACTCGCAACGGCTGAGCCGCCCTGCTCGGGGGCGTTCATCGCGTGCGCCGGCAGGTACGCTCCGACGACTGTCGCTGCCGCGGTACTTCCAGTGGTTAAAAGAAAAGTCCGGCGGGACGGCTTTGACGAGCCCGACTGGGGATCGTTTGGCATAGAGACCTCCCTTGGAGAGAGAAAGCTTATCGAAACGACCAAGGGATTGTCCACCCTGTCGCGTGGAAAGAGAAAAGTGAAGCGGACTGCAGGCGAAGATTGCTTTCGATAGCACAAGAATGACAGGAGCACGCGTGCTTTAGTGCCTTTACGTTGGCGCGGCGAGCTGTCAATTGGCTGAGGTGCAACGGATGGGCGGAGAGTCCTAGTTTAACTCCCCAAACTGAGGTGACTGTACTGAGGCTCTATTCGAGGAATTGCAGCAGCGTTGCAGTGAACATTTTTGCCGCCTCGATGTTCGAGAGGTGGGCAGCATCGAGTTCGACGCATTTAGCACCGGGAATACGGTCGGTGATGTAACGCGCATCGGCTGGTGTTGTGCCAGTGTCCCTCGACCCGGCGATAACTAGTGTCGGTGCGGCGATGCGTGAGATGGTCTCGCGCTGGTCCATATCCCGGATGGCGGCGCAATTGGCGGCGTAGCCCTCGGGCGGCGTCGAGAGAATCATCTGGCGAGTGCGCTCAATCTGGTCAGGCGCGCGCGCGATAAATTCCGGCGTGAACCAGCGCTGGATAATCGCCTCGGCGATCGCCGCCATGCCACGCTGGCGCACTACGTCGATCCGCGCATTCCAAATCTCGGGAGTGCCAATCTTCGCGGCAGTATTCGAGAGCACCAGGCGATCCAAGCGCCGAGCGGCATAGACGCCCAGCCACATCCCAATCATTCCGCCCATCGAGAGGCCGCAGAAGTGAGCGCGTTCGATTTCGAGCGCGTCTAAGAGGTGAACCACGTCGCGCCCAAGCTGCGTGATGCTGTATGGTCCAGCGGTGACGGAAGATTGGCCGTGCCCGCGCGTGTCGTAGCGGAGCACGCGGAATCGCGGGGCCAGTGCAGAAGCCTGCGCATCCCACATGGAGAAGTTGGTGCCGAGAGAGTTAGAGAGAACGATGAAAGGAGCGGATTCCGCGCCGTCAAAACGGTAGTGGATGCGCGCGCCGTCCTGTTCGATGAAGGGCATGTTCAGGCTAGCTCCAGAATCACTATGCGCCCGGTGAGTATAAACGCAGTTGCCGAGTCGCGCAGAAGTGATAACCCGAACGAGGACTCCGCTGAAACATCCTGGGAATCAGAATCTGATCTATCGGGGCGTCCATTGCGGATTGCTGGTGAACAAGCCGTTTACAAATCCAATCTGATAAATGAGGAAGAGGCCGAATCCGACGCTAATCAGGCCGGAGGCAACTCTTAATCCCCAATTGAGCCGCGAAAAACGCTTGTTCGAATAGGCAAATGGAAGAACCAGCGCGCCCGTAATCAACATCATTCCTGCGATCGTTCCAATCCCGAAGATCAGCAAATAAAGGACTGCCCATTGAGGATTGTGAATGGTGGTGAGCACCAGCAGCGCCACCGCGGCCGAACCCGCAAGGCCATGCACGAGCCCCACGACCAGCGGCCGTACAACCTGATAAAGGCCAATGCTGCCGAAACGTTGGTCGAACCAATTGAGCGGAGTCTTCGTTGGTGGGTGTGGATGAGCTTCGGGATCATGCCGATGAGGGTGAGTGTGAATGTAATCACCGTGACTGTGCGGGTGGGAATGAATTGTCCCCGTGCTTGCGCTGTCGAAAGAAAACGCGCCTTGAATCCACTGCAACATTCCCGTGAGATTCAAAATGCCGAGCAGAATGAGCATCAAACCCACGGAGAATTCCATAGAGAGGCCGATGCGAGCGGGAATCACCCAGCCGAAGAGAATAATTCCGCCGCCGACGACGAGGATGGTGAGTGAGTGACCCAGCCCCCAAAAGGCCCCGATTAGCGCTGCATGACCGACTTTTCGATGCCGCGCAACAATCGTGGTAACGGCGATCACGTGGTCCGGGTCGGTGGCATGGCGCATCCCGAGAAAAAATCCAAGAGCGATGATGGAGACCAGGCTGATCAATGGGAAAGCCCCCTGGGCGGGGATGGTGTAACACACTCCCAGAAATCGTGCTACCAGGACTGTGCCTTTGCCGCGGTGAAATCGGAGAGATGAATAAACAGCTTCAGAGAACGGCGGAGACTGACGTGCCCGCGGCGGCAAACACAGCCGACATTTCTGCGCGAGCGAGGGGGACAAAATGCGCGACGACGTCCGGATCGAACTGGGTTCCACTTGCCTCGAAAAGCCGGCGTTCAGCTTCCTCGAATGGAAGACCCTGCCGATACGGGCGGGACGAAACCATGGCGTCGAATGCATCGATTACAGAAACGATGCGGGAGCCGACCGGAATTTCTTGACCACTCAGTCCCCCGGGATAGCCTTTGCCGTCGAAACTTTCGTGATGGTGAAGAATCAGCAAACTGGCCTGCTCCATTCCCGGCACCTGCCGCAGAACCGCCCACCCGTACTCGGGATGTTTTTTCATCAACTCGTATTCTTCAGTCGTTAGTTTTCCCGGTTTGTTCAAGATGGCGTCGGGAATCCCTACCTTTCCGATGTCATGCAAGAGAGCTGCAACCTCCAGATCCTTCAAATCCTTCTCGCTCAGCCCGAGCTCTCCTCCGACATGGAGCGCCCACTCCGCAAGCCGGGTGCTGTGCACTCCCGTATTCAGGTCCTTCAAATCCAGGAGTTGATTGAAGGCGCAGATCAGTGATGTTCGCAGTGCGACCAATTGCTCCTCGATTTGCTTGAGTCGCAAACCAGCAAGTGGCCGCAGTTGGAAGGATTCTTTCGAGTTGATTGAGAAGAAGCAGGGCACTTCCACTCCGGACATATTTTCTGCCGCTAAGTCTGAAGTGCCCAGCGAACGGGTCATGGGACTTATCATGAGGTCCAGGATTAATCCGAGTCGAGCAAACGCTGGATCGGATTCAAAAACCACAGAGACCAGTAGATGTCCATGCGGCCGTAACCCATATTAGGCGCCACCCATTTGGCATGAGAGACAGCCCAGGCCGCCTGGGATTGTCCGTCCTGGGGCTGCATATTCAGAATCAGGTCGGAAGCTCCGGCCACGAAAGGCGAGCTAAAGGATGTTCCCCATCCAGCCGCATAGAAGCCGAATGGATAGGTGGTGATGATGGCTTCGCCGGGCGCGGCGACCCACACGATCTGGTTTCCGTAGTTTGAAAACGTTGACCGCTGGTCCTGATTGTTCGTCGAGGCTACGCCCATCACGTTTTTAAAGGCTGCTGGGTAGACGACCTCGTTCAATCCATCGTTGCCCGAAGAAGCCACCAGGATCACGTTGTGACTATTGGCATAGTTGATCGCATTTGCGAGTTCCGTCGAGTTTTGAGAAAGATCGAAGCTCATGTTGATCACTTTTGCGTTGTTCTGCACCGCGTAGTAGAGCGCGCGGAGAATATCAGAAAGATTTCCCGTCCCGTCAGCGTGAAATGCTTTCAGCGGAAGAATTTTTGCAGTCGGGGCCACCAGGTGAATCACGCCGGCCACCATGGTTCCGTGGCCAAATGCCGCATACGCATTGCCATCCACCATTGCAGCGGTGTGTTGATCCACCATGGCTGCGGTATGCTGATTCACAAAAGCTGCTGCGCACGTCGAGCAAGACGGCGGCGAGCTCAGGGAGATATCTCTCATCTCCGAGCCGCCCGTCAGGTTTCGTGTGAAGTCATAGCCCAGAAGGAGCACGCTCTTCAGTGCCGGATGATTCGGGTCCACGCCCGTGTCTATGTCCGCGACGATTCCTGATCCGCACACATGGAAAGCGCTTTGAGCCTGAGACAAGTGGAGAATCTGCGTAGCGGGTTGATTCACGTATCCGTGCGGCACTGTCGCACCGTAATAGTTCACCGGAGTCCTGTCCCACAAACCCCCGGGAGGAGTGTTCGAATTCGTCTGGTTCGTCGGGTTCGGTGGAATTTGCAGCGACTGATCCGGCTCGGCGTCCAGTATCCCGTCCACAAGCCTCAGGACCGCTGCCAGGAGATCCGGAACCAGCCCTTGCTGGGTAGGCTTGACCAAAAAGACAGCGTTCTGGTTGCCGTCCAGACTACCCACCACCGTGCAGCCATTCAATAGGCAGACATTCTGAAGCCCGCCCTGGCCCAGGTTCGTACGAACAATGACGCCGTGCGGTTGACCCGAAATGAGATTATTTAGAGTTTGGGTGAGGCTGGTTAGTGCCCCGCCCAGGAGTCCTTGGGCGGAGGCTGGTTGGCCCCAGAGCCCAATGATCAACAGTGCGACGATCCAGGTTAAGCGCTTCATGGTTGAAACTGCTCCTTTTGCCTGCTGCCTTGATGGCCGCGCACACAACAGAATGTCCCGGTAATAGTTTTGCCAGGACGCCTGATTGCCTCAATAGTACGTTCGGCTCGATTTGGCAGTTTTGCGATCAAACTTTCTTCCTAGTACTTTTATTCGGCTTCCGAAAGGGGGGCGTTACCCCCCTGGAATCATCGGCTCCCGGACCACGTGCGGCCACGTCTCCGATTGGTTCCACTAGAGGGACCCGCACCACCTGACCTTGCGGAAGATGGGCATGAAGTTGGAGGCTATTTTCCAGGTTAAACTCCAATTCAAATTCTCCGAACAGATTTGTCACGGACTGCGCCAGCACCTTGTTACCTCTCCTCAAGACTACGGCCACGATGCCGATAGGCTCATCTGGCTCCGAGGAATTTAGAATCTGCCCCAGCAGGGCGACTTTGTCGCTGTCTTCCAGAGGCTCGATGCGAAGGTCCAGCCGATAATTCCCCGCGCCGAAGAGCATCTGCCGCGCAGTTACTGAAGCGGACCGAACGCCAGCGGGCATGGGGCTGCGGAAACTGTCAAACAACAGCTCGGCAACCGAAAGCTTTGCCTGGCGATCCTTGTTGAGTCCGTGTATCGCACCCATGCCCTTGACGCTCCGGACAAGGAAATTTGGCGGTTGATAGGCAGTTTCTCTCCGCGCCGCGTCACGCACCTGTTTCCAGGTGTCGACCAGCCTTGCGCATTGCCTACATCCGCTTTCCAAATGCCTCAGCATTTCTTTCTTCTCTCTCTCTTTCACTACGTTTCGGGCAAAATCTGCCCACCGTTCAATCGTGTAATGCCTCATCCCATCCCCCCGAATTTGCACTTTTTTGGCGGCCCCCGTTAGAGGGCTGCGCCACATGCCTCTCGATCAACTGTCCATAAGGGTGCGGAACCGCTGAGAAAATATAGGGAAGCAGCGAAAATTCACGATCGAGACAGGGAGACCTTGCCAATGAGGGTAAATGGCGCCCAATGATAGGGATGCGGGTACTGCTCCCGCAGCTCCAGCATCGCGCCCTGAACTGCGGCAGCATTATTTTGGCCGCCCTGCAAACGGCGGTAAAAGCAAGTCATGAAGTCCGCCGTGCTGCGGTCGTTTACATCCCACAGGGTCAGCAGCAGCGATTGCGCGCCTGCAAAAAGCAGCCCGCGAATCAGGCCCAGCAATTCATCTCCGGCTGCAACTACATTCAGGCCCGTGGCACAACCGCTCAGCGTGACGAGCTCAGCCTGCAGTTTCAGCTGGTACAAATCATAGAGATTCACGTACCCGGTGCCCAGCCGGATCCCGGAGAACATGGGGTTGTCCTGCCGGAAGCTGCCATGCGTGGCGATATGAATCAGGCGGCGCTGAGCTCCCTTCTCGCGCAGCGCCTGTTCGTTCGCCTCAGCCCCAACGATCAATTCCGCTTCCCCAATGATTTTCGCCACGGACTGAACTTCATCCAGGATAAGCGGCGCCCGGGCGTCCGGCACACCCAGAACCAATGGCCGGCCAGTCGCCGACGAATTTTTCCGCTGGCAAAAGGCAAAAATGCTGGCGCTCGGCGCATAGGACATCGTGAAGGAATCTGTTAAATACCGCTCTCCCTCGAACAACGCGTGAAACGGAACATAGTGCAGCGGGCCATGAGGCACGATCACTAAATGACGGGCGTTCAGCCGGCTACGCAACGGGGCAAGGAGCTCGACATAGAGCTCCTGTAGGTGTGCTTGTGTGGCGGCGAGTAGTGATTTCTCGAATGCTTTGACATAGTCCTTACCCAGTCGAAATTTGGAAATTTGAAAATGCAGCATTCGAAGGAGGTTGACGATTCGCGAGACGGGCGTGAGCGGAATGATTTCCAGTTTTTCATGCGTCAAAACGCAGGCCACAAACTGTTCCTTAATACTGAAGTATTCGACGAGCGCCGCGTCCGCGGGCAAACAGCCGCGAATGTGTTCCAGCGTGCTGATGGCTGAATCTGACGTCAGGCCCGCGTCCGATTGCGTCGTCGGCACTTCGCGCAGGGCACGCAGCAACTCATTCTCGTGGGCCAGCGCTTCTTTCTGAAGTTTCTCAATCCGCTCCGGGGACGGATCTTCCGCCTTCAATTGCTCACGCTCGATGCGGCGGTAGTACCAGTTCAGTTCTTCGCGCATCTCCCGGATCCGGCGCACTAATTCGCTCTGTCCTGAATCGATCACCGTTGGGGAGTACGCGTGGTGAACGAGCATCTCTGCCAAATTCCGGGATTTCGCCAACTCCATATAGCCGAACGATTCCTCGGCCGAGTCTTGCCTCCCGCCCCCGCTCAGGCAGAGTTCAACGAGGCACTCGTACACTTCGAGGCGGTTCTTCATGAAAGCGATCTTCAGTTCCTCCCCGTGGAGGCTGCTTCGCAGTGTTTCGAGCGCTTCGCGCGCTCTTTGGTAGGAATCGTAGGCCCCCTGCGGATCAGCGGTTGCCTGCTCGATCTGACCCATCAGGAATTCCGCCTGGTATCGAAGCACTGGGGCTTCGAGCCTGGCCGAACCTTTCTGAGCACGTTCGCATTCCGCGTGAGCAGCCGCGATGTCTCCGGTTCGTAGCGAAAGTCGCGCCATTAACAGATGGCACAAGACTGCTTTGCCGGGCAAAAACGAGGTGTCGAAAAATGATGCCGCGCCAGCGCACAGTCGCCGCGCCTCAAACAGGCGGCCTTCGTTATAAAGAACAACCGCCTGATAGAGGTCCATCAGCCACGGCCAAACCAGATTTTTCTCGCGGACAAATTTGGCTCGCGCTTGCGCAAACAGTTCCAGAGAATGCAGCGGTTTGCCGAGTTGGCTGAATGCCATGGCCTCATAGGCCTGGCATTTCGCTTCCTCGTACCCCATCCCCAGCTTCTGGAATCGCATCGACCCTTCATGCGCCATTTCCTTCGCTTCTGTGCTGAGATTCAATTCCAGGTAAATCTCAGACAAATCCAGATAGCAGAGCGCCAGGACGTGAGCGTCCCCATTCTTTTCGCACTCTGCGCGTGTGGCGCGCAGCATGCCAATGGCCCGGCTGTATTCGCCGCGCAGGTAGTACAGGTAGGCAATGTTGTAGTCACTTTGCGTGACTAGCAACGTCATTCCATGTTGCACAAACATTTCCCGCGCGCGCTGATAAGTAGCCAGTGCTCGCGGAAAGTCATTCAGCGTGATCAGGCATACGGCCATGTTGTAAAGCGCCACCGCCAATCCCTCCGAATCGCGCAGCGGCAGCAGCATTTCGTAGGCGCGTTCATAGTGCGCAAGGCCCTCCTCGAAGCGGTCTTGGCGGTGATAAACATTTCCGACATTGATTTCCACATGGGCCAGCCGGCGAGGGTCGCCGATGCGTTGGAAGATTTCTCTTGCGCCCTCGGCGGCCTTCAATGCCTGCTCGTATTCGCCGAGAAGCAGGTAAGGCTGGATGGAGGAATTCAATGTGCGGCCTTCTTCCTCCGCATTCCGAATTTTTTGAAAGATGCTCAACGCCTGCGCGTGAAACTCGAGCGCCTTTTGATTGTCACCGATGATGTACAGAGCATTTGCCTTGGACCGCAGGCTTCGGGCCAGCAGTTCCTGGCTGCCCAATTTGCGCGCAATGGCTACAGCGGCTTCGGCGAGTGAGAGAGCTTGCTGAGGATCTACACGGAGCTTCGCTTGAACCGCCTCGTTCACTTGTTTCACGACTTCGCGATGCCAGAGCTTCCGGCGCTTAGCCAGATATCGCGCCCGGCTGGCATCGTTGGCGAGCCCCGAAAGCTCCCGAACACTTTTTTCGGAAAGAGGCGGTAGTTTTTTCCTTGGCGTCACGAAAATCCTATGTCGGCCAGCCGTTTGCGCAAGCGTTCCAGGCAGCGCTGACGGATGAATCCAATCGACCCTGTTGCAATTCCCAGCGAAGCGGCGATCTCTTGGTACGGGCGGGAGGGCTCTTCGTAGAAGAGCATGTGCACCAGTTCACGGCAACGCGGCGGCAATTCTGAGATCGCTTGCCGCAGGTTCTGTTCCTCTTCCACCTCCCGCAGAATTTCTTCGGCGCGCGGGGGATCGCTTCGATCCAGCTTCTTATCCTCCGGGTCGGACGCTTCCGTCCGGTGCTGCTGCCGTTTCCGGTGAAAGCATTTATGAGCTGCCACTTGCATGATCCACTTCGGCAGCGCCTTTGGTTTCCGCAGCTTCGGCAGCTCCGCGAGCAGCTCCAGACAAACAGCCTGAAAAATATCTGCGGCATCATCCGCTGTAAAACCATACTTAATGGGAATCGAGTAGATGAGGTTTTTGTATCTGTCGATCAGCGCGGACCATGCCTCTTCGTTGCCCCGAATGCACTCCTGAACCAGCCGAGTGTCCGGCCACGTCACTTGCAGCTCCGCGAGGGTTGCGGTCTTCTGTGGAACCATTTCGCTTGTACTCGCCAAACTAACGGATATAGAGCTGCTCGATATTCCACAACGTGTAGGGATCTAGAATCGCGGGCCGGAAATTCCCGATGCGATCCCGTGCTCCCACCAGAATATTGGGGCTTGCCAGGCAAATAATCGGAAGATTCTCCGCGGCAATTTCCTGAACCCGGTCATACAGTTGCTTCCGTTTCGTGTAGTCAAGCGTGACCATTTGCTGTTCCATCAGGCGGTCGATCTCGGCCTCCCATGGCGTCGCCGGCTTTTCTTGGCTGGGATGCCACAGATGTGTTTCTCCACTCGAGAGCCAGACATTCATTTCAGGCGTCGGATCAGCATCGCCGCTCACCAACGCCATCAGCGCCGCTTCGTAATCGTCCGTATTCAACAGCCGGTCAATCATGGCCCGGAATTCGAGCGAGACAACGTGCACATTCATTCCCAGATGACTGAGGTCGTCCTGAATCAGCGTCGCCATTTTCAGGCGCTGGGCATTTGAGGAGCTCGTGAGAATTGAGAACTCGACTGCGGTGCCGCGCGAATCAACCAGCGTTCCATCGCTCTTGTACGAAAATCCCGCCGATTGCAGTAGTTGCCGCGCCCGGTCGAGCGATCGAACCCGGTGGGGAATCGTGTTGTCTATCCAGAGCTTGTTCCCGGGCGTCACGCTCCCCCACAAAGGGGTTGCGCGTCCTTGATACACCAGGCGAATGATGCTCTCGCGGTCGACAGCCGCCGACACAGCCTGCCGGAATCGCACATCCTGAAACCAGGCCTGCTTCTTTGCGATTTCCGGATGCCCCTTACCCGAGAGATCGTTCAGATTGAAAAATAGAAAGTTGTATTCGAGTCCCGCTCCCAGGTCATATAAGTGGTAGCCTTTGGTCGCTTGCTGCTTTTCCAGAACGGGAAAATTCTCCGCGCTAAACCGGCTGAGCAAATCTGTCTCCCCGGCCTCGAAGCGAACCACTTGTGCGTCTTCATTCGGCACGAAAAGAAAAACCACCTCATCGAGATACGGCAGCCGGTTTCCCGCACGATCTTTTTTCCAGTAATACGGATTCTTTTCCAGAACCACGCGCTGCCCCGGAACATATTCTTTCAACCGGAACGGGCCGAGCCCTGCGAACTGGCCCGGCTGCATCGAAACGCTCAATGCCTGTGCAAAATTTCCCTTCTGATACGCATCTTCCAACAGGTGACGCGGAAGAATGGCAAGCCCGTCAAAAATCCGCTCGGCCGCCGCGTAAGGTTTCGCCAATTCGAAGCGAACCGTGTAGTCGTCCACTTTTTGCAAATCAATCGGCTTCCCGGCAATCACCAGAAGATCCCGCTGCGGAGAATGGTTTTTCTCGTCCAGGTACAACTGAAAACTGAAGACAACATCGTCGGCGTTGAAGGGCTGGCCATCCGAAAAGCGCAGACCCCTCCTGATATGGAGTGTGTATTCTCTTCCATCTTTCGAAACGCTCCACGATTTCGCGAGCGCCGCTTCCGTTTTCAGCGACTCGCGATTGATATGGATCAGATCAGAAGTCATGCAGCGAATCACGTCCCGAGACGTAGCGTCTGCTGCCAGCACTGGATTCAAAGTCTTCGGTTCTGATCGCAACCCGACAACGAGTCTGCCGCCGCTGTGCCCTACGGGATTCTCCGTGACCATCACTTCTTCGGTCACACCCGCCGAGGCCAGGGGCCGGCAGAAAACCGCGCAGAGAATGACTAGCCAGAGCGCCGCGGCAGCACGCACCGATGTGGCAACTTTTGCCATGCACCAACTCTTAACAGAGATTTATCTGTTTTTACAGCGGGACGGTTTTCTGGCGTTCCTGCAGCGCATCGGCCGCGGTGTAAAATGCGAGGAAGAGGGGTATCAGGAGAAGCGCCGGCAAATACATCCACCAGTACGAGGAAAGCACATAGTAGTGCTCGAGCGATCCGAGCAGGCTTCCCCAGCTCGGCATCGGCTCGCCCACACCGAGCCCCAAGAACGTCAGTGTCACCTCGGCGAGAACGTACTGGGGAATCAGCAAAGCGGCCTGCGTCAACACCACGCCGCCCGCCTGCGACAGCACGTGGCGCCGGAGCAGGTAACTATCCGAAGCTCCGAAGCCGCGCGCCGCGAGCACAAAATTGCGTTCCTTCGCGCTCAGCACAACTCCGCGAATCAGCCGGGCAGGCCGCGCCCACCCGATTAGTCCCATCACGGCGACGAGCAACAGGAAAACCTGCGCATCCGTAACGTGCAGCGGCAACGCAGCCCGCACCGCAAACAAGAGATAGAGCCAGGGCAACGCCAGGAAGAGTTCACCGCCGCGCATCAGCAGATTGTCAATCCAGCCGCCGTAAAATCCCGCAAGTCCTCCAACGACGATTCCGAGAAACACGGCGATGGCCGCGGCAAGCAAACCAGCAAGCAATGATATCCGGCCACCGTACAGGAACCGCGAGAACTGGTCCCGTCCATACGCATCGCTGCCCATCAGGAAAACACGCCCCGGCTCTTCGACACCAAACAGGTGAACTCGAGCAGAAAAGATACCTGCCAGCCTGTAGGGTGCGCCGGGTTCGAGCAGACGTAATGGAAACGCCTTAGTGGTATCGGTCAAATACGCGCCAAAATGTGCCGGGTCGTCCTTGAGTCCATATACGAACGGGCGGAGGTGAAATTTTCCTGCCCCATCGAAAAAATGCAGCCGGGTGGGAGGAGCAAACGGGAAGCGCCGGTCCTGAGTCGTAAAACTGTACGGCGCGAAGAACCCCGCGAACAGGATCAGCGCATGAAACGCTGCCAGCAGGATCACCGCGCCCCAAATTTTGTGCTGTGGTTTCAAATGTTCACTCCACCCGTATCCGCGGATCGCTCGCGAACAACAGCAAGTCTGCGAGCAGGTTCCCAGCCACCAGGAACAGCGAGGACAGCATCACGATCCCGATCACCACATAAACGTCTCGCGTCAGAATCGCCTCCACCATCAACGGCCCCAGCCCCGGCCAGCTCATGATTACTTCCACCAGTAGCGACGCGCTCAGCATCGTGGCCACCGAAAGTCCCGCCAGCGAGATGAGCGGATTGGCAGCCACGGGGAGCGCATAACGGAAAAGCAAGCGCATGCGGGAGATCCCGTGACCTCGTGCGGCTCGAACGAATGGCGATTCCAGCGCCTCAATCATCGCCGACCGGATGTGCCGGATTAACGCGGGCACGGTGACAATCGCCAGCCCAAATGCCGGCAACAGCAAATGAAATGCGATGTCTCTCGCGCTCTTCCAACTATTCAGCCCGTCATTCCCCGCCGAGATCATTCCCCCCGCTGGGAACCAGCCGGTGCGAACCGTGAGCAGTAGCAAACACAGGAAAAAAAGAAGTTCAGGAATCGTGAGAAGCGTGGACGTGGCCACGCCGCAGACACGATCGATCCACTGGCCACGTTTCAAAGCGCTCCACATTCCCATTGGAATCGCCATCCCCCAGGCAAGCAAAGCCGCGCTGCACGTTAACAGCAACGTATTTCGTGCGCGCACTCGCAACAGCGGGCCCACCGCCCCGCCGGACGCGAACGAAAAACCGAATTGCCCCTTAAACACCGACTCCAACCAGAGCCCGTAGCGAACGGGAAAGGGCCGGTCGAGGCCGTATTCCGACCGAAGCCCGTCTATCGTCAGCGGTGAAATCTGCGGGTTCAGCCGCATCTCATCGAAGTAGTCGCCGGGCGCCAGTTGCGCCAGCGCAAACGACAGAAATGAGATTACCAGCAGCAAGAGCGCTGCATGGATGAGCCGCCGACTGATATATTTCGTGGTCATCGTTTAGGCGAAGCGCTCCTCGCAGATGGACTCAAGCGATGGCATGGCAGCGAGCAGTTCCTGCGTATACAAATGTTTCGGTCGGGCGAAAAGCTCGGGCGCCTCCTCCTGCTCGACAATTTTCCCCTCATGCATCACGGCGATTTCGTCGGCAAATTGCGAAACCAGACGCAGATCATGAGAGACATGCAGGTACGTGAGCGAGTGCTCCGTCTGGAGGTCGCTCAAGAGCTTCAGAATCTGTTCCTGATTGGCGATGTCAAGGTTGGATAGAGCTTCGTCGAAGATCAGAAGTTTTGGATGAAGCGTCAGCGCGCGCGCAATGGCCAACCGCTGTTTCTGGCCTCCGCTGAATTCGTGTGGCAGCTTGCGCTCCGAATTCCGTGGCAATCCCACTTGGTCCATCAACTCCAGCGCACGCTGCCTTCGTTCCGTTTTCGTCCCTTCCTTCTGAATCAAAAGTGGCTCGGCGACAATTTCGCCAGCGCTCAGCCGGGGATTCAGTGCGGACACGGGGTCCTGAAAAATCAATTGGATCTGGCGGCGCATCACCGAAACTTGCCGGCGGCCGAAGGTAAGCAAATTTAAACCATCAAGCCAGAGCTCACCGCTCGTAGGCGTCTCCAGCAGAGCGAGACAGCGCGCCAAGCTCGACTTCCCCGCGCCCGACTCTCCGACCAGAGCGAGAGTCTTGCCGCGATTGATCGTCAGGTTCACACCGTTGAAGGCTTGAACCGTAAATTTCGCCTTCGATAGTGGTCGCCGTTGCTCATAGCTTTTCGCGAAATAGAGCACACGCACAAGCGGCAGTGGCTGATCGTTCATCGCACCCGCTCCCCGTGAGCAACCAATTCCTGCCTGGGCTCGGCATTCCCCTCCGCCACCGATTTGCGCCGCAGCATCGTGCGCGTGTAGGGATGTGTAGGCCTCCGGTAGAGTTGGCCGAAGCTCCCTTCCTCCACGATTTGCCCATCTTTCATCACGAGCAGTCGGTCCGCCAGGCTTGCCTGAATTTCAGGAGTGTGGCTGATGAGCAGAATCCCAAGGCCGAATTGTTCTTTTAATTCTCGGAGCAGAACCAGGAACGAGGCCTGACTGCGCGCATCCAGCGAAGCAGTTGGCTCGTCGGCGACCAGAATGGCCGGCTCACAAGCCAAAGCCTGCGCCAGAACAATGCGCTGGAGCTGTCCACCGCTCAGTTGGTGCGGATACGCGGAAAAAATCCTGTCCGTTCCCGGAAGGCCCACGCGCGCAATCAGCGACTCCGCTTCCGCTCGGCAGCGCTTCCAGCTCCAATCCCGATGCGCGTTCATTACCTCCGTAACTTGGTCCCCCACGCGTAATACGGGGCTCAGTGAATTGCCGGGCTCTTGGTGCACCATCGAAATTCCGGCGCCGCGAATTTTTTGGTATGCACGCTCGTTCAGAGCGAGCAATTCTTGGCCACGAAACTGGATCGAGCCGGACGAGCGGGCGCCGCCATTCGGCAGCAGACCAAGCAGGCTCAGCGCAATGGTGGTCTTGCCACAGCCCGATTCGCCCATCAGCCCTACCACCTCGCCCGGGCCGATATCGAAACTGACGCCTTCAACTGCTTGATGCCTGATTCCTTCACCAGAACAGTATTGGACGTTCAGCTCGCGAACTTGCAACAGGTTGTGATCTGCACACATATACGCAGTCTCGATCTAACCTAGCCGTGATCATCGCGCCTGTCGATAGATCGTCCGCGTTTGTGGGAATTTCTGACAACAGTACCAAAGTACTGCGGGAGGAAATCAAAACCGAACCTGAGCCCTTACCTGTACTTTCGTACAGTTCACGACATGGAAAGAAACTCTATCAAAACAGACTCACGAAAACCCTTATTGGGTAGCATTAGGCAAGGACTCTCTGGGAGGTGCGCTGTGAAAGTTGGAATGGCACTCGTTGTTTTGGTTCTAACGGTGGCTCCCGCAACTTTGGCGAAGGATCCCCCGTCTTACGAAAAGGGTTTGCTCTTGTCGATGGAGTCCGCAGCCTGCGGCTATTCTGAGAAAGCTGGAAAATCCGTCACGGGAGAAATCTTGGGTACGGATTCTGCCCACAAGAAAACTCAAGAAGTCCTCTGTCAGGAATACGTTATGCAGGCGGAGCATCTGACCTATCGCATCCGGCCCAAGGACGACAAGCATCCTGTGCTCCTGCCGGTAGGCGAAGCAGTTCAGTTTCGGATCCACAAGGACAAAATGTATTTGCGCGTTCCCGAGGGCGATCAAAAGGAGCGCGAGTATGTTGTGTTATCCATGCAGTTGCGGCAAGACGTGAAGAGCGCCAGAAACGACCAGTAGGCGGGTGTAGCGTCCCTGACGCTCGGTAATCCTGACGGGGCAGGCGAGCAGTTTACGGACTCGAGGGACACCTGGCAGATACTTGACGGACGTCCGGCGCCGCAACCACCATTGAGATTTTCAATACCACGTCAGTTGGCGGGCTTGATTGAGAGCTTCAACAGACTGGAAACACACTAAGTTTTTGTGTGAGCAACGATTTCCGGCACAACCCCCTGGACGCGGCCGACGAAGTCGCTTGAAGGCACCACTACCGTCGCCTTGGATCGAGTGAGACCTCGGCGGCGCCCCCACGGCTTCGATGCCAGAGTGCTCGCAGGTGGATTTAAAGCTCCTCCCACGAAAAGTATCGCCCGATAGCAGAAAATCCGTATCTGAGATTTTTGCCGCAGTTAATCCCCGGAGTGCGACATTCCCACGTATCATTATGATTAGCGCGCGGGCGCGACCCACGGTGCAAGCGGCGGGAGACTCACGGCGGTTTTAGAACGTTTCTCATAGTCCTGCAAGCACTTGCGTCAACACTGTTCTCGTTCAGAATGATTGGTGACACTCAGATAGAGTGTCGGGA
>JBOGMZ010000011.1:0-59413 GCA_050746945.1 Candidatus Acidiferrales bacterium | reverse complement strand
CGAAGGTGCAATTCCGGGCGTTCGATTCGATCGACAACGCGCCGGAAGAGCGCGAGCGGGGCATCACGATTGCGGTGGCGCACGTGGAGTACGAGACGGCCAACCGCCACTACGCGCACATCGATTGTCCGGGACACGCGGACTACATCAAGAACATGATCACAGGGGCGGCGCAGATGGACGGCGCGATTCTGGTGGTGGCGGCGACGGACGGTCCGATGCCGCAGACACGCGAGCACATTCTTCTGGCTCGGCAGGTGGGCGTGCCATACATCGTCGTGTTTCTGAACAAGTGCGATGTGGTGGAAGATCCCGAACTGCTCGAGCTTGTCGAACTCGAAGTGCGCGAGCTGTTGAAGACCTATCAATTCCCGGGCGATGCGGTACCAGTCGTGCGCGGCTCAGCGTTGAAAGCACTCGAAGGCGACGCGAAGTGGGAGAAGACGATACTGGAGTTGATGGAAGCGGTGGACAAGAACATTCCGCTGCCGCAACGGGATGTGGACAAGCCGTTCGCGATGCCGATTGAAGATATTTTTTCGATCTCCGGCCGCGGGACGGTGGTGACGGGCAGGATCGAGCGCGGCAAGGTGAAGGTGGGCGAGGAAATTGAGATTGTGGGTTTCCGTCCGACGATGAAGAAGACGGTCACAGGCGTGGAAATGTTCCGCAAGCTTTTGGACGAAGGGATTGCGGGAGACAACGTCGGGTTGCTGCTGCGCGGTACGGAAAAAGATGAAGTGGAGCGCGGGCAAGTGCTGTGCAAGCCGGGCTCGATCACGCCACACACGAAGTTCAAGGCGGAAGCGTACGTGTTGACGAAGGAAGAGGGCGGGCGGCACACGCCGTTCTTCACAGGCTACCGGCCGCAGTTTTATTTCCGCACCACGGACGTGACGGGCGACGTGAAGCTGCCCCAAGGCGTGGAGATGGTGATGCCGGGAGACAATATATCGTGCGAGATCAGTTTGATCACGCCGGTGGCGCTGGAGAAGGGGTTGCGGTTCGCGATTCGCGAAGGCGGCCACACGGTCGGAGCCGGCGCCGTCGCCGAGATCATCGAGTAACCCATGCCCAACGGAGAAAAAATTCGGATTCGTTTGAAGGCTTACGATCACCGCATCCTCGATCAATCCACGAAAGAGATTGTCGAGACGGCAAAACGCACCGGCGCGGAAGTGGCCGGGCCGATTCCGCTGCCCACGGTGATTAACCGCTGGACGGTGCTGCGTTCACCGCACGTGGACAAGAAATCGCGCGAGCAATTCGAAATGCGCACGCACAAGCGGCTGATCGACATTCTCGAACCGACGCCGGACACGGTGGACGCGCTGATGAAGCTGGATCTGCCGCCGGGCGTGGACGTGGAGATCAAGGCGTTCGGACGCGAGCATACGACCAAGTAAGGCAGGGAATAGCGCATCAAGCGAAGCAGCACGGTAAATAGAGAAGGAAAGAGCGAACGAAATGGCAGTCACTGGAATACTCGGAATCAAACTAGGAATGACGCAGGTGTTCGCCGACGACGGCACGGCAGTGCCTTGCACGGTATTGCAGGCAGGCCCGTGCGTGGTGGTGCAGCGGCGGACGAAAGATAAGGACGGGTACGACGCGGTACAGCTCGGCTTGGTAGAATTCATCAAGCCGCAACGCGTCACCAAGCCCCTGACCGGCCACTTCAAGAAGGCCGGCGTGGCGCCCTTGCGCTACATGCGCGAGGTCCGCATCGAGGACTCGAAAGACGAATCGAAGGCGGGCGACCGCGTGTTGGTTGACGGCTTCAAGGTCGGCGAGCTTGTGGACGTCACCGGGGTGAGCAAGGGCAAGGGATTTGCGGGTGGCGTGAAGCGCTGGCACTACCGCGGCGGCGACGCGAGCCACGGCTCGATGTTCCATCGCGCTCCGGGCGGCATCGGCGCGAGTTCGTTCCCGTCGCGTGTCTGGCCCGGCCAGCATTTCCCGGGACACATGGGAAATGAGCGCAAGACGTCGAAAAATTTGCGCGTGGTGAAAATTGACATTGATGAAAATCTGCTGCTGGTGCGCGGCGCAGTGGCCGGCCCGGCGGGCAGCTACATTCTGATTCGCAAGGCCAAGTCGGCCAAGTAAAGAGAAAACGACCATGCCCGTTGCGGAAGTGAAAAATCTCGAAGGCAAGACAGTCGGCAAAATTGAATTGGCCGACGATGTGTTCGGCGTGAAGGTGAACCAGAACCTGCTGCACGAAACCGTGCGGCACTATCTCGCGGGGCGCCATGCCGGAACGCACAAGACGAAAGACAAGAGCGAAGTGAGCGGCTCAGGAAAGAAGCTGTGGAAACAGAAGGGAACGGGCCGGGCGCGAATCGGCTCCATCCGTTCACCGCTCTGGCGCCACGGCGGCACTGTCCACGGGCCTACGCCGCACAAATACGATTACGCGCTGCCGAAGAAAATGATCCTGGGCGCGCTGCGCTCGGCGCTTTCGGCAAAGCTAGCGGAGCAAAAGCTGACGATCGTGGAGGGCTGGAAGCTCGAGTCGCATAAGACGAAAGCGTTTCGCGAGCAGCTCTCAAAGCTCGATAAAGATACGCGGACGATTCTCCTGGTCGAAAGCGGCGCGAACGTGAATCTCGAGCGCGCCAGCCGGAATATCGAGGGCGTCACGCTGGTTGCTCCCTCGGGACTTGAAACGTACGACTTGATGCGGCACGACCATTTGATGCTCTCACGCGAAGCGGCCACAAGGCTGAGCCGCGCGCTTTCGTCCACCAAGCCGGAAGTGCCCGTGCAGATTGAGCCCGCGCCAGCGAGGAAAGCAGCAGCGGAAAAGGGCACGGAAGCGAAAGCGCCGGCAAGAACCGCCGCGCCCAAAGCCGCGAAAAAGGCGGCAGGGAAAAAAGATAAGCCGAAGGCAAAGCCCAAGGCGAAGAAGGGTTAGGCAATGGCGAGCAGGCTCTATCAAGTGATCCGGCGTCCCATCATCACCGAGAAGGGTCTCGGCGTAAAAGAGACGCAGCACACCGTGGTCTTCGAAGTCGTCGCGGATGCCACGAAGACGGAAATTAAGGAAGCGGTGCAGCGCGTGTTCAAGGTAAAGGTGGACCGCGTGCGCACGGCAAATTTTCACGGGAAGTTTCGCCGCCGCGGCCGCGCCGAAGGTTACCGGCGCGACTGGAAGAAAGCGTACGTCAAGCTGGCACCCGGCGAAAAAATGATCGAGTACGCCGAGAATATTTAGTCCCGGCGAGGTTCGGGGGCGGAAACGCCCTCTTTGAGGCAAGAGGCAACAATGGCACTGAAAACATTCAAACCATACACACCGTCGCGGCGCTTCCTGACCATGCTCGACAAGAGCGAGATCACGAAGGAAACGCCGGAAAAGTCACTGACTGAATCGAAGAAACGCACCGGCGGGCGCAACGATCACGGCGAAGTGACGTCGTGGCACCGCGGCGGCGGACATGCGCGGCGTTACCGCTCGATCGATTTCCGGCGCGACAAGACGGGAATCCCGGCGAAAGTGGCAGCCATCGAATACGATCCGAACCGCTCGGCGCGAATCGCGCTGCTGCACTATGCGGACGGCGAAAAGCGGTACATCCTGCACCCGGTGGGCCTGGAAGTGGGCATGACGGTGCAGAACGGCGAGGGTGCAGACATTCTGCCCGGGAACGCACTAACAATTCGGCACATTCCGCCCGGCACGATGGTGCACAACCTGGAGCTTTATCCCGGCAAGGGCGCGCAGGTGGTTCGTTCAGCCGGCGGAGC
Source organism: Candidatus Acidiferrales bacterium (assembly GCA_050746945.1). Lineage (GTDB taxonomy): Bacteria > Acidobacteriota > Terriglobia > Acidiferrales > UBA7541 > Palsa-295. The sequence goes on along the minus strand of JBOGMZ010000011.1, from coordinate 55,660 downwards.
TGCACAACTGCTGAGCAAAGAGGGCGACATCGCGCTGATCAAGCTGCCATCGGGCGAAGTAAGAAAGTTCAGCGTGGATTGCATGGCCACAGTCGGCCAGCTTGGCAATCTGGATCATGAAAATGTGACCTACGGGAAGGCGGGCCGCACACGTTGGCACGGCAAGCGTCCAACGGTGCGCGGCGTGGCAATGAACCCGGTGGATCACCCGCACGGCGGCGGTGAAGGCCGCGTGAAGGGCAATCACCCGCAAACTCCCTGGGGATTTCCGACACTGGGCGCCAAGACGCGCAAGAAGCGTCCGAGCGACCGGATGATCGTAGAACGGCGAAAGCCGTAGCAGGAAGGAGCACCCTTCGATTCCTGAAGTCGGGAATCTCAGGGTAAAGCAGTAAAAATGAACCCGGCGCGGCGGGGAATAGAGAGTAACCATATGACAGCCACTCGAACGTCTCGACGTGCACCACGGCGTGCGACACGTGCGCGGAAATCAGTTCCGCGACGTGCAGCGAAGCCAGTGGTGAAGACTTTCTCGAAGCTCACGCCCCCACCCCAGGTAATGTTCCGTTTGTGCAAGGCCGGATGGGCAGTGATAGTCGAGAAGATTCCGAACGCGCAGGGGACTCGCTTCGTATGTCCTTTCTGCCCGTTGTCGCACCGCGTTTCCGGGCCGGTGCGAGGTTTCCGCAAAGTTCGCCGCGCGCAGTGGGTGAAGCTGCGCCGGGTGGAGGAGTAGGTAGACCGATGCCGCGCTCGCTGAAAAAGGGACCGTTCATTGACGACCATCTGCGTGCCAAGGTGGAAGCGCTGAACACGCGAAACGAGAAGAAAGTGGTGAAGACGTGGTCGCGCCGCTCGACGATTCTGCCCGAGCTAATCGGCCACACCATCGCCGTGCACAACGGGAAGAAATTCATTCCCGTGTACATCACGGAGCAGATGGTGGGGCACAAACTCGGCGAGTTCGCGCCGACGCGCACGTTCAAAGGCCACGCCGTGAAAGCGGCCCTCGAGAGGGCGGCTGCAGCGGCCGGCGCGCCGGCTCCAGGAGCAGCGGGAGCGGCGCCAGCGGGCGGCGGGTCGGCACCGGCACCAAAGGCATAAAGGGAAAACGCGATGGCAACCGCTTCACAAACTCAGGGTCAGATTGAAGGCGTCGCGATGGCGCGGTTTATCCGCGTGTCGCCACAGAAGGCGCGGCTGGTGATTGACTTGATCCGCGGCGAGCGCGCGGAAGATGCGCTGCAGACATTGCGCTTCACAAAGAAGCGCGTGGCCAAAGAAGTGGAAAAGACGCTGCGCAGCGCCATCGCCAATGCGGAACGCAAAGCGGAAGATTCCGGCGAATCGCTCGATGTGGACGCATTGTTCGTCACGCGCTGTTTCGTGAATGAAGGGCCGCGCTGGAAGCGTCTGCGCCCCGCACCGATGGGCCGCGGCTTCCGGTACGTGAAGCGCACCAGCCACATCGTTGTGGAAGTGGCCGAGCATCACCGCGCGGCGGCGGATCGTGCCGCGGCGGCAGTGGCCGAAGCAGAGGCATCAAAAGGCGTGAAGGGCGCGGTACGCAAGGCCCGCAAGGCTCTTGAAAAGCGCGCCCAGCAAGCGCGGAAACCGAAGAAAAAGAAGTAGGAGGCTCGTTTGGGACAGAAAACACATCCATACGGATTCCGGCTCGGCTACAACAAGGCCTGGAAGTCCCGCTGGTTTGCGAAGCGCGATTATGCCGACCTGCTGCATGAAGATGTTGTGCTCCGCGGCCAGTTGAAGGACAAGCTGAAGTCAGCAGGCGTCAGCACCATTGACGTCGAGCGCGCGGCCAACAAGCTGGTGGTGCGCATTTATACGGCGCGTCCCGGGATCATCATCGGGCGCAAGGGCTCGGAAATCGACAAGCTCAAGGTGGAAGTGCAGAAGCGCACCAAGCGGGAAGTACACATCGATATCCAGGAAGTGCATCGTCCTGAGCTGGACGCGCAACTCGTCGCTGAGTCGATTGCGTTGCAGCTCGAGAAGCGCGTGGCTTTTAGGCGTGCCATGCGCAAAGCAGTGGATTCGGCGCTGCGCTTCGGATGCAAAGGAATCAAGGTCCGCGTGGCGGGCCGTTTGAACGGCGCGGAAATCGCGCGCAAGGAATGGTACCTGCAGGGGCGTCTGCCGCTGCAAACGCTGCGCGCCGACATCGACTACGGCACGGCGGAAGCGCACACGACGTACGGCGTGATTGGCGTGAAGTGCTGGATTTATCAAGGCGAAAAGATCCCCCAGCGCGCGAAGCCGGGGCCGGCGACGGAAGCTTAAGGGAACAGGCGAAAAATCATGTTGATGCCGAAAAAGGTGAAGTACCGCAAGCAGCAGCGCGGCCGGCGCAGTGGGAAAGCGTGGCGCGGCGGCTCGCTGGCGTTTGGCGATTACGGATTAAAAGCGCTCGAGCCGGCGTGGATCACCGACCGGCAAATTGAAGCGGCGCGGGTGGCGATCACACGATTCATCAAGCGCGGCGGGAAACTCTGGATCCGCATTTTTCCGGACAAGCCGTTCACGAAGAAGCCCGCGGAAACTCGTATGGGTAAGGGTAAGGGACCACCGGAGCACTGGGTGGCGGTGGTGAAGCCGGGACGCGTGATGTTTGAAATGGCGGGCGTGGACCTGGCAGCGGCAACGGAAGCGATGAAATTGGCGGCGCACAAGCTGCCGATCCGGACGAAGTTCGTCAGCCGGGCGGAGGAACTCTGATGGCGCGGCGTGCCGAGAAATACCGCGAGATGAATCCAAACGAACTTGAAGTGCAGCAGCGCGAGCTGGCCGAACAGATCTTCCGCCTGCGCTTCCAGCTTTCGACGGGCCAGGCAGAAGGCTTGAAGAAACTGCGCGAAGCAAAGCGTGATCTGGCGCGAGTAAAGACATTGCTGCGCGAGACCGAATTGAGGAAAGCGTAATGGCTAATGAAGCGGCAGTTATGAAAGCGAGCGCCCCGGAACGCGGAGCGCGGCAGGAAGTGGTCGGCGTGGTGACCAGCGCGAAGATGGCGAAGACCATCGTCGTCAAGGTGACCCGCACCACGCGGCACCCGCTCTACCAGAGGGTGGTCCGCTTTGCGAAGAAGTATTACGCGCACGATGAGGCCCGAGAGGCTCACGTGGGTGACACGGTAAGAATTGTTTCCACGCGGCCACTTTCGAAGCTGAAGCGGTGGCGGCTCAAGGAAGTGATCGCGCGTTCCACGCGCGTCGCCTGAGCCACGAGCAACGCGAAGGGATAAGGGAGCACGAATATGGTTCAGATGCGCACGTGGCTGACGGTGGCCGATAATTCCGGCGCGCGCCAGTTGACCTGCATCCTCCCCGTCGGAGGAGATGCGGGGCTGATCGCCGGGCTAGGCGACGTCATCACCGCCTCGGTGAAGGAAGCGACGCCAGACAGCCAGGTAAAGAAGGGCACGGTGGTAAAAGCAGTGGTGGTACGCACGAGAAAAGAACAGCGGCGCAGAGACGGAACCTACATCCGGTTTGATGATAATGCCGCGGTATTGATTAACGATGCGAACGAACCGATCGGGACGCGCGTTTTCGGCCCGGTCGCCAGAGAGCTGCGCGACAAGAAGTTCACCAAGATCGTCTCGCTGGCTCCGGAAGTGTGGTAGCGATGAGAGAAATCAACGAACAGCCGGCGCCGCTCGGGATTCGTCACGGCGACGTGGTGAAAGTGATGTCCGGCCGGTCGAAGGGCAAGACCGGAAAAGTGCTTTCGGTGAACCGCCTGAAGCGCACGGTGACGGTCGAGCACGCGAACATCATCAAGAAACACACGCGCCCGAACCCGTCGAAGAATATCAAGGGCGGCATTCTGGAAAAGGAAGGCCCGCTAAACGTTTCGAACGTAATGCTGGTCTGCCCGGGATGCGGGAAGCATACGCGCGTGGGGCATACGGCGCTGCCAGACGGCACGAAAGTGCGCACCTGCCGCCGGTGCAACACGACATTTGAAAATTAAGAGCTCGAAGAGGCACGGAAAGAATGATCACTCGTTTGCATGACAAGTACCGCAAGGAAGCCATGCCGGCGCTGGCGAAGCGCTTTGGCTTCAAGAACAGCATGGCCGTGCCGCGCGTGAAGAAAGTGACGGTCAATATCGGTCTGGGTGAAGCGAGCGCCAACGTGAAGCTGCTCGACACAGCCGCCGCCGAGCTGGGCCAGATCACCGGGCAGAAGCCGGTGATCACGCGCGCGAAAAAGTCCATCGCGAATTTCAAGATTCGCAAGGGCATGCCCATTGGTTGCATGGTCACACTCCGCGGCGAACGGATGTATGAGTTCCTCGATCGCTTGTCCGCGATCGTGCTTCCGCGCGTGCGCGATTTCAAAGGCTTGCCGCCGAATTCCTTCGACGGCCGCGGCAATTACACGCTTGGATTGAAAGATCAGCTCGTGTTTCCGGAAATCGATTACACGCGCGTGGACAAAATCAAAGGCATGAACATCACGATTACAACCACGGCCCGCAACGATGAAGAGGGGCGCGAGCTGCTGAAGCTGCTCGGCGTGCCCTTCCGGGCGTAAGGAGAATCAGCGAGCATGGCGCGCACCAGTCAATTCGCAAAAATGAAGCGGAAGCTGAAGTTCAAGATCCGCAAGCGCAACCGCTGCCGGATCTGCGGCCGCCCGCGCGGATTCCTCCGCAAGTTTGAAATGTGCCGCATCTGTTTCCGCGGCCACGCGCTCAAGGGAGAAATTCCGGGCGTGGTGAAAGCCAGTTGGTAAGGAATGTTTGAGGAACAACGAATGACCACTGATCCGATTGCTGATTTGCTGACGCGGATTCGCAATGCCGCAAAGGCGAAACACCCGCGTGTTGACCTGCCCTCTTCGAAGCTGAAGGTGGAGGTGGCGCGCATCCTGAAGGACGAGGGCTATCTGTCGAATTACAAAGTGGTGGAAGAAAAGGGCAAGAAGACTCTGCGCGTCTTCCTGCGCTACACGCCGGACCGTCGCAGCGTGATCACCGATCTGAAGCGCGTCTCGCGGCCGGGGTCACGCCGCTACACCGGCAAGACCGGTATCCGGCCGGTTGTCGGCGGAATGGGGATCTCGATTCTGTCCACGCCGCGCGGCTTGATGACCGGCCAATCGGCCCGCAAAGCGGGCCTGGGCGGCGAAGTGATGTGCGAAGTCTGGTAGAGAAGTTCGAAAACAAGAGGAACCGATAGAGCCATGTCGCGAATTGGAAACAAAATAATTCCGGTCCCGTCCGGCGTGAAAGTTCAAATCAAGGACGGCACTGTGGAAGTGCAGGGCCCCAAGGGGAAAATGACTGTGCCGCTGCCGCGTGGGATTCACTTCGAGCAGAAGGACAGCACACTCGTTGCCAAGCGTGAGTCTGAGGACCAACGCGCTCTGCATGGCCTGGCGCGCGCGCTGGTATCGAACGCCGTCACCGGCGTCACCACCGGATTCATGAAGGATCTCGACATCGTGGGCGTCGGCTATCGCGCGGAAGTGAAAGGCAAGAACGTGGTTTTGGCACTGGGGTATTCGCATCCCATCGAGTTCCCCATACCAGAAGGCATAGCGATCACCGTCGAGAAGCAGACGCACATGACCGTCACCGGGGCGGACAAGAACCGGGTGGGGCAAGTGGCCGCGAATTTGCGCCGGCTGCGCCCGCCGGACCCGTACAAGCAGAAGGGCGTTCGCATCACTGGCGAGCGCCTGAAGAAGAAGGCCGGCAAGGCCGGCGCGAAGACCGCGGCCGCTTAGCCGGGGAGGAGAACCAGCGTGGCAGCACCCGTTCGAAGATTATCGCGAGAGGCGCACCGCCGGAGAATTCACGTGCGGATGCGCAAGAGGATTTCGGGCACGCTCGAGCGCCCGCGCCTGTGCGTTCACCGTTCGACGAAGCACATTCGCGCGCAGGTGATTGACGACAACACGGCTCGGACGATCGTCTCGGCCAGCTCGCTCGACAAGGAAGTCCGCAAGCTCATCAAGGGCGGCGGCAACATTGCCGCATCTAAAGTAGTAGGGAAAGCGATCGCCGAGCGCGCCCGCGCCAAGGGCGTCGATAAAGTGGTCTTTGACCGCGGCGGTTACCAATATCACGGCCGCATACAGGCACTAGCCGAAGCGGCCCGGGAGGCGGGCCTGAAGTTCTAAAATTTATGGCGAAACAAGAGCTCAAAGACATTCTTTCCGTCCGCCGGCACATGGACACCAACATGGCCAACCTGAAAGATCAGGTGGTCTCGATCAACCGAGTTACGAAGGTCGTGAAAGGCGGGAAAAATCTCAGCTTTTCGGCGCTCGTCGTTGTGGGCGACCAGAACGGCCACGCCGGATTCGGCATGGGCAAAGCCCGCGAAGTTCCCATGGCTATCCGCAAGGCCATCGAGCAAGCCAAGAAGAACATGGTGAAGCTGAATTTGAAGGGCTCAACCATTCCGCATCAGGTGATCGGCCGCTATGGCTCGGGGCAGGTGCTGCTGAAGCCCGCGCCTGAAGGAACTGGCTTAATTGCGGGCGGCCCGGTGCGCGCAGTGATGGAGGTTGCGGGGATTCAAAACGTGTTGACGAAGTCGCTGGGGACTTCGAATCCACACAACGTGATCAAGGCGACGTTCGACGCACTGCTGCACTTGAAAGACGCGGCAAAAGTTGCAGAATCGCGCGGCAAGGGAGCAGCTGAAGAAGCGGCTGTCTCCTAGCCGATCGGCGAGCAAACTATGGCGAAGACGACTAAAAAATCAGGCACGCTGAAAATCAAGTGGGTGGTCAGCTTTATTGGCTGCCCGCGCGGCATGCGCGCCACCATCCGTGGATTGGGATTCCGCCGCATGAATCAGGTGGTCGAGCGGGAAGATACGCCCGCAGTGCGCGGGATGATCGCGAAAGTCCATCATCTCGTCAGGATTGAGGAATAGGAATGGCTGAGAAACCGACACTCTCGAATTTGAAACCACCGCGCGGCTCACGCCACCGCAAAGTGCGCGTTGGCCGCGGTATGGGCTCGAAGCTGGGAAAGACTTCCGGTGCGGGCAACAAGGGCCAGCAATCCCGCCGCGGATATTCGCGCCGCCCGGGATTCGAAGGTGGGCAGATGCCGCTGCACCGGCGATTGCCGAAGCGCGGTTTTTCGAGCCCGTTTCCGAAGACCTACGCGGTCGTGAATGTTGAGACGCTGAACGCTTTTCCAGCGGGTGAGACGGTAACCCCTGAATTGCTTTCAGGAGTGGGCATTGTTCGTGCCCGGCGCGACGGCGTGAAGATTCTTGGTGACGGCGAGTTGAAAGTCGCGCTCACAGTGCGCGCTCACGCGTTCAGCAAATCGGCGCAGGAAAAAATCACTGCGGCCGGAGGGAAGACCGAGATCCTGCAATGAGGAAACTGATCGAGGCGTTTCGAAATATCTTCAGCACGCCGGACTTGCGTAATCGTGTGCTCTTTACGCTGGCGCTGCTGGGGGTCTATCGCCTCGGCGCTTTCATTCCGACACCTGGAATCAATACCGACCTGCTCCAGCAACTGTTCGAGCAGGGACGCGGCTCGGTGCTGGGAATTATCGATCTCTTCAGTGGCGGCAATTTCCGCCGGTTGACGATTTTCGCGCTTGGCATCATGCCGTACATCACGTCCTCCATCATCCTGCAGTTGATGGTGGTGGTCTGGCCTTACCTGGAGCGCTTGCAGAAAGAAGGCGAGCTTGGCCGGCGCAAGATCACGCAATACACGCGCTACCTCACGATTATCCTGAGCGCATTCCAGTCGTTCGCGATTGCCCGCACGTTGACTTCACAGAGCATGGCGGGCCAGTCGCTTGTGTATCACCCAGGATGGCGGTTCATCCTGATGACCATGCTCACGCTCACGACGGGTTCGGCGTTCATCATGTGGCTCGGTGAGCAGATCAGCGATCGCGGCATCGGCAATGGGATGTCGCTCATTATTTTCGCGGGCATCGTTGTCGGCCTGCCCCGCGCCGTGGAGGATCTCTTCGAGAAGGCGAAGTCGCAGCAATGGGGCAACTTTACGGCAATTGCGCTGATTGGGCTGATTGTGCTGATGCTGGCCGTGGTGGCCTTTATCGTCTTCATGGAAGGCGGGCAACGCCGCATTCCGGTGCAGTACGCCAAGCGAGTAATGGGCCGGAAAGTGATGGGCGGGCAGATGACCTATCTGCCGTTGCGCGTGAATTCCGGCGGTGTGATTCCGCCGATTTTCGCCAGCTCGCTGCTCACGTTTCCGCAGACACTTGCGCTGATTTTTTCGAAGAAGTCGGCGTTTTTTGACAGGTTCGCGAGCGCGATTCGCTGGGGCGAACCGCTGTACACAGTCATTTACGTCACGCTGATCATCTTTTTTGCGTTCTTTTACGTGGGAATCATTTTCAATCCCACGGAGCTTGCGGACAACATGCGGAAGTACGGCGGTTTTATTCCCGGCATCCGTCCCGGGCGCAACACTTCCGAGCACATCAACCGCATTCTGACGCGCCTGACGTTTGTCGGCGGCATCTATCTCGCGGTTGTCTGCTTGCTGCCGGAGTGGATGATTTCCGGAATCCACTTACAGCATCTGTGGCTTGTCGGGGATTGGTTTGACAAGCACATGTGGCGATTCGTACTCGATGGATTAAATGTCCAATTCTATTTCGGCGGGACCTCGCTTCTGATTGTCGTCGGCGTGGCCATGGACACTGTCCAGCAACTCGAAGCACAGCTCGTGATGCGCAATTACGAAGGATTTGTGCGCAAGAGCCGGGTTCGCGGCCGTCGCAGTTAATGGGACCGCGTTGGCGGTGGGAATGGCGCTGAATCGGGCGTTGATATTCCTGGGGCCGCCGGGAGCAGGGAAAGGCACCCAGGCAAAGCGGGTTGCGGAGCGCCACGGTGTGCCGCATCTCTCGACCGGCGACATGCTCCGCGAAGCGGTCACCCGCGGCATCGAACTCGGCAAGCAGGCCAAGCCGATCATGGAACGCGGCGAGTTGGTGCCGGATGACTTGATTATGCGGATGGTGGAAGAGCGGCTTTCGCGACCGGATGCGGCCCGCGGATTTGTATTTGACGGCTTTCCGCGAACCATTCCGCAGGCGCAGCAACTCGATGGAATTCTCGAGCGCCGCGGATTCAGCAAGCCGCTCGTGGTCGAGTTTCAGGTGAACCCGGAAACACTGCTGCACCGCCTCTCGGGTCGCTGGACATGCAGTGTGGGAGGCGAGACGTACAACGTTCATGTGCGAGCGCCAAAAGTGCAGGGAATTTGCGACAACGATGGCGGCAAGCTGATTCAGCGCACGGACGACCGCCCCGAAGTAGTCAAGGAACGCCTAGCGGCGTATAAGAGGCAGACCAAGCCGCTCGCCGATTATTACCGGCAACATGGCGGGCTGGAGGTTGTGGACGCAGCTGCGAGCATGGAAGATGTGAACCGCGCGTTGAACGAGATTATCGAGCGCGCGGAAGGGCGAGATGGTCATCTGTAAATCGCCGGCAGAACTCGAGAAGATGCATCGAGCTGGACTTATCGTCTGGGGCGCCCTCGATAAGATGCGCACGATGGTGCGGCCGGGCGTCACGACGAAAGAGCTCGACGAGTTTGCTGAAGCGTACACGATCGAACACCGTGCCCGCCCCGCGTTCAAGGGCTACCGCGGATACCCGAGTTCGGTGTGCACTTCCATTAATCAGGAAGTGGTGCACGGGATCCCGTCGCCTTCGCGCAAGCTGCGTGACGGCGACATTCTCTCGATGGATTTCGGCGTCGAGCTGGATGGTTACTTTGCAGATGCGGCGCTGACGGTCCCGGTGGGCAAGATCAAGCCGGAGCGTGAAAAGCTTCTGCGCGTGACACGCGAATCGCTCGAGCAGGCCATCGCGAAAGTCAGGCCCGGGAATCGCCTCGGAGATATCTCCGCGGCGGTGCAGACCTGGGTCGAAAAGAACGGTTACTCGGTGGTGCGCGAGTTTGTGGGGCACGGAATCGGGACGCGCATGCATGAAGAACCGCAACTGCCGAATTACGGCACGCCGGGGCAGGGACCGCGGTTGCAGGAAGGCATGGTCCTGGCTATCGAGCCGATGGTGAATACAGGCAGCCCGAACGTGAAGGTGCTGGAAGATGACTGGACGGCGGTAACGGCCGACGGAAGCGATTCAGCGCATTTCGAGCACACTGTCGCAGTCACGGCCAAGGGGCCATGGATTCTGACGCGGCCCGACGAAGCGAGCGGCCCGGTCTGGTAATCGGGCGGTGCGGCACAGATTGAATTAGTGAAAAGACAGGAGCACATGGCAGGAAGGCCAGAGAAAGAAAAAAAGAAGCCGGGCGAAGGGAGCGGAAAAGAAGACGCCATCGAAGTGATGGCAACCGTAGTTGAGCCGCTCCCGAACGCGATGTTTCGCGTGCAGCTCGAAAACAAGCATCAGGTGTTGGCCCACATTTCGGGAAAGATGCGGAAGAATTTTATCCGCATCCTGCCGGGAGATCGCGTGGCTGTGGAGCTCTCGCCATACGATTTGACGCGCGGTCGGATTGTTTACCGCTACAAATAGTAGCGGGCGGAAAGAACGGAGCTGGAAATGAAGGTACGGGCATCGGTTAAGAAAATTTGTATGAAGTGCAAGATAGTGCACCGGCGCGGCGTGGTGCGCGTGATTTGTTCGAATCCGAAGCACCGCCAGCGCCAGGGTTAGGGAGAAAACTGAATGGCACGCATCGCAGGTGTGGATTTGCCGCCCAACAAGCGGCTCTGGGTCGGCCTCACGGCCATCTACGGCATCGGGCAGGCGCGCGCGCGGTCGCTCGCGGAAAAAGCGAAGGTGGACGCGACGAAAAAAATCAAGGACCTCACCGAAGACGAGGTCACGCGCATTCGCGCCGCCATCGAGTCGGAAGGCCGCGTCGAGGGCGATCTGCGCAAGGAAATGCAGATGAACATCCGCCGCCTGATTGAAATTCAGTGCTACCGAGGCCTGCGCCACCGCCGGAATCTGCCGGTGCGCGGCCAGCGGACGCACACCAACGCGCGCACGCGCAAGGGCCCGCGGAAAGGCGCAGTCGCGGCGAAGAAGAAGACCATGGCGCGCAAGTAGAGTTCATAAAGGAGACACAAGAAAGTGGCCAAAGAACCCAAAGACGCCGCGGCAGCAGCAAGTCCAGCAGTCGGCGCAGCAGCAAAAGCGTCAAAGCGGAAGAAGGAATTCCGCAAGAAGAAGGAAAAGCGCGTTGTGCCACATGGAGTGGTCTGCATCCAGGCGACGTTCAACAACACGATCGTGACGCTTACCGATCCCGATGGCCGCGCCGTGAGTTGGTCCTCGGCGGGCTCTGTGGGCTTCAAAGGATCGCGCAAGGGGACACCCTACGCCGCGCAGCAGGCGGCCATGACCGCTGCGGGCGTTGCGCGCGATCAATACGGTATGAAGTCAGTGGAAGTGCGCGTGAAGGGTCCAGGCGCGGGACGAGAATCCGCCGTGCGCGCGCTGGCAACCTCCGGCTTGCACATCAACGCGATCAAAGACGTCACACCCGTGCCGCACAACGGCTGTCGTCCGCCGAAGCGCCGCCGCGTGTAAGACGTGGGAATTTTGAGAAGTTGACGTAAAGGAGAGAAGGACTTGGCAAGACATCGTGAAGCAGTTTGCCGGCTGTGCCGCAGAGAAGGGCAAAAGCTCTTCCTGAAAGGCCTCCGGTGTTTTACAGAAAAATGCGCCATCGAGAAGCGTAACTTCGTTCCCGGGCAGCACGGTCAAGCCCGGCGGCCGAAGATGGTGGGCTATGGCGTGCAGTTGCGCGAGAAGCAGAAGGTAAAGCGCACATACGGGCTCCTCGAGCGGCAGTTCCGCGGTTATTTTGAGAAAGCGGTGCGAACCAAAGGCCCCACGGGCTCGAACTTGGTGGTGATGCTCGAGCGCCGCCTCGATAACGTCGTCTATCGCATGGGACTGGCGGGCTCGCGCTCGCAGGCCCGTCAGTTTGTGCTGCACGGCCACATCCGCGTGAAGGGGCAGAAGGTCAACATCCCGAGCTACCTGGTGGAAGTGGGTGACGACGTGGCGTTGAAGGACAAGATGCACCAGAACACCATGGTGCTCGAAGCGCGCAATCTGGCGCAGAGCCAGGGCGTGGCCCCGTGGCTCGATATTGACCGCGAGAATTTCAAAGCACGCGTCGTGGCTATGCCGCGGCGTGAAGACGTGCAGACGCCGCCGATGAACGAACAGCTCATCGTCGAGTTGTACTCGAAGTAGCGCAAAACATTTTCATGTCGAAAGTTTGTTGGTCCGCCGCGGGCGGGCCGGGAGGAATGCACAGATGTGGAAGGGCTTCCAGAAACCAAAGCGGTTGGCAGCAGAACCGGAAACACTCACGGACAAATACGGAAAATTTTCCGCGCAACCTTTTGAGCGTGGATGGGGAACCACGGTCGGCAATTCATTGCGCCGCGCGCTGCTGAGCTCGATTGAGGGCGCAGCGATCACTGCGGTGAAGATCGAAGGCGTCCTGCATGAATTCTCGCCCATTCCGGGCGTCGTCGAAGACGCTACCGACATCATCCTCAACCTGAAACAAGTGCCGCTGAAACTCAACACCGATCAGCCGAAGACCATCACGCTGACTGTCGATGTCCCCGGCCCGGTCACCTCTGCAAAAATCGAAGAGGACGCGGACATCGCGGTGCTCGACAAGAACGTTTACATTGCGACTGTCAGCGAGGGCGGCAAGCTCGAACTCGAACTGCGCGTGAAGAATGGCCGCGGCTATGTGGCCGCCGACCGGAACTTCGATGAAGACTTGCCCATCGGATATATCCCGATTGACTCCGTTCACTCGCCGGTGCGCAAGGTCAACTACGCTGTCGAGGCAGCGCGTCTCGGACAAATGACCGATTACGAGAAGCTCACACTCGAGGTCTGGACCAATGCCGCCATCACGCCCCAGGATGCCATTGGCCTCGCTTCGAAACTGATGAAAGATCACATGAGCATCTTCATCAACTTTGAAGAGCAGCCCGACCTTCCGGAAGAAGTGGTGGAGAACTACAGCGATCCGCGCCTGGAATTTCTCGACCGCTCCGTCGAAGAGCTCGAGCTTTCCGTGCGCTCCTACAATTGCCTGAAGAACGCCAACATTCAGAACCTGCGCGAATTGGTGCAGAAGACTGAATCCGAAATGCTCAAGACGAAGAATTTCGGCCGCAAGTCGCTAAATGAGATCAAGGACATCCTGCTGAAGATGGGCCTCAGCCTCGGCATGAAGTTCGATGAGCATGGCCGCATCATTTGGCCTCCGCTCCCGAGCCAGACCGCTCCACCGACTTCTGAGGAGACCACGGCTCTGTAGTTCACGACGCCACGGAACTCAAACATGAGACATCTCATTTCAGGCTCTAAACTGGGACGCCAGCCAGCGCATCGCCGCGCCACGCTGCGCAATCTGGTGACGAACCTCATCGAGAAAGAGCGGATTCAGACTACCCTCCTCCGCGCGAAGGCGGCTCGCCCTCTTGCCGAACGATTGATTACGCTCGGCAAACGCGATTCGCTGCATGCGCGGCGGCAGGCAGCCGCTTTCCTGCAGACCCCAGACGCGACGAAGAAGCTTTTTGCTGATCTCGCGCCGCGTTTTGCGGATCGTCCCGGCGGTTATACGCGCATCATCCGCGTCGGCTGGCGCCTCGGCGATGGCGCCGAGCTCGCAATTCTTGAATTCATCGGCTCGGAGCTGAAGAAGAAAGACAAGAAGCAAAAGAGGCAGAAGGTCGAAGAGGCTCCAGAAGAGAAGGAAGTCGCGGCGCAAAAGTAAGCTTCTGAACCAGGAACTTTGAAGACCCGCTCCAGTTCATTGGGGCGGGCCTTTTTGTTTTCGGAATCAGGGCCGCACTGTCATGCGTGGGGCTTAGGTGTCGGACGTCTCGCTTCTTTGCCCCTTGCGCACGTCACCCCACAGCACAATGAGCGCCGCCACGAGTTGCGCCGCCACGCCGCCAGCCGTGTCCAGCAGCACGTCTGCAACCGCCGGCCCTCTGCCCGGCACGAACGACTGGTGGAACTCGTCGAGCGCCGCGTATCCGGCAACGATGCCGACGGCAACGATCGCCCATCCGAGATGCGTCTCTTTGCGCCCGGCTCGTATTCCCCGCAGCACCAGCAAGCTCAAGACGAAATACTCAACGAAATGGGCGCATTTGCGAATCAAATGATGAAGGATATCCAGAGTTTCCGGAGAGGAATGCGGAAATAGCCATCGAAGAATGGGAATAATAATCCGGGATGTCTTATCGGAAGTAAACACGCCCGTCGAAAACGAAGACATCACCAGCGCCCAGACCAGCGCCGGCCACCAAAGCTTCAGCCAGCGCACTTAGGAGCCTAGCGCGGGGGCGGCGGACGCGCACCTTCCAGCAGAAATATAACGGAATCGTAGCATCATTCGATCCGGTAGTTCGGCGCTTCGCGAGTGATGATCACATCGTGGACGTGGCTTTCGCGCAGTCCGGCGGACGAGATGCGAATGAACCGGCTTTGTTCCTGAAGCTCCTTCAAATTCGCAGTGCCGCAGTAACCCATGCCGCTGCGCAACCCGCCTACTAGCTGATCCACCAACGCTGAGAGAGGACCTTTGTATGCCACCTGGCCCTCAATTCCCTCGGGCACGGATTTTCCGCGATCCGCGCCTTCCTGCGAGTAGCGGTCGGCCGATCCCGCCTCCATCGCGCCAATCGAGCCCATGCCACGGTAAGATTTAAACGTGCGGCCTTGATACAAGATGGTCTCGCCGGGTGATTCTTCGGTACCGGCAAAAAGTCCGCCGATCATCACGGCAGCGGCTCCGGCGGCGATCGCCTTCGTGATGTCGCCGGAAAATTTGATTCCGCCATCAGCGAGAATTGGCACGCCGGTGCCCTTGGCGGCGCGCGCAGATTCCAAAATCGCGGAGATTTGCGGCACGCCTGCGCCGGTCACAACACGCGTCGTGCAGATCGATCCCGGGCCCATGCCTACCTTGATTCCGTCAATGCCGAGCGCGATCAGATCCCTCGTGCCTTCCGCGGTTGCAACGTTTCCAGCGAGGAGCTGCATCTCCGGGAATTTGCGTTTCACTTCGCGGATCGCTTCCATCACGCGTGCGGTGTGGCCGTGGGCTGTGTCGATAGCGAGGACGTCCACCTTTTCGTGTGCAAGCTCCTGCGCACGTTCCAGGTAATCGCCCGTCGCCCCGATGGCCGCTCCCACGCGCAGCCTGCCTTGTTCGTCTTTGGTGGCGTAAGGGAATTCGATTTTCTTCTGGATGTCTTTGACGGTAATGAGTCCTTTGAGATTGAAATCATTATCGACCACCAAAAGCTTTTCGATGCGGTGGCGTTGCAGAATGCGCTCGGCTTCGTCGAGAGTGGTGCCTACGGGGACGGTGACCAGATTATCCTTTGTCATCACCGCGCTCACCGGCTGATCCAGATTCCGCTCAAATCGCAGGTCGCGGTTCGTCAGGATGCCCACAAGCCGCGGCCCTCGCGTGACCGGCAGCCCGGAGACTTTGTACTTCGTCATGATTTCCAGCGCCTGCCGCACTGTCATTTCCGGCGCGATCGTTACCGGGTCGACAATCATTCCGCTCTCTGAGCGCTTTACTTTGTCCACTTCCTCGGCCTGGCGCTCGATGGACATGTTGCGGTGAACGAATCCGATGCCGCCCTGGCGCGCGATGGCGATGGCCAGGCGCGAATCGGTGACGGTATCCATCGCCGCGGCCACGATCGGAATATTCAGGGCGATTTTGCGCGAGAGGCAGGTGCGCGTGTCTGCCTCGGCCGGCAGCACACTCGATTTGCCGGGAAGGAGCAAAACATCGTCAAATGTCAGCCCCTCGGGAATCGGTCCATCAATCATCGTTTCTCCTGTAAGCCAGGAAGGCCTCCATAAACAACAAAGCCCAGCCTGATTCGCTGGGCGTGTGGAGGTTTCCCCTGTAACAAATTTCCTTCATTATTGAATTCCTCATTTTATGGTCAAAAGTGGCCGAAATCAAGCGCGCCGGATACGCGCGGCATGCGAAGGGTTGCGTCGCGACTTCGGAGTCCCTACCATGGAACTCCGTGAAAGATTTTCAACCATTTGCCCCGTTGCGCAAACCTCATTTGATGACACTAGGGGCCGTTTTTTGGCCGCGTAAGTTTTCCCGGCTCAATCCGGGTGTCCCGAGGCTATTTGAGATTGAGCCCGGAACGCAAGTCCTCGCGCACTGCCACTGGCAGGAGAATTCCCGTGAGCATCCCACACTTATTGTGCTGCACGGGCTGGAAGGCTCGAGCGAGTCGAAATACATGCTCGGCACCGCAGAACAAGCTTGGGTAGCAGGATTCAACGCCATACGGTTGAACCAACGCAATTGCGGCGGGACAGAGAACCTGACTCCCACTCTGTACCATTCCGGGTTGAGCGGCGACATTCGCGCCGTAGTTCTTGAATTGATCGATCGCGACCGGCTGCCTGAGGTTTTCGCCATCGGATACTCGATGGGGGGAAACCTGGTGCTGAAAATGGCGGGTGAAATCGGAGATGCGATACCAGAGCTTCGAGCGATTGTGGGCGTCGCTCCCGCGCTCGATCTGGCCGCATGCGCAGACGCACTCGCCGAGCCGCAGAATTTCATTTACGAGCGCCACTTCGTTCACGGGTTGAGAAATCACATGCGATTCAAGGCACGCTTGTTTCCGGGCAGGTTTCCGTTGGATGGATTGGATGCGGTGCGTACGGTGCGTGAATTCGACGAGGTGATCACTGCGCGTTTCTGTGGGTTCAAGAGCGCTGATGATTACTATGCGCGCTCGAGTGCCCGGCGAGTGATTAGCAAAATTGGCCGTCCCACGTTAATCCTGGCGTCGCAGGACGATCCTTTTGTTCCCTTTGCACCGTTTGAAGACCCGTCGATTCGCGAGAATCGCAACATCAAAGTTGTTGCTCCCCAACATGGCGGGCACTGCGCTTTCATTTCGCGGGAAAGTGGCGACGAAAGGTTCTGGGCCGAGGCTCGCCTTGTCGAATACTGCAAATCGCTTTCAAAGATTTAGAGCTCGAGCGATTTCAGCACACGCCATCAATGACTCGCGGGTGGAGTGCCGCTAACAGCTTGACCTGCGGAGCAAGCGGCTGCGACCACTGCTGCCTGTTCCGGGCCGAGAACCAGGGAAGTGCTCTTTACGTGGCTGGGATCGATTGGCATGAGCTTTTTCAATTCGGACGCGCCCTCCTCGCGGCTCAATCCGACGATCCTGCCATGTGCCTTCATTCCACCGCTGGCGATTTCTACTCGGAAAAAGTAGCACTCTCCTGCATTCAAATTCATCTGCAGTGAATATTTTGGATCTTCAGCGCGGACGGTCCGTTTCCCGGGATCGACCCTAGCAACGAGGTATCGGCCATTCTGCGACCGCGCCAACTCAATCTCATCCACGTACACGGAAGGCCTCCAATTCCGCGTACCGAAATCCTTCAACCGGCCGATTACAATGACCGCCTTTGCCGCTTTGGATGAGTCTTCATCTTTCGCCTGTCCACACCGTGCGAGACGCCCGGTACACCAAGTCCAATCAGTAGCAGAATTGAAATCAAGAGTCGAATTCGCATCAGAGCTCCTTTCTGCCTCGCTAGGCGGCCCTTTACCAGATTTGAAAATTCTTGCGCCGTGGCAGGAAGGTCAGAAGCCTATTGTTTTGGGCACACTCGATCTCGCGGATCGCCAGCGTAGCAGGGGACCAGTATAAGCTAGTCATATCAGCTTGAACCACGCTCGAACGCTTTCAAATTCAGGTGGTTAGGCATCGCACAACTTAGAAACACAATGAGCGCCCCCGAACAAGCCTTTCCGGTCTTGGTAGTTGATGATTCACCCGTAGCGCGGAAACTCGTGGAACGCGCTCTCCCCCCAGACCGCTACTCGATCCTCACTGCCGTGACCGGGCAGGAGGCACTGACCCTATTCGCCAAGCATCGGCCGGGCCTGGTGATCACAGACTGGTTGATGCCGGACCTCAGCGGGATCGAATTGTGCCAGCGGCTCCGTGCCGATTTCCATGATTGTTTCACTTACGTCATCCTCCTCACCGGCGTCTCTGAGAAATCAAAAATCGTCGCTGGACTCCACGCCGGTGCCGATGAATATCTCACCAAGCCCTTTCATCCCGAGGAGTTGTTGGCGCGGGCCGAAGTGGGGCAGAGGATCGTGGGGCTTCACAGGGAGCTTGAGGACAAGAATCGCCTTTTGGAGCAATTGGCACTTACAGATCCGCTTACCGGTCTCCCCAACCGGCGCGCGATCGAGCAATGGGGAACGCGGCAACTCAGCGGCGCAATCCGGCATGATTTCCATCTTTGCGTCGTCGAAGCTGATCTCGATCAGTTTAAAGCTATCAACGACACGTATGGGCATGACGCGGGCGACGAAGTTCTGAAAAGATTTGGTGAGATCCTCAAAATCAACACCAGACAATGCGATATTGGCGGACGAATCGGAGGCGACGAGTTTCTGTTGGTCGTGACTTACGTTGACCAGGCGGGAATTCAGATTGCCCTCGAACGAATCCGGGTGCAACTCCAGGGCAGCCATTTTACGTTTGGCGGCCGCGATGTTACTGTGACTGCGAGTTTTGGCATTGCGGAATATCGCCGCGGCCAAGCGACGGATTTCAACCGCCTGATGGTCCAGGCCGACGTCGCGCTGTACTCTGCCAAGAGACTTGGCCGTAACCGAGTCGAAGCTATCCCCGCCGAAATCCGCTAGACTCTCCACACGGCTACAGGACTCGGAGTCATACAATCGGAGTTTCGAGCGAGGGAGCGAATCCCGGCGTGAGTAGCTTTGCCCCGCCAGATTCAGAAATCACCATGAGGTCCTCACATCGCACGCCGTAGTCGCCAGGCACGTAGATTCCAGGCTCGTTTGAGAACGTCATGCCCGGTTTGAGGATCGTGCGATTTCCATGAACTAGATAGGGCCACTCGTGGCCGTCCATGCCAATGCCGTGCCCAAGCCGGTGAGTGAAAAACTTGTAGCCGGGGCCGAACCCGGCGTCGGTAACTAGTTTCCGGGCTGCATCGTCCACTGAGCCGCATTCATGGCCGGAAACGGCGGCGGCGAGCGCTGCGTCCTGCGCTCTCCGCGCGATTTCGAATGCGCGCACGAGCTTCTCTGGAGGCTTTCCGAACACGCCGGTGCGCGTGATGTCGGATTGATATCCTTCAACTGTCGTGCCGTCGTCAATCAACACGCCCATCCCTTCTCGAAGGACCACCTCCTCGCGAGTGCCGTGGGGATAGGCAGCGGCAGCTCCAAAAAGCACGGAAGCCTCGCCTTGGAGGCCCATTTTCGCATACCCGCGGACCACCAGCCGTGAGACGTCGTGTTGCGTCATGCCTTCGCGCAGCGAGGCAAAAGTGGCGCGATACACATCGAAAGTTGCCGCGCAAGCGAGGCGCAGCAGTTCCAGTTCGTGCTCACTTTTCTGCGCGCGGCAGCCAATCGTGACGGGGTCCGCACTCGCGTATCGAGGGCCGGGAGCGGCATGGTGCAGCCCCTCGAAAAAAGCGTAGCGCGTTGTTTCTTCGACTCCGATCCGGCCAGTGCTCATGCCGCGCTCAGAAAGCCACTTCGCAGCGAGCGCGTAGGGATTTTCATCTTCCTGCCAGACACGGATCTCGATGCGCCAGCGAAGCTGCTCCTGCAGACGGCCCTGTTCAAAGCCGGGGCAGATAAGCAACGGGTCGCCCTGCCGTGGAAGCAGCAGCGCGAGAAGGCGTTCGCTCGGCCACCACTGAATTCCCGTGAAGTAAACGAGGGAGGTCCCGGGCGTCACATACAGCGCATCGAAGCGTGGTTTCGCTTCAGCCATCAATCGCTGAGCGTTTGCAAATCGCGCCTGATATTCCTCGGCACGGATTGGCTTTACGCGATCTCCCAGCGGTTGCACTTTGTTGAATGCAGGCGGTAGAGCAGATTGCCCAGTTTGCGGCTCAGTAGCGCTCGCAAGAGAGAGCGCTCCAGAGAAGGCCCCCGAGGCCACGCCGCCGGTTGCAATCGAGACGGTCTTGATCAGCTCGCGCCGGGAAATCTTCATCTATTTCTCCAATGAAATGAGATGACTAGTGAAAATGAGAGATGAGGACTGCGTCCGTAATGGGCATTCCACGCGCGTACACGATTTGCTTCCCATCAGGGGAGAGTGCGAATGACCAGGTTTGCTGGGACGACAAATTCATGATTTGTTTTGCCGACGCTGGCCGCTCTCCGGGCGTGCCCACAGGCTGCGCCCACAAACTCGATGCTCCTTCTCGATTGACGATCACCAGAATCGCGCGGCCGTCTTTGGTCCAGGCAATGCTCGCGCCACCATCGCCGCTTAGAATCGTATCCGGCGTGACATCGAAGACCTGGCGAATTTCTCCTCCATCCACGCCGAGAATCGCCAGCTTCGACGGCTTAGTAGGGTCCGGGTGATAGCCCGCTGCGATCAAGGTTCCATCGGGTGAAATTACAGCGAAAAAAAGAATCTCCTTCGAGAGCGACGCGGGCGGGCCGCCATCAATTCCCACTTTCTTCAACGTGGGCACGCCGCCCGATGCATCCGTGTAGGTAACGAATTTCCCGTCGGGGGAGCAATTGGGCCAGAGGTCGACCGAGCCGCTAGTAAGCTGCTTCAAATCTGTTCCATCAAGATTCGCGCGCCAGATCGAAACGCCCTGCCCGCGGCCAACAACGCTGAAGACGATGCGTTTGCCATCAGGGCAAGTGGAGGGATAGAAGGGCGACCCCTCCTGAGTGGCGATATCGTGGGCTTTGCTTCCATCCGGTGCGGCACTCGCCAACTTGAGTGACCCAGAGGTAAAATATGTATAGAGAATCTGATCCGCAACAGGCCATGCAAGCCCCTTTAGTCCGTCGGCCCGGCTGACGCCTGAAGTTATCTGGTGTGGTGGAGAAAAAGAGGCTGCGCTTCCGAAATTTGCCACCCAAAGGCTTCCAGAATAGGTCAGCTTCACCGTGGCGAGCGTCGAACCATCCGAGGTAATGCTGGTGCCTGAGTAATTGCTCAGATCATTCGTGATCCGGCGGGCGTTTCCATCCGGATAGGTCACTTCCCAAAGCTGCGCGTTAAACGAAGTGTTCTGCGTGGCCGCGCCGAAGACGATGCCCGAACCGTCCGGCAGCCAGGAAATCTGACGGATGTAATTCCAGTATTCGGAACCAAGACGCGTTTCTGCACTCGTGTCCACTGCTACAGTTTCGATGAAAAATTTTGTGAAATCCCCGTTAGGGGTTTTTGACACCGCGATGCGCTTGCCATCCGGTGACCACGCCGGTCCATTGGGCGCAAAGAACTCGGGACTACTTAGAACTCGAATCGCTTTCTCACCGGTCCCATCCGAATTCGCTGCGATCAGGCTGGAGGTTTTTGCTTGGGCTGCTTGCCGCAAAAAAACGAACCGCTTGCCGTCCGGTGAAAAGCTCACGGGGCTATCCACGTCCACAATAATCGGGTGAGGAGAGCCGCCCAGTGACGGGACCTGATATAGGGTCCCCAGGCCGGTGCCAGCGGCGCGTTGGACGTAGTAGAGGTAATTTCCGTCCGGCGAGAAAGTGATGCCGTCAATTTCAGCATCCGAGCCGGACACGACGGGGGCCGTGCTGCCCGTCGCCACCTGCTGGACAAAAATCGCATGAGCACCGTTGTCGTCTGATACATAAGCCAGCCATTTGCCGTCTGCCGAAATCGTCGCGGAATGGATGTTGCCCGATGATGTGACGGGAGTAATGCTCATCTCCATGAACGCTCTGTCGTCGCGATGACCCAGTCGTTGACGCAGGAATAGTGCCAGCAGTGCCACTACCGCGACCACCAGCAAGCCACCTACCGCCCAGACGCCCCAGTGTGTGCCTCTACGCAGCGGCATGGCAGCGGTTGTGACTGCGGCCTGGGGCGCTCCAGGCTGCGCTGGAACACGCCCGGATGAGCCTGCAGCGCCCGCCGCCGGCCAGGCCGTGGTCGTCGCACTCGCAACTCGCGATGAATCCGTATCGCGACGGAGGCGTTTCAAATCCGCGCGCAACTCCGCAGCGGTCTGAAAACGCATGTCGCGATCCTTTTCCAGGGCTTTCCCGATAATTTCTTCGAGCTTCGGCGGCAAATTCGGATTCAAGGACGATGGCGCGGCCGGCGTGCGGTTCAAAATCGCATCAAAAATCACTGCCGACGTATTCCCCGTAAACGCGGAGCATCCGGTGGCCATTTCATAGAGCACGGCGCCAAGACTGAACAGGTCTGTGCGCGCATCCAATTCCTCGCCACGGGCCTGTTCGGGTGACATGTAGGCGATGGTGCCGAGAGCGGAACCGGGACTGGTGAGCAACACATTATCCGTTGTTGGCTGTGTGGTTGTGTTTCCCGCTCCGACCGCTTCGGCGATACGACGCGACGCCGCCTGCTTTGCCAGCCCAAAATCGAGAATTTTTGCCTGCCCGCGGGTGGTGATGAAAATGTTCGCCGGTTTGATGTCGCGATGGACAATGCCGCGCGTGTGGGCGGCATCCAGCGCGTCGGCGATCTGGATGCTGAAGTCGAGCAGGGCATCGGTTTGAAGCGGCTTTCCGGCAATCCGCTCACGCAACGTCTGGCCCTCGAGCAATTCCATAACGAGAAAAGGGAGCCCGTCGTGAGTACCAACATCGTAGATGGTGCAAATTCCCGGATGATTGAGCGACGACGCAGCACGCGCCTCTCGTTGAAATCGCTCGAGTGCCGACGGATCGCGCGAAAGCTCCTGCGAAAGGAACTTCAAAGCAACATGGCGCCCCAACCGCGTATCTTCCGCGCGGAATACCTGCCCCATGCCGCCGCTCCCGACGGCTTCCAGAATCCGGTAATGAGAAATGGTTTCGCCGATCACTGATATACCCGCCTGCAATCGTAAACAACTCGCATCGGTGGCGCAAGCAATGATCGGCGGGTTGCGGCCACGCGTCTAAGGATGGAAATACAAAGGCGGGCACATGGAATTGGTTTCTAGCGACACAACACGCCGCGCGGATGACTACTGCGCGGCGGAACTCGGGCGAGGCATCACCGTAACGGTGAAAGGCTCCTCAAGTTGGAAATCCAGCATCGTTTCCGCGGGGATCTTGATCTGCTCTCCCCTGGTAACTCCATTCCACACGGCCCCCGTACCCGCTCCCACTCCCGCTCCGATTGCGGCGCCCGCACCGCCACCTGCGATCGCGCCGATGATGGCGCCAATCGCGGCCCCGCCTCCTATCTTCTTTGCGGTGTTCTTACCTCGGGAACTTCCCGTGGCGGAATAGGTGCTGCTCACCACTGGGTAGGAGCGGCCCTGGAATTCCAGTTTAAGGATCTCCATGTGCAATTCACTCTTGCCTTTCATCCGCCCGGCTGACTTGGCGGCCGAAAGGCGAACATACACGTCCGCACCCCGCGGAACTACGACCCGGTCGTCCACTGTGAGCGGCACTTCCAGAGACGCATGAAAGATTTCTCCCGCATGATTCACAGAGGAATCCACGGTATCAATCATCCGAACCGTCAGCGTGGAATTTGCCGGAACCACCACCTGTTTGGGCTGCGGGGGAGGGGCGGGAGGAGGCGGTGTCGGCGCTGGTGCCACTGCCGGTTGCGGTGGCGGAAGGGGTGCGGGTGCCGGTTGTAGAGCGGGTTGCGGCTCAGGCGTAATCTGTGCAGATTGCGTCGGCTCTGTTTCAGGCTCACTCTTTTTCTTGTCACGCGGCCTGTGCGAGGGTTGTGCGGCAGCAGGGCGCGACGCATGTTCCAGGCCAGGCGCTTGAGCGACCGTCTCAGGCGCAGCCCCAGCCGGCGGGTTCACGGTCATTTGGTCGATCACCTGAATCACGCCCGGTGTCTGGGACGCCAGTTTGTACGCTTCTTGCCGCGCCGTATCGCTCGTTACCGATCCACTGAGGGTCACCGTTCCGTTGCTTGCATTCACTCTTAAGTCGGAATTTTTCAGAAGTGAGCTGGAGAACATTTGCGACTTGATTTTTGTTGCGATGGCGCCATCGTCAGGCTTCTTGGCGCAGCCCGCCGTCAGTATTGCCGCGAGAGAAACAAGCGCAATGGTCGAACTCCGCCGCATTACGTTCTCCTCATGTTGAGCTCGAAAAGAGTGCCACAGGTAATGCGCGCGTCGCCTCACCCATGCAGGAAGCGGCGCACAGTTTACTACGATGCGAGGCCGAGACTAAACGCTGTCTAGTCACTTTCGGAGGGGCGGCAACTCATGGTTGCAGCTACCTTGTTGGTTTGTCCAGGGTTGCCGCTACACATAAAAAGACGCAACTATTTCCGAAGGGGCGTGTTTCACGTACAGCGCCGAAAATGGGTGTTCGGCCTTCGGCAATAATCTAATTCTTGGTGAAGGAGATCTGCAATGCGAACCTTCAAGGTTCTGGGTGTGTTCGTTTCACTTCTCTCTGTATTCGCCTTAGCCAGTTGCGGGGGCGGCGGCTCGACTCCGGTCAATTCCGGCCAGCAAATGGGTTCCGTCTTTACCATAGGGACGGACAATCCCGCCCTTCCGAGCGTCCTTTCTGTCCAGGTGCAGGTGACCAGCATCATGCTCTCTGATGGCACCACAACGGTGAACCTCCTCAACGGCCCGCAGACTGCGGACTTCGCAAAACTGAATGGTTTGCGCAGCCTGCTTGACCTCAATGACGTTCCCGCGGGTTCCTATAATTCCGCCACCATCATGGTCGGTGGCGTAACGATTGGGTATCTGGACACCACGCAATCGCCACCAGCTCTCAATACTCTGACGGCGACGGTGTCACCCATGACCGTCACAGTTCCGCTCACGAAGCCGCTGGTTTTGGCTGACCAGGACCTGGTCGGATTCTTCATGGACCTCGATCTGCACCAATCCATCGGCACGGATGCGAATGGCAACATCACCGGTAATTTCACGCCGACCTTCGACGTGAAAGCTATCTCCGTGGATGATGCCGACGCATTCATTGACGATTTCTATGCGGGCGTCATCAGCGTGAATCCCGCGGGAAATCAATTCACGATTCAGGGCCCGCATGGCCGTCAATTTACGGTGGACACCGACGCCAGCACGGACTTCGATGATCCGACAGTTATGCCCAGCAGCTTCGACACGAACACGATTGTCGAAGTTTCCGGCAAACTGAACCGTGTCACCCGCGATATCATCGCCACTGAAGTCGAAGTCGTCTCGAAAGACCACTTCCTGCTCGAAGGTCTCGACACATTTGTTCAGAACACGAATGGGCAGGCAAGTCAGATCAATCTCTATGCTCGAGCTGAACTTCCCAATCTTGCCGGCGCGCCACTCGGCCAGATTGATCCCATCGCGCTGAACGGAAGTGAAAAGTACCTGATTGCGAATGTCCGCACTCCGCTTACGGCGTTGCTCTTTGGTCCCAGCAGCCAGTTGGCCGGCCAGCGTATAGTTTTTGGCGGCAAGCTGGACACGACTGTGAATCCGCCCGCTCTCACTGTCCACCGCGTCGTTCTCGAACGGCAGGGCCAGCGCGGCACGTGGGTGGTCGGCAGCACGCAGATTCAATCCGGCAATGTCGGCACTTTCAGCCTTAACGACAATTTCATTGCTGGTCAGCTCCTGCCAAAGCCGTTAACCATTGTCAGCACCAACTTCACAAACTTCATCAATCTCAGCGGGCTTTCCGATCTTTCCGGGTCGCAGCCGATTTCGCTGCGCATCGTTGGGTTCATCCTTCTGGACCCCGCGACGAACAGCCCTGTGATGGTCGCGCGCGCGATTGAGAAGCTGAACAACTAGCTGTTGCAATAGGTGGATCGCCGCCACTGTCCCGCTTCCCTCGGAGCGGGACAGTGGCGTTTTTTTCGTTGCTTGGCTGCGGCAGTGGGCTAGAATTGCGGCTATGCAGGAGCCTCGCAGCTTTTCTGATTTCTGGCCTTACTACGTACTGGCGCACCGCCAGCCCGCCACTCGAATGTTTCATTCCATCGGCACACTAACCGGCTGGGGGCTCATTGTCGCCGCGATCATCTACGGCCACTGGTGGCTTATCCTGGCCGCCATCGTAGTGCCGTATGCCCTGGCGTGGTTTTCGCATTTCTTCGTCGAACACAATCGCCCTGCCACGTTCGGGCATCCGCTGTGGTCTTGGTGGGCGGACCAAAGAATGGTGGCAATGGTTCTGGCGGGGAAAATGAATCAGGAAGTACACCGTTGTGCTGCGAGAGAAGCCGGGACAGCTTCGAACTAAGCTGGAAATTCGCGCCCGTCCCCCAATAAAATCTACTCCATTCGAACTGCTAGGATTTGCTTTCCTTTGGTGCGAATCTCAATGGCCATCGGCGGGCGTACGCCCGCTCCCTGCGCAATCTCACCGCGCACCAGTCCGCTTGGCGCATTGCCATAACGCGACAAGTCAAACACAGTTTTATTGCAGGGGTCTCCCACCATCGGATGGCTCGCGCGGTAGTGATATTCCGTCTCGAGTTTCTGCAGGTCGGTCACATATTCCATTTCGCAAGTGCCGTATGGCTCTCGCAAGGAAAGTCCCCAATAAGTGTCTCCGGGTAGACGCACGACAATCCCCAGCGTGTCCCTTGATGTTCCCGGATCACGGAAGATAAATCGCTTCGCAGCCCAAGGCTCTGCCAATTCATCGGTAGTCGCTACCTCACCAGGCGCAATCGGCAGCCTCTCCGGCGGCTTGGCGGGTTCCACTGGAGCCTGCGTCGGGACCGACGCTGCAACTAGTTCTGGTTCCTTCGCCGACGATCCGCGGCTCCACCACGCAACCATGCCTCCCAGAACAAGCGCACCCGCGACCGTCGCCAGGATCCATCTGGGGGGCAAATGCAAGTCTTGAAGTTTGGAAATGGCTGAAGGGTGAGCAGAATCCGCTGTCACCTCTGCCGGCTTCTCTTCGCGCGCAGCGGCCTTCACGCCTGGAATGCGCGGTTGCTGCGGCTTGAAGGGGTCCGTCTTTTCGTCGTTGTCCGGCATCGCTGAGTTATCCGGAAGGGAATACTCAGATTGAGTCCGTCCCCAGAAAATTGCAAGCCGATTGCAAATGGATGCTGTTAACGCTTTCGCAAGTCCGGAAAGGGATGGGAGGTTCAGGCCGGACGCAACAACCGCACGGAATGATGCGCCACATACTCATGAAGATTAGCGAGGATGAGCAGTAATTCCAGCATGCGATCCCGCTGATCCGGGTTTGGATCTCCCGCGCCTTCCTCCAAATTCTTCACAATCGCGAGGGCGTCCGAGAGCAGCCACTCGAGATCGTGCGGATCAAGTTCCTCGCCCTGGTGTGCGCGTTCGAGCGTTTCATCCGTTCGAAGAAAGGCCTCGTCCAGAAAATGGTCCAGGCAAAGCCGTTCGCCCGCCAGTCCCGGCGGAAGCGCACTTACACACCCGGACCTACGGCATCTTGAAGATACGGCGGCTGTCATGACTCACCCCGGGACCTCGAATCAATTTTTCTTCGAGGTACGTGCAGGAGAGACTAGCACAATAAATTGTTCGTGCGCCGCAGTGCGACGTAACACGCAATAGCGCACTTGCACTCATCCCGTTGTGCCTCAGGAAAATGTTCAGGGAAATTGAGTCGCCGCCTCGCGGTTCTCCTCCCGCACTTCGCGCGACTGTCTCCACAGCCAGGCGGCCACCGTGCCGTAAATGAGGACCGTCGCGGGGAAATACACCACGTCATTCACAGGGGCGAGCCACGCTTGCCCCATGTATCCTTCCGCCAGTCGGCTGGCTATTCGCGCAGCATTTGCGGCAAACGCGATGGCAACAACTTGATTCCATCGCTCGCGCTTGCCCCACGTTGAAATCACAAAGCACACGCAGCCCAGCAGCAGTCCCATCCTCAGCACAAAATAAAAACCCGCAAAGCTCTGCTCCCACATTTGGATTCGATCTACAAGCGTCCGTCTGGCGGCCAGCGAAACTGCCGCCCGGTATTCCACCGCCCACCGCTGGCTGATCACGAACAGGTCAATCGAACGGTTGATGATTTCACCGATGACGAACAGAAATGAGAATGCAAATCCCAGGAGGGAAGAGGCAGGCCGCAGTTTCGCCCTCCGCAATGGAACCGCGCCGAACACGACTGTTATAGCGAAAAAACTCAGCAGAATTGCCGTCAGTCGAAACTGATCGAGTGGCAGCAACCGTTGCAGTATCCCTTGTTCGCCTGAGGCCAAATCGTTGATTCCGGAGTGAAATGCGATTTCCTGGATCACCTGAGCGACCACATAAAGTGCGCCGCACAACGCCGCAAAGCGATAAAAGCTTGATGAAGAATCGAAATTCCTGGTTGAAATCATGCCCGCGCGCCCTCGGTGGACGCATCATACGATTGTTCGACTCGGTATCGCGAGGATTGTTAGTGCAGACGTTGACCAGCGGCTAGGCTGCTGCGCCGTGGCACTTCTTGTATTTCTTCCCCGAGCCGCATGGGCAGGGATCATTGCGCCCCACTTTCGCGCCTGCGCGTACTGGCTTGGGGGCCTCGGCTTGCGCCGGGCCGGCCTGGAACTGCAGATTCTGCTGCTGCCGTCGTTGCCGTTGCTCTAGGGAGCGTGCCAGAGCCGCCGCTTCTCCTGAACTGCCTGGCCTCGGCCCTCCTCCACCAGCGACCGCCGCGCTCGCTTGTCCTTCATCCGGGCGCGCCTGCTGCATCAGGAACAGGAATCGTACCGATTCTTTGTCGATGCGATCCATTAAATCGTCGAACAGAGTGAACGCCTCTCTCTTGAACTCCACCAGCGGATCCTTCTGCCCGTATCCGCGCAGACTGATCCCTTCCTTCAAATGGTCGAGGCTCAGCAGGTGGTCCTTCCACTGCGCATCCACCACATCCAGCAGAATGTGGCGCTCAAGCCACCGCAATGTCGGCGCGCTGAATGCCTTTTCCTTCTCCTCATAGCGGGCGTTTATTTTCTCGATCAGCGCGTCGGCCATCTCGTCGTGGTTCAGATTTGCGATATCGATTCCCGCGGCTTTCGGCTCGAATCCAAACTGGTTCAGCACCTCGTTCGAAAACTGCGTCAGGTTCCACTCATCCGGGTGCTGCTCTTTTGGGCAGTAAATATCCACGAGCTCGAACGCGATTTCCTCGGCCTTCTCGAGCACCAGTTCTTTCTGGTCCGACCCTTCCAGAATTGCGCGGCGCAGCGAATAAATCGTCTCGCGCTGCTTGTTCATCACGTCGTCGTATTCGAGCAGGTGTTTGCGCGCTTCGAAGTTCTGTGCTTCCACGGCCTTTTGCGCATTCTCGATTCTCTTACTGATCAGCTTCGACTCGATGGGCACGCCTTCCGTCATTCCCAGCCGGAACATCAGCGCCTTCACGCGCTCGCCGCCGAAAATACGCAGCAAATCATCTTCAAGCGAAAGAAAGAATCGTGACGCTCCGGGATCGCCCTGACGTCCCGCGCGGCCACGCAACTGGTTGTCGATGCGCCGCGCCTCATGCCGCTCCGTTCCCAGAATATGCAGACCGCCCATGGCCACCACTTCGTCATGTTCCGCGCGGCACTGCTCCGCGAACTGGTCGTACAGCGGCTTCCATTGCTCGAGTGGGACTTGATAAATCTTGCCTTCCTGCTGGAACAGCACCATCGCCGCGCTCGCGGCCACAGCCGTCCCGCCGCCCGACGCGGCATCGGCCTGCGCGGCCGTTTCGGTGCCGGCGCCTCCGCCGATTACGGATCCCGCCGGCGCATACGGCATGGCAAGTTTGTTCTTCAAAGCATACTCGCGCGTCATCGCCTCTGGATTGCCGCCCAGCAGAATATCCGTCCCGCGGCCGGCCATGTTCGTCGAAACTGTCACGGCGCCCTTGCGTCCTGCCTGCGAGATGATTTTCGCTTCGCGCTCGTGCTGCTTCGCGTTCAACACCTGGTGCGGAATGCCATATTTTTTCAGCAGCTCCGCGATCTTCTCTGACTTCTCAATCGAAATGCTGCCCACCAGCACCGGTTGACCACTCTCGTAATACTGTCGAATCCCGCCAACCTTCGTTCCGTCTTCCTGCAGAATCCCGTTCACCGCGGCTTCAAATTTTTCCGCCTCCGTCCGGTACACCACGTCCGGATTCTCGATGCGGATCAACGGCTTGTTCGTCGGAATCGCCACCACTTCGAGCTTGTAAATCTTGTCGAACTCAGCCGCTTCCGTTTCCGCGGTTCCAGTCATGCCCGCGAGCTTCTTGTACATGCGGAAATAATTCTGAAAAGTGATGGTCGCAAGCGTCTGATTTTCACGTTCGATTTTCACGTTTTCTTTCGCTTCCACTGCCTGGTGCAGCCCGTCGGACCAGCGACGTCCCGGCATCTGGCGCCCCGTGAATTCATCCACGATGATCACTTCACCGTCTTTCACCACGTAATCCACGTCACGCTGGAAAAGTGTATGTGCGCGCAGCCCCTGATACACGTGATGAATGATGTCCATATGCTCCGGGTCGTAAAGATTGCCGAGCCCCAGCATACGCTCGCATTTCGACACACCTTCTTCCGTCAGCGTCGCCGTGCGATGCTTCTCATCGAGTGTGTAATCAATTTCGAGAATCAGCTTGGGAACGATTTTGTCGATGCGGTAATACTTGTCGGTCGATTCCTCGGCCGGCCCGGAAATAATCAGCGGCGTGCGCGCTTCGTCAATCAGGATGGAGTCCACTTCGTCCACAATCGCAAAATGATGTCCGCGCTGGACGCAATCCTTCAAATCGTACTTCATGTTGTCGCGCAGGTAGTCGAACCCGAACTCGTTGTTCGTCCCGTAGGTGATGTCCGCTGCATACGCCGCGCGCCGCTGCACGTCGTCCAGGTCGTGGACAATCACTCCAACCGTCAGCCCCAGCATCTTGTAAATCGGCCCCATCCACTCTGCGTCGCGCCGCGCCAGGTAATCGTTCACGGTGACGATATGCACGCCCCGTCCGGTCAGCGAATTCAAGTACGCCGGAAGCGTCGCCACCAGCGTCTTGCCTTCACCTGTTTTCATTTCCGAAATCTTGCCGTGATGCAACACGATTCCGCCGATCAATTGCACGTCGAAATGCCGCATCCCAAGCGTCCGCCTCCCCACCTCGCGCGCCACCGCAAACGCACGCACCAACACAGGCTCGAGCGCCTCCGCCAGCTTCTGCTTGATCTGTGGATCGTTGTCCTCCACGCCCTCCAGACTCGCTTGCACCTCTGCACGCAGCTGCGGCGTAATTGCCCACAGCTCCGCATCGGAGAGTTTTTTCATCTCCGGCTCGAGCGCGTTGATTTCCGCCACCAGCGGTTGAATTTGCTTGATGTCGCGCTCGTGCTTCGTGCCGATAAATCGCGCCACGAAGCTGTCTATAATTCTGTCAACTTCCATGCTCCTGTCTTGATTGCCTCTCGTTGATGGTTAAGTCGTTCAGCCAGGCCGTGGCCAGGTACTCCCGCCGCCTTGCTCATGTAGCGGCGCCCTTTAGGGCGGCCAGTTGCATTGGCTCAGCCCCACGCTGCCCATCGACCCCAAACAAAACAAAAGCAGTCCTGCGCCGCAGGACTGCTCTCTGAATCCTGCAAGACCCCACATATCATTGTATCCGCTCGCGCGCCTTCCTGCAAAGCGCCGACCCGATGAGCGTCGGCGTCCCGAGTGAGCAACGCGAGCCGAGGGACCCCTCTTAATCCGCCCCTGCTTGCCGGCCAAGACATGCCAGTCTATGATTAGAGGTTGCTCCCGCGCGCAGGGAAGCATTGGCGCCCACACAGGCTCGAAAGGATCTCAATGCAGACAGGACCCGTGCTCGACAAGAAGCCGCCCATCGCAGGCGTTAAAAATCTCGTCGCCGTCGCCAGCGGCAAGGGCGGGGTGGGCAAGACGACCGTCGCCGTCAACCTCGCCATCGCGCTCAAGAATCTCGGCGCGAAAGTCGGCCTGCTCGATGCCGACGTGTACGGCCCGAACGTTCCGGTCATGCTAGGCACGAATGACCAGCCTCGCGCGATCGACGAGCGCACCATCGTCCCCGTCGAGGCCTACGGCGTCAAAATGATCTCCATGGGCTTGCTCAACCCCGGCGACAAGCCGCTTATCTGGCGCGGCCCGATGCTTCACAGCGTCATCCAACAATTTCTCCGCAGCGTGCAATGGGGCGAGCTCGATTACCTCATCGTGGATCTGCCGCCCGGAACCGGTGACGTGCAGCTCACGCTCATCCAGAGTGTCGCCGTTACTGGCACCGTCGTGGTCACCACGCCTTCCATCGTCTCGCTCGCCGACGTGCGCAAGGCCATCGAAATGTTCCGCCAGGTACACGTGGAAATTCTAGGCGTCGTCGAAAACATGAGCTACTTCAATTGCCCGCACTGCGAAGGGCGCATTGACGTCTTTGGCCATGGCGAAGGCCAGGTCATGGCGCGGACTTTTGGCGTCCCCTTCCTCGGCGAAATCGAAATTGACCCGCAAATCCGCATTGGCGGCGATACCGGCAAGCCCGTCGCCTCGCTCGGCGAAGACTCCCCCGGCGCAAAAAGCATCTACGCCGTCGCGCGCAACGTCGCCGCGCGCCTCGCCTCCGTCTCTGCTGCCGCCGCTCCTTCCGTGCAGATTTTGTAATTTCTTGCTTATGTAGCGGCCGCCTTTAGGCGGGCGGGTTCCTTGTCACTCCCGCATGCGTGTGTTAATTTGCTCGCCGGAAGCTCTGGGAGAAAAAATCTTGCTTCGCAGTTTTCGCGGCCGCAAACCGCAGATTGCCGCATCCGCCTACGTCGACCCGCAGGCCGTCGTCATCGGCGACGTCTCCATCGGCGCCGATTCGAGCGTCTGGCCCTGCGTGGTCATCCGCGGCGACGTCAATTTCATCCGCATCGGCGCGCGCACCAATATTCAGGACGGCTCGGTGCTCCACGTCATGCGCGACACGCATCCGCTGATTCTCGGCGATGCCGTCACCATCGGCCACGGCGTGGTCCTCCACGGCTGCACCATCGAATCGCGCTGCCTGATCGGCATGGGCAGCATCGTCCTCAACGGCGCAAAAATCGGCGCTGGCTCGATCGTCGCCGCCGGCACATTGGTCCCCGAAGGCACCGACGTTCCGCCCGGCAGCCTCTTCATGGGCCATCCTGGCGAATTCCGCCGGGCCCTCACGGACTCCGATAAGGATTCCATCGACGCCTACGCCCAGCGCTACGTCGAGTACAAGGAAGCTTACAAGTCCGAGTCCGGAAATTGACCGTTCGCTGCTGGAATTCCTCCGCGCGGCCCAAAACACTTGCCTCGGTTTGGTAAAATGGTGTGATGCGCAGAAGGAAAAATTCTCGTCTGATGAGCGACTGCCATACAATGAGGCCCGGCATGGGACGGACGCTTTGAAATGTTTCTAATAGCGAATCCGGCG
Source organism: Candidatus Acidiferrales bacterium (assembly GCA_050746945.1). Lineage (GTDB taxonomy): Bacteria > Acidobacteriota > Terriglobia > Acidiferrales > UBA7541 > Palsa-295. The sequence continues at coordinate 22,220 of JBOGMZ010000011.1, read as the reverse complement.
AATAGAATTGAGCGTAAACTCTTGCAAACAAAGGGACGAACCAATTTCTAATAGCGAATAATTAAGGGCAGCGTTTTCGCCCGCACACCGGCCCATGACTGAAAAACGCCAATTCCGCGCCATCAAAGGCACCCGCGACATCCTCCCGCCCGATTCCTCACTTTGGAATTGGTTCGAGCAGTCCGCGCGCGATGTCTTCGAATCCTATAATTTCCGGGAAATCCGCCTCCCTATCTTTGAGGAGACGCAGCTTTTCGCTCGCTCCATTGGCATGGAGACAGAAGTGGTATCGAAGGAAATGTATTCATTCTACGAGCGCATGGATGAACAGCAGTTTAGGGAACGATTTGGCGAAGCTGGAGCACATGCCCCCGGGCTTCAAATGATCGTTGACAGAACCGGAGAAGCGGTTCCGCAAATGGACGGACGCGCTGTCCTAGAAGTTCTGAGTTTGAGACCAGAAGCCACGGCGAGCGTCTGCCGCGCCTACATCGAGCACAACATGCACGCACTTCCGGGCAATGAGAAGCTCTACTACATCGGCCCGATGTTCCGCCGCGAGCGCCCGCAAAAAGGGCGTTACCGCCAGTTCTACCAGATTGGCGCCGAAGTTCTCGGCCAGTCCGACGCGCCTGCGATTGACGCTGAAGTCCTCGAAATGCTGCTGGTATTTTTCCATCGCGTCGGACTCGCGCGCACCACGCTCTACGTCAACTCCATCGGCGACAAAGAATGCCGGCCGAAATATGTGGAGCTGCTCCGCGATGAGTTGCGAAAAGTTCAAAGCAGCCTGGGCGCCGACTCGCAGCGCCGCATCGAGACCAACCCGCTGCGCGTCCTCGATTCGAAAATTCCCGAGGAGCAGCCCATCATCGAAAAGCTGCCGCGCATCTCAGACCATCTCTGCGCGCCCTGCCGCGAACATTTCGCAAAACTGAAAGAAGAATTGAAACTTCGCGGCATCCAGTACGAAGAAAATTGGCGGCTCGTCCGTGGCCTCGACTACTACACCCGCACCACCTTCGAAGTCACCGCTGAAGGGCTCGGCTCGCAAAATGCCGTCTGCGGCGGCGGACGATACGACGGCCTCGTTGAACTCCTCGGCGGCCCGCCCACCAAAGGCATCGGCTTCGCCATCGGCAGTGACCGCTCGATCCTCTCCATCCAGGAGGGTGGAGAAGCGCCTCCGCAATATGGCCTCAGCGTCTACATCGCCTGGATGGGTATGAAGGCGTATCCTACGGCGGTCAGCATCGCGCGAAAATTGCGCGCCACTGGCCTCAGCGTTGAGCTGCCACCGGAAGAAATGAAATTCAAAAAATCACTCGGCCTGGCCGACAAACTCGGCGCACGCTACGCCCTGATTCTCGGCGAAGACGAAGCCGCTTCGCACACTTTCACGCTGAAGCGCCTCTCCGACGCCGCGCAAAAAACGCTTACAGAAAACGAATTGCTCGAATATCTGGAATCGGAGCAGCGGGGGACTCGTGCTTGAGGCTTTGGGAGATTTGAAACGCACAAATTATGCGGGCGCATTGCGCGCCTCGGACGCGGACAAGGGCGTCGTCCTGATGGGCTGGGTCCACCGCCGCCGCGATCTCGGCCAACTCATCTTCATCGACCTGCGCGACCGCGCGGGGATCGCGCAGATTGTTTTCAACAAAGAGCTGCATCCCGACGCACACAAAAAAGCGGAAGAGTTGCGCTCGGAATTTGTCGTCGCTGTCGAGGGTCGAGTCCTCCGCCGCCAGAAATCGAACCCGGAGATTTCCAGCGGCGAAGTGGAAGTGATGGCCACTCGCCTGCGCATTCTCAACAACTCGAAGACGCCACCATTCCAGGTTGAGGACGAAGTCACTGCCAGCGAAGAGACGCGGCTACGCTACCGCTACCTCGATCTGCGCCGCCCTCGCCCGCACCGCAATATCGAGTTGCGCCACAGCATCGTCCTCGAGATTCGCAAGGCCCTCGACGAACTTGGCTTCTTCGAAATTGAAACGCCCATGCTCACGCGCTCGACCCCCGAAGGCGCGCGCGACTATCTCGTCCCCAGCCGCGTCCATCACGGTCAGTTCTACGCGCTGCCGCAATCGCCGCAAATCTTCAAACAAATCCTGATGATTTCTGGCATGGACCGTTATTTCCAGATCGCGCGCTGCTTCCGCGACGAAGATTTGCGCGCCGATCGACAACCCGAATTCACCCAGCTCGACCTTGAGATGTCCTTCCCGCGCCAACAGGATATTTTCGAAGTCATCGAGCGCGTGATGGAGCGCGCCTGCGATGCTGCCGGGGTCCAGGTGAAGGGTCCGTTCCGCCACCTCGACTACAAAGATGCGCTCCGCCGTTATGGCTCGGATAAGCCCGACCTGCGGTTTGGCATGGAGTTGCACAATGTCGCTGAATTCTTCGAGCTCGCGCGCGCGACGCTGCAATTCGAAGGAAATGTGCAAGCCGTTGTCGCGCCGGGTGCGGCTACTTGGTCGCGAAAACAACTTGACGAGCTTGGCGAGTTTGCAAAATCCGCCGGCGCGCGTGGCGTGTACACAATCAAGGTGACTCCTGAAGGTGTCAGCTCGACGCTCGAAAAAAATATCGGCGCAGAGACGCTCAAGAAATTGGCGGAAGCCGTTGGAGCAAAGCCGGGCGATTTAATTGTCGCCGCGGCCGCGAAAGATCAGATTCAGCACAACGACACTTCACTCAATGTCGCCGGGCAGATTCGCCTGCATCTCGGTAACAAGCTCAATCTGATTGACCGCAGCCAATGGGAATTTGCCTGGATCACCGGGTTTGCTCTCTTCGAATGGAGCGAGAGCGACAAGCGCTGGGTCAGCGCACAGCATCCCTTCACCGGAATTTACGAAGAAGATCTCGACAAGCTTGAAAGCGCACCATGGGAATGCCGCTCGAAGGGCTACGACCTGGTCCTCAACGGCTATGAGCTCGGCTCGGGCAGCATCCGAATCCACCGCCAGGATATTCAGGCCCGCATGTTCAAAGCCCTCGGCCTCACCGACGAGCAAGCGCGCCAGCGCTTCGGCTTCTTCCTCGACGCGCTCGCCTACGGCACGCCGCCCCACGGCGGCATCGCGTTGGGCATTGATCGCATTGCCATGCTGCTCGCCGGCGAAAAATCGTTGCGCGAGGTCATCGCATTCCCAAAAACCACCGCCGCGGTAGATTTGATGGCCGATTCGCCTTCGACAGTTGATTCCGCTCAACTCGACGAGCTCGGCATTCAGATTAAGGGTTCCACTAAATGACGCTCAAGCTCATCCTGATCGCGCTCGCCGCAACAGCCGGCATCTTGACGCTGCTCAGAATCATGCGCAAGGTTCGCCTGCGCCTTCAATTCATTATTTTGCTGGGCTTGAGCATCACCATCGGATTTCTATTCTTGATGATGGTGCAGTTGCCGGCGGGTACATTTCCTCAGTGGTTCGGAGTTTCCCTGGTTACAATCGTATTCGTCGCCAGCCTGTTTGGAACACGCATCTTTTTGCGCAGCCTCAATCAGGAAGAACGCGAGGAAGAAGACGGGTCGCGCCGCGAGGCACCAGGAAACTCTGACAGCGGAAATGATCCCATGAAACCATCCAGCTCGAAGCCTGAGAACCAGCGATGAGCCGAATCAGAATACTTCCTGAAAACGTCGCCAACAAAATCGCCGCGGGCGAAGTGGTGGAGCGGCCCGCGTCCGTGGTGAAGGAGTTGCTCGAAAACGCGCTCGACGCAGGCGCGCGCTCGATACGAGTCGAGGTCGAATCCGGCGGCAAGCGCATGATTCGCGTGATCGATGATGGCACAGGCATGAATCACGATGACGCGCTGCTCGCCTTTGAGCGACACGCTACTTCAAAACTACGCACCGCGGACGATCTGCTTTCGATTGCCACGCTCGGCTTTCGCGGCGAGGCGCTGCCGACGATTGCTGCAATCTCGCGCCTACTGCTCGAAACGCGTGCCTCCGAAAATGGCTCAGAATCTGCGCCGGTAGATTCACAGGGAACTCGCATCGAATTTGCCGGCGGCAAATTGCTGAGTGTGAGGCCTGCAGGCCTGCCCACTGGAACCTCGATCAGCGTCGCGGATATTTTTTATTGTGTGCCGGCCCGGCGGAAATTCCTGAAGTCAGAAACCACTGAACTCGGCCACATCGCTTCACTCGTCACGCATTACGCGCTCGCGCATCCGGAAGTGCACTTCCTGCTGAAGACGCCGTCGCAGGAAATTCTGAATTGCCCGCCGGTCGAAAAGCTTTCCGAGCGGGTGTATCAAATCTTCGGCCGCCAGGCGCTCGAAGAATTGACGGAAATTCCCGTGAACGAGGCGCCCGTCCGCAGCGCCATCACCGAGCCACAGCTCGAGCCGGACGAGCGGGCGGCGACCTTGCGCGTCACCGGATTCACATCGCGGCCTGAAGTACAGCGCTCAAATCGCAACGGCATTTACATCTTCGTGAATCGCCGACTGGTGCGCGACCGTTTGCTCCTGCACGCCATCTCCGAGGCTTACCGCAACATCATGCCGCCGGGAGTTTTCCCTTGCGTGCTGCTATTTCTCGATCTGCCTTACCAGGAAGTGGATGTGAATGTGCACCCCGCGAAAATTGAGGTGCGCTTCCGCCATCCGCAATTTGTCCACGATTTTACCCGCGACGCGCTGCGCCACGCGCTCTCGCTCGCGCGCCCGATTCCCGGATTTCCAGCAGCGCGCGCGGCAGCAGCGGCTGGAGGCTCGCCAATCTCGCAGGAAACTCTCGGCAAGCCCGTCGGGGCAACGGCTGCTACACCGGGCGAGTTTCCGGGGCCGCCGCACGCTGAGATTCCAATGGGGTTTGCAACGGGCGCGGGCGTTGCCGAGGGATTCGAATTAAGCGGGGCGCCCGACCGGCCGATTCCACAACGCTTGCAATTCGATGCCGCCATCGCGACCGATTTTCCATTCCCCGGTCAGGCGACAGTAAATGCGGATGACCAGGCGATCGCTGCGCCTGTCGCCGAATCGGGGAGCATGCCGAGCCCTGAGGCGATCGCGGACTTGAAGCCACTGGGCCAGATCAACTCGAGCTTCATCGTCGCAGTGAACAGCGAAGGGCTGTGGATTATTGACCAGCATGTGGCGCATGAGCGCGTCCTGTTCGAGCAGCATCTCCGAGCGCGCCGCGAGGGAGCGCTCGGCGGCCAGCGCATGCTGGTGCCGCTGATCGTCGAGCTGAATCCGCGGCAGCTCATCATCTTCGAGCAGATTGGCGAAGAACTCCGTGCCAACGGCTTCGAGGCCGAGCTGATGGGCGCGCGGGAAGTGGCAATTCAGGCCGCTCCTGCCGGTATCGCCAGCAGCGACGCCGAAAAATTGTTGTTTGAAATCCTTGATGGCATTGCGCGAGAAAATCAAGCCATCTCGATTGATTCACTTCAGTCGAAGATCGCGGCATCAACGTCCTGCCACGCTGCGATCAAGGTGAACACGCCGCTCGACTCGACGAAAATGGAATGGCTCCTCGGCGAGCTTGCGAAAACGGAGTACCCGATGAGCTGCCCCCACGGCCGACCCGTCGTCCTGCGCTATTCCGTTCGCGAAATCCAACGCGCCTTCAAGAGGATTTGATTTCCTCGAGCAGAATGCCCGCATGAAGAAATTGATCATTGCGATTGATGGACCGGTGGGTTCGGGGAAGAGCACGCTCGCGCGGCGCGTGGCAGAGCTGATGGGTTACGTGTACATCGACACGGGCGCGATGTATCGCGCGCTGGCGCTCAAGGCGGTGCGCCGTGGGCTGTCGTTCGACGCTACCGACGATCTGGTTGCGCTTGCGCGCGACACGCGCATTGATCTGCGCGCGCAGGACGGCACCCAGCGAGTGTTCCTCGATGGCGAGGACGTGACTGCGGCGATCCGCACGCCAGAAGTTTCGCAGGGCGCGTCAAAAATTGCGGTGGTCGGCGGTGTGCGGCAGGTGCTCGTTGCTGAGCAGCGCCGCGCCGGTGATCAAGGTGGTGTGGTGATGGAAGGCCGTGACATCGGCAGCGTAGTCTTCCCCGACGCCGGGCTGAAAATCTTTCTCACCGCGGCGCCGGAAGTGCGCGCCGAGCGACGCTGGCGCGAGCACCAGCATAAAGGAGAAGCGATTGACCTGGCGCGCACGCTCGAAGAAATCCACGAGCGCGATCAGCGCGACCGCGAGCGCACTACCTCACCGCTCGTGCGCGCGGCGGATGCCGTGGTTGTGGACAGCACAGCCATGGAGCCGGAAGAAGTGGCGCGGCTAGTGGTGATGCTGGCGAAGGGTCAGTCTGCCGGCAAGGCAAACTGATCGTACCCGCAACATCGCTCCCACTTGAATTGTCGGTTGATGGATTGAAAACGAGCGCCTAGGCCGGGCTCGACATGGAGGCGAGAAATTCTCCATTCGTTTTCGTCTTCGAGAGGCGGCCGAGCAGCAGTTCCATTGCTTCCACAGTCGAAAGCGGGCTCAGAACTTTCCTCAGCACCCAGATGCGATTCAATTCATCGGGCGGCAACAGCAGCTCGTCTTTGCGCGTTCCGGAACGGTTGATGTCAATCGTCGGGAAGACGCGCTTGTCAACGAGGCGCCGGTCAAGATTGATTTCCATGTTGCCGGTGCCCTTGAATTCTTCGAAGATGACGTCGTCCATGCGGCTGCCAGTGTCAATCAATGCGGTCGCGATGATGGTGAGCGAGCCGCCCTCTTCGATATTTCGCGCGGCAGCGAAGAAGCGCCGGGGACGCTGCAAGGCATTCGCGTCGATACCGCCCGAGAGGACTTTGCCGGAAGGCGGTGTGACAGCGTTGTAAGCGCGGCCAAGACGCGTGAGCGAGTCGAGCAAAACAACGACATCGCGCTTATGCTCGACGAGGCGCTTGGCTTTTTCGAGCACCATTTCCGCAACTTGAATGTGCCGCTGCGGCGGTTCGTCGAACGTCGAGCTAATGACTTCGCCCTTGACCGTGCGCTGCATGTCGGTGACTTCTTCCGGGCGCTCGTCGATCAGCAGCACGATGAGCGCAATTTCCGGATGGTTCGTGGTGACGGAATTGGCGATGGATTGCAGCATCATCGTTTTGCCAGTGCGCGGCGGGGCGACGATCAGTCCGCGCTGGCCCTTGCCGATGGGGCAGAGCATGTCGAGCACGCGGCCAGTCAGATTTTCTTTCGTGGTTTCAAGGCGAATGCGCTCCTGCGGATAGAGCGGCGTCAAATTGTCGAAGAAAATTTTGCTGCGCGCGACTTCGGGATCTTCGAAATTGACGGCTTCGACTTTAATCAGCGCGAAGTAGCGCTCGCCATCTTTCGGGGGTCGTACTTGGCCGGAAACGGTGTCGCCGGTACGCAGATCGAACTTGCGAATTTGCGACGGCGAAACGTAGATGTCGTCCGGGCCAGGAAGGTAGTTGTATTCCGGCGCGCGCAGGAAGCCAAAGCCATCGGGCAGGCATTCGAGGACGCCTTCGGAGAAGATCAGTCCGTTCTTTTCGGTCTGGGCGCGCAGGATCTGGAAAATCAGTTCCTGCTTGCGCATGCCAGAGGAGCCGGGAATGTTGAGTTCCTTGGCAATCTTCGCCAGATCGGTGATGTTTTTATCTTTTAGTTCTGCAAGGCTAATGCTCATCGATTTCTTTCCTTCTCAAGCCTGAATTTTCAGGCGCGATTGTGATGTGAAAGGATTCCGGGCGGGTGTGTGCTAAAACCAGCCACTCAGTCCAAAATCCGATACGGGCTAGAAAACAGACAATCCAAATCCTTCGGTCGCGGGCCGAGCCCTTGTTAGCGGAAATTGGGATGACCGAAGAGTTTTAATTGGCTAATTCGTTGTCCTGCGCCACGTCCGCGCCGAACTTGGGTTCCACGCCGCCGACCGGTGGGTGGCCGGGAATCGGAAGCGGATGCTCGAGCGCGATTTGCAGGACTTCGTCCATCGACTCCACAAAATGAATGGACATCTGTGCTTGAATCTCCGGCGGAATATCCGCCAGATCTTTTTCGTTGTCTTTCGGCAGAATAATTGTGCGCAGGCCCAGGCGGTGCGCTGCCAGAAGCTTTTCCTTCACTCCGCCAATCGGAAGCACTTTTCCGCGCAACGTGATCTCACCGGTCATGGCCACGTCGCAGCGGACCGGGATGCCCGTGAGCGCACTGACGATCGAAGTGCAGAGCGTAATGCCAGCCGACGGGCCGTCCTTGGGGATGGCGCCTTCGGGGACGTGCACGTGAATATCGAGATGGCGGTAGAAATCCTTGGGCAGGCTGAACAAGTGGCTGCGCGAGCGGACGTAGCTCATGCCCGCTTGCGCTGATTCCTGCATCACGTCGCCTAGTTTCCCGGTGAGCGTCAGCCGACCTTTTCCCTGCATCAGTGTGGCCTCGGTCGAGAGAACTTCACCGCCGACTTCGGTCCAGGCGAGACCGGTGGTCAGGCCCACTTCGTTCTTTTTCTCGGCAAACCAGTCGCGGTACTTGACGATGCCGAGGTATTCATTCACGTTTTGCGGCGTCACTTCGAGCTTGAAGTCTTTGCCCTCGCCCACCACTTTCCGCGCGACCTTTCGGCAAATGTTTGCGATTTCGCGATCGAGGTTGCGTACACCCGCTTCGTGAGTGTAGTGGCGGATAATGTGCGTCACGGCCTCATCGGTGAATTTCAAATTGTCTTTCGTGAGTCCGGTGCCATCAAGCTGCCTCTTCACCAGGAAACGCTGCGCGATTTGATGTTTTTCCTGTTCGGTGTAGCCGGGGAGCCGCAACACCTCCATGCGATCCTGCAGCGGCTGTGGGATGGTGTGCAGCACGTTGGCGGTGCAAATGAACATGACTTTCGACAAATCGTACTCCACGTCGAGGTAGTGATCGGTGAACGAATGATTCAGCTCGGGATCGAGCACTTCCATGAGCGCCGCCGACGGATCCCCGCGGAAATCCATGGACATCTTGTCCACTTCATCGAGCACGAAGACTGGATTCACGGATCCGGCCTTGCGCATCATCTGAATAATCTGGCCGGGCAGGGCACCGATGTAAGTGCGGCGGTGGCCGCGAATTTCCGCTTCATCGCGAACTCCACCGAGTGAGACGCGGACGAATTTGCGTCCAGTTGCGCGCCCGATGGACATGGCCAAAGAAGTCTTGCCGACGCCTGGAGGCCCGAGGAAGCAGAGAATCGAACCTTTCGGATTCTTCACGAGCTGGCGGACAGCAAGATACTCGAGGATGCGGTCCTTTATTTTCTCGAGGCCGAAGTGGTCTTCAGAGAGGATCACTTCCGCGCGCTTGATATCGCGAATTTCCTTGGATCTCTTCTTCCAGGGCACCGCCAGCAGCCAATCGAGATAATTCCGCGAAACGGTGGATTCCGCTGACATCGGCGGCATCATTTCGAGGCGCTTCAATTCCTGCATGGCCTTTTCCTGCGGGCCTTCGGGCATGCCGGAAGTTTCGATCTTCTTCTTGAGCTGCTCAATTTCGTTGGCCTCGCCGCGGCCGAGTTCCTTCTGAATAGCCTTCAATTTTTCGTTGAGGTAGTACTCTTTCTGGGCGCGCTCCATCTGGCGCTTCACGCGAGTGTTGATCGAGCGATCGACATTGAGTTTTTCGATTTCGACTTCGAGAATGTCGGCGATGCGGTTCAGGCGCTCGAGGGGCTCGAAGAGTTCGAGCAGTTCCTGCTTTTCCTCGACAGGGATCTGGAGGTTGGCGGCGATGGCGTCGGAAAGTTTTCCAGCATCTTCCACGCGCACGGCAGCAATCATGGTGTCGTAATTCAGGCTCTGCGAGAGCTTCACGTACTGCTCAAAAAGGCCGGTCACGCGCGTGGAAGCCTGCTCGAGCTGCGGTGAAGGCTCAGCCTTCATGGGGACCAGGCGCACAGTGGCGCGGAAGAAGCCCTCGTCACTCGTTACCTGAACGATCTTGGCGCGCTCCGTGCCTTCCACGAGAACTTTGATATTGCCATCGGGCAGCTTCACGCTCTGGACGATGTTTGCAAGCGTCCCGACCTGGAAGATTTCTTCCGGCTTGGGATCGTCCACAGAGGCATCGTGCTGCGTGACGAGGAATATTTTCTTGTCGCCGGCCAGCGCTTCCTCAAGCGCCCGGACCGACGCTTCGCGCCCCACGATGAAGGGATGCATCATTTCCGGAAAGATGACCATATCGCGCACGGGCATCATGGGCACGCGCTTCACATCGAGTTTTTCCCGGTTGAACATTGAGTCTTTTGTCTCCAAACCTCAGCCCGCCTTCTCGAGCAGGCTCCAATTGATTTCGCGCCCCTTAACCATGTCCGCCGTCACGACAAAGTCGCGCAATTTGCGCTGCGCCGGCATGTTGTACATCATCTCCAGCATCAGGTCTTCAAGGATCATGCGCAGGCCGCGCGCGCCCACTTTGCGCTGCAGAGCGAGATCCGCGACGGTTTCAAGCGCATCGTCCGTAAACCGCAATCGCACGTTTTCGAATTCGAACAGCCGCTGATACTGCTTCACCAATGCGTTTTTAGGCTCGGTGAGGATGCGCACCAGCGCCGACTTGTCGAGATCGCTGAGCACTCCTACAACCGGCAAGCGGCCAACAAATTCCGGGATCAGCCCGTAATGAATCAAATCCGTCGGCTGCACCTGTTCGAGCACTTCAATATTGCGCCGCGTTGCCGTTGACGGCTGGGTATCGGCCTGAAAGCCGAGTGACTTCTGACCCACGCGCCGCTCGATCGTTTTCTCGAGACCCACGAAAGCGCCGCCGCAGATGAACAGGATGTTGGTCGTATCCACGGGCGTAAATTCCTGGTGCGGATGTTTGCGCCCGCCCTGCGGCGGAACATTTGCGATCGTGCCTTCGAGAATTTTCAGCAGCGCCTGCTGTACGCCCTCACCTGAGACGTCACGGGTAATCGAGGGGTTCTCGTCTTTCTTCGAAATCTTGTCAATCTCGTCTATATATATGATGCCCTGCTGGGCCTTTTGGACGTCACCGTCTGCGGCCTGCAGGAGCTTCAGGATAATATTCTCGACGTCTTCGCCGACGTATCCTGCTTCGGTAAGCGTCGTGGCATCTACGATCGCGAACGGCACTTCCAGCATCCGCGAAAGCGTTTGGGCCAACAGGGTCTTCCCGGTGCCCGTTGGTCCAATCAACATGATGTTTGACTTCGTCAGTTCGACGTCGCCGGGCTGGCGGTTCAGGAAAATGCGCTTGTAATGGTTATAGACCGCGACCGCCAACTTCTTCTTGGTCTTGTCCTGCCCGATGACGTAGCCATCCAAGAACGCCTTGATTTCGGGTGGACGTGGCAAGCGGCGATTCGCCGGGCTAGCTTGCTCGCGTTTCTCGTCCTCGAGAATCTGCTGGCAAACGCCCACGCACTCGTTGCAAATGTACGAGCGGGGGTATTCCGATGGAGAGCTGATGAGCTTCTCCACCTGCTCCTGCGTTTTATGGCAGAAGGAACAACGCAACGGCTCTTCTGGGGTGAACCGCTTCACCAAGTTTGCCCCTTCCCCTGAGAAACCACCACACCCGCGTTACTATTAAATCCCATTCTAGGACGGAAGCCCGCTCTCCGGGAACCATTCACCGCTTTCGATACTAACCCTTTGGAACGCACTAGCGGTGCTTCGTGATGATTTCGTCCACGATGCCGTAGGCCTTGGCCTGCTCGGCGGTCATGATGAAATCGCGCTCCACGTCCTTCTCAATCTTTTCAATCGTCTGGCCAGTATGAATGGCCAGCAGCTTGTTGAGCGCCTCACGAGTCCGGATTATTTCCTTGGCATGAATATCAATGTCGGTGGCCTGGCCGGAAAGGCCCGACATCCACGGCTGGTGGATGAGGACGCGGGAATTCGGCAGGGCATAGCGCTTCTTGGGAGTGCCGGAAGCGAGCAAGACCGCCGCAATCGAAGCGGACTGGCCGATGCAATAGGTGACCACATCGGGGCGGACAAACTGCATGGTGTCGTAAATCGCCATCCCGGCGGAGATGGAGCCGCCCGGGGAGTTGATGTAGATCGAAATGTCTTTTTCCGGGTCCTCGGATTCAAGGAACAGGAGCTGAGCTGTGACGAGATTTGCCACGTGATCGTCAATCGGTGTGCCGATGAAGATGATGTGGTCCTTCAGAAGCCGGGAATAGATGTCATAGGCCCGTTCGCCCCGGTTCGTCTGTTCGACGACCATGGGAACCAGCGTTGTGGCACGCGGAAACGAATCGTCTTTTTGTGTCATTGGGAAGTTTTTTGCGCGCTGAGGAACCCGAACCAGAAGTTACTTTTCACTTTTGGCTGTCGTCTCGATCCGGGCAGTGCGGTAGAGCCACTCGATCGTTTTGTCGCTGCGCAACTTCGATTTCATCCTATCGAGCGCCCCTTGCTTTGTCAAGCGAGCCCGCAAAGCCGTTGCCGATTCGCCACTGCGTTCCGCGAGCGTTGCGATCTCCTTTTCCACATCTTCGTCTGTCGGTTCAATATTTTCAGCGGTGGCGATGCGGTCGAGCAGTAGCTCGGCCTTCACATCGTCCACGGAAGGATCGTGCTGCCGGCGGCGGAGCGAAACCCAGTCCACATTCACCGCGCGAGGATCCACGCCCTGGGCAGCCAATGAGCGGACCACGCGCTCAAGGCGGGTATCCATCTGACCTTCGACCAGCGCTTCAGGCACCGGGAAGTCATGGCGCTTCACCAGCAACTCCAGAATTTTTTCCCGTGCCTGCGCCTGCTGCCGCTGTTCTTTGGCGGCTTCCAGATTTTCCAGGACTTTCTTGCGCATCTCGGCGAGCGTCGCGAAGCCGCCGGTTTCGCCCGCCATGTCTTTTGCAAATTCGTCATTCAATTCGGGCAGCTTCTTTTCCTTGGTGCCCTGGACATCCACGGAGTAGTCGTACGTCTTGCCCGCAAGTTTTTGGTCCGGGTAGTCGTCAGGATACTTTGATTGGAATTTCTTGTTGTCGCCCGCCTGTGTGCCAAGCAGATTTTCGTTGAAGCTCTCGAGCGTTTCTTCGGCGCCGAGATGGCAAAGAATATTGTCCGCTTCCACCGGGTCGCCGCCGCCCGCGGGCGCGCCGTGCAATTTGATCAAAACGTAATCGCCATCTTTCGCCGGGCGCCCTTCGACGGGTACAAATGTGGCGGCCCGCTCGCGCATCTCTTCGATGGTCTTGTCAACCTGCGCGTCGCCGATCTCGATGGGGTCCAGCTGAACTTGCAGATTCTTGTAATCGCCCAGCTCGAATTCGGGCAGCACTTCGAAGACGGCGCGAAATCGCAGCGGCTCGCCTTCCTTGAATTCCACTTTATCTACTTCGGGGCGCGTGACTGGAATCAGTTTCTTCTCGTCCAGCGCTTTTTCGAGATATTCGGGGACCAGCGACTGCACCACTTCGCCCTGAATGTCATCGGCGAAGCGGCGCCGGATCAGCGTCACGGGCGCTTTACCCGGACGGAAGCCGGGAATGCGCGCGACGCGCGCAAGATCTTGCGCCACCTTTTCGGCGGCCTTCTTTACGTTCTCGGCTGGAATTTCCAGCTCGAGCTCACGTTTGCAATTTGCTTCAGTCATTTAGAGTTTTCGAGAGAACAGACTTAATCGCGCCAGTTTCCAGTCTGCCTTTCGCCTGTTCGAAATTCGAGGGGGAAGAGGGCAGGGAAGAGCGGCGAAACTGCACCACAACTGAATATTCAGTATAGGGAATCCACACATGGACGTCAACCATTCGTGGCGTCAATGCGAGTACACTGCAGCTAGGCCGCAGCCGTCAATCGGCCTAGAAGAAGACGGAAAAAGCGATCCGGGTCAACTTCCATGGCGACTTTCGCGTTGGGACGGAAGGAATCGTCCGGCGCGGAAGGGGAAGGAGCCGACCGGGAGGTAGAAAGCGACTCGGATTTGCGGGCGGGCGGATAGGCAAAGCCCACTGTTTCCCCAGCGGTGAATTCGCCCTGCGTTTCAACCTCGACGTAGTAGTCCTTGAGCGTGAGAATTCCGGGATCAATCAGGTTGGCGACCGTGAGTGGATCGTGCATGGCCTCGAGCATTGGGTGCGGGCCGCGGTTCAGGTGCTCAATCGTCGCGGCCATGATGCGTGCGGCTGCGTCGGCCCAGGGAGTCTTCCCAGCTTGCAGAATTTTCAAATGTTCCGGAGTGAAAAGAACTTTGCGTGTGACATCTAGCCCGACCATGGTGAGCGGTACGCCGGCGTCGAAGACGATGCGCGCCGCTTCCGGATCAGCATACAGATTAAACTCCGCGGCTGGTGTGGCGTTGCCACCCGACAGCGAGCCCCCCATGATAACGATGCTACGAATCATTCCGGCTAACTCCGGATCCGCTCGCAAAACGATGCCAATGTTTGTCAGCGGGCCGATGGCGACAATCGTGATTTCCCCGGGGTTTGCGCGGACCAGGCGGCGAATGATTTCTGTCGCGCTCTCCGCAACCGTCTTGATTTTCGGCGCAGGAAATTCGACGCCTGCCAATCCGTTGTTGCCATGAACGTGTGCGGCGGTGATCAGGTTTCGAACCAGTGGATGGCTGGCGCCCGCCGCGACGGGCACGTCCGGCCTTCCCGCGATTTCAACAAGGCGCAGCGCATTCGGCAGTGTGTAATCGAGCGGCACGTTTCCAGCGACCGGAGTGATTGCTTCAACCTTCAGCTCGGGAGATCGCAGCGCCAGGAGAATCGCCAGAGCGTCGTCCAAGCCGGGATCAGTGTCGATGATGATGCGCTGAACGTGCGCGGCGCTTGATGCGAGGTTGCTCGCACCGAACGGATCAGCAGGCGCCGCGGCGGAACCTTGAAACGCTCCCATGCTTACGCTGACGAAAGCACCGACCGAACCGGCTAGAAACTCGCGGCGATTGGGGCAGATTGAATTTCGATCACACCTCATCAGGGCACCTCCGGGTGCACACGTCTATATTCGGAAGATGCCGCGCGGTCAAGGGGAATTCAGAGATCGCTTGAATGGTGAAGGGGGAGGTGCATGGTCCCTCGGCTCGCTCCGCTCGCTCGGGACAACATTTCCTCATCGGAAATGCTGGTGCGGAAGAAGGGACTCGAACCCCTACGGCCTTTCGGCCACCAGCTCCTAAGGCTGGCGCGTCTGCCAATTCCGCCACTTCCGCGGCGTCTTCGAAAGTATAACATTGCTTGAAATTGTGAGGTCCATCGGAAGGGTTCTCACGGCCGTGGACGTAAACTAATCGAGCTTGCTGTGGCGCGCGAGTTTTGCTAGTCTCCGCCGCGAGCGGGGCAGTTCGCGAGCTCCTAGGAAAAGCTCAATGCCACATTGCACGAAATGCGGAGCGAATGTTGACGACACCGCCGCGTTTTGCGGGAAATGTGGCGCCGCGCAGGCTGGCGCGCCGCCCCCGAGTGCTGTTCCGCCCGTCGCCGGAGCGCCATCGCAGATGGCGGAAAATGTCGCCGGGGCGCTCTGCTATGTTTTGGGGTGGATAACCGGCATAATCTTCTTCCTCACTGACAAGCGCCCTTATGTCCGCTTCCATGCTGCCCAATCCATTGTGGTGTTTGGAGCTTTGACCATCATCGGCGTATTTCTGGGCAGATTCTATGGATTTCGTTACCAGGACATGGCAGATATTTCGACGGGCCACGCGTTATGGCATCTGGTCGAATTTGTTCTCTGGATTCTTCTAATCATCAAGGCCTATCAAGGCGAACGGTTCCGCCTTCCCCTCGCAGCTGATATCGCCGATAGCATTTTCGGCAAGTCGTAGCCATCCGAGAATCCGTGCCACCCTCTCTTCGCGCGCGGCGCGCACACCCACGCTTCGCCAGTCGTTCCCCCTTGACAACGGAGGGTTGAGCGTCCATCTTTATTGGCTTTCCTAAGCCCCGGCGCCGTGCCGGGTGCGGACGGCAGGAGCGTGCATTGAAGGTTCGCGTTTGCTTCCACGACAAGTGCTTCGACGGGGCATCCTCCGCCGCAATCTTTACACGCTTCTACCGCGAGCGTATTCATCCCGACGCGCATTTTCTTTACACCGGAATGACACACAAGGCTTCGCAACCCTTCGAAGATGGAATGTTCGACGGCGACGAGAACGCGATCGTGGACTTCAAGTATTCCAGTTCGCCGTTGCTTACCTGGTGGTTTGACCATCACCAAAGCGCGTTTCTGACACCCGAGGACGCCGAGCATTTCCGGAAAGATCATTCTGGAAAGAAGTTTTATGATCCGGCCTACAAATCCTGCACAAAATTTCTGGCCACGATCGCATCGGAGAAATTTGGGTTTGACGCAAAGCCGCTTGCGGATCTGATCAAGTGGGGCGACATCATTGACGGAGCGCAGTTCGAGTCGCCGGAAGTTGCGGTGGGGTTAGCGGAGCCCGCGATGCAGCTCGCGCTGGTGATTGAGGCCGCCCCGGAAATCGATCTGGTGCCAAAATTGATCCCGGATCTGGCGCGAATCCCGCTGAGTGAAGTCGTGCAGCTGCCGCTCATCAAGAAACACCTCCGCGGGCTGCTCGAGCGGCATCGCCTTTCGGCGGATATCCTGCGCGAGCGGGCCGAATCACGCGGGGGCGTAGTGTACTTCGATGTGAGTGACCTCGACCTCGAGGGCTACAACAAGTTCATTCCTTATTTTTTGTTTCCCGACGCCCTCTATTCCGTCGGTGTGAGCGCCTCGCCCACGCGCGCGAAAGTTTCCGTGGGAACAAATCCATGGAAAGAAGCGGATGCGGAAGTGAACCTTGCTTCGCTGTGCGAAAAATACGGCGGTGGCGGGCACGCCCGCGTGGCCGCCATTTCGCTGGGGCCGGGCGACCTGGTCCACGCGCGGCAAGTGGCCAAGGAAATTGCAGCCAAGCTCCGACGTTGAGTTTGGAATGTGCTGCGTTGGGCCGAATATTCTCTCGTGCTACAATGAATTTTTCGTGGGCCGCTAGCTCAATTGGTAGAGCAGCTGACTCTTAATCAGCGGGTTGCAGGTTCAAGTCCTGCGCGGCTCACCACCCCTTCTCTTTTCACTGCACATACTTACGGGGTGGTGTTGGCAAGTTGCTCGATGCCGGATTTGCGGCCGGTGTCCAAATAGTGTCTAACCGATCGCGCTCGCGGTCGATGAAGTCGGGCGAGAGATCTGCATATCGCTGAGTCATCTTGATGTCTTTGTGACCCAGGATTTTCGCTAGGGTGTACAGATTCCCTCCGCTCATCATGTAGTGACTGGCGAATGTGTGTCGCAGGTCGTGGAACCTGAAGTTCGTGATCGCCGCGTCCCTCAAAACTTGACCGAACGACACCTTCACGTCTCCCATTGACACGACCTTACCGTTCCTGTCGTAGCTCGGGAAAACAAGGTCAGACTCGACGATGCGCTGTCGGTGTTCAGAGAGCTCGTGGAGCAACATTGTGTCGATGGGTACTCGCCGAGGCTCGGAGTTCTTCGTATCGGTCAGTAGGATGTGACGCTTTTCCCAGTTGATCTGGTCCCATCGCATACCGAGAATCTCACCCTTGCGCATTCCCGTGTGCAGCGCGGCCGTTACGGCCGTGTGGAGGTACTGCCAATATTTCTTCGCGCTCGCCTTCAGTTTGTCGGTTGAGTTTTTTACAATGCGAACCTGAATCGCCATAAGCAAAGTTTCGACCTCATCCATCTCCAGGTACCGCATTCGCCGCTGTTCTTTGAATGCCTTCAGCCCCGGTCCGCCGCGGGCTGGATTTACAGCTATGAGGCCTTCGTCAATCGCGACATTGAAAAGGTGACGCAAGAGCGCGACTTCACGGTTTACAGTTGCGGGCTTCACTGTCTTCAGTCTGACCTTTCGATACTCGATGACCCTTGATCGCTTTATTTTTGAAAGTCGCGCCTCGCCGAAATGCTCGAGAAGGTTTTGCATGAGGCGCTGTTCCCGTTCGTGGCTTTCCTTGTGAACGCTCACTGTCTCCAGGTACTTCTGTGAATAATCCTTGAAACTCGGTGCCGCATTTGGATCCGTGTACGTGTCTCGTTTTTTGGCCAGGTCGATTTCTGCGAGTGCGGCTTTTGCATTCTCGTGACTTCCGCAGAGCTTGCGACGCCGTTGGCCCTCTGGAGTGTAGTAATCCAGCCACCACCGGCCTTTCGTGTCCTGAAACATGTTCCTGTTTGTGCGGCGTCTCTTGCTTCGCGGCTGGCGCGCGATCGGCTCCGCTGCTTGGACTGCCTGAGTTGGTTCCATCGCTTCATCCCTCCATTTTGAGAATCGCAAACCCGTCCGCGGCCCAGGCGAATGCCGGACCGTGTCGAAGTCAATTGAGCGGCTTGACGCAGAATTTCCCGCCGCTCAGGAACAACGGCGTTTCCTCACCGGACTCGACTGCAGCCAGCCGGTCCGCCGTCCACCACCAGAACCACCGAAACCCTGTCCGGGCCACAAGCCGAACCTCTACTTCGAGCCGGCCGATGGTGCCGTTCGGCTTCCGAATGCGCGGGATCCGTGAGATGAGAGAGAAGCCTTCCGATCCGTTGTCGCGCGTGAAATTCCAGAACAAGAACGAATGATTCTTTCGTCGCGTGATTTCTGGAGGCCCAAAGGTTTCGGTGAAAAGACCGAGTTGATCGATTGTCGTGTACTTCGCTGGGCCTACTCGCGGCCTCTGACCGAGGACGCGGGCGAACATTTGTTGCTTCGTTTCCTGCTGTGCTTTTGCATTCATTGCTTTCCTCCGTCTTTCTGCCCTGAGGGCAGGTGTCGTCCTGAGTGATACGGTGGAGCGCGACACTACTTTGCGCGTGGTTTATTGAGGACGATCTTCGTCACTTCGTTCATGAGATCATCAGTAAAAATATCCACAGCACGGTTTAACGCTTGACAGGTGCAAAAAGCGCGAACACGAATCGTTTTCTTAATGCTAAGGCGGCGTGATGTGACTTGGACATCGTAGGAACCCAACCCCTTGGGTTCGCAGCCGCTGTCGTGCAATTTTGATTCGTACTGAACTGGCTCTTCTCGATTGATGATCATTTTCTTGCCCCCCCGTTCCCGCCATCCTCATCGGTGCCGCGAAGCGGGATTTAATTGCGGCAGATGCGCACGGCCGAAGCCGCACGCGTTTCGGATTCATCGGATTATTAACTGTCGAACTACGGCCCCGGATTTGTACCTTCGCTCTAAGATCTCCGCCTCGTGGATTCCAATCTCGACATCAGCGCCGTTCGCCAAAAGCTGGCGAATCTTCATGCGCATTGCTTCCAACCTCAGCCGACTTTCATATGCCTCACGGCGGTATAAAAAGAATTCTTCAAGCTGTTCTTGCGTCACTTTTTGCAGGGATTCCATCTCGCGTGTACAGCTACTCCTCGCGGGGACCCCGTCACGTCGAACGAACGGGATTGTGCTGGGCTTGAAATGTTTCTTTCTGCCATTCGTATAATCAATGTCATGCAAACGAGGTTCAATGCGCATACAACACCGCCTTTTGGTAGAAGTTGGTAGTCGGTTGCCGCCTGGAATTTGGATCTGGATTTGGATCTGGCTGTGGCCAGGGTGGCCACGGAGGATCACATTCTGGCAGTGTTACCGGAGTACCAGGAATTAGTGATGCGTGGGTTAGAATTGCGTCAGCCATCGCAGCCTCCTTCGTAGGTCGCGTTGGTTAGCGCCGTGCCGGTGGTCAGAACACCGGCATGGCGCGTCTTATTTCTTGCGTTTTACTTTCCGCCCAGGCTTCAGCGTCGCCCCAAACCTCCGAAACCTGGCCATGTCACGAACTGTAAATCGCCACAGCGTTCGACCGTTCATTGGGACACAAATCGACGGGCGGATCTTTCCGCTGGCGAGCCAGCGTTTCAAGGTAACAACATGAACGCCAATCCCCCTGGCCGCTTGAGTAGTGGAATACGTCTTCTTCATTGCGTTACCGACGGTAGCACATTAGAGGAAGTGTTTGTCAAGAAAAATCTTGCTAAGTCGCTGATAATTCTATATAGTACGGCCACTGCAGTCTCTTTCCAAGGGATCCCACAGAGCGAATCAAGTGTTTTGCGAATCACAAAATGAATGCACTTTGGGCTGCAAATTGTCGAAACCTGCAAATTCCAAAGGTCCTGCGATTCGCAAGTCATGAACAGCATTGGCTGTTCATTCGGGCAGTCTTTCTATCCGAGGGACTTGACAAGTACGTTAAATGGGAAGATGCTGCGTGCGAAGTTGACAGCAAACCAGTCGGAGGGCATTCACATGATGAAACCACGACTCCTCTCGACCATTGCACAGATCGCGCTTCTCGTTTTTCTCATGGGCTTGTTTCCGTTTACAGGACAGTTGCTTGGGGCAACTTGCACCGGTGCTGATCCCTGCCACGCGTGCAAGAACTGCAAGTACTGTAAGCACTGCGCCAAAGAGGGCGGCAAGTGCGGCGTCTGCAAGTAGCAAACTGCATTACTCGCGGGTTATCGCTCAACCACGAAGGACGTGTGGCATGAAACCGCTCCCTCTTGTCCTGGCAATCGCGCTGTCGCTGAGCATTCTTTCTAGCAAAATGAATGCGAGGTTCTGGATTCACCCAAGCGGTGAGTCAGCGAACGCCCAAGCAGCTACGCCATCGGTCTGCGACGAAAATGCTCTCCGCGTGCTTTGGGCGCACGTCTACAATCCCCAGAGACTGGTGGTTCGGCATCCTTGTGTCCGAGCAACCGGAACAATCGTGTTGTTGCGGCCCGAGGCGGACGGTGACATTCACATCCAGATTCGAATGGACCCTCCCTATCAAAATTTGGTAGCACCCGGAAACAGCAGGCAGGACGGAAATCTCGTCGTTGAGCCGATTTGCATGCACACAGTTACGCAGGAGGACGCGAAAGCGGCATGCGCGGGTTTCAGCTATCCCGTGACTATTTTCCCAAAAGGCACGCACGTCGCGATTCGGGGATCGCTGGTTTTTGACCGCCAACACGGATGGTCGGAAATACACCCACTAGAAAAAATGGTTCGAATACAGTAGAAGGCGCGCATTGTACTCTAAAGCCGTGCAATTGAATCTCTGAAATCGCTTGGTCAAATTCTCATTGCGGTTTCGCATCTTGCTTTTCCTCAGATTCCAATTCAGCAGTAATCTCGATTTTGCCGGTTGTCACTTTGATGTTTCGTTCCCACGCCTTAAAACCTCTCTTAGTAAACCTGATCGAGTGTTCACCAGGAGCTACACCCACAGTTGAAGGTGTGTTGCCGACGAACGCACCATCGAGGTCGACCTCGGCTCCCGAAGGCGTCGAATTGAACGTGACCTGAGTATCGGACGCTGCGCCGATCTGTGAAGACGCCTCTGACTGTGGTTGATTTGGACCGGCTTGATTCAATATCGTGGGTGTCCCTTGCTGAAACTTCGACAGGTCCAGATGGAAGTTTCCATTTACGAACGTCGGAACTTCAGTGCCTTTTGGAATGCTGATGTCCTTGCCGTGCATGAACAGGAAGAAAGGCGCAGCGGGCCAGAAAAGCAGACCAGTCACAACAATACCCGCTGTCATCGCGCCAGTGTGCCCTCCTCCCTTCGCTTGTTTAGTCGCTCGCAAAGCTGCCTTTTCGCCGTCCACCAGACGCACAGTGTCCATAACAATTTCTAATTTCCCGCCACGCGCCATGCGACGTTTCGGCTGGGCTTCAGTAACAGTACCCCAAGCGACTCCGCCTTTGGGGATGACAAGAATGCCCGCCACTTTAATTTCTTCCAATACCTCAAATTCAACACGATCGTTCAAATGAGCATCCGCGGACGAGACTGTTTGGGACATTCGCAATCTGACGGGCGTTCCATCTTCCAAACAAGGCTGCTGGCACGCTGCGGCCAACGTTTGTGGCGCGGTCGTTGACTCCTGCTGGCGTGGCGCCATATTCGATTGGGAAATCAGAAGAAAGCTGCACAGCACTCGCAGTAGACTGGTCACAGTGGCGCTTCCTTTTGTCGAATTCTTTGATTACTAGACGGGAACAACCTAGAACAGTAAACTGCCTTCAAAACTGTGTCAAGGAAGTAGAACTTGAAGGAGATATTGCTGGTGAGCGCCGGCGCACAACTGATCACCGTCAATAATTCCCATTCCCACCAGCAATCGGATTGCTGGTGATAATCTCAGTTCTCAACATCTCTAACGAAGGCGGCCCCGTCAAGAGTGTTTTGGTCTAGTTTTTGTTTCTTTCACTCACACCCCTACCTCTGCGCCGTCCCGCTGTTTGCTCCGGCGAGCGCTGC
>JBOGMZ010000010.1:0-120119 GCA_050746945.1 Candidatus Acidiferrales bacterium | reverse complement strand
CCTTCAACCTGGCCAAGGGTAGATCATCCCGCTTCGCGTCTATTCCCACACACTAATCGCCCTATTCGGACTCGCTTTCGCTACGGCTCGCTTACGCTTAACCTTGCGTGTGAGAATAACTAGCCGGCTCATTAAGCAAGAGGCACGCCGTTAGGCTTTCCGTATCCGAAGACACGGCATGGCCCTTCGACTGCTTGTAGGCATACGGTTTCAGGTTCTATTTCACTCCCCTCGCAGGGGTGCTTTTCGCCTTTCCCTCACGGTACTAGTTCACTATCGGTCGCCAACGAGTATTTAGCCTTGGAGAGTGGTCTCCCCAGTTTCTCACGGGGTTTCTCGTGCCCCGTAATACTCAGGATACCGCTTCGAGTCCGGTAAGCTTTCGGCTACGGGGTTTTCACCCTCTTTGACCCTGCTTTCCAGCAGGTTCACCTAGCCTCCGGTTTGGTAACTCTACTCACGCGGTCCTACAACCCCCCGATATAAATACCGAGGTTTGGGCTGTTCCGATTTCGCTCGCCGCTACTCTCGGAATCTCGTTTGATTTATTTTCCTCCAGGTACTGAGATGGTTCACTTCCCTGGGTTTGCTCGTACCAGCCTATGTATTCAGCCGGCCGTATCCTGGTTTTACCAGGATGGGTTTCCCCATTCGGAAATCCTCGGATCAAAGCTTGCTTGCAGCTCCCCGAGGCTTATCGCAGCTTGCCACGTCCTTCTTCGCCTGTTGGCGCCAAGGCATCCACCGTACGCCCTTAGTAGCTTAACCATAAAACTTACCCAACACGTCCCGACCCATTTCGGATCAAGACCCCGACGAATATTGTGAGGAAGAGTCTTGCAAGCCCTTCTTCTATATTTTTCGGGGTGCTGTGCGCGTCCCATAGCCAGCTTCGGCTCCGGACCCACGCACACTTCGCATGGAGCAAGCTCGCCTTTCCACATTGCGCTACTCTCGAGCAAAACTTGCGGTTTTCCACGCCACGCGAACCTTGAAATTCGCGTAACGTGTGCCAACTTCTTTCAGTTGTCAAAGACCATCGCTCCGCTCATCTGTTTCCGATCGGAACGTCTCCGCTCCCGGCGGAGCGCAATGGCGATTTGGAGCCGCCATTGCGATTCTTCAAACCCAAATAAAAAACCCGGCAACAAGCGCCGGGCATGTCCGTCCATTCGTTTTTGGGCTGCTCCTATTTGCGCAGCCTCCCGAACGGATATGCTCGAAGCTCGATTGTCTGGTACCCGGTGTGCGTAACCAACCTCACCTCTTCATGAGACGGCAAGCCCGGTCAGTCAGGAGAATCCCCGGCAAACTGAGGGGCCACCGACATCAGGAGAGTATAGCAAGATTTCGCATTACGTCAAGTCTGCCCTAATTATTTTTCGGAGGTTTTTCTGTGGATTTCACATCGCATTGTGGAAATCGCTTGTGACTGACTTACTCTGGCAAACCAACGCGCCGGATCAGTTCCGCGAATCGCGGATCCGAGCGAAGGTCGTCCACTGTGGGGTCAATCTTCAAAGCTGGAGGCTGGCTTGTGTGCATTTCCATCGATTTCTCCAGCCAAGCAAAGGCGCGATCCTTCTCCCCTAAGATACTGTAAAGATACGCCGGCAGGTCAGGCAGTACGATCTCTCCTCGCTTTGAAATGGCCTCCCATCCTGCAACCCATTCACGTATTGCGCCCTGGAAGCCGTTGGCTGCATACCCCCGCTGAAGGTCTTCCTCTAAATCGTCGTATCCGAATCCGGTCATCGCCAGTTCCCACTCCTCCACAGCCTCCTTGTACATGTGGGCTCGTTCATACCCATAACCGAGTTCGAAGTGCGCCATGGGGCCGAACGCATGGCGCGCAATATCATTGCGCTTTAATTCGATGAAGCGGTCAAATCGGCGCTGGCAGTAGAATACCCACGCCACTCTATCGCTGCTGGGATCCAGCGCTTGGACACGTTCCGCCTCTTCCATGGATTCGTCCGTCCGGCCAACGGCACCGAGGTAAGCCGAATACAATTCGTGAGCTGCCGCCAAATTGGGATTGAGTTCAATCGCGTGCTTGGCCTCTTGCTCCAACGCCGCCCATTTCCATGCGCGGTAATCGATTTTTCCGAGATCTACATAAGCCTCTGCCAGATCGGGGTCGATTGTTAACGCCTTCTTGATAGCCTCTCGCGCCGGCTGCTCCATCGAGAGTGGTGGATACGGGAATACTGCCGGCACGCCCCAAATTTCCGCCATTCCCAGATAGGCGCGTGCGTAGTTTGGATCTTCGGCGATAGCCTTCTGGAAGAAATCAATCGCCAGTTTTTGTTCCGCCTCGTGCTTTTTTTCGATCCCTCGATGGGATCGCATGTCTTTGGCACTTTGCAAGTGATATTGGCCCTGGAGAAACGCTTCCATGGCCCGGAGATTGATCGTCTGTGCGTGCGCCAATCGCACGCGTTCCTGCGGCGTCAATTTCACGCGGATCTCTTCCGCGATCGTCTGTGCTATATCACCTTGCAAGGTGAGAGCGTCCGGCAGATTCCGCTCGTAGCTACTGGCCCAAATATGCTTGTCTGTGGCCCCTTGAATGAGCTGTGCCGTGACCCGCACCCGGTCGCCGGATCGCTGCACCGTCCCTTCAATCACGGCATCCACGCCCAGCTCCCGCGCGATTTCGGGCAGTGATTTCTTGGTCTGTTTGTACTGCATGGAAGAGGTGCGCGAAATCACTTTCAGCGCGCTGATTTGAGAGAGGTCGCCGATCAGTGCGTCCGTCAACCCGTCGGCAAAATACTCCTGAGCCGGATCGCCGGAAAGATTCGTCAGTGGCAACACCGCGAGCGATTGCATTGGTACATGTGCAGCCCTTCCCAAAATGCGATCGCGCACGCTCGCCGGATTCAAGCCGATTAAAATCGCGAGAACTGCTGCCACAGCCGCCGCAACCGCGAAGCTGATCGCAAGCTTCCATTTGCGCGCAGGCGGCTCGACCTTTGCCTCCTCCGCCGGTTTCGCCTCCGGCTTCACCTCCACAGGAGAGGCAATCTCGTCCAGAGTTCCAATGAAGCGATAACCTCGGCGCGGGATGGTCTCAATGAAGCGAGGATTCTCGGCAGAGTCTCCCAGCGCCTGGCGAATGCGGTTAACGGCCTTCTTGAGGGCCACAGCGTGGTCAACGAAGGTGTGCTCGGGCCACAGTCGCTGCCGGAGTTCTTCGCGGGTGACTACTTCTTGTGGGTGTTCCAACAGCAGTTGCAGCACGTGGAAGGGCTGCCTGGCGAGCTTCAGCCTTATGCCATGCTTGCGCAGTTCACCCGCCTGCAGGTTGACGTCAAAAACCGCGAACTTGACCGTCCGCGGTCGATCGGAGCTTGTTTCCATCAGGATACGCCGCCTAAAAAGTTGCACGGAGTCTATCACGGAGTAGTGTAGTTCAGAATAAGAGTGTTTCACCTCCCGGAACTGGCGGCATTTGGTGTCCCAGAATCAGCAATTTAGACGGGTACCGCAATGCAACCAGCTGGTGCCTTGACCTCTGACCCCTGAAAACTGCAGCCTGTCCCCTAAACTGCGGCAAACCAGCCTCAACGAATGAGTCTGAGTTGCGTCCGCGGCGTTGTGGAGGCGTCATGAAAAATCTCATCGTGCTCGTACTTTCTCTCTGCAGCCTGGGCCTCCTCAGCGTTTGTGGCGGAGGGGGCGCACCGCCCATCGTTGTCACGGTCAGGCCCCCTTCGGCAACCGTGCTCCTGGGCGCGCTGCAGATCTTCATGGCGACAGTCACAGGATCGGCCAACACAACGGTAACGTGGTCCATCCAGGAAGGCGCAGCGGGCGGCGCAGTCGACAATCAGGGAAACTATAACGCCCCGCAAGTCGCCGGGACCTATCACGTAGTCGCTACTAGTCTGGCCGATCCCACCAAGAGCGCCAGCGCCGCGATCACCGTTCCCGTCGCCGTCTCGGCCTCGCCTAATCCCGTCAATGTGTTCGTGGGTGCCACGCAAATTTTCTCCGCGGGAGTCGCTGGCACCACCAACATGGCAGTCACCTGGTCCGTCCAGGAAGGCGCAGCAGGCGGCACCATCGACAATCAGGGAAACTATACCGCCCCGCTTCTCGCCGGCACCTATCACGTAGTCGCCACCAGCGTGGTGGATCCTACCCAGAGCGGCCCCGCCACCGTCAACGTTCCTCCCGTAGCCGTCTCGCTAAGCCCCCTCGCCGATACCCTCGGGCCAAGTTCGCGGCGCCACTTCGCCCCCACCGTTACGGCCGGCAACAGCACTGTCACCTGGACCATAACTGAGGGAGCAGCGGGCGGCACCATTGACGGCGCTGGCAATTACATCGCCCCCCTGGCTCAAGGCATTTTCCACGTGGTGGCCACCAGCGTCGTGGATACCACGAAAAGCGATACCGCCACCGTCACTATCGTCCCATCCGGCTTCCTCGCTACCGCCGGCAACATGACCACTCCGCGATTCGCCCATACAGCGACACTCTTGAACACCGGGGAGGCGCTGTTCACCGGAGGGATCGCCAGTTTCGTTGTTGTTCAGACACCACAAGGGCTTGTTTGCGAGGGCGTACCGACCAACAAAGCAGAATTACTCGATCCCGCAACAGGCCTCTTTACCGCGACCACCACGATGATGAGCGCGCGCTCGACTCACAGCGCCACGTTGCTGCAAGACGGCATCAAGGTGTTGGTGGCAGGAGGGTCTGCTGTCACGCCTCCGACGGCGGAAATCTACGACCCCGCCACGGCGGCCTTCACGCCCACAGGCAATATGCTCTCGACGCGCCAAAGACACACCGCCACTCTGCTTCCCAGCGGAAAGGTGCTGATGGCCGGCGGGGGCAACATTGTCGCGGAGCTTTTTGATCCCACCACTCTTGCTTTCGCCCAGACCGGCTCCATTACCGAGCCCCGCATCTCTCACACCGCCACGCTTCTCCTCACCGGAAAGGTTCTAGTAGCCGGAGGAACAGGAATATCCTCGTCGCTTGCCTCTGCGGAACTTTACGATCTATCGGCTGGGACCTTCAGTGCCACCGGCAGCATGGGAACAGCGCGCAGGAACCACACGGCAACCTTGCTCCCCTCCAATGGAACAGTTCTGATTACCGGCGGCATTGATCCAACCGGTGCCGCGCCCACTAGTGCGGAGATCTATAATCCTGCCACCGGCATGTTCGCTCCCACCGGCAGCATGACTGTGCCACACGCTGGCCACACTGCCACCTTGCTGCCCAGCGGAATGGTGCTGATTGCCGGAGGCGGCACCGATGTCGCCGAGCTTTTTGATCCCGCAACGGGAACCTTCTCTTTGACTGGGAGCATGTTGACATCCCGGGCATCGCATGCAGCGGCGTTACTTGCGAACGGTCAAGTTGTTGTCACTGGTAGCTCGAGTCAAGTCATTAGATTTCAGAGTCATTGCTTTGGTGGCACTGTCGAGTCAGCTGAGCTTTATCACTAGCGCCTGCAGGAGAGTGACTCCCAGCCGCTCGCTTGCGAGGATTTTCTGGAAATGGACTTCAGTGGGTCAGCCTAAGATTCCCACCGTAGTCTTGTAGGAGGAAGCCATGAGGAGCTTTAGCGCGGCGGCCCTTCCATTTGCGCTTGTGCTGCTAACTAGCTGCGGTGGCGGCGCTCCTCCTCCGCCTGCTTGCGTCAACACCTCGACGATCGCGTGCACGCAGTCCGGCCAGGTCCGCGGCGTCATCGAAGGCAACTTGCGCGCGTTTCGCGGGATCCCCTATGCCGCGCCGCCGGTAGGTAATCTGCGATGGAAGCCGCCCGCACAACCACTCAGTTGGCAGGGAATCCGTGACGCTTCCGCGTTCGGCAACGTGTGCCCGCAGATCAATTTCCAGAATCAACTTGTCGGCAGCGAGGATTGCCTGGTCCTCAACGTCTTCACCTCCGCCCCGCCTCCGGCCTCCAAGCAGCCCGTGATGGTTTTCTTTCATGGCGGCGGGAACGCGCGCGGCGACTCGCAATCACCCCCGCTGGATTCGCCTCCTCTGGCAACCGATGGCGTTGTTGTCGTCACCGCAGAGTACAGAGTTGGAATCCTGGGCTTCCTGGCTAACCCCTTGCTCACCGCAGAAGGAAATGGTTCTTCGGGGCACTACGCAATCATGGACATGATTGCAGCTCTCGCCTGGCTGAAACGGAACATTTCCAATTTCGGCGGTGGCCCCAACCACGTCATGGTCTTCGGTCAATCGGCGGGTTCCTTCGATATCCAGTTTTTGCTGGCTGCTCCCTCTGCGAAAGGTCTGTTTTCCGTTGCCGGAATGGAGAGCGGTTCCATCCCGCTCCCGAGCAACACGACCTATCTCGTTTCCCTCGCCGTCGCCGAAGCAGCCAGCGGGCCCTTCGTTGCCGCCGTGGGATGCAGCAATGCTGCCGACGTCCTTGCATGTCTGCGCTCCGTTCCTGCGGATACCATCGTGAATAACCAGCAGCAGTTCCCTTTCTTCGCCCTTGGCCCCGCCTTCGGGGATCCCTTTCTCCCCGTTGATTCCTTCACCTACCTTCAGCAACATGGCTCGCCAGTCCCGCTGCTGATTGGCAACAATCGCGAAGAGTCAACGGCCTATGAGGACAACCCCAACGCGCCACTCACCGCGAGCGGCTATGCCACCGAGATTCACACCGAGTTTGATCCCAACGGCGCCGGCGTCGCCAATCAGGTACTTTCGCTTTACCCCGCCACAGATTACGACACGCCCGAATACGCGCTGATCGCTGTCCATAGCGATTACCAGCTTAGCTGCGAAGTGCGAAACGTAGCCCTAGCCGCTGCAGGTGCGGGGCGGCCCAATGTCTGGCGCTACTTCTACACTCACCGCTATGAAAACGATTCTAACCTCAATGCCTTGCGTGCGTTTCACACCGCCGAACTCTGGTTCGTCTTCGGCAATCTCCCTACAGTCACCGGCTCTTATGTGCCGAGTGCCGCCGAGCTCACCTTCTCCAGCGACATGATGGGCTACTGGACGCGCTTTGCGGCTACCGGAAATCCTAACGGCGGCGGCGCCACTCCATGGCTTCCCTACGACGCCGCCAACGAGAACATGCTCGAGTTGGACGAAACCTTCACCCCGCTCAACGGCTATCACATCCCGCAGTGCAATTATCTTTCAACGCTTCCCCAGCCTTGAGTTTCTGTCGCTCCACCGTCACGGGGACGCTCGCGGCCGACTTACGGTGTAAGCCACACGCGGCGGACCAACTCCGCGAATCGCGGATCCGAGCGAAGCTCGTCCATATTGGGATCTGTTTTCAAACCCGGGAGTACCCTGGAATGCATTTCCATAGCTTTTTCCAGCCAGGCGAAGGCGCGATCATTCTCTCCTAAAATGCCATAGAGATACGCCACGTGGTCCGGCACTACGATTCCTCCCCCTCTGGAAATAGCCTCCCAACCAGCGACCCATTCACGCATTGCGCCCTTGAAGCCATTGGCTGCATACCCCCGCCGAAGGTCTTCCGCTAGATCGTCGTATCCGAAGCCGGTCATCGCTACTTCCCACTCCTCTACCGCTTCTTTGTACATGTGGGCTAGCTCATAACCAAAACCGAGATCGTAATGCGCCATCGGTCCAAACGCATGGCGTGCAATATCATTGCGCTTCAACTCGATGAAGCGGTCAAATCGGCGCTGGACGTAGAACACCCAGGCGACTATGTCGCTCCCGGGATCCAGCGCTTTCACACGTTCCGCCTCCACCATGGCCTCGTCCATCCGCCCCACGGCAAGAAGGTAAATTGCGTACATATGGTGTGCGGAGGCCAAATTTGGATTCAGTTCAATCGCGCGCCTGGCCTCTTGTTCCAATGCCGCCCAGTTCCACGCGCGGTAATCAATCCTTCCCAGAGCCACGTAGGCTTCCGCCGAATCCGGGTCAATCGCTAATGCTTTTTTCAGCGCCTCTCGGGCAGGCTGTTCCATCGAGAGCGACGGGTATGGGAAAGTTGCGGGGACACCCCAAATTTCTCCCATCCCGATGTAAGCGGGTGCGTAGTTGGGATCTTCGGCGACAGATTGTCGGAAGAATTCAACTGCCCGGTTCAATTCCGCCTCGTGCGTTTTTTCCATTCCGCGGTGGAAGCCCATGTCCTTCGCGATTTGGTAGTGATATTGCCCCTGCAGATATGCTTCCACAGCATTTAGGTTGAACGGCCGGGAGTGCGTCATGCGCACCTTTTCCTGTGGCGTCACGTTCACTCTGATTTCTTGCGAAATTGTCCTGGCGATGTCTCCCTGCAGCGACAGAACATCTTCCATGTGTCGCTCGTAGCTGCTGGCCCAGATGTGTTTGTCTGTCGCGCCCTCGATGAGCTGCGCCGTGATGCGCACGCGGTCACCTGAGCGCGCCACTGTTCCTTCCACCACTGCATCCACGCTCAATTCCCGCGCGATTTCCGGCAATGATTTCTTCGTCTGCTTGTATTGCATCGAGGAGGTGCGCGAAATCACTTTCAGCGCGCTGATTTGAGACAGGTCGCCGATGAGTGCGTCCGTCAACCCATCGGCGAAATATTCCTGAGCCGGGTCGCCGGAAAGGTTCGTCAGTGGCAACACCGCGAGCGATTGGATTGGTACACGGGCAGCCCTTCCCAAAATGCGATCGCGCACGCCCGCCGGATTCAAGCCGAGGACGATCGCAAGAACTGCCGCCAAACCTCCCGCGATCGTGAAGCTGATCGCAATCTTCCGTCTGCGCGCAGACAGCTCGTCCCTTGCTTCCGCCGCTGGCTCAGCCTCCGCCTGCACTTCTTCCTGAGCGGCAATCTCGTCCAGCGTTCCAATAAAGCGATAACCACGGTGCGGTACGGTCTCAATGAAGCGAGGACTCCCGGCAGAATCCCCCAGGGCCTCGCGTATGCGATTGATGGCTTTTTTCAGGGCGACATCGTGGTCAACGAATGTCTGCTCGGGCCACAGTCGCTGCCGGAATTCTTCGCGGGTGACAACTTCCTGTGGGTGTTCCAGTAGAAGTTCCAGTACATGGAAGGGCTGCCGGGCGAGTTTCAGCCGTATGCCGTGTTTGCGCAGTTCGCCTGCATGGAGGTCAACGTCGAACACTGCGAACTTGATGGTCCGCGGCCTGCCGGAGCTCGTTTCCATCGGAATATGTTGCCTAACTATTGTACGCAGTCTATCACGGAGTAGCGTAGTTCGGACGAAGAGTGTTTCATCTTCCGGGACCAGCGGCCATTAATGATGCAGAATCAACTATTTGGACGGGTACCATAATACAACCTCCCGGTGTCTTGACCTCTGCCTCCAGATGGCAGCAACCTGTCGTGCAACCATCGGGAAACTCGCCTCAGCGAATGAGTCTGAGTTATGCCCGCGGCCTTGGGGAGGCGTCATGAAGAAATCTCTGGTACTCCCACTTTCAGTTTGCTGTCTGTGCCTCCTCGGTTCTTGTGGTGGGGGCAGCATCACACCCCCGCTGGCTGGCTGTGTGAACACTTCCACCATCGCGTGCACGCAGTCAGGTCAGGTCCGTGGTGTGATCGAAAGTAATTTGCGGGCCTTCCGCGGAATCCCTTATGCCGCGCCGCCGGTAGGTAATCTGCGATGGAAGCCGCCCGCACCACCACTCACTTGGCAGGGAATCCGCGACGCTTCCACATTCGGCAACGTGTGCCCTCAGACTGACCCCAACGGTCAACTTCTCGGTAACGAGGATTGCCTCGTACTGAACGTCTTCACCGCAGTTCCGACCCTAGCCGCGCCACAGCCCGTGATGGTTTTCTTTCATGGCGGCGGGAACTGTTGCGGCGATTCACACCGAGTGCCGCTGGATTCGCCTCCTCTGGCAACGCACGGCGCCGTCGTCGTGACTGCGGAGTACAGATTGGGATTCCTGGGTTTCCTGGCCAACCCGTTGCTTACCGCAGAAGGTGGGGGTTCTTCTGGGAATTACGCCTTGCTCGACATGATTGCCGTTCTCTCCTGGGTGAAGCAGAACATCGCCAACTTCGGCGGCGACCCGGCACACGTCATGTTGTTCGGCCAATCCGCGGGCTCGTTCAACATTCAAATGCTGCTGGCAGCTCCCAGCGCGCAGGGTCTGTTTTCGGCTGCCGGGATGGAGAGCAACGCCGTCCCGAGCGCGAGCAACGCCCCGTGGCTCATCTCCTTCGCTGCCACCGAAGCAGCGAGTGCGCCCTTCGTTTCGGCGATGGGATGCAACAATGCCGCCGATGTCCTTGCATGCCTGCGCGCAGTTTCTACAGATAACATCGTGAATTCCCCGTCTGGAATCCCGTTCTTCGTTGGTAGCGGGTCCACCTTCCTCCCGTCAGATTCTTTCACCGCGCTTCAGCAGCATGGTTCCCCTGTTCCGCTGCTCATCGGTTCGACGAGTGAGGAATGGACTGCCGCGACCGACGACCCCAACACTCCTCTCGACCCCGCCGGCTATGTAACCGAGATTCACAACGAGTTCGACCAGTTCGGCGCCGGCGTCGCCAATCAAGTGCTTGCGCTTTACCCCGCCACAGATTACGACACGCCCGAATACGCCCTTATCGCCGTCCACAGCGATTATCAGGTCTCCTGCGAAGCACGCAATGTGGCGCTCGTCGCGGCAGGTCCGCAAAGACCGCCTATCTGGCGCTATCTCTACACGCACCGCTTCGAGAACGATCCCACCTTGAAGGCACTGCGTGCTTTCCACGCCGCCGAGCTCTATTTTGTGTTCGGCAATCTTCAACTTATCAGAGTTCGAAATATCGACGTGAACTACACGCCTAGCGCCCTCGAGCATGCTTTTTCCAGCGACATGATGGGCTACTGGACGCGCTTCGCCGCCACCGACAATCCCAACGGCGCCGGCGCCACGCAATGGCTTCCCTACGACGCCGCCAACGAGAACATGCTCGAGTTGGACGAAACCTTCACCCCGCTCAACGGCTACCACACCCCGCAGTGCAATTATCTTTCAACGCTTCCTCAGCCTTGAGATAGTCTTGCACGCGAAGGTTGGACGTTGCACAACTTCGATCATCGGCTGGCGGGCGGCACAATCCCGTTCATGCGCAGATACTCCACCATCTGGCCGTAGTGATTCTGCGAGTGTGCTATGGCGTCCACCAGAAGCCCTATGCGCGTGCTCCTGTTTTTCCCTCTGGACCACTCGATTTGCTCGGCTGCATTTTTCTCATCAATCGCGGCCACAACCTTATGAAGGTACGTGTACGAACCCTTCAGATACTCCACGATCTCCGCTTTCGACTTCACCGCCGCTGGCGCCTTCTCTCCATTCTCGTCGTGAGGTGGCTTCTCCCCAACAGAGAGCGCGGCCAATTGATAGTTGCTGGCCGAAAGATGCTTCACCTGTTCGGCAAACGTGCGTACCCCCGCGAATTCCCCGTTTGTGGGCGCGAATGAATATTTTTCTTCGGGCATTGCTTCGGCTGCGGGTACGACCAACTGCTCTGTCTTCGTCACCCATTCGTCGATTGCTTGGCTCATGGTCACGCGCGTCAACCGCTGCGCCTCCGGATTCTCCGTTTGCGACTGGGCGACACCGAGCTCGGGCACGATAAATTGTTTCACTCCGTCATTTCCCCGCAGTTTCAGCCAAAGTGGCCCGCCCTCGCGTCCCAACTCAACCTCGAAATCGAAGAACGGGCAGCACTTTCGTTCGTTTGCAATCCAATCGGCCACATTTGCGATTGAAACCTTTTCGTTGTCCAGCCGGAACGCATAGCCATCCGCGAGTTCCTTTGTCTCAATCCTCGCTTCCTTCAACTTCCAGCTGAGTACGCCGTGACGTATTCTTTCCGACGGTGTGATGGCGTTCAAGTTGCAATAGAAGCCAGGTTGCGTCGTCATTATTTTTTCCTCAGTGTTCTTCAGGGGTGAACGGCCTTGCTGTTGCGTTTTCGCCGATAGCCCTTCGATCGCTGCAATCGCCAGAATTCCCGAGAGTGCGGTGGCGCCAGCGATCCACATAAGTCTAGAGTTCTTGGGATTCACGGTAGTTCTCCTTTGCCCTCTTGAATTCGCCCCGATCCGCATGGTAAAAGTTGAAGTTAACTTTAAGTCAAGGGGAATTTCAGGAGATTCTTATGACGATCGGTGAAGTTGCCGCCCGCGCCGGGGTGGCAACATCCGCAATTCGATATTACGAAAAGGCTGGGTTGCTCAAGCCGCCCGCTCGCGTCAACGGCCGCCGCGTTTACGCGTCGGACGTATTGCACCACCTCATCGTCATCCGCTTCGCAAAGGACAACTCTTTCACGCTCCCGGAGATAAAACTGCTGCTGCGCGGTTTCCCTGAAAAAATGCCCGCGTCGGTACGCTGGAAGAAGCTTGCGCGTGGAAAAATCGCGGAATTGGAGTCCACCATCGCCAAGGCGCGGGCCATGAAGGAAATGCTGGAATCGCTTGCGACGCACTGCCGGTGCCGCAAACTCGAGCAATGCGCCGTGGGTTTTGCAAGGCGCATGGAGATGTCCAGCCCGTCCGCGAAGACTTCGGGATGCTGCTAACCGACCGCGACTGACCAGCACGAGCCGCAGCGGATCATCCCTTGCGATGCTTGAAAAACTCAACCTGCCGAAGTCGCTTCAACGCTTCCGCCTTTGTCTTGTATGGCCCTCCGAGATTTCGCCCCGTCTTCTTCGAGACTACTTCATAACCGCCCTTCACTTTCTTGATCATGATCCACCTCGAGAGAAGTCTTGCCCAATTCACGCCTGGTTTCGGTGATCGGCATCACGCCAATTGTTTGAATCAAAAACTAGGGGTTCGGACACACATTAGCCCGCATCTCTGGCTCAGCCAATCCTCGCCATTTCACATTTTCTGCGATAACTTCAGCAATCGCTAGGAGGAGCTCCGTGGCTGAGAACCCATCGCAGAAAGAACTCAAGACGGTCCTGGTAACCGGCGGTACCGATGGGTTAGGCCGTGCGGCGGCTGTGATGCTTGCCGAACGCGGGTACCAGGTATTTGGCGGCGGGCGGAATGCCGAGCGCCTGGGGGCCCTGGAGCAACTTGCGCGTGATCGCAAGCTGCCGCTCGAAGCGTTGGAGATGGACGTCTGCGACACGGCTTCGAGCGAACGCGCCATCGCGGAAATCGAGCGCCGCGCCGGGGCAGTGGAAATCTTAGTGAACAACGCGGGAATCGCCATCGCCGCCGTGATGGAGGAAATTACTTCGGCGGATTTGCACAAGGTTTTTGAAACGAATTTGTTCAGCGTTGTTCGGCTTTCCCAACGAGTTTTGCCGGAAATGCGGAGGCGACGCCGCGGTCGCATCATCAATATGAGCTCGATTTCCGGCAAAATGGCAATCCCGGTGATGGGGCCATATGCTGCGAGCAAGCACGCGCTCGAAGCGGCCAGTGACGCAATGCGCCTGGAGGTCTACCCATTCGGCGTTCACGTCGTGTTGATCGAGCCCGGATACATCCACACCAGCATGAATCGCAACGCCGCGGAGCTTTCTTCGGATTATGCGAAAGGCGCAGCGCAGAGTCCCTACGGTGCGATTTATCAGGGGTTCTTGGGCGAGTGGGGAAAAGTGAGGAAGGCCTCGCGCTACCAACCTGAAGACTGCGCACGCGTTGTGGTGCACGCCATCGAAGATCACCCGCCGCGGGCCCGCTACGCAGTTACGCGCCGCGCAAAAATGGGGATGCTGGCACGGCGTATTCTTTCTGACCGGGCTCTCGACAATCGATTCAAGAAATCATTCCGGCTCGATGAGTTTCGCGAATTACTCGGGCGTGGAGGCCCACGCCTCTGAAATCGAGGCCAAGAGCCACGGCTTTCGACCGCGAACGAATCAGGAGGCAGCGCCATCCTTGCAGATCGCGGCAACCACCAGTCCCGCAAGAATCATCTGGATGCCTCCGGCCACCATCCACTTGATGGCCAGCCTGTAGGGAATGATGTACACCACGTATTCGCTCAGAGAAGTGGGGGCAACAGTCAGGCAAGCCATTAGGATCCCGTACCGGATTCCCTGCGCTACCCAGGGTTTCTTTTCCGCGCCGCGCGTGTAGATGTACGCAAACATCACGGAGAAAAAAATCTGCCCCACAATCATCGCCCAAAACCTATGCTGGATTCCGTAGGCACTTCGATGACTGAGAGGAATCGCATTGTAATCCGGCATCAACCAGATCTGGTGGATTAAATAGTTGGTCGCCATCAGGACTACGAATGTCGCCACCGCAGCCAGCACAATTTTCTTCATCGCCGTAATTTCCTCCGTCGCTCACACGGGCCGGTCAAGATGGGCGGGGAGATAGGTATTGCAGCGAGGATTCCCTGCGCCCCGTTTGGCGGAGCCTAACACCGCGGGCGCAGTCGCGCGAGGGAATTTTGCAAGGCCCGGGCTAGGGGTTCGTGATCTGCTCCGAGAGGCTCGCGGCGCGGAGCAGAATATACTGATCGGACCAGGCCTTATGAACGGGGCTCTCGGCATAGGCGTCGGCTGCGTCGCGGTCCTTGAACTCGATGGCGAACGCAGCGTTGAAGTCACGCGGCTGGATCCTGTCGCCTTTGATCCAGACATTTTTGATGCCGGGAATCTTCGCGGCCATCTCCCTCACGCCCTCGAGCGCTCGTTGTTTGTCCGCATCAGATGCCGTTGGATTCCACTTAATGATGGTCAAGTGAAGGACGGTTTTCGGCTGTCCAAACTTGTTCTGCCCAGCCAGGTAGCCGCTTGTGAATAGCGCGAGTGCGAGCAGGCTGCCGGCAAAAAATCTTGTTGAGGCGGTGAATTGAATTTTCATGATTCCTCCCATTACTTAGACGCATGAGTGTAAACAATCGGAGCAGCCTGCCGCAATCAAGAGCCGTGCCCGGACTTGCAGGTTGACCCCCAGGGCGTGGATCAGTAGGATTCGCAACGGGTCCCGAGCGATATCTGCGTTGCAGACAGTGATCGGGAAGGAGACTCGATGTATTGTTCAAAGTGCGGGAAAGAAGTGAATGAGGGTGCCGCGTTTTGCAGCGCCTGCGGTGCTGCGATGGCGTCTCCTCCCATTGCCCCGGACACAGCCGGGCCTTCGTATGCGTCACCAGTGCAGCCATCCTGGACGCCACAAGCCTCCACAGGCTACGCGGGTTTCTGGCTGAGACTAGTGGCCTACATCATCGACGGCATCTTGGTTGGCGCCGTTTTCGGGGTCTTGGGAATGTTCTCCTTGATCTTTGTCGGCATCGGGTCGCTTCGCACATTGATGACCGACTTGAACACTCCGGACGCGGTTCTTCCCGCGGCATTCGTCTCAGTGCTCATTATTGTTGGCATCGTGGGCACACTCGCCACTTGGCTCTACTACGCCTACATGGAAAGTTCCACATATCAGGCAACGCTCGGGAAAATGGCGCTCGGGCTCTACGTGACAGACCTCAATGGTCAGAGATTGTCATTCGGGCGAGCGAGCGGGCGGTTCTTCGCAAAACTCATTAGCGGACTGATTCCATTAGCGATTGGATACATCATGGCAGGATTTACCGCAAGGAAACAAGCGCTGCACGACATAATCGCGGGCTGCTTGGTCCTCAGAAAACTTTAACCGCGGGAAATTCTAGACGCCCCAGCCGTACCGTTCGGTGTGGACAAGCGAATCGCGCATCTCGGCTCGAATCTGAGCGGAAAACTCCGAGCAGCGCAGGATGTGGCTGCCGGATTCGGCGATGTCCATCGTGCGATAACCGTAATCCAGGACGCGGTCAACGGCCGCTTCCAGCCATTGCGCTTCCACATCCAAGCCAAATGATTCACGCAGCATCAGGCTGGCTGAAAAAATTGCGCCGAGCGGGCAAGCCACGTCTTTTCCTGCGAGCGACGGAGCGGAGCCATGAATGGGTTCGTAAAGCGCAGGCGCCTCTTCGCGTCCGCGGCTGAGAGATGGAATCAAGCCGATGGATCCAGCAAGCGCTGCGGCCTCGTCACTTAGAATGTCGCCGAACATATTCGATGTGAGGATGACATCGAATTGTTTGGGACGAAGCAGGAGTTGCATCGCGGCATTGTCCACATACAGATGGTCGAGCGTGACGCGCGGGAAATCGCGGGCGACGGAAATTACGGTCTGGCGCCAGAGGACGGATGTGGAAAGCACATTGGCCTTGTCCACGCTGGTGACGTGATGCTGGCGTTGCGTAGCGCGCTCAAAAGCATAACGAGCGACGCGCTCAACTTCGGCAGAAGTGTACGTTGCGACGTCCCGCGCGCGCGCTGTCCCATTTTCTCCGTGCAGCTCGTGCTCGCCGAAGTAGATGTCGCCAGCCAGTTCTCGGACGATTTCGATATCGCAGCCGTTTATGCGGTC
This sequence comes from Candidatus Acidiferrales bacterium, assembly GCA_050746945.1. Taxonomy (GTDB): domain Bacteria; phylum Acidobacteriota; class Terriglobia; order Acidiferrales; family UBA7541; genus Palsa-295. The sequence continues at coordinate 103,794 of JBOGMZ010000010.1, read as the reverse complement.
TGGCCGCACCGGAGAAATTCCTTGCAGCGCGCGGCGCAATCGAATGGGGCGAAGGTTGATGTAAAGCCCTAGCTCTTTGCGGAGCGCGAGCAATCCACTCTCTGGACGTCTTGCAAGCGGTAACGAATCCCATCGCGGCCCGCCAATCGCGCCGAGCAGGATCGCATCGGCGGAACGGCAGCCGGCCAGCGTCTCGGAAGGCAGGGGCGAGCCGCACGCGTCAATTGCCGCGCCGCCAAAGGGCAGTTCGCGGAATTCGAACCGGTGGCCGAATGCTGCGGCAGAATCCTCGATCAGTTCGATAGCAGCCCGTGTCACCTCCGGGCCGATTCCATCTCCTGGCAGGACTGCAATCGTTTTTCTAACTTCGCGCATTATCTCCCAACCCCACTGTGGGTCTGATACTCCCGGAATCTAGTTTGCTGCTGCGGTGCTCGTGTCGTGGCGGGTCTCCTCGGTCACGCCGGCGCGGCGAACTGTGTGGATGATGGCGAGGAGATCGCGGTCGTTCACCAACTTTGCAGCATCAGCACGAGCGATGGCCATGCGATAGCATTCAGCCAACTCCGCCTCGGTGGTGCGATAGCCGAGCTCTTCAAATCGGGCGCGCAAAGCGTTGCGCCCCGAATGTTTTCCAAGCACGAGGCGACGCGAAGGCACGCCGACTTTTTCCGGATGGATAATCTCGTACGTCAACGGATTCTTCAGAATGCCGTCCTGATGGATGCCTGCTTCATGAGCAAAGGCATTCGCGCCGACCACTGCTTTATTCGGCGGGACAGAAACGCCGGTAATCGCAGTCAGTAGCCGGCTGGTGGAATAGATTTTTTCGAGAGTGATATTGGTCGCAGCGCAGAAGTGAGCCTGTCGAACGTGAAGTGCGACGGCAATTTCTTCAAGCGACGCGTTACCGGCGCGCTCGCCGATTCCATTGATGGTGCATTCCACCTGGCGCGCGCCCGCGGCTACGGCCGCAAGCGAGTTGGCGACCGCGAGGCCCAGATCATTGTGGCAATGCGCGCTGTAAACGATGTTTGGATGGGCAACGAGGCGCGTGCGCACGCGGCGGAACATTTCCGCGTACTCGTCAGGTGTCGTGTATCCCACCGTGTCGGGAAGATTCACGACGGCGGCACCTGCCTCGGCCGCCGCTTCGGCGACCTTGCAGAGATAATCGATATCGCTGCGGCTGGCGTCTTCAGCGGAAAACTCCACTTCATCGCAGTGCTGACGGCCAAAACGCACCATCGCTGAAATCTGCTTCTGCGCTTCTTCACGCGTGATTCGCAATTTGTGTTTCAAGTGCAGATCGGAAGTTGCAAGGAAAATGTGCAGGCGCGGTTTGGCAGCAGGCTCGAGAGCACGCAGCGCTGCGTCCACGTCTTCCTGGCGCGCGCGAGCCAGGGCAGCCACGCGACAACCCCGAATTTCCGCAGCGACTGCACGCACCGCCTCAAGGTCGCCGGGCGATGCAATCGGAAATCCTGCTTCGATCACATCCACGCCAAGCTGTTCGAGTTGACGCGCGAGGCGCAGCTTTTCCTCCCGGTTCATGGAAAAGCCGGGAGACTGCTCACCATCGCGCAGAGTAGTGTCAAAGATTCGGACGATGTCCATGAAGACTCCTGTGAGCCACCAGCAGTGGACCGCGATTCGCGTCAGCAAGTCCAATTTATAATTGTTGCATGTATGATAAATGTAGCTTATACAGAGGATTCTCCGGGGAGGGAAAAGCTTCGTGGATCTGGCGGCCCTTCAGGTATTCAAGACAGTGGCCCGCGAGCGCAGCTATTCGCGCGCCGCGGAAAAGCTCTATCGCACGCAGCCGGCGGTGAGCATCGCCATGCGCAAACTGGAGGATTGGGTGGGCCAACCGCTCTTTGTGCACGGATCAGGGGCCCGCGCGCTGACGGATGCTGGAACGCTGCTGCTCGAATACGCCGAGCGAATGCTGAACCTGCGGGAAGAGATCAGCAAAGGCATGAAGGAATTGCAGGGGCTGGAGCGCGGACAGGTTTCCATTGGAGTGAACGAAAGCTCCATTCATGCGCTGTTACCAGCGCTCGACCGCTACCGCCGGCTGTATCCCGGAATTCAGATTCGTGTGCATCGAGTATTCTCGCGGGATGTGCCGCGTGAAGTGCTGAACCATCAACTCGACATCGGCGTGATTTCGTATCTGCCGGAGGAGCGCGAATTGGCGGCGGTGGAATTTTATCGCGACGCGCTGGCGCTAATCGTGTGGCCCGGGCACCGGCTGGCGAAGCGGAAGAAGGTGAACATCCAGGCGCTTGGCGAAGAGACTTTTGTAGCCCACATCGTGGGCTCGCCATACCGCCAGAGGGTGATTCAAATGTTCGCGCGCCATAAAGTACCGCTGCGAATGGATATCGAGCTGCCGACGATCGAGAGCATCAAGCGATTTGTGGAGATGAAGAGAGGCGTAGCAATCGTGCCGCGGATGTGCGTGGAACAAGAAATCGGGCGGGGCGATCTGAAAGAGTTGCGGATTCACCAAATGAGGATTCTGCGGCGGGTCTATCTGGTGTACCGGCAGGACCGGCCTCTGGCGCCCGCAGCGCAGGCGCTTGTCGGGATATTGCGTTCAAAAGCGGCACGCCCAAAACGCAGCCGCGGCGCTCATTCTTAGCCCACCGTCCCCGACCCTCACCGCTTGGCAGCGAGTTCGTCGAGAGCTGCTGAAACGCGGGACAATCCTTCGCGGACATTTTCGGTTTCGCTTCCAATTCCGATTCGGAAATGCTCGGGAGCTTCGAAGAATCGTCCGGGGACGACACTGGTTTCGTATTTTTCGCGCAAAAGTTGGCAGAAAGCTTCCACAGGGCCGGTGGTCAATTGCGGGAAAGCAACGGTACCTGCTTCGGGCCGAATCGTGAGGAGATCCTTTCGGGAATCGAGAAATTTATTCAGCAGTGCGCGGTTTGTTGTGAGAAGCACCTTTGCGCGCGCTGCAATCTGTGGAAGATGATCGAGAGCGATCACGCTAAGGAGTTCTGCTGGATGTGCGGCCATGACACCGAATAGATCGTTGAGGCGCCACATGCGCTGCGCAAGCGCCGGCGCCGCGAGCACCCAACCGCAGCGAAGCCCGGATAACCCGTACGCCTTGGTCAGACTGCCGGTGGCCACAAAATTCGGTCCCAGGCGGTATGCGGACTGCCACGGCGAATCGAAACAAGTTTCCAAGTAGACTTCGTCCACAAGCACGTGTGCGCCGAGGCTGCGGGCAATTTCACCGACCAACTTGATTGTTTGATCCGGGGTTCGAACGCCCGTGGGATTGTGAAGGTTGGAAAGAACTATCAAACGGGTGCGCGGCGAAATGGCGCGCTCTACTTCGCGCGGGTCAAGCTGGAAACCGTCCTCGAAGCGCCGGGGAAACCGCCGAATTTTTGCTCCCAGGTATTCCGCGGCGGCGAGCAGCGCCTCGTAGGTCGGTTCCTCAATCAACACTTCATCACCAGGTTCTAGCAAGGCAGCCATGGCGAGATGGTTTGCCATCGAAGTGCCTTGGGCGTGCACGACGCAATCCACGGGCACCCCCGCTTTTGCGGACAGGCGCTGCAGCAACGGTCCGAAACCGTAGCCGTCGGAGCCGGTGATTTCAAGATCTTGGATACGCGCTTTCAAATCGGCAAGAAGAAGATGCGACAGGTCGCTTCCAGCGAGATTATAGCGTGCCGAGGAGCGCAGTTTGGCCCACTCGATGTACACCGAACGGACATCCCGACGTTGAGGGCTCATTCGAGTCTCACTCGGAATTGGCCGGTCGCTGCAGGCGCCGGCGCGACAGGAAATAGAATGGGATCCCGGCGAAGAGAATACACATGGCAATACCCGTATTGCGAGGATATTTGTACACCGTGTTGACGACCATTAACCCTGCCACAGTTGTGAATATACCTGTGGTCCAGGGGTGGCCCGGGACGCGGTGGCGAGCGGTTTCGACAGCGCCCGGAGCAGCTTTGCGCTGTTCTCGACTCCGGAGAACAAACAGGGATGCAGCCGTGAGCCCAAAAAACAGCCAGTCCAACACAACCACGTAGCTGAGGATTTCCTCGTATGTACCGAGAAGGACTACGGCACTGGTGACACCGCCTTGGAGAACAATTGCCGCCACCGGCGCGCGGCTGCGCTTGGACACCCGCGCAAATTGTGAAGGCAACCCAGCGTCCGCGGCCATGGCGAAATACAAGCGCGGGTAAGCAAGCATGGCCTGACTGAGAAACCCGAGTGTGGAAATGACGATCGCTACACTGATGACTCTGGCTCCCCAATCGCCGAATGTCCGGCTCATTACAAGTGAGGCAGGCGTGTCTGTGGAGGCGAGCCCGGCCGGGGTGAGCACCTGCACATAAATAAGGTTCACGGAAAGGTACAGCACAAGAACTCCAGCCACCCCCAGAACGAGGGCGCGGGGAAGATTCTTGCGCGGGTTGCGAATTTCGGTGGCGATGAAATTAGAGGATTCCCAACCGCCGTAGGCGAAGAGGACAGGAACCAGCGAGGCGCCGAAAACACTCAGCAAGCTGAAGGAAACTGGGCGATCCAGGACCGGAAGCCATGGGGCGGCGGGACTGCCCGAAGAATGCGTCACATGCCACGCGCCACCAGCGACAATGAATGCCACTGCAAAAATGCGTAACACCATCAGCAGACTCTGCACGTTGCTCCCCGCGCGCACACCCAGGCAATTGATAACCACGAGGGCCACTACCAAAGCGACGGCCCATATATTCTCGGGGCCTGAAAAGTTTGTGAGATGTCGAAGATATTTCGCACAGGTCACTGCGACTGCAGCTGTTCCACCCGCACCAATCACCAACAGGTAGGCCCAACCGAAGAGAAAGCCAATCAGAGGGTGGATGGCTTCATGGAGATAGGCATACTGTCCGCCAACTTTCGGCATGCGATCGGCAAGTTCGGCGTATATAAACGCCCCAACCAATGCGAAGGCCCCGCCGGCAACCCACGCTCCAAGTATGAGCAATGGCGTGTGCACCAGAGTGGCAACAACATAGGGGTTGATGAAGATGCCGGAGCCGACAATCCCGCCCATAACCAGCATGGTGGCATCAAACAATCCCAGTTGAGCGGCCAGTCCGCCAGCAGAGTTCGACACAGCCGCTGGCGTGGTGGAAACAGTTGGGCGGGAGTGAGGGGTGTTTGACACGAAATCGCGCGGCGCGAATCTACCACCGAAGCGTCAGGCCGCGAAAGAATTCGGCCGCGGCAATGATTGCCAGTACAGCGCAGCTGATGAAGTGCGAAAGGCCAAAGAGGCCGCCGGAATCATCCGGCGGCCCTCCCTGACATGCGACTGTCGTTCCCAGCCCCGGCTTGCTACTTTTTCTCGGCTTCCTTTTTCGCCATCTTGGACTTGGCGGAAGGCATCATGGCAGCCTTTGGCGCCCAGAAATCCGGATCAGCCTCCACCCATTCCTTTGGAGGGTAGCTCATCTTGGGACTAAACATGAAAAGTTGAACCTCGGAGCTTTCCAGGCCTACGCGATCAAACTCCTCGATTTTCTTGCGGCCTTCCTCGCCCAGAGCGTCTTTGTAAGTCTGTCCGTGGAGATCGGGCATCTGATCGATCTCAGCCGCCGATTTCATCGGGACGAAAATCACATACGATCCATTGGGAGCGCCTGCGCCAAAGCGAAATACGGCGTAGTGTTCATTGAGGTTTGCTTTTTCATGCGCAGCTTTCACCAATTTGCGAATTTCAATGAAGTGTTCGCTATGCCCTGGCTTCACGTGGATGGAAGCGATCATGAAATAGCGCGTGCCCTTGACGGAAATTTCGGGATGGTAGCTGAGTTCGGGCATGTAGATCAGCGTGCCGCGCGTCGATTCGGCAAGAAAATCTCCGTCTTTCGCGTCCAGGCGGTCCATATCGGCGGTGAGAGCAGCGTCCTTCTCCTCAGCCGTTCCATCCTTTTCCCACGCGGCCATCGAGTCATATGGGGTGAGAAACAAGACGCGGGGCTGGCCCGTCATGGCTCGAAGGCCGAGATAATGAGTGGGCCACTTGGCCTTGGCCATAGCGCGCGGATAGCCGGCTTCCCAATCCGTGTGCGCTGCGGATTTGCCCGGCTTTTCCACCTCACGGATGGTGGTGAGCACTTTGGGCGGACCCATCATGGCTTCCTGCGCCTGGGCCGCGGCTGCTCCGGCCAGACACACACCTAATGCAAGCAGTATTGCGATTCTTTTCATGTTTTCGACCTCCTCAGGTCAATTGTGGCGAAAGTTCAAAATATTTGTGGTTGGTTCGTTTCGAGAGGGCCCAAAAAGGATCCGGCGGACACTTCCCTCAATGCCGTCTTTCGGGAGCGAGTGTACACCCCTCCAATCGAGAGTCAATCGATTCAGGTTTCCGAAAGCCTGCTCCGATGGGTGTAACCATCTGGAAGCGCGCGCGCGTTGAAATCTTGCAGGGGCGGTGAAGAAAGGGGCATATCTATGGTGGGGGTTGTCTTGGGCGGATACAAATTTCTCTTGCCTCGCTGGGGGCACCTTGGGCACCAGGCGCGCAACGCAGCCACACGTTTGCTTCCAGAGCAGCGCCGGGCGCGTCGCGTGCCGGCATCAATGCCGGTCCTCATATATGGGCGCTCGGCAAGCGAGCCCTTCCAGGAGCAGTCCGAGACCATCGACGTGAGCGCGAATGGAGGATTGATGCCCGTCACCGTCGAAGTAATAAAGTCGCAAAAGCTGCTGCTCACAAATCTGCTGACGAACCAGGAACTACCCTGCCGCGTGGCAAGACTAGTGAGGACGGTCGAAGGCAAGACTTTGGCGGGAGTGGAATTCTTGCATCCCTCGGCGGGATTCTGGGGAGAGTACCTGCCCTCCACGCCCAGCGAGGCAGCCTCTCGAATGCGCCCGTAGCTACTTTAGGGTTTCATGATTCCCATCCGGATCTTCTCGATCTTCAATCAGAAATTCCGCGAAACAATTCGAACAGTGATAGGTTGATAGCCGCGAACACATTTGCGCACCAGAGTTCAGGGTATACGGAGCATTTGTTTCGGGTGGGGTGGATTTCATGTGCAGGGACATTACATCAGGAGAATTGGTGGGCCAAGGGAAGGCTCGCGGTGTGCACGCCGCAACTTTTGTGGTCGTAGTGTTTTTTGCATTGCTGATCTCCATGCCCGTCTCGCCGGGCTCAACCGCAGCACGTCAACAGGGTGCGACTGGCGGCACGTCGCCAGCTTTAGCGCAGGATTATCTGGTGTACGTGGTTTGCGAGGCGGCGGACAAAATCGTGCTGGTGCGTTTTGGGTCGAAAGGCGCGCACATCGAACACGAAACGCACATCGGATTGATGCCAACAGAGATTAATGGCCCACATGGAATCGCTGTCTCGCCCGACAAGAAATATCTGTACGTGTCCGTCGGTCATGGGCGGCCGGATGGCTCGGTATGGAAATTGAAAACGGGAACGGAAGAGGTAGTGCGCTACAGGTCGCTGGGTCTATTCCCCGCGACGATGGATATTTCTCGTGATGGAGATTTCATTTATGTCGCCAATGCAAATTTTCACGGCGACATGGTTCCTTCGTCCATTTCCGTTGTGGCGACCGAGGAAATGGTCGAGGTGAAACGCATTACCACGTGCACCATGCCGCATGGCTCGCGGGTCAATCCGCAGGGCACCAAACACTATTCCGCCTGCATGATGGACGACATGCTGGCGGAAATCGACACGCGGGCGTTCGAAATGTCGCGGCACTTTGTTTTGACCGCCGGCAAGGAAATGGGCATGGTGGGCGCGCCGCACGGACAGGTGAAGATGGGCGAGCTGACCTGCGTGCCGACGTGGGCGCAGCCATCGAACGACGGCTCGGAAGTCTATGTCGCTTGCAACAAGTCGAACGAAATTGTGGCAGTAGACGTCGCGTCGTGGAAAGTGGCGCGGCGGTTTGCGGCGGGAACCGGCGTGTACAATCTGGCGATGACGAAAGATGGGCGGCTGGTGGCGACGAATAAGCGCGGCCAATCGGTTTCTGTCTTCGATCCGAAAAGTGGAAAGGAGCTAGCTCGAATTCCCACGAAGCGAAAAGTGGTGCACGGTGCCGTGGTTTCGCCAGACAATCGCTACGCGTTCATTTCCGTCGAAGGAATCGGCTCCGATCCGGGCACGCTCGAAGTGATCGACCTTGAATCACTGAAGACCGCAGCGACAGTGGACTTACCGCCGCAGGCCGCCGGGGTGGACTTCTGGAAAATGGAGCCGAGCAAGGCGCAGTGAGATAACTGTCCTCCGTCCCGACCAATCTCTTTCGCAGTCCCTCTACGCGCGCACGAGATCGGGCTGCCAATTCTGAATCATCTTTTTAATCGCCGTGCGATCCGCGATTTTATCGTCGAGAACTTTCTTGCAAAGAGCGGGCAGTTCGGCGTCACTCGCAAAACGCAGCGCCACCATCTGATCGACCGTGAAGTCGGGTATTCGCGCGCGGGACTCCTGCGGGAGCAATTGCTGCATGCGTAGACGCATCTCGAGGCGGATCAGGCGATCCTGAACCGCGAGAGCGAATGTCCGCGCGTAAAAGGCGAGCAGGAATAAGGCGAGCGCGAGCACGAGTGAAATCGCCGGCTCAACGGAAAACGAGCGGACCACGCGGTAAATGGACCAGAAAACATTGAGGAGAAAAACCGGCAGCACAAAGAAGTGAAAAGCGGGAACCCATTTCGTGTGATTGGCAAAATTTTGAGTCATCTAAGAACCTCCATGGGAGAGCGACTTACCGCGAAGCGCAACGATTCTAGCAAATTTTCTGCGAGGCAGATTGAACGGCACCTGCCTGCAACTTTGGCATATCGTTCGCGTGCGCAGCGAGGAACTCCAACATCGCGCGATGCGCCGCTTCCGGCTGGTCGCACGGGAAGATATGGCTTGCGTGGGGAATCATTGCAAGTTTTGCGTTCGGAATGCGCCCGGCGATCACCTTGGCATTTTCCGCAGGTATCAGGCGGTCCGAATCGCCGTGGATCACCAGCGTTGGCGCGGAAATTTCCGGCAGGCGGCTGTAGGCTTCCCAGGCCATGATGCCTTGCAGTTGCGCGAAGTATCCTTCGGGCGTGGGAAACCATTGCCGGCGCACTGCAAAATCTTCCTCGATTCGCTCGGGCGGCGTTCCAGCGTCATAAATAAAAGGGATCACGGCCTTGGCAAGTTCCTCGGGAGGCTTGCCGGTCGCAGTAAGTAGTTGGATCGCTTCGCGCTCGGCTTGCACCGAGTGCGGCCCGCCCGGAGCTGTGCAACCCAGAATCAGTGAACGCACACGCCCGGGGTATTGCAGCGCAAACTCCTGCGAGATCATCCCGCCCATGGAGAGGCCGCAAATGTGCGCGCTCTCAACCCCCGCGGCATCGAGAACCGCAACAGCGTCGGATGCCATCAGCGCAATTGGATAGGGACCAGCAGGGACGTCGCTCCGGCCGACACCGCGATTATCGAAGGCGAAGGTGCGAAATTGGGCGCTCAGGACAGGCCGTGAGCGGTACCACATGTCGGATGTCCATCCTAGCCCCATGATCAGGAGCAGCGGAGGACCATTTCCCTGTTCGTCCCAGTAGATTTTTGCACCATGATTTTCCACGAACGCCACGAGGACCTCGAGGTGAGAGCCACTAACAGATGAGAATGACTAACGCGCGCGGCATTGTATATAATCGCGCCCACCATGGCAAACCAAGAGACGATTTACAGCGTTGCGGATCGCGTGGCCACCATTACGCTGAACCGGCCGGACAAGCTGAACGCCTGGACCGCGGTGATGGACCGCGAGGTGCGCGCGTCAATGGAAGAGGCTGAGCGCGACGATAATGTTCGCGCCATCGTGTTGACTGGCGCAGGCCGTGGCTTTTGTGCAGGCGCAGACATATCGCTGCTGAGTACCGTTGCTGAGAAGGGCCTCGACAAGAAAAAACAGGCGGAAGCGCTCGCCAACGTCAAGCGCAAGGGCGTCCGGCCTGATTTTCAAAGAAAATATTCTTATTTCCCTGCTATCGAGAAGCCCGTAATCGCGGCCATCAATGGCCCGGTGGTGGGCCTGGGACTTGTGATCACGCTTTACTGCGACTTGCGATTTGCATCGGATGCTGCGCGATTTGGGACCGCCTTCGCACGGCGAGGCCTGATCGCGGAGTATGGAATGGCATGGATGCTGCCGCGAATTGTCGGTGCCCCAAACGCTCTAGACCTGCTGTACTCCGCGCGAATGGTTGACGCGGCTGAAGCGCTGCGCATGGGCCTCGTAAACCACATGTTTCCTCACGATGTGTTTGGAGCAAAGGTGCAGGAGTATGCGCGCGATTTGGCGTTGAACGTCAGCCCACGCTCGATGCGCGTCATCAAGCGGCAGGTCTATGACGCAATGTTTCAACCTCTCGAGGAAGCCGTCGAAACTGCCGAACGCGAGATGATCCAAAGTCTGCAAAGCGAAGACTTCAAAGAAGGCGTCGCGCATTTTCTGGAGAAACGCGCGCCTAATTTCACCGGTAAATAAGAGAGCAACGTGAACTTCGAATTCAGCGACAAAGTGAAGGAATTGCAGCACAAGCTGCAGGCCTTTATGGACGACCACATTTATCCGAACGAGCAGCGCTATTGCGACGAGATCGAGCGCAATCGCTGGACGCCATCGCGTGTGATCGAGGAGTTGAAGCCGAAAGCCTGCGCCGCCGGTTTGTGGAATCTATTTTTGCCCAACGACGAGCATGGCGCGGGGCTGACGAACCTGGAGTACGCGCCGCTGTGCGAAATCATGGGGCGCAGTTTCATGGCCGCGGAAGTTTTCAATTGCTCGGCGCCAGACACCGGCAACATGGAAGTACTCGCTCGCTACGGCACACCGGAGCAAAAGGAGCGCTGGCTGAAGCCGCTGCTTGCGGGCGAGATCCGATCCTGCTTTGCGATGAGTGAGCCGGCCGTGGCTTCCTCCGATGCCACGAACATCGAATCGAGCATCGTGCGCAGTGGCAACGAGTACTTAATCAACGGCCGCAAGTGGTGGACCTCAGGAGCGGGCGACCCGCGCTGCAAGATCGCCATCTTCATGGGGAAAACGAATCCTTCGGCGGCTGCGCACAAGCAGCAGTCCATGGTGCTTGTCCCGATGGACGCGCCCGGTGTGAAAATCGAGAGAATGCTCACCGTGTTCGGATACGATCACGCGCCCCATGGCCACGGCGAAATAACCTTCAAGAATGTCCGCGTCCCTGTGTCGAACATGTTGCTCGGTGAAGGGCGCGGATTTGAAATCGCGCAAGGCCGGTTGGGGCCGGGACGAATTCATCACTGCATGCGTAGCATCGGCGTGGCCGAGCGGGCGCTGGAGTTGTTGTGCAAACGCGCGCAATCACGCGTGGCATTCGGCAAGCCGCTGGCCGAGCAAGGGACGATCCGCGCCGACATCGCCGCCTCTCGCATGGAAATCGAGCAGGCGCGCCTGCTGACTTTGAAAGCGGCGCATATGATGGATACCGTGGGAAACAAAGCGGCGCGTGCGGAAATTGCGATGATCAAAGTCGTGGCGCCGAATGTGACGCTACGCGTCCTCGATCGTGCAATCCAGGTGCATGGCGGTGGCGGCGTCTCGCAGGACACATTTCTCGCTGCGGCATGGGCCAACGTGCGCACGCTTAGATTGGCCGATGGCCCCGATGAAGTGCACGCAGAATCGATCGCCCGGCGGGAACTTGGAAAATGGAGTAAGGCGCGAGCGCAATCTGAACGGCAATAGTTTCAATTTAGAGATCTGTAGGAGGACTTATGGCTGGAGCACCCGCGAACGTACTTAACATCCCGCGACCGCCGACTTTTGCGACTGCGGAAGAGGAACGGAAGCACCGCAAGCAACGGCTGGCAGCAGCATTCCGCCTTTTTTCGCGGTTCGGATTTGACGAAGGTGTGGCAGGCCACATCACCGCCCGCGATCCGGAACGGCGCGATCATTTCTGGGTGAACCCGTTCGGCATGCATTTTGGCCAGATTCGCGCTTCCGATTTGATCCTGGTGAATCATCGCGGCGATGTCGTCGAAGGAACATATCCCGTGAACGCCGCGGCCTTCGCCATCCACTCGCAGGTGCATGCGGCGCGGCCGGACGTGGTGGCCGCAGCTCATGCCCACTCGATGCATGGGAAATCGTGGGCGTCGCTCGGACGGCTGCTCGATCCGATCACGCAGGATGCGTGTGCGTTCTATGAAGATCACGGATTGTTCGCCGATTTTACCGGCGTGGTATACGAGACTTCGGAGGGAGAGCGCATTGCTAACGCGCTGGGCAAGTACAAGGCGGCGATTTTGCGCAATCACGGATTGTTGACGGTGGGCGAGACGGTGGAAGAGGCGGCGTGGTGGTTCATCACTATGGATCGAAGCTGCCAGGCGCAATTGCTCGCGGAGGCTGCGGGCGCGCCGGTGAAAATTGATCCTGCGAACGCGGCCGCAACGCGTGATCAGGTGGGAACACACTTTGCCGGGTGGTTCCAGTTTCAGCCGTTATTTGCCCGCATCGTTCGCGACGAGCCCGATCTGCTCGAATAGCTCTCTGCAATATCGCAGGGCGATATGCAAGTTGCGCGGAAGGCCAAACCAGTCCGACCAGGAATCTTTCATGGCGCCACTCGTGTTGGAAAATCTCCAGTCGCTGAAAAATTTCATCGGGCGCGAAATCGCCGTCACGGATTGGCTCCCGGTGACGCAGGAACGCATTCAGAAGTTTGCGGAAGCGACGGAAGACCATCAGTGGATTCATCTGGACCGCGAACGGGCAAAAAAGGAATCGCCGTATGGCGCGACGATCGCGCACGGCTTCCTGACGCTTTCGCTGCTGAGCTACTTCATGAAGCAAGCCATCGAAATCCGCGGCGGCATTCGCATGGGCATCAACTATGGGTTGAACCGAGTACGTTTCCCCTCGGCCGTCCGCGCGGGTTCGAAGATTCGAGCGCGTGTCGGCCTGCAATCCTGCAAGGAACTATCCGACTGCATGGAAGCGGTGTTCACAATGTCAATCGAATGCGAAGGCTGGGACAAGCCGTGCTGCATTGCGGAGTGGATCGTCCGCTACTACTCCTAGCCAGCCTCAGTTGCTTCTCTCGTACAGGAACTTCCGGACAGGACCTCTAAATCTCGCCGCTCGTGGCGGAATGCAGTGAAGCGCGAAGCAAAATCCTCGCGACATCTATTAGGGGCGCAAAGCGTTGATCGTTGGTGATTCCATGGTGGTAGCGGTAATAAATCTGCTGCACGATCACCGCGACCTTGAACTGCGCGAAGGCGACATAAAAGACCATGTTGGATACATCGCGACCAGTCTTACTGGCATAGCGCTCGACGAGTTGAGCGCGAGTGAGCATGCCGGGGCAGTTCGTCGGGCTCCAGCGGACCTTCTGCAACTCCACGGCGTCTTCAGGCCCAACCCAATATGCGAGGGCCGTGCCTAGATCGCTCAGTGGATCGCCGATGGTGCACATCTCCCAATCAAGTACCCCCACGATCTTTGCGATGTCGGCGGAATCGAGCACCACGTTGTCGTATTTATAGTCATTGTGAATGAGCGCCGCCTCGCTGGTCGTTGGCAGATTTTCCGCAAGCCATGCGGAGATTTGCGGGACCTCCGGCAGCTCATGAGTCTGTGAGCCGCGGTAGCGCTCAATCCATCCAAGAACTTGACGCTCGAGATATCCTTGCGGTTTTCCCAGATCAGCAAGACCGATCGCCGAATAGTCCAGGCCATGCAACCGCGCCAAATTGTCTAGGAACGATTCGCTGAGCCGCCGCGCGACGTCTGGGGTGAAATTTAAACCGGATGGCAAGGCTCTTCGCAAGACGATGCCGATGATGCGTTTCATCAGGTAGAAGGGGGCGCCCAGGATCGTGTTGTCGTCGCAGTACAGCAAAACTTCCGGCGCGGGCGGATATGCCGCGTGGAGTTTCGAGAGCGCACGGAACTCGCGGCTCATGTCGTGCGCCCTCTTCACTGTTGTGCCGAAAGGCGGGCGCCGCAAGACCATCTCGCGATCACCGAGGCGCACCAGGTAGGTCAGATTCGAATGGCCGCTGGGAAATTGCGCGACCTCGAGGGCGCCGGCCGCATCGGGAAAATGTGTGCGCAAGAATGGTTCGAGCTTGGCCAGGTCGAGCTCTTCGCCGGGCCGCATGCTCGTCGGACGGTCTTGAAAGTCAGCCATACTCTCCGCGCAAAATCTCTTTCAACGATAAGTCAGCAGCGAAGCCTCTTCCAAATGCGGAAACACATTGAAAGAGCTTAAAGTAAAACGCTCGTCTGAATAGACGAATTCACTGTAGGAACAATTCCGCGACATCCACGCGACACGCAACGTGTCTTGTGGAGAAAGATTCAGCGCGCGGTGCATGGCGACTGCAATCGGCCCGCCCGAGCAAAAAATTGCGGTTTGTTCACCCCTGCCGCCGCCAGAAATGAAATGAGACAAACCGCGGTTCACGCGCGCGCAGAACTCGGTCCATGACTCAACTCCGGGAACCAAGATTTCGCCGTTGACCCATTTATTGATCACCGCTTCAAACAATTTCTGGAACGTTTTCGCTCGCTCGGTCGGATCGCGGGAGTCAATATATTGCTGGTGTAGCTTGCGGATTCTTGCATCTTTCTCGACGAGAGCGGGAAGGCTGCGCTCAAGCACAGCCTCGCCCTGGTATTCATCGAATTCCGGCATCACCCCAAGCTCGGGAAAACTGCGCCGGTCTTTTCGATAGGCTTTGCCCACAATTCCGGCGGTATCTATTTGCCGCACGCACGGACCGGAAACGACTCGATGAAAAACAATCTCGTGCCGTGCCCAGTAATCACCCAGCAGGCGCGCTTGCTTCTCGCCAAGGGTTGACAGTTTGTCGTAATTCGGTTCGAGAAAAGAAGCTTGCGCATGGCGGACCAGGAAAACGCGGCTCATAGGATGATTTGCGGCTAGGCCGTCGCGCCGTGCTCTCTGTTGAAGTCGGCGAATCCCTTGCCCTGTGCAGCCAGTTGTTTCAGTAACGGTGCCGGTTCCCAGAGTTCGCCATGCTGTTGATGGAACTGCGAGACGCGCTCGTAAACCTTTTTCAGGCCCACAGTATCTGCATACCACATCGGGCCGCCGCGATACGCCGGGAATCCGTAGCCATTGAGATAAATGATGTCGAGATCCACTGCGCGGAGCGCGATGCCCTCCTCGAGAATGCGCGCGCCTTCGTTGACCAGCGCGTAGATGCAGCGGTCAACGATTTCTTCGGATTTGATCTGGCGTTGCGGAATCTTTGCTTCGGCTGCCCACCTGCGCACTAGCTCGGCGACTTCGGGATCGGGAATCGCGCGGCGATTTTCGTCATACTTGTACCAGCCCGCGCCCGTTTTCTGGCCGCAGCGGCCCAACTCGCACAAACGATCCGCTGCAAATGCCTGTCGCACGCCGGGCTTTTCGAGATGCCGATACTCCTTCCGAATCCGCCAGCCGACATCAAGCCCCGCCAAATCACCTGTCGCGAGCGGCCCCATCGCCATTCCAAAATTGTAAAGCGCGGCGTCAACGGCCTCGGGGCTTGCCCCTTCTTCCGCCAGGAATGTTGCCTCGCGAATATAGGGATGAAACATGCGATTCCCTGCAAAGCCGCGGCAATTGCCGACGAGCACGCCAACCTTGCCGAGCTTCTTCGATAGTTGCATGCAGGTGGCGATCACTTCTTTGCTCGTTTTTTTGCCGCGCACGATCTCAAGCAGGCGCATCACATTTGCCGGGCTGAAAAAATGCGTGCCGATCACAAATTCAGGCCGCGTCGTAGCGGATGCGATTTCGTCGATGTTGAGAGTGGAAGTATTGCTGGCCAGGATTGCTCCGGCTTTGCAGACGCGATCGAGCTGGGCAAAGACTTCCTTCTTGAGCGCCATGCCTTCGAACACCGCTTCGATGACCATGTCCACGGTGGCAAATCCATCATAGCTAAGCGTGGGTTGGATCAGCTTCAGGCGTTCATCCACAAATTGCTGCGTGAAGCGGCCACGCTTCACGGAATTGGCGTAATTTTTTTGAATATTGGCCAGCCCACGATCGAGCGCGGGTTGGTCGGCCTCTTTCAGCACCACCGAAATACCCGCGTTGGCGAGCACCATTGCAATTCCGCCACCCATTGTCCCGGAACCGACGACAGCGGCAGAGTTCACGGGAATCACCGGCGTTTCTTTGGGAACGTCCGGGATCTTTGAGACTTCTCGTTCGCCGAAGAAGACGTGAATGAGCGCCTTCGATTGATCCGAGAAGAGACATTTGATGAACCCCTCGCGCTCCGCGGCGCAACCCTCCGTGAAAGGGAGGCGAGTGGCATCTTCGATCGCGTCGATCGCTTCAAGCGGCGCGATCAAATTGCGTTGCTTTTTGCGCGCCGTCTCTCGCGCAGTAGCAAAGAGCGGAGCATTTTGTTTCGGTGTTCCAAGCTTCTCGTCGCGGTCGCGTGTCTTTGGCACGGGCTTTCCGGCGATTTCGCGTGCGAAAGCCACGGCCCCGGCGAGCAGATCCCCTTCAATGAGCCGGTCGACGATGCCGAATTTCAGCGCCTCCTGCGCGGAGATTGGATTTCCCTGCGCGCACATTTCGAGTGCTTTGGCGATTCCCGCAAGCCGGGGAAGCCGCTGCGTGCCCGCTGCTCCGGGAATGAGTCCGAGCTTAACCTCGGGCTGGCCGACTTGCGCGCCCGGTGCAGCAACACGGTAATGGCCGGCGAGCGCGAGCTCCATGCCGCCGCCGAATGCCGTGCCATGAATCGCCATGACAACAGGCTTGCTGCAATTTTCGACTTGCAGCAGCATGGCCGGGAAATCCATTGTGCCCGCGCGCTTGCCGGCAGTAATCTTGCCGAATTCCTTGATGTCCGCGCCGGCGACGAACGTGCGGCCACCACCGATGAGCACTGCCGCACGAATGGTGTTGTCCTTATTGATATTCTCGATCGCTTCAGCGATGCCTTCCGGCACGCCGGGGCTCAGCGCGTTGACTGGGGGATTGTTGATGGTGATGATCGCGATGCCGTCATCTATTTTCAGTTGAACTAGATCGCTCATATCAGGGACTCTCTTTTTGCGTTTAGGCTGATTTTGCGGAACGCGTGGCAGAATCAATTGTAAGACGCGCGATGCGCTCGCGATGAAAAGTGGCGTCACCGAGCATGGTTTCGGATGCTTTGGCGCGCCGGTAATACAGATGTAAATCGTTCTCCCACGTGAATCCCATGCCGCCGTGAATCTGAATTCCGCGATTGCCGATGGTGCGAGAGGCGTCGCTCGCATACATCTTCGCGATCGAGACGGCCACGGCCGCGTCGGGAGCATTTTCTTCGAGTGTCCATGCTGCATAGTAGGCAGCCGAGCGCGAACTTTCGGTCTCGAGGTACATGTCCGCGCATTGATGCTGCACGGCCTGAAAAATTCCGATGGGCTTGCCGAATTGTTTTCGCGTTTTCGCGTACTCGACGGTGATGTCGAGAGTACGCTGCATGCCGCCCACCATTTCCGCAGCCAAAGCGGCGGTGGCGACGTCGAGCGCCTTCGGCAAACCAGTAAGGTCGCCGAGTTTTTCGGCTGGCGTGCCCTCAAACTTCACAGTGTAGAGTTTGCGCGTGAGATCCATGCCCGACATTGGCGCGATGTGAATGCCCGGAGAATCCGCGTCGACTAGAAACACGCCGTTGCGCGCCAAGACGATGATGGAATCGGCCACCGCCGCATCCGGAACGAACAGCTTCTCGCCTGTCAATTTTCCGCTTACCACTGAAATCTGCGGGCTCGTGAGATCCCAGTTGGCACTCGATTCGAGAATCGCGACGGTAGAGCGCCGCTCGCCTCGGCAGATGGGCGCGAGGTATTTCCTTTTCTGCTCCGTGGATCCCATCCCGTTCAATACGCTGCCGGCAAGCACGACGGTCGAGAAAAATGGACCGGGGAGGAGTGCGCGGCCTGCCTCCTCCATCAGCAGAATCAATTCGACCTTTCCAAGGCCTGCGCCGTCGTACTCTTCTGGAAAAATGATTCCGGTAAATCCCTGTTCGGCCATCTTCGACCAGAGCGCGGCGTCATATGCAGTGTCGGTCTCCATCAAGCGGCGCACTTGTGCCATCGGGCATTCCGCCGCGAAGAATTTCCGCACATTGTCTCTGAGAAGTCGCTGGCTATCGTTCAAGCCAAATTGCATCGTGGTTCCCCTTAGTAGCTTCTGGGCAAGCCGAGCACGAAGTGCCCGATGATATTCCGCTGAATCTCAGACGTGCCCGCTTCAATGGTATTGCCGCGCGAACGCAAATACCCGTAGGACCAGATTCCATGGTCAATCGAATGAGGATCCCCGCTCAGCAACTGTCCGTACGGGCCGAGCAGTTCCTGAGCTATCTGCTGGACACGCTGGTTCAATTCGCTCCAGAAAATTTTGAGAATCGAACCTTCCGGCCCCGGCACGCCGGTGGCAGACATGCGACTGAACGCGCGCATCTGATTCAGGCGCATAATCTCGATTTCGGCATAGCATTGCGCGAGCTTCTGCCGGATGAGCGGATCCAGCGCGGCCGCGCCGCCATTGCGCTTCAGCGTGTGCGACAGCGCGATGAGCCGGTCAATACTTCGCTTGAAGAGAAGATGCAGCCGCGCACCGTACGCGCCGCGCTCTTGCATGAGCGTGCTGATGGCCACGTTCCAGCCGTCATTCACTTTCCCGAGAACGTTTTCGACCGGCACGCGCACATCCCGGAAGAAAATTTCACTGAATTCCGATTCACCCGTCATTTGCCGCAGCGGCCGCACATCCACTCCCGGCGATTTCATGTCCACGAGCATCACGGTGAGGCCCTTGTGTTTGGGCACATCGGGATCGGTGCGTACGACAAGTTCGCACCAGCTTCCCACCCAGCCGTAGCTGGTCCACACTTTCTGGCCGTTGACCACGTAGTGGTCGCCATCCAGGCGTGCCTCCGTCTGCAAGCTGGCGAGATCGGAACCGGCGTTTGGTTCCGAAAATCCTTGGCACCAGATTTCTTCGGCGCTGAGAATCTTGGGGATGTAGCGCTTTTTCTGTTCTTCCGTTCCGTACACAATGATCGTCGGTCCGATCAATCCGAGGCCGAGTGAATTGGCCATCGGCGGCGCTTCCACGCGGGCCATTTCTTCCCAGAAAATCGCCTGCTGCATCAGGGTCGCGCCGCGGCCGCCATATTCTTTGGGCCAGGAAACCGCAGCCCAGCCGCCTTCATTCAGCTTGCGCTGCCAGGCGCGCAAATATCGAAATGAAACTTCGATGGGTTTCTCGCGCCACTCGTCCCAATCTTTGGGGAGATTAGAAGCAAGCCAGGCGCGCAATTCATCGCGAAACTGCAATTCATCAGCGGTTAAATTCAGATCCATCTGGATAATTCCTCCGAGCGGTCAGCTCGTTTTCTTAGCAACATATTCGGCGCGGATTGTTTCCTGCCCGCCCCAATACTTCTTCCGAAGCTCTTTCTTTAGGATTTTCCCAGTGCCCGTTTTGGGCAGCGTCTCCAGAAATTCGATGGAGTGCGGCATTTTATAGTGGGAGATGCGACCGCGGCAAAATTCGAGCAGTTCCCGCTCTCCAGCCTCGGCGCCCGGTTTCAGCACGACAAGTGCCTTCGGAACCTCTCCCCATTTTTTATCCGGGACGGGCACCACGGCCACTTCATACACGCCGGGATGGGCCACCAGAGCTTTTTCAATTTCGAGCGAGGAAATATTTTCGCCGCCGCTGACGATGATGTCTTTCTTGCGGTCCACTATCAGGATGTAGCCATCCTCTCGAATCGTGGCCATGTCCCCGGTATGAAACCACCCGCCGCGGAGCGCCCGCACCGTAGCTTCCGGCTGGCGCCAGTAACCCTCCATCACGCCGTCGCTCCGCGCAATGATTTCTCCGATGGTCACGCCATCCCGGGGGACATCTTCGTCATTCGCATCGACGACGCGAAGCTCCACGCCGGGGGCGGCAAATCCCGTCATGGCTTGGCCGATGGATCGCTGCTCTCCCTCCCAATTCAAGCCAAATTTCGCGCGCGCGAGCGACAGCATCGGAGACGTTTCTGTGAGACCGTACCCGGAGAAGCAGGTGCACTTCAGCTTTTCTTCCATTTCGCGCACCAGCGTGGGAGAAGACGCCGCGCCGCCGATGACGATTCGCTCAAGACTGCTCAAATCATATTTTGTGCGTTCCGGACAATTCACCAGCGCGGCAGCCATAGTGGGTACGACGCTGAGAGCTTGCGCGCGCTCCCGTTCGACGAGCCGGAAAACTTCGGGCGGATCGAATCGGTGAATCATCACGTGCGTTGCGCCTGCAAACGTGACCGAATGCGCGACGCCCCAGCCGTTCGCGTGGAACAGCGGGATGGTGTGGAGTTCGACAGATTCCGCTGTAGTTTGAAAAGCTACGCTGACCATCATGGCGTGGAGATAGACATTCCGGTGCGTCAGCATCACGCCCTTGGGGTTTGCGCTGGTCCCGCTGGTGTAGAAAAGCTCGGCCAACGAGTTTTCGTCGAAATCCATGATGTCGGCGCGGTAGGGCGTGGCGGCGCGTAAAAGATCATCGTAATTCTGCGGCGAGAGCCAATCCGCCCGCGACACGTCATCGAGCAGATGAAAACTGCGTACCGTGCTGAGATTCTTGCGGAACGACTCAACCATGCCGATGAATTGCGTTTCGATGAAGAGGAGGCTGGCCGCGGAATCATTCAATATATAAGCGAGTTCGTCGGACGCCAGGCGGATGTTCAGCGGCAGCAGCACAGCTCCTGCCTCGAGAACTCCGTAGTAGGCTTCGAGCAAACGATGGCAATTCGTGCTGAGGAACGCCACGCGGTCGCCCGGCTTTACTCCGGCCGCGCGCAGCGCGCCGGCGAGCTGGCTCACGCGATCAGCAAATTGCGCATACGTGAATCGGTGCTCATCGCAGACGACAGCGAGCTTGCCGGGATACTGCTCTGCGGCGTATCGCAGAAATCGAATAGGTGTGAGGGGGATGTTCATCAGCAGCCCAGTCCTAACACGCCGACTGGCCTCCATCCACCACCAGCACGTGTCCTGTCACGTAGTCGGAAGCGTCAGAGGCGAGAAATGCGGCCGCACCCTTCAAATCCGAGTCCGTGCCAAATCGCCGCATGGGAATTCCGTCAAGCAGTGATTCCCCTTCACGCTTGATCACGCCTTCGGACATGTGCGTGGGAAACCAGCCCGGAGCGATCGCATTTACGCGGATGCCATGCTGAGCCCATTTGCAGGCCAGGTCTTTTGTAAACGTGATGACGCCGCCCTTGCTCGCGGAATAGCCAATGGCCTGCAACTTCGCGGGAGAGCCGCCCAGACCGGCAACTGACGCGATATTGATGATGTTTCCCCGGCGCTGGCCGATCATCACTTTCCCCACCGCTTGGGAGCAGAGAAATGTCCCGGTCAGGTTTGTTTCGATCACTTTGTTCCATTGCTCCAGCGTCATTTGTTCGACAGGAGCCCCCCAGGACACGCCCGCATTGTTGATGAGAATATCGATCCGGCCGAATTGAGCGACTGTCGCGTCAACAACACCGTGAATGCTGACTGGATCCTTCACGTCGCAAGCGAGCGCAATTGTCCTCACTCCCAATTGTCGCAATTCTTCGGCGGCTAGTTCGCAACGTTCCTTCTTGCGTGCGCACAAGACAAGATTCGCGCCCATTTCTGCGAGCGCCTCAGCCATTTGCCGTCCGAGGCCGACCGCCCCCCCCGTGACAATAGCTACACGTCCGCCCAGATCGAAAAGCTGTTTGATGGTCATTGAAAAATCTAGCCTGTGCAAGTCGCCGGCGCCCTAAAGGCCGGCAACCGCGCCAGAATTTCACCTGAACAAGAAAAATTCTAGTGGCAACCGAACCCGAACTCACACTCTCTGCTGAACGCATCGAACGGGCGCAGATAAGGGGCCGGTCGAAATTCAATATATGCCGGTGGAGTGGGCACGATGCCTTGCGACGTGAAGAAAATGTTGAAAGTCGGTCCCAGTGCCGCGGCTGCCGCGTTCAGGTCGCTGGCTTCGCGCTCGTGCCATTTTCCCGTATCCAGGCGATCAATGAGCTTCCCAACTGCCGCGATTGTTTCTGCAGGTGTGAAGGAGCAGTGCCCGGCGCGATCAATAAACTCCTGACGCAGCAATTCTCTATTGCTTGCTTCCTCCACAACCTGCTTGTAAGCGGACTCGTTTTCAACCACCACGAGGCCATCACCCGTTGTATGCAATGTGAGAACCGGAATGTGAATCCGCCCGTTGAAGACAATGTTGTTTTCAAGGTAATCGACGGCTCCCGGATCCGCCTTGATTCGCGCTGCGTGATTCAATGCCTCCAGGTCTTCATGCAAATTCAGTCCGGCCGCCTTGTAAAGCGCCCGCACTTCATCCCGGTCAACGGATCGGTTGAGTTGCTCCTCGAAATCCACTCCCGTGGTCCAGGAAACATTGCCGCCCGCCCGGGCTTCCAGTTCAGCGCGGAAGGCGAAAACAAATGGGAAATCGACCTCCTGATCCCACAGGAATTGGTTTGCTTCCTGGCTCGCAAAATCCGTTGAAGCTGGCTCAGGCGACGTGGGAACGAACCAGCCCGGCGTGTCCCCCAACGCCGCTCCCAGAGCGATGCGCGCCCTTCCCTGCGGTGTAGTCTGCGCCGCGGCAAGAGCCTGTTCGGAGAGTTCGAGATTCACCAGCGGGTTGGTGATGCGAACGGGTTGAATCCCGCTCTGCGGTGCAACCAAAGTGGTGAACACGACTTCCGCGTCGAGCGCCGTGTTCCATGTGGCCACCCCGCCTGATAGCACGCCGCACATCGGGAGCGCCGCATCGAACCGGTGCGGATTCCGCTGAATCAAGCCGGCGGTAATGATTCCGCCTAGAGAATGTCCCCACGCAATCGTTCGCTGCGGATGCCCGAAAAGCTGATCGAAGATATCGAGCACCGCCACTTGATCGAGCAACGCTTCATGGATGGCCCAACCGGTGGTGGAGTAGGAAGATCCCGCGAGTGCAAAACCGCTCCCCAGCATGAACGCGCGCGTGAACGGATCGCCGACATCCTGCGCCGGGTTATTGCTCCCCGGTGTCACGTATCCGTGGCTGTACAGAAATAAAGTGCCATTCCAATTAGGTGGGACTTCAATCAGAAATGTTGCGCCGTCAGGCAGGCTGCCAGCTTGAGTGGTGACGCCCGCTTGCGCGAAAGAACTCCCGGAAATCGAGAGCAATAGAATCGTCGTCACCGCCAGGAAAAACGCCGTTTTGTTGATGCTTCGCCGCATATTTATTCCTCCTCGTATCGAAGCTCGAAATGCCAGCGGTCGCGGAGTAGCCGGCAACTCTGGTTCCATCCCCGCGAGGCGCGGCTACACCACAACCGAATCGAGAGGAACTGAGAGGAATCGCCGGCGGCAGCCTCTCGTGCCATCGCTGGCGATCGGAAACGCCAAACTCTGCAAACTAGAAACTGAATCTTGCGCCGAGCTGTATCTGCCGCTTCGACTGGTCCGAAGTGAAGCACAGCGGCTGGCTCACAGTCTGGCAGACATGTCCGTGAACGTTGAATGACGTAGCCCCTCCCCCACCCAACGCTTTAGGAAGGCCAAAAACGGGGCCGACGACATTGTTCACACTCGAATAATTTGTCCGGTTTGCGAGGTTGAAGCCCTCGGCTAGAAGCTCAAGATTCGCCTTTTCGCCAAGTTTGAACGTGCGGCTCAGACGCATGTCCCACGTTGCGTAGTTCGGGCCCAGCCCGGTGTTCCGCGCCGCGCCGATCGGGCGATCGTTGGTGAAATGCCGATCACCATTGATATCCTCGAGAGCCAGCAGGTTGAACGGGTGACCGCTGTTGTAGCGGACGATGGGTGAAATCTGAAACCCCGAAAGAATTGGGTTTTTCCAGGGACTATCTACCACGGCCGCAAGCACAAACTTATGGCGCTGGTCGAAGTCCGAAAGCCCGCGTTCCGCACTCAGGTTCGTGTTATCGACCGGACCAAAGTCACTGTTGAAGTCGGTCGTAGTATCGAATGCTTTGCTGTACGTGTAATTTCCCATCAAAGTGAAGTGATCGCTGAAGCGCTTCTTCACCTCCACGATCCCGCCCTCGTAGAGAGCGGATCCCTTGGAACTGTATTGGTCAGCTTGAAGAATCGCAGGATTCGCGAAGCAAGTAAGAATCGCAGCACCCTGGCACGGAGCGCCGCCAAATGGGTCGGAATTCGGATCGGAATTCCAGTCTCGATACCTGGCGAACTTCCCGTTGGCCAGCGGTAGAGTCACGAAAGGTGCCGTCGGCAGCGCATTGATGTCAATCGCGACTGGGAGCCTCAGAGTGTGCGAATAAATTCCACTCACGGAGATGGAGAAGCCTCTGGCAATCTCGCGTTCGATCCCAAACGAAGCTTGTTCGGAGTAGGGGTTCTGATAGTGAGGCTGGCCGCTGAAAAGTACCGTCAGCAGCGGAAGCGGGCCGGTATGGGTGACGTTGATGCCGAATTGCGCAAGATCACCCGGCGTGATGCAAGCAGCAGCTCCTGCCGCCGGAGACGTGCAGGAAACTTTCCCCTGCGTGAAGAGCGTCTGGAAAATACAGCCGGAGAATGGGGCCGTGGGGTTGGGAGCCAATAGTAGGGCACATGGCTCGGGTAGATTCGCGGGCGCCAAGAAATTCGCAATCTGCCGCGTGCCGTTGACGTTGCCGAGTGTCTGCACCACATCGGCAATCTGGCCGTAAACCTGCGAGTAGAAAATTCCAAAACCTCCCCGGATCACGGTCTTGTGGTCCTTGAACGGATCCCATGCGAACGAAACGCGGGGGGCAAAGTTATCTTTGTCGGTGCTGAGCGGGCCATACTGGGAGTCCAGTTCATAACGCAGGCCAAAATTCAGGGTGAAGTTCGATGTCATATTCCACGAGTCCTGCACATAGAGCGCAGTAAACGGCCGCGGGTAGTTGTAGGTGGAATTGCCGAAGCCCTGCTCGTAGAATTGAGGAACCCCGAGCGAGGCGGACTGGAGTGAATTAATCACAGCACCGGGCGTCACCAGCCCGCAAGGATTTACGGGCATCGCACTGGTCGAGCCCACGAAGCACGGGCTGAGGGCACCTCCCGGCAGCGTGCCAAAAACGAAACGGCCGGGGAAAAACGTGTGCGAATCGCTGTGATTGCCCCGGTAGAGAAATTCACCGCCGAATTTCACCGTATGGTGGCCCATTATCTTTGTGAAGTTGTCCGCTACGTCGGGGCGTCGCATGATCGTCAAGCTGGGGATGAAAATCTGATTTCCAAAACTTCCGAATCCCGGGATGTCGAGCCCCACTGAACCCAACTGGTTCGGCAGTACATTAAAATCTGTGTAATTCCATTGTGCTCGCAGTTCATTCTGAGCGCGGGGACTGAAGATGTGGAACCAAGCGCCTTGGACCGTGTTGGAATAAGTATGGATGGAGCTTCCTCGCGTGAACCCTGTCAGCGATTGCACATCAGGAGACTCTTCCAAGTCATGGCCGAAACTATATTTCAGGAAGACCTGATTCTGGTCGCTGAATGTGTGATCCAGCCGGACGGACGCAAGATATTCACGCGTGTTGTAATCGAACAAGCCGCCATTGCCTGCAAAATCGCCAATCAGAAAATTGTTCAATCCGGTCTGAATTGGGGACAGGCCTGTTGTGGGGCTCACTGTCAAGCCCTCCGCTAGCGCACCAGCGCATGTCTGCGAAGGAAGGAAAAGAATCGTGCCGTCAGGCTTGTTGATGCAGGGTACATTCGGGTTCCCCGGGTTCGTCACAAGTGCGCTCAAAACCGACTGCTGTGCAGCCCTTGGGTCTCCTGGGGTCGTAAAAGGATTTCCGGAGGGGACCGGCGCTGGCCCGGCAAAGATGGATGTGTCCGTTAGGATGGGTACCGCATTCTGAGCGTCCTGCCGCAATCCCTCGAAAGAAGCGAACAAAAATGTCTTGTCTTTCCGGATGGGACCCCCGACGCTGCCCCCAAATTGCTCGCGGCTGAGTGAATCTTTCACCGGATGGCCGGTCGAGGTGAACGAAAACGGCGTCACGGAGGCCTGAGTAAAAGCAAAGGGATCCTGCGCGTCCATTGCATCGTTTCGGAAATACCCAAAGAGACTTCCATGCAACTGGTTGGTGCCGGATTTCGACACAATATTGATGGAAGCGCCGCTGGCGCCGCCCAAATCGGCCGAGTAGTTGCTGCGATTGATCTGGAACTCTTGAACGGCGTCTTGGCTGAGCGTCAGGCGCACCCCGCCTGCATCATCATTCGCTTCGCCTCCGTCCACCGTCACGCTATTGCCTCTGCCGTTGCTCCCGTAAAACGAGAGGCCGCTCTGCGGCGTTTGCTTCACTCGAA
This sequence comes from Candidatus Acidiferrales bacterium, assembly GCA_050746945.1. GTDB lineage: Bacteria > Acidobacteriota > Terriglobia > Acidiferrales > UBA7541 > Palsa-295. The sequence goes on along the minus strand of JBOGMZ010000010.1, from coordinate 77,329 downwards.
AATCCTGGTCGTCGGCCAGCCGCGTGGAATCAGACACGCCGGGCATCAGCAGCGTGAACGTCAGATAGTCGCGGCGTGAAATGGGAAGGTCGGAGATGTATTGCTGCACCACGGTGTCCGCCTGGCTGCCGCGCTCCACCTCAACGATAGGCGGCTGCGCGCTGACCTCCACGGTCGACTTGCTGGTTGAAACCTTGAGATGGAAATCCAGGATGGTCGTCGTTCCAACGGTGACGACTACTCCCTTCTGAAGCTCCCTGCTGAAGCCCGCGATCTCCGCGCTAACATCATAGGTGGCTGGCGGCAGGCCTGTGACGCGATATTGGCCCCGGTCGTCAGTGACGCCGGCATGCTGGCTTCCTCGATCAGTTTCCACGGCGGTGATGTTCGCTTTGGGCACCACCGCTCCCGTTGGATCCGTAACGGTCCCGCTGATGTCACCCGAAGCGCCCACGCCCTGTGCATGAGCCAGGCACGGTGCCAACAGCACGATCAACAACGTACATACCAGTGAGTTGATTGCCTTCATTGTCGCTCCTCCGGGATGTTCAGGACTGACGTAGTTTCAGACAAGAAGCCGCCGGATGGTGTTTGCCTGGTCACTTCATTCCCCCGCCTCTAAACCTGTTTGAATCCGCCCCCGACACCATCCATCAGAAATTGTGATAGCTCGTATCACATAAGAGCGACTAACGTCAAGACGAAAGGTCTCGGTTTATTTGTCAAGGGTTTTACTGCTGGAGAAAAGCTGCTCGCGAAGGTATTTCAGCGGTAATTGAGCACTGCGCGGCCTGAAATTTGGCCGCGGCGAAGTTGCTCCAGCACGGCGTTCGCATCCGCGAGGGGATGCGTCGAAATTTGGCACCGAATTTTGCCGGACGCCCCCATGGCCAGCACCTCCCGTAAATCCTGTCGGGTGCCTACTGTTGTTGCATGTATCCGGACTTCCTTCGCCGCCATCAAGATCGGCGGAAAGCAGATGTTCTCGGCCGGCAAGCCCACGGCAAGCAGAATTCCCGCCGGACGCAGCGAATTGAACGCCAGATCGTAGGCAGCTTTCGCGGCGGAAGTCACCAGCGCGGCGTGGAAGCCGCCGCTATTGCGCAATTGCCTGCCGATGTCGGCGGATGCTGCATTCAATGTGGCAGCCGCGCCGAGTGATTTCGCGAGCGCCAGTTTTTCGTCAGAAATATCGATCGCCGTCACCTCCGCGCCTATTGCGCGGCCGATCTGGACGGCCAGATGCCCCAGCCCACCGACCCCGATTACCGCAAGCTTTTGGCCCTGCGTGATTTTTCCGTGCTTGAGCGCGCGATACACTGTCACGCCGGCACAGAAAAGTGGCGCCGCATCTTTCGATGAAAGGCCGTCCGGAATTTTCACCACATGGCTCGCCGGCGCCTTTACGAATTCTGCATAGCCCCCATCCACCGTGACGCCGGTGATTTTCTGTCGCGGGCATAGATTCTCATTCCCGCCCGTACAGAATTCGCATTCACCGCAAGTCCAGTGGACCCATGGCACCCCCACTCGGTCGCCAACTTTTATCTCACGAACTTGCGCCCCTCTCTCAATCACGCGCCCGGCGATTTCATGTCCCAGGATGAGTGGTTTCTTGACAATGGACGCAAACTGGCCCCAGTCGCCGTCGGCGACGTGCAAATCGGAATGGCATACGCCGCAGGCTTCAACTTCGATCAGTACTTCATCGCTGGCTGGGATCGGTCGTTCTGTTTCCTCTAGGAGGAGGGGCTTCTTGAATTCGCGGAGAACGGCGGCCTTCATTTATCTCGCCCCGATGAGTATCAGGAAAGCCAGGGACAATTCGATTGCAAGACGATCACGCCTGCGCTCCGCGCAGGAAGAATTCCACGGCGCTGCTCACTCGCTCCGTGAGCTTGTGCGGCCCGGTAATATCCACGGCCCACTGGCGCACGACGGTGGTGAACAGCCCTTCCATAAACTCCGCAAGGTGCACCACCGGAAACGCGCGCGTGATCTCGCCGCGCTTCTGCCCTCGCGCAAGAACTTGCCGGAGCAGTTCAATCGTGGCTTCCTCGGGTTTGCGCATGTCAGGAGAACGAACCGGGTCCATCGCGCCGGAAAGCACCACAGCCTGCCAGAGTGGCCGGTCCGCCTCCGTGATTTGCGCCAGTGTCTCGTAGAAGCGGCGAAGATGATCAGCTGTAGTCGCATTGCTGGCCATTTCGGATTCGAGTTTTTCACTCTGGCACGCAAACCCACGCCTGCCCACCTCGCGCAATACGGCATCCTTGCTCGGAAAATATCGGAAGAATGTAGGCTGGCTGATCTCCAAAACTTGAACAATGTCTTCGATCCGCGTGTTCTCGTAACCGTGTTTGCGGAAAAGCCGCACGGCGGTTTCGATGATTTCCTGGCGGAGCCGGGCCTTCTTGCGCTCGCGAAGCCCTGGCGCTTGCCGGTTAGACGGTTTTTCCATTCGGCGAGTAGCTCGCGCGGTCTTGGCGCTCGACATTTTGTTTTTCTCCAGAGCCGGATGCTCGCGGTGCCCTCCAAGTGGCGCACACCACGCGAAGTGAGAGCGACTGTAACATAATAGAGACTAACGTCAAGACGGCGGCGCGTCCGCTCGGGCCTCTAAGCGTCGGCTACCTTCAGTACCAGCTTGCCCGTATTCTCGCCCTTGAAGAGTTTCAGAAGTGTCTCGGGAAAAGTCTCCAGGCCCTCGACGATGTATTCGCGTGATTTCAGCTTGCCTGTCGCCAGCCACCCGGCCATGTCCCGCGCGCCTTCACCATAGCGTTCCACGTAATCGAACACTACCATGCCCTTCATGCTCGCTCGATTCACCAGCAATGAAAGATAATTCGACGGTCCTTTGATTGGGGTCGTGTTGTTGTACTGCGAAATCGCTCCACAAATCACAATCCGTGCCCCGCGGGCCAGTTGGGTCAGCGCAGCATCGAGAATATCGCCGCCCACGTTGTCGAAATATATGTCCACGCCTTTCGGGCAGTGCTTTTGCAGCGCCTTCTTCACGTCTTCTGACTTGTAGTCGATCGCCGCATCAAAATTCAGTTCCTTTGTAATGTAGCTGCATTTCTCCGGGCCGCCCGCAATTCCCACCACGCGACAACCTTTGATTTTCGCTATTTGTCCAACCACCGTTCCCACAGCGCCCGCCGCGCCCGAAACAACCACCGTCTCTCCAGCCTTCGGCTGGCCGATGTCGAGCAGCCCGAAGTACGCCGTCATCCCCGGCATGCCGAGCGTGCCGAGAAAAACCGGCAGGGGCGCCACTCGCGGATTGACCTTCGTGACCCCTGTACCATTCGAGATGGCGTATTCCTGCACTCCAAAACCTCCGTAAACGTGATCGCCCACGGCAAACCCAGGATTCTTCGATGCGATCACGCGGCCCACGCCGCCGGCCCGCATCACTTCGCCGATTCCGACTGGGGCAATGTACGACCGTCCCTCGTTCATCCAACCGCGCATCGCAGGGTCCAGTGAGATGTAGAGGATTTTTACCAAAACTTCGCCATCACCCGGTTCGCGGACTGGTTCTTCCACATAGTTCCAGTCGCTGCGCTTGGCCATTCCAACCGGGCGCGCGGCAAGCCGGAACTGATGATTGACGTTTGCCATTTTAGGATTCTCCATTCTCGGCCGCTGTACGTATCCCGAAGCAATGCATTGCAAGCCTCAGCGCGAGCCATTCTGTGCGCTGCGATTCGCCCAGTCCAGTATTTTTCGACGCCGCATCTCGCCTTCCCGAAAATGATTTCCCGCAAGATTCGCCGGTTCTATATTTGCCACTCCTCGCGTACATGATAACGTTGCGTGCGCTGAAGAGAGTTTTCCTGGATCATGAAGGCGAAAAAATCAAAGACGCGCGTGAAAAAATCGGCACCCACGAAAGCGCGTGAATTCGACAAGCGCGATTTTCGTCGTGCGCTCGGTCAATTCGCCACGGGAGTGACAGTTGTCACCGCCCACACGAAGAAGGGGCGCGCCATCGGACTCACGGTGAATTCGTTTACGTCTGTCTCACTCGATCCCCCTCTCGTGCTCTGGAGCCTCTCGCGGGAGGCCACCGATTTTGCCGAGTTCCACGCCGCCAGCCGTTTCGCCGTCAACGTGCTCTCGTCCAGACAGCATCATCTTTCGCGGCAATTCTCCACAACCCTTGCTGACAAATTTGTGAATGTCGAATGCGAGAAAGCTCCTGACGGCAGCCCGCTTCTGAGAGGCGCCACAGCGCATTTTATTTGTCGCGTCGCCGCAAGATTCGATGGCGGTGACCACGTCATCATTCTCGGAAAAGTGGAAAACTATCGCTGGAACGAAGGCGAGCCGCTTGTGTTTCACTCGGGCCGCTATCATGTAACCACGCGCCATCCGGACGTGCCGGATTAACTCGAAAATCGAGGCGCAAATTTGAACCAATTCGAAAGCCCGCGATTGGAGGAAAGTCGATGGAAGAAAATATTCTCGCCCGCTTTGCCCAGGCTCTGGTTTCGGGCGCCATCCGTGTGATTGACCTAAGCCAGCCGTTGGATGCAACCACGGCGACAATCCAACTCCCGCCTGAATTCGGAAAAACGTGGCCCTTCCGGCTCGAAGAAATTTCAAAGTACGACAGCCGCGGACCTGCCTGGTACTGGAACAACTTTTCCTGCGGCGAGCATACCGGCACGCATTTCGACGCGCCCGTCCATTGGGTCACCGGCAAGGATTATCCGAACAACGCGACCAACACCATCCCGGTCGAAAAATTCTTCGCGCCTGCTTGCGTGATCGACGTATCGCGCGAGGCCGCCGAAAACGCGGATTTTTTGCTGACGCCGAAGCACATTGAAGTCTGGGAAAAGAAACACGGACGCATCGACGCCGGCTCCTGGGTGCTGATGCGCACTGATTGGTCGAAGCGAAAAGATCCCGTTGCATTCCTCAATTTCAAAGAGGACGGCTCGCACGTGCCGGGCCCGCACGCCGAGCTGGTTCCGTTCCTCGCAAGGGAGCGCGACGTTATCGGCTGGGGTTCCGAAGGTGTCGGCACGGACGCGGGGCAAGCTTTCCGTTTCGATCCGCCGTTCCCGTGCCATACCATCATGCACGGCAGTAACAAATTCGGCTTGGCCAGCTTGATGAATCTCGACAAGCTCCCGCCCAAGGGCGCGATCCTGATTACGCCGCCGCTCAAAATCGTCAACGGCTCCGGCAGCCCCTGCCGCGTTCTGGCGCTTGTGGCTGCTTAGTCCGTAATTCGCGAATAGCCGGCGCCGCTGTTTCAGTGATCCTATGAAGATACTAATCTTTGGTGCGAGCGGAACGGCGGGCGGTGCGGTGCTACAGGCGTGCCTCAACACACCGCTCGTCGAAGAGGTGCGCGCGATCGTGCGGCGGCCGCTCAATCGCACCGAGAGGAATCTGTTGGAGTTCGTGCACACGAATTATTTGGATTACGCGCCCGTAGCGGAGGCGTTTCGAGCGGTGGATGCGTGCCTGTTTTGTTTAGGCATTTCCGTCACACAGGTGAGCAAAGAGGACTTCATAAAGATTTCGCACGATTACCCGATCGCGGCCGCGAAGGTGCTGAAGTCGGAGAGTCCCAAGGCCGCGTTTCACTACATCAGCGGCCAGGGAACTCGGGCAGACAGCCGCACATTCTGGTCGAAGGTAAAAGGACAAACCGAGAATGAATTGATGGACCTGGTGGAAGCGGATTGTTGGAGGCCCGCGTTCATCGATGCGAAGCCTTCGGCAAGTCTGCCCAGGCTGTACGCGGTGTTGGCGCCGGTGTTCCGGGTGTTGAAGCCCTTCCGCTCATTTTACGTGGCGGGAGAAGACATAGGGAGAGCGATGTTGCAGGCAACGCGAGAGAATTTGCGCCGCCGAGTGTTCGAGAATGCGGAAATCCGGCAACTGGCGGAGAAATTTGGCGCATAGAGGGCACGATCGGAAGGCGCCATTTCCGGGAAGCGCCAAAATCAGGAGTTAACGCGGTTCAACCGCGCGCGGGTCAACAATCACATCACAGGGTAAGTGTAAAAGGTCCCATATATGATCGCATTCGGATTTACTCTGGTTCTCTCCAACATATCTGCTACTTCATCATTGAAGTCGTAATCCGTCGGCGCGGGATTGGCTTTGTCGATTCCAAGTAACTTCCATCCATAGCTTTCCAACATTCGACTGCATTTCTGGCTGTACTCGTCCAGGCTACTAGCCCACGTTGTGACCACCGTGAAGGCATTCTTCCGAACATTCGGTGCGTCAAAATTGAAATAGCTGATTTCAATTGTGCCAACCCAGATTTCTGACCGCATCACCCCTCACTTCTTCTCAACAGCGTATTACAATTGTGCAATCGACGCGAAGTGCTTCTCGCCTGCAAAGTGCAGCTATTTCAACACTGAGTCGCCACGAAAGTCTTCGGCTTCCTCCCGGTAGGTTTGGATTGTCGAAAATTGACCCACCGGAGAGCTGTTCATAAGGTTGACACCTAAATTATTCAGGTATAAAGTTCCTCCGCAAAATGCCTTACGCACGACGAGAATCGATCCCGCTCGCCCTGTAGAAGAGAGCGAGCCGGCGAGGCGGCCATGGCGGAACGCACCTTCAAAAAAGAAGTCCAAAAACTTTATCTGGGCGAAGGCGAAGTTTTCCACGGTGAGGGAATTCTCGCCGTCACCAAAGCCCTTCTGCAATCCGGTGTTTCCTACGTCGCAGGCTATCAGGGCGCGCCCATCTCGCACCTGATGGACGTGCTCAACGACGCCAACGACATTCTCGAAGATCTCGGCGTTCATTTCGAACACAGCGCTTCCGAAGCAACCGCCGCCGCCACGCTCGCCGCCTCCGTTAACTATCCTCTCCGCGGTGCGGTCACTTTCAAATCCACCGTAGGCACCAACGTGGCCTCCGACGCGCTCGCCAATCTCGCCTCCGGCGGCGTCACCGGCGGCGCGCTGATTATCGTTGGCGAAGATTACGGCGAAGGCTCGAGCATCATGCAGGAGCGCTCGCACGCATTCGCCATGAAGTCGCAAATGTGGCTGCTCGATCCCCGCCCGAATCTGCCTTCGATTGTCCGCGCAGTGGAACAGGGCTTCGCACTCTCGGAAGCAAGCCACACTCCGGTGATGCTGGAACTGCGCATCCGCGCTTGCCACGTCCATGGCCGCTTCGTCGCCAAAAACAACGTCCGCCCGCAGTTCACGCTAAAAGACGCGATGGAAAATCCGGTGCGAGATGCAAGCCGCATCGTTCTTCCGCCCGCGAGCTTCGTCCACGAGCAGGAAAAAATCCAGACGCGGTGGCCCGCCGCGCAAAAATTCATTCAGGAACATTCCCTCAACGAGTTCTTCGCCGAAGGCTCGCAGGATTTCGGCATCATCCTCCAGGGCGGCATGTACAACACCACCATCCGCTGCCTCGAGTTGCTCGGATTGTCAGACCCCTTCGGCAACAGCAAGATTCCGCTTTACGTTTTGAACGTCACCTATCCGCTGGTTGACGCCGAGATCAAGAAATTCTGCGCCGGCAAACGGGCCGTGCTCGTAATCGAAGAAGGTCAGCCCGATTTCATCGAGCAGAACCTGAACGCCGTCCTGCGCCGCGCCGACATTCAGACGAAAATTCACGGCAAAGACGTGCTGCCGATGGCTGGAGAATACACCGCCGCGACGCTGATGAGAGGCATCCTGAAATACGTTGAGCTCTGCGCGCCACATCTGATCGATCAGCAGCATCTACCCACAGCCGTCCGCCCGGCTGCAGCAAAACCAGCCGCCATCGAAGCGGTCAATCACGAAATCCATCCGCGCCCGCCATCTTTCTGCACCGGCTGCCCCGAGCGTCCAATTTTCAGCGCCATGAAATTGGTCGAACGCGAACTCGGCCAACATCACGTGAGCGCCGACATCGGCTGCCACCTGTTTTCCATCCTGCCGCCGTTCAATATCGGCGCCACCACCATGGGCTACGGCCTGGGCTGGGCGGGCGCCGCCGCGTTCAACACCGACAAAACCGAGAAGCGCACCATCAGCATCATGGGCGACGGCGGTTTCTGGCACAACGGCCTCACAAGCGGCGTCGGGAATGCCGTCTTCAACCGTACCGATAGCGTGCTCATCGTTGTGGACAACGCTTACACTGCCGCCACCGGCGGGCAGGACATTCTCTCCTCGCAAGCGATCAATCCCATTCGCGCCACACGAATGTCCATCGCCGATGCCGTTCGAGGCGTTGGCGTGAAATGGGTTCGCACCATCACGCGCACCTATGACGTCGCCGCCATGCGCGACGTCCTGCGGGAAGCGCTGACCACAAAAGAAAAAGGCCCAAAGGTAATCGTCGCGCAGAGCGAATGTGAGTTGAACAAGCAGCGTCGCGTGAAACCGCTGATGGCGAAGATGGCTAAAGAAGGCAAACGCGTCGTCCGCGAACGCTTTGGCGTTGACGCCGATACATGCACCGGCGACCACTCCTGCATCCGGCTTTCCGGCTGCCCGTCGCTGACTGTCGCAGAAAATCCCGATCCGTTGCGCAAAGATCCGGTAGCCACTGTGCTCGACAGTTGCTCAGGCTGTGGATTGTGTGGTGAGGTCTCGCACGCGGCCGTGCTCTGCCCCTCATTTTTCCGCGCCGAGATTATTTCGAATCCGAGCGCGTGGGACGGAGTGAAGGCGCGCGTGCGGCATGCCGTGATCGGTTTTCTCCAGCGGCGCGTTGACCGCCGCCTGGCGGGCATCACTGCCTGAGGCCGCGCAGAGGCGCCGAATGGATAGAAGCCCGACCTCACAGCCCCCTTCGCCAGGCGCCCCGGCGCCCCGGGCAATCACGATTGCGATTCTGGCGATGGGGGGAGAAGGCGGCGGTGTTTTGGCGGACTGGATTGTGGACCTTGCGGAACATTCCGGCTATTACGCGCAGACGACGTCAGTGCCCGGCGTCGCCCAGCGAACCGGCTCCACAATCTATTACATCGAGATTTTTCCCGAAGCGGCCGTGCGCGCCGCTGGAAAAGATCCTGTGCTCGCGATGATGCCTGTGCCCGGAGAACTCGATATCGTGCTCGCCTCTGAATTGATGGAAGCAGGGCGCGCGATCCAGCGCGGATTGGTGACGCCGGACCGCACCACGCTGATTACTTCCACCAATCGCGTCTACTCCATGACCGAGAAGACCGCCATCGGCGACGGGCGTGTTGACGACCAAACAATCATTGACGCAAGCGCCGCGGCGGCAAGAATCTTCGTCCACGATGATTTCGCAAGAATGTCCGAGGAATTTCGCAGCGTGATCAGCGCCTCGCTCTTCGGCGCGCTCGCGGGAACCAGTTCATTGCCCTTCACGCGTGCCCAGTTTGAGGACGCCGTCAAACGGAGCGGCGTGGGTGTGGATGCCAGCCTCGCCGCGTTTGCGGCCGGTTTCAAAGCAGCAACGGAACCGGCCTCGGCTCGGGCCACGAAAGCGCAAGCTGCAAAACCAAAAGTCGGCCCGCGCCTGCAAGCTCTCGCGGCGCGAATCGAAACCAAATTCCCAGCCGCTAGTCATTCGATCCTGTTCTCCGGCATCGAGCGCCTGGCCGATTTTCAAGACGCAGCGTACGCCTCAAGCTATCTCGACCGTCTGGACCCCATCCGCGATCTCGATGCGCAATATGGCCACGGTGATTACGTGCTCCTCACCGAGACAGGCCGTTACCTCGCACTCTGGATGTCTTATGAAGACGCCGCACGCGTGGCCGATCTGAAAATCCGCCGCACCCGTTTCGAGCGTGTTCACGAAGATGCTCGCGTGGATAAAGCGCAACTCCTGCAAATCAATGAATTCCTCCATCCGCGCGTCCAGGAAATCGCGGACATGCTCCCCGCCGCCCTCGGCCAATGGCTGCTGAACACCGGGTGGGCCAGAGGCTTCGTCGAGCGTTTCACCCAAAAAGGCAGGATTGTGCAAACCACGTCGCTCCGCGGCTACCTGCAGCTTTACGTAATCGCGGGCTTGCGCCGGTGGCGGCAAAAATCCCTGCGCTTCGTGAAGGAGGAGCAGTGGATCAACGAGTGGTTGGTGCACATCCCCACGCTCGCCCAGGAAAATTATGCATTGGCTCTCGAATTCGCCGAATGTCCCCGGATGGTGAAGGGCTATGGCGACACTCATCTTCGCGGCAAGCAGAGTTTCGACGCCATCATGAGCGTTGTGCCGAAATTGCGCCACATGGACGATGCGGCGGCTAAGCTGAAGAAACTGCGCGAGGCAGCTCAAGCCGATGATACCGGCGAAAAATTAGCGCAAGCGCTGCGAGAAGTGAACGCATGACCAAGTTCACCCTGTTTCGCGCCGGAGCACAGAGATGAAAATCGTTTGCCTCGGCGGCGGGCCAGCGGGCCTCTATTTCGCGATCCTCGCGAAGAAGGCCAACGCGTCCTGGGACATCACCGTAATCGAGCGCAATCGCCCCGACGATACCTTCGGATGGGGCGTCGTGTTTTCAGATAAAACCATGGACGGTTTCAAGGACTCCGATCAAGAAACGCACGCCGCAATCACGCAGGCATTTCGCCACTGGGACGATATTGACGTTTTCTTCCAGGGCCGCAAGGTCACCTCAGGCGGTCACGGCTTCTGTGGGATCGCGCGCATAAAATTGCTCCAGATTCTTCAGGAACGCGCCGCCGGTTTGGGTGTCTCCCTGAAATTTCAAACCGAAGTCACCGATCCCGATAGTTACGCCGCCGCTCACGATTTGGTGATCGCGTCCGACGGCGCTTCATCCATCACGCGGCGGAAGTACGAAGATGTTTTCAGGCCCAACATTCAGCCGCGCTTGAATCGTTTCATCTGGCTCGGCAGCAAAATGAAACTCGACGCTTTCACTTTTGATTTCAAGGAAACCGAGTGGGGCTGGTTCAATCTGCACGCCTATCGCTTCGATCACGACTGGTCCACGTTCATCGTCGAGACGCCCGAAAAAAACTGGCTGAAAGCCGGGATCGACAAGATGGAGCAGGAGCAGTCCATTGCACTCTGCGAAGAAATGTTCGCCGCGCGCCTCGACGGCAACCCATTGATCTCAAACGCTAAGCACCTACGGGGTTCGGCTGCGTGGCTGAAATTCAACCGCATCCTCTGCGAGAAGTGGTTCCACAAAAATATTGTACTTATTGGCGATGCCGCACACACCGCGCACTTCAGCATCGGCTCCGGCACCAAGCTGGCCATGGAAGATGCCATGGCCCTCACGCGAATACTCACCGGCCATACCGGCGATGTGGACGAAGCTCTTCAGCTCTATCAGGAGGAGCGCGAGATCGAAGCGCTCAAATTGCAAAGTGCCGCTCGCAATCGCATGGAATGGTTCGAGCAGGTGGAACGTTACGTGCATCTCGACCCGGAGCAGTTTACCTACAGCCTGCTCACCGGCAGCCAGCGCATTGGACATGAAAATTTGAAATTGCGCGATGCGCATTACGTCGAGAATGTTGAGCGGTGGTTCGCGGCACGCAGCGGCCTGAACCGCGGGATTCCTCCGATGTTCACTCCATTTTCCGTACGCGGGCTAACCCTGAAAAATCGTGTAATTGTCTCGCCCATGGCCACTTACATGGCCGATGACGGCATGCCGAATGATTTCCATCTCGTTCACTTCGGCTCGCGAGCCATGGGTGGCGCTGCCATGATTTTCACGGAGATGACCTGCGTCTCGCCCGACGCGCGCATCACGCCCGCGTGCCTCGGAATGTGGAACGACGAGCAGATGAAAGCCTGGAAGCGCGTAGTGGATTACGTGCACACGCACACCGACGCGAAAATGGCCTTGCAGCTCGGCCATTCCGGCCGCAAGGGATCCACGCGCCGCGGGTGGGAAGGAATCGACCAGCCGCTCGAGGCGGGCAACTGGCCACTCGTCTCCGCTTCCGCGTTGCCGTACATCGAAGGCACGTCGCAGACGCCGCGCGAAATGACTTGCAATGACATGGATCGCGTCAAGGCCGATTTCGTCTCCGCCACGCTTCGCGGCGTTGCCGCCGGATTCGACTGGCTCGAGTTCCATACCGCCCATGGCTATTTGCTCTCGAGTTTTATTTCTCCGCTCACGAATCACCGCACGGACGAATACGGCGGCTCACTCGAAAATCGCTGCCGCTATCCGCTGGAAGTTTTCAAAGCTATGCGTGCTGCCTGGCCGCAGGACAAGCCCATGAGCGTGCGCATCTCCGCGCACGATTGGGTACCGGGAGGTATCACCCCTGAAGACGCTGCGGAAGTCGCCCGCCTGTTCAAGTGCGCCGGGGCAGACATGATTGATTGCTCGTCCGGCCAGGTGAGCAAAGCTGAACGCCCGGTGTACGGACGCATGTACCAGGTCCCGTTTTCCGATCGGATTCGCAATGAGGTTGGAATCCCAACGATTGCCGTCGGTAATATTTTTGAAGGCGACCATGTGAACACCATCATTGCCGCCGGACGCGCAGACTTGTGCGCCATCGCTCGTCCTCACCTGGCCGATCCGTCATGGACGCTCCATGAAGCGGCCAAGCAAGGCTACTCGGACATTTGGTGGCCCAGCCCTTACTTGAACGGCAAGGAACAGCTCGAACGAAATCTTGCGCGAGCGGCGCTTTTGAGGTTGCAAGTATGACGACCGGCGCAACGGACAGGAAGTCGGCACTGTTGAGCGGCAAGCACGCTGTCGTCACGGGAGGTGCGCGCGGAATTGGCGCCGCTGTCACGCGCGCGTTCCTCGATCACGGCGCGCGTGTCACCGTGGTGGGTCGCAGCGCCGAACCACGGCCGGTAGCTGCCCTCGATTTCACAAAATCGAGCGTACTCGGCTATGCGAAGGCGGATGTCACCGACCCTGTGGCCGTAGCGCACGCTTTTGAGAGTGCGCGTTCACGCTCCGGCGCGATCGATATTCTTGTAAACAGCGCGGGCCAGGCGGCCTCTGCTCCGTTCATGAAAACCGACGCGAATCTGTGGCGGCGGATGATAGCCGTGAATCTTGATGGCACATTCCACTGCGTCCAGGCGGCCTTGCCGGGAATGCTCGCCGCTGGCTGGGGACGCATCATCAATATGGCCAGCACGGCGGGCTTGACCGGTTACGCGTATGTTGCCGCTTATTGTGCCTCCAAGCACGGAGTTGTTGGCCTCACGCGCGCCCTCGCGCTTGAAGTCGCCACGAAGAGCATCACCGTCAACGCCGTTTGCCCTGGCTTTACAGACACGGACCTCCTCAATGAATCCGTGGCAAATATCGTCTCGAAGACGGGCCGCACTCCCGAAGAAGCGCGCGCTGAATTGGCGGCGCGCAACCCGCAAAAAAGATTAGTGCAGCCCGAGGAAGTGGCCAACGCTGTCGCCTGGCTCTGCCTCCCGGGAAGCGAAGCCGTCACCGGCCAGACAATAGCAGTAGCCGGCGGCGAAGTGATGTGAGGGGAAAATGGCAAGCTCTTCCGCAGTGCGCGCGAGAAACTTGGACGCTGGCAGCCCGAATGGTCTGCTGATTGACCTCGAGACGCGCGCCACCAAGGACGATCATCAAGCGCTGCGGCTTTGGCTCCGGCTGCTTTCCTGCACCGTGCGAATCGAAAACCACGTCCGCGGCAAGCTGCGACACGACTTCAAGACCACCTTGCCTCGCTTCGATCTGATGGCCCAACTCGAGCGCCATCCCGACGGGCTACGCATGTCCGAAGTCTCGAAGCGCCTGATGGTTTCGGGCGGCAACGTAACCGGAATCACGGACCAGCTCGAAAGAGAAGGGCTGGTGGTACGCACGCTCGACCGCAGCGACCGGCGCGCCCTGACCGTGAAACTCACCGATATCGGATTCAAACGCTTTCGCGAAATGGCCGCGCAGCATGAGCTTTGGATCCTTGAACTCTTGCGCGGCCTAAGCGCGGAGGAAAAACAGATGATGCTCGATTTGTTCCAGAAGCTGAAAGCGCATCTGGGCAATCTGGGCGCGGCAGGTTCCGCGTCACCAAAGCCGGCTGGATTGCACAGGAGGAAGTAATGGGTCGCGTTGCGGCAAAGCCGCGTCGATCATCGGCCAAGCGCACGGAACTTGCTGGCTATCAAGCCCGGCACTTCCTGTACGCGGTTGCTGGCCGTGTCGCCACGATTACGCTCAACCGGCCCGAGCGGAAAAATCCACTCACATTCAATTCCTACGCCGAATTGCGCGATCTCTTTCGGGCGATGGTTCATGCTGGCGACGTCAAGGCCATCGTGCTCACTGGTGCTGGCGAGAACTTTTGTTCGGGCGGCGACGTACATGAAATCATCGGCCCGCTCACAAAACTCGATAAACGCGGTCTATTGGCTTTTACGCGCATGACCGGCGATCTCGTGAAAGCGATGCGTGCTTGCCCGCAACCGATTGTTGCCGCGATCGACGGCATTTGCGCCGGGGCCGGCGCGCTGCTTGGACTCGCTTCCGACATCCGCTTGGGCACAGCGCGCTGCAAGATCGCATTTCTCTTCACGCGCGTCGGCCTCGCAGGTTGCGACATGGGCGCATGCGCCCTGCTTCCGCGCGTCATCGGACAGGGCCGCGCCGCCGAACTGCTTTACACCGGACGCAACATGAGCGGTGAGGAAGCCGAGCGCTGGGGATTCCTCAATCGCCTTTGCGCGCCGGAATCATTACTGCCGGATGCTCACGGGCTCGCCGCGGTTTTAGCCGCGGGCCCCACGTTTGCCCACGCGATGACCAAGAAGATGCTGCATCAGGAATGGAATATGGGAGTGGACGAAGCGATCGACGCCGAAGCCGAAGCCCAGGCGATTTGCATGACGACCAAGGATTTTCATCGCGCCTACGAAGCGTTCGTTGCGAAGCAGAAGCCGGTGTTTGAAGGAAATTGAGAATGGCCGACCATACCCACTTCGACTGGCCATTCTTCGATGCGCACCATCGCGTGCTTGCGCGGGATTTGGACGCATGGGCCGCGAAAAACATCCACGCGAGGCCTGAAGCCGATGTGGATGCCGCGTGCCGCAAGCTGGTTCGCCAACTCGGCGAATCCGGCTGGCTGAAGTATGCGATCGGCGGCAAAGAGTATGGCGCTTCTTGCGACGCAATCGATACTCGCGCGATCTGCATCATTCGCGAAACTCTCGCGCGCCATTCCGGCCTTGCCGATTTTGCCTTTGCCATGCAGGGCTTGGGTTCGGGCGCCATTACTTTGTTCGGCACTCCCGCGCAGAAATCGCACTATCTCATTCGCGTGGGCGAAGGCTCGTTCATCGCCGCGTTCGCACTTTCAGAGCCAGATGCTGGCTCAGACGTTGCGGCGCTCCGTTGCGAAGCGCGTCGCGATGGCGATGCCTACGTGCTCAACGGTGAAAAAACCTGGATCTCAAACGGTGGAATCGCCGATTTCTACGTGATTTTTGCGCGCACCGGAGAAAAACCGGGCGCACGCGGAATCACCGCGTTCATCGTCGAGCCTGGGGCGCGCGGATTTGCGATTGCCGAACGTATCGACGTGATGGCTCCTCATCCGCTCGCGCGCATCACATTCACCGATTGCCGTATCCCAACTTCGCAGCGCCTCGGCGAACCCGCGCAGGGCTTCAAAGTCGCCATGGCCACGCTCGACGTCTTCCGTACCTCGGTAGCGGCAGCCGCTCTTGGCTTCGCTCGCTGTGCGTTGCACGAAGCTCTCCGCCGTGCCACATCGCGCAAAATGTTTGGCCAAACGCTTGCCGATTTTCAATTGACGCAGGCAAAGCTTGCTTCCATGGCCACCAGCGTCGATGCGGCCGCGCTGCTTACCTATCGCGCAGCGTGGCTACGCGACCAGGGCCAGCGCGTCACCGTTGAAGCTGCCATGGCTAAGCTGACCGCCACTGAAACCGCGCAGCAAGTGATCGACGAAGCCGTACAGATCTTTGGCGCCCTCGGCGTCGTGAGTGACCAGACAGTCGAGCGCCTGTACCGCGAAATTCGCCCGCTGCGCATTTATGAAGGTGCCACCGAGGTCCAGCAACTGGTGATCGCGCGCGGGATTATCGGGGCATTCCAGGAACGCGAAGGCTCGCATGACTGAAACGCCCCTCTCAAAATCCCAATCGGCCGCCGCCCCGCCGCGCCCCTATCGCGCCGAGGTCCTCGTGCGCTTCGGCGATTGCGATCCCGCCGGCATCGTTTTTTACCCACGCTATCTGGAGATTTTCAACGACCTCGTGGAAGACTGGTGCCGCGAAGGCTTGCAGTTCTCTTTTCCGGATCTCATCACGAAACGCGGGTGGGGCCTGCCTACAGTTCACGTCGAAGTTGATTTTCCAGCCTCCAGCCGCTTCGGCGAGGTGCTTTCCGCCACGCTTACGGTTCGTAGCGTCGGCGCAAGTTCCGTGGATCTTGAAATCGTTCTGCGCGGGCCGGATGGCGGCGACCGTGTCCGTGGCAATGTTGTGCTCGTCCTGATTGACAGGCGCCCTCACAAGGCCATTCCGATTCCCGATGATTTGCGTGCGCGAATGTTGGCATTCCGCGCCGGTGATTGATCCTGGGCGCGCTTTGGAGAGTTTGAGGTAACGAAAACTTATGGAATTTTTGCAACCGGCTCGTTGGGTCCGGCCCAAAGGCTACGCCAATGGCGTCGCCGCAAAGGGGCGCACGATTTTCTTGAGCGGCATGATCGGTTGGGACTCCGAGGGCAAGCTCGTCTCAAAGGATTTCGTCGCGCAAGTGCGCCAGACGCTGAAGAACATCGTCCAAGTACTTGCCGAGGCGCATGCCAAGCCCGAGAACATCGTTCGCATGAACTGGTACGTCGTAGACAAAAAAGAATACATCGGCGCCTACAAGGAACTTGGAAAAGTTTACCGCGAGATCATAGGGCGCCATTATCCCGCGATGACCGCCGTGCAGGTGATGGGCTTGATCGAAGCCGACGCGCGCGTGGAAATCGAAGTCACCGCCGTCTTGCCGGAGTAGCCGTGCGCGGACGTTCGTAGCAAAAGTTTGGGGCAGGTGAACTGGAACAGATGGTGCTGTGCTTCCGGGAACTGGCTTGGCATTGCGGATCTTTGTAGTGTCAACGCCGCAAGACCCGAAAGGTTTTGCTGGTGACGCAAATTCTTCAAGGGGGAAATATGAAGATTCGCACGTTCGCCGTTTGCATGGCTCTTTCGATCGTCTGCTTCCTGTGCGCCATCCCTTCCGGTGCGCAGACCGTTTCCGCCACGCTGCAGGGCCAGGTGTTCGACTCGAGCGGCGGCGGCATTCCCAAAGCCAAAGTCGCCGCTTCAAATGAAGCCACCGGTTTTTCCCGCTCAACCGTTTCGACGGATAACGGTGAATACAATTTTCCGCCCATGCCTGTCGGCCACTACACGGTCACCGCTCAAATCGCCGGCTTCAAGACCGAATTAAAGGACGTCACGCTTCAGGTTGGCCAGGTGGCCACGCTCAATTTCAGTCTCACCGTCGGTCAAATTAGCGAAAAGGTGGTCATTCAGGCGACCACCGAAGTCACCGAGCCTACTCGCACGCAAATCAGCGATGTGATCACCCAGACCCAGATCGAAAGCCTGCCCGTCAACGGCCGCGAGTTCATTGATTTCGCTCTCCTCGCTCCCGGCGTGCAGATCGGCAACACCACTTCTGGAAGCACTGACGTAATCGTCGAGCCCGTCACGAAGATCTCCTTTGCCGGCCAAAACATCCACTACAATTTCATCGCCGTGGACGGCGCCGACGACATCTCCACCGCCTCCGGCATCCAGCGCGGCACTCCGCCCCAGGAATCCGTGCAGGAATTCCGCGTGATCAACACCGACTACACCACGCAGTATGGCCGCGCCACGGCTGGTATCGTCAACATCATCACCAAGACCGGCACAAACGAATGGCATGGCTCCCTCTACGAATATTTCCGCAACAACAATCTCGACGCGAATAGCATTCTCGCGGCCCCGGGCTTGAATGTCTTGCGGCAAAACCAGTTTGGCGCTTCGATCGGCGGACCTATTCAGAAAGACAAGACGTTCCTCTTCGCCAACTATGAAGGCCAGCGCCGCGGCGAATCGCCCACTTACAACTCTGTTGTGTTGGAGAATCTCCCGGCAATCAATCAGGTAAAGACTCAGGTGTACGGTCTACCCGCAGAAAATCTCGCCGTGTTGCGCGCCTCCAACAACGACAACGGTTTCATGCGTCTCGACGAAAATCTCAACAGCAACAATTTTCTCTACATCCGCTACTTCGTCAACGACGACCGCCTCACCAACCAGTCACCTCTGAACAACGGCTTCGATCTTCCCTCCGCCTTCAAGAACAATTACATTCGCGACCAATCCCTGGCTGGAGGGCTGACCACTAACCTCTCCCCCTCTTGGGTCAACGAATTGCGCATGCAATACGCTCACCGCACGTTCGATTTCCCGGTCGTCTCCACTCAGCCTCACCTGGAAGTCGCCAACACGTTTGCCGTCGGAGTCAACCGTGGCAATCCCGATATCTACCGCGAGAGCCGCTTTGAGCTCGTGGACAATGTCACCCACATCATTTCCAACCACTCCATCAGCTTCGGTGGGAATTTTGACTGGGTCCGCACTTACGAATCCTTCCCTCTCTTCTATCCATTTGAAGCTGACTTCGGAACCCTCCAGGCCTTTCTCGGCACCGACGGCGCCGTTCCATCTTGCTCCACGGGTACACAATGCCCCGATCCATTCGTGCTCTTCTACGAGCGATTTGACAAAGCTAGCGGCTTCATGGAGCCCAACCTCGCAGGCGGCACTGCCATCTATCAGGGCGGCGCCATTTCTCAATCCGTACGCCAGGCCGCTTCGGGAACTCTCGACCACACCTACGACGGCTTCTACATCCAGGATAAATGGCGCGCCACCTCGCGCCTCACGCTCAATGGCGGCATCCGTTGGGAGTTCGAGACCTGGCAGTCGAAAGTCCTAAATACGCAATGGAATAACGTGGACCCGCGCTTGGGCATTGCCTACAACATGGGCACCTCCCGCAACATCGTATTCCGCGCCGGGTTCGGCCTCTTCCACGGGATCATTCCCTCGCCCCTGCTCATGTGTCAACTCCCCTCCTGCGGCGGAGCTGCCACTTTCCCTGGCCGTTCCTTTGAAAATGGCCTGAATTCCAACACAGGCCTCTTCAGCTACGCGGGATTCGCGCCGTTCTTCAGTAACGCGGCGCTCAACGGTCTCCTGCACGGCGGCGCAACCTACCCGGACGCCACACCCGTCCCGGCCGGTGCTCCCTTCCCGTGTGGACCCCTGCTCACTGGTGGATGTGGTGCGCAGCAAGACGCCACCATCGTCCGCTTCGATCAGGAACACAAAAATCCCTACGGCATCCAAGCCAGCGCCTCCGTCGAATTTTCACCATTTAAGGACGCCGTTCTCAGCATTACCGGCATACACCTTCGCGGCGTTCACCTGGGCAGCTTTTTCAACGTCAACCAGCCCGATCCTAGCGGCACCGTCGCGGTCTTCAATTCGGCGGGGCAAGCAGGTTGCAAGAAAGTCTATTTCTCCAATTTCGCGATGGCTGCCCCCGGCGGGAACACGAATTGCATTCCTTATCCAGGGATTCCGGGCGTAAGCCTTTTCCCCGGCTTCCGCGACGGGCAATACAGCGTTTTCTTTGAAGCCGCCTCGAAGTGGGATTCCGTTTACGACGGGCTCCTCATCAATTTCAATAAACGCCTCTCGCACAACTTCTCTGTCGAGGCCAGCTACACCTGGTCCCACTCGATTGACGACGGCCCGAATCCGAGCTTTGTGCTGATCCCGCAGGACAGCAATGGCGGCCATTTCGGCGCCGAGCGCGCAAGCTCCGCTGACGACGTCCGCCACCGCTTTGTCGGCAACGCCATCTTCACGAGTCCTTCCTCGTGGAACATGTTCATGCGCGATTTCAACTTCAGCACCATTATCACGTTGCAATCGCCCCAATATTTCACCAAATACGCCGGATCAGACGTCAACGGCGACGTCTTCGGAAACAACGACCGCGTCGGCGTCGAGCCGCGCAACACTTTCAAGGGCGACACGCTTCAGACCATCGACATCCGGCTCTCTCGAACATTCCCGATTCGCGAACGATTGAAGCTTCAACTCATAGCCGAGGCCTTCAATCTGTTCAATACCGTCAACATCCGTTATTTCAACACCAACTACGGTGCTGCGGACTTCTGCGGCCCAGACCCGGCCGCTCCTGGCTGTGCGGGGGCGCTTGGATTCTTCCGCGAAGGTTCGCCGAATCCCAACTACGGCACGCCAAGCGCCGTATCTAACCCGCGACAGCTTCAATTCGCGGCCCGCTTCACGTTCTAGGCGTTGGTTTGTAGATAGTTATCGTCAGGGCACGGCTTCAGCCGTGCCGACAGGCGTCGAAAAATCAGGGGTTTTGACCCCTGAGCGTATCGGACAGTCATGCGAGTCATGTGGCTAGGAGTCAGGCCTTCGCGCCTGCCCCCTTCATCTCTCTTGAGTTGTCTTTGTGGGTCGTGGCTTCCGCCGCGACATAGTATGGCGAGAACTCGCGGGGCTTCAGCCCCTGAAGCTCCTGCCAAGAGTGCCCTGAACCAGCTATGAAATCACTCGTCCTCAGTTAAGCGAGGGCGAGCAGTTCACAGGAGCATTGGCCACCATGCGATTCGGAATCTATGCGGAAATGCAGTGCCCGCCGGGGAAATCCCATGCGGATATGACCTGGGAAATCCTTCGCCAGATCGAACACGCCGATCAGGTCGGATTCGACGTTTACTCCGTCATTGATCACCATTTCTTCCAGAGATTCTCGATCTCGGCAAATCCGCTCGCGATGTTTGCCGCTGCCGCCCAGCGCACCCAACGCATCCGCTTCCGCGTCGCGCTGTTCACGCTGCCACTCGAAAATCCTCTGCGCCTCGCCGGGCAAATTGCTGAAGCAGACATCCTCACAAATGGCCGCCTCGAATGCGGACTCGGGCGCGGCCACGCCTGGCTCTTCGGTCCTTCGAATGTGCCGCTCGAAGAAAGCCAGCCGCGCTATGACGAAGCCATCGAAATTCTCGAGCGTGCCTGGACCATGGATAAATTTTCGCATCAAGGAAAATTCTTCAATGTGAAGGACGTTGCCGTCGTTCCGAAGCCCGTTCAAAAGCCCTATCCTCCGCTCTATACCGGCGGCACCAGCGACATCACCTACCAGACGGCTGGCGAGCGCGGCTGGGGAATATTCGTCCCGCCCCTGCTTCCTTGGAGCGTCCTCGAAAAGCCACTCGGCATTTATAAGCAGGCCTGCGCCGCCCACGGCCACAAGCCGAATATCGTTTACATTCGCCCGGTGTATCTCGACGAAGACGAGAAGCAAATCCGCAAGGAAGTCGAACAGGCGCTCCACAATTTCCTGGCCTTCAATGCGTCGCCCGTCGATTCCCTGCAGGATGAGTCGAAGAAAGCCGAACTCCGCGCCAAGGGTTACGGTTTCTACGCCAGTGGCGCGCTCGAATCGCTCACCAAGCTCACTTACGAGCAAATCGTCGAGCAGGAGATCGGTTTCATTGGCACTCCTGAAAAGGTGATACGCCAAGTGCAGAATTTGCAGGAAAAAGGCGGAATTGGTGAGCTCGCCATTGTTTCAAATTTCGGCGGCCTCGAACACTGGAAGACCCTCAAAACTCAGCAACTCTTTGCCGACCGCGTCATCCCTGCCTTCCGTAAGAATTCCGCCCGCGCCGCAACGTAAAACCGGTGCGTTCTGAGCACGCCTTTGCAGAAACAGCATCCTGTCGGATCGATCCTTCGCCATTCACGTCACGCTGTCGTCCCTATGTGCGAAGGACAGGTCACCGCATCCGTGATGAATCTGTACCAATGGCCAGTACAACTTCACCCCACCCTATGCGATGCTAAAAGTGGAGGATTTTCAAATGAGGTGCGCGGCAAAACTTGTAGGTCGCCGGCTTCACCACTGGGGCAAGCTACCAGCCACTAGCCACTCGTCACGAATCACTGGTCTTCTAATCGCAACATTCACCATTTCAGAATTTGGCTTAACTCACTCAAAACACAGACCTTCACGATTTTCTAATCGCAACAAAAAGGGCATTTCCGTGATTTCCCTTTTTCGTCAAGCCCGAGTCGCGGGGCCGGTCAAATCCTGTAGAATGCGCGAGGAATTATCCCGGAGAGTTCGGTGAGCGCACGAGAAAACGCGATAAACCATAGTGCGACGCTGACGTCGGACAACGACTTCGCACCTCTCAGCGCCCGCCGGATGCTGGTGATTGGTGGGATTGCGCTAATCCTTACTGGGATGATCCTCGGCGATATTTTTGCCGTCTTCATCTTGCATCCAAATGCCGATCGGATTGGGAGCGCTTTGCTGAGCGCGACGCAGGCCGTTGCTGCGAAGAACCCCGAGAGCGCGGGCGCAGCTTTCGCGAAGATCGGCGGCTACCTCGAGAATCGCGGCACGAAAGTGGACGCGCACGCGCACATGATCAGCTTCGGCTACATCGCACTCCTGCTCGCGCTGCTGCAACCCTACGTCGCATTCACTGAGCTGCGAAAGAAATTCCTCGCAAAACTATTTCTTCTCGGCGCGGCTTTGCTTCCCATGGGCGTGTTCCTGATTCACTACGTGGGCCTTGCGGGCAGCCCCCTCGAATCGATCGGATGGGCCAGCATTTTTGCTGATCTCGGCGGCGCACTCGTTCTGGTTGCATGCGTTGGGGAACTCGCCGGGCTCTGGCGGCACTTGCACCGCGAATCGGGCCCCTCGCACGCCGATGAACTTCTTGCCGACCGCAGTTGGCCCTCCCGCGCCCTGCTTTCCGGCGGGACTCTCCTGATTTTGCTCGGGTTTATGCATGGCACTTACTACGCCGCAGCGAATCTCTATCGCTACGAAGCCAGGGACAGTGAATTACTTTCGACCATGACGGCAAAGGCCGCCGCAAACGATTTGCCCGGCGCGAAGGCAGCCGTCGGCGAGTACGGTCAATTGCAGGGAGCAAAAGCCGTCAACATCGCAGCCCATTCCCACATCATTGAATTCGGAATCCTATCCATCCTCATCGCTTTCTTTCAACGGTACGTTTTTTTCGGCGACCGCTGGAGACGAATCTGGGCCGTCACTTTACTGATCGGCTCTCTCGCTCTGCCATTTTTCGTTCTCATGGAATTGCGCTGGGGATTACTCGCCGGTGGACTCGCGGACATCGGAGGACTGCTTGTGATCATCGCGCTCCTCGCAATGCTCGTCGGAATTTGGCGCTACACCGGAAAACTTGACGCGGCTGGAGCTGATTCATGACCGCGCCACGCAAACTTCTAATTGTCGGCGGCCTTGCGCTCGCTGCCTGGGGCATGGGCTACGGAATTTATTACGCTGTGCTCATGGAGCATCAGACGCTCGATGGCTTGGGTTCCGCGCTTGCAACCGGTTTCATACGCGCGGCGGAGCGTCGTATGCCCGAATCGCAAGCCGCGCTCGCCGACGCCGCGTCGCGAAGTTTTGACTATGCGCGCCAGGTGGATGCCCACGGCCACTGGATTGGCCTCGGGCTCCTGCTTGTGATTCTCGGATTCGCTTTTGATCGGGTCGCGCTCAGGGAAGGGATTCGCATGCTTCTCGCGCTGGCACTCTTGTCTGGCGCCGTCCTGTTTCCTCTGGGCGTGCTGCTGGAAACTTGGAATCGTGGCTTCGGCCCGCAGGCGATTGCGGTCGCCGGTTCCGCGCTCGTAGTTATTGGATCGCTTGGGACTGCCTGGGGATTTGCGCGCGAGGATCGCTAAAGTGTTTCGTTAATGCCCGCCGATGGAATCGCGCACTTTTCCGTACTGCGCGCCCCATAAATCCGTCATCTGGTGCCGGATATCCCACAGCTCCGGAAAAAATCGCACGCGCAATCCTTCGTTCAGCAATTCCACGGACCGCCCCTTCAGCGAGTTCGAGCCCAGGCCGATGCTCCGCTGAATTAATTGCAAGTGAACAAATCGGAATCGCTGAAATAATTCATCGAATTCCGCCAGCGCTTCGGCGACCACGTAAGCATCCGAGTGGGTGTAGTTCGAATTATAGATCTGCTCGACTGTCAGGTGGCGTTTCTCGAGATAGTTCGTCTTGTAGGAGTGCCAGATGTGCGGGTGCATCTTCAGCAGGCTGCGAAACCCCGGAGATTCCTGGCCGCTGCCGTTTCCGAGTTGCAGCCGAATTTCCTGATACTCCTTCGGCGACATCGTTTCGAGCAGCTCAAGTTGCTGGGACAGCATCCGCATGGCGATGTGCACGCGCCGAAACAGAGTTATTACCCGGTTGGTGTTTTCCTGCTGCAGGTAGTCATCAATATCGAGCAATGTGTACCCGATCAGCTTCATCCACATCTCTTCCACCTGGTGGACGATTTGGAATTGCAATTCATCCGAGTTGCAAAAAGCCTTGAAATCTTTCTGGCAGGAAAGGAGCGCTTTCGTATTCAAGTACAACTCATAGTCGAGCGTGCCCTCGCCGTTCATGATCGAATAAAAATGCTCGCGGTCCATTTCAATTCCTCTTGGTCGCGAGCGTACGTTGCGCTCACGACGCTTTCATTCTATAGCACGGGCTTTTGGTTTGCGCATCCAAGCGAAATAAATAACGCTCACGAAAGCGAGCCACGGCAGACCCGCCTCGAGCGCCGGCTGCATTCCTTCCACCCACGGCGTGGTCAGTAGAATAGCGGCGACCAGTCCCGCGCCGAGAATGGTGAGGTACGGAAAACCAATCATGTGCACTGGCGACTTTGCGTGCCCTTGTGCCACCCACGCGCGGCGGAAAAACAGATGCGTGATGAAAATCATCATCCAGACGAACAGCGCGCCGAACAGTGCAATTCCAAACAAATAGACGTAAGCAGTTTGTGGATAGATGTACGCGACGACGCTGGCAATAAAAATGCCGGCGGAAGAAATTAAGAGCGCACCCACCGGAACGCCTTTAGCTGTCACGCGCCCCAGCCCACCCGGTGCGTACCCGCCGCGAGAAAGTGAAAACATCGTCCGAGTGCAGAGGTAGAGATTGCAATTCATGCTCGAAAGCGCCGCCGTGAGCACCACCATGTTCATGATGTGCGCGGCGCCTGGAATATGAATAGACTCGAAAACTCTGACGAAGGGACTGGCCGTGATGGCCGCGCCCGGTTGAATCTGATTCCAAGGCATCAGGCCAACAAGAACGACCATGGCGCCAACATAAAAAAGTATCAGCCTGCTGACCATCGTGCGCAGCGCGCGCGGAATCGCGGTTTGCGGATCCTTCGCCTCGCCGGCGGTCACGGCAATCACTTCCGTGCCGATGTAGCTGAAGATGACAAATGCCATCGCCATCCAAACACCTTTAAAGCCAAATGGAAAGAAGCCGCCGTGGTCAGTAAAGTTACTGAGCCCTGCTCCCGTGTGTGAGCCGAAACCGACCAATTCAAAAATTCCGACAGCAATAAAAACAATGATGGCCGTCACCTTGATGGACGAAAACCAGTATTCAAATTCCCCAAATCCGCCAACGCCAAATGCATTCACTCCGATCACCAGCGCCGAGCTCGCGACCACCCAAATCCAAAGCGCCGTGTGCGGGAACCACCACTGGCAATAGGTGGCCACCGCTGTTGCCTCTCCACCGATGGCAATGCACTGCGAGGCCCAATATGTATAGCGCACAGCGAAGCCCGCCCAGCGTGAAACGTATAGCTCCGCATAGAGTCCAAAAGACCCGGCGGTGGGATGCGCCACTGCCATCTCGGAAAGCACGCCCATCATGAGCAGCGCAATAATCGCGCCGATCAAATAGCTCAGGATGACCGCTGGCCCTGCGGTGCGCACCGCGAGAGCGCTGCCAAGAAATAAACCAGTGCCGATCGCGCCACCGATCGCGATCATTCCCATCTGGCGCGCAGTAAGTTGGCGGGAAAGTCCGCTCTCGCGCGCCAGTGTGGCGGCAGTTTCGTTTTGCTCGAGCTGCGTGCTCATCGCGGCCCAGGCTCCGTAGACTTATGTCGCAACAGACTTGCCGCGCCCGCGGATAAATTCGCTCGTCAGTTCGAGCAACCGCTCCACATCATCTTCGGAATTAAAAAAGTGGCAGGACACTCGCACACCGCCGACTCCCGAGGTGTATCGCACGGAGACCATCACTTTGTGGTTGAGCAGATGTTCCATCAGCGCAAGATTATTCTGCGGAGAGTCGAGACTGAACGTGATTATGCCGGAGCGATTCTCGCGCGCAGGCGGCGTGATAAGTTTCACACCAATTCGCGACGCACCCGCGATCAGCCCGTCTGTCAGCGAGAAAATACACTCAGCGATTTTCTCCCGTCCCAGATCATTCAGCAACTTGACGGAAGCTCCCAGGCCAACTGCGCCGGGATAATTTGCCGTGCCGCCAATTTCAAGCGCGCGCGCTTCATCGACAAATTGGTAGTCGCGAACGGGCGTGATCGAGGGAGTTTGAAAATAGTTTCCCCAACCGCCTGCGGGCGGCTCGAGACTCAGGTAACCGGCGATTGGGCGCCGCAAGCGCGGGAGGACTTCCCGGCGGACATAAAGAAATCCCTGTCCGAAC
The DNA here is from genome assembly GCA_050746945.1 of Candidatus Acidiferrales bacterium. Classification (GTDB taxonomy): domain Bacteria; phylum Acidobacteriota; class Terriglobia; order Acidiferrales; family UBA7541; genus Palsa-295. Next base: position 50,763 of record JBOGMZ010000010.1, on the reverse strand, counting down.
GGCGCATTCAGCCATTTGTGCCCGCCGCAAGCGAGAAAATCAACAGGGGTTTCACTCACGTCCAAAGGGACTGCACCAAGTTGCTGAACCGCATCCACAACCAGCCAGACGCCCGCAGCCCGGCAAATCCTGCTCAAAGCATTCAAATCGATGCGATAACCGTGGCTCCACTGGACGCTGCTGACGGCAACCACTTTGGTGCGAGGCGTGATTCGCGCGGCAAAATCTTCGGGGCGAATTTCTCCACCGCGGTGCGGTACCACATCAATTGCGATATCTCCACGATCTCGTTTCTGGCACCAGGGGAGAGCGACTTCCATGAATTCGAGATCGCCAAGCAGCACGCGGTCACCGCGTTCGAGCGGCAGAGCATCGGCAGCAATGTTGAGGCCATGTGTTGTGCTCTCGACCAGCGCGATCTCATCTTCGCGAGCGTGAATGAGTCGTGCGATCTCCGTGCGCGCGGTCAGGCGCAGGTCGTCCATGGCGATATGATGCAGGGTGGCGGATCGCTCAGGACACAGAAGCACATTCTGAAGAAAATCTGAGATGGCCTGGACAGCAACCTGCGGAGCGAGGCTCACGCAAGCGGAATCGAGGAATAGTTTTTCGCGGAGGGCGGGAAACTGGTCGCGCACGGTATCGAGATTCACGTGTTGGTTCCTCACAAACTTGAGGCCGCGGCCGGCGAGCGTACCATCAGATCCAGATTTTCTTTGAACACTTCGAGAACCGCCGCTACGTCGTCGAGCGTGTTGTACACGTGAAATGAAATCCGCACTCCATCTTTTCGGCTGGAGCCGATGACGTTCCGCGCAGCAAGCTTTGCGAGCATCGCGTCCGAATCTTTGGCCTGTAAGACGACCAGCGGGCCGACGCTGTCCGCCGGTGTTTTCACGCGGATGTTCAATCGGCGAGCTCCATCGAGCAGCGCCCGCGCTGTTTTCGTCACCTGCGCGGCCACACCTCGGAGACCAATTTCACGCAGCAGTTTCAAAGATGCCAGAGCCGCGCAAATATTGGGAATCGGCGGCGTGCCAGTTTCAAATCGCCGAGCCGTCGTTGCGAGGTCGATTCGCTTTCCGTCAAACGCGAATGGATTGGCCTGTGCAAACCACCCGGTGATGGTGGGCGCGAGAGTCGAAATGAGTTCCCGCCGCACGTACAGAAACGCGACACCCGAGGGCCCGAGCAAATATTTGAGAACGCCGCTGACATAGAAATCAACGTCCAGTGCCTTCACATCGATGGGGCGCGTGCCGCAATCCTGATAATCGTCGAGCATCACCAGAGCCTCGCGCGAATGCGCAAGGCTCACAATCGACTTCACGTCGGAGCGAAAGCCGTTGAAAAAGCAGAGATGAGTGAGCGGCACAATCAGTGTCTCGCGATCGATCGCTCGATCGTAATTTTCCACCGGAATCTCGCTCTCGCGCGCGGGAACAAATTGCACCTGGGCGCCGCGGCGCTGTTGCGCGAGCCAGACATGGCCCATCGTTGGAAACTCAAATTCCCCGAGAACAACTTTTCGGCGGCCCTGAAACTCGAGCGCACTCGCGATCGAATTGATGGCCGCCGATGCGCTCGGAACAATGGCAACTTCATCGGCATGCGCGCCGATCAAGCGCGCGAATGCGACGCGGAGTTCCTCATATTGCTGCACCCAGAGGTCCCAGGGCGAGCCTTGGTCGTGCCAGGCATGAAGGTGATCCGCGAATGCCAACTCGACAGCGTCTGAAAGCGCGCCTTGCGAGCAGGAATTGGCATAAATCTTTTTTTCAAACACCCGGAATCTGCGACGAATCATGAGAATATCCACGTCCGAAATCAAAAGGGGTTCCCCCTAGGCTCGCAAGAAATTGCCAAAACTCAGGAATGTGACCGTGACACTGTGCACCGATTCCCACAGGAGTTGCAAGGGTAAGAGAAAGTCCAAGTTCTCCTGCCTAAAAGGATGGATCAAGGTTGGTGGAGCTGTCCGACGTCAAACCGGCGAGCGGAGATTTCTTTGAGGCCATAGCCACCAGCAGGATCTGGTTGTGGGCACCAGACTGGTCACAGTCCCTCAGTGTTCGGGGGCGACTCGAGTTGTCCGGCCGCGACACGCGAGCTGATAATGGCCCACAGGAGGCGGTCTCGGGCCTCTTCAAATTTCTTACGTTTGGGTCCAGTCCTGGGGGTTTATTCGACTAGTTCGACCAATCACGCTTCTGCGGTGGCGCCTTTTCTGTACCTTTTACGAAGCAGGACTCGCAGACTCTCGTCCCATTCTTTAACGTGAAATCAACTCGACGATTCGGGTCAATCGCCGCACCACACTTCCCGCACAGGTCCTCATTCGATTCGCTCATCGCAACCTCAAGCCGTTGACACGAAAGAATCCTCACGACGATGCTACCACAATGTCAGAGCTCCGAAACCGTTCAAGGGGGCTGAATTTAGCCTGCGTATCGGCTCTGTGAATTATTCCCGTTGATAACAAGATTGATCTTCATTTATCCAGCCGAAGGCTCCGAACTCAAAACTGACTTGGTTCCCAACCATCTAAATACAGACGTTCGAGCGAACTGAACTGGTGAAACGAGTCACGCCGGAATCGCTTTTTTTATGGGCAAGAAGGTGGCGACGGATTGATGGCGTCTTGGTGGTAACCTGAACTGCACATTGTTAACGCATGCTGCATATGCACGCGCTGACCGCGTGCTAATCTGATTCGACCTGGCCAGAGTAAATCTTGAAAGATTTCCATGATCGCATTCCGAGAGCGTCGTCGAATCTTTGCTCTCTGGGAGGCCCTCGTCTCAGATGAAGCGGCTCACGTACCTTGTGGCTCTGCTCTTCGTGACAATTTCTCCGGCTTGGGGGCAAATCTCGCCCGGTCCACTTTCGAAGGCCCATGAGTCGCTCAGCGGGTCCACGCAATGCTCCAGTTGCCACAAAGTCGGCGCAGGCTCGGCGGTCCTGAAATGCGAGGAATGTCACACTGAAATTGCGCAGGAGCTCGCGCAGAATCGCGGGCTACACTCCAAATTCTCCAACAAAGCAGACTGCGCAAAGTGCCATTCGGAACATAACGGCGAAGATTTCCCGCTGATTCGTTGGATCCCGTCACTTAAGGAATTCGATCACAATCAGACAGGCTACATTCTGGAGGGGAAACACCGGGGACTCGAGTGCAGTAAATGCCACACGCCCGCGCACATTCGCGAGAGTGAACGCCCGCTCATCAAGATAAAGGATTTGAGCCGCAGTTTTCTGGGGATGTCTCAGGACTGCGTCGCGTGCCACGAAGATATCCACAAAGGTCAGCTCGGACAGAATTGTCTACAGTGCCACAACTTCGTGGACTGGAAGGCTGCAGCCAAATTCGATCACTCGAAGACAAGATATCCCCTCACGGGGCTCCATGTGCAAGTCGCGTGCGCGAAATGCCATACGCCGGCGGCCCCGGGAGGCAAGCCCCGGTACACCGGACTCCCCTTCAGCAAGTGTTCCGACTGTCATGCGGATCCGCATCGCGGGGCCTTCCCGCAATCCTGCGAAACGTGCCACACAACCGGCGGATGGAAACGAATCCCTGTCGTCCAGCAATTCGACCATTCCAAAACGAAATACCCGCTGCTCGGAAAACATGCAGAAGTGGATTGCCTCCGCTGCCACACGGGTGGAGATTTCAAGAGGCCGCTCGCATTCGAAAAATGTTCAGACTGTCACAAGCCAGATCCACACAGCGGGCAATTTGCCGCGCGCCCGGACAAGGGAGAATGCTCTACTTGCCACACTGTGGACGGGTGGAAGCCATCGCTCTTCGACGTGAAAGCGCATGCTGCAACCGCTTATCCGCTGGCGGGAAAGCATGCCGCTGTCGCTTGCGACAAATGCCACCTGCCGGCAGGAGCGGCAACCCGGTACCAGATAGCATTTGCCAAATGTATGGATTGCCACACGGACACGCACCAGGGCCAATTCGCCGCGGTGCCTTACAACAGTCAATGCGAGGCCTGCCACGTCGTCGCCGGCTTTCAACCCTCCACATACACGATCGCGCAGCATCAAAAGAGCCGCTATGCGCTCGTCGGCGCCCATCTGGCTGTCATTTGTTCGGAATGCCACACGGTTGACAAAGCCGGGTACACGGCGAAGGTGGTGCCCTACCGGTTCGAAGACCGCTCTTGCACAGGCTGCCACCAGGATCCTCACCATGGCGAGTTCCGGGATCGCATGGCGGAGAAGCGAGCGGACGGCGGCGTCCTCGGTTGCGAAGCTTGCCATTCGATGAAGTCATGGACGGATTTGCCGAGTTTCGATCACTCGAAGACATCGTTCCCGCTGGTAGGAGCGCATGCAAAGGTCGCGTGCGAGGAGTGTCACAAGCCGGCCACTCCCGGCGGAAAAATCAGTGAGGTTTCGTTCAAGTCAGCCCCGAATAATTGTGCGGGTTGCCACGAGGACATTCACGCCGGACAGTTCACGAAGAAGGGAAAGCTTCAAACTTGTGACACCTGTCATAACTCGGCGAAATGGGTACCGTCACTTTTCGATCACGAAAAGCAGTCAGATTTCTCGCTGAAGGGAGCGCACGTGAACGTCGGATGTGACCTCTGCCACAAAGGCTTCAAGACTGTCGGGGACAAGAGAGTTTTATTCTATAAGCCTACTCCCCGGCTATGTGCAAGCTGCCATAGCTAGGGCGAATCGCCAACTTCGGCGGACCACCTGGCCGCCATTTTCAAATTCGCTCGACAGTCATTCCAACGCCACGCCGTGGGGGGCTTCCTCAGGGAGTACTCGTAAACGAATCGTGCGCTGAACCGAAACTGTCCCTCGGGACAGTAGCCGGAACCTCTGGAGAACCGTAAACTACAGAGAGCAATCGGTAAAATTTAGCCCAGCTCGTTCAAACTGAACGCTTTACGTGTCCCATGCGCACAGCGGCAGTTACTCGACTCATTCTCGGGCTAGCGCTCCTGGTGGTGTTCGGGCAGAGCTCCGATCACGCGCAGGCCTACAAGAACACCGGACGCAATCCTCACGGAACCATCACCATCCCCTGCGAAAACTGTCATACCAATACGAGCTGGAAGCCCATCCGTGGTGTTCCCGAATTTGATCACAATCGCACGCGCTATCCCTTGCGCGGCATGCACGAAAAGGTGAGTTGCACGCAGTGCCATGTCAGTCTGGTTTTTAACAACGTGAGCACCCGTTGCGCGGATTGCCATGCCGATATCCATCGGGGGCAGTTCGGCGCGAACTGTGAGCAATGCCACTCGGTAAAAGGGTGGAGCATTCAGACGCAGCAGTTGAAGCAGCATGAGAATCGCTTCCCGCTGCTTGGCGCTCATGCAATGTTGGAGTGCGTTGACTGCCACAAGGGCGAAGCCACGGGCCAATTCACCGGCCTCTCCACAGCTTGCCTTAGCTGCCATACCGCCGACTTCCAGAGAGCAGTGGCGCCGGACCATAAAGCTTCGGCGTTCCCGACTACTTGTGAAACCTGTCACAGCGCGGATACATGGTTTGGCGCCAAATTCGACCACCTGAAATTCACCGGCTTCGCTCTAACGGGTGCGCACGCAACGCTTGAATGCACCGCTTGCCACATCAACGGCCAATTCAAAGGCACGCCGGCAAACTGTTACGGCTGCCACGCCAAGGATTTCAACGCTACGAATAATCCCCCCCACATTCAGGCGGGATTTTCGCAGCAGTGCCAGACCTGCCACGACACGACCAGCTGGCTCAACGCCACCTTCAATCACAATACGACGAGTTTTCCCCTGATCGACAAACACGTCAACGTCCCATGCAACCAGTGCCATATCAATGGAAAGTTTGCGGGTACGCCAACGGATTGTGCGTCATGCCATACGCCGGAATACAACGCCACCAACAACCCGCCGCACGCGCAAGCCGGCTTTGCCGCATCCGCCTGCGCCACTTGCCACACGCCGGCGGGGTGGGATCAGGCCACTTTCAATCACGCTCAATTTTTCCCGTTAACGAACGCGCACTCTGGATTGCAGTGCATGCAGTGCCACACTGGCGGGAACTATGCGAACGCGCCGACTGCTTGCAGCGGGTGCCACATTGATAAGTACAACGCCACGACAAATCCGCCGCACGCCCAGGCGGGTTTCGCTCCCGTGATTTGCGCGACCTGTCACGACACCATCGCGTGGGCCGACGGGAAATTCGATCACAATACCCAGACGACTTTCCCGCTTACCGGGAAACACGTCGGCGTCACGTGCTCCAGTTGCCATGCGAGCGGCGTGTACAAGGGCTTGTCCACCGATTGTGCTTCGTGCCACCTGGCCACCTACAACGCCACCACCAACCCGCCGCATGCCCAGGCAGGATTTGCGGCGTCGGCGTGCGCGACCTGCCATACGACTGCAGGATGGGACACGGCCAATTTCAACCATAGCCAGTTTTTCCCGTTGACCAACGGGCACGCCAATTTGCAGTGCACGCAATGTCACATCGGCGGGAACTACGCGAATGCTCCGACCACCTGCTACGGCTGTCACGCGAAGGATTACAGCGGCACGGCGACCATAACGGGTGTTCCAAATCACGTGACTGCGAATTTCCCGCAAGATTGCACCGTGTGCCATACCACTGTGAACTGGCTCAACGCCACTTTCAATCACAGCACAACGACTTTTCCGTTGACTGGCGCGCACGTGAGCGTGCCTTGCGCGACTTGCCATACCGACAACTACGCGGGGACTTTGTCAACCACCTGCGTCGGCTGCCACCTGAAGGACTACAACAACACCGCCACCATGACGGGCATCCCGAATCACGTGACCGGTGGATTCCCGCAAGATTGCACCATGTGCCATACGACCGCGACATGGTTGAACGCCACGTTTAATCACAACAACACGCCGTTCCCGCTGCAAGGACCTCACGTAACGGTCGCCTGCAATCTCTGCCACATCGGTGGCGTGTATGCCGGAACTCCAACGGATTGTTATTCCTGTCACAAGGCGGATTACGCCGGAACAACGAATCCGAATCACACTGCGGCGGGCTTCCCGACGACGTGCGTGACGTGCCACACCACGTGGGTCACCACCAATTGGCTGGGCGCAACTTTCAATCACACTTGGTTCAACACGAATCATGGCGGCGCCAATGGCATTTGTGCGACTTGCCACACGAATCCATCGAACTACGCCGTCTTCCAGTGCACGAACTGCCATACCAAGGCGCAAACGGATCCGAAACATCAGGGCGTTTCCGGTTACGTCTACAACAGCGTCAACTGCTACCAGTGCCACAAAAATGCGGGCGGCGGGGATGATTAAGGACCGGCAACTGATCCTGACCGTGGCTCCTCTCTTTTTCGCCATGTTTCCGATGATGGTCTGGGCGCAGGAGGCACTCGAAAAAGCCACCTTTCACATCAAATACATTGCGCAGGGCGTGGTGTACATTGATGCTGGCCGCTCCGCGGGATTGAAAGAAGGGCAAAAGCTGCTCGTTGAGCACATTGCCGCGCCCGCCGTGCGGAGCCCGGGTGTGCCTCTTCTTCAGCCACCCTCCGGCATCGTGGCGACGCTTCAGGTGATTTCAGTGGCTGCTTCTTCTGCCGTTTGCGAAATCGTTTCCTCTACTGAACCAGTCGCCGTGGGCGATCTTGTTCGATTTTCTCCCGAGGTTGTCCAGGAACGAAAGGAAGAGGTGCTTCTCACGGGTGGCCGCTCCTACCCGCAAGTGATTACATTCACTTCTGGCGACCCCGCTGTCGAAGAAGCGCGTGCTGCGGTTCCACGCCCGCCGTCGCCGGAAATCAACCGCATGCGTGGCCGGATCGGCCTCGAATACGATACCGTGGTCACCCGCAACATTCCCTCGAGCACCAGTTCGGCGGTCGGTCTGGTGGCGCGGATGGATATGACGCGCATCGCCGGCACATTCTGGAATTTCAGCGGCTACTGGCGCGGCCGGTTCACATCGCTCTCCGGCAACGCTCAGCCGGTGACCGTCTCGGACCTGATCAATCGCACTTACCACCTCGCCCTCACTTACGACAATCCGGAATCCCGCTGGGTGGCGGGTGGTGGCCGGCTGTATCTGCCATGGGCAACGAGCCTCGACACCATGGATGGTGGCTACGTCGGCCGCAAATTCGGGGAGCATGGAACTGTCGGCGTGTTTGCCGGCTCGACGCCCGACCCCACGTCCTATGACTACAATCCCAATCAAAAATTGGCTGGGGCGTTCATGAATTTTCAGGGTGGCGACTGGAGTGGCACCCGCTATTCCACAACCTTTGGAATCGCTCTCAGTGCTATCAATTGGCATGCCAACCGCCAGTTCCTGTTCAGTGAAACGGGCATCTTTTTCAAACACAATTTGGCCATTTACGATTCGATGGAGATCGACGCGGCGCATACAGTCGTCACGGACCCGGGGACCACGACAACCCCTCCCACAACTTCCAGCACCGGTGGGCTGAATCGTAGCTATGTAACGTTGCGGTATGTGCCGCACCCGCGGCTCGAACTGAGCTTGAGCGACACCTATTTCCGAGATTTCCCCACATTTGATCCGCAATTGATCGGCACCGGCCTGCTCGACCGCTACCTATTTCAGGGGCTGAGTGGCGGGGTTCGCGTGAATCTCCCGGAGCGGATCAGCATTTACACCGAGCAGGGCCAGAGCTCGCGGTCCGGCGATTCCAAGAGCTCATGGAATCAGATGTACGGAATCACTGTTGGAGAACTCTGGCGCACCGGGTTCCGTGCAGATTTGCGCTACTCGAAATTCAACAGTTCCTTCGGCAGCGGCGATTACAAAGCGATTTCGCTGTCACGCCCGCTTCGAGAGACCTTGCAATTCAACGTCCAGGCTGGATTCCAGAATTTTAATTCCACGCTTACGAACACGACGCAAACGCACTTCATCAATTCGTACGTGGACTGGGCCCCGGGCAAATTCATTTTCTTCCAGGCGGGGTACACATGGCAGCGCGGCGGCACCATGAACTATGACCAGTTCCAATTTATTGTTGGAAAACGGTTCTGAGAGAACAGCAATGCGCGCGAACAACAATTTGAATCGGCTGCGGATTCCCGAGAAAGCGCTATTGCTGGGGACACTCCTGATTCTCTCTCTGATGATTTCCCCGAGCGTGAAAAGCCAGAATTCGGATGGACTTCAACAGCTTCTGACTCTCACGCAAACCAGAGTCGAACATTTCGTCGAGCAATATTCCGAGATGCGCTATGAAGAAGATATCCTGCAGCAAAAATTGAAGGGCGACGAAAGAGTGGAATACAAGCGCGAAACTGTTTTCGATTCGCTTCTCCGCACTCGCTTCGAAGGGGGGCACCTGTTGGTTGATGAACAGCGGCTCGTGCAAAAATCTCCTGCCCATGTTGATCAGCGCCCTCTTCTCAGCACTTCCGGCTTTTCCACGCTGGCAATGATCTTTCACCCTTATTACGAGCGTAGCTTCCATTTCACCCGTGCACAGGATGAATCCGTGCAAGGAAAAATTCTTGCCGCTGTGCACTTCGACCACATCCAGGGCACGTCCTCGCCCATCCTTTACCAAATGGTTGGCGCAGAGAAGCCGCTGGAGTTGACTGGAACGGCCTGGATCGATCCGGGCTCAGGAGAAATCTCTCGTATCGAGATCACCGCCAATTCCGCCGCGAGCGACATGGGCGTTAAGATCATCCACGCGGAATTGAATTATGGTCCAGTGAAAATTGAGGATGAGCCGCAGCCGCAGTGGCTTCCCGTAGCCGCTACTATCGACCTCGAAACACCTCGCCAACACTGGCGAAATATCCATCATTTCAGTGACTACCGTAAATACCGGGTCACCATGAATCTTCCTGGAGCTCCTTCACCATGACGACAAATGCCACCTTTCATACACTCGCCCCTCAGGCGAGTGATTCCGAACGGCCCCACCATATCCGGCTGGCCGGCGCGTGGGCCTCGGCGATTGCATTCACGCTCGCGATCGGCGCATATGGATTCGACTATTACACCCTGAGTGCTGCGGACCGGCCGTTTTCCTCGAAGCATGCGCTCCTTCGCCCCAGCGGAATAATCGGGATCAACCTCGGCATTCTCGGCGTCTGCCTCTTCCTGTTGATTTATCTCTATTATTTTCGAAAGCGTTTCGGCTGGCTGCGCAATTTCGGCACCACCACGCACTGGCTCGATTTCCATATTGTGCTCGGCGTCACGGCTCCGGTAATCATCGCTTTCCACGCCGCTTTCAAGTTCCGAGGCATCGCCGGCATGGCTTTCTGGATTATGGTGGCGGTTGCGCTCAGCGGAGTTGTCGGCCGTTATCTCTACGCTCAAATTCCGCGCCGCTTGAACGCAGCCGAACTCACGTGGCAGGAGTTGCAGGACGAGCAAATCGCTCTCACGAATCAGATGGCGTCGCAGAAAATGTTCAAGCCCGGCGAGATGGTTGCTGCATTTCATATTCCGGACGTGGAGATGGTGAAACACAAATCCGCGGTCGGAGCGCTGCTGTGGATGTTCGCACTCGATCTTGCGCGCCCACTCCGTGTCGCATCGCTTCGGCGTCGCGCGCTTGGATTTGGAGGAATCCTGCTCAGCGCCGGCGGTATTCTTCCCAGTGGCAACGCCGAGCTTGAGCGCGTCGTGCAAACCGTTCGCCGCCAGACAGCACTTTCAAAACGGATGGTTTTTCTTTCGCGTTCGCAGCAGGTATTTCAGCTCTGGCACGTGGTGCACCGCCCATTCAGCTACGCGTTTGTGGTTCTAGCAATCCTGCACATCGCCACCGCCATGTTGTTTGGCTACTTGTAGGACTATCGCGAATATGGAACAGTTTACTGCCTTCGCCATCGCCGCAGTTGTGTTGCTGTTCTTCATGCTCCGTTACGTCAAGGACCTGAAGAAAGTCCAGGTTCGCGCGCACGAGGCTGCGGAAAAAGGGAAGCTACGATCCGACGGCCCGCAAGCCCAGCACCCGCATATCGACGCGACCCACTGTATCGGCTGCGCTGCTTGCACCGCTGTGTGCCCCGAAGGCGATGTTCTCGCCATGCTTGGCGGCAAGGCTGTCATCGTCAATGGTTACAAATGCATCGGCCACAGCCTGTGCGCAGAAGTTTGCCCGGTCGGCGCGATCACGATGGTGATGGCTACGCCAAGCATGGGCGCCGACATGGCTTATCTGACCTCAGAATACGAGACCACCATCCCGAATTTGTTCATCGTTGGGGAACTTGGCGGGCTGGCCTTGATCAAGAATGCAATCGGGCAGGGACGCGATTGCGTTGACACCATTTCGAAGAGGCTCAACTCGATTCGCGCAGGCCAGTCGCAACCCGACGTGTACGACGTCCTCGTCGTCGGAGCAGGCCCCGCGGGCATCAGCGCTTCACTCCGCGCCATTGAAAGGAAGCTCAACTACATCACCATTGACGAAGGCGAAGTGGGCGGCACCGTCGCAAAGTATCCTCGCCAGAAACTGGTAATGACCAGTCCCGTCGAGTTTCCCATGTATGGAAAATTCAAAAAGACGGAGCTGACAAAAGAGGAGCTCATCGAATTTTGGAACAGGGTTCTCGGACGCGTCGATTTCAAATTCCGCAAGGGAGAGAAAGTCGAAGACATCAAGAGAGGTGATGACGGCGTCTTCACCGTGGCCACATCAAAGGGACAACACCGCGCTCGCGCAGTGATTCTTGCGCTCGGGCGGACCGGCAGCCCCCGCAAGCTGGGTGTGAAGGGCGAGGAACTGCCAAAGGTCATGTACCGGTTGATCGAGGCGGATCATTACATCAACAAAAGGATTCTGGTTGTCGGCGGCGGCGACAGCGCCATTGAAGCTGCCATGGGGCTGGCACATCAGGTTGGAAATCGGGTCACGCTCTCTTATCGAAAAGAATCCTTCACCCGCATTAAAGAACGAAACTCTCAACGTGTTGCGGACTGTATGCGCACCGGCAAGGTCAACGTGGTTTTCAACTCCAATCCAGTGGAATTCAAGCAGAACTCCGTGATTCTCGACGTCAACGGAGTCTCGCAGGAAATTCCCAATGACTATGTCTGGATTTTTGCCGGCGGCGAACCTCCCAACGCCTTCCTCAAAAAGATCGGCGTCGGGTTCGGCGTGCGCGACATGACTTCCGTGGGAAGCGAAGAGGCAAAGCTGGCGACACGTTTGAAGAATGAACTCGTCGGTGCTCGCTCTTGATTCGCCAGGCGCGATTGGTGAAATGCCAGGAATCGCCGTGGCGCTGATGACAAGTCTTGAAAGGACATTTGCATGAAACGTGCGTACTCCATTTTCTGCATCGCCTTTGTCATAGCTCTTGCGGGAGGCTGCGAAAAATCTAAGTCTAGCCCTGCCGAAAATTTCGGCAGCACCCCTCCCGCCGCTCCTACGTCGAGTGCTGCCACATTCGCCTCCGGAGACACGCTCAATCTAAGCGACCACGACGCCATCGCCGATGCCATCCGGAAACATCTTGCCAGCAACAGCACCATTAACATGGCCGCGATGCGTGTTGGCGAAGACGCCTTGAGCTCCTCTAGAAATGTCGAGGACCGCTTCATCGCTTGGCAGGCAAGACAGTACGACGTTGCAATTGGAGGAAAGTTCCGCAACGCTCCGCGCGACGTTTCCGCCATACTGAATTAGCGTCTGCGCCTTGCTGGGGTCCCGGTCGTAAGCTGTCAGCTTGAAGCCAGATTCAAGCAACCTCCGCGCGATCGGCTGGCCGATATATCCGATCCCGATAAACCCGAGCCGACTGTTTTCCTGCGTGATTGGTTTCATGACGATCCGCCTTTGGTCGCAACCGCGACTTCGATTTCAACCGCTATTTTATTCAAAAGCACGCGTTGTACCGTTTTGCTGGCAGAATCGCGTATCCACGCAACACGTTGGCAGCAGGGAGAATACGGAGTTAAGCTACGATAACTTAGCGCTCATCGGACGAAAGTTATCTGTCGAATCCCTTGGACACTGTCAGTCTGTTGGAAATTGAAATACTCTTTCCGGCTTGCCTCGCCTTTCGCCAAGGCATTGACACATTCGGTGGGAGCAGGCGAATCACTACGGAAGCCGTATCCAAGTAATTCCCGCCGCCTTAGGGGGTCACCCGATTTTTGAACCCGTAGACATGCCCAAATGGGGTTAATGTGTGCTAGCTGTGGCGTCTGCGACCACGTCCATTCCGAAGGGGAATTTCTAACGGACCTCGCCAAGGGGGTTAGAACATGGGGGAAAAAAGACCATCGATCACGGTTTTGGTCCAATCTACGGTCACTATCGTCCTGCTCCTAGTCTGCACTCAAACAATTTCAGCGCAACAGCGGGCACAGCGCGGCGATGACGATCTCGCCGGCTCGGCCTACAATCCGTATCCCCCAGGAATTCTTCCATCCAACTTGAGCTCTGAGATCGCTCGAGTTCTACGGGAGGTGGATGTCATCGAAGGTCGAGCACTTGCACGATGGCACGCCTTTCCGGGGCCGACTCTGACAGGTCAACCGCCAATCCTTCAGAATACCGGAACCGAGGCCATGGAAACCCTCGGAGAACTTATGCTCTACGACAAGAACATCTCCCCCAACAGGAATGAGGCCTGCGCCTCTTGCCACATGCCGTACGCGGGTCTTAGCGGACCGATTCCCTCGGTCAACTTGACAATGATCGCTTATCCGGGAACAGCTCACTTTCGCGCCGGCAAACGAACAGCGCAACGGCACCCGTACGCGCCGTTCTTCCCGGTGCTTCAGTACAACCAGGAACAGGGCCTGTTCTTTGGCGGAAACTTCTGGGATTCACGCGCCACGGGATACAAGCTTCGCGTTCCGGACGCTGAACAGGCACAGGGCCCTCCCGTCGATCGTCTAGAGATGGGGTTCCCTGACACTGCCTGCCTCGCGTTTCGGCTCTCCACCGCTGTGTACAGACCCCTATTTGAAGTGGTGTGGGGCAAGGGCTCGTTCGATATCAAGTTCCCAGAAGAAACCGAAAAAATCTGCGAAACCCCCGGAGGGGCTGCCGTCTTCAAAGACAGCGCCACCCCGGTTGCGCTAAGCCCGGAAGACCGAACCCGAGCAAACGAAGTATATGACCACTGGGCTCAGTCCGTTGACTCATTCGAGCAGTCCGTGCAGGTCAGTGCTTTCTCCTCGAAATTCGACGCCTTTATGGCGGGCAAGTACACCATGACCCCGGACGAAATGGCCGGTTACAAACTGTTCGACGGCAAGGGCAATTGCAATTCATGCCACCTTGACGGAAGAGCTACAGCCCTGACTGCGGGTCAAACCGACACTAGCGCGAAAGCCATGGTGAACCCTCTGTTTACCTGCTTCGGTTCGGCCAATGAGGGAATACCGCTCAATCCCAGGGTTGCCTTCTATTATGAAACCGAGCCGGATTCCTTCGGGTTCATTCCCAATCCTTATGGCTTTGGCTACAGGGATTTGGGACTCGGGACTTTCCTGCGAAGCGGGTTCGGTTCCGGCCCCAGCCCGAACAAGAGTTGGAGACAGTACGCACCAACTGTCGATGGCCAAATGCAAGTTTCTTCGCTGCGCGACCTGGCGTTGACACCGCCGCAATGCCCCACTACCGAAGCCCCCGGTCCCTACTTCCAGAAGGAGTTCTTTCACAATGGCTATCTCAAAAGTTTGAAGCAGATCGTACATTTCTACAACACGCGCGACAAATATGCGTACCCCGTTACTTCCGGACATTGCCCGGCGGGAACGACGGAAAAAGTAGACTGCTGGCCTATGCCTGAGGTGACGAACAATATCGATATGACCTCCGGCAATTTAGGGTTGACGGAGAAGGAGGAGAACCAAATCGTCGCGTTCCTCGAAACATTGTCGGACGGTTTCACGAGGCCTTACGCCAACAGCGACACTTTCACGGGCGTTTGCATGACGGGTGGTTCGGCTGCGACGCAAGGTAACGAGCTCCTGATCCCAACTCCGCATCTGCCGCCCTGCGCGTCGGCAATCTGCGGTGCCGATCCTGTCCCCGGTCCTAAGCAGACCAGTGACAACCTGCCTGCTCAGGAAAGTCCAAAGACTTCCAAAGTCGCGCGGGCTCGGATCATCCCGGGGCCTACGGTCGCGTTGGCGAAGAAGCATTTGACAGTGATCAGCTGGACAACGAACAATCCCGGAGGCTCCCCAGTGCATTATGGAGTAGTGCATTACGGTACGGACCCCACGCAACTTAGCCAGACCGCGAGATCTCCAATCAGACTGAACCCCGGCCATTCTCACACGGTTTTTCGCGTGCGCATCGACGGCCTGAAACCTGCGACGACCTACTATTACACGGTTGATTCGATCGAAGCCAACGACAACGCCGACGGGGTGAAGTCCAGCGTCAAACATTTCACTACGCCTTGATGGCTCTCGTCGGCCCTTCTTGCACAATTCGCGCGCAACGCCAAAACGAATGTGCGACGAACCGAGTAAGTCGCGTGCAATTGGGAGCATTGGTGGACGTGGCCGGGATCGAACCGGCGACCCCCTGCTTGCAAAGCAATGACAAACACACTATGTAGTTGGCCCGTCTAGCTTTGTTTTGCGTCATGTACCACAGTTTTCCTTGATATTCGGCACGCATTGGACCCAAATTGGACCCAAGTTTTCGAGTGAACCCTAAGAGTGAGCCAAACAATCAGGCTCACATGGCGCTCATGGAGTGAGGTCAGCCTAAGCGCTTACCGCACCATCGCGGCGAGCACATACACTTAACGCCATGGACGACTAACGCTCGGAACTCGGTACTGGCGCGGACGATGCCTTCTGAGCCGGCGCACTTTTCAAGTGCTTGTCGACCCAGGCAATCCTTCGGTTCCAGAAATCAATGACATTGACGGGCTGCTGCAGGACGTGTTCCTCGTGATCGTACTCGAGAAACTCGACGTCCTTGTTCAAACTGCGGAGCGCGTTGAAAATATTTCCGTTCGCGGCGGAGATTTCATCCAGCTTACCGCGCTCGATCAACAGGGGAGTCTTTACGCGATCCAGCCAAAAGAAAGGAGAATTTGCGAAGTATCGTTCCTTGAATTCCCAGGGCGATCCCTTCATTCCCCCTTGGCCCTCTTCGTAATAGCCCACGCACGCAGCCACACCACCCTCGAAGCACGTATAGCCTTGGAAGAGATCGGTGGGAGCCGCACTCATGGCGATGGCGGCCTTGAAGATGGAAGTCCGGGTAAGCAACGCGACCACGTTGTAACCGCCAAAGCTTTGACCCATCACGGCCAGGCGTTCCGGGTCCACGATTCCGAGCTCAACGGTCTTGTTCACACCTGTGATTACCGCCGAGACCAGGTCATCGACCGGCGTTCCAGGGTGCAACGGCACGTCAGGGTACAAGACGGCATATCCCCGTGAAGCCCACATCTGGGGGTTGAAGGCAGAACCCCAACCAAAAGCGAACCGGTTGCCACTCTCCGAGCCCATCTCCCCGCCGTACACCCACACGATGAGTGGATACCGCTCTCCTTCATGATAGTCACCCGGCAGCAGAAGCGTGCCATGCAAGCGTTCACCGAGCAGTGAGATCCATTCGATAATGCGAACGTGGCCCATGCTGGCGGAAGCGTACTGCGGATTCAGACTTGAGAGCTGCTTCGGCTGCCGCGTGCTCAAGTCCAGAGCCCAGACATCGGACGGGTGAACGGCAGATTGCGATGAATAGATCAGTGCGCCGGACCCTTGCGATACGCCAATGAACGCACCCATCGCTCCTAGTCCGATGGCTTCATCTCCGTCATATAGCTTCGCTGACTCTCCGGTTTGCACTCGAACGGAATAGAGAGCGTCTTTCTTGGAAATGTCATCATGCACGCGGATATACATTGTCTGGCCGTCGTCGGGGGACCAGTAAGTGCCTGCTTCCTCTGCGACTGCCACATCGTGAATGGCCAGCCCCGGAAGTTTCACTACTTCTCGAGTCCGCTTACCGTCGGCAGCGACTTCCCACAAGCGGCCGGACGAGCTGTCCAGAAGGTAGATCCACTTTCCTTTTTTGTCCCACAGCGGCGGCCCCCATGAGAAATTCATGGAAGTGGCCGGTATTTCCGAGGAAAGCTTGACTCTTTCGCCGGATTTCAGGTTCACCACGTAACAAGCGCGCTCTGCCGTTTTTCCCGTGTCACTGTACGCGAATCGCGTCCCATCGGGAGACCAGGACATGCGCGTGGTCAGATTATTTACGTCGAAGATGCCTCTTGCGACTGTGCGCGTGGTCTGCTCACGCACGCCGTACACCGCGATCGAATAAGCAACCTGCTGGGTGTGCGGCACAATGCCATCCATATTCAATATGGCTATGTTGGTGCCATCGGGTGAGTAGGCGTACGACATCGGCCGGATGCGCCGCACCAGACGCGTAACCGCCCCAGTGCTGATATCAATGCGAGCCAAGTCGGATAAATAGGCGGAATCAAAGTATGTGACGCCTTCCAGTTCATCACTCTTGGTGGCCGCAGATGCGACTACGGCCGCGGCTGCTTTGGGCTGGTTCTCTCCCGGATGATTCGAATACACGTGGACCGATGGCGTCTTCAGGTCCACATGCGCAGGCTTCGGTTCTCCGCCCATGTAGCCCGGCGCTAACTTCAATACGTCTTCCAGCGTCATGCCCTCCGGAAGTACCTTGCATAGGACCGTCTTCCCGTCGGCGCTCCAGACCGGCCGTTCCCTCCACCAGGAGGTATGGATTTCGATAGGTGAGACTTGTTTCGTCGTTTTAGTCTGCCGATCCCAAATCCACAGCGCGGCCCGGCCTCCACGGTCCGAATAGAAGGCCAGATGCCTGCTGTCCGGAGACCAGTTCGGATTCCAGCTCGATCCTTGCGCTGAAGCAATCTCGAGCGACGTGCCCGTGGATACTTCCGAAACCCAGACACTTTGAGCCAGCGCCCCCGCGAGCATTGCGTAGCCCGACTTGGTGTACCGCTGCCCCTCAAAATCGAACTGCATCGGTTTCGAGGGATCCCCGGCAATATAAGTCACCCACTTTCCATCGGGCGATGGCAGGATCGATTCGTGCGCAAATAAATCTGCATCCTTTACCACGGACTCTGCAGGCAGCGGCACCCGTTGCGCCGCAGGTCCCGGCTCAAGCGAGGATTGGAGGAGCAAAAGGCCGAGGCAAGCAACACTCCACCACGCCAACTTCTTGAGAGCATATCGAACCGCCGCGTTCATGGTCATAGTCCGTCCTCAGTGGTCGTATCAGCAATTACGCGAAGAGAGAATCACTAGGAACAACTACCGTGCTGCTCCCGGTGTCGATCCAGACGAGCTCGCCGGTCCCGGCTTGCCTTTCAGTTGCCTATCGAGGAGCGCGAGCCTGCGATTCCAGACGTCGATTGAATTGCCGACGCCCTGAATCACGTGGCCTTCGCCTCCGTAGAGGGCGTACTCGATTTGCTTACCCAGTCGCCGCAGGGCCACGAAAGTGTGATCCGGCCACTCCAATGGCAAGGAATCTTCTGCTCCTTGAATCATTAGGATCGGTGTTTCAATCTTGTCGAAGCGAAAGATGGGAGAGTTTTCAGCGTAGCGCTCAGGGTACTGCCAGGGATTTCCGCCCATGCCGCCCTGTCCCTCTTCGTAGTAGCCCGTGCTATCAATTCCGTCGTTGGTCATATAAAGGTAGCCCTCAAACAGAATCGCGGCCACGTTGGCGCTGACGAGGGCGGCCTTGAATCGCGTGGTCTGCACGATCAAGGCGAGGGTGCAATAGGAGCCGTAGCTTTGCCCCATCACGGCGAGGCGGTCCGGGTCGGCGATACCGAGTTCGATGGCTCGATCGACTCCGGGCAGTACGGTCGCGGCAAGATCTTTCAGAGGAGTTCCCTTGCGCAACGGGGTATCGGGAAACAGCACCGCGTAGCCGCGAGTTGCAAATATTTGCATGTTGAATTGCGAGCCGCCCGCCCACATGCCGAAACGATTGACGAATCTCGAGCCCATGTCTCCGCCGTAAACAAAAACCACCATAGGATAGCGGGTGCCTTCCTTGTATCCAGCAGGCAGCAGGAGTGAGCCTTGCAGCTTCTGGCCATCGGCAGTGGTCCAGTCAATCAGGCGCGAGTCGCCCAATTCATATTGGTCAAACACGGGCGCAACAGCGGTAATGCGCCGGGCGTTGTGGAAATCCGCGTCTGTGATCCACAAATCATCGGCGTGCCGCGCATCTTCCGCGACAAAGGCAAACTGTTTGCCGTCGACAGACGTATCCATGCCGTACATGGCAAAATGACCGCCATACGACCTGTTATCTTCCAACAGCTTCGTGGATTGCCCGGTCTGCAAATCAACTCGGTAGAAACCGGACTGCGGCGACGTACTCTCCTTGACCAGCACGATCATCGAGCGGCCGCTATCGGGTGAAGTGAAGCGTCCGCCGCCCATCGGGGCCACCACCTCCCGGATCGTGCGTCCCGGAATCTTTGCTACTTCTGTTGCCGCCCCGGTGGAAACACGGATCCCCCAGACCGACCCTCCGGAGAGAAAATACAGATTTTCTCCTCCGGTATCCCAAAGGGGCGCGCGGAAGGGCTCGTTGAAGCTCGGGTGGGCCCCATTCGCGCACTTGCGGGATTCGCCGCCGCTAGCCGGGACTAGGTAGCATTCCCCATCGGCGCGCGGGCCAGCCGTCGTGTAACTAAGAAATTTTCCATTCGGCGACCAACTGACATTCAGCCCGTAACTCAACCGTATCCGGGGCACCACGGTCTGCAAGCGGCCGTCGGCAATGGAGTACACCTGCAGATCAAACACGTTTTGTTGTGAATTTGCCTCCACCCATTTTTGATTCGTGAAGGCCACCCGCGCCCCATCCGGCGAAATCGAATACCAGGCGGGATCCGCGCGGTGCACAATGCGCTTCAGCTTGCCTGAGTCCGCGTCAATGAAGGCCAGATCGCCCAGTTCTACGTTCGTAAAGCTGCTTTTAGTGAGTTCCGGTTGATCGGAATTCTTCGCACTTTCAGCCGCAGGTTGGCTCGGCGAGGTGTACACACGGACGGATGCTTCATTGGAATCTTTCATAACGATCCTGGGCCCAGCGACGGGTATCAGGCCGGCCGCCTGAGCGAGCGTCATGCCTTCAGGCAGGATTTTGCACAAGATGCTCTTGCCATCCGGCGTCCAGCGCACATCCTCGAACCAGAAAAATGGATGGACAATTGCGTCCGAGAGACGTCGTGCCTGCCGCGTGGATTTCTCCCAGAGCCACAATGCCGATTCGCCGCTGCGATCTGAATAGAATGCGAGGCGCTTGCCATCGCGTGACCATACGGGTCCCCAGCTCGAGCCCCGCGCGCCTGCGAGATTGACCGATTCACGGGTCTTGGTGTTCGTTATCCAAACTTCCAGATGGCCTGAACCAAAACTGTCCGGCACGCCGGTGGGCCCGAAGTACTTGGTCTCGTCCTTAAGCGGCACAAAGCCCATCTGATCGCGCGTCGTATATGCCAGCCACTCTCCATCGGGTGAGAGCGCCGCTGGAACCGGCGTATTTTGCCGCGCTTTCGTCACCTCATCGATGGGCAGAGGCGCCAGCTTCTGCGCGGAAATCCGCGGGGCAGATACAAAGCAACTCAGGGCGGCAAGGGCAACGAGAAATTTTGAAAGATGCATCACTCCTCCCATGGATGGAGAGTCCAGAGCCCTTGTCTGAAGAGTCGGCAAGCTCCGGGATTATGTTCAACGAGGCAAATCGCTCGCCGGGTTCATCAGAAGTTGAACTTCAGCGCGACTTGGATCGA
Source organism: Candidatus Acidiferrales bacterium (assembly GCA_050746945.1). GTDB lineage: Bacteria > Acidobacteriota > Terriglobia > Acidiferrales > UBA7541 > Palsa-295. The sequence goes on along the minus strand of JBOGMZ010000010.1, from coordinate 29,974 downwards.
TCGCGGACCCCCAATCTGAAAGGTCGGGTTGAGCCCTTGGCCCCCAAGCCCCAGGGCCTGGTTCAGCGTCGTCGTGGATTGGCCAAACAATGGGCTAAAGATAAAAGTTCCCGTAAATTCCTGGGGATTTGCGAAATTCGGATGGTTAAGAATATTGAAGAATTCCGCCCGGAATTGCAGGTTGGTCCGTTCTGTCAAGTTGAACTGCCGGTGAACCGCAAAATCCAATTGCCATGCTCCAAATCCCCGCAGCACGTTGCGGCCGAAATTCCCTTGCGCTCCCGGCGGCGGGGCGGCGAAAGCGTTGACGTTGAACACTCTTCCTCCCGGCTTGGTTGAATCACGTACGTAGAGCGGTACACCCGGCTTTACGTCGGGCCTCTGGAGTTCGTTGATAGGCCCAACTAAGGTGAAACCACCGATCAAATCCACGGGAGTGGCGGTGCGCGCGAAGAAAATCGCATCCGTGGACCAATTCCCGAGTATGGCGTTTCCGATTGTGCCCAAACTGGGCTTAGGAAAATCGTAAGTCAACGCGGTATTGAATGACTGCCGGACGTCGAAATCCGAGGCCCCGCGCTCTCCTCCTCCTGCGTCGAACGAGTTATGCGACTGTGTGTCCAGCGAGTGTGACCAAGTGTACGAAGCCAACGCCTGCAGACCACGCGACAGATTGCGAAGAAACTGCAATTGTAGCGCGTCGTAATCCGAGGTGCCGGTGTTCTTCGTGATGCTAATGGTCTGAAATTTCGGATCGGGCGCTATCAGCAATTGCTGTTGCAGGAGCCTCCGCCCCGCCGAGCCTACGTAGGACGCAGTAAAGGACTGTTTCAATCCCAACCCCTGTTGCACGGACAGATTCCACTGGTACGTCAACGGCAGCTCGAGGTCGGGATCGAAGGCTTCGATGAAACTGACGCTCGCGGGATTCGGATTGAACGGAGGAGGCATGGCATTTGCCGCACTTAGAGGAAATGGCACGCCAAACAACTGATTGAATCTGCTGAACGGAAACGATCCGGATGCTGTTGCCGCCTCGCCCGACCCGAGGTCGTAGAATAGACCATAACCGCCACGGATCGTCGTCGACCATCCTTGCCTTTCCGACAATTCGTATGCTATCCCCAGCCTTGGAGCGAAGGCGCGATAGCTGGTGTTGTAAAGGGGCGTGCCCGGAGGCGCCAGACTTAGAGTCGCTGGGTCGTTGATGCCCCGCGCGGTGAGAAATTGCTTTCCATTTCTTCCATTGGGAGCGGGATTCACATCCCAGCGCAATCCGTATGTAAATGTGAGCCGGGGCCATATTTTCCAGGTGTCCTGGGCGAATACGGAGAAGTTTTTGAAGCCCACAGAAACCCCATCGGTTGTACCCACCAGGACCTCAGCGGCAATGTCACTCATCGTGGGAACGCCAAAAAAGATCGCTATCTGGCTGTTTGTTACCGGGCCCAGTTGCGGGTAGAGGTAGCGGTAGTCGATTCCGAACTTGATCAGGTGCGATCCCTTGGTCACTGACATCGTATCCACGAAGTTCAGCTGCCTTTGCAGATTGTTGCCAAATGGCCCAACCGCCAACTGCGCTCCCGCTGATTGGATAGAGAATCCCACGGAGGAATTCTGGCTGCTTACGTTCGGGAACAAGACCGAAGTGGGCGGAGGGATGGCCCCTCCAATTGAATCGAGGGTTGAAAACATCGAAGCCCTAGTTCGGCTCCAGTTGAATCGAAATTCATTGCTGATGGTCGGTTCGATCTCCCACGTCAATCCCGTCGTCAGCGTCTGCGTCCGCAACGAAATATGCTGCAACACGCTCGCTGGATTGCTTCGAGTGCTCCGGTCTGATGGCGCGATGTTATACCGGCCGAAGAGTCTCAGCTTGTGATTGAAATAATGGTCGATTCGAATGCTTCCCGCGTTCAAGGTGGAGGGGTTCGAGTAGGAGGCATTGTACGTCTGTAGGTCGCCTGGGAGAGGACTGGTATTTGGACTCGGAAGCGGAAAGCCATTCAGAAACGGAATAATATCCGCCGGCGTGGGTGCCATGCGTGCGGCCACGGTCGGAACGAGAGTCACCATGGTGTTTGGTTCGCGCAGCCGGAATCCCTCGTAGGATACAAAGAAAAAGGTCTTGTCTTTGACAATCGGCCCGCCCAACACGCCCCCGAAATCATTGAGCCGTTCTTTGCTCTTCGGAAGCGGAGGGTGCTGGTTGTAACCATTGAACCAGTTGCTCGCGTCCAGCACATCGTTCCGCAGATACTCGAAGGCCGTCCCGTGATACTGGCTCGTTCCCGACCGCGTCACGATTTGCACTTGTCCGCCGGGTTGCCGTCCAAACTCTGGAGCATAGGTCGATGTCTGAATCTTGAATTCTTGCATCGCATCCACGGAGACCAGGCTGCTCGTCACGCCATCGGAGCTGAACGATGGCAATGCACCCGCTCCGGTTGAGGCCAGTCCGGAAGTCCCCACCATCGATATGTTGGCGCTCACTCCATCCACCGTGAAGTAGTTCGCATCGGCGCGTTGCCCGTTGATATTGAATTGCCCCAGGTCATTTGCATTCGCCGGAGACAAAATCACTCCCGGCGTGAGCGCCAGCAATGTTTGAAACGTTCTTCCGTTCAATGGCAGGTTCTCTACAAATCGCCGGTCAATTACCGTGCCGATGGAGCCATCTGTGGTATTCACCATGGGTACCCCGGCAGTGACGGTCACGCTCTCCGAAACAGCACCAAGTGGCAGCCTGAAATTGATGGCGATCACGTCCTGAACATGCAGCACCACGTCTGGTTTGATCAGCGTCTTGAATCCCGGCTTGGAGACTTCGATCTGGTACGGACCCGGCGGCAGGTTCGGGAGTGTGTAAATTCCGTCCTCATTTGTCTGCGTCGAATACTTGATATTCGTCGCCCCACTCACCACGTTAACTCGGGCGCCCACGACAAGCGCGCCCGTGGGATCCAGTACGCGCCCCGTGAGCGTTGCGTCCGCGCCTTGCGCGTGCGAAACGTCCCACAAGAAAAGCGCATGTGCCAATTCGAAGCAGAAGAGGATGAGAAGGAGCCGTCCTACCTGGCTGACCCGTTGCGCTGGCATGCGAGGATGCCTCCCAGATTCACTGCGCTACACTCGCATGTACGGGGCCTTCTTGCGATTTTGTACCAATTTGGAGAAAAGAGAAGTGGTGGCGAGAGGCAGGAAGGGAATCCCGAAGCACTATCCACCGCTTGGATCAACGCGCGCGCGTCACGGGTGGTTCGGTTGGGCCCGCAAAGAAGCAAAGAGGAGTTGCTTGCCGCGAGGTTGCTGACTCCCACCCTTAGGCTCGACGGTAACAAATACCGCATCAATTCTCGCCAGCGCGTCCGAATTCTCGAATTTGAGCACCCAGCGCCGGCTCGTCTCGCTATCAAGATAGAAGACCCCCATGTTCACAGGGCGAGGATCGCTCATTCCGCGGCGGCCCCAGGCCTGGAACTCAGTCTTCTGCCCAACGCCGTGCTGCTGATCTAGATCGAACGCATAAAAGACCAGCGACTTCTGCTTCGTATAGAACACGCGCCCGAACGGTTTGCGAGTTCGTCCGTCTGTATCCACGTCAAAAACGTCGGCAATGTACAGGTCGCGCGCGCCCATCAGCTCGCGGATGTCCCGGTCGGAGGCGAGCAATTGCTGAGCATCGGCAGCCGCGTCGTTGTTCTTCAAGCGAGTGGAAAGTTCGTTGATTCTCGTCTCGAGGCTGGCCGTGCGCAGAAGTTCGCTGGTGCGCTCCTCGCGAAGCCGGTCGAGCGTCTTTTGCGTCGATACCAGCGAAATCTCCGCGCTCTGCAATTTGCGTCGGGCCGCATCTCGTTCCGCCTTCGTCTCCGCGAGTTCCGTCCCTTGCTGCTGCAAATCTTGCTCGGCTTTCGTCTCGATCCTCTTCCATCTCCCCAGTTCCGCTGCACGAGCTCGCATTTGGTTGGAGAGCCCGTCAATCTCGCCCGTGCGCTCGGCCAGTTCCTGATCGAGCAGGTTCTTTTCCCTGGTGAGCCCGTCAATTTGATTTTGCAGCAATGCGATTTCCGTTACAGGTGTAATGCTCCTAGTGTGCACGAACTGCTGGCCGCGGTTAAATCCATAGTGATAGATCGTAGGGATCGCGGCGACGACTACCGTAACCATCGCGGCGTACCGCAACGCGCTGTGCCAGTCCGAGATTCCCAACTTCGCCCAAAAATGTTTTCGTCCTGCTTCTGGCTCCCTCTCCGCCGGCCCGCCGCGCCACCCGGCCTCTTCTCCCCTCGCCAGACGCGAAAAGAGTTCACGCTTGGCACCCTCCGGCGACCAGGTCTGTTGGTCGGCTTCGTCTTTGACGGTCGCTTCCTGCATCATCATCGGCATGCCCGACCTTGCGACCTCCCGGTACTCGTGGATCAACGCCCTGCACTCGGCGCACTGGCCCAGATGCGATCTAAGCTGCGTCCATTCCTCGTCCGCGAGCGTTCCGGTTGTGGCCAGCGCGCAAAGCTCCGCGTAATGCTCGTGCTCGCACTCCTGCGATTCAGCGGTGGCCGCCGGACTTTTCTGTTTCACTCGAAAGTTAACCATGGCACTTTCCTCTCAACGAATTAACGTGAACGCTGGCCCGTAACCGTTCCAGCGCCCGGTAGTAATAATGACGCGTGTTCGCGAGCGACTCGTGCAATCGCTCACTGATTTCACGTAGCGTGTATCCTTCGAAAAAATAAAGCTCTAGGGTGCTTCGCTGCTTCTCGGAAAGGTCTTTGAAAGCGACCTGCAGGGCCTCTTCGCATCGCGTCAGATCGGCTTCGTACTCCAGGTTTGTAGTCGCCTGAAACACATCCACGAAGTCTTCGAGGTTTCTCCCGTCATAAAACCGTCGCAGATTCAGATACTCACGGCGGTCAAGTGCGCGGTGGCAGGTGATCCGGATAAGCCATCCCCGGACGGTCCCCCGGCTGGGATCGAATAGCTGGCACTTGCGGTAAGCATGTAGAAAAACATCCTGCACCAACTCCTGCGCTTCCCCAGAATCACGCAGGATGCGGTATCCAATCCCCAGGACCAATCTCGCGTGCTTTTCCAGCAGCAGCCCGAGCGCCGCTTCGTCGCCACCCTGCACCCGCGCCATCAGCCCTACATCATCCGAAGTCGGCGCAACGGTGCCCGCATCTGCCTCCGCCGCAGGTGTGCTCCACGCCGCTGGAACACGTAAGACTCCGTCAGATGCCGATGAACTCATTGGCTCTCCGTGGCAAGTCCCGCAAAGATTCTGAAGAATGTAGCGACGTGTATAACACAATTTCCCGGCGGTCGCAGCCACCTCCCATACAAATAAATTGCGATCTTCACTGGTACATCCCATGGAACCCAGCCCGTAATATATGGTGGGGTCGTGCCAGACCGAGGCACGCGGCCCGCTCGAATTTTTTATTAGAAGCTATGCAGCGCAAAACTCTAAGTGCCGCGTCTGGTGTCGCTTACGAGGAAGCGCGTCATTTATCTTGCTCTTGAATCGGACCGAAGTTGGACTGAAACCGTTGCGGTATCAACAGCGAGTGCGCTTCTAAGCGCGGCCTCCGGACGGCAACGCTCTCCAGGAGTCATGAAGCGCCAGATGTGTTGGTTCAGCCTGAAATGGAGAAGTAACGTTCTCCGTTAGAGAAGATTCCGCCCCTTCGGGGCGGGGATTTTCCAGGCATGAGGGTCTTTCGATCCGATGATGGAGAAGCAGCGCGAGAAGCTCGTTCCCTGCGCCGCCGATCATCGTCTCGATGAGCCCACCGGGCTATCCCTCGGCATGGTTGCGTCCCCGCAGTGCCCGCTTCCGTTTTGCCCGGCCAGACTCATTGTAGCCCCACCCAGCGCATCGACCGACCATATTCACAAGGTTTCCGGACAGGTAATCCTTGACCGACCACGATTCTCTGACTAAAGTCAGAGAATGAACGTCATCCAGATACGAGCTGTGCGTAGCTTCAATCGATCGTTGACGCAGCGCATTGGCGCCCTGAACGAGAATTTTCTCGACCGCGGCCGTTCGCTCGGCCAGGCACGTCTGCTGTACGAAATCGGCCGCGAGGGCGCAGATTTGCGAGATCTGCGCACGCGACTGGGTTTTGATTCGGGTTACCTGAGTCGGCTGCTGCGCTCACTGGAAAGGCAGAAGCTTGTCGTTGGCGAACGTCTGGCTTCCGATACTCGACGCCGCACGATCAGGCTGACTCGAAGGGGATTGATCGAGCTCCGGGAGTACAACCGGAGTTCTGACGCCTTCGCCGAATCCGCGCTGAGGCCGCTCAGTTCCGCGCAACGAATCCAGTTGGTTCGAGCGATGGCTGATGTGGATCGTCTCATACGCGCATCTGCGCTCGAAATACGAGTAGAGAAGCCCGACAGCTCTGACGCACAATGGTGTCTGGGTCAGTACTATCGGGAACTGGCAGAGCGATTCGACGCTGGATTCAATCCAGCAATAAGTATCTCGGCAACTGCCGACGAATTGACTCCGCCCGCCGGCGTCTTCCTAGTCGCGCACAGCGTCGGACAACCGCTTGGTTGTGGCGCCCTCAAGATCAAAGACAAAGGCATCGGAGAAGTGAAGCGCATGTGGGTAGATCGCTCCGCGCGAGGTCTTGGTATCGGCCGACGGATTTTGGCGGCGTTAGAGGAGCAAGCGCGGGCTCTCGGGTTGCGCACGTTGAGGCTCGAAACCAACCGTGTTCTCCGGGAGGCGCAGGCCCTTTACCGCCGTAGTGGCTACAAGGAGGTCGCGCCGTTCAACAGCGAGCCCTATGCTCATCATTGGTTTGAGAAGACGGGGCTGCAGGCTCGCGAACGCCGGTGAGGTAAGAGGCCGACTGGGAATAGTTGATTGCACGAACCCGCCTTCGAAACGGCAACAAGTTTCATCTCTCAAAGTCAGGTGATTTCACTCGCCGGTCCGGTCACGGCCGCGTGTTACTTTCGAGCTTTATCTGCCTCACCCAGGCCGTACGGCCAGCAGATTACCAGTGGATGCGCCAAGATATTAACTGCTCTTGCCAACGGTCGGGGTCGCGGAACGGAAGAGAACGGAGCAACACGGCGTTCACGATGCTGAAGATCGCCGTGTTAGCCCCGACTCCCAAAGCGAGTGTCAGAATCGCCACGGCTGTGAAAGTGGGCTTCTTGAGTAGCATGCGTAAACCGTAACGGACATCCTGAAACAGCGTCTCCATGTTGTCAGCCTCCCCTTTTGTTAGCCTACTGAAACTCAGACCGCACGATGCCCAATCGCAAAAGCTGGACAAGATCCGGACGAAATACGGCATACGCACAGACCGCCAGTCACATAGACACTTAGCAATTCATCCTTCCCGAAGCGCAGCAATTGGGTCCAACTTCGTTGCTCGCCAGGCGGGAACATAGCTAGCCAGTAGAGCGACCATGAGCAAGAGTAAAGGTGCCATCAGAAATACGGTCGGATCGTGCGGGCGCACGCCGTAGAGCAAGCTCGCCATCAGGGAGGCGGTAGAAGCGGAAAATATCACGCCAGCCGCAATTCCGAGGCCAGCCAGGACTACACCCTTCCCCATGACAAGTCGCAAGACATCCGCTCGCTGCGCCCCCAATGCCATTCGGAGACCGATCTCGTGAGACCTTTGGCCAACCATATAGGCCAGCGAGCCATATATTCCGACCGAAGCCAGCAGCAGCGCCAGCCCCGCAAATCCCGCCACCAAATTCGCCGAAAATCTGCGCGATGCCAGCGACGCATCCAGCATCTCATCCATCGAGGTGACGGCGAACACCGGCAGCCCCGGATCCACGCTCTGAGTCGCGCCGCGAATTTGCGACTCCAGCGTGCTCGTGGGCAAAGCAGTTCGCAGAGCCAAGCTCAATGACCGCCCGACAAATTGATTCAACGGAACATAGATGTGCGGCACTCCATCCACGTCGAGCCCGTCGTGTTTGATATTTTTCACCACGCCCACCACGGTGCTCCAGGGATTCACGGGATTCTGCCCGAAACGCAACCGGATGCGCAGCCGCCGGCCCACCGGATCATGATCCGGCCACCAGTAGCGCCTTGCCGTCGCCTCATCGATGATCGCCACGGGCAACTTGCCGTTTTCATCGTCCTCGGTGAAAAAGCGCCCCTCCACCAGCGGTGTTTGTATCACCCGAAAATAATCCGGGCTGATGCGGATAACTTCCGCGCTCAAATCTCCCGAGGATTCCGTCGGCCGGTCTTCGATGGCCAGCGAATTGTGATTCGTGGCGCCGTACGCCGCCGAATCGCTGTTGATGGTGTCGGCGGCTGGCAAATTGGACGTAATCGCCGCCAACTCCACGCCGGGAATCGCGTTCGCGCGCCGCAGCAGTTCGCGATTAAACGGAATCTGCTGCGCGAGGGTGTGATATGGATCGAGCTGCGGATCATTCGGGTTCGGCAGATAGATATTCGCCGTCACCACTTGCGATGGATTGAAGCCCGGATTTTGCCGCAACAAATCGCGCAGCGTTTCCAATAGGAGCCCCGCGGCGATCATCAGCACTACCGCAAATGCCAGCTGCGACACCATCAGTGCGTCGCGCATGCGCCCGGCCTTCGCGTTGTAGCCCGAGCCGCGCGATCCTTCGCGCATCGTGCCCGCAAGTCCCGCCTTCGAGGAATGAATCGCAGGAGCCAGCCCAAACAGTAGCCCGGTCGCGAGCGAAATCAGTAACGCAAATCCCAGCACCCGCCAATCAATGTTCACTTCGCCCAGCCGCGGAAGATTCGCCGGCACAAATCGCAAGACGGCCTTCAGCGTAATCACCGCCGTCACGAGCCCTGCGATTCCCCCGATGAAAGCCAGCAACAGCGATTCGGTGAGCATCTGCCGGATCATTCTGCCCCCGCCCGCTCCCATCGCCGCGCGCACTGCCATCTCTTGCTGTCGTCCGGAGGCGCGCGCCAGAAGCAAACTGCCAATGTTTAGAGACACGACGAAAACGATCAGGATTACGGCACCCATCAACACGACCAGCATCGGTCGAACCCGGCCGACCAACGATTGCTGCAACGGCACAATCTCAACCGTCCATTTCGCTTGCGGAGGATAATCATTCCCAAAATCGCGGCGCAGATTGGCAGCCATGGCATCTAGCCGCACCTGAGCTTGCGCTACGGTGAGGCCCGGCTTTAGACGGCCGATTGCCCCGGGCAATATGCGCAGGCTACGCGCTGGCGGTGGGAACGGATCGGCACTGTATCCGCAGGTAATCCACACCTCCACGGCTGGTATGGTCGGTCCGGGGTTGCGAAATCCGGGAGAAAGTACACCTATAATCGTATAGAGATCGTTATCGAGGCGGAGGCTGCGGCCCAGGACGCCAGGATCAGCCCCATACGATCGGCGCCACAAGGCATCGCTGATCACCACCACGGGCGCGAATCCGAGCGCGAAGTCCTGGTGACCAATTAAGCGTCCTAGCTCGGGAGTGGCGCCGAGCATGGAAAAGTAGTTGGGCGAGACCTCCATCATTTCCAAGTGTTCGGGCTGTATGGCGCCCGTCAGGTTCGTGGGGCCGAAAACGATGACACTCACATCTTCGAACACATCCGTCTGCGTTCTAAGATCGTCGAATTCCGGCACGGAAAACCGCACGCCACGCAGTCCTACCCCTGGATTATTAAAGTAGATCCTGACAAGACGGTCGGCGTCGCGGTAAGGCAGAGAACGCAGCAACACGGCATTCACGATGCTGAAAATGGCCGTGTTGGCTCCCACGCCCAGAGCCAGCGTCAGGACAGCCACGATCGTGAATGTGGGCTTCTTGACCAGCAGGCGCAAACCATAGCGAACATCCTGAAGTAAAGTCCCCATGAAGACGCTCTTTTCGGTCAATACACAGACCCTTATTTAGTTACCGGTTTGTAGAGGTTCTACTTAGACCAGGGCGGAACCACGCCGTTGGTGCGCGCGTAGGCGATCGACTGCCCCAGGTGCTCATGCTGGTCTCCGAAGAGGTATCGAACCGCACCTTCCTTCGTCATATCCTTGCCAAACACCTTGATTGGCGCCTTCAGATCGGCATCCGAGAGTCCGGCGATCGTCTGCTGCAGGTTGGCGTAGGAGGTCTTTAGCGCCTCTTGCAGTTTCTCGGGGTCGGTAATCGGCGCCGGCCGCTCGCCCGCTGCGCCTGTCAGCGTTCTGGCGAGATAGCCGTTCTCCGCGACGATGAGATTGAATACGTCACCCACAGAACGCACTCCCTGACCGGGCTTCCATTCGTATTTCCCCGCCATCACTCGCGCCAGCCCAGTGAATTTGTCCGAGAGCGTCCCAGCTTCTTGGGAAAGAGCCGCCTGCACTGCTTGTGCCGGGACTTGGGCTTGCGACGGAGTAACACCCACCGCTGCGATGATGGCGAGCGCGCAAACTCCGAACTGAGCCAGAATTTTCTTCATGTGGAACTCTCCTCTACGTCACTTAGGACGATTCGTACTGCTCGTAACGCCGAATGCAGGTCTCAGCGCGGCGTTTCTCATGCACTGCGAACCGGCTAGCCGTTTTCAGCACCGCCTTGCTTCGCAGCCCCCAGATTCATGTGTTCTTCGCGATGCTCCTGCTCACGGAACAATAGGCCGCCAAGAATCAGTGTTAGCTGGAAAAGTGACATGCGGCGTCCGAAATGAGACAAGCGGTCGGAGTTGGCCGTCAAATGCCGGTCCTCGTTGATGTCTCCTTCGCTATAATCCTGTGCCGGAGGCTCGACACACCCATTGCAGCAGGTAACACCAGATATGGGACGGACGAGATGGATTTTGATCCTGTGTGCGTGGACGATTGTAGGACTGTTGTTTGTCGTGCGCAGGATCGTGCTGGTGAAGGTACAGGGTACCCACGCCAGCTGGGTGATCTTAGGTGCGCCCGAAGTTATCTACTGGTACGTATGGGCGGCGTACACACCGCTTGTGATTGGTCTAGCCAAACGGTTCCCGTTGACGGGGCCAAGGTTTGTACCCCATATAGCGATCCATACCATCGCGTCGCTCATGATGGCTCCCCTGGCAGCTGTCACTGAATACTTTCTGAGCCGCGGACTTGTGCAATCCGTTTTTCGCATAACGGATCCCGCCGTGCTGCGCCTTCTCCCGCCGTTCGCAGCCAGTGTTCTATCTATGAGCTTTACTGGCGTGCTTACGTACTGGTTAGTTGTGGGTTTGTATCAGTCGATCCACTTTTACCATGCCGCTATGGAGCGCCAGACGATTGCGGCGCAACTGGAGATGCAGCTCTCCCATGCCGAACTGGAGAACCTTAAAAGCCAGTTACATCCGCACTTTTTGTTCAACAGTCTTCACACCATTGGAATCCTGATGCAGGAAGACGTTGATGCTGCAAGCCATCTGCTGGTCTGCCTCGGCGACTTGCTGCGCATGGCCCTCGAACGACGGGAGAACGAGATCACCTTGCAGAGCGAACTCGAGTTCGTCGGCAAGTATCTGGAGATCGAACAGACACGCTTTCATGATCGCTTGAAAGTTACCGTGGACGTACCACCTGAGCTTCTCGCAGTCTATGTACCGAGTCTGGCGCTTCAGCCACTGGTTGAGAATGCCATCAAGCACGGCATCAGCGCCGATTCCAACGCAGGCCGGATAGTGATCGCTGCCAAACGCAGCAACGGCAGAGTTTCGCTCTGCGTCCGCGATGATGGCCCGGGTCCGGCACCGGGATCGCGCCTGCGATTCGGCGTCGGACTCACCAATGTTCAGTCACGCTTGAAACAGCTCTACGGGGACGAGGCGTCGCTGGAACTCACCGGGGGCGACGGTCGAGGCTGCGAGGCCATCATCACCATTCCACTGAGGAGTTCCCTTGAAGACGCGAGTCCTCATCGTCGATGACGAACCGATTGCCCGCCGCGGTATCCGTCGCTATCTGGCCAAACACGACGGCATTGAAGTTGTAGGCGAGGCGGCGAACGGAATAAGTGCGGTGGAGCAGATCAATGAGCTTCATCCCGACATCGTTTTTCTCGATGTGCAGATGCCTGATCTGGATGGTTTTGGAGTCATCGAGAATGTGGAGCCCTCGACCGGCCCCGCTCCCGTATATGTCTTTGTCACGGCTCACGATGCGCACGCCATTCGTGCATTCGAAGTGCACGCTGTTGACTATCTCTTGAAACCGTATGATAAGGAGCGATTTGCCAAGGCCCTGGTTCACGCACGTCAGGTCCTCGAACAGCGCGGGAAAGCAAATCGAGGTCTCGAACCACTGCTCCAATCCCTCCGTAGTCTCCGCCCGTTGGAACGCTTTGTGGTAAAGGACAAGAAGCGGATTTTCTTTGTTCCCGTTTCCCACGTTTCGTGGATCGAAGCCACGGGAAACTATGCCTGCATACACACCGCCAGCGACAGTCACCTGTTGCGGGAAACCCTGGCACACCTGGAAGAGAAGCTGGCGCCACACCACTTCATCCGAGTCCGGAAATCGGCCATCGTGAACAGTGCCCGCATTAGCGAGATTCGTCCGATGTTCGATGGGGTATACGACATCATACTGGCAGAAGGAACGGTGGTCACGTCGAGTCGCAGATATGCTCACAAGTTGCGGGCTCTGCTGGAATCCTAGTCTTGGCACCTGGGATGTAAAGTGGCGCGTCGGCGTGGAATGCCAGCGGCGAAAATGAATTCGGGACTTGCCTCGATCCCGATTTGGCGGGCGTGGGCTTTTTGTCTTCAATCGTGGGCCTGTGGCGCGATATACGTGGTTTCCAGAGCTCCTGGGTAAAGTGTGAGTCAGAACTAGATATGTCCCTCCAACAGAGGGAGTTGTTCCCGCATCATCGCAGAGGCCCTTACGCATCAACGTACTGACAGCGGGGGCTCTCTCTCCTTGTAAGAATTCGCTAACGTCAAATGTCGCCAGATTCCAACCGGGCGAGGACGTCGCTGCTGGCGTTAGGGCGGTCAGTGTGCCTACGAAAACCAGTGCAGAGGAAGGATCAAGACTGCAGATCGTATAGGGGTTGACTCCAGGACGCGCCTGCCTGTGAAGCAGGCCTTCCACCTAGCTTGAGGGAAATTGATCATCGACTCTCTATTCGGCGAGCAGAGATTCAACGGTGAAGAATGATTCTTCTTACTCTTTTCAGTTCAATGAGATGGTGCGCCCGGCAGGACTCGAACCTGCGCGATTCTGCTTAGAAGCTATGCATTACAAAACTCTAAGTGCCGCGTCTGGTGTCGCTTACGAGGAAGCGCGTCATTTATCTTGCTCTTGAATTGGACCGAAGTTGGACTGAAACCGTTGCGGTATCAACAGCGTGTGCGCTTTGTAAAGGACCCCTTTCTTTAGACAGTGTTTCTATCTGATTTTCGGCGATTTTTTCGCCGATTTTTTGTTTTGCTAAGCTGCTAACTTCTCCGCGAACACCGATGGCGGCATCTTGAGGGCGGAATGGTTCCGCTCGTGGTTGTATTCCCACATCGTGCGGTAGATCTCAGCCGTAAGCTCGCCCAATGAGGCGAAGCGGTTCGGATCTCCGAAGTCTACTTTGAACTTGTCGTAGAACGATTCCTGGTATCCGTTCTCCCAGGGCAACCCGGCGCCGAACGCGAGACCGTGATGCCGGATGCTTCGAGGAGGTCGAGATACGCTTTTGCTGTATACTCGCTGCCGTTGTCCGAATGGAGAATCACGGGCCGCGGATGATTGAAGAGCGCATGTGCCAGGGTCGCAACCGTGAGCGCTGCTCCTTTGCGCACCGCGACCTGCACATCCATCAGTTTTCTCGTGAAAAGATCGAGGATGGTCGAAACATACACCTTCTGCCCGTGGAACGTGAGTTCTGTGAAATCGGTCACCCACACGTGATTCGGATATGACGGCATTACTTCGAGCAGGAGGTTTGGGAACATACGTTTTACCTTGCGTTTCCGGTATCTCTTGCCGTGCCTGCGATAGGGCTTGATCCCGAAAAGGCGCATGACCCGCTGCGTTCGTTTTCGGTTCACGCAGAGGGCTTGTGCTAAGCGACGCGATCCGTACGACGGGCGCCTGCGCAGTTCTTCCTCGATCCGCACCTTGAGCGCCCAGTCTTTCGCGGGCTGCTTTGCCGCGTAGTAGAGCGATGCCCGCGAGACGCCCATCACCCGCGCCATGGCGGACGCGTTTCTTTTTTCGCTCAATTCTTTTTTTGGGCTTGGGAGAGCTTCACGGTGAGCTCGCCCACCACCTCGAACAATTCGCGGTTCTGTTTCTGGAGACGAACGAACTCCGCCCACGAGGGAGCGCCGCTCGCTCCTTTTCCCAGCCAGTCGTCGATCGCAGCTTCCGAAATGCCCGCATCTTTTGCGGCCTGCGAAACTGGTATTCCTTCCTCCTTCACGCGGCGGAGAATGTCCGCCTTCACGTCCTGCGGGACGCGATGATATTTTTTGTTGGCCATGTTATCGTCATGGTAATCCCTGATCGACCTTTATGTCTAAGATACGGGGTCCGGGTCACAGTTTACTCGGCTCGTTGTGAGGCCGACTTCGTTATGCCATCAGGTATCCGCTTATCACCCCCTATTTCACTCGTGACAAAAGGCATCCACATCCTGATCTGCTAAGCCATTGTCTTTCGAGTGGCGCAGCAAATGAATGCGCTGGGCTAGAACCACATCGTTTTGATCCTCCAAAGCCAGCATTGAGTGTGTCGGAATCTGAGGGCAGCTATTAACTCATCGTAGTATTGCCCGCTACAAAAACCCCAACAATTCGAGCCAGCTACTAAAATAAAAGGGCGCGGTTCTTGACAGATCCGCTGGAGGTCAGTTCGGCGTCTGCGCCCAAATCTCCCTCTCGCGCCGGCCTCCCGGTTGGAGAAATCTATGTCCGTGTCGACTAGGGTTAAATCAGGCATTTTAGTCGCCGACGACGACGAAGCAAATCGAGACCTTCTCTCGGGGATACTTGCTGGGGAAGGCTACAGCGTAATCTGTGTCAAGGACGGCGAGGAAGCACTGCAGGCCATCCACGATGATTCGGTAGATCTGGCTTTGCTCGACGTGATGATGCCCGGAAAGACCGGGTTCTCCGCATGTCTCGCCATCAAGTCTCGCCCGGAAACTCGGTTCATCCCAGTCGTTCTGGTCACGGGATTGACGAGCTCGGATGATCGCATTCAGGGGATCATGTGCGGGGCGGATGACTTCCTCAACAAACCGATCAACAAGCACGAACTCCTGGCACGCGTTCGGTCGCTTCTGCGCATGAAGGAATTTACCGACGAACTGGAAAGCGCCGAGACAGTCCTGTTCAGCTTGGCACTAAGTATCGAAGCGAAAGATCGTTACACCCAAGGACATTGTGACCGCCTGTCGAAATACTCGGTGGCCGTTGCGGAGCGACTCGGGCTCCCCGAGGAACTGCGCGTGGCGCTGCGTCGAGCCGGGGTGGTCCACGACATTGGCAAGATAGCCGTGCCGGAACACATTCTGGCCAAGCCTGGTCCGCTGACGGAAGATGAGTGGAAAATCATGAAGCAGCACCCTGTTACTGGCGAGCGGATCTGTGCCCCCTTGAAGTCCTTTCGCCTCGTGCTGCCGGTGATCCGTCACCATCACGAAAAACTCGATGGATCAGGATATCCCGACGGGCTCAAAGGCGACGAAATCCCACTCACCGCGCGGATTCTTCAAACAGTCGATGTTTATGATGCGTTGACTACCGAGCGGCCGTACCGAACCGCCCTCCGAACGGAGGAAGCTCTTGGCTTGCTGCGAGATGAAGTGAGACGCGGATGGTGGGATGGTTCTCTGGTGGATGAACTTGAGTCATTGGTCAGCGGATCGACGCTTCCGTTCGCACGGGTTTGAGCCAAAAATGAGCGCTAGGTCCCTTCCGAACAAAGCGCAAAAGAGGTTCGTTTCCCCCAGCACCCACCGACCTTCTATTCGGCGTGTCGCGGGCGCAATCATCCTCTCCATTTTGCTCCCAGTCATAGCACCTACCCAGAAGAACTGGGCTCAAGATGTGCAAAGCGAGCAAATCCCTCCTGCGAATTTGAAGGAGCTTAGTCTTGAACAACTCGGCGATGTAGTGGTGACGACTGTCTCGAAGGAACCGGTTAAGGCTCGACTAACTGCGGCCGCAATCTTCGTGATCACTCAAGAAGATATCCGCCGATCCGGTGCGACGAGCATTCCAGAGGTGTTGCGCCTCGCACCAGGCGTGGAGGTGGCGCGGGTTGATTCCGACCATTGGTCCATCGCCATTCGCGGTTTTGCCGGCCAATTCTCGAAATCCTTGCTTGTTCTGATCGACGGCCGCAGTGTCTACACACCGCTGTTCTCGGGAGTCTATTGGGATGTCCAAAACCTTGTGCTCGAAGACGTGGACCGGATCGAAGTGATCCGCGGTCCCGGCGGGACGATTTGGGGCGCGAACGCCGTCAATGGCGTCATCAATATCATCACAAAGAACGCGAACAATACGCAGGGCACACTCGCCACATTCGGAGGCGGGGGCGTAAACCAAGGCGTTGGCGCAGCCCGATTTGGCGGCTCAGTAGGAAAAGATTTCAGTTACCGCGTCTATGGAATGGGTTTTCTCCGCGGCCCCGAATCCCACTCTGACAACGTTGGATTCGATGACTGGCGGCTCGGACAGATGGGCTTTCGCGCGGATTGGAAGAAGGGCGACCGGGATACTTTTACAGTCCAAGGCGATATCTACCGGGGCGAGACCGGTGAGCGAATTTCTCTCGCCACTTTCACTCCGCCCGCCGAGATATTTCCGAACGACACCGCATATGTTTCCGGCGGCAACATCGTGGCCCGCTGGCAACACCAAATGGGAGAAGGCTCCGATATTCAGTTTCAAGCGTACTTCGACCGGACCATCTTTCAAGACGTGGAGCTGGGCGAAACACGCAACACTTTCGATTTTGACTTCGTGCAACATAAGCGCATCCACGGCAACCAAAAGCTCACATGGGGCCTGGGGGCGCGGATGAGCCCCAGCAATTTCATCCAATCGTCGCCGGGCGTGAATTTTCTTCCTAACAAGCAAACTGACACAATTTTCAGCGGTTTTGTCCAGTACGAATTCCCAATCGTAAGCAACAAACTTACGCTGACTGGCGGCACGAAGCTAGAGCACAACAATTTCAGCGGCTTTGAATATCAGCCCAGCGTGCGCTTGCTGTGGACGCCAACCGATCGCCAGACCTTCTGGGCCGGGGTAACCCGAGCGGTCCGTACCCCTTCCCGTCAGGAACAGGACGTTCAGTTTGCCATCTTCGCGGCCCCGGCGTCGCCAACATTGCAATTTCCGGCGTATTTCGACATCACCGGCAACCCTAATTTTCACTCCGAGCGATTGCTGGGCTACGAAGCGGGCTACCGCACGACCATCACCCCTCACGTCTACTTGGATATCGCCACCTTTTACAACATCTACCACGATTTACAGAGCTACGGGACACTCAGTTTCGCCGTAGCGACAACGCCGCCCCCGACGCACTTCCTGCTCTTGCTGCCCTATGCCAACGGGATCGAGGGTCACACGGTGGGAGCCGAAATCGCACCGGAGTGGCAGGTCACGCCCTGGTGGAAGGTGCGGGGTTCATATTCCTTCCTGCACATGTCATTGAGGGACGCGCCCGGGTTCACGGACGTCGGAAATGTGCTTAGTACTTACCTGGGTGCGAGCCCTCATCACATCGTGGGCTTCCAGTCTCTGCTTACCCTGCCAAAACGATTCGAGCTCGACGTGACGCATCGCTATGTCAGTAAGTTGCCTGCGCAAAAGGTAGCCGAATATCAGACTGCAGATGTGCGGCTGGGATGGCATTTTCGGGAGTATCTGGAGTTTTCGGCCGTGGGTCAAAACCTTCTGCAACCGTCCCATCCAGAATTTGGAGGAGATCCTGGCCCGCTAGTGGGGATCAAGAGAAGCGTCTACGGAAAAGTGACGTGGACGAGGCGATTGGAAGAACTTCCATGATTTGCGCGAGTCGATCTTTGAGCATTCTAGTTGGCGCTCACAGCCGCAAGAGTATTCGCCTGCGGTGTGGAATGTCCTCTCTCCGGATGATGGGGATCGCATTGACCCTCTTCTCGGCCTCCGGCTTGCCTGCCCAGCAGTCCAAACCAAGTGAGTATCAAGTAAAAGCGGCATATCTCTTTAACTTTGGAAAATTTGTGAAATGGCCGGCCGCAATCCCAGCGGAGAGGGACAACTCATTCAACTTTTGTGTGCTTGGCCAGGATCCTTTCGGTCGGGCTCTCGATTCGATTCTCGTTGGAGAAAACCTTGGCGGAAAGCCCGTAGCAATTCGGCGAATCGCTAAACCGCAGGACTCGGGGCCTTGCCGCATCCTGTTCATCAGCTCCACAGAGGAAAACCATCTGAAGGAGATTTTGGCGGTGATCGATGAATCGGGAGTGCTGACGGTCAGTGATATGCCCGGCTTCTCGCGGCGAGGCGGCATGATCCAGTTCGTCGTGGAGGGAAACAAGGTTCGGTTCGAGATCAACTTGACCAGCGCTGAAAACGCAAAACTGACTCTGAGCTCCGAACTGCTCAAAGTGGCGGCCGCCGTTAGGCGAAACGCGCCACCTGGAGATTGAGAGCCATGCTCAAAGTTCACAACCATTCCATCGCGCAAAAACTCACCTGGATGAACATGCTCGTGAGCGGCGCGGCGCTGCTACTGGCATGTGCCGCTTTCATGACGTACGATATGGTCACCTTCCGGGGCAACATGTTGCGGAATCTCTCCACGCAAGCGCAGATGATTGGGTCGAACAGCGTCTCGGCCCTTCTGTTCAACGATTCACAGTCGGCCGACAATACTCTGTCGGCCTTTAAGGCGGCCCATAACATCATTTCCGCCGGGATTTACACGCCCGACGGGCGTCTTTTCGCGTCCTATTCGCGTGATCGCAATGGATCGATCCCTGAACTTCCTCCCATCCCTGCAAGTAAGCCGGAATTTCATCAGTTCAAGAACCACGAAGTCGTCCTTGTCCGCTCCATCGTGTTCGAGGGCAAGAAAACCGGGAGTGTCTACATCCGGTCAGATGTCGAGGAGTTGTATCAGCGGTTGAGCCGATACGCCGGTATTGCGGCTCTTGTCTTGTTCGCATGTCTGATCGCGGCGCTGTTCATTTCGTCCATCTTCCGGAAATCGGTTGCGGATCCGATCGTGAACTTGGCTGAAGTGGCAAAGGCTGTTTCGCGCGATAAGAACTATTCTGTCCGCGCAACCCCGGCCGGCACCCAGGGAGAATTAGCCATCCTGATTGACGCTTTCAACGAGATGTTGAAGCAGATTCAGCAGAGTGAAATGGCACTGCGGAACGCGCACGACGGATTGGAGCAGCGCGTTAGGGAGCGAACCGCAGAACTGGAAGCCGCCAAGAAGGAAGTGGAAGCCTTTTCGGATTCCGTTCTCCGGGCGAAGGAGGAAATTGAGCGCGCGAGTAAGTTCAAGGACCAGTTCCTTTCTACCATGAGCCACGAACTGCGGACCCCACTGAATGCGGTGCTTGGTTTTTCGGATTTGTTGGCCGAGGAGCGCTACGGTCTTCTGAACGAGCGCCAGCAGCGTTACGTCACCCACATTCACACAGGAGGAAAGCACCTCCTCCGGTTGATCAACGACATTCTGGACCTCTCGAAGATCGAGGCAGGACGCCTGCAGTTGGCGATTGAGAATGTGCGGCTCATGTCTTCGTTTGCCGAGGTTGTTGACACGATGCGTCCTCTCGCCGACAAGAAGTTCCAGTCCTTGGTGGTAAACACCTCGCCGGATCTAAGTGTCAAGGCCGACGCCACACGATTCAAGCAGGTGTTGATGAACTTGATTGGCAACGCAATCAAGTTCACGCCCGAAGGGGGAAGGGTTGAACTAGCGGCCCGACAGCTTGGTGAGCTTGTCCGGGTGGAGGTTCGCGACTCGGGGCCTGGCATTCCTCCCGAAGAGCAACAGCGCATCTTTGAGGCATTTTATCGGTCGACCCAAACTGGCAAAGCCGTGGAAGGTACCGGCCTAGGGCTGGCGATTACGCAACGATTGGTTGAATTGCATGGGGGTCACCTGGGTCTTGAAAGTCAACTGGGCGTGGGAAGTTGCTTTTACTTTACCTTGTCGACTGTCGCGACAGTTCGGACTGCCGAATGCGGTCAGAGCGTGCAGGGCTTCCAAGCGGGTGAATCAGCACGGGTCCTCGTGGTGGAAGACGATCCAGCGGCTGCACACCTGGTCCAGTCGCATCTCGTTTCCGCAGGCTACGACGTGGTGTTATGTGATCCGCCGAGTGCGGTCGTCGAGATGGCAGCCAAGGTACAACCCGTCGCCATCACCATGGATATCATCATGAAGCCGCTCAATGGCTGGGAGCTGTTAGCAAGCTTGAAGAGTGATCCGCGCACGGCCAAGATTCCTGTGATTGTGGTCACGATCGTTGATCAGCCGAGCACCGGTGCACTTCTCGGGGCGGACGAGTACATCGTAAAGCCTGTGGAGAGGGTGCCCTTGCTGGCCGCTGTGAAACGCTGCATGAGTCACCGCAGAAGAACTGGGCAAGCACAGCCAATTCTGGTAGTCGAAGACGATGCGCCGACGCGCGAGTTCATCGCTGAATTGCTGTCTAAAAATGGATATGCGGTGGGAATGGCTGCGGACGGTGCAGAGGCCCGCGCGAAAGTGGCGGATTCCCTGCCCGAACTCGTGATCCTCGAACTGATTCTGCCGGGGACAAGCGGATTCCAGCTGCTTTCTGAATGGCGAACCGATTCTCGAACAGCCGACCTCCCTATCTTTGTGTTGACGAGCAAAGATTTGACCCCAGCCGAGAGGCATTATATTCGGACGAATGCAGGGGCGTTATTCCGTAAAGAGGAACGATGGCAGGAATCCTTGCTTCAACAGTTGCAGCGATTGGTGGCTCCCATGTCCACGGTGAAATCATGAAGCGCCGCATCCTGGTGGTCGAGGATAACCTACCCAATCAAGAGCTTCTTTGCGATTGGCTGGAGGCGGAAGGCTTTGAGGCACTGGCGGCACAGAATTTGGAACAGGCCCTTGCGGTGCTGAGGAATGAGCCACTACATGCCGTATTGCTCGATGTGCAGCTTGGCGCGGACGACGGGCTATCCGTGGCCACAAGGGTCCGGCGGAATCCTGAATTGCAGCATCTCCCGGTGATCGCAGTAACAGCACACGCAATGGTCACGGATCAGGAAAGAGTGATTCAAGCCGGCTGCAACGCATGCATCTCCAAGCCTGTGGATTTCAAGTTGCTCCGCAAACAGCTTGAGCGATGGCTGGACCACACCGAAAAGCTGCAATCTTCACGCTGAAGACAGTTGGAATCCTTCCAAGCGGTTATGGTCCAGAATTGACCTGGAGATGAGTGTGCCGAGCCGAGTTCTCGTAGTTGACGATAATCCAGCCATGTGCGAGTTGATCCAAGAGGTGTTGATATATGCCGAAATGGAATGCGTCACATTCACAGATAGCAACCAAGCTGCAAAACGTCTTACAAAAGAGAAATTCAACGCGATCTTTCTAGACGTTCGCATGCCGCCGCAAGACGGCATCGAACTCACTCGAACGATACGAGCCGAAGGATTGAATCGGACTACGCCGGTTGTGATTATCACGTGCGAAGAAGATCGTGGAACTCTCGCGCGGGCGTTCGAGGCAGGTGCCAGCTTTTTCCTGTTTAAACCGATTGATCGGCAGCGGATTCTGCGTCTGATTCGTGTGACGGAGAGTTCCATCATGCGCGAGGCACGACGTTACCACCGCGTGAAGACGAGCTGCAAGGTCTCCCTACAATACGGAGAGGAACGGCTCGGAGGGGTGACTCTTGATCTGAGCCTTGGCGAAATGTTCGTGCAAGCGTCCGATGCGATCCCCGTAGGGACGCGCGTGCGCGTGATTTTGGAAACCAAGCCAGGGACACCAGGACTTGAATTGGCAGGACGGGTTGCCCGCCTGTCAGGTAACGACTGCATGGGAATTCAATTTGAGAGTTTGGCCTTTGAGCAAAGCCAAAGGCTGCAGGAGTTTCTCCTGCCGTTGATCCTCGCAAAGATTGATTAGGGATATCCAGGCGCAACTAGCTGTTCAGGAGTGCGATCAAGGACGCCAGCAACACGGCCGAAATAACAGTGATTATTCCCCACCCTACAGTTGAGAACCTCCCATTTGCAATCTTGGAGTCCCAGCAGTTCATCCAGGCCATTTCCTACGGTGCGTCTCCAATCTTGCAGTAAATCGGATCTAATACAGTGCCTTGTCAGTTTTTCTTGCCCAAATTCGGAAGGCTTCAATCGCCTCGCTTCGGAGAACTTGCTCTGCTTGTATCCCACGTTGTTGATATGGAAGTCGCAGCTCTCGTTCGATGAATGAATCGTCGAACCCTATACTCGCAGCGTCGCTGGTCGTGTTCGCAAAGTAGACCTTGTCCAGACGAGCCCAATAGATGGCGCCCCAACACATCGGGCAAGGCTCACATGTCGAATAGAGCTCGCATCCTTTCAGTTCGAAGTGGCCTATCGTTTGACACGCTTGCCTCACGGCGACGATTTCTGCGTGCGCAGTTGGATCGTGCGTCGGGGTGACACGGTTTCGCCCCTCGGAGATGATCGAGTTTCCTCTAACAACAATAGCGGCGAAGGGCCCGCCTTTTCCTGAGTTCACGTTGTCAATTGATAGTTGGATTGCTCTCAACATGAATTCATCTTTCATGATGTCCTCCGCGGCCCGAATGGCTCATTTGAATTCCAAGCTCTCTCTTGGGCGCGTTCCAATCTTGCTGATCATCTTTTCGGCCACGGTCACCGTCTTTATTCGGCGCAACTTCAGCCTTGTGAAGTGTAGTCGAGAAAGGGTTGACGAGCTAGCGGGTCTCCGTTGATTCAAATCAGTGTGCTGGCCGGCCTTTCACGAGGGAAAATGCTGGTCACAAGCAAACCACGAGGAAGCCGGGATCTTCTTATCCGCGGTCTTCCGCCGACCATGTCTTATGAAGTAGATCTGCTTTCGGTTGCATTTGATTCCCTTCGCGTGTAGAGTTTTCAAACTGTCCCAAAGACAGTACATTGAAATGTTCGTTGAAACAGAGCGCGCCCCGCTGAAAGAGATTAAATCTCAAAGATTAATTGCGCCGAGCAATTTCCTGGAGGCAGGATGAGGTTCTATGTGGACCCTGCAAGCCGAATTCCAGTTCACAGTCAATTGTTCGACCAGATCAAGCTCGCCGTCGCCGTGGGTCATCTGAGGCCTGGCGATACACTTCCGTCGGTCAGGGATTTAGAGAGAGACTTAGGCATCGGGAAGAACTCTATCTGGCGAGTTTATAAGTCGCTTGAAAAAATGGGGCTCGTGATCCTTCGCCAAGGAAAGGGTGCCCAGGTCTCGAGCGCGGCCGCTAGGGAAAAACACCAAGGGAAACTCGCGGAGTGCGAAGAAATCGCGCACACAACATTGCAACGGCTGCAGAAACTGCAGATTCACCCGTCCTCTTTCCTTTCCTACTTTCACCAGTACCTTACTCGAGCTGCCAACGAAGAATCCCAGCTGGTGTTCGCCGAATGCAACCGGACAGAAACAGAAATATTTTCGAAACAAATCGCTGAACTGTGGAGTGTGGATGTCCGTGGAGTGACATTCGATGAGTTACGTAACCAGTCCGTGCGAAACCGTATAGCCAAAAACGCGAAGGTGATTACAAATGCATACCATCTCGACGAATTGCGCGAACTGCTCAAGGGCACAGGCGCAGAGGTTCTGGGCCTGAAGTTTCGTTGGGATCGGCGACTGGTCAAGAGGATTGAGAGCCTGGGTGACGGCAGCACCGTCCTGTTTGTCTTTTCCGATCTGGACAAGGCTCGGTATGGAAGACTCATTTTTGAGGAATTCAAGTCACTCGTAAGACCGCGAAAAGTTGTGATGACGCTCAAAGGCATCTCCGAAGTGGGTGACTTAAATCGACTGCGGGAGCAGAAGAAGTTTGGTTTGATCCTGTTCAGCAACAGATTGTGGGACAGCCTACCCGCCCCGATTAAGAAAAATCAAACATTCTCCAGGCCCACATTGAATATAGATCCGGTCTCACTCGAGGAGGTGCGGTATCAAGCGGGGATCGTGTGGTAGCCAAAGGAGGGAGAATCGTTTCTAAAGCAGTAGGCCCCCCCATCTCTGCTGCTCGAGGCGTGCTCGAGGATTATGAACGGACACGGGTCCCGGAACTCGAAGGACGCGGTTTGCTGGGTATGACGCTTGTTCTCATGAGTCTTTGCGTCGCCATCCCTTCTCTTCTCCTCGGGGCTGCACTGGTGGAAGGAATGGGATTGCAGCGGACGATCACGGCGACGATTTGGGGGGCTCTAGTAGGAACACCGATCTGTATTCTGGCAGCGCATGTCGGAGTGCGGAGCCGTCTCTCAACCGCAATGACCTTGAAGTTCGCATTCGGCACAGCCGGGTCAAAGCTCATCTCCGCGATCATCGCACTTGATATGTTCTGCTGGTTTGCCGTGAATACGGAAATTTTCGGCACTTCCTTGCGGGACTCCACACAATCGATGTGGGGAATTTCCTTGGCTATGCCCGTCCTTTGCGTTATTGCTGGGATTCTGATGACTGCCTTGACGATTTTCGGCTACAAGGCTGTCGAGAAGTTCGCGTATTTGGCAGTGCCCTTATTAGCGGTAGTCCTATTCTCATACCTGATTTCCTCGCTCATGAGATCATCCTTTCGTGAGGTTCTCGCCCGGCCCGCACTTGGCGTGCCGATGTCTTACCCTGTAGGGATCTCGATTGTGGCGGGCACATTCCTCTCAGTAGCTTTACTGATGCCGGATTTTACCAGGTACTCAAAGGGCTCGACCCAATCGGCTTTGGCGGTCGTTTTTGGACTCACGTTCGGGTTTCCCCCGTTTGTTCTGATTGGCGCATATTTAACCGCCGTAAGTCAGGAAAAAGATTTCGTGAAGTTGATGCTCACGGCTGGGTGGGGATTAGCCGCGGTGCTGATCATCGTGCTGACTTGTTGGATTCACATGAATTCGTGTTTGTATAGTGCGAGTCTGAACCTGGCAGCAATTATCCCGCGAATTCCCAAATGGAAGCTGACGATGGGAGCGGGGTTGGCGGGAACTTGCATCGCGTTGTTAGGAATTGTTGACCGCTACGTTCCATTTCTCATGGTTCTAAGCGTCGTGCTACCTCCGATTGCCAGCGTTTTCGCGGCGGATTTTCTCCTGCGTAGGAATCTGTATCGAGCGGGAAGCTTTGAAGGCGTCGATCGCTTTCGTCCCGTCGCTGTGGTGGCATTGTTTGCGGGAATCTTAGCCGGATTTGTCACCAACCCTCGCGGACAAATGGGAATGGGCCTCTTCAATCTGACCCATCTGCCGGCGATCGACTCCTTCCTGGTTGCCTTCGGATGCCAATATATGCTTGGAAAACTGCTCGCGCAGAGACCTAAGCAAGAACCCGAAGTGATGGGGGAATCGGTTTAAGGAGAAACGATGCCGAAGAGTACCGAACATGAGGCGAGAGTTGATCCGATTACCACTGAAGTGATTCGGAATCAATTCATCTCCGCCGCAGAAGAGATGAAATTTAACCTCATGCGAACCGCCTATAATCCAGTCGTTTTTGAGAATTGCGATTTCGCGGTAGGTGTTTTCGATGCCGAGGCCAACATGATTGCGCAAGCTCCTGGCCTTCCTGTTTTCCTTGGGACGCTGCGTGAGTGCGTCAGGGAAATCACGGAAGACATCGGTGGGTTGGACAGATTTCGGCCCGGCGATCTCTACATGATGAATGACCCATACGCCGGGGGAACGCACTTGCTGGATGTTACTTGCGTCGTTCCCGTCTTCGATCAGGATGAAGTTGTCGGATTCAGCGTGACCAAGATGCACTGGTTGGATGTGGGTGGCAAAGACCCTGGCAGCTCTTCGAACGACAGCCTGAGCATCTACCACGAAGGAATCCGGTTTCGTTCAGTGAAGCTATATGACGCGGGGCAGTTGGTAAAGCCCGTGATGGACATCATCAAGTACAACGTCCGGGTCAGTGAGAGCGTGCTGGGCGATCTGCGAGCACAGATTGCTGCATGTCGAACGGGGGAGAAACGCTTCAAAGCAATTCTCGACAAGTATGGGAAAGAAAGAGTTCTCGCCGCGAAAGAGCAATTCATGAATCATGCGGACAAAATGGCACGATTGTCCGTGGAACGGATTCCCGACGGAATTTACAAGGCCGAAGGGTTCATCGACAACGACAGTCTGAAACTCGACGGTAAGCCTCTTCCGATTCGGGTAACGGTCACCGTTAAGGGATCGGAAATGACTGTGGATTTGACGGGCAGCCAGACGCAAAACGAGGGTCCGATCAACTGCGGATTGGCGGCGACGATCTCTGCGGTTCGGGTGGGGTTTAAGTGCGTTACTACGCCATGGGTGCCGATCAACGAGGGGAGCTTCCGGTCGCTCAAAGTTATCGTCCCTGAAGATTCCATGTTCAATGCAAAGTATCCCGCGCCGGTGTGTTTGTTCTATGTGCACCTCCTCACACTCATCGACACGATTCTCAAAGCACTCGCCCCGGCTCTGCCTGGAAAAGTTCCGGCGGGGCACTATTGCGACATCGGCGTACTTTCGATATCCGGGTTTGACTCTCGCAAAGATCGAGATTTCATCCATTTGGACTCTTCGAGTGGGGGCTGGGGAGCCTGCGAGGGCATCGACGGAGAAAACTGCCTTATCGCGATTATGGACGGTGACAGCAAGAACTACCCTACTGAACTGGTGGAACACAAGTTTCCCCTTCGTTTGCTCCAGTTCGCCCTGTATGAAGACAGCGGCGGGCCCGGGAAATTCCGGGGTGGATTGGGACACCTTCGAGACTTTCAAATCTTGTCAGCCAGGAGTTGGTGTCTCACCAGTATCGACCGGCATGACTACAAGCCATGGGGCATTTTTGGCGGCGAGGATGGTGCCGCGAACGACGCGGTTTTTAGCCCCGGGACGCGTGGCGAGAGGAAGGTTCGAAAGGTGACGAACTTTCTGATGAAATCCGCAGAAATCCTCAGCATCCGTTCAGGGGGAGGTGGAGGATTTGGATTTCCGTGGGAACGTGATCCCGAGAAGGTTCTAGACGACGTGAAGGACGGCTATGTCTCATGCCCCAAGGCCCTGAAGTCATACAAGGTAGCGATTGTCAGGAAAGGCGAGTGGTTCGGGGTCGACAAGGCTGCCACTCGAAAGCTTCGAAGGAATCTCGTGGTAACAAGAAAATCTGGCAAACTCGATTCTTGACCGGGTTGCAGCCTTTCGGTTTTTTTAGCGGTGTCGAATGAGGGCCCGTCCCGAGAGGACCACTCGGATCGGAAGCACACCATTTGTCACGCGAGGTAGTGGCTTGGGAGAGTTGATGGCCAATCCACGCAGCCGGTCGGACGCACAATACCTTCTTGGGCGAACTAACCGGGAATATGAACGACTGATCGCCCAGGCACAGTGGATCAGTGGATTCACGGAGCACGCGTTCAAGGAAGCCGGAATTGGACCTGGAATGAGCATTCTCGACGTTGGCTGTGGGGTTGGCGATGTGTCATTGCTTCTCGCCAAATTGTTGGGCGATTCAGGCAAGATTGTTGGCATCGACCAGGATGCTGGAGCGCTCTCGATGGCGCGCAAGCGTGTTGATGCCGCAGGATTAAGAACTGTGAGTTTTGTGCAAGGAGACTTTCGAAGTTACGATTTTGGCTGTTTGTTCGATGCTACGGTGGGAAGGTACGTGCTCATGTATCAGGCCAACCCGGTTGCAGCTGTCCAATCTTTACTGAGGTGGCTCGAACCAGGGGGAATCATCGCTTTTCAAGAACTTGACATGAGTCGCATTCCAATCTGCTGTCCGAGGACTCCTCTTTTCGAAAAGTGCTTTCGATGGGGACGGACGGCAAACCGGAAGGCCCAGGTCCATGTCCGGATGGGTCTAGATCTTTACCGAACATTTGTTCTCTCCGGGCTGAACGAAACTAAGCTCCACATGGACACGATCGTCGGGGCTGGCCCTGATTTTCCTGGATACGAAATCATGACTGAGAGCATGCGAAGCATCCTTCCAGTCCTCGAGAGAGCACGAATCGCAAGTCCCGATGAGGTTCGCATCGATTCTCTGGCTCAAAGACTTCGAGACGCGGTTGTCTCGGCCAACACGATTGTCACTTGGTGCCCGATTGTGAGTGTTTGGGCGGCGAAGCCGGTCGGCGTATAGCGACTTTGCCCTTGCGACTGGTTTCACTGTGAACGACAAAGATCACCCACCGAGCGAAGTCGGCGGCGCTCTCACTGATTACGAGCGTTCGCGAGTTCCCACCCAACAAGCTCGAGGTTGGTTCTCGATCAGTACCGTATTTCTGGGGATTTGCGTTGGAATCCCGCCCATGGTGCTCGGGAGCAATCTTGCCGCTGGAATGGGATTTAAAGTGGCGTTCTCGGCAATCATATGGGGAAGCTTGATCGCAATGCCGATTTGTGTGCTTGCATCTCATGTCGGAACGAAAAGCCGTCTCTCGACAGGAATGACGTTGAAATTTGCTTTCGGCAGTCTTGGGTCCCGAATTATTTCGGCAATTATCGCGCTAGACATGTTCTGTTGGGCGGCTATGAACATGGAAATCTTCACCGACTCGCTCCGCAGCAGCTCGGGCGTGGCTTGGGCCGCTCATTTGTCCAAACCGTCGCTGTCGGTCGCTGCCGGCTTACTGATGATTGTGGTGACAATCTTCGGCTACCGTTCCATGGAGAGATTCGCATTCCTGATGGTCCCAGCACTTTTGGCGGTCGTCTTAACCTACTTTTTCTATGTTCTGTACACCACTTCCGTCCACGATGTGGTGGCTCGCAAGGCGTTCAGCCAGCCAATACAATACGCGACAGCGGTCTCCATAATCGTGGGCTCCTATTTGAACCTCGCTGTGCTCTTGCCTGACTACACGAGATATTCGAAGGGTCCACTGCATTCAGCAATCGCTGTGGTGAGTGGGCTCTGTCTGGGATTGCCACTTTTTGTTCTGATCGCTTGCTATTTGACGGCTGCCACGAAACAATCCGACTTTGTTAAGGTGATGGCCCTCCAAGGGTGGGGTTCTATCGTCATCTTGGTTGTCGCAATCACGTGTTGGTTCCACATGAATTCGTGTTTGTACAGTGCGAGTCTCAATCTGTCAGCGATCGTTCGTCGTGCGCCGAAGTGGAAATTAACTATCTTCGGCGGGGTCTTCGCGACCGGCGTGGCATTGTTCGGGATTGTAGCCAGATACGTTTCCTTTCTGGTGCTACTAAGCGTCTCAGTG
The DNA here is from genome assembly GCA_050746945.1 of Candidatus Acidiferrales bacterium. Classification (GTDB taxonomy): domain Bacteria; phylum Acidobacteriota; class Terriglobia; order Acidiferrales; family UBA7541; genus Palsa-295. The sequence continues at coordinate 610 of JBOGMZ010000010.1, read as the reverse complement.
CCTCCGATTTCTGGTGTTTACACGGCGGATTACATTTTGCGGCGCCATCTTTATCAATTTAGTCCACCCGAGGACACCCACCGGTTTCGGCCCATCGCTATCATCTCTCTTTTCGCGGGTATCCTCACCGGCTTCATGACGGCAGACCGAGCAGAAATGGGGTTTGGTTTTATCCATCTGACTTTCTTGCCTGCAATTGATTCCTTCTTGGCGAGCTTCGCATGCCAGTTGGTGTTGGGGAAACTTCTCCGCCGGCAGACTCAGCAAAAACCTCAAGAGGAAGTTGGATTACCAAGTTAGGCAGGCTTTTGGTGTGGAGTCTAGGTCTTCAGACGAAACAAGGTCGAATTCAAGCCTCAAAGATATCGAGCGGTAAGAATGCGGAAACTAGAACATTCGGGAAATTCACCGCTTCACTGATCCTCAGATCAACCGCAACGCTCGTTAAAATGTATGCCTGTTCCCGTGAAAATCCATACTGGGCTGACCTGCTCCCCGAAATTTGGTCCAGTCAAAACTTAGCTTCTCCGGGTATAAGACCGCGAGAGGAGAAGCGCCATGAAAAGGAGCCGCTTTAGTGAAGAGCAGATCGTCGGGGTGTTGAAAGAGG